>NZ_AP025524.1:4800000-6264831 GCF_022179425.1 Mycobacterium sp. 20KCMC460
TAGGAATGGCAGCCAGGCCAGGTCGTTGAGGCGCTGGATGATCTCCGCGTCACCCTCCGGGCGAAATGCGGCGACCTGCCAAAAAGCGCACGGGAAGATCAATTCGAGCACCAGGCACGCTCCGCACATCAGCATGGTGTAGGTCAGGGGCGAGGTGCGGCCCTCGATCCGTTTCATCTGAACTGCCCACGCCGCACACCACGGAAGCATCAACGCTCCCGCCAACATGTTGATGAGCATTCCGATGCGGATGCCGGAGGTGT
Organism: Mycobacterium sp. 20KCMC460; assembly: GCF_022179425.1. Lineage (NCBI taxonomy): Bacteria > Bacillati > Actinomycetota > Actinomycetes > Mycobacteriales > Mycobacteriaceae > Mycobacterium > Mycobacterium sp. 20KCMC460. Next base: position 4,800,264 of record NZ_AP025524.1, read on the forward strand.
TGCCGGCAAAGAACGCCTTGATCTCCTGCGGTCCCAACTCTGGCGAGGGTGGCGGAACGAAGCGAGCCAGACCCCAAAAGCCCAGGAAGAATAAAACGACCCACGCGAATCCGAGGTACGCGCTGATCCGCTGCGTACGAATGCCCATGGCATCTTCCCCTTGCCCTCAGGTCAAGTTATCGCGCTTTCCGCCCGGCACACCGCTGAAAGCGACCGCGGAGTTTTCAGAAAGAACGTCTCATATATTTACACGATCAAGGGAGATATCCCGGGGCACCACAGCGACCAGAGCGGACGTGCTGTCCCCCAACTACTCAGGGTTGCAATGAGGTTTGACCGCCAGTCTGGTCTCGGCTGTCCGCGGCGCTGACGATGGATTCGGCCTCATGCGGCGGCAAGCCGAGGGATGCCAGCACATGGCGGGCAAACGCCTGGTGCGCGTTGGCGCCATGGCGCCCTTTGAGTATTTCCCGGATCAGCGCGAAGGCACCACCGATCACCGCGGTGAGCAGCACCTCGATGTCGGCGACAATGAAACGGCCACTTTCGATTCCGCGCTCCACTGCGATGCGCGCGTACGGCTGGACGGCGTCACCGAACAACGCCTCGGAGTGCCCGATGTTGACGATCAGGCGGGCGAAGTCGGGTTCGTCATAGGCGAGCCGGATGACGCGAAGATTGGCTAGCGCCACGACCGCAGCGGGGTCGGTGTCGTCGTCGACGTTGGTGATGATCGCCGACGTCAGGTCCGAAAGACTTTCGGTGATCACCGCCTCAAGGAGTTCCTCCTTGGACTCGAAGTAATTGTAAAAAGACCCGAGCGCGACGTCAGCCTCTTCGGTGATGTCCTGAATGCGCAGGCTGGCAACGCCTTTGGCGGCGATCAGCGTGCGCCCGGCGTCCAACAGCAGGCGCCGGGTGCGTAGCCGCTGGCGTTCGAAGCGCGTCGTCGCCTTGCCGTCGGTCTCGGACTCCACACCCGGATTATTACTGTATGAATTGCGATTCACTATTGAAACTATATTCATCCGATGTTAGCTTGATCCCACGGACATGAACTGGCTCACAGCTGCCAAGCGGCGCGGTGAGATGCCCGGTCGCGGTGAGCCGACACTCCCAGACATAGGAGCGAATCGGGCATGGCGCTTGCCACACATTCACCGGACACCGACCTGCTACTACCGATGCCGGCAGCCGGCGAGCAGTGGGATCCGCACCTGATCCACACCCACTACTTCGGTTTCTGCGTTCCCGAAGCCGCGATCGGCGCGTTCCTCTACGTGCGCTACCAGCCGGCGTTCCCGCTGTCCCAAGGTGGCGTCTGCATCTTCCAGGGCACCGACAACGTCGAGTACACGGACATGGCATTCCTCGATTACGAGATCACCATGCCGTGGCCGCGCGTCGAGGGCAGCACGATCACCACCGACAACGGGCTGAGCATCGACTTCGTCGAACCCGGCCGGACCGCACGGATCACCTACCGCAGCTGCGAGGGCACCACCTTCTTCGACGTCGTGGCCGAGGCCGTGACCCCCCTGCTGGCTCGTGGACATGTGATGCCGGGCGAGGAAGACCACCACGACTTGGCGCGTCAGCCGGGCGGCACCGAGCAGTTCATGCACATGACCGGAGAGTTGCGTCTGGACGGCACCACCTACCCGGTCGACTGCTACGCACCGCGCGACCGATCTTGGCGTCAGATCCGGGTGGAACGCCGTGGCGCGGTGCCGGTTCCGCCGGTCGGCTGGTCACCGATGTATTTCGGCCCGGATCTGATCTTCAACCAGATCAGTTTCGAGCCACTGGACACCGATCCCGCCTGGGCCGGTCTGTACGACGTCGGGGACCGTCCATCGCATCACTTCGCCTGGGTTCAACGTGGCGACGAGTCCCGCTCCATCAAGTGGGTGCGCCGCAACGTGTTCGAATACCATCCGCGCATCCACCTTCCGATCCGCCAGGAGATCACGGCGGAAGACGAAACCGGCGAGGTGTACCGGTTCCAGGGTGAGGCGATCGCTTGCGCGCCACTGCCGGCGTGGCCCAACACCTCGTTTCACGACAGCGTCTATCGCTGGACCGACGAACAGGGCCGAACCACTCACGCGACATATCAAGAGCTTTGGTTCGACGACTACCAGCGGATGATGAAACGTCGGGCATTGGCCACCGCGCACTCATAACCCGCCGAACCGCCGGCATGACGACACCGTCATGCCATCGATGCGACACGCGGCGCACCGAGAACGCGGAGACCCCTTGTCTTCTAAATAGATTGACTCACCTAGGAGTAGATGATGGCCCTGAAGAATGTCGTCGACACCGAGTTGGCAGCCAAGCGGCTCGCCGACTGGCTGGCAGCGAAACAGCCTGACGCGCAGGGCATCGCTGTGACCGATGTTCAGGTCCCCGGTGCGGGTGGACTTTCCAATGAGACGGTGCTGTTCACCGCCAATTGGCACGACGCCGACGGCGAGCACACGCGCGGTATGGTCGCCCGAGTGCAACCCGACGGCCCCGGGGTGTTTCCGGATTACGACTTGAGCAAGGAAGCCGCGGTCATCGGGGCACTGGCAGAGCACTCCTCGGTCCCGGTGCCTGCGGTGTACTACCTCGAAGACGACCTCTCCGTCTTCGGTGCGCCGTTTCTGGTGATGCAGCGGATCGACGGTCGCATCCCCGCCGACGACCCGCCGTTCACCGCGACCGGATGGGTGCTGGAAGCCACGCCGGAGCAACGACGGCGGATGTGGCACAACAGCATTGACGTACTGGCGCAGATCCACGACGTCGACTGGCGCGCAATCGGATTGGACTTCCTCGACACCCCGGAGCAGCACAGCGGTCTCGACGCGGGTCTCGCTCAATGGCGACGCACCTTCGAGTGGGCTGCGGCCGGCGAGCCGAACCCCACTCTGGAAGCGGCGCTGCGCTGGCTGGACGAGCACCGCCCGCAGCATGACGAACCCAAAGTTCTCAATTGGGGGGACGCACGGGTGGGCAACATGATCTACACTCCTGAACTCATCCCCGTGGGCGTGCTCGATTGGGAGATGGTGAATCTGGCCAGCCGCGAACAGGATCTCGGTTGGTGGCTGTTTCTGATGCGCCATCACACCGAGGGCGTCGGCCTCGAGCTGCCGGCGGGTATCCCCGACCACGGCGAAACCATCGCCTACTACGAGCAGGTGACCGGTCACCAACTGCGCGACCTGCAGTACTACGAGGTTCTGGCCGGCACCCGACTATCGATCCTGATGGTCCGCGCCGCGCACATGATGATCGACGCGGGACTGCTGCCACCGGACTCGCCCATGGCGCAAAGCAATCCCGCCAGCCAACTCGTCGCGAAACTGCTTGACCTGCCGGCGCCCACCGGCGCCACTACCAGCTTCATCGGGAATCGGGGTTGATATGAACGCGCAGGCGGCTTTTCAGCGATTCTGTGCATTCAGCGGGATCATTTGTGTACTGCTGTTCTTCGGCGGATTCGTCGCCGCCGGGTTCCTACCGCCGCTGTCCCCCGGCATGTCAGCGGCACAGGTCGCCGCACACTACCGGGCGCACACCGCCGGGATCCGATTGGGTGCGGGCCTGATCTTCCTCAGCTCGATGTTCTACATCTGGTTCACCGCGGTGATATCCGGCCAGATACGGCGGATTCCCGGAGTGCATCCCACCGTCGTCAACGCGACGCTGGCCGCCGGCGCGTTCGCCGGCGTGACGTTTCTGGTGCCGGCGCTGATGTTCGCGATCACCGCGTTTCGTCCCGATCGCTCACCGGATGCGACCCTGATGCTCAACGACATGAGCTGGATCATGCTGGTGATGCCGTGGACGCCGTTCATGCCGCAGTACATTTCCTTTGCGTTCGCGATCTTGTCCGATCCGCGGCCACAGCCGCTGTTCCCGCGGTGGCTGGCGTATTTCAACATCTGGGTCGAGATGATGTTCACGCCCGCGACCGTGCTGCCGTTCTTCAAATCCGGCCCGTTCGCCTGGAATGGACTGTTTGTGTTCTGGCTGCCTGCGACGGTTTTCACCGCCTTGTTCATCGTCAACACGACGTGGCTCATCAAGGCGATCAACGCCGAGGCGCGCGAAATCCCGCAAGGCGCTGAGGGGCGCGAGCAAGTTCACACCGGGGTTGTGTGAGATTGCCTGTCTCAATATACTGACCCGATCTCATCGGAGGCAGAGCGGGAGCTTTTATGTCAACCCTGAAGAAATCCGCGACTATGACGCTGGGCCTCGTGGCGACCGGACTGTACCTCGCAGCGCCGGCCGTCGCCGACCCCGACTTCGACCCGTGTCGCGCGACATTCATTCCGATCTGCAGAATGGCCCCGACGATGCCCGATCTCGACCACGATGTCGACCTCACCCAGGACCCCAACGGGCTGGTACCGGGCCAACCCGGTCCCAGCCAACCCGGCGGCTAGGAAGTCCGCGCCGCCCGTCACACCGCAGGGACGTCTGGCGGGTTACTTACCCTGCCACTGGGGCGCGCGTTTTTCCGCGAACGCCAGAGCGCCTTCCTTGGCGTCGGCGGACTCCCGCACCCGGCCGGTGATCTCGCGCTGCCACTCGAACGCCGCGAGATCGGTCCAATTGCTCTGGCTGGCAAGAATCTTCTTCGTGGCCCTGACCGCCAGCGGCCCATTCGCGGCGATCTTGGCGGCGATGTCGCGCGCTGTTGCCAAGGCTGCACCGGGTTCAGTGAGCACGGCGACCAGTCCATGACGTTCGGCATCCGCAGCGGTGATCGGTTCTCCCGTCAACGCGGTCAGCATAGCCAGCGAGTAGGGCAACGCCTTCGGCAGCCGCAGCAGCCCGCCGGCTGCGGCGACCAGTCCCCGCTTCACTTCGGGCAGACCGAATTTAGCGGCCGTGCTGGCCACCACGATGTCCGCGCTGAGCACCAGCTCGCAGCCACCCGCCAGCGCCCAGCCCTCGACCGCCGCAATCAGCGGCTTGGTGGGCGGGCTCTCGGTGAGGCCGGCAAAACCACGTCCGGGGATCGACGGTGACTCGCCGCGCAGAAAGGCCTTGAGATCCATACCCGCGCAGAATGTTCCGTCGGCGCCCGTCAGGATGGCCGCCGTGAGGTCGTCACGGGATTCCAGGTCGTCGATCGCCGCAGCGATACCGGTGGCAACCGAGCTGTCGATCGCGTTCTTGGCTTGCGGACGGTTGATCGTGATCACCATGACGCGGTCCGCGGTGTCGACGAGGACGGTATCGGTCACTATTGCCTCCTGAAAGTTACGCCGGCATCCGGCCCCGCTAGGCCGAAATGCTTTCCCAGAGCTCGATTTCGCCTTCGTCGCGCACCCGTGCCCCGAGCCGGCGGCAGTAGTCGAATTCGGACTGATCGGCGTCTCGCAGTGCCCACAACGTGCTGGTGTGGCGGTGCAAGTCGTACTCGGCGGTGATGCCCACCGCCCCGTGCAACTGGTGCGAGGTCCGTGCCACCAGCGTCGCCGCGGCGGCCGCGCCGATGCGGGCCGCAGAAACCGCGCCGAACCGGTGCGTGTCGGGCACGTCGGTAGCGGCACACGCCGCCGTTGCCCGATCCAGTGCCGATTGAGCGAACCTGGTACGCACCGTCATCTGTGCCAGCGCGCTCGACACGGCAGGAATCTTCACCAACGGCGCACCGAATTGTTCACGCTGCAACACGTAGCTGCGGGTGAGTTCGTATGCGGCCCAAGCGCTGCCGAGTAACGCGGCCGACCTCGCCAGAGCCAGACGGTCGCCAATCTGCGCAACGGTCGGCCCGGCGGGCACGTGCTCGACCGGTGCGTGGTCGAGTTGTACACCGCCGTAGGGCAACCCGGCGATGTCGTGGTCCGTTTCGACGGTGACCGATTCCCCCGCCAGCGCGACCCTGCCCACCGCCGAGGAGGCCACGATCACCAGGGCGGCGGCCTTGTCGGCGAACGGCACCCGAGGCAGTCGCGCGGTAAGCGATTTCGACGCAAGGTTCAAATCGGGCGCGACGACGATCGTGTCGAATTGCTCACCTGCCGCCGCATCCATTGCATACGCGGCTGTCGACGCCTCGACGATCGGGGTACCCAGTCCGGCACGGGCCAACTCCCGGATAACCACGATCAGGTCGGCCAGGCTCCCGCCCGAACCACCTCGGCCTTCCGGTACCCCGATTCCGGCAAGTCCCAGTTCGCAGACCTGGCCCCATGCCGAATCCGTATCTCCGGACTCCGCCGCGAGGCTCTTGATGAGGTCTGTCAGTTCGCGCGCGAATTCACTCACGGCTTGGTCTCACTCTTCGTGACGATCGAAAGCAGCACATCTGAGGCGCCACCCCGCAGCGTGAACCCGGGAGACGCCAAGAGCGCCTCCGCCAGTGGGTCTTTGCGTGAGGTCGGCAGCCCTACCCGGCGCGCGAATTCGATGACGTCGTTCTCGAACTCCGTGCCCAGATACTTCAGACTGGCCGCCTCCACGACGGGGGCGCGACCGGCATCCAGGGCGTTGGCGATCTCCCAACATTGGCGCCGAAGCGTGGCCAGCCGCGCGACCAGGGCACCTAGTTCCACGTCGTAGCGGTCGTCATCGGCACGACGGAGGTGGTCGAGCGTTTCGGCCAAGAGCGGGTAGGTGCTCAACACCCGTTCCGGGCCGCCTCGTTCGAACGAAAGCTGTTCGACCACCTGGCGCCAGCCGTTTCCCTCCGTCCCGAGCAGACGATGCTGCGGAATGAAGACGTCGGTGAAAGTGACCTCGTTGAAATGGTGTTCGCCCGACATGTCGACAATCGGCGAAACCTCGATGCCGGGAGTGGACATGTCCACCACGAATTCGGACAGACCTTCGTGCTTCTTGCCGGTGGAATCCGTGCGCGCCAACAGGTAGGCGTGCGTCGCGCGGTGCGCAACGCTGGTCCATATCTTGCGGCCGCTGACCGACCAGCCCCCGTCGACCCGCTTCGCGGTGGTACGTACCGCGGCCAAGTCAGATCCCGCTTCGGGCTCACTCATACCGAGGCAGAAGATGTACTCGGCCCTGATGATGCCCGGCAGCAATTCCTGCTGCAGTTCGTGGCTGCCGTGACGCAGAATCGCCGGACCGATCTGCCGATCGGCGATCCAGTGGGCGGCGACCGGCGCTCCCGCGCGCAGCAGTTCTTCGGTGACGACCAGACGCGACCGGGCGTCCAGACCGCCACCGCCGAACTCCACCGGCCAGGTGATGCCGATAAGTCCCCGCTCAGCAAGCGCGCGACTGAAGTCCAGATCGAAGGAACGCAGCCAGCAGTCGCTGCGCGGTGTGTAGCGACCCTCAGCCAGCCATGATCCAGTCAGCTCACGCACTTCTCGCCGCAGCGCGGCGAGCCGCTCTGCGGCATCGGTGTCATCCGGCAGGTCGGTAACAGCGGCGATCCCCGTCATACCCGCAGCCCCATCTCGCGCACGGAGGCAACGATAACATTTTGAGTTTCTACGTCTCAAATCAATCCGTGGCTTCGATCCAGGTTCGATCGGACGCCGGGTCCGTAGGCTGCGGCGACGCCGAGCCACTGGGCAATCACCGCGCGCGATGGCAGCATCTCGAGGTGGTAGCCAAACCCGCAACGCTCGCAGCGCTTCTGAACAGAAAAACACGGTGCCTCATGAACCAGCCCGAAGGATTTCCGCTCCCGCATGCCGCGACCGACCTGAGTGGCCAGGTGGCGTTGGTCACCGGCGCTACCGCCGGACTCGGCCGGCGCTTCGCCGCGGTGCTCGCGGCCGCCGGTGCCGCGGTCGTGGTCGCGGGCCGCCGGCTCGAGCGCCTGCAGCAGGTCACTGCCGAAATAACCGAGCGCGGGCAACGTTGCGCAGCGGTGCCGATGGACGTGTCGCAACCCGCTCGACTCAGCGACGATCTGGACCGCGCCGAACAGGCTTTCGGGACCGTCACGATCCTGGTCAACAATGCCGGCATCCCGGACGCCCAACGAGCGCACCGCATGTCACTGCAGCTCATCGACGCCGTCATCGACACGAACCTGCGCGGGCCGTTCGTGCTCACCTGCGAGGTGGCCCGGCGTCTCATTGCCGCGGGCCTACCCGGGCGGATCATCAACCTGTCGTCGATGGGCGCGTATCAGTACCAGGGTGATGGAGCCGCGCTCTACTCGGTGACGAAAGCGGCCGTCAACAGGATGACCGAGGCCCTCGCGGTCGAGTGGGTCCGCTACGGGATCAACGTCAATGCGATCGCCCCCGGCGCTTTCATGACCGAGATGATGGAGGGCCGAATCGCACGTGTCGGGGACTTCACCGACGACCTGCCCCGCAAACGCATCGGAGATCCGGCGCAACTCGACAGCACACTGCTCTACCTCGCCGCGCCGGCATCGGACTTCGTCACCGGAACGATCGTCAAAGTCGACGACGGACAATTCCCACGCTGAGGCCGTCGAACCGCCAGATCCTTTGTGCGTCAACCACTATTCTGTTCCGAAGCCGCGAGCGGCTGGTGGATGACGACACGGCCAGAGGTCCCGTCGACCGTGATCTGCGCACCGTCCGGGATGTCGCGGGTGCCGTGCTTGGAGTTGATCACACAGACGACGCCGAGCTCACGAGCGACGATCGCACCGTGGCTCATGACGCCACCGGTATCGATCACCAACGCCTCGGCCAGCATGAACAACGGCGTCCAGCTGGGGTCTGTGGTGGGACACACCAGAATGTCCCCGTCCTCGAGGTCGGCGTCGTCGGGATCCAAGACCACCCGCGCGGTGCCGGTCACCTCGCCTCCGCAGACACCGATCCCGGCCAGCTCGGTCACCGCAGGCCGATCCGCTTCGACGACCGGCGATGCTTCCGTCGCCACCGGATTGCCGACCCAGCGGTCGGGCACGTCGAGGTGTTGAAAGTATTCATGGTCGGCCCTGCGGGCGAGCACCAGGGCGCGCAACTCGTCCGCGGCGCTGCCCGGCGCGTCATTCACCAGCTCGTCGTAGGTCAAGAAGAAGACATCCTCGGGGTCCGCTAGTTGACCCGAGGCGGCCAACTTGTCCCCGATGACGCGCGCTGCACACCGGGCCGCATCGACGCAATGTAAGAAGCCGGCCTTCCCGACTTCGCGCACGGGGATGTATTCGGCCGCCAGCCGCAGGACAAGCCGAGCACGAATCTTGTTGACGGCGTTAAGATTTGCCAGGATCTCCTGTTCCGCCGTGCGCCGGATCTGTTGCTGGCGCCGCCAGATCTGGTCAGGATGCGGTGCTTCACGATAACGATAACGATTGGCCAGCAACCACAGTGGTGTCTGGTCCTCGCGCCAGACACGGCTGGGCAGGTTGCCTTCACTCGGGCCGTGATAACCATGCCGGGCAACGAATTCGGTCATCGGCAACTGGCCGTTGGCCAAGCTCCACAGGTCGGCGATGACTTTGGTTTCTTCGACGCCGCCGTATCCGGTCATCAGTTCGGCCGCCCGTTCGCGAGTTCCGAACGCCGCCGAAGCGAGCAATTCCACCTGCTCGCCGAGCGCCTGACCCACCAGTGACAGCGTGGTGTGCATGGTGCCGATGGTCACGAAGTTTTCCGCGGCCTCCCGCAGCAGGCGCTGAGCTCCGGAGATGGTCGTGGGCGGGGATTCGACCACGCTGCGCCGCCACCAAGCGCCGATCTGCGCGCGCTGCGGGCGGATGTGCTTGCGGTGCCGATAGGCACTGGAGACGGTACTCACCAGGATCACCGGATAGCGTAACTTCGCCCGCAACCGCGATGTCGCGGACTGCGCGGCCCCGACTGTGCCACGGGGCTCGCCGAACATCTGTTGCACGACCGTATCGCCGTCCGTTCCGGGCATCCGCTGCCCGATGCGGTGAAACGTGTTGAGATTTCCCGCCGGAAGACCATGAAATGCGGCGCTGATGCGATCGTCCGGGCTGGCCGGAGGCGGTACTTCGGCGCGAGTGAGCACGCCGAGCTCGCCGAACCCGCGGCGCACCGCCGTCTCCATCGCAAATTGCCAGAAGGTCCAGCTGAGCGGGGTCTGCACGCCCTGAATCGCCTCGGAGAAGTTGACCCTTGACCAGGCAGTCTTTGCATCGGACCGGCTGTGTACCGGACTGTTGGTTACGGCCACCTGTCACCCGCTTCCCGTCTGCAGCGAGTGGAAGAATCCACCGCATCGAACACAGTGTGCGCCTGACTGTACATGGCGTACGACCGGCGGAAACACCAGTTATAACAAACAATGCTTGATTAAGCGCGTGCAACGTCAGTACGCTCCGCACATGACCATCCGGCATGGCGATCTTCGGCTGGACGTGAACGGCGACGTGGCCGAGATCGTGTGGGCGGCAACGGGGCTCAATCTGTTCACCCCCGAGGTCGCCGACGCTTACGACGCGGCGTTGGACGACCTTCCCGAGAGCGCACGCGCCCTGATCGTGCGGGCCGAAGGCAAGGTGTTCTGCGCCGGGGTTCAGGCTCAGCAGTTCACCACGATGGACGCCGAGGCGGGCACGGAGTTCAGCCGCCGGCTGCTCGGCCTCGTCCAACGGATCGAGCGGCTACCGCTACCCACCGTCGCCGTGGTACACGGCCTGAACCTCACCATCGGCCTCGAACTGACGTTGGCATGCGACTTCATCTGGGCCGCGGCGGAAGCGAACATGGGATTGGTCGAAGCCCGGGTGGGTATCACGCCCGCCGCCGGCGGCACCCAGCGTCTGGTGGCCCGGGCCGGGGTGGCACACGCCAGAGAAATGGTCATCACCGGGCAGACCTATCCGGCATCGGTGTTGCGAGATTGGGGGGTCATCGACCGCGTGCTGCCGCAGGAGCAGTTGCTGATGGCCGCCCGCGAGTTTGCCGCCGAACTCGCGGCGGGCCCCACGGTCGCCACCGCGATAGCCAAACAGATCATCGCGCTTGCTCGCGATCACGGTGTCGCGGCGGCCGACGCCGCCACCCCAGAACTGGCCGGACCGGTCCTGAGCAGTGAAGACGCCGCGATCGGCGTCAAGACACTACTCAGCCAGGGCCCGGGCGCTAAGCCCCCTTTTCGCGGCCGTTAGCCCCTGATCCGTCCTGGGCCTGGCCGGCCGGCAACCACCTTGCCTGGCGCACTTTCACCGCCGCATCGATCGCGTCCAGAATGCTGGAGGTGACGAGGTCGAAGATCTCGTCGGAAGACAATCCGCTCTCCGACATCGCTTTGGCCAGCGCCGGATATTTGTCGCCGTCGATATCGTGCTGATCCTCGGGCGAATAACCTTGTGTGTCGTGCAGAGCGCTGCCGATGGCGAACAACTCGAGTGCGTCCAGCAATGGCATGACCGCGGCGCTCGGCACTCCCTCTGCCATCAGCCGTTCCGCCGAGGTGTTCAGCATCCGGGCGCCCATGCCCAGGGAACGCTTGGACACGATCAGCGGTACCAGCCCCGGATGCTCGAGCAGTGCGTTGCGCAGATTGCGGGCGTTCTGTGACATCCAGTGCCGCCAGTTGTCATCGGAGGCTTCCGGCGTCCGAACGTTGCTCAGGGCTAATTCGGCTGCGCCGACCAGGATTTCGTCCTTGTTCTCGAAATGGTGGTAGAGCGAAGCACCGTTGACACCGAGCGCGTCGGCCAGGCGGCGGATACTCAGACCCGCTAGACCGTCCTGGTCGATGATGGTCAGCGCCGTCTCGAGTACCTTGCGTCGCGAGATGAGCGCAACTTTGGGCCTTACCATGCCGGTCGCCTCCCAGGAATGTGTGGTCTCAGGCTAACCAAACACCCTCGCCGGCGCCCGAAGACACTCACTGAACACTCATTGGGCCGAGACAGTCGGGGTCGGCGAACCGTACCGCTTCTTCAAATCTGCCTTGGGAATCTTGCCGGTCACGTTTCGTTCGAACGGCTGCACGGCCAAGAATTCCGCGGGCACCTTGTACCTGGCCAGGCGTGCGCTGCAGTGCGCGGCGAGCGCATCGCGGTCGAGGTCGACCCCCGGATTCAAGACGATGAGGGCCCTTCCGACTTCACCCCAGCGCTCGTCGACGATCGGGATGACGGCGGCGTCCGCGACGTCGGGATGCTCATGCAGCACCCGCTCGACCTCGGCGGGGTAGACGTTTTCGCCGCCAGACTTATACATGTCCTTGAACCGGTCGACCATCGTCAGGAAACCGTCCGCGTCGCGTTTGACGGCATCTCCGGTGCGGAACCACTCCCCCGCGAATGCCGGGTCGTCGGCACGCTCCCGCCGCCAATAGCCGGCCGTCACTGCAGGCCCGTTGGCCCACAACTCCCCCGCCTCGCCGTCGCCGACATCACGGCCGTCGGCACCGACAATGCGAATGTTGGTGTACTGCACGGGATCACCGCAGGATCCGAATTTCGCCAGAGTGTCCGACGGCCGCACCACGCTGACGATGGGGCCCATCTCGGTGGCCCCGTATCCGGGGCTCAGCGGCCAGCCCCGGTCGTGAAAGGCCTTGGTCACTTCGTAATTGAGGAACCCACCACCGACCTGGCCGTGGCGCATGTGACCGAAGTCGGCTTCGGCAAACGCCGGAACCCGCGCCATCACCTGATACATCACCGGCGCTCCGGAGAAGTGGGTGAATCCGTTCGCCGGTTCGGCAAACAACCCTACGACCTCGGCCGGGTCGAACGCGGGGACCACTGCCACCGTGCCGCCCAGCGCCAGGATCGGGTTCGTCATGCTGTTCAGGCCGGCGGCGTGAAAGAACGGCAACACAGCCAGATAGCGGCTGCGCGAGGTCAGTTCGTACGGATCCAGAGAGTTCAGCATCTGATAATGCAGCATCCGGTGCGTGCAGATCGCCGCCTTGGGACGTCCGGTGGTTCCGGAGGTATAGATCAGCTGGACCGCATCGGTGACGTCGACGATGGGCGCTGCGCTGCGGGGAGCGGCGCGCTCGGCCGCCGCGACGATGTCATGGTCCGCATTCTCGACACCGAACGAAGCCAGGTGGGGCACCCCCGCCGCGGCGCGGACTCGCGTCGCCATCTCCGCCCAGGCCGCGTCGTGGAGGAGCACGGTGGGCTCGGAGTCGATGCAGCAGAACTCGAGCTCGGGCTGTGCGAGACGGAAGTTCAACGGAACCAGCATCGCCCCGATCCGCATGCACGCGAACTGCAGGATCAATACCCACGGGTGGTTGGCGGCCAGCACCGCGACCCGGTCACCACGACCGACGCCGAACTCGTCGACGAGCGCCCCGGCCAGGCCCGCCACCTGACGCTCGAGGTCACCCCAGGTACTCACCGCACCCGTGCGCACGTCCTCGATTGCCGGTTCGGCAGGCCGGCGGCGCGAGTGATACTGCACGACGTCGGTTGCAAAATGCTCCACGCTCATCACCGGCCCCTTACTCTTGGCGACGGTCATACCGGTGCGCCGATCGCATCGCCGCCACGGTGCGCCCATCATAACCATATGATGTTTGGTTGGAATCCTCCGGCTCCGCCCGACATTCGCAATCCGGTTGTGCCTACGGGCCGCGGGAGCAACCTTGCTCTACCAAACGCTGTTTGGTATCGTGGCCACCGTCGCCATCCGGATCGGGAGAGCCGCAGTGGATCAGTTCGACCATCACTCGCAATATTTCGCCCAGCATTGGCGTGACATCTATGCCGATATGCGCCAGCACTGCCCCGTGGCGCACAGCGATCGACACGACGGCTTTTCGATCCTGACCCGCTATGACGACATCAAGAAGGTCCTGGCCGACCCCGAGACTTTCGTCAGCGGCCGCGATCTGTCCCTCGGCGGCAAGATTGTCGGCGGTGGTGCGACGGTGCCGACCAACCCGGTCCGGATGGGCATGATGGAAATGGATCCGCCGGTCTCCCAGGCCTACCGCAAGTTATTGGCCCCGCTGTTGTCGCGCAAGGCAATTGATGCGTATCGCCCCAGGATGCAGGAGATCGTGTCGTGGACGATCGACCGTGTCATCGAGTCCGGCAGCATCGATTTCGTCGACGCGATCGCCAACCCGCTTCCCGCCATGGTTTCCCTGGACTATTTCGGCCTGTCGCTGGACAAGTGGGAGCAGTACGCCACGACGTTGCACAAGGCCGTGTATCGGGAGAAGGGTTCGGTGCGCGACCTGATGGCGCTCGTCGACGACGTGCGGTCGACCGTTGCCGAGCGGCGGCCTACGGCCGGGCAACGCGGTGATCTGGTCGATGCATTGCTGACCGGCGAGGTCGACGGTAAACCGCTCGACGACGAGATGGTCACCGAGTTGTTGTTCATGCTGCTCAACGGGGGTATTGATACCTCCACCGCGCTGATCGCGCACATGTTCGGCTACCTGGGTGAGCATCCCGGCGACCGCGAGGCACTGATCGCCGACCCGGCCCTGATTCCGCTCGCCGTAGACGAGATGCTGCGATACTTTCCGCCAGGCACCGGGGTGGCCCGCACCGTCGCGAAGGAAGTGGAGATCGAGGGCCACCGATTCGCGCCGGGTGACCGTGTGTACTGCGCGATCGGCGGGGCCAACCTTGACCCCGCGGTCTTCCAGCATCCTGACGAGGTGCACCTGGACCGCGAAAACAGTGCCAAGCACTTGTCTTTCGGCTTCGGCGTGCATCGCTGCCTCGGATCATTCCTGGCGCCGATGGAGCTGACCCTGCTGCTCGGCGAGGTTCTTCGGCGGATGCCCGACTACGTCATCGACCGTGCGCGGGTCCGGCAGTATCCGACGATCCCGCTGGTCAACGGCTATCTGGCGATGCCGGCCACGTTCACCCCCGGCCCACGCGTGCTGACCGGCTTCGACAACGCGCTACCGGTCCGGTTGGAGCCGGCGACCGCGTCCTGAGCCAGGCTTCAGCGACCCTCGTCCAGGTAGCCCGCGCGGCTGCGGTCGAGGAACGTCTGCCGGGCGGCCGAGGCATCGCCGAGCATGTTGAGCTCGAAGGTGTAGCTGAGCTCTTGCCGATAGAGGGTGCGCAGATCACGGGCGGCGGTGTTGTTCAGCGACTTTTTCATCGCGCGCACCACCCGCGGCGACTTGGCGGCGACAGTCGCTGCGACCTCCCGGGCCCTGTCCACCGCGGCCTCCACGGTCGGCTCGACATGGTAAACACTGCCGTAGGCATGCAGCTCGGCGATGTCGAACGGTTCGCAGGTGAACATCGCCGCGCGCATCCGCTTCTCCGGCAGCAGTCCGAGCGCCTGCACGCCTCCGGTAGTCGCGCCGTTGTCGACCTCGGCGAGAACGAATTTCGTTGCGGTACTGCCTATCAGCACGTCACAGGTGCCGGCCAACAGCACCCCCACCCCGACGCAGTAACCGTGTACGCAACCGATCACCGGTACCGCGCATTCGGCGATCGCCAAGCTGGAGTCTTGGGAACCCCTGGCCTGTCCGAGAATGCCCTCGAAGCCGGGTAGACCTTGAACCTCCTTCAGATCACCGCCCGCGCAGAAGCCCTTGCCCTCGGCCCGCAGCACCACGACCCGTACCTCGTCGCGGTGCTCATAGCTGCGCAGCAGTTCGGTGAGCCTCGCCAGATCCGCGATGGTGTAGGCGTTGGCGGGCGGATGGTGTACCACCAGCTCGGCGACTCCATCGGAATCGATTGTCTCCGTTACGGACACGCCGGCTCTTTCAGCACCGTGGCCGAAGCCGACAGCAGCTCGCGCGCCTGGTTGACGATGCGGGTGACCAACTCGGCGACGGTGGGAATGTCGTGGATCGCCGCGGACACCTGCCCGGCGACCAGCAGGCCGCGCTCGACGTCACCGTCGCGCTGGGCGACCCGGATCTGTTCCTCTTCCCAGGCCTGGAACTCCTCGGGCGACAATGCTTCTCGCGCCTTGTCCAGTGCGGCGATCGCGTCGTTGCGCAGGCCCCGTATCGGGGCGTAGATGCCGCCGTAGACGACGTCCTCCCACTCCTTGGCGTCGACGATGCGCTGCTTGTAGGCCTGATGCCATTGATGCTCCTGGGTGGCGATGAAGCGGGTGCCCATCGCCGCCGCGGCCCCGCCCATCGCCAGCACCGCAGCCAGTCCCCGTCCGTCGCAGATGCCGCCGGAGACCACCACCGGGATATCGAGCGCGCCAATCACCTGGGGCGCCAACACCATTGTGTGGACACCCTTGGCGTGAGTGTGGCCGCCCATCTCGTAGCCGGAGGCGATGATGACGTTCGCGCCGTACTCCGCGGCCTTCAGCGCGTGGCGCAGCGAACCCACCTTGGCCATGTGCACAAGGCCGGATTCGCGGATGGCGGAACCGAACTCGCCGGCGAAGCCCGCCGATGTCACGATCGCGCGCAGTTGCTCGCCCGCCTTGCCGCCGTCCCGCTTGACCGATATCGCCTCATCGATGCACGTCCGGCTCACCAGCAACAGCTCACCGTCGGGGGTGCGACCGACCGGCACGTTGACCGCGAACGGTCGGTCGGTGCTTGCTGCCACGTATTCGATCGCACCGCGAAAGCCCTGGCGTAGGAATTCCTCTGAGGTATTGACGATGCTCGGACAGCTCACCGTCCCCAGGCCGCCGGCCGCCGATACCGCAGCGGCCAGGTGCGTCGTCGGCGACGGGCCCATGCCGTCCTGCATGACCGGGTACTCGACACCGACGAGATCCTGAAATCGACGCCACATTCGGCTCACGACCATCTCCTAAGTCTTCTGGACCCACTGGGCCTGCTGGTCAACATCACCGACCGCCTTCATCCCGACCTACCGACACCGTCTTGGGATGTGGCATCGGATGGCGCACCTCGGGGGCTTCGTCGGGGACCTGCTCACGTACCCACGTTGCGGCACGCCGATAGGCCTCGATCAGCCGATCCTCGGCGTCGTAGTCAAAGCGTGCCGGATACAGCGGATAGTCGGCGGGTGTCACCGGGTTGGCAGTAAGCCACTCGACCGCTTCGACCATTGCCTCGTGTGCGGGAACCACTTGGGTGTAGCCGAGTTCCCGCTTGGCCTTGCCGTTGTCGAGCAGAATGTGCGGATCGCCGCTCGGCGGCAACAGCTCGATCAGCGCCGAAGGTGCCATCTCCCGCGGGATCCCGACGAATTCCAGTTCGGCACCCATGATGTCTGCGACGGCCTCGGCCCACTGACGAACGGTGAACTGGTCATCGTCGGCGGCGTTGTAGGCCTGCCCGTCGGCCACCTCGGGATGGTCGACCGCACCGAGCACCACCTCGGCAGCGTTCCGACCCGCGCAGCGCGAGATGATCCATAAACCATTGTCCGGCAGGATCATTCGGCTTCTTCCGTCGCGCACTCGGCGCATCACCGACCATTCCCAGGGCACCAGGTTGCGCGGGCCGTAGATCGCCGGGTAGCGGATCACCGTGCCCCGGTAGGCGCCCGCCGCGGCGCGCTCGAGCACGGCGCGTTCGGCGGCGCGGATCAATTTGGCGAACTTCGGCACCGGCTCGGTACCGTCGGACAGCGGCCCGTCCTCTCGGGCATTGACCGCCATTCCGTACGGGTGGACCCGCGCCGCCTGCAGGCAGCCACGGTAGGCGGGGACGCCACCGATGCTGATCAGATGGCCACACCGACCTGCGAAGACCTCGGCGATGGCGGCCACCCGGCCATACATAGCAAGCACAATGTCGTATCGGCTGTCGCCGATCGCCTCGGCCAGCGTCTCGGGGAAGTGCGGATCGGCGTGGATGTGCGGGACGTCGGGCAAGCCGTCGGGTTCGTGCACACCACGATGCAGCATCGTCACGTCGTGCCCGCGCCGCAGCAGGCCTTCCAGCACCGGCACGCCCGTGGACCCGCTCCCACCGATGACTAGCGTTCTCATCGCCTCACCGTCTGCAGTCGATTAAACCAAACAGTAATTGGTTCTTGCCATCAAATCACACAAGCCCACCGGTTAGCCAGTGGATCTCGGTGCGCCCGCTACCGCTGGGAGCGCAGCGGCGATGCGGTCCACCACCAGCCGCGCGGAGTGCACGCAACCGCTCTGCCCTGCCGTCGCCCATTCCCGCACGCCGTCGCCGACGTTGAAGAGGTTGGGAATCGGCGTGGTCTGCGGAAGATCGCGACCCGCGATGGCCCGCTGGGCCGGCCAATCCTCGCCCGCACAGATCTGCACCGAGAGAATCTTGGCCGTCTCAAAACCTGGAAAGTGCTCCGCCAGATCGGCTTTCAGCATCGCGATCTCAGCCGCCTCGTCGAAATCGCCAGTCGCCGGGTGCGGCGTACTGGCGCCGGCATACAGGTGCCAACCAGGTGGCGCCATCTCCGGGCACGTCTCGGTCAGGTTGGCCGCGTAGGCGAGCCGACGCGTGGGACCGAAGAACACCACCCCGGGCACCGTGGTCAAGGGCCGCCTGCTCGCGAAGTTCACCGTGATCAGCGTGCTCGGCGCCGACTGTGCCCGAACCCGATCGGCGTAGCCGGCGGGCAGGTTCTCGTCACCGCACATCCGCACCGTCGCCACCGGACCGGCGTTGCTGACCACGGCACGCACCGAGACTGAAACGTCTTGACCCGCAAGGCGCACCACCGCACCAACGACCCGACCGGCATCGTCGAAGGTCAGCCGGGTGACCTCGCTGTTCAGCCAGAGCACGCCACCCGTGCTCTGGAACTGCTCGGCCAGCGCACGCCACGGGCCGATGCTGCCCTCCGGATGCATGGCGTAGGTATCCAGAGCCTTCGGCTTGGTGAGGTAGTCGAACAGCAACGCGGCTTCCACATCGGCCGGCTCGGCCGCGAAAAGGGCGCTGGTCAAGTTGCGCAGCAGGCCCCGAATGAATGGCCCTCTGCGTGCTGTCACGTCGGCGAGCGTGCGCCCCGCCGACGGACGCATCCCCGGGAACCGCCGAGCGGTGCCACCGAGCAGCGCGACCATGGCTTTCAAAATGGCGCCGCCCGGCCCGTTCATCACCGGCACGTCGCGCTTGCCCAGTCGTAACACCAGCGGCTGTGCGGGCAGGCGCGTTCCCATCGGCACACCCAGGTCGTCGAAGAGCCTGCCGTTCTCGCCGCCGGTCTCGATGATCAATGCTCCGGTGTTGACCCGAAACCCATCGATCTCAACCGTGGAAGCCCGTCCCCCGACGCGATCGCGGCATTCCGTCAGCAGCGTCCGGTACCCGAGGCGGTTGAGGCGTGCCGCGGCCGCCATACCCCCTGCGCCCGCACCGATGACCAATACATCGAACTCCTCGTCACCGCCTTGAGAACCACCGTCCGCCAAGCCCTTCGGAGCCGCCTCGGCACCGTTGCGCCTCACTTGATCACGGCCCCCGCGTCGATGGGCAGTGAGATCCCGGTGATGTATCGAGCCTCGTCGCTGGCCAGGAACAGCACCGCGTTGCTCACATCGCCAGGCTCGATCCACGGCACCGGCAGCGCGTTCATCTCCCCGGCGGGCACGGCGAACTTCTCCCTGGTCGGGTGCGGATCGTCCGGCAGGAAAACGCGATACGTCGACTCGTTCATGATCATGCCGGTGTCGACGTTGGTCGGATGGATGCTGTTGACGCGGATGTTCAGCGGTGCCAACTCGAGGGCCAGCGTCTTCATCAACCCGACCACCCCGTGCTTGGCCGCAACGTAGTGCCCGATTCCTGGCTGGCCGATGAGGCCGGCGATGCTGCTGGTCAATATGATCGATCCGCCGTTGCCGCCAGCGATCAGATGCGGCACCGCCGCTTTGGTGGTGCGCCACACTCCGGACAGATTGGTGTCGATCACCTGCGACCAGGTCTGTTCGGACAGCTCGAAAGACGCACCGACGGAGAGGATCCCGGCGTTGGCTATCACGATGTCGAGGCGCCCGAGTTGAGCCACTCCGTCGTTCACCGCGGCTATCAGCGCGTCGGCGTCGCGGACGTCGGCCTCGTGGGTGACCACGCTCTGCCCGAGTTCCTTGACCTGGCGGGCGGTCTCCTCGAGATCCTCGGGAGTGGCGAGGGGATACGGCACCGACTCGATTTGACGACAGATGTCGAGCGCGATGATGTCGGCGCCCTCCTGGGCAAGCCGTAGCGCGTGGCTACGCCCCTGGCCGCGCGCCGCTCCCGTGATCAACGCAACCTTTCCGGCGACACGTCCGGTCATGTGGACCTCCTAGTGAGGGACGTTAACAGCTTGAGGCTCAGACCTTTTCGAAAGTCAGTGGAACCCGGTCCGGGCAGTTCGCGATGCCGGGCGCCCACTTGAGGTCGGCCGGGTCGCCGTCGAATCTCAAATTCGTGATGCGGGCCAGCAGTTCTTCGAACGCGATGGCGATCTCGACCCTTGCCAGATGCATGCCGACGCAGCGATGTATGCCGAGACCGAAGCCCGCGTTGCCGCCGCGTGGCGGATCGAACTGCAGCTGGTCGGCGTTGGGAAACTTCTCCTCATCGCGGTTGGCCGAGTCGAAGCGCACCAACACCCGATCCCCCTTGCGCATCGGACAGCCGCCGACCTCGGTGTCGCGGGTGACCGTCCGGCCGAACGTGGCCACCGGAGACGTGTGCCGGATGAACTCGTCCATGTCATTGCGCACCCACCGCGGATCCCGCACGCGGGCTTCGAGTTCGGGCTGCAGCGCCATATGCATGGCAATGGTGCCGATCGCCGAACGAGTGGTGTCCAGTCCGCCCAGGAACAGCACGCAGATGGCGCCGAGCGCTTGCTGCGGCTCGAGCGGTTTCCCGTCGACCGTCCCGGAGACCAAAGACTTCAGGATGCCGTCTTCCTCCGGCGGATTCTCGGTTGCCGCGGCCAGGTACTCGGCGGCCAGGATTCCGAGGTTCATGAAGTCCTGTTCGGTGCCGTCCTCGGTCACGGCGAAGACGACCTGCTTGGCCCGTTCCATCTTGGCCATGTCGGTCTCCTTGAAGACCACAGACGCCAGCACCCGGGACACGAACGGGCCGGCGAACTCACCGAGCAGCTCGACCTTCCCCTTGTCGACGAAATTGTCGACGAGCTCGCGGGCGATGCTGCGCATTTCGTCCTCGAACGTCAGCGAATACTTGCGCGACAGGTACGGGTTGAGCAATTTGCGAAAAGTAGTGTGCAGCGGCGGATCCGAGTCAAGCGGGCCCAGGCCGATCGGGGTCGGGGCGGGTGAACCTCCCTGCGAGGAGAAGGTTTCGGGATCCTCGAGAACTTTGCGAACGTCGGCGTAACGGGTCACCATCCACATCGGGCCGGTCAGTTCGGTTTCGGTGCGTACCACCGGACAATGCTCGCGGGCGTAGGAGAAGGCGTCGTACTTCCACTCCTCGTGTTCGGCGTTGAACAAGTCGAACGTGGTGAGCAGGGCGGCAAGGTCGCGTTCAACTGCGGAAGAAGTCATCGAGACGGCTCCAGAATCTCGGGCAAACGGTTCTCAAACAGTGTTTGGTATTTAATTGGCCAGCATGCCATATGAAGTGGGTCACGTCCAACATGCGGCACCCGGTCGCGCCGTTGTCGTCAGCCTCCGACGACGGGATCCAACTTCAGCGGCCGGGCCGCCTCGACCATGATGATCTCCCATTCGATCCTGGAGTGTTCATCCCATTCGCGGCGAGACTTGATGCGAGCGCGATCGGGGAAGCCGTGATGGATGCCCTGCGGATCATGGCTCACCAGACCAGCTTTGAGCGGGCGGCCGAGTGATTTCCCACCGTGGATCAACGCGATTTCGTCGTAGTCGGCGTTGCGGTGGAACCAGGGGATGCGCTCGACGCCCTGGATCGACTCGAACGGCCGCGGGAGCAGGTTGATGATGTTGATGCCGTCCGCCACCAGGAAGCAATGCATCGATGGAGGCAGGTGCAGGCTGTCGGACATGATCACATTCCAGTCGGCGATATTGAACGCGAACGGGAAGTAATCTCCCTTCCAGCCCTGTACGTCGCACGGATGATGGTCGACATAGATCGTCGAGTACTCGTTGTCGTATTTGACCCGGATCTCGTATTCGTCCCGATCCGAGACGGTGGCGGCAGGCTCTGGCACCCGGATCACGTCGGGGTCGAAGGGGGCATGCCGGCCGAGTCCCACATAGGTGGGCGCCCGCAACTCACCGACCGTCTCGATACCGAACAACATGGTCTCGCCGGGGTCAACCACGAATCGGTGCGTGATCGCCTTGGGAATGACGACGTAATCGCCTTGCTCGTAGGCGATCGGGCCGAATTCCGTTTCGACCGTTCCCGACCCGCGGTGCACGAACCAGCACTCGTCGCCGTCGACGTTGCGTCGATAGAACGGCATCGGCTCGGCCCGCCGGGACAACCAGATGGTGGCATCGGCGTTGTAGTACATGCGTTGTGGATTGCCACGCGGGTCGGTCAGGTCATCGGGTTTGATATCGCCGAGCATGACGCTGGTCGACCGGAACCGACCTTCGGTGCGGAACACCGTCGGGTCATTGGTGCGGTACAGCACGGCCTCCCGGCCGTCAAAGCCGTGCCGCGTCAGTTCATCGTCCTTGAGAAGTTCGCCGTTGCTATCGGCGGCGGGCAGATCGCGGTGCGCCTGCCGACTCGTCTTGCCCTTGCTGAGCTGGATCAAGGTTCGCATGGTCATGGCGTCAGAATAAAACATCATCAAGCGTTTGACGATCAGCATTTGGTTTGTGCTCTTCAGAAGAGTCGCAACATGTGCGCTGAGCAGGTGCGCCTCCGTCGGGACCACCAACAAACCTTGTTTGGTATCTTGAACGGGTGGTCCAGCTTCCGCCGACGGGTGTCGCACCCACCGGCCTGCCCCCGTTGACCGGTGTGCGCGTGCTGGACCTGAGCGCTTTGGGGCCCGGCCCGTTCTGCTCGATGCTGCTCGCCGATTTCGGCGCAGATGTGGTCGCCGTCGAGCGGCCTGGAGACCCTCATCCCTTCGATCCGGCCAAGTCCCTGTCGCGGGGTAAACGCTCGGTCGTGGTAGACCTGCGCGCAACGCGCGGCCCGGAGGTCATCGCCCGGCTTGCCGACTCCGCGGACGTCCTGTTGGAAAGCAATCGACCCGGCACCATGGAGCGCTACGGGCTGGGCCCGGATCCGTTGTGCGAACGCAATCCGCGGCTCATCTACACGCGGCTGACCGGTTGGGGCCAAGACGGGCCGTACCGGGACAAGGCCGGCCACGACATCAACTACGCCGCGATCGCGGGCACCCTCGGCGTGATCGGAGACGAGCAACCGGTACCGCCCCTGGCCATGCTGGGCGACCTGGCCGGTGGTTCACTGTTCGCCGCGCTTGGGATAGTGATGGCGCTCTACGAACGCACGGTCACCGGCCGGGGCCAGGTCATCGATGCGGCGATCACCGACGGCTCGGCCTTACTCAACCTCACCAACCTCGCCGAATTCAACGCCGGGATCTGGGCCGGCCGCGGCCGCCACATCCTGTCCGGAAAAGCCCCGTTCTACGGCCCCTACGCTTGCGCGGACGGTCGATACTTCGCGGTTGGTGCCATCGAACCGAAGTTCTACGCCAATTTCCTTGCTGCCCTTGGCATCCAAGATGCGGATAGCTCCGCGCAACTCGACCCGGCACGCTGGGCTCAGTTGCGCGAGGAGATCGCGGCCGTCTTCGCCACCAAACCCCGCGCCCACTGGACGGCGGTGTTCGCCGACGTCGACGGTTGCGGAGCACCGGTTCTCGAGCTCGACGAGTTGGCCGACGACCCACATCTACGGGCACGTTCCACGATCGTCACCGAGCCGGACGGCTCGGTGACCGCCAGCCCCGCACCACGGCTCTCGCGCACGCCGGGACGTACCGGCCCCGCTCCGAGGGCAAAAGGTGCGGATACCCGAGATGTATTGCGCGAGTCCGGTTTCAGCGACGAAGAAGTCAGTTCGCTGCTCGCCGAGCGGGCCGTTGCCGCACCCGATTAACAGCGATCTTCCTCAGTCACGCCCACGTGATGGCATGCTCGGGGCAGCTCAGCACGGCTTCGTCGATGTCCGCCTTATCCGCGTCGTCGACATTGTCGTGCAGCACCACCCCGAACCCGGCGTCGTCCATGTCGAAGTATGCCGGCGCGATGAGCACGCAGCGGCCGTGCCCCTGACACTTACCCGGGTCGATCGTCAGACGAGACAAGGTAGTTCACCCCTTTCATTTCTTGCCGGGCCGGCCGAGGCGGCGCCGCCAGTCGTGCGCGCCAGTGAGCCGCACCAGCCGCGCCTGCAGCCGGCTCATCCGGGGCTGGTACGGATACCAGTGCGGTTCGGATTTCAGCTTGAACCGTTCGGTCACGACGGCTTGCTGTCGGCAGAACTTGAGAAGTCCCGCGGCGCCGCCGTTTCGGCCGCCGACACCCGAGGATTTCCACCCTCCCATCGGCAGCGTGATCAGCATGGTGGCGGTGAGCACACTGTTGATGTTGACCGCGCCGGTTTCCAGTCGGCGCGCGACCCGGTCGGCTCGTTCGGGGTTTCCGCTGAACACACTGGCGGCCAACCCATACGGCGAGTCGTTGGCCAGCCGCACGGCCTCGTCCTCATCGCGGACGCGCATCACCGGCAACGTCGGACCGAACGTCTCCTCCCGCATGCACGCCATCGAATGATCCACGTCCACCAGCACGGTTGGCTCAAAGAACATCCCCGAACCTGCCCTCTTACCACCCGTGAGGGCGCGGGCACCGGCCTGCACCGCGTCGCCGACATGGCGCTCGACGATGCTCAACTGGTTGGCGGTTGCCATTGCCCCGATTTCGGTTTGGAAGCTGCCGTCGCGGTCCATGCCCTGGCGCAGCGTCGAAACCTTGGCGGTCAGCTTTGCCACGAACTCGTCGTAGACCTTGTCCTGCACGTAGATTCGCTCCACCGAAACACAAATCTGGCCCGAGTTCCACAGACCGCCCCATACCGCGCCACTCGTTGCGCGGTCGATGTCGGCGTCGTCGAGCACGATCATGGCGTCTTTGCCGCCGAGCTCCAGGCTGCATGGGATGAGCCGCTCACCCGCGCGAGCGGCGATCTTGCGGCCGGTCGCCGTAGACCCGGTGAACTGCACCATGTCCACCTCGTCGACCACTGCCGCCCCGACCCCACCACCGCCGGTGACGCAGGCGATCACCGGCGGTCCCCCGATATCCTCCCGCCAGCCGCGGGTCACTTCGGCCCAGGTCAACGGCGTGACCTCGGATGGCTTAAACATAACCGCGGCACCGGCCATGAGTGCCGGGACGCCGTCGATGGTGGAGGTGGCCAGCGGCCCGTTCCACGGGGTGATGATGCCGACGAGCTGGTGCGGGCGATGGAAGACTCGCAGGTTCTTGGTCAGCGCTAGCGCTCCTGACCGCTTTACGGTCCGGTCTGCGAGGAATTTCACGGCGTGCTTGGTGAAGTAATTCACCGTGTCGACGAAAACGGCGGTCTCGACCTGGGCATCACCCCAGGATTTTCCGGTTTCCTCCTGCATGATGCCGATCAACCGCTTCTCGTTGTCAAGCACCCAGTCCAGCAGGCGCAGAAGGTGTTTGGCCCTGCCGTCGGGCCCAAGGTCTTCCCACGCCGGCTGCGCGGCGCGCAACTGCGCAGCGATGTCATGCACTTGGGCCGGCGTCATGTCGGGCACCGTGCCGACCACACGTCCGTCAGCGGGGCACCGGACGGAGAGGTACTTGGAACGCTGCTGCGAGTCGCTAACGTCTAAATCGGTCTGCGTCGCCATTGACGGTCCTTTCGCTGGACTACGACGCCCGCTAGCCTAACAGTGTTTGGTACCGATTGGTCGGGCGTATCCGGCTAAACCGCTACCCGAGCGACCCTCTAGCCTTGACCGGATGAACCTGCCGCGACACGAGGGCCGCGACCTTGCGACCGTGACGCCCGATCGGATTCTTTACGCGGAGGATCTGGCTCCCGGCGACTGGATGGACCTGGGTCCCGTCGAAGTCACCCGAGACGAGATCATCTCCTTTGCACAGCGTTTCGACCCGCTGCCCATTCACCTCGATGGTGCCGACTCACCGTTCGGCGATGTGATCGCCAGCGGCATGCACACCCTGTCGCTGTTCGCCAGCATCTCCTCGCCGAGGTTCATGGCCCGGCTGGCACTGGTAGCGGGCAAAGGCTTCGACCGGATGCGACTGCCCAATCCCGTCCGGCCCGGCGCGGTGCTCACCGGCTCGCTCGAGGTACTCGAGATCAGGATGGGCCCGCGAAAAGCCGACGTGCACTGCCTCTACGAGATGGTGGACCAGAGTGGCGGCCTGGTCATGACGATGGTGGGAATCCAGGTCGTCCGACGCCGTCATCCCGTCGCCGATTGATGCCGACCCGCGTACTGACACCAAGAGGCTTCCGTCGCTGCGCGAACGTACGTTAACCTAACGAAGTGCATCTTCAACCAGGGGCGCGGGGATGACGGCGCCGTTATCCAGCGCGGCGGGGCGCGTTCCGCATTGGACCGACATCGACTGGGTGCCCGCGGTCGCGACTCTGCGCATCAACGAATTGCAGGTCAACTACCTCGATCATGGAACGGGGCCCGCTCTCGTCCTGCTGCACGGGATGGCCGCCAGTTGGCAATGGTGGTTGGAGAACATTCCGGCACTGGCCCAGCACCATCGCGTCATCGCCGTCGACCTACCCGGTTTCGGTCGATCCGACCCGTTGACCGGGCCGGCCGAAATGGCCACCCACGCACGCACTGTGCTTGATCTGCTGGACCACCTGGACATCCAATCGGCAACGGTCTCCGGACATTCCATGGGCGGCTTGGTGGCAACCGCGATGTTTGCCGCCGCTCCGGAGCGCGTCCGGAGCCTGATCCTGGTCGACGCGGGCGGGGTGCCCATGTCGCAGCGACGCCTGGCCGTCGTTCTCGTGGCGCTGCGAATCTGCACCTCGGTGCTGCGAAGCGGCCTCGTCCGTCGCGCACTGACCACGAAGTCATGGGCGCGGCGGCTCGCCCTCGCCACCGCTTTCCGCGACCCCCGCGTGATGTCGCCACACCTGGCAGCCCAGACCATGCCGCATTTCGGCGGCCCGGGCTGCGTCGACGCCATTGCCGCCGCCGGTCGCGCGGTCAACTCCACGGCTCCGGAGTCGATCACCTGTCCCGTGTTACTCGTGTGGGGAGAGCACGACGCCATCGTGCCTCCGCGGTGCGCCCACGACATGCACGAGAGACTGCCCGACTCGGAACTCGCCGTCTTCGCCGGCGCAGGGCATAGTCCGATGGTCGAATTCCCGGATCAGTTCAACGATTTGGCGTTGCGGTTCATCGCGTCACGCCACGGCGGGCAGAACCGCCTCGAAGCGAACTAGATTCGCGGGGTATTCGGGCGCGCGGAGCGCGCGTCATTCGGCCACCGGCGAGAACGCGGCCAGCACCGCCCGCAGCCCGGTGCGGAACTGGGTGGCATCGGTTCCGGCCTTGGGCGTGGCCGACGACTTCTCGGCGATCTCGAAGAGGGCGAAGCCCAGGGTGTAAGTAGACAGCGTGCGGTGCACGGTCAGCGCGTCCCGTTCGGAGAACCCGGCGGCCTCGAGCACTGCCAGCACCTCTGCGTACAACCTCGCCTGAGCCTCGCTGGCCACCGGAAGGCCCGCGATCAACTGAGTGACGTTGCGGTGCCGCACCAGTCGGTCGTGAACTTCGGCAAAACACGCGTCGAGTTCATCGCGCCACCGCCCGCCACGGTCGATCGGCGGCAGATCGGCGAGCAGTACATCGGGCAACATGTCGACAATTCCCTGTTTGCCGGCCGCGTAGTTGTAGAGCGTCATCTGAGCCACGCCGAGGCGGTCTGCCAGCCGCGCGATGGTGAGCGCGGCGGCCCCCTCAGCGTCGACAAGTTCGAATGCGGCCGCAGCGATGATGTCGTGTGTCAACAACCGGGCGCGCGCCATGGTCGAGCATCTTCTCACGAATGCCCTCGAAGCGAGGGTCCCGAATCTCCACGAAGGGGTTCCACGCGACCGCCGCAACGAGTACCTTCAACAGCAAAACGTACGCCGCACGTATTCGTGAGGAAGGACGGCTGCCATGACCGTTCAAGACCGGGTTGATTTGGGGCGTTGGGGGCCGTTGGCGACGCCCATCCATCACGACGTGCCGCCCGTCGATGACGACGGGACGCCGTGGCGCGACTACGCACTGTTCTGCTGGTGGGACCCGGCCTCCGACGTCTACGTGATGACCCATCACATGTCCTCGCCGGACCTCGCCTTCCCCGGACGAACCCGGGTCTCCGCGTGGGCCGGCGGCAAAGCGTTCGAACTCATCGAGACGCCACACCAAGGCACTCACCAAAGTGACCACATCACAGTCGATCTCGACGGCAGCCTGGTCGTCGATCATCCCGACTTGCAACTGAACGCGACCGTCGACCCCAAGTATCAGCCGATCGACCTGCACTCGCTCAACGCGCTGCCATCGAACAAGGCCGGACGGCCGTTGCATCATTACGAGCAGCCCCAACGCGCGACCGGGACCATCACGGTACGCGGCGAGCAACGCACATTCGACGGGGTCGGATTGCGAGATCGCACCTGGGGTTACCGCAGTGAGTCATCGCAGTGGGAGGAATACCAGTACCTGATGGCCGACCTCGGTTCGGAGTTCCTGGTTTTCTGGAAACTCAAGGGTCTCGTCGGCCCGCAGATCGACCTCGCCTTCCGCCTGACCGCCGACGGGCAGCACCGCCTGGATCGATTCGCCTTCGCGCGCAATGGGTCCGGATTACTCAACGACGTCGAGACCGAGCTTCCGAGCGGACCCGTGAGCATCGAGGTCACCGATCGGCCGGTCGGATTCTGGGTCCCGCAGGGTGGCCGTCAAACCGGACCGACGTTTTCTGCCTACGACGAATTCGTGAAGCTACGACTCAGCGACGGGCGCCACGGTGCCGGCCTGGCCACCTATGGCATCCTGCGAAAACTGGCTTGAGCATGGCCATCGTCGGAGGGATCAGCACCGCAGAAATCCGGACCAGGGCGGCGCCCTGGATCGCAGATCGCTTTGGCGGAGCCACCGTCGCCGGAGTCACCGCCCCGGTGGGTAACGGCCGTTCCACCGATACCTTCCTCGTCGATCTGGACAATGGCGAGCGCTTCGTCCTGAGAGTCGAGCCCAGCGCCTACCGCGTGGTCTACGAGTACGACCTGGGCAGGGAGGCGTTGGTGATGGACGCCTTGGCCCGCAACACCGACATACCGGTGCCCAAAGTGCTTTTCCACGAACCTGATCCAGCGATCCTGGGCAGTCCCTTCCTCGTCCTCGAGCGTCGCGAGGGTTGCATTCCCGGCGACGAGCCCCCATTCCCCGCCGACCCGGACAGCTGGGTGCATTCGCTGTCCGACTTGGAGCGGACCGTGCTGGCCGATGACGCGCTGCGCACCCTTGCCGCCATCCATGCCGTGGACTGGCGCGCCCTGGGACTGGGATCGCTGGACCGGCCCGAGCTTGGAGCCGACGCGCTGACTCAGCATGTGTCGTGGTGGCGTGCGTTCTTCGACTGGGGATCGGCCGGCAGACCCTGTTCCACCATCGAGGAGACGTTCGATTGGCTAGCCAAACACTGGCCCGCCGATCCCGGGCCGACCGTATTGTCCTGGGGCGATGCGCGACTCGGAAATCTGATGTTCGCCGGACCCCGCGTGTCGGCCGTCCTGGACTGGGAACTTGCCACGCTGGCCCCTGCGGGCTGCGACCTCGGTTGGTGGTTGTTCTGCGACCGCCACCACAGCGAGGGTGTCGGCGCACCGTGGCCGCCGGGCCTGCCCGACCGCGACGAAACCCTCTCCCGCTATACGTCTTTCAGCGGTCGCACGATTGCTCACGCCAGGTGGTTCGAAGTCTACGGCGGCCTGAGGTTCGCGGTCCTGATGAATAGGGCGGGCAACATGCTCATCGAGGCGGGCGCCTTACCCGCGGACCATACGATGGCCGTCAACAACCCCGCGACTCAGCTACTGGCCCGGATGATCGGCGTCACCGCTCCCGACGGACAACCCACCAGTTTCCTGGACCCGGCGTCGACGTAATGCGCGCTCAGCCGGCACCGACGGCGGCAGTCTCCTCGGCTTCCTGGTGCGGGATCGCGTATTTGACCAGGCAGATGGACACCGCAAAAATCCACCCACCGAAGATCGCCAGGCCAAGCCACCACGCCAGCAATCCGTTCCACGCGATAACACCCGTCTTGGCAAGGCAGTTCAGCCCCCCGGGCAGGAAACACAGTGCCGCCCAAAGGCTGAAATAAGCCAACCAGCGTGGAAAGACCGGGTTTTCGCGCGGATCTTGAAATATGGCCACCGCCAAGATGACTGCCTGCAGCATACCGGTCCAGGGCAGCGCAATGAACATGATCGACGCCAGATCGTGTATGCGGTAGGTGAAGCCGGGATCGATCTGCGGACGGAAGGCCGCGGCCTCCCACATGATGCAGGGCACGTAGAACTCGACGAGCAACATCACCCCCAGCAGCGCCTGGCTCAGCGCCAACGGGGCCAAAGGTCCTTCGATACGGCGCATCTGGATCGCGATCGCGGCTGACCACGGCGCCAGCAACGTCACGCCGGCGCAGGCGATGATGATGCCGACCCGGATGCGGCCACCACGGTTGACATAGATCGCGACGATTTCTTCCAGTGTCTTGTTGGGGCCCGGTGGCGGCACAAACCCGGCGATGACCCACATGCCGAGCAGCAAGATGGCCATGCTGACGATTCCGCCCCAGGCCATCCAACGCTGATTGACGGCACTCATGTGACTCATTGCACGCTCGTCCCGGCGGTCGTCGGCCGCCGCACGCCGACGCGGTCATACACATCCTGCGGGATCGCCTCTTGCGACTTGTAGATGTTGAACCGGCAGTGCCCGGTGATGTGACCGTCGTGAATACCCGGTTCCACCAATAGGAAGTAGGGTCCGTCGTGTTCGAGGACGTGCTTGTTGGTGCCCGGGCAATGCATGCAGTACACCGGCATCTCCTCGACGCCGAAGCTCTCCACGCTCGGGCCCTTGACCATGGGCAGATTCTTGGGCGCGTCGTAGGCGCCTTCCTCGATCAGTCGGCCACCGCTGCCGCAGGGCTTGGTGTCGAAACAGAACCCGCCTTCGTCTTCGAGCAGGTCGTATTTCATGCCGTGTTGATGGAACAGCGTCGCCAGCCACTGCACCTGGTCCCGGTATGGCATGGTGTCGACCTGACCGAGCACCTGGCCCATGGTGGGTAGGTTGTAACACTGCTCGACCGAATCCCAGCAGTGTTGCACCCCATGGTTTTCCAGGATCCAGCCAGTCTGGGCGGTGATCAGGTCGCGCCCGAAGTGGTGCCCGGGATACCACTCCGTCTTCGACAGCATCAAGTGACGGCGAGCGCGATCGAGATCGCCGGCGTCGATCGCACGCACCGCGAGAACATAGGCCTGCAAACGCATGTCCTCGCGCTCATCGGGATCGAACAGTAAGGCACCCGACACGTCGAACGCGGCCGCGATACGCGCAACGTCACGCTCCACGCCCAGACGTTCGAACACTGCCGGTGGGACGTCGAGCGGATTCTTGTAGATCGTCAGCCGTAGCGGCTCGCCGTCGCGACCATCGGCGAACACGAAAGGCGGATAGCCGAGCCATTCGCAGCAGAGGCGTTCGATTTCGGTGCTCACAATCCTCAGATCCGGTGTGTCCGGGATGGCGTCGGCACGGTTGCCCGCCCAGTTCGGCGAGACGAGCACGAGCTTGTCGGTGTCCTCCTCGAACGCGGCCAGTTCACCGCCGTCCATGCGAAAGATCATCGCCAGCGATTGGACGGCTTCCCGGGAAACTCCGTTGCGGAACCACTCGGCCCACGGCCGGACAATGGTGCGCAGTGCGGCGGGTACTGACCGCCGCAACGCGTCGGCACCGAACTCCCGCTCGATGTAGCCCAGCGTGAGGGTATTCCAGAGTAGATAGATGTCGCGGGTCGAGAAATGCAAGTCCACTGACTGCGCCGCGATGTCACGCGCCGCCGCCAAATCGCCACGATCCAGAGCTGCGGCCGCGCGATCACCGGGCGAGGTCGCCAGTTGCCGCAGTTCATCTTCGGTGAACACCAAATCTGTCATGGCCATGCTCCTAGTCGGCTGTTGATTGTTCTGCGGCTCGCACGATTCCGTCGAGCAAACCCGAAATTCCTTGCTTGAGAATGATTCCGAGTACCAAGCCGATACCCGGGATCGGCAGGGTAGGCGTGGAACGCACCGAATAAGTGACGCGGGTTCCGGTTTCGGACTCCGCAAGCTCGACCGTTCCGGTGTGGTCGCGAACAGGAAGGCCAGAACGCAGTCGGTAACCGAATCGCGTCGGTCGCTCGAACTCGGTGACTTCCTCGATCTGCGCCGGTCCGATCAAGCCCATCCGCCGTAGTGCGCCCACCCCGTTCGGCTCGGTGTCGCCGGGCCGGACCAGCTCACTGGTCCGCAGCGGCGAGATGTTCTTGTAGTTCCGGTGATCGGTGAGCCGGTCGAAGACTGCCTCGATGGGCGCGGAAGTGGTCCGGGTCAGCGTGAATTCGATCATCCTTGCGCTCCTTTCACCACCATGCCCGCGGCTTGATGCCCTTCTCGTAGTTCGTCGAGACCGAAGGCCTGTACCGGGCCCAGCGGGCCGTGGCCGCGGACCTCTCCCGCTGCAGCGCGCTCGGCGGCCCATGCGGTGAGGTCCGCCGTCACGTCGTAGACGTCCGGTCCTTGCAGGGTGACTTCGGAAAGTACGTGCCCGGCACGGGAATACGCAACGGCGACAACGTATGTTCCGGCCCTGGCGCGAGCCGTGTCGTCCGGCCCGATTGGCGCGGCGTACTTGACCAGACCGCTGAGCGTATCCGCGAACCACCTGGCGCCCGGAAGGGCAGCCAACCTGCCGACCTGGGCCACCACCGGGGTCGCGGCGCCCAGACCGCCCTGGTATACGTCGACCGTGTCCAATTTCGGATACGCCTGCGGCAGCGTGATCGCCTCCGAGGAACCCAGCGTCATCGATGGCACCGAGCGCCCCGACACCGGCCACGCGCGGGTACGCGCGCCACACCGCTCCGTTACCAATCGGCCACCACGCCAAGCGAATCCAGGAGCGGTGAGGACGCCGGCGGCGGATGCGACGGTGCCTCTGCTGAGTTCGCCGCGACCCGGCCCAGTCAGGAAGTAGCCGATCTCGAGCGCGTCGACGGGACCACCCGGACTTCCGGCCGCTTGCTCCATCGCAAGCGCGCCCGCCAGATTTCCGGGCGAATAGTTGAATCCCATCGCAGTGACCAGCGCACCGGCTGCCTTTTGCGCCGATGGGTTTTCGAATACTTGCCGCACGAACGGGGCCTCGCCCGTGGTGTCGATGTAGTGGGCGCCGCACGCGATCGCCGCATCGAGTGCGACGTCGCCCACCTTGATGAAGGGGCCGACGGTGGTCAGCAGTACGTCGCCGGGCCGCAGCAGCGTACGCAGCGTACGCGGATCGTCCAGCCGGACAACAGCCGTCGCACAGGCGCCGCCGAGTTCGTCGGCAAGGGCGGCGAGGGCGGCAGGTGAGCGCCCGGCCAGTATCGTCTCGACGGTCTGCTTGGCGAGCCGTTCGGCGATGAGGCGACCGGTGTAACCGGTCGCTCCGAGCAGGA
Source organism: Mycobacterium sp. 20KCMC460 (assembly GCF_022179425.1). Classification (NCBI taxonomy): domain Bacteria; kingdom Bacillati; phylum Actinomycetota; class Actinomycetes; order Mycobacteriales; family Mycobacteriaceae; genus Mycobacterium; species Mycobacterium sp. 20KCMC460. Next base: position 4,833,794 of record NZ_AP025524.1, read on the forward strand.
CGATCCGAGCCATCAGATCGACGCGGCCATCAGTCCGCCGTCGACCGGGTAGGCGATGCCGGTGACCCAGGCGGCATCGTCGGAAGCCAGGTGCAGCACCACTTTTGCGATATCTTCAGGCTGACCCAGCCGGCCTTGCTTCTGCTCGAAGTAGTCATGGGCCGGCGCTCCGGTCGCGGCTTCGAATCCGGCGATCAAGGCGTCGGAGAACGGCGTCTCGGTGAAGGCCGGACACACGCAATTGACGCGAATGCCCGCCGGCCGAAGTTCGGCGGCCGCCGTCTTGGTCATGTTGACGATGCCGGCCTTCGTGGCACCGTAACCGCCGAGCAACGGGGCCCCGTTGAGCCCGGCGGTCGACGCGGTCGAGATGATCACACCGCCGCCGTTCATCTGCGCAGCCGCAGCCTTGATGCCGTGGAACGTGCCTTTCAGGTTGACCGCGATCATCCGGTCGAAATCAGCGGTACTCAGCGCGGCCAGCGGCCCGAGGACGCAGATGCCGGCGTTGTTGACCATGACGTCCAGCGAGCCGAACTCCGAAACCGCCAGTCGCACAGCGGCATCGACCTGGCCCTCGTCAGCCACGTCGCAGCCGATCCAACGGGCGCGTTCGCCGGCCTCGGCGGCCACGGCTTCGGCACCCGCGCTGTCGATATCGGCCACCACAATCGAGGCGCCGGCCGCGGCGAAACCTCGAACGATTGCTTTGCCGATCCCGCTGGCCCCTCCGGTGACGACCACCGATCGTCCGTCTGCCATGGGCAACCTCCTGCCTGGAATAAATCCGTATGCTATACGAAAATTGGCAGAATTCGTATAGAGTTTAAAAAATCTGTTCAGGACCGGTTCCGCTCGAGGAAAGGACCGCAACCATGTCGATGTCTGCCGGCCTGGCCGATACGACGGCCGATTTGACTCCCGCGTGGTTCACCGCCGCGCTGCGTGCCGCGGGCGCGCTCGGAGCGGACGCCGCCGTCGAGAAGGTGGACGCGGTGCTGTACGGAACCGGCCAGCTCGGGCTGGTCGCCCGCGCCGAGCTCGACTACGCGGGCCCCGCCGACGGGGCGCCGACGTCGGTCATCGTGAAGTTGCCCTCGGAGGATGCCGGTAGTCGCCAGCTGGGGGTCGGCATCGGCGCCTACGAAGCTGAGGTGAGGTTCTATCAGGAGGTCGCGCCTCGTTCGACCATCAGCGTGCCGCGACTGTACTGGGGGTCGTTCGAGCCGGGAACGGGGCGGGTGACGCTGGTGCTCGAGGACCTCTCACAGGACTGGCAGGTCGGCGATGCGGTGGCAGGCGGCACGGTGCGCCAAGCCGAGGTAGCGCTGGATCAGATCGCGCTTCTGCATGCCGAACTGTGGGATGACACCGGCCTGCGTGGACTGGACTGGCTCGCCTCGCCCGCCCGCACTCAACTACTTTTCGATGGCGTGCCCGCAGCACTACCCCTGTTCCGGGAGCGGTTCGCCGACCGGCTCGAACCTCATCAGTTCGCCGCCGTCGAAAGACTCGCGCCGAAAGGCGCTGATTACCCGGCGCTGGCTTGGCACGGACCGATGGTGGTCACCCACGGCGACTTCCGGCTCGACAATGTCATGTTCCGCGGCGAGGCGGCCGGCATGCAGGCGACGGTGATCGACTGGCAGGCAGTGCGATTGGCGCCGCCGATGATTGACCCCGCGATATGGCTGTCCAGCTGTCTATCGGTGAAGGACCGCCGCGACAACCAGGATGCGCTGTTGCGCCGGTACCATGACCGCCTGCGGCAAGGCGGTGTCGACAACTTTTCGTTCGATGACTGCGTGCGCAACCTGCGGGTGTGTTCGCTCTACATTTTCCTGCTCAGCGTGGGGGTCTCGGTAACCCTCGCGCGGTCCGACCGCGGCGACGAAATGTTCGCCGGCATGGTGGCTCAGGCAGCCGATTTCGTCACCGATCTGGACGCCGAAAGCGTCCTCGACTAGGAGAAAGCACATGGAAGCCAACGACGTTGAGCCACAACTGGCGCCAGTCGCCGAGGACATGAGTGCATTCATCATCGCCGGCGCGGTGACATCCAAGCAGCAGGACTCCGAATACGCCACCGTGTCACGTACCCCCGCCCAAGGCATCCAGGACGGAGTCGACGCCGAGCGCATCGGTTACCGCCGCATCTGGCTCTCCGAACGCATCGACATCAAGTGGTCCGACGTGATCCTGTCGGGCGTGGCCGCACGCACCAGCAGGCTGGAGGTCGGTACCGGCGTGATCGATCCGACGACGCGTCACCCCTGGACCGCCGCGGCGTTCGGCGCCACCATGCAAGCCTGCTACGGCGAGCGTTTCATCATGGGCCTCGGCCGAGGGGACAACGGATACTTCCGCGGCAGCGGCATCAAGATGGCCACCTTCGAGCAGATGCACGACTACGTCGACATCCTGCGTCAACTGTGGGCCGGCAAACACGTCTGCTACGACGGCCCGGTCGGCACCTTCGAGGATCTGTCGTTCGCCGAGAGCTACCACGGCAACCCTCCCCCGATCTGGTTCGGCGGCTTCTGCGCCCCCGCCGGGGCGCGTTTCGCCGCGGCCAAGGCCGACGGCGTCATCCTGATCCCGATGATGAACCCGCCTGCCGTAGCTGCCGCCAAGGAGCGCATCGTCAAGGCCTGCGAGCGAATCGGACGGGATCCCAACGAGATTCGGGTAGCGGCGCTGGTGGTCACCGCGCCCAATCTGGACGACTTCGAAACCCGCGCCATCGCGCACGGGCGAATGGTGACCTACCTGCAGTACCCGGGCTACGGCGAACAGCTCTGCACCGCAAACGGATGGGACCTCGGCCTGCTCGACAAGATCCGCAATCACAAGCGCTTCGAGAACATCACCCAAGTCGCAGACCGGGAGTTCCAGCGTCACGAGATGATGGACGTTGCCAGCGTCATTCCCGACGAGTACATGTGGGACTGCAGCGCCATCGGAACCGTCGATGAATGCGTGACCAACTTGCGCAGGTTCATCGACGCCGGCGCCGACGAAATCGTCACGTACGGTTCGACTCCGGCGCAGAACGCCGAGTTAGTGGCGGCCTGGCGTGACCGCGCCCGCTGACGACGCAAGCACCTCCCGGCCGCCCCGACGACCTGGGCGGCCGGCCCTACTGACCCGAGATAAGTTGGCGCGCACGGCATTTGACCTCGTCGACCGGGAGGGGTCGGCGTCGCTGACGATCAGCCGGCTGGCCAAGGAACTCGGTGTGGGCCCGATGACCATCTACGGATACGCCTCGTCCAAAGACGCCATCGTGGCCATGCTGCCCGATCTGTTGTTGGAGAACGTCCCGCAGGTCGACATGGGTAAACCCTGGCGGGCCGCACTGGAGGAGGTTTTCACCGCCGTGTACCGCGGCTTCCTCGAGCACCAGCACGTCACCCGGGCCATTGCCGAATCGCCGGTATTCGGGCCCGCCCAGGGCAAGATCATCGAGAGCGTGCTCGCGCGATTGGAACGCGCCGGGTTCAGCGACCGCGAAGCGTTCGAGCTCCAGCGCACCCTGTCGACCTATACGCTCGGCTTTGCGATGTTCGCCGTCACCGAGGCGCAAGCGGGCGACGACCGCCCGCGCTCGACTTGGACGCACAACCTGCACAACGGCGAATACCCGCACGTCTCAAGGGTTTCAGAAATGTTCGGCGAGGAGGTGAGCGAGCAGCAGTACCTTGCCGGACTGCGACGGATCCTGGGGCCCTGAGATATAGTCCACCCAACTCGATCGCCTGGTCGGCCGCGACGGCCTAGAGACGCCAGGCTCGATAGCTAATCGGGAGAGTTATGGACAATCGGTACTTTCCTTTGGTCGTCGCGGTCGTCATGCTGGCGCTGGGACTCACGCTCACGATCGATGACTTCCGGCGCGCCGCCACCCTGCGGCGACCGTTGGCGGTGGCATTGATTTGCCAAGCCCTGCTGTTGCCGGCCCTGTGTCTCTTGATCGCCGAAGTTTTTGCACTTCCGCCGAATCTGGCGGTCGGACTGATGCTGATGGCGGCCACCCCGGGCGGAACGACGGCGAACATACTGAGTCACCTGTTCAACGGGGACTTAGCGCTCAATCTCACCTTGACCGCCATCAATGCGGTGCTCTCGATCGTCGCGGTACCCGTGATACTCGCGATTTCGATGACCTGGTTTCTCGGGGACGGGCGGTTTCTACCACTGCAATGGGACAAGTTCCTCGGGGTGTTCGGGCTCGTGTTCATCCCTACGACGATTGGCGTTTTCATCCGCCACCGCTTTCCCGAGCTTGCCCGGCGGCTCCAGCTGCCGATCCGGATAGCCGCGGCATTGCTGTTGGTGCTCATCATCGCGGTGACGCTGGCCAAGTCCTGGGGAACCCTGTCGCACTACTTCGGCGTGCTGAGCGGCGCCGTTGCGACGTTCTGTGTGACCAGCCTGACCGTCGGCTATCTGGCACCGCGTCTGATGCGTCTGGCCGGCAGGCAAGCGATCGCGATGGGCCTCGAGGTCGGCATGCACAACGGGGTATTGGCCATGGGAATCGCGCTGAGCCCGCAGCTGCTCAACAATGCCGAGATGGCCATCCCGGCAGCGGTCTACGGAATTATCGCGATATTCATCGCCCTGGCATTCATTTTCACCGTTCGCAGACTGGACCCTTCGTTCCGTGATCCCGACGCGCGCCGGGTCATTTCCGCCGATCAATCCGACCCGTCAAAGGACCCGCAAGAAGACCCCGCTTAGGGCTCGCTGAGGGCTCGGTCTTCGGCCCAGCTAGGGATTCGCCGCGTCGCCAGCATCGTCTGCCGTTTGGGTCGGTCCACCCAGCACCGCGTAGGCCAAGCGCTCGATTTCGGCGCGCACGCCCGCCAGGTCGTTGGGCCGGGCCCAGCTTCTGATCAGGACGCCGAGGATGTACGACATCGCAAGGCGAGCCCGCACCGCCGCATCGTCGACACCGGTCTCGGCCAGGACCTGCTCGAGGTGCTCGACGACGGTGTCCTGGACTTTGGCCAGGGAGTCGGTACGGCCGCTGCGAGTTGCAATGATCCAGTATTCGAACCAGGCGGTCGCCAAACCTGGTTGTTCGGCGAAGATTCCGAAGTACGCCTCAAACAGTGCCCAGTACCGGTCGGTGACATTGGCTTCGGCGTCCCTGGCGCCGTCGATGGCGGCGACGAGGTCGTCGGCGAAAGCGCCCATGGCGGCGTCGAGGATGTCCTCCAGGGATTCGAAGTAGTAATAGATCAGACCCTGGTTGAGTCCACTTTCCCGCGCCACCGCGCGGGTGGTGCAACGCCCGGGGCCGTCGCGTAAGAGAATCCGTTGCGCCGCAGCGATTATCTCGCCCCGCTTTGCCAGCTGCTTCGGTGACAAGGTCTCCGGGAGCTCAGCCATAACCCAAAACTTTAGGCAAACCCTTGACAGCGCATACGCGGTGTCAATATTTTTAGGCGCCCGAGTAAAATTTCAGCCGCCAAAGGAGGCGTGCGATGGGTGGGTTGTCCGGCCGGGTGGCTATCGTCACCGGAGCGAGCCGGGGGGTGGGCCGCGGTGAGGCGCTGGCCCTTGCAAAAGAGGGAGCCGCCGTCGCACTGGTTGCCACCACCATGGCCGGCGTGGAGAAAGTTGCAGTCGAGATCGAGGAGATCGGCGGGACTGCGCTGCCGCTGGAATGCGACGTCAGCGTCCGGGCACAGGTCGATGCCGCCGTGGCTGCCACGTTGGATCGCTTCGGTCGCATCGACATTCTGGTCAACAACGCACAGCGAATTCCCGTCGACCATCCCTTCGAGACCTGGACCGAGCCCGAGCTGCGCGAGACCTGGGAATCCGGCTTTCTGGGCACCTGGAATTTCATGCAGGCCTGTTTCGAGCCCATGAGGGAACGAGGGTACGGCCGAATCATCAACACCTGCTCGATGGTGGGCTACTTGAACTGGCCCGGTTTCAGCGCGTACGCCGCGACGAAAGAGGGAGTTAGGGCATTGACGCGCACCGTATCCCAGGAGTGGGGCCAGCACGGCATCACCGTGAACGTGATCTCGCCCGCCGTGGCCTCCGACGCGCTCGACATGCTCTACCCCGAAGGCGAAATCCGCGACGCGCTGCTGGCACGTTTCCCGATGCGCAGATTCGGCGATCCGGAGGCCGACATCGGCCGTACCGTGGCCTATCTCGCGGGCCCGGACGCCTCGTACGTGACGGGCTGCACGCTGAACGTCGACGGTGGAATGGGTGTGGTGGTCTAGTCATGCTGAAAGCGCAATCGCTGCTGAACGAGGCGAGAACGATGGCCGGGCTCGACGATTACGGCGACATGCAGTTCGCCGACGGCATGGCCGTGTTGATCAAGTCGATCAACGACGAGGCTGGCTTGACGCCGCAGTACGAGGAGGCTCTCAAGGAAGAACTGTTGCGGGTGTTGGTGAACCGGCTCCGGATGAACCGGGACCTGCAGCTGCACCCCGAAATCGCGGACGAGGAGGTGCTGCCGCCGGTCTACATCACCAGTATGCCGCGCACGGGATCCACCAAGCTGCACCGAATGCTCGCGGCCACAGGCGATTTCAATGCCTTGCTGTACTGGCAATCATTGAATTTCGCGCCGTTCCCGGACGCCGACCCGGATGGGCCCGACCCGCGCATCGAGGCGGGTTACCGCCACCTGGCGCATGTCAGTGCGCAGGCCCCCGGCTTCCAGCGCGCGCACCCGATGTTCGCCGAGGAAGCCGAAGAGGAACTCAGCCTGCTCGACGCCGGCTTCAACAGTCTCTATACCTGGGCGGCGTTGCTCGACGTCCCGACGTACATCGAGTACGTGCTGCGATCGTCGCCATTGGCGGCGTTCGAGGACATGCGCAGAACCATCCAGTACATCCAATGGCAGCACTACCGGGGATTGGGCAGGCGCTGGGTGTTCAAGACCCCATCGATGTTCGGCTTCGAGGGCGCCTACTCGGCGGTGTTCACCGGTACGGATTTCATTGTCACCCATCGCCACCCGCTGCAGACGGTGGCATCGATGTGCAACCTGATGTGCGGCAGCCGCTCGAAATACAGCGACGCCGACTTCACCGCCGTCGCCGGGGAAACGATGATCCACAACTTCGCCGAAGCTCAAAAGGGCCATCTTGCCTGGCGGGCAACCTATCCGGAGCCCAAAACCCTCGACCTGCGATTCAATGACATCACGAGCGACGAAATCGGCGTCGCGAAAGCCGTTTACGACTTCCTTGGCATGGAACTGACCGAGCGGGCGATCGACAATATTGAAGCCTGGCTCGCAATGGATGCGGGACGCAACCACCAGCCGTGCCGAGACACGTTGGCCGACTACAACGTCGAGGCGTCGTTCGTCGAAACCTCATTCGCCCCGTACATCGACCGCTACGAAAAGTACCTTTAGCGGAGAAAGGATCGAGAATGGCAGAGCAGGCACGAGCGGACGCGATCGCCGCCGCCGACAAGCAGTGGCGCGCCTATACCGAACCGCTTCTCGAGCTCGGCGGACAGGTCGCCGAGATGTGGCCTGAGGTCGACGACGACCCGCAACTGCGCGCGGAGCTACTGTGGTTTCTGTACTCGGAAATCGGCGCCGGCTTCATGACGGTGGCCTGGGCGAACGACCACCACCCCGACTTCTTCCCTTGCTGGGGGCAGGTTTTCAACAACGGTGGCAACATCAATCCCGACGGCGTGTACTACATGACCCCGATTGACGACAGCGGCGTGTATAAACTCGCCGGTTTTCGCGGCACCCTGCGCGTCGTCGACCTGCAGCTCGGCGACGGTTCGGTATTCGCATGGGGAAAGCTCAATGACGACTTCAGTTTCGGTCCGACACTGGCGAACTATGATCTCGACGACGATGTCACCATCGACGACGCGGGCTGGTTCGAAGTAATTCTGAGCGCACGGCGCCCCGACGGCTGGACGGGCGACTGGTGGCCGCTGCCGCCGAAAACCAACTACCTTCTCGTGCGCCAATTCGCCTACGACTGGATCAATGAGGTCGACGCGCGAATCGCCGTCGACCGTCTCGACACACCCGCCGCGAAGCCCCGCAGGACGGCCGAGGAGATCCAAGGGATGCTGGCCCGCGTCCCCGAGTTCATGTATGCGTCTCTGAAGACCCTCGATGTGCCGATCCACGCCGAATCCGGTCTCGGGGCACCGGGATTGGTGAACAATCTGGTCAAGATCGATTACGCCCCGGACCAGGCCGGCCGCGCCGGACAGTGGTACATCGCGGGCCGCTTCGACCTGCAGCCCGACGAGGCGTTGATCCTCGAAATCGCTCCCGGCGAATGCCGGTACTGGAACCTGCAGCTTGCCAACGAGGTGACCAACACCCTCGACTTCTACAACCGGCTCATCGGAATCAACGGATCACAGGCCGAACCCGACGCGGCGGGGGTGTTCCGTGTCGTGGTCTGCGATCGGGATCCCGGGGTGTGGAACTGGCTGGACACCGTGGGCCACCGCAGGGGCTTTCTCTGGGGACGCATGGACCGTACCAACGACTACGAGCCCAAGGCGAAGCTGGTTAAGTTCGCAGATGTGCGTGCCGAACTCGGGCCCCAGGTACGCGACGTGACACCGGCCCAGCGAGAGGCCGAGATTCGTAAGCGCCGGATGGGTGCACAGTTGCGCCGGCGGTGGTAGGGCGCCCCGGCGTCACGCCAGCGCAGCTGTGGCCGCCCCGGGTTGCGCCAGCGTGACGTTCGGCGACGCGACTCGGCAAAGAGCCCGTCTGGACCGGCGGCCCACCAGTCGGATTGGCGAGGTGGGCGTGATAGGAGCGCCTACCGGACAGGCGATCCTGAGCCCTCGGCAGGCGGCGCATCCTGGACTCGAAAACAACTTAAGCCTATAGTTTTGCGTGAATGCGCCCAGGTCTCCGAACTGCGCAGTGCGGGATATGACCGACCAGCCCCTTTGGCGCCGAACTGTTTTGGGAGGCGATAGGCAATGAAGGTGCGCCTTGAACGCAGCAAGTGCGCTGGGCATGCGCAGTGCTATGCGGTGGACCCGGATCTGTTCCCGATCGACGACGAAGGCTACTCAATCCTGCAGGACCACGTCGTCAGCGCCGGCGACGAACAGGTGACGCGCGATGGCGTCAACGCCTGCCCGGAGCTTGCGCTGATCCTCGAAGAGGACTAGCGACTATCGGCGCTGCCGGCTAATAACCTTCTCGCCATAGGTTAAAGCGTCGCAGACCCGCGCCGCAGGTCCGACGCGTGACACCTTCCTGCCGCGACCCGTCAGCCGGAAGATATCCGCCTTTCAGGACAATTTTTCGGTAGATCCGCGACACCGTCGGGGCCGACCGGACTGGTGACCGCAATCCAGCTGACATTTCTTGATTGACGTTTCATACCTAGTGTCGTAAGTTTAAGGCGACAGCCAAATGTAGCCGGGGTCACACCGGCGTGCTGCCACAGTGCCACGACCTCGCCCATCAGCCCAGGGCTTCGATACCGGAGGCCATTCGGGCCGGGGGCGCACCGCCAACCGAAGGAGCACGATGAAACTCGAGGGCAAAGTAGCCTTGATCACCGGAGCGGGTTCCGGCCTCGGCAGGCAGGCGGCGCAACTGTTCGCTGCCGAAGGCGCCAGAATCGCGATCGTCGACATCGACTCGGATCGTGCCGAGCAGGCGTCAAAGCTGGTCGAGCAACAGGGCGGTGACGCGATCGCAATCACCGCCGACGTCGCGCAGAAGGACCAGATAACCGCCGCGGTGGCCAACACCGTCGATCATTTCGGCAAGCTTGACATCGCCTGGGCCAACGCGGGAATCGTGTCGCGCGGCGGTGCGGCGGCCCTCGGTACCGAACCGGCCATCGAGTTCGAGGATATGACCGAAGCCGATTGGCAACATGTGCTGGGCGTCAACCTGAGTGGCGTCATCTACACCGCCCAGGCCGCGGTCCCCCACCTGAAAGCCAATGGCGGCGGCACCATTCTCGCCACGTCCTCGGCGGCCTCTCTCGTCGCCTACCCAAAGATCCCCATGTACTGTGCGACCAAAGCCGGCGTCAACGGCTTGGTACGCGCCCTGAGTCTGGACCTCGGCCGCTACGGAATACGGGTCAACGCCATTGCGCCAACCCATGGCATGTCACCCAACTTCTTGATGCCCCCGGGAACCCCGGTGGTGGGCCAGTCCTACGAAGAGGTTGCGGGCCCGTGGAATCCCACCGTGTCGCCGATCCCACTGAAAATCCCCCGCCCCCCGTCGCTGCTCGACAATGCCAAGGTGGCGTTGTTCCTGGTGTCCGACGACTCGGCCTACATCTCCGGGGCCACCCTCGGCGCCACCGACGGAGGAACCCTTGCCCGCGTCGGAATGTGGTTCCCCGACGACCTCAACCCCGAGCCCGTTCCCACGGCGAATTGAACTGGTGCCGAACTGAGTTCGCCAACGATTGGAGCGTAAAGAGATGACAACAGCTATGGACCGCGTACCCCCGAACCTCGTCACCGACTTCGACGTCTACGACCCGGACCTGGCCACCCCGGTCGACGTGTTTCAGGAGCGAGTGGCCGAGCTGGCCGCCAAAGGCCCCGTCGTGTACTCGCCGGCCTACGGTGGCCACTGGGTAATCACCCGGTACAAGGAAATTCATCAGGTGCTCACCGACCCGGAGACATTCTCCAGTCACCCGAACAACCTCGTCACACCCGTCGATTTCGGTAAATTCATTCCGCTCGAGCTCGACCCGCCGGAACACACCGCCTACCGTCAGGTCCTCCAACCGCTGTTCAGTCCGCAGCGCATGAAGAAGCTGTCGGGCGAAATCCGGACCGTGGTCAATGAATTGATCGACGGGTTCGCGTCGAAGGGCCACGCCGAATTCATCTCCGAGTTCGCCCACGAGTTACCGGCCCGGATCTTCTTGGCCCTGATGGACTGGCCGCTGGAAGATGCCCCGCTGTTCACCGAGGCCACCGACATCGTGTTGTTCGGAAAACCTGGTGGCACGCAAGAGGAGTCCGACCAGGCCCGCATCGCCGCCGGTCTGACCGTGGCCGGCTACTTCCAGAAGGTGATCGAGGACCGCCGGAACAATCCACGCGACGACGCGACGTCCACCCTGATCAATACCGAGGTCGAATTACCGGACGGCACAAGGTTGCTCGAGGACCAAGAGCTCATCTTGATGTTCTACTTGCTGTTGATGGGTGGTCTGCACACCGTGCAGGGATCGCTGGCCTGGGCCATCGTGCATCTGGTCAACAACCCCAGCCAACGAGAGCTCATCCTGGCCGACCCGGCCGTGATCCCCAAGGCGGTGGAGGAGATACTCCGCATCGAAGCGGCCGTCGCCGCCGGCCGCCGGGCAACCCGCGACGTCGAACTCGGCGGTGTCAACATCGCCGCCGGCGACCAGCTGTTGCTGATGTTGTGTTCGGCCAACCGTGATCCGGATACCTTCCCCGAACCCGACAAATTCGACATCAACCGCTCCCCCAACCGGCACTTGTCCTTCGGCGCCGGGGTGCACCGCTGCCTGGGCTCCCATCTCGGGCGCATCGAGTTGACTGTCGCCCTCGAAGAGTTACACCGGCGTATCCCCGATTATCAACTGGTGGAAGAGGATCCCCCCATCTTCCACTCGACGCAGGTGCGCGGCTGCCTTCGCATGCCGATCACCTTCACACCAGAGAAGTGAGTCCGATGACCACATCACTGCCCCGTCAGGACCGAATCCGTCGCGCGATCGAGCTGCTGCGCAACGAGACGACCGACAAGTTCGACGACGTCGTCGGCTTTTCCGCGAGCGAGTTCACCGATCCGGTGCTCGCGCAACAGGAGCGGGATCTCATCTTCGGCCGGGTCCCATCGATCATCGCCCACGGCACCGAGATCGCGCGTCCGTACGACTTCATGACCGTGCAGATGCCACGCAACAACGTCATCGTCGTGCGCCAAAAAGACGGCGGCGTCAAGGCGTTCGTCAATCTGTGCCGGCACCGCGGCGCGCTGTTGGAGGACAACGAGAAGGGCAGGTGCCGGTTCTTCTCCTGCCCCTACCACCGTTGGTCCTACGATCCCGACGGCTCGCTGCGGATGGTCACCCGAGATGCCACGTTCGGCGAGATCGACCGTAAGAAGCAGGGGCTGGTGGAGTTGCCGTGTGAGGAGCGGCACGGCTTCATCTGGGTGGTCGACAACGCTCACGCTTCGATCGACGTCGCGGCCTGGCTGGGCCCGGAAATGGATTCGATCTTGGCGGGCTATCACCTGGACAAACTCCAATGCGTACGGTCGGCCGGTTTCGACGAACCGACCAACTGGAAGATCATGCAGGATGCGTTCCTCGACGGCTACCACATTCAGTACGCGCACCCGAACACCGCGGGCAAGATCATCCACACCAATGTGATGGCATTCGAGGACTTCGGTCGGCACTGCCGATTCATCGCGCCTCGTAAGTCCATCGACCGCTGGCTGGAAGAGGATCCGGGCGACCGCGAGCTGGACCGCTACGTCACCGAGACGCATTTCCTGCTGCCGAACAGCACGTTGCTCCGCCAGCCAGACCACTTCCAGCTGTTGACCTTCCGCCCCCATCCGAGCGATCCCGCCCAGTCGCGCATGGAGCAGCGACTCATGGTTCCCAGTCAGGAAGAGTCCGGCATGGACGAGGCGCACTGGAACCGCCGGTGGGACAAGAACTGGGAGATTCTGCTGGCCGTCCTGCACAACGAGGACTTCCCGTTGCTGCGCAATTCGCAGCGCGGCATGGCCAGCGCGGATGCCGGCGATATGCTGCTGGGCCGCAACGAAACCGCCAACCAGGTATTTCGCCGGGAGACCAAAAAGCTGATCGCCGAAGGCAGCGGCACAGAATGACCCCACCATGATCAAATATGAATGGCGGACCACGCTCAGTGCCGACGAATCGGCCGAACTGTCCGACCTACTCGGCCGCGCCGCCGACTACGACGCTGAGCCGGAATACAATCGGATCGACTTTGCCGACGTCGATCGCGCTATGTCCCAACCAAATTCGTCACAACGCCACCTGTTGATCTGGATGCTGCCGCACGCCACCGCCATGGGTGAGCCCGATCAACCCGAACGGATCGCCGGGTTGCTGCAACTCAGTTGCCAGCCGGACGGATCGGCCTACGCCAGCGCCGTCATAGACCCCAGTCTGCGTTCGATCGGGATCATGACGCTTCTGGTGGAACGCGTCGGCTTGGACACGTCCGCTCCCGGCGGCTGGCTGGACACCGGTGCGCATACGGTGACCGCTTGGGCACAGGGCAACCATCCGGCTGCCGGCCGGCTTTCGAACCGGTTCCTCATCCCGCGCACCCGACGGGTGTGGAAACTTATCCGCTCGACCGACACACTCGAAGATGCCACCGCTGCACCGGTTCTCGAACCCGCCGACGATACATCACTCGCCGAGCTGAGCTGGGTGTCGGCGTCCCCGGGCGGAGGCCACACCTATGCGCTGCGTGAGGCGGGGCGCATATTTGGAGTCGTAGCACTGGATCTGCGGGCCGTGGCGTCCGACGAATTCGGCCGCTGCGGCACCATCGTGTCCGCCAGCGCTCCGCCGGCGGCCGAAGTGGCCCAGCGCCGCCGACTCCTCGACGGCGCGGCGGCCGTCGCGCACGAGGCCGGACTTACCGGCGTGATCGTTTACGTCGACGCCGACGACACAGCGATGGTCAACGCCTGCCGGATGGCCGGCTTCCAACACGACCGCACGGATGTGCGCTACGAAATCGGGGGCCACCGATGAGCGACACGATTCCGGCCGACTTGGCCAGCACCGCCGAATCCCACGGTAAAGCTGTTGCCGCAGGCGACAACAAGACAGTGCTGGCAGATTTTCTGCCCGACCGCGTAGGTCAGTTGATAGCCTCAGCCAAAGTCCCGGACCAGCTCAAGGACGCGCAGGTGCGCACCATCCGCGAAGCAGAGCCGGGCAGCTACGACGTCACCATTCGGTACACCAAGCTCGACGACCAATGGTTCGAATTGCGCAGCCACTGGGTGCGGTTCACCGATGGCAGCTGGCGAGTGGCCAGCGTCCGCAACATCCCGGACACCCCGCCGTGGACGAGTCTCACCGGCCCGTCCCCCGACGGTTTGGACACCGCGCACTGGGAGGGGCTACGAGCGGGAAGATTACTGATACAGCGCTGTCCGCGGTGCACGAGCTGGATCTGGTCGCCGCGCCCCATCTGCCCGGGCTGCCATTGTTTCGAACTGGAATTCGAGGACGTCGAACCGGTGGGAACCATCTACTCGTGGACACGCACCTGGCAACCCTTTACCCCGGAGGCCACCGGCCACCTTCCCTACGTGGTGGTGCTCGTCGAACTCCCCGCAGCCGCCAACCGCCGGGTGCTCGGGGTGCTCGCCCACGCCGACGGGCTGACCCCGCGCATCGGAGCGGCCGTTCGTGGAACCATCGAGCAGCCGCCCGACGACCGGTACTGGCCCCTGCTGCGCTGGCACTTACAGCCTGATTCGGACGGAGGCGTCCGGTGAGCGGGTTTCGAGGTTCGACCGCAGTGGTGGGTGTGGGATCCACCGACTACTACAAACGCGGCACCAGCCCGCTGTCGTCGGCACAGTTGGTGCTGCAGGCCATTCTGCGGGCCTGCGACGATGCGGGTGCCGATCCGCGCGCCGTGGACGGGTTCGTTTCCTACGCAGGGGATTCCAGCGAAGGTCTGGCTATCGGCGCCGCGCTGGGCGTCCATGAAGTGCGCTGGTCGACCCAGGTGTGGGGCGGCGGCGGCGGTGCGGTCGCTGCCGCAGTCAACTGCGCTGCCGCCGCGGTACACAGCGGTCAGGCCAGCTGCGTAGCGGTCTACCGCGGCCTGTCCGAGGCCACCGACGGTCGCGGGGCATACAACAAGGGACACATGGGCCACCTCTACGCCGCACACGGCATGATGGCTCCGGCCCAGGTGTGTGCGATGCGCACCCAGCGGATGCTCGAAGTCGACGGGGTACCACCTTCGACGATGGAAGCGATTGCGCTGGCCGGTTACCACCACGCACAAAACAATCCGAGCGCGGTAGCCTACGGTCAGCCACTCGATCATGACCGCTATCGGGGCGCTCGGCTCATCTCCGAACCGCTACGACTCTTTGACTGCTCTCGCGAAAATGACGGTGCCACAGCGGTTTTGGTGGTCAGCGCGGAGCGCGTCGGGGACTACCGCGGGACGCCGGCCTACATCCTGTCCGGCGTACAGGGCGCGGCGGCCGGCTGGACCGAATCGGTCGAGAACGAAAGCAACTACACCAGCGCGGGATTTCATCCCGCTTTGGTGAAGCGGCTGTGGGAGGGCGCGCAGCTGACGGCGAACGACGTCGACGTGGCGCAGGTGTATGAGAACTTCACCGGTCCGGCGGTAGCGTCGATGATCGATCACGGATTGTGCCCACCTGGGCCGGCCGCCGGCGAGGTCCTCACCGTCGACAACTTGACCGTCCAGCGTGGCCACCTCCCCATCAACACCGCCGGTGGAAACATCGCCGAAGGTTTCGTGCACGGCATCGGCCTGGTCGCCGAGGCGGTGCGGCAGATTCGCGGTGGCTCGCCCAATCCTGTTGTCGATGCTGATGTTTCGCTGCTGATCGGCGGACCGATGGCCCCGCTGGTGAGCTCGACGGTGTTCGGGTCGGCCGCCACCATCTGACCCGCTGGGGAAACGAGGAGGAAAATGGCCGCGACAGTCGGCTCCGCACTGCACTGGTGGGCAAGGACCAAGGGCGATCAACCCGCCATCATCCTCGGTGCGGAGCAACTCAGCTATCGGCAGCTGCACGACTGGTCCGGTCGGCTGGCACGTCGGCTGGTCGACGATGGCGTCAAACCCGGTGATCGGGTCGGCGTGCTGGCGCCCAACGCCCTGCAGTGGCCAGTGGCGGCGTTGGGGATCATGAAGTCCGGCGCGGTGATGGTGCCGTTCAACGCCCGCCTCAAGGCAGCCGAAATCCGCAAGATCGCCGACGACGCCGGGCTCAGCTTACTGATCGCCGCCCCCACCCATACCGCCGTAGCGCACGAGGCACGAGAGGCCGGCCGGGAATTCGCGGTGCTGTCTTTCGACTACGTCGACGCCGAACGAACCGGCGCTCCCGACGATTTCCGCGTCGACCCGGCCGGCGACGAGCCGATCGCGGTGATCTTCACCAGCGGCTCCACCGGCCTCTCCAAAGGCGTGATCCTGACCAGCAACACGCTGCTGGCCATGGTGCTGGAAAACACGCTGACCGAAGAGGGTTTCCGACCGGGCACCGTGACGTTACTGGTCCTGCCGTTGGCTTTCACGCCGGGCCTGGTGTACGGATTGCTGATCACCACGGTGCTGGGCGGAACGCTCATCGTCGAGCCAGAACTCAACCCGTCGCGCGCGGTCAAACTTATCGAGCAGCACTCCGTCCGCGCGATCTTCGGCGTCCCGCTGATCTTCGAGTCTCTTTCTCGTGCCGAAGAATTCCGCAACGCGGACTTGAGCTCGCTGCAAACCGCAATCGTCGGCGGAGCGGCGGTGCCTACGGACCTGCTGAAGCGCTGGGCCGACAAAGGGGTGTTGCTGCGCCAGATCTACGGAATGACCGAAGCGGGCGGTGTCGCGACCGCGACACAGAGAGCCGACGCGATGGCCCATCCCGACTCCTGTGGCAGCGGCTCCATCTTCACCGAAGTCGCGGTGGTGGACGAACACGGCTCGGTGGTCGGACCTGGTGAACACGGCGAGATCGTGGTGCGCGGTCCCGGGGTAACGCCGGGATATTGGGACGATCCGCAGACTACGGCCGCGGCAATCCGGGACGGCTGGCTACACAGCGGGGATCTGGGAACGCGCGACGAACAGGGACGCATCAAGTTCGTCGACCGGATGAAGGACCTGATCATCTCCGGTGGAATCAACATCTCTCCGGTGGAACTGGAAGCGACCATCGGCAGCCTTGACGGTGTCGCCGAAGTGGCCGTGATCGTGGCGCCGGACGAACGCTTCGGTGAGACGCCGGCGGCGATCATCACGGTGAAACCCGACGCCGAAGGCCTGGACGAGGCCGCGGTGATCGCGCACTGCGAGCGACTGTTGTCCGACTACAAAGTGCCACGGTATGTGGTGCTGCGGTCGGACCCACTGCCCCGGTTGCCTAGCGGAAAGATCGCCAAACAGGCTGTCCGAGAGGAATATCATGACATCAGCCAACGATTCACCCGGGCGAGATGACTCCGGGGCCGGTGCGGTTCTGCTACCCCCGCCGGGGATGTCCCTCAGCCTGGCCGGCCACGGCAGGGCCAAGCGGCGCACCAACACCAGCGTCCTGAGCACCGATGCCGCCGAGGCGCGCCAACAGATCCTGGCCGCGGCCGAGAATGTCATCGCCCGCTACGGCGTCTCGAAGACCACGATGGACGACATCGGCAAGCAGGCCGGTGTATCTCGTCCCACCGTGTACCGCTACTTCGGCGACCGCGACAATCTGTTGTGCGCCTTGATCGAACGGCGCACGCGGATGTTGTTCGATCGTGCCCGCGACTATATCTTCGGGTTCGAGTCTTTCGACCGGCAACTCGTCGAAGGGCTGTTGTACCTCGTCGACCATGGCCGCAAGGACCCGATCGTGCGGATCCTGGTCGGCCCCGAGAGCCTCGGTGTGACCACGCCGATCGTGAACGGATCCGCGCTGGTCGTCGAGCTCACCGCCGAGATGTGGGAGCCGGTGCTGCAACGGGCGATCCAGCGCGGCGAAATCCGTTCGGATCTCGACGTTCTGGCGGTGGGCCAGTGGCTGGCGCTGGTGCAGTTCATTCTGGTCGGGCGCCGCGATGTTGCCGGCGTCGACGAGCCCGCAACCCGGGAAATGCTTCAACGTTTCGTGCTGCCCGCGTTTATGCCCGAGACGGGCGACAAGTAGGCACGCTCGGCAAAACCGATAGAGCTGAACCCGGTCTGGTCAAGGCCGCCGGGTAGTCGGGCTTCGCGCTGATGGTGGCCCCTGAAACGGCTTCGTCGCTCAGAAGACGCTGTAGGCCCCGTCGACAACCACTTCATTGCCGGTGTGGTACGTCAGCCCGGGGTGCGCAAGAAACGGTGCGATAGCCAGGTAGTCATCGGCGGTTGCCCAGCGGCGCAACGGGATTCGCGCGGTAGCAGCCTTCATGAATCTCGGATCGGCACGCAGGAACTCGTTCATTGCGGTGGTCGTCCACCCTGGTACCAAGATGTTCACCCGGATACCATGGCGGGCCAGTTCCACAGCCAGGGTCCGGCCCAGACCGACCAAGCCGGTCTTGGTCACGGCGTAGGCGGCCTGGCGTGCGGCACCATAGCGCGCCACCATCGACGACACCACCACGATGGATCCGCTCCCGCGGTCGACCATGTGCCTGGCAGCGGCTCGTGTGGTCAGAAAGCTGCCGTCGAGGTTGGTGCGCAGGACGCGCTGCCAATCGGCCAGGGGCGTTTCGACATACGGGGCGAAGTCTGCGATGCCCGCATTGGCGAACAAGCTGTCGACGCGACCGAAACGTTGCAGGGTGGCGCTCATGGCGCTTTCGACGTCGGTTTCGACGGCCACGTCACACATTACCGACCAGGCTTCGATGCCCTCGGCACGCAGTGCGGCCACTGTCGCCTCGTTGCGGGCCTCGTTTCGCGCCCAGATCGCCACCGCCGCGCCCGCCAGCCCCGCACCTCTGGCCAAAGCCGCACCAATGCCGTCGTTTCCGCCAGTGACCACCACCGTGGTGCCGCTCAGGTCGTAGCTGAAGGGTGGCCGTTGTGCAGCATCGAGCGGCTGGTCGGCATTGCCTTCGGTCACGATGTGAGCTTTTGCAGCTCTCGGCGAAATATATGGTTCACCAACTCGTTTCGCCCGAGCAGCATCGGTCCGGCGTTCGCGCTTTCCATGGCCTGCTGTGATCCGCGTAGCAGCGGAAAGTCTTCGTCGAAAAGCACGGCTTGCAGGATGGCCCAGTTCTTCTCCCAAAGCTGTTGCCACCGTGCGTCATCCATGCCTGAGTCCGCGACGCTGGGAACCATCATCCGCATCTCCATCCGGCAACGGCCGGGCTCGGTGGGGTGTGGCCGAAATGTCAGCAACTCGAAATGCGTGGTCTGGCGAAGCAAAGTGCTGTTGGGTAAGAGGAAATGGCCGTCGATGATGTGTTTGGTCAGCAGCTCGATCGACGGGTCGTCGTCCAGGACACGGTCGATCGACTTGCGTGGGGTGGTCATGCGTACGTGACGCCCGTAGTCCTCGACGGTTTGCACATTGGTGTAGACGTGCTTTCCCGCGGAATTGGGGTGCGCGTACTGGATGTGGTAGTTGTCGATGAAGGCGTCCTGCATGATCTTCCAGTTGACCGGCTCGTCATAGGCCGCGCTGCGGAAGGTGACGAGCCGCTCGAGCGGATAGCTGCCCAGCAGCTCATCGAAAGCCTCGCCCAGCCAAGCGGACACGTCGATGGACGCCGTGGCCTCATCGACCATCCATACCAGTCCGTGGCGTTCCTCGGTGGGCAGCTCGATCAGCCCATGCGCGGCGCGATCCACATCGCCGAAGGTGTTGCCCCGCGTCACCGCGCGTAACGAGCCGTCGGGGTTGTAGGACCAACGGTGGTATCCACAGGAGAACAGCCGACAGCTGCCTCGCTCCTGCTCCTCGAGGAGCGCGCCGCGGTGCCGGCAGTGGTTGACGAATGACTTCACACCGCCGTCGCTCTGACGCACCACGATGACCTTGTTGCGTGGCATCTGCAGCGTGAGAAAGTCGCCCGGGCGCGGTATCTCCGAGCCGTGGCACACGATCGAGGGCACCCGGCCGAACACCAGTTCGCGTTCGCGCGCGGCGATCGCCGGATCGGTGAACTCGCTGGGCTGGATGGTTACCACGTCGTCGAATTCCGCTGTGGTGCCGTTTTTCAGGTGGTTGAGCAGCTTCGAGATGCGATCGTGGGGCGCCGCCGAACCCGCCAGAGCCTTCGTCACGCCGTGCCTCCTTGCGATTCACCATGCCAAGCGCGTCGCGTAATATCTACTATCACTAGGTTTACACCATTCATATGGACAAACAAAGGCCGTCATCGCGCCGAGCACTCGCACGCCGGCTGAGGTGATGCCGCAAATAAGCGGCTGACCAGCGGATGTGACGCTTGACACAGTTTACCTATACTCATAAGTTATAGGCATTGCCCGCCGCCCCAACGGGCATCGGTCGGCAGTGCCCGGGAAGGCACGGACGGCTTACCCGGGCCGACTGGGCAGCCCCAGGAACACAGTCAGCGCAGCAAATGGTACGGCTTAGGAGCAAGCTTGTTATGACCACTACCACCGACACAGTCCCCGCTGAGCTCGTCGTCGACTTCGACGTCTACGACCCCGCCTTGGCCGCCCCGAAAGACGTGTTCCAACAGCGAGTTCAGGAGCTGGCGGCGGTGGGTCCAGTGGTGTACTCCCCGCACTACGGCGGTCACTGGGTGGTCACCCAATACAAGGAAGTCGCGGAGGTGCTGCGCGACCCCGCCCGATTCTCCAGCTATCCCAACAACCTGGTTCCGCACGGCTTCGGCAAATTCATTCCCCTGGAATACGATCCGCCGCTGCACACGGTGCTCCGGCATGCGCTGCAACCACTTTTCAACCCGAACCGCATGAACGCGCTGGAACCCCAGATCCGAGCCATCGTGACGGAGTTGATCGACGGGTTCGCCGCGCGCGGATCAGCGGAGTACATATCCGAATTCGCCCACGAGCTGCCGGCGCGGGTTTTCCTGGCGTTGATGGGCTGGCCGTTGCAGGACGCGCCGATGTTCACCGAAGCGACCGACACCACGCTGCACGGCGTGCCGGGCGGCACCGAAGAGGAGTCCGCGGCAGCCCGGGCCGCCGCGGCCGCGCGGATGATGAATTACTTCGGCGCCGTGGTCACCGACCGGCGCAACCGCTCGGTCGACGCTTCCGACGTCACCGCATCCATCATCAACAGTTACATCGAAATCGACGGTGAGGTAAGACAATTCACCGATGAAGAGCTGTGCAACATCTTCATGCTGTTGCTCATCGCCGGATTGCACACCACCCAGGGGTCGCTGGCCTGGGGCATCATCCATCTGGCCGCTCACCCGGACCAGCGGGCAACGCTGGTCGCAGATCCCAGCCTGATTCCTGCCGCAGTGGAAGAGGTGCTGCGTATGGAGGCGGCAGTCTCCATGGGACGCCGGGTGGTGCACGACACCGAACTGGGCGGTGTGCAGCTGCGGGCCGGCGATCAGATGTTGGTCATGCTCGCCGGTGCCAACCGAGACGGACGGGAGTTCGACAATCCCGACGACGTGCAAGTGAGCCGCACCCCGAACCGGCACCTGTCCTTCGGCACCGGCCCGCACCGATGCCTGGGCTCTCATCTGGCCCGCGTCGAGCTTCGCATCGCCTTCGAGGAATTGCTGCGTCGGCTGCCCGACATCGAGCCCGATCCCGATCGACCCTCGGTGTCGAACACCGCGCAGGTGCGGGGCGTGCTGGAGTTGCACACGCGCTTCACCCCTGAGGCGCAGCCGGCGCAGCCCACGGCGTGAGCTTCGTTCTAGTACCTGGAGTTCAGGTCGAACGCCCGAATCTCGTTGTTGGAAAGTGACACTCGGCAGAGTGTGGTCCGGGGAGAAAGCAGGAGACCGCGTGCACGTGCATGAAGAATTGCTGGTCGGTGGCGAGTGGCGCAAACCCGCGTCGAAGGGGCGGATCAGTGTCGTTTGCCCATCCACCGAAGAGGTGATCGGGCAGGTACCCGACGCGGGTGTCGACGACGTCGACGCCGCGGTGCAGGCCGCCCGCACCGCGTTCGACCAGGGCACCTGGCGGGCTATGACCGTGGCCGAGCGGGCCGACGTACTGGAGCGCGCGCTGCAGTTGCTCGGCTCGCGCATCGATGAGATCAGCCGACTCGTCACCGCGCAGATGGGCCTGCCGGTCAGCATCGCCGGAATCCAGATCCCGGGCGCGCTGGACACGGGCCGCTTCTTCCTGCAGGCGGCACAGGCCGATCCGGTCAGCGAGGTCAGGCAGACCCAAACTTGCGCTGCAGCGGTGATCAAGGAACCGGTGGGCGTGGTGGCGTCGATCGCTCCGTGGAATGGGCCATTCAACATGGCCATCGCCAAAATCATCCCGGCCCTGGTGACCGGGTGCAGCGTGGTCTACAAGCCGGCCCCGGAGACGCCGCTGGACGCATTCTTCATCGCCGAGGCATTCACTCAGGCGGGCTTGCCTGCGGGGGTGTTCAACCTGATCACCGGAGACCGCGAGACGGGGGCCGCCCTGGTCGCGCATCCCGGGATCGACAAGGTCAGCTTCACCGGCTCCACTGCGGCCGGCCGTGAGATCGGCCGGGAGTGCGGCGGCAGCTTCAAGCGGTTACAGCTGGAACTGGGCGGTAAATCGGCGGCAATCGTTCTCGACGACGCCGACATCGCTGCCACCATGACCGGTCTGGCCATGGGCTGCTTTTTCAATACCGGTCAGGTGTGCGCGGCCTACAGCCGGGTGCTGCTGCCGGCAAGTCGCTACGACGAATTCGCCGCAGCGTTGGTGGCGACCGCCGAATCGTTCGTCGTCGGCGATCCGTTCGACCCCGCCACCACGATGGGGCCGCTGGTTTCGGCACGCCAGCGTGACCGGGTGCTGTCCTACATCGAGGCCGGCAAGAACGAAGGCGCCGTGATCGCCACCGGCGGTGGGATTCCCGCCGGCCTCGAAAAAGGCTTCTACGTCGAACCCACCGTTTTCACCGGCGCGGAGAACTCCATGCGAATCTGCCGCGAGGAGATCTTCGGGCCGGTGGTGGCGGTCCTGCGCTACGACAACCTGGAGCAGGCCATCGCGATCGCCAACGACTCCGACTACGGCTTGCACGGCGCGGTCTTCACGACCGACCCGGCCCGCGCGGCCGACGTCGCTCGGCGAGTGCGTACCGGGACGTTCAGCGTCAATGCCTTCGTGTACAACATCGAAGCGCCTTTCGGCGGGGTGAAAAACTCCGGCATCGGCCGCGACACCGGACCCGAAGCCGTGCAGGCCTACTACGAGTTGAAAACCGTCAATCTCGACGCGCCGACCGCCGCAATGTTCAGCTGAACGAGTATGCAGTACAGCTTCCGCACCCACCGCATCTCCGGCGGCATCGGCGCCGACGACCGGTACTGGGAAGCATTGGAAGAAGGCGTTTTTGAGCTTCCCCGTTGCGCGGACTGCGGACGCTGGGTCTGGCCCGCACACTTTCGCTGCGGGCAGTGCGGCGGCTGGGAACTGGACTGGGAACCCGTCGATCCAGTCGGCGCCGTGTACGCGTGGACGCGGTGTTGGTATACCTTCGACCGCACCACCGAACGCTCCCCCGACCTCCCCTACGTCGTTGTCCTGGCCGAGATTCCCGCTGCCGGTGGCGCCCGAGTCACCGGCGTGTTGGATGGCGCTGAGGAGCACTTGCGCATCGGCTCGCCGGTCCGGGGAAAGATCGACGCGCCATCGGCAAAAGCCAAGGGATACGCGACAATTCGTTGGGAACTGACCGGAGACTGAGAACCCGCAATGAGCACGTCGATCAACACGATGCTGCGTGGCACAACGGCGGTCGTCGGCATCGGCCAGACACCGTTCTACAAACGTGGAACCTCCGGACAGCCCGCGCTGAAGCTGGCACTGCGGGCCATCGTGGCGGCGTGCGACGACGCCGGCATCGATCCGGCAGATATCGACGGATTCGTCTCCTACGGCGCCGAACGCAACGACGGGCAACGGATGATGCCCGCATTGAACACCAAAGAGCTCCGGTTCGGGGCACTCGTTTGGACCCACGGCGGCGGTATCCCAGGGGCGTTGGGCCTGGCCGCGACCGCGATCGTAACCGGGCAGGCCGAGGTGGTCGCGGTGTACCGCGCGATGTCCGAAACGGGGGGACAACGCCTGCGGCTGGACGTCGCCCAGGACGACACCCCGGCTCAGCAATTGGTCAACGGGTTGGACGGGCCCGCCCAAATGTGCGCAATGCGCTCGATGCGGCTGATCGAGGCCGAAGGAGTACCGGCACGCACGTTCCGCGACATGGCTTTGGCGTCGTATTTTCACGCGCAGCGCAATCCCGCGGCTGTCGGGCGTGGGACCGAACTCGACGAATCGACATACGCGTCGTCGCGATGGATTTCAGAGCCCTACCGGCTGTTCGATTGCTCGCGCGAAAACGACGCGGGGGTCGCGGTCATCATGGTCTCCGCGCAGCGGGCCGCCCAGCTGCGCCAGCCGCCGGCCTATCTGCTCGGCGCACCGATGGGTGCGGCCCGCGACTGGGGCATGCGCGAAGAGAACCAGAACCCGTACTGGTCGGCGGGTTTCCAGGGTGTCGCGGACAGGCTGTGGGCCGAAACCGGATTCGGCCCGGGCGACGTCGACGTGGCCCAGATCTACGAAAACATGACCGGCATGGGCGTATCGGCGATCATCGAGCACGGCTTCTGCAGCCTGCAAGACGCCGCCGAGTTCATCCGATTCGACAACCTCATCGCTCCCGGTGGTGCGCTGCCGATCAATACCTCCGGCGGCAACCTCGCCGAAGGCTTCATCCATGGCATGAGTCTGGTGAACGAAGCCGTACGCCAGATCCGCGGCACCTCCACCAATCAGGTTCCCGGGGCCGCGCTGTCGCTGATGACCGGCGGGCCCGGCGATCCCGTCGTGTCCACCGCTTTGCTGGGCAGTGCCGACACCCTTTGACTCCGGCGCGTCGGCAGACAGGCTTATTGCCCCACACGGATAAACCTACTAGCATTAGGCAAATTGTCGGGCGCAACCCGCGGCATCCCGAGCTGGGCTGCCGGCGGCCTGGATCGCGGAGCGCCGCGTCTTGCGCTCTGGGTTTCTTACCACGCTCGGGGTTCAGTGCAACAGAAAGGGACCGTCTTGACATCAATCCCCCCGATGTCCCAGATGTCCCACATTTCCGAGTCACGCTTACCGCTAAGCACATTGCGCGTCCTCGACCTCACCGAGGACGCCGCCGAATGGTGCGGCCGAATCCTGGCCGACCTCGGAGCCGAAGTCATCCGCATCGAGCCACCCGGCGGCTCTCCGGGACGCCGCGACGACTTCGGGTTCGCGCTGCGCAACGCCAACAAATTCGGGGTGGTCCTCGACCTCGACGATCCCGCCGGGCGATCCGCATTGCTGGATCTCGCCGCCGACGCCGACATCCTGTTGGAGTCGTTCAGCCGTGAGCAGCTGGAGACCCACGCGTTGACATCGGCGGCGCTGCTGCAGGCGAACCCCGCCCTGGTGGTCGTGTCGATCACCGACTTCGGGCGCACCGGCCCATACCGTGATCGCGTCGCCACCGAAGATGTGCTCGCCGCCGCCGGCGGTGTCTTGTCACGGTCGGGGCCACCCGGCGGCACACCGTTGCTGCAGCCCCGGGGGGTGGTGTCGCTGACCGTCGGCGTGAACGCGGCGTTTGCGGCGCTGGTGGCGTACGTGAAGCGGGTGCGCACCGGCGAGGGCGAGCACGTGGACGTCTCGGCGCTGGAAACGGTGGTCCACGGGTTCGACCCGGGCTTCGGATCGCAGGGCACCGCGGCCGCCGGCCGATCGGAGACCTTTCCCCGAGGCAGACCCGATGCGGCCAACTACTACCCGATCTACACCTGCGCCGACGGGCACGTCCGAATCTGCCTGCTGGCCGCTCGGCAATGGCGTGCCATGTTCAACTGGCTGGGCCAGCCCGCCGAGTTCGCCGACCCGCGGTACGACGCGATCCCCGCCCGCTTCGCGGCCTCCGACCGGCTCAATCCGCTCATCGCCGCACTCTGTGCCGACCGCACCCGCGATGAGCTTGTCGCCGAAGGCACCGCCCGGGGCATCCCGATCGCCGGCGTGCTGACGGTCGATGAAGTGCTGGCCAGCGACCACTTCTCCGAAACCGGCACGCTGGTAGAGGCCGACATCGCCGACGGCCTGCGAGCGACGGTGCCGTCCGGTTTCGTGTTCGTCGACCGCGCCCGAGCGGGGTTAGTTCGCCGCGCCCCACGACCCGGCGAGCACAATCACCTGCTGACCGCTGCCCGCTCGAGTCGACCCGACCACGACCTCGGGTTGCCGGCGCTGCCGCGTGGGGCAGCGCCGTTGAGCGGCCTGCGAATGCTCGACCTGGGTGTGATCGTCTTCGGCGCCGAACTCGGCCGCCTGTTCGCAGACCACGGTGCCGACGTCATCAAGGTCGAGAACTCCGCGTTCCCCGACGGCCTACGCCAGACCCGTAAGGGGGGCGGCATGAACGCGTCCTTCGCCTGGGGACACCGCAACAAACGCGGCCTGGGTCTCGACTTGCGCCATCCCGAGGGAGCCCGCCTCTTCCGCGAGCTCGCCGCCCAGGCGGACCTGGTCTCCGCGAACTTCAAACCCGGCACGCTGGAAACGCTCGGGTTCAGTCACGCCGAACTGGCCCGGGTGAACCCCCGCATCGTCGTCACCGACAGCAGCGCATTCGGCAGCCGCGGCCCGTGGCGCAGCCGGATGGGTTACGGGCCGCTGGTGCGCGCGTCCTGCGGACTGTCGGCGCTGTGGCGAGACACCGACGCGAATCCCGATGAGCCCAGCGCTTATTGCGACGGTTCGACGGTATATCCCGACCACGTCGCCGGGCACGCCGCGGCGGTCGCGGCGCTCGCGGCGATCATCGGGCGCGGCTCAACCGCGCGCGGCCAGTCAATCGAGGTGCCGCAGGCCGACGTCGCCGTGTATGCCTTGGGTCCCACTCTGGCGCTGGCCTCGAAGGCCATCGCCTCTGGTCAGCCGGGCAGTGTCGACGCCGAAGGAAACCATCGAGCCGGTCTGGCGCCGGCCGGGGTATTTCCCTGTGCCGGTGATGACGAATGGTGCGTGATAGCGGTGCGCGACGACGTCGATTGGCGGGCACTGGCCGCGGTGACCGGCCTACCCGACGATCCGGCCTTGAGCACTTTTGCCGGGCGCGCCGCCCAGCGCGAGCGGATCGAGGAGCGACTGGCCGGCTGGACCGCAGCGCACGACCCTGTCGACGTAGAAGAAAAGCTGCAGGCCGTCGGGGTTCCGGCTGCGGCGATGGTGCGCCTGCCCGACGAACTCACCCACCCACAACTAGTGGCGCGGGACTCCTTCCACACCCTGGATCACCCTTTGCTGAGGAGTCCCATACCGGCCTCGGCGCGCATCGCCCGCTTCTCCACCATTCCGGACCCGGAGCTGCGTCCGGCCCCCGCTCCCGGCGAGCACACGCGGGAGATTTGCGCGTCGCTGCTTCACCTGGACGCTGACGAGATCGACCGCCTGGTGGATGCCGGGGTGCTGCAGCCGCCGATCGACGAATCCACCTCACCCCGGCAAGCCGAGAAAGCCGCCGGGGCTCAGCCGGCACGGAAAGGACTCGCCCGTGAGCATCAGCCTGGATAGACATTCGGTCTTCATCGGCGGCACGTGGGTGGCCGCGTCCGCGTCGACCGCCGAGGTGCTGGAAGCGGCTACCGGCAAGGTGCTGGGCAGCGTGGCACTGGCCGGAACCGCTGACGTCGACGCTGCGGTGAGCGCCGCGGCGGCGGCGCTGCGGGGTCCGTGGGGGGCCACTTCCGGGATGGAGCGTGCCGAGCTGATGCGTCGGATGGCCGCGTCGCTGCAAGCACGGGCCAAGGACACCGCCGAATTGGTCAGCCGCGAAAACGGCATGCCACGCCGGCTTTCCCTGGGCGCCAACGGCTACTTTCCGTCCATCGCGCTGGACTACTACGCCGGCCTGGCCCAGCACATCGACGATGAAGACGAGCGGCCGGGCGCGCTCTCACACGTTACTGTCCGCCGCGAGCCGATCGGGGTGGTCGCCGCGGTGATCCCGTGGAACTATCCGATGAGCCTGGCCGCGATGAAGATCGCCCCCGCGCTGGCCGCCGGCTGCACCATCGTCCTCAAGCCGCCGCCGGAAACCGCCCTCGACGCTTTCGCGTGGGCGGAGGCGGCGCTGGAGGCCGGCCTACCCGCCGGCGTGCTCAACGTCATTCCGGGCGGGCGGGAGAGTGGTGCCGCCCTGATCAGTCATCCCGGGGTCGACAAGGTCGCCTTCACCGGCTCCACCGCCGCCGGCCGCGCTATCGGCGAGATCTGCGGTCGGCTGCTGCGGCCCGTCACGCTCGAGCTGGGCGGCAAGTCCGCGGCGATCATCGCCGACGATGCCGAGCTGGACGCTTTCGTAGCGGCGCTGCCCGACATCTGTCTGCCCAACAACGGACAGACCTGCCATGCCGCCACCCGCATCTTGGCACCCGCCTCGCGGTACGCCGAGATCGTCGACGCAGTGACCGACACGGTCGGCGCGTTGCGCATCGGCGACCCACTGGACAAAGCCACTCAGATCGGGCCCATGGTCAGCGCGGCCCAGCGCGGCCGCGTCCTCGATTACATCGAAACCGGCAGGGCAGGCGGGGCGCGTCTCACGACCGGGGGCGGCACGCCCGCCGATCAATCCGTGGGCTGGTTCGTCGAGCCCACAGTCTTCGCCGACGTCGACAACGCGATGACAATCGCCCGCGAAGAGATCTTCGGGCCGGTGCTGTGCGTGCTGCCCTACGCCGACGACGACGAGGCCGTCGCGATCGCCAACGACTCCGACTACGGGCTCGGTGGCACGGTGTGGACGACCGACCCGGAACGGGGCGCGACGCTGGCGGCCCGGATGCGCACCGGGTCGGTGGGAATCAACCACTACGCCCTGGACGTGGTCGGCCCGTTCGGCGGCGTCAAATCCAGCGGCGTGGGTCGCGAACTGGGTCCCGAGGGCCTGGCGCCGTACGTGGCGCTCAAATCGGTCTACCGGCCCCCGGTCAGGGAGAACCGTTGACCGCAGCCATCGTCGGCCTGGGCATGACGGAGCTGGGCAAGGTCTATGGGCGGTCGTCGACCGCGTTGGCTGCCGAGGCTGTCCAGCGGGCGGTCGGTGACGCGGGGCTGGGGCTGCGCGACCTGGACGGTCTGCTCGTCAGTGCCGGCGTCAAGCAGGACGTCGGGGTGGGACTTGCCGCGGTGTTGAGTCTGGGCGAGCTGAATTTGCTGGCCCAGGTCAACGCATTTGGCGCCACCGCCGGGGCGATGGTCGCACACGCCGTGCAGGCCATCGAAGCCGGCGTGGCCACCACGGTGGCTTGCGTTTTTGCGGACTCGCCTTTGAAGCCCGACCGCTCGGCGGGCGCGTCGTGGCGCTCGCCCAATCGGTTGGGCAGTGCCGGCACCGCGGCGCGCGGGTTGGCCGGCTGGTCGCTGGCCTCCGGCGCGGTCAACCCCAACATCCTGTATGCGTTGTGCGCACGGCGGCACATGCAGGCATACGGCACCACCTCGCGGCAGCTCGGCGAGATCGCGGTCGCTCAGCGCGCCTGGGCCGCAGGCAATCCCGTTGCGCAGCTACGCGATCCACTGACGATCGAGGAGCATCAAGAGTCGCGGTGGATCGCCGAACCCTTGCATCTGCTGGATTGTTGTCTGGTCAGCAACGGCGCCATCGCCGTGGTTGTCACCGCGGCGGACCGGGCGGCCGACCTCCCCCACCCACCCGTCCACGTCTGGGGGTACGGGCAGGCGCATGCGCCACGCCGGATGCAGGCCGGCTCGCAGTGGGGTCTGGTCACCCCGGCCGCGCGGTCGGGACCGCAGGCGATGCGGATGGCCGGCATCGGGGTCGACGATGTCGACATCGCGCAGTTGTACGACTGCTACACGTACACGGTGTTGGTCACCCTCGAGGACTACGGATTCTGCGCCAAAGGGGAAGGCGGCGAGTTCGTCTCAGACGGCAGACTCGCTCCCGGGGGCAAGCTCGCGTGCAACACCGGCGGCGGGCAACTGTCGTCGTACTACATGTGGGGCATGACTCCGCTGTCGGAGGCGATCATCCAAGCGCGCGGCGACGGCGAAGCACGCCAAGCCCCCCGCAATGACGTGGTGCTGGTCAGCGGGAACGGCGGCATCCTCGAACACCACTCCACCCTGGTGCTCAGCCCGCATCGACGCGGGGCCGCGGCATGAGTGCCACGCTGCCCGCGGTCGTGCGGGACGAGGCCAGCGCCGCGTTCTTCGACGCGGCGTCTCGCGGCGAGTTGCTGGTCAAGCGGGGCCCGTCCGGGACCGTCCTGCCCCCAGAGGCGCGCACCGATCCGACGACCGGCTCGTCGGACCTGGAGCCGTGGGTTGCCACCGGCGAGGGGACACTGGTGAGTTGGGCCGTCGTGCACCGCGCACCGCTGCCCGCGCTGGCCGCGTCGGTGCCCTACGTCACCGCCATCGTCGAATTGACCGAGGGCCCATGGCTGTTGGTACGGCTCCTCGTCGACGAGCCCGATCGGCTGAGTGTCGGCGATCCGGTGCGGGTGCGCTTTCTACGTTCGGGTGATGGAGCAGAAGGCGAACAGGGTTGCGAGGTGTTACCGGTGTTCGAGCTCGCTTCGGATGCTGGGTGAGGCTGCGGATCTTTCGCTCTGCATCCGTTCAGCCACCGGTAAACGTGCGTTCCCGCACCTTTCCGTTTACAGCTGTGCCCGATCTTGCAGGTATCGCTTCAGGTCGCCGATGAACTCGGTGTAGATCGCTTGGAAGACCGCGGTGACTTCGTCGAGAACGTTGTGCTCGCAGTCGAACTCGCCGTACCACTCGAGGAACGTCGTCCCGGTCTCGGTGATCGGCAATGCATGAACGGTTCCGCGATACGTCGACACCGGGAACGGGATCTCGTCGGCGAACTCGTAACTGTACCGGCGGCCCGGGGCGTCGTAACCGATCAGTCGCTCGCGGGCCGTCTGCCCGTCGGGCTCAAGGGTGAGTCTCCGCACCGACCCGACCGTTGCCGGGCCCGAACCGTTCTCGGACTCACTGGCCCGGATGCGGGCGATCCATCGGGGCAGACCGTGAAAGTCGCCGAGAACCGCCCACACGGCGTCGACGTCGGCGTCGATGGTGCAACTGACGTAGGCGAGGCTCATTGGTCTCCGATCGGTGGCGGATCAACGTCCCGACCAGATTGTCCTGCTGCGGCGGGCGCGGGTGATCGGCGGCAGTTGACGTTACGCCACCGCACAGTTCGAGCCGCGTCAGGATGCGGCTGTGATCGTTGACACGTCGTAACCTACTGAAATAAGGTTTTTGCGTTGGCGGCGATTCCCGGCCGGCCGCGCCATGACCTGTCCAAAGGGAGAGAGCGCATGCGATGACCGAACTGGTGACCGACGGTCTGAGCTATTGGGCGAGGCAATCCCCCCACCGTGCCGCCATCGTGTTCGACGGCGTGGATAGCGTCGACTACGCGGCTCTGGATCGCTGGACCGACAGTGCCGCAACGCATCTGGCCGCTGCGCTCAGTCCTGGGGAGCGGGTCGGGATCATCGGTGACAACAGCCTGGAGTGGGTCGTCGCAGCAATCGGAGCCCTCAAGTTGGGGGCCGTCGTCGTCCCCTTCAACAATCGCTTCACCCCCGACGAGCTGCGCTATCTGATCGACGACTCCGGCCCCAGCCTGATCCTCGCCGACGCCGCCCACCAGAGCCGGGCATCGGCGGCCAGACAAGGGACCACAACGCAGCTTTGGCGTCTAGAGGATTTCACCGGGTTGCGTCATCAGCAATGCCCCGCGGTTGCGCGCCGCGAGGAGGCGCAGCCGGACGACATCACGCAAATTGTCTACACCAGTGGAACGACTTCGCACCCAAAAGGTGTCGTCTTCACCCACCGCAGCACGTTCAACCTGGTCGCGGACCTGGCCATCACCGAACCCGCACTTCGGCCCGGTGCCCGAATCATCTACACCCTGTCGATGTCGGGGGCCCCGGGACTGCTCTGGCACATTCTGCACCCGTTGATCCGGGGTATGACTATCTACTACGAGCGTGGCTTCGATGCCGCGACCACGCTACACCGACTCGCCGACGAGCGGATCCAGATCCTTTCAGGCGTACCTGTTCTCTACGAGCGCATGGCGTCCCATCCGGATTTCGGGTCGGTCGACCTGTCGGCACTGGAACTGGCGACGGTCGCGGGTGCCCCGGCCCCCATCGCGACGATGAAGTCCTGGCTGAGCAAGGGTGTCGTCGTGCAGCAGGCCTACGGAATGACGGAACTGGGGGGGCTTTCCACCATCAACCCCAAGGAGCAGGCCGGCCAGTGGCCTGAATCAATCGGTGATGGAACGGTTTTCACGCGCCTGCGGGTGGTGCGGCCCGACGGCACCGACTGCGAGCCCGGCGAGCCCGGCGAGATCATCGTGTCCGGTCCGGGCATCGCGCCGGGGTATTGGCGAAACGAGGACGCTTACGCCGCCGCGATGCGTGCCGGCTGGTTTCACAGCGGCGACGTTGGTATCAAGGACGCCAACGGGATTCGCGTCGTGGACCGGCTCAAAGACATCATCATCACGGGCGGTTTCAACGTCGCCCCCTCCGAGATCGAGGCGGTGGTCAGCGCGCTACCCGGCGTGCTCGAGACGTGCGTGGTGTCGGCGTCCGACCCGAAATTCGGTGAGGTGCCTGCGACTGTCATCTACACCGAAGAGAACCTGACTGCGCAAGCAGTGATCGAACACTGTCGAGCACATCTTGCCGGCTACAAAGTGCCGCGCCACGTCATCATCCAACACACGCCGTTACCACGGATGGCCAGCGGGAAGATCGCCCGACGCCAAATCCGCGAGGCTCACCCCGAGCTGATGTCAGACACTCAAGCGGTCGGCTGAGGCCACCGGTTTCAGGAGGCTGTCGGCTCTTTGAGTTCCGCAGTGGCAGAGCCGAACTCATTCCAATGTAGCGGTGGCGGCGCTGTCTCGGGGACCTGCGGCGCCGCGCCGCGCAGGAAACTACGAATCGACTCGGCGAACACGCCGGTGGCGGATCGCTGATTGGCGGCGGCGGCCGCGACCAGCACCGGTTCGGTGGCCGGATCGGCGTTGGCAAATAGGCGCCCCCTGCCCTCGTCACCATGCATCGCTTCGGTGACGCCGGCGCCCAAAACCAGTTTGTCCAGCCCATCCATGATCAACACCACTTGCTCCAGCGGCACGCCGATCTCGATCAGATACGCCGCGGACTTGTTGTAGTTGCGGATGAGCACATCGCGCGGCATGAACTGCAGCAGCAGCGGCACCGCATTGTGGTGCCGCAATATCGATTCACGAAACGCCAGACTCAGCGCCACAAGCCACTCCATCCAGTTGGGCACCGACGTAGGGTCGGGTAACCGCGTCTCGACCACTATCGCCCGCGCCACCGCCTTCAAGATCTCCGCCTTGTCCTCGAAATGGTGATACAACGACGGCGCTTGCACATTGAGCTCCCGCGCGAGGCGGGGCAGGCTGAACGCGTCCAAGCCTTCCGTATCGATGATGCGCAACGACGCCTCCACTACGGCGTCACGACGGATTAAGGGCTTGGAGGGACGGGGCATGGTCACATTATCGACCATCGGTTGCTCAAACGCAGCAACGCGGCCGAGATAAACCTAAAATCAGCAGGTTTACTACCTGCTGGCCTCGCTCGGCACGGCCTGACCACTGGCAGCCGCGACGGCGCTCACATCAGTTGCCGAGCGCTCGGCGCGGCGACTGGCACGCAACATCAGCCACGTCATCGTCACCATCCAGATGAAGAACGACACACAGAGCAACCACCAGGCCAGAATCCCGTTCCAGGCCACGGGGCCGCCGTGCACAAAAACGACGAAACTGCCCGGCGCGACGCCCAGTGCGGTCCAGATGTTGAGGTAGGCAGACCAGCGTGGCAGCAGTGGCTGTGGGCGACGATCGGAGAACACCACGATCGCGATGATCGCCATCTGGACCATCGCGGTTCCGACCACCCCGACGTACGGCAACCACGCCAGGTCATTGAGCATCTGGACGGTCTCGGGGCTGCGCTCAGCCCGGTACGCCGCGGTCTGCCACACCAGCTGCGGGAAGATGAACTCGAGGATCAAGCACGATCCGGCGATCAGCTGGGCCGTTGCCAGCGGCGAATCGCTGCCCGCGATCCGACGGATCTGATGGGTCAGGGCCGCGACGAAAAATGCCAGAAAAGGCGCTGCCGCGGTGGCGACCCACAGGCCCGCCCGGATCCGGCCTCGGTGTTCGGCGAACATCCGCGCTACTGCTTCGGCGCTCATACCCGGGGCCGGCGGCGGGATGAAGCCCGCCAGCAGCCAGAAACCGACAAAGAACAACGGAGCGAAAGTGATTCCGCCCCAGATGCAGACGCGCTGTTGTCGCTCCGTCATCATGGCCGCGCCTGTCGTGCAGTGTCGGGACAGGACTCGGCCGAGGTGCGCATGTTCCCGCCCACATGGTCGGCGGAGCTCAGCACTCGTAGCGCGGCGATAACTCGCGACAACCGAGGCACCGCAACCAACCCCGAGGGCCCACCGCCGCCGACGACGACATCAGCAGTCATCGGCGCACTACCGTTTGAAGGCGTCGATGATCTGCAGGTAGCAGTCCTCGGACTCCTCGGCGGTGAACGGCGGCACATAGGACGTGTGCAAAGCCAGGTGCGGCAAACCCTTGTAGTTGTCCAGTTTCTGGCGACACTCCTCCGGCGTCCCGGTGATGGAGAACAGCTCCACAAGCTCTTCGGGGGTGTCCTCGAACGCGGCCAGTCCCTTTTGCATCATCGAAATCCGCAACTCGTTGACCAGGTCCTGCACGCCCTCGATCTCGGCGACAACGTCAGAAACCGGATGGGCGATGTAGAAACCGACGTGCTTCTTCGCGCGCGCCAGAGCGACATCACGGTCGGGGTGCACGCAGCAGATGACCTCGCACGCCAAATCGAGCGCATCCGGATCACGACCGGTCGAACGTGCGCCCTCGGCGATGTTGGGTAACACGATCTGCTCGAAAAACTTTGGCGTCCATAGGTATCCGACCCATCCGTCGGCCTTGGCTCCGCACAACTTCAACATCTGCGGCCGCATACCCGCAACCAGGATCGGGATCTGCGGGCGCACCATCTCCCGCAGCCCCCACGGGTTGATCGGCGGGGCGACGAAGTTGTAGAACGAACCGCTGTAGGGCTTGACCTCTTCACCGGCGAGGTATGCCCAGGACCGGCGCAACACATCGACGTATTCACTGAGCCGCTTGATCGGCTTGTTGAAGTCGGTGGAGTGGAAGGACTCCAGAAACTCCGGAACTCCGGTACCGAGGCCGAATCTCATCCGGCCTCCGGACAGCTCGTCGACATCGGCCGCTGCATTGGCCGCTTCGAACGGCGAGCGGTTGAATGCCGTCGCCAGCCCCGAGCAGAGTTCGATGTTGGAGGTGGCCAAGGCCGACGTGGCCAGCATCGCAAACGGATTGCGGTATACCTCATAGGTCCACACCGAATCCAAGCCCGCCTCGTCGGCCATCCGCGCGTAATCCGGTATGCGCGAAAGCGCTGCCGTGCGACTGGGCATTGTGATTCCAAGTTTCAAGGCCCCAAACCCCTTTCAGGTTGAACTACCAACTGTTTCGTACAAAGCGGGCATGACGGTTCGCGCAAAGCGTTCCTGGTTGGCCAGCGCCACGGCCGGCGTCAGATTGCCGAACGCCGAGACGACGATGAGGCCGCCGGCATCGGTGCGGCGCACTATCTCTCGGGTCTGCTCGATGACCTCGTCGGGTGTCCCCCACGGCTGCAGCTCGGCCAGGAAGTGCGCGAACTGCTCGTGACCATGCTTGGCGATGGTCCGCGCGATGTTGCCGTAATACTCGTAACCGGGTACTCGCGCCGTTGCCTCATCGGCGAACCCGTAGTGATCGATCGTCGAACGGTAGTAATTGACCACCTGCTCGAAGTATTCGGCGGCGGTGTCGCGATCCTCGTGACAGGCATTGAAGATGACGACCATCGGCTTGGGCGGGTCACCTTCGCGGTACCGGCGATAGTGCTCACGGTAACGCTCCACGTCACCGACCGTTTGCTCCCAGGGTTTTTGCAAGAAAATCATGATCCCGGCGCCCAGCCGCGCCAGCACCTCGGCGGACTCCGGCGAGATCGACGAAGCAAATACCCGCCCGCGCAACGGAGCCAAGGGGGCCGGCCGCAGATCCACACCGCGGATTCGTCCGGTTTCGAACGCGTCCAGCAGCTCGGCGGCGTACTGATCGAACAGCTGGCGGGAGCGCCCCATCTCGACGCCGAAGCCGTCGAACTCCTGACGCGCCAGACCGCGCCCCATGCCGAGGATCAGCCTTCCGCCCGAGAGGTGATCGAGCACGCACGCGTGTTCGGCCAACCGAATCGGGTCGTGCCACGGCAATACCGACACCATCGTGCCCAGCTGAACCCGGTGCGTCCGCCCCGCAACCCAGGTCAGGAACTGCAGTGGATCCGTCGACATCGAGTAACCCGCGAAATGATGCTCCACCGCCCACACCGAATCGAAGCCGAGCGACTCGGCCCGGTCGGCAAGCGCCATCTCCGCCTGCCAGACCTCGCCATCCGGTCGGCCGTCAAGGTTCTGGAAGAAGTGTCCGTGCCCGATACGCATGACGGATTGCGGCTCCTCAATCATGGCCGCGACTCTGAACGACCGTGTAGACAGAGCCGAACCGCAGCATGTTTTGGAGCATATCAGCACAGCCGACGACTGTGAACGATCGTTGACTTCTGCACCAAGACAGCGTTAGTTCGGCCGCAGCGTTTCGCTTCGCTCGACGAAGGGCCTCGGCGCACTCTCTCGGTCAGGCCGTTGTGGGGCGTCCCCGTACTGAGCACGTTGTCGAATGTCGGCCAGGAGTCCGCGGCCGGAGGTGTCCGGTTGAACCCGAGGCCATACCGTGCTTGCGGCGTCAACGCGGGCCTCGGTGCCGACGACATCTGACATTCGACGAGGTGACCGCCCCCTACTGCGACCGGACGTGCGCGAGGTCATAGCGTTCCGCCGCGCGCGGCGCGAGCACTATTGCACGCTGATGTTGCCAAACCTGTGGACGGGCAGTCCGAGCCACGGCGCGTTCGTGGCCCGCGAATTGGGCCTGCCGGCCGTGGTGAACACGCACGACGCGACGCGACGGCTGCGCTCGGGAGATCGCGTCCGAGTCGACGGATCGGCCGGCACGATAACCCGGATCCCATAAATGCCTACCTGGACTGATGCGAATAAGCCGAACTGCCGGACCGGTCGCTGTTAACGATCGGTTGCAGTCTAGATCTTTGTAATAGATTTGATCTAGCGTGTATTCGACGATTTTGGCAGTAATCGTTCTCCACGACGTTTGACCAGGAATAGAGTACCCGGGTACACGCACTCGGTGTTACACCAGAACCTGACGACCGCCATGGAATCAGGCCGAAACTCGGATTGAGAGGTGACCGACGTGAACCTCGGCGCAGCGCAGATCTCGAATATCCGGCTCACCGACGCCTTCAAAGGCGTGCAGCGGTGACCGGCCCGGAGAGGCCGGTCGATCCTGATGACGTCATCGTCGTCGGCGGGGGTCCTTCGGGGCTCGCCGCGGCGCACCGGTTGGCGCAGGCGGGCGTGTCGGTCCGGATCCTGGAAGCCGCGGATCGCGTCGGCGGCAAGATGTCAACCAACCACCGTGCCGGCTACATCATCGACAACGGCGCTCTGTTCATCACCAGCACGTACGGCAACGTGCTGTCGATTGCCGACCAGCTCGGCATGAGCGACGAGGTCGTTCCGGGCAGATTCGTACTGTCGGTGGTCCGCGATGGCGTTCTGCACGATCTCGACGGAGACCACCTGGTCTCCGCGATCGTCAAGACCAAACTGCTGTCGGTACGGGCCAAGGCAGAACTGGTCAAACTTGTCCCCGAGCTGGTGCGGTCACGCAAGGCCCTCTACGAACGCATTCCGACGACCGGCGAGTACGACGTGGAGTCCGTGGACGAGTGGGCGCGTGCACACCTGAGTCGCGAGCTGCGGGAGTACCTGATCGGCGCGCTGATGCGTGGTATCGCGGCGACCTCGGGCCGAACGTCCTCGCGCGTAGACTTTTTGGCGCTGCTCACACTGCTCGGCGGTGCCAAGCTCCTGGCCTTCAAAGACGGTATGAACTCCTACGCGGATCGCATAGCGCAGGACAAGAAGGTGGATCTTGGCGCGACCGTGGACAGCATCGAAGCCAGCGATGCCGGCGTAACCGTGAACTGGACCGACAGCGGGGGCGCACAACGGATCGAGCGGGCGGCGGCCTGTGTCGTGGCGACACCCGGAAAGATCACTGCGGAGCTGGTCCCGCAGCTCGACGAGTGGCGGCGACAATTCCTGCGGCGCGTCCACAACAATCCCTTCATGATCATCAGCGTCGGTCTGTCGCGCCGTCCACCGCTCGCTGCCACCTACGTCCTGATACCGGAATCCGAGCATCCGTTCATCACCGGTGTGATGGTCGATCACAATAAGGCCGAGGGACGCGTTCCCGCGGGCAAAGGCCTTCTGACACTGACGATTCTGGATACCTGGGGCCGCGATCACTGGGACGACGACGACGACGAGATCCGCCGGTCGGTCCTCGATGGTCTTCAAAAACTCTTGCCGTGGATCGCTGGGGCGGTCGATTTCGTCGACGTCAGCCGGTGGCATCTCGAAGTCAGTCCGATCGGCTTCTACCGCGATCTCGGCAGGTTCCGCGCCCTGTGCGAACAGGACACCCGCATCCAGCTCGCCGGCGACTCGCAGAGCATGCAGAACATCGAGGCCGCAACGACGACAGGGCTACGGGCGGCAGAACGACTACTCGCCACCGGAATTCTGCGGTGACTGCTGTCCAAGCCGGCGCAGACCCATCGCCTCCCGCAGCATGATGTGCGCGAACCTTTGCGCCACTGCGCCACCAACCGGGTAGCGGCAACGAAAGGGCTTTCCTGGGACGGGGATTGGAAGCTCGCGTCGACGAAACCCGGCAGCTTCACCGGAGTCACGGCGGGTCGGTCTTGAGACCGGTGATCAAATACCGCAGACCGACCTCGAAGGCAGCCGGCGAACCGCCCCGTCCGCGTCTCGTTTCGATCATGACCGCACCCAGCAGGTAGTTGAAGATGACGCTGATCCCATCGGTTGCCTGGCGGTCGTCGAAGCCACCGCCGCGGAGGATATCGAGGATGCGCTCCCGCGCGTCGGCGATCCAGCCACCGGTAAGCTCGCGGGCAACCAGGATTTCGGCGATCCCAGGGCGGTCGACCAATACACTATGCAGGTCCTGGATCACTTCGAAGAGCACTTCGTCCCAGGACTCGGATGTTGCTGCACGGATCGCCGGAACGGCGATGGTACGGGCGACAAGCGCTTCCAATAGTGCGTCTTTGCAATCGAAGTAGCCATAGAGCGTCATATGGCTGACGCCGAGTTCGGCACTGAGGCGCCGCAAGCTGACGGCCTCCAGACCGTCGGCGTCCAGGATCGCCAAAGCCACGTCGATCACATGGTCGACGTCGAGAAGTGCGCGGCGCCCGGGCCGATTACCGGTGGTCATTACCGCAAAGGTAGATCATGCAGTTGACAGGCAAAACCTTTACGGTGTAAATATTTGGTCATCGAGTTCGGCGTCGAACAGGGGAATCCGTGAGGCTTGGCCTGCTGTTGCCCACGATGCAATCTATGGACGTCAATCGCGCCGCTCTGCGAGCCGCGGAGCAGGTGGGAGTCGATGACGTCTGGGTGCTCGACCACATGATGGGCCTCACCCATCCGGCAATATGGCCGTTGTTCCCGGCGTCCCAAGCACTTTCAGATCCCGATGCGCTGCTCGACCCCTTTTGCGTCGCTGCCGCGCTGGGCCCCACCACCGACCTGCCGCTGGGCCTCTGCGTCACCGATGCCACCCGACGCCGGGGCGGTGATCTGACCCGCGCCGCCCTCACTCTGCACGACGCCTGCCGGGGCGGTTTCGTCCTGGGCGTGGGCTCCGGGGAGGCGGAGTCCATCATCCCTTTCGGCTACGACTACGACTCCCCCGTCGGCAATGTCGAACGAGCCTTGCGCGAAATCCGCTCGATGCTCGACCACGGCCGAATGCCCGAAGGCGTTGGCCGCACCGGACTTCCGCGGGGCGGCGACAAAGGCATTCCCCAGGTCTGGGTGGCGGCCCAGCACCCGCGGATGCTACGGCTGACCGGTAGGTACGCCGACGGGTGGCTGCCGCTGCCCAGCAGCGTGGACCGCTACCGCGAGCAATTCGAGGTCATCAAAGCTGCCGCCGCGAACGCCGGCAGACCAACACCGGTGGCCTCACTGGTGCCCGCGACCATTCTCGGAGACTCTCGCGAGCAGGTCTTGCAGACGCTGGAACGGCTACCAGTCGCGCGCTTGATCGCCTACTACTTACCCGCCGCGACCTGGCGCACGTACGGCCTGGAGCATCCAGGTGGACCGAACTGTCGCGGTCAGGCCGACATCATTCCGCACACGATCGAGGCCGAACGTCTCGTCGAGATCGCCGACACGATTCCCGTGGAGCTCGTCGAGGAACTCGCCTGGTTGGGCAACGCCGACGAAATCGCCGAGCGCATCGCTCCCTACGCCGATTCCGGCGCGACCCATCTGCTGCTCGGCGACGTCACCGGAACCACCTACGCACCCCAAGAGGCAGCGCGGGTGATCGGCGAACAGCTCCCGCGGCTGCGGACCCTGCTTGAGCAACTATGACGCGAAGGACCGCGATGACAACCGACATGGAACGCGAGATCACCCCAGAAGACGACTCGTTTCGCTACCACGAGCGACCCGACGATCCGTTCTGGAACGAATCCGGCTTGTTCGGATTCATGATTCCCGAGCGCAAGATCGACGGCTACTTCTACGTGTGGCACCGGCCGAACATGAACCTGACATCGGCAGGCGTTGCGCTGTGGGACGACAAGGGCATGGAAACGCACAACTGCCTCTATTCGGAATGGTTTCACTTCAACCCGATGGCCCCCGACACCGACATGTTCGACTTCGAACTCGGTAATGGCATGCGCTGCAAGACCATTGAGCCCCTCAAGCAGTATCGACTCGGCTACACCAGCGACACCTATGCCCTCGACCTGCTCTGGACCGGTGCCTATCAGCCACCCAACCTGCACTACTCCGGCGAGCACGGCTTCGACATCTACGGCGGCGTCCACTATGAACAACTCGGCACCGTGACAGGCACCATAACCCTGCACGGTGAGACGATTCCGGTTGACTGCCACCACTTTCGCGACCACTCCCGGGGTCTGCGGCCCGGCCCGGCCCACAACCTTCCCGGTGGTGGATTCGACTTCGCCTGGGCCTCCGAGCGCACCTCCTTCGCGGTCACGTCGGCACGGCCCGACCCCAGGGCGCCGGTCAGCGCCCGATCGATCGACCAGGTCAGCTACGGCCACCTGACCAAGGACGGCATCACCGCGCATGTCGTCGACGGCACCCGCGAGGTCCTGGACCGCGAGGTGGACGGCCGGCCGCGAAAGGTCGCGCTCCATCTGATCGACGAGCTCGGCAGAGAGATGCACGCCGAGTCAGAAGTTCAGAACTGCCTGAAGTGGCACAGCATCTGGCACATGCAGTGGTGCCTCGCCAGCTGGGACGTCGACGGCGAGTCGGGTTGGGGCGAGAACCAGGACTGGTTCGACATCGACGTCATCCGTGCCCATCAGCGCCAGGCGTTGGGCTCGCGATAATGGTGTCCAGTCCCGACGAGCTCACCCCCGACTGGTTCACGAGTGCACTCGGAAGTGCCGGCTCGACGGTGACTGACGTCCAGCTCGAGCAGGTAGGTGGCGGCGCCATGTGCCACATGGTGCGTGCGACGCTGGCCTGGGCCGCGGGCGACGGTGGGCCCGATTCGGTGATCGTGAAGTTCCCGACTTCGGATCCGGGCACGCGCGCGCTTGCCCAGGCGATGCGGATGTACGAGCTCGAAGTCCGTTTCTACCGTGACCTGCTGCCACAGCTGGCCGACTTGAGCACTCCTGCTTGCCATCTCGCCGAACTCGATGAGGCAACGGGAGCGTTCACCCTGGTTCTCGAAGACCTCAGCGCAAGAACTCGCCCGGGCGATGTGCTCGTGGAGAGCACCGAGGACGAGTGCAATGCGGTCTTGACTGAACTCGCTCATCTGCAAGGTGCGTCGTGGGACTCGTCGACTACCGCGGCAATGCCCTGGCTCGCGGATCATCAACGGACGGTTCAGCTTTTCGATTCGATGCCCGCCGGACTCGAGCCGTGGCTCGCTCGCTTCGGCCACGCCCTAGAGCCCGCTCAAGTCTCGCTGTTCGAGACGGTGATTCCGCAAGCCGGAAAATGGATCAGATCGTGGGCCGGCCCGTCGGTCGTTCAGCACGGTGATCTGCGCACGGACAACGTGCTTTTCAGTCTCGACCCGGTTCCGCGGGCGACCCTGCTGGACTTTCAAACGGTGCGTCTGGGCCCACCCGGCATGGACCTTGCATACTTCCTGGGCTCCTCACTCTCGACGGCGACTCGGCGCGCTGCCGAGCGGGCTCTGCTGGCAGAGTTTCACGGCCGCCTCACCTCCGCCGGTATCGCCGGCTACGACTTCGACGACTGCTTCCGGGCCTACCGCGAAGGTGCGATGTATGCCGTCTACCTGTTCTGCGGGCTGTCCAGCCAGGTCGCGCCTTCGGAGCGGGTCGACCGGGTGATCGCGGACCAGACCCGCCGATACGCAGACATGGCACTGGACTTGGAAGCCGCGCAACTCGCCGGTCTGATGTGAACGCGCCCGTTCAGGTGTCTAGGTGGAAACCGCTGGTAGCACCAGAGTTTCGATGACCTTCCGGATGAAATCCGCGTCGACGGTCTGCCCGTTGAGTGCCCGCAGCAGACTCATCGCGGTCAAAACATCGGCGACCAGGGACCAGTCGCGGTCGGCGGCTATTTCACCGCGGGCGGCGGCGCGGGCGAGAATAGTCGAGATTATCGGTGTGCCCTTGAGCAGAATCAGGTCGCCGAGAGCCTCGGCGAGCTGGGGATCGCGGGTGGACTCCAGCGCAACGCGAAGCACGACGTCGTTGGTGATCAATGCGTTGTCGTTGCGTGCCACTCGCTCGACGAGCGCGTCGAGGTCGCCGGCCAGACTGCCGGTGTCCGGAACGTCGTCGGTGCGCAGATCGGGCCGCCAGTAGAGCAGGACGTCGGTGAGCAAGGCCGCTTTCGACGACCACCGGCGGTAGATCGCGGCTTTACCCACCCCGGCGCGCGCGGCGATGTCGTCCATATTCGTTGCGTCGTAACCATTCTCGGTCAGCGCGGCCAAGGCGGCGTTGAGTATCGCGGGATCACGGGAACGGTCCAGCCTGCCAACCGTGCGTTGGCGGAGCTTAGATTCCATCTCGGCCATGAGTGTTATACCTTCACTGGTTGCGCGACCGGGGCGGTGTTCACATCCTCCTCGGGCTCGTCGACCTTCTTGGTGCGGAAGGTGTTGAGTGGCCACCAGAACCAGTTGCCGAGTGCGGCCGCGATCGCCGGCGTCATGAATGCCCGCACGATGAACGTGTCGACGAGCAGGCCCATTCCGATCGCGGTGCCGAACTGCCCGATCACCCGCAGGTCACTGACGATCATCGACGCCATCGTCGCCGCGAAGATGAGACCGGCCGCGGTGACGACCCGACCGGAGGCACCCATGCCGCGGATGATGCCGGTGTTCAACCCGGCCGGGATTTCCTCCTTCAAACGCGAAACGAGTAGCAGGTTGTAGTCGGACCCCACGGCCAGCAGGATGATCACCGTCAGCGGAAGCACAATCCACTGCAATCCCAGCCCGAGGATGTCCTGCCAGAGCAGCACGGAGAGACCGCAGGCGGTGCCTAGCGAAGCCAGCACCGTACCGACGATCACCAGGGACGCGACCAGACTACGGGTGATCAGCAGCATGATCGAGAAAATCAATATCAGCGTGGCGATGCCGGCGATGGTGAGGTCGATGACGACCCCATCCTGCATGTCGCTGTACATCGACGCGGTACCGGCCAGCGAGACTTTCGACGATTCCAGCGGGGTGCCTTTGAGGGCGTCGGCCACCGCCTCCTTGATGCCCTTGACATGTTGGATGCCTTCCACCGAGGCCGGGTCGCCTTGGTGGGTGATGATGAACCGCACGGCTTTTCCGTCTGGCGAGACGAACATCTTCAAGCCCCGTTGGAAGTCGGGGTTTTTGAAGACTTCCGGCGGCAGATAGAAGGAATCGTCGTTCTTGGCTTCGTCGAAATATTGACCCATCAACGTCGACCCCTGCGCGCCCTCCTGCATATGGGCTTGGATCCCCGCCATCGTGCTGTGGGTCGACATCAGGAAATCACGCATGGTCTTCATCGAGTCGATGGTCGCCGGGAAATCGGCCAGCAGTTTGGGCATCAACTGGTCGATCTTATCGAGATCGCCGTTGAGGTCGGTCAGTTGCTCGGAAAGCTGGTCGATGCCGTCCAGCGAGTCGAAGATCGATCGCAGCGACCAGCAGAGCGGAATGTCGAAACAGTGCTTCTCCCAATAGAAGTAGCTGCGAATCGGTCGCCAGGCGTCCTCGAAGTCGGCGATGTGGTCGC
Source organism: Mycobacterium sp. 20KCMC460 (assembly GCF_022179425.1). Classification (NCBI taxonomy): domain Bacteria; kingdom Bacillati; phylum Actinomycetota; class Actinomycetes; order Mycobacteriales; family Mycobacteriaceae; genus Mycobacterium; species Mycobacterium sp. 20KCMC460. The sequence goes on from NZ_AP025524.1 coordinate 4,878,385, forward strand.
GGAGTTCGTTCGTGGTCTCGACCATGGCATGGGATCGACCGACCATGCTGTGCGTCGTCGCGGTGAGGTCTTTCATAACCCCGTACATGTGCTCCATGATCGCGATGGTGTTGCTCAACTCGTCGGCCTGTTTCAACATCTGAGCTGTGTTGTCGTTGTTGAACTTAGCCGTCTGCAGCGTCGCCGAATTCTGCATCGCGATCTGGAACGGGATCGAACTGTGCTCGATCGGCGCCCCGAGCGGCCGGGTGATGGTCTGCACCCGCCCGATGCCGCGTTCATGGAAGACGGCCTTGGCGACCCTGTCGATGATCAACATGTCCGCCGGGTTGCGCAGGTCGTGGTCGGCTTCGACCATCAGCAATTCCGGATTCATCCGGGCCGGCGTGAAGTGCCGTTCGGCGGCTGTCTGCGCGACGTTTGCCGCGATGTCCGGCGGGGTGAACTTCTTGTCGTTGTAGCTCGGGACGTAGGTCGTCAGACTGACGAAACCGATCACCGCGATGAAGGAAGTCACGACGATGATGGGTTTGGGCCAGCGCGTCACCATGGTGCCGATCCGGCGCCAACCCCGTTCCGAGACTTCACGTTTCGGATCGAAGAAACCGAACCTGGACGCGACCGCGAGTACCGCCGGAGCCAGCGAGAGGCCGGCCAGCATGGTGGTCACGAGCGCGATGGCGCAAGGCACCCCCATGGTCTGGAAATACGGAAGCCGGGTGGCGGTCAGGCACAGGCAGGCGCCCACGATCGTCAGACCCGAACCCAGGATGATGTGCATCACGCCGCTGTAGGCGGTGTAGTAGGCCTCTTCCCGATCCTGGCCGCGGGATCGGGCTTCGTGATATCGGCCCAGCAGGAAAATGAAATAGTCGGTGCCGGTGGCGATGGTCAGCATCGTGACCATGCTGACGGCGTACGGGGTGAGGCCGATGATGTTGAGATTACCCGCGGTAGCCACCACCCCTTCGGCAGCATAGAGCTCGAAGCGGACGAGTACCAAAGCCAGGAACGCGTTCTTCAGCGAGCGGTAAATCGCGAGCAGCATCACGAAGATCACGCCGATCGTGACCGTCGTCATCAGGTCCATGCTGTTGTGCGCGGCGATGAGGGTGTCGGTGTTGAGCACGGTGTTGCCGGCCACGTACGCTCGCACGCCCGGCGGCGGGGGCACGCTCTTGACGATCTTGCGGACCGCGGCGACCGACTCGTGACTGGGGCTGGTGCCCTGGGCGCCGTCGAGGAAGACCTGCACGTAGGCGGCCTTGCCGTCCGGACTCTGGGAACCCGCGGCGGTCAGCGGATCGCTCCAGAAATCCTGGACGTTCTGTACGTGCTTGCTGGCCTTGAGTTTCGCGACGATCTTGTTGTAGAACTCGTGCGCACTGTCACCGAGCTTGTCGTCGCCTTCCAGGACGACCATCGCGGTGGAGTCGGTGTCGAACTCTTGGAACTTGTGGCCGATGTTCATCATGTCCTTGAACGCCGGCGCTTCCGTCGGCGTCATGGGCACGGAGTGCTTCCCCGCCACCTCGCCCAGCGACGGGGTGAACAACGTGGTGCCGACCGCGATGAGGAGCCAGAAGAGGATGATCGGCACCGCAAGGACACGGATCAGGTGGGCGACGCGGGATCGGTGTGCGTGTGCGAGGTCGTTGCTCATACCGATTTCACCAAGCAGTAGATGAAGGGTTCGAATCCGTCGCTGCTGCGATCGTCACGAACTTGGCCGTCTACGATCACCCGGCATCGGAGGGTCCGCATGCCGGGGTCGCCCTGCGCGACGATATTGGCTGACATCGAAGGCAGTGTCGTCACGATCGTGTAGGACCACGGCAGCGGGGCGTTCTCGACCAGATGGGGTTGCCCGTTCTCGTCGAGATAGTTGGCGTTGGCAGTGCCGCCCGCCGGGGCCGTGATCTCGTAGGTGATGTGTTTGGGATTGAACGGCTTCGTGTCGGCGTTCACCTCGCCTCTCGCGACGGCGCTGTTGGCACCGAAAGTGTTGCGAACACGGATGACAACGTAGGTGCCTAGCACGACGACGACGACAAGAAGCAGCGGTATCCACGCCTTCCGGAACAGTCGATACACCCCACCGTCTCCTCACCTACCGGTCGCCACCACACGCCACGCACCACCAATGAGCCGTCGGCACGTCAGAGCGCAGAAAGTCGCCTCGCATTCATGACGGAACTTGAGTTCCATTGCCGATCGAATGGGACTGTACCGCATCGCCAGCCACTTCGACGACCCAGGCTGCCACCCCAAGTCCTCGAGCCGGCCCGGTTCACCGGTCAAACACCTACGGCGGCAAAAGAATCGAGATCGTCGATGGCCGCCGCGGTCCTCCGCACGATCGCCAGGCAGAAGTCCACCGGCTGCATCTTGGGCTGGTAGGGCGCTCGGCCGATGGTGAACGCCCACGCCGCGTACGGCCAGAACGACTGCTGGCGGTAGGCGAGCATGGCATCGTCGAAGCCGATCACCGGACCGCCCAGGTTTCGCAGCGTCGTGATGTATTCACGAACCAGCGAATCCTGCCATTTCCTGCGGTCGTCCGGCTCGCAGCCGGAGTTCACCAGGTAGGCGAAGTCGAAGGCCCAGCCGCCCTGCTGGATCACCTGCCAGTCGCCGATACCCATCTTCCCGGTGTCGGTCACGTAGGTCTGTCCGGCGTGACAGTCACCATGCAACAGGGTGCGCGGCATCTGGTGGGCAGCGATGTCCATCGAGCGCACGGTCGCGTCGAACAGCCGGTCATGCTGACCTAGGAGCGCGGGCGGAATTACCTGCCGTGCCCGCCGCATCCCCACTTCACAGCGCTTACGAATGTCGAGGAACTTGCTGGTGTTGGCGATGTAGTCGGCGGGCGTGTTCAGGTCGACAATGCCTGGATCGCCCCACAGTGGGGCATGTAGCCGGGCCAGCTGCCCGACGAGATCGGTGATCTGCTCACGGCTGAAGGCAGTGGTGGGTTCCCAGAACTTGGCACCCTTGGTGACGGCGATGTCCTCCATCACGGCGATGGAGCGCCACGAGACCGGATCCACCTTGCCCCAATACCCCCGCGGCGCTTCCAGCGTCGATTTGTCCCGCAGACCCGTGTAGAAGCGGGTCTCGCCGTGCAGTACTCCGGCACCCCCCAACATGAGGCGCTGCTGAAATGACTTGGTGGCCTTGGTGAATACGTGGCAGGGCAGACCTGCGGCCATACCGGCGTCGTTGTAGGTAACGCGAATGGCGACACGTTCCGAGGTTCCACTGCTGCCACCTGGAAAGTCGACAGCCACCACCTCGGCACCCGGGGTGTCCCGGCACAGCACCGACGTCAACCACTCGGCGGTGACGTGGGCACCCGAGATCGGCACCTGATCGCGATGGATCACTGTGGGCGCACGAAACCGTTCGGAGACGCTGATGGCGCCGACGACGACGGCGCGTCCGGCGAGTTTGAGCTTGGGGTTCATGCCAACTCCTTCGAATCACCCGTCAGGCCTCAGCGGCGGGACCGCGACGCTGCCGTCGCAACCCTTCCCGGGGTGAACGGTCGTTACACCTCGTCCATACCACCGTCCATTTGACATTGATAGTCCTTGGGAAGCAATAAGCCACCGTGCGCGACGCGGTCGAACGCACTTCAGGCAGCAGAACGGTCGTTTCCTGCGCACCCGGCTGCCGCACGGCGAGGACTGCAATCGCTCCGTTGCCTTGCCCGCGGACGGCACCGAACAAGCACCTCCTGCGCCCGCTGCAGGGATCCATCGCCGCGGTGCCCGGAGAGTAACCAGGCCCGCGCGACGGTAGCCTCATGCCGGACGGGAAAGGGAACCGATGGCCAGGTCGATGACCGAAGCTCGACGAGATTTCACTCGAGAAGAAATCTTGGCAACGGCTCAGCGGTTGTTCACCGAGCGTGGCGTGCGGGCAACCTCGATTGGCCAGGTGGCGGCTGCGGCAGGAATGACGCGCGCCAACCTCTACTACTACTTCTCCTCGAAAGACGAGTTGCTGCGAGAGACTCTCTCGGCCACCCTGCGGCGCTATCGACAGAACTGGTCGACCGTCCCGGACGGAGCGACGCTCTCCGAGTTGGCCGAGCATATGGTCAGCTTGCGCTATCAGGAGGTAGCGCGTTCAGGACCGATGGATTTGCGTTTCTTCTACCTCTTGCTCACCGATCAGGCAGGGGAACGGGAAGCCGAGATGGTTCGGGCCGAGATCGAAATGGTCGCCGACACGATCCGCCGCTTCCTGCGCCAGGGCCAGCGCCGTGGCGAGGTCCGACCCGATCTCGAGGTCGAACGGATCGCACATTGGCTGATCATGCAGCTGATGGGCCTCGACATGCTCTGGCTGGTCAATCCGCAAGCGGTGGACCTCCAGCAGATGGCGGCGGAAATCTCCGCCGAATTCCTCGATCGGACCGCACTGCCGCCGCCGGCCACTCGGACCTGAGCTGACGCCGCACAGCCGCTGACCGGCTACAGGCTTGACACAGTGTCAAAATTTTGACAGATTGTCGGCATAGTGCTCTAGACGGGTTTGACCTGGTGCAACCGCGATCGCGAACGAGGCTTCGATGGAATCGATTACGCGCGTCGGAGTGTGGGGCGTCGGAATGACGGGCAGCGCGGTGGTGCAGCTCGTCGCACGGAATCATGCCCTGGAGCTGGTCGCGGGCCTGGGCTACGACTCGGGAAAAGACGGCCGCGACGTAGGCGAATTGGCGGGTGCGGGCCCGCTGGGCGTCGGGCTCACGCTGGACCCGCAGGAGTTCATCGACGCGGCCCCCGATGTCGCGGTCTATCTGGCTCGTGATCTGGGCTCCTTCGCTGCCGACGACGATCTGGTTCGGTTACTCGAGGCCGGCATCAACACCATCACCGCGTTGCCCTACGCGAACCTGGGCTTCCGCAGCGAGGAGGTCCGGCGGCGCTTCGGTGACGCGGCCGACCGGGGCGGCGCCACCTTCATGGTGTCGGGCATCGATCCGGATTACGTGTGGGAACGCCAGGTCTTGACCGCATCGGGCCTGTGCGGGGAACTGGACGGCATCCACATCACCGAGATTTTTCGCGGCGACACATTGGGTGCGCAGATGATGCCGCTGTTCGGCTTCGGACTGCCGGTCGAACAGGTGCGCAACGACACCGTCTTCCAGAACTTTGTTCGCAATTACATTGCGCCGTCGATGAATTGGGGTTGCGAACAAATGGGGGTGCACCTCGATGAGGTCACCGTACGGTCGATCAGCGAACCCACCGATCAACGGATCCAGCATCCACTGATCACCATCGAACCGGGCACGGTGGGCCTGTCGATCACGCGAATCGAAGGCTGGATCGGTGGCCGGGTCTTCGCGACGCAGGACATCAAATATCACGTCGGCGTCAACCGGCCGGTGGAGGCACCTGTCGACGAGTGCTGGATCGTCGAACTGGAAGGCCGTCCGTCGGTGAGAGTTGTCATAGAGTCGCTGGCATCGGTCCGCGACGGCACCAATCGCTACGCCGACGATCCGAACTCCATCCCGCCGGGTTATTGGATCACCGCCGGACCGTTGGTGAGAGCGATCCCGGTAGCGCTCGCCGCCGCCCCCGGCATCAAGGAGCCCGAGGCGCCCGAAATGCGTTACGTCCAGCCAAGGACGGCCCGGGTCTCTGCGAGATGAGCGGTTTCGGTGCGGCGGCAGGCTGTCACACTGCCGACTGGGGAGGTGGCCGAGTCACATCGACGATCCGACCCGCACGACTGAGTTAAGGAGCGCAAATGCGCACTGCCACAGCAAAACCCGTGCAGGTCATCCAGTGGGCGACCGGCCGGGCCGGGGTACCGGCATTGCGCGCGATCATCGAGCGCCCCGACACCGATCTCGTCGGGCTCTACGTGAGTTCCCCCGACAAGGACGGCAAGGACGCCGGAGAACTGTGTGGGCTGGCTCCGGTAGGAATCGCGGCGACCCGCGACGCCCGCGCTCTGCTGGAGGGGCCGGGAGACGTAGTTTCCTACAGCGCCACCGACGTCGGCCGACTCGAGGAGGTCGTCGACGACCTGTGCGCGATCCTGGAATCAGGCAAGGACCTGGTTACCATCACCCCAACCCAGCTGTTCCACATCCCCACCGCCGACCCGGCAATCGTCTCGCGCCTGCGGCAAGCATGCGCGAGCGGCAATTCTTCGCTGCACTTCACCGGTATCTTCCCCGGTTTCCTGTGCGACTCACTGATCTTCTCGCTGACGAACCTGTCGCACCGGATCGAGTCGGTCACGATGGCCGAGATGTTGGAAATCTCCAGTTACGACCCCGCGATGCTCAAAGCGCTGGGTTTCGGCGAGCATCCGGATGCCGATGCGCAGGGGTTCTCACCGGACTTCCTGAACTTCTACTGGGAGTCGATCCTGCACTACCTCGCCGAGGCGTTCGATATCACTTTCGACGAGATCCGGCATTTCCGCGAAACTGCGGTCACCGACACGGCGTTCGTCACCACCAGCGGTCTGGATGTTCCGGCGGGCTGTATCGCGGCGTTGCACTGGGGACTCGAGGGCCTCATCGACGGAAACCGCCGGCTGTGCGTGGAGCACTATGAGCGACTCGATCCCGCCATCGCCCCGCACTGGCCCCAGCCCCCGCAGCGGGGCGGTTACCGGTTCACCATCGTCGGGCAGCCCGGCATCACCGTCGACATCGCCTTCGAAGGCACCGATCCTCTCACCGACGCAATGGTCACCACTTCCAACCGTGCCGTCAATGTGCTGGCGGCCGTCCACGCCGCGCCGGCCGGCATCATCGAGTCCTTCTCCGACCTCCCCTTCGTTCCGGGCCAGATGGCGTAGCGTCGCCGACCTCGGGGCGGGAGATTGCCGTCGACCAGCAGGATTCACCTGCTGGTCGAGCAGCGACCGGCAGAGTAGTTAACGATCGTAAACTCTGTGCCGTATCAATGCCTGAAATGACTTACATATGCTTCGAAATCTACGTGACCGATCGTTTCCGATTTGTTAGAGTGTGCGGGTGAATAGTTTGGTCAGCAGCTTGGGCGTGAATCCGTCCAGCAATCTCAGCGTCTTCCTGTTCTGCACCATCTTCACCTTCTCGGTGGTGACCATCCTGTGGCTGGTAGGCCTGCTGCAGGGCAATCACTCGATGATGGACGGCTGGTACGGCTTCGCCTTCGCGGTGCCGGCGTTGCTCGCGTACCTGATCGTCGGGGCCCAATCGGTCACCGCGGCGCTGCTGCTGTTCATGGTGATGCTGCACGGCGGCCGACTGGGCTGGTACCTGGCCGCGCGCTGGCGTCGATACGTACCCGTCCACGGCGGCGACCCGCGCTACCTGAACTTCGTCAAGGAGATGACGCCCGGCTACTGGTGGAAGAGCTTCTTCCGGGTGATGGAGCCCCAGGCGGTGATCATCGTGCTGATCGGAATGCCCGCCGTGGTGGGCATTTTGGCGAACCGAGCGCCCAACGGCGGCATCGGACCCGTGGCATTCATCGGCCTGTTGGTGTTCATGGTGGGCCTGTACTTCGAGACGGTGGCCGACGCGCAGCTGCAGTCATTCCTGGCACTGGAACAACGTCCTCGCTACCTGAACACCGGCGTCTGGAAGTACAGCCGCCACCCGAACTACTTCGGTACCACCACGGTGTGGTGGGGCATGTGGCTGGTGGCTGTCGCCGGCAACCCCACTTACTGGTGGACCGTCGTCGGCCCGGTCATCAACACCATCATGCTGACGTCAGTGCTGGGTTCGGCGTTCCAGGACAACTACATGGGCGTGCGGCCCGAGTATCAAGAGCTGATGGCCCGCACCCGCCGATTCCTGCCGCTGCCCCTGTCCGCCGACGCCATCGCGCGCAACCAGGCCCGGCTGGCCGAGCAGCGCGCGACGGCAAACGCACGTTGAGATGTATGACGCCATCGTCGTGGGCGGCGGCCACCACGGTCTGACCTGTGCCACCTATCTCGCCCGGGCCGGCAAGCGGGTCGTAGTCCTCGAACGCAATCCGTGGCTCGGCGGCATGACCTACTCGCGCGAAACCGTGGCCGAGGCGCCAGGATTCGTGATGAACCCGTGCGCGGTGGATCTGCTGTTCACCAACCTGGAGCCGTCAATCATCAGCGAGCTTCGCCTGGAATCGTTCGGCCTGCGCCAAGCGAGTCCGGAACCGTGGGGCGCCTACCTGGGGCCGGAAGGTCAGTCGATCGGGCTGTGGCGTTCGCTCGACCGTACCGTCGAAGAGATCCGGCGATACTCGAAACGAGATGCCTCAAAGTTCGCTCAGCTGTGCGAAATGTGGTGCGACTTCTGGTATGTGGCGGCGCCCTATCTGATGGATCACCCCACCCGGCCGCGGGTCAAGACGGTCGCGGAGCTGGGCTGGCGGGCGGTACGCAAACGCCGCAATCTCGCACCCGTCGCGCGGATGTTGATGGCTTCGCCGCATCAGCTCATCGAGACGATGTTCGAGTCCGAAGAGGTCAAGTCGCTGTTGGCGATCTACGCCTCCGGTTCGGAAGCTCCGCTGCGCGAACCGGGCTCGGGTGCGGTGCTCGGGGTGATCATGATGCACATCGGCTGGGGCATCAAACGCCCGATCGGTGGCATGGCCGAGTTCACCAAAGCGCTATCGGCCTGCCTGCGCCATCACGGCGGCGAGACCCGCACCGACGCAGCGGTCGAAGAGATCCTGGTCCGCGGCGGGCAGGCCGCCGGCGTACGACTGGCCAGCGGCGAGGTGTTGTCCGCCAAACAGGTTGTCGCAGCGGTCGATCCGGTTTCGCTGATGTGCAAGCTCGTCGACCCGGCGCATGTGTCGGAGCCGGTTCTCGACGAGGTCCGTAACATCCGAATCAACGGCTGGGGCATCAACAACGCCAAGATCGACGTCGCGCTGTCCGAGCGTCCAAAACTGTTGTGCGACAGGCCAGAGCTCTGGGGCAGCTATATGCTGATCGGCGACTCCAAGGATTACGTCGACCGGGCCCTCGACACCGCGATGCACGGCCGCATACCGTCCGAGACGCCGATGTGGGCCCTGATGCCCTCGGCGTTCGACCGATCACAGGTGCCGCCGGGCGATTCCGGAGACACGATGTACCTGTTCTGCACCGCGGTCCCGCAGAACTTCGCCGATGGCAGCGACTGGCAGCAACACCGCGAACCTTACGCGGCGCAAGCGATCCGCAAGGTCGACGAGTTGGCCCCCGGCTTCGGCGACAGCGTCATCGGCAGCTGGGTGAAGAGTCCCGACGAACTGCGGGAGATGACGTACGAGGGCAGCTACGTCGTTGCCGACATGTCGCTGAATCAGATGGGACCCAATCGTCCGACCGCGGCGCTGGCTGGCTACCGCACCCCCATCCCCGGTCTGTGGCATACCGGGGCGGGTGCGCACCCGATGGGCGGTGTGCACGGCTGGGCAGGCAGGACCACCGCTCGCACCGTCCTCAAATCGCTCTAGTCACAGGCATATTGGTGGCCGGCAACATTTCGGCGGACGGCCCGGACTCCGGCGCAGTCCTGGAAGCCAAGGTCCAAAGGGTACTGATCTGGACCGGACCGGTGATGATGGTCTTATTCCTGATCTCGTTCTGGCTGGGCGGCTTCCTGCCGCCGCATCGCCCCTGGGCGACGTCGGAACAAATCGCCAACCTGTACAACGCACACCCCACGATGATTAGGGTCAATCTCGTCGTCACCATGGCGGCCTGTGCGCTTTGGGTGCCGTGGGGCGTGGCGATCGGGGGCCAGATCCGGCGGATCCCCGGTGCCAAGGCGCTTGCTGCAACCCAGACGCTGTCGTGCGCACTCTTCTCGCTCGAGTTCATCTTTCCGGTCGGTATCTGGATGGCGACGGCCTTCCGTTCCGGTGACCGGCCGGTCGACATCACCCGCGCGCTCAACGACACCGGGTGGATTCTTTTCGTCCTGGTCATCTGGTCGGTCGAAGTCCAGATGTTCTGCATCGCGGCGGCTGTGCTCATGGACAACCGGCCCGCGCCGATTCTTCCCCGCTGGGTCGGCTACCTCACGCTGTGGGCCGCCATCCTCATCATTCCCGCCGGCCTGATTCTGTTCTTCAAGACAGGCCCGTGGGCCTGGAATGGAATCCTCGGCTTCTTCGTACCCCTCACCGGGCTCGTCGCCTGGCTTGTGTCGATGACGTGGACGGTGCATAGAGCCCTGACACTCCAGATAGCCGAGGGCGCCGGGCCAGAAGACACTCGTATGCTGCGATCATGACCGCAACGAAGCGGAATCGATTGCCTCCCGGTCCACCGCTCCCCCGGTCGGTGCAGACCGCGCTGATGCTGCGCTACTGGCCACGCTTCGTGGCCGCCTGCCGGCGCCGGTACGGCAGCGTGTTCGCGTTGCGCATCGCGACCATGGGGACGCTCGTCTACCTCGACGACCCCGCCGACATCAAGGCCGTCTTCGCCGGTGATCCCGCCGTTTACCATGCTGGCGAAGCGAATTCGTTGCTCGCGGGGTTCGTGGGCGAAAGTTCGGTGCTGGTGATCGACGGAGACCTGCACCGTGACCGGCGACGTCTGATGATCGCGCCGTTCCAGCGCGACGCCGTCACACGCCAAGCCGGTGTGATTTCCGAGATTGCCGCGGCCAGCGTCAACAGCTGGCCGGTGGGGGTGGAATTCCCGGTGGCGCCCAAGATGTCCGAGATCACCCTCGAGGTGATCTTGCGGACGGTCATCGGCGCCACCGATCCCGACCGACTCGCCGCATTGCGCGAGGTGATGCCGGCGCTGCTCAACCTGGGCCCGTGGGCCTCGTTGGCAATTGCGAATCCCGACCTGCAGCTGCGGCGGCCCTGGCGATATGTGCGCCGCCGCATCGAGGAAGCCGACCGACTCCTATATGCCGAGATTGCCGATCGACGCGCTGCTACCGATCTTGCCCAGCGCACCGACGTGCTCGCGATGCTGGTGCGGGCCAGCCACGACGACGGTCGAACCATGACCGATTCCGAACTGCGTGACCAACTCATGACCCTGCTGGCCGCCGGACATGACACGACCGCCACGGCACTCTCGTGGGCGCTGGAGCGGCTCGTCAGGCATCCCGTCATCCTGCGCCGGGCGGTACGCGCAGCCGACGCGAGTGCGGCCGGTGATCCCGCAGGCGACGAGTACCTCGACGCAATCGCCAAGGAAACATTGCGGATTCGCCCCATCGTCTTCGACGTCGGTCGCGTCCTGACGCGGCCCGTCGACTTGGCGGGCTACCACCTGCCCGCCGGCGTGATGGTCGCCCCGGGCATCGGGCTGGTTCACGCAAGCCCGGCGCAATACCCCCATCCGGACCGGTTCGACCCGGACCGGATGCTCGGCACCACGCTCGGTCCCACTACCTGGCTGCCGTTCGGCGGCGGCAATCGGCGTTGTCTGGGTGCGACATTCGCGATGGTCGAGATGCGAGTCGTACTACGCGAGGTTCTCCGCCGCGTCCAGCTGCGAACGACTGCGGCACGCGATGAACGGCAACGCGTGAAGCATGTCATCCTGGCGCCGCACCGCGGCGCTCGAATCTGCATTGAGTCGGTCCGCGGCGCAGCGCCGGCCCCGCTCCCGGCCGCCGAGACACCCCGCTGCCCCGTTGAAACCCCGCGGGGCGTGGCCTCGCCGACGTTGCGGCATACCTGACCCACTCAGGTCTAATGTGCGCCAATCAAGTTGTGCGCGGCCCGATTTCCGAACTCTACGGCGGTGTTCTGCCCGGCCGCCGACATGAAGTCGGCGGCGTACTGCACCGGTGATGCCGGGTCGAGTTCGGAGTTGAGGCGCCCGATGTCCTGGTAGGCGCCGATCCGGGTGAAGGGCAACGCCCGCCGCCACCGGGTCACGTGGGTGAATTCGACGGTGTGGCGCAGTTCGGGAAACACCTCGAACACCGACGCCAGGGTGTGCTGGATCAGTTGCTCGTCGGGGGCATCGAGCATCCGCTGCGAGGCGCCGGTTTCCCACAGACAACTCAGCAGGCCGCGGCCGGCCGGCGCGCGGTCGGGGGCCTTGTTGTGATCGAGGAACATCAGCGCGATATCGGGATCCTCCACCGACGGGAACATCACCAGAAACGCCGGGCAGTCCGGTGGCCTGCTGGTGCCGACAGCGACACTGACGCATTGGGTATAGCCCAGGCTTTCGTCGAGCGGACCGAGGATGCCGCGATCATCGACGCAGATGGCTGCCGCCTCGGGCAGCGGGCACGTGACGACGCAGGCATCGTAGTCCGACGTCGTCCCCGAATGCGTGACTCGGACCCCGTTTTCGTGCCGCCGTACCTCCACGACCGGCGTCTGCAGGTGAACCTTCAGGCGGCTGGCCAGCGCCTCGGGGACCCGGCCCTGCCCGCCGGCGGCGGCCAGGATCTTGGCGGTGAAGATGTTGCCGATCCCGGAGAACAATTCCACCTTGGACACCTTGTCGGTGTCGGCGATCAACATGGTCCGCACGATCGGCTCACACAGGTAGCTGTCGACTTCTGCGGACAATGCACGCTTGGCGTAGGCACGCGCACTTTCGGTGTCCAGTGGTGCGGCCTTGCGCATGTCGGCGTAGTCCAGACGGCCGCGCGCCTTGGCCATCGCCACGTCAATCGCCAACCGCGGCACCCGCAGCTTTGCGCCCAGCGACAGCAACGGCGTCGTCAAGCCAGAACGGACCATCTTGTCCATGTCGAGCAGATGCGTCGCGCCGGCGCGACGGATCCCGATATATGGTGCGGTGGGCCGCATTTCGATGCCGAGTTCGCGCGCCAACGCCAGGTAGCTGTGGTATGTCGAACCGAGCGCAGAAGCCCCGGTGTCGACCGCGTAGCCATCGCGGCGCACGGTCTGTACCCGGCCACCGGGCGAGTTCGTCGCCTCGAAGACATCGACCTGCCATCCGGCGGTCTGCAGCCGATAGCCCGCCGTAAGCCCGGACAAGCCGGCTCCGACTATCGCGGCTTGCGGCATGCTCACGCCACCTTGACCGCAGCCACCGGCCGCTCGGGCACTCCGTCCAACCGGTGCAGCGACTTGCGGATCGCGTAGTACATCACGAAGAACCAGACCCAGAACGTCGCGAACGGCAGGTAGAAGCCGAACAACCCGTTCCAGGCGAACGGACCGCTCTTGAAGAAGAAGATGATGCTCAGCGGTATCAGGTCCAGCATGAAGAAGACGTTGAACCATCCTACCCAGCGCGGAATGATCGGATCAGGGTCCTCGTCGGCAAGTGAGGCGTAGATGATGCTGATGACGACGAAGTAGAACGGTGCTATCACGCCGAGGAACTGCAGCCAGGCGATGTCGTTGAGCAGTTGCACGATCTGCGGATCGCGCTCGGAGCGAAACGACGCGGTGAGCCACCAGCCTGCGGGATACGCGGTGAGCAGCACATTGGTACAGCCGGCGATGATCTGACAGAACGTCAGGATGCCCGGCTTGCCCTCCACGGCCGCGATGAGTTTGGCCAGCATCGCCGTCCAGGGCACATAGAACATCGAGCCTACCAGCACCAGCACCATTCCGATGCGGATTCCCATGACGTTGTCGTGGTAGACCCGGGTAATCCGGGCGGCGTCCCAGCTCGGCGGCTGCGAAGGGAAAAAGCCGGCGAGCGGCCAGATGCCGACCATCAGGAAGGCGATGTAGACGAAGCCGCTCCACGAAGTCTGCTTCAGGAGTCTCAGATTTGCCTGTGGCGATAGCAATTCGCCCTCCTCCTCGGCCGCTCGCGGTCCCCGCACTCCGATCTGGGTTGAGACATCGAAGAATTGTAAACGATCGTTGCCGCTTTTCGTACGGTCACAGAGTACCTCGCGGAACACGGTTTAGACCCCGACGTAAGTTCTGAATTAGTGAAAATTCGGGTCATCAGCTCCTCGATCCGAAGATTTCCGTAAACGATGGTTGACACCAACTATTATTAAACCCTACTGTCTCAAAATAACCCTCCGCCACGAGAGCCCTAGAAGCCACCAGGTGCCCCGACCATCGATCGTGAAAGCACGGCGCGCAGTTGTCGCCGGCGCTGGAATCGCCGGCCTCACTGCCGCTTACCGTCTGCAGCAGGCAGGCTGGGAGGTGGAAGTCTTCGAAGCGGAATCCCGCGCGGGCGGCCGCGTCGAGACCATCGTGCAGGACGGCTATCGCGTCGACACCGGCGCGACGGCGTTCGCCGCGCGATACCCGATTGCCACGCAGCTGGCCAACGAGCTGGGGCTGTCCATCGTGGACACGGCCCCATATCTCGGCATCTACCGCGACGGCCGGGTCCGGCTGTTGCGCCTCGATCGGTTGATCCGCTCGGGGCTGAAAACCGATGCGCTGTCCTGGTCCACCAAGGTCAGGCTGGCACGGGTGGTGCTCGACGTCGCGCGAGCCAGTCTGCGCGGCATGCTGTCCTACGATGACCTGCGCGCCGCGGCACCGCTTGACACCGAGACCGCCCGCGATTACGTACGCAGGCTGGCCGGGGCCGAAGCCGACGCCTACTTCGGCGAACCGATCACGCGCGCGTTGTTGCTCACCAACTCCGACAAGGTCAGCCGCGTCGAGTTGATGTCGGGTCTGGTCAATGCGGTGGCCGGCCGCCTGTCGACGCTGACGGGTGGGCAGGGCGCGATCATCGATGCGCTGCTGGCACAGGTGCGCACGGTGCACCTGTGCTCCCCCGCACTTTCACTGACCGAAACCAACGATGGTGTGCGCCTGAAATATCGCGACCCCGAAGGAGAGACGAAGACGGTCGAGGCCGACGCGTGTGTCGTCGCCACCCCACTGCCCGTCGCGGCCACGATCTGCGCTCCCGCCAGAACACGACTCGGCCTGCTCAACGCCACGCTCAAGTTCACCCAGGCGATCAACGTCGCCATCGGCACCACCCGCCCGGCGAACACACCGGCATTCCTGATCCAGCTGCCCGCCGCCGAAGACCGCGAGGTCTGCATGATCATCGTCGAGAACAACAAGGCGCCAGACCGTGCGCCGTCCGGCCACGGACTGCTCTCGGTGTGCTGGGAGATGTCGGCGGCCAGCGCATGGATGCAGCGCTCCGACGACGAATTGGTGGCGCGCTCACTGCAAACAGTCCTGCGACTGTTCCCGGAGCTCAGCGGTACCGTCGATTTCACGTATGTGCGCAGGTGGCCAGTGGCGTTGCCGCAGGCACGCGTTGGCGTCTATCAGCAGATCGCCGAGTTCACCTCGAGCCTGAATCCACGGTCGCGCATTCAATTCGCCGGCGACTACTTATCGCAGACCGGCCAGAATACGGCCGTCGCCTGGGGCAACCGCGCCGCGGCGAACTTGACCACCCACCAGAGTCGACGCATCTGGGCCAAACAAAAGGAGTTCACTCATGGCTGATGTCCAATCAATGCTGAGCTCTGTGATCGGCGCCGGCAAAGACGTCGTTCACAAAGTCGCCGCCGACGAGATTCGTCGCTTCATCGAAGAGCAGCCCGATGTCAGCGGCAGCGTCGAGGTGACGGTGATCGGCGACGGCGGTGAAGTCGGCGCCTCAAGTGGCACAGTGCTGTTCGACGCAACTCTGGACAGTGACCGCGGCCGTGTCACCCGCGAGCTGGTGCTGCGTCACGCGCCGGTCAGCGACAAACGGTTGTTCTTCGAATACGACTTGTCGCGACAGTTCCAGGTACAGCGCGCTCTGTACGGCACCGATGTGCCGGTGCCCGAACCATTGTGGCTGGACCCCGATGGCCGCTGGCTCGGCGCCGCCGGATACGTGATGTCGCGGGTGCGGGGGCGGGGCCAGCATCCAGCCGCCTTCATTCAGGGACCGATCGCCGAGGCGTCGCCGGCCGATCGGGAGGAGATGCTGAACAAGATCATGACGGCGTTGGTTGCCATCCACAACACCGACATCAAGGCGCGAGGCCTGGAGAACTTCGTGATGAACGCACCGGGTTTCGCACCGCTGGAGCGCCTCATCAATTGGTATTGGCAGACCTGGGATTGGGTGCACCTGCCAACGTTCGAGCGCCTGGTTCCGGTCCGCGGGTGGCTGCTCGACCACCTTCCCGAGGGTGAGCCGGAGTTGATGCACGGCGACTCGACACTGCAGAACTACTTTTTCGACGGCACGAGACTGGCAGCGGTGCTGGATTGGGAGATGTCGAGCCTTGGGCGCGCCGAGGCGGACCTCGCCCTGCAATGCGTCAGCAATCGCATCTTCGCGGCGCCGCCCGACAGCGGATTGCTGCAGCCACCAAGCGAAGACGAATGGCTGGCCAGGTACCGCGCCGCCGGCGGCCGACCATTGCACGACTTCGACTACTTCAAGAAGTTCGCCGCGTACATGATCATCGTCGCGGTCAGCGCACTGCAGAGAAACATGACGGAAGCCGAACGTGAAGCCCAGGCGCCGCTGTTGCAGCCGTGCTGGGATCTCGCGGAATCATGAAGGGGGACAACGATGTCCAGTGAAACCATTCAAACGCATGACAAGGCGTTCTGGGAAGAAAAGAACCTGTCGTTCGGAACCGCTGTACCCGAGGACGACCTGCTCCATCCACAATTCAAAGACACGAATAGATCACCCGCCCTGACCGAAACCCAATTTTTCGGCTTCAGCGTCCCGGAGGAGAACATCCATGCGCTGACCTATGTGTGGCATCACCCGAATCTGGGTGTGGTCAGCGGTGGCGCCTGGGTATGGCAGGGCGTCAAACGACACTTCCTCCAGTCCGAACTGGTCAACTGGACGTCCTTCATGAGCGAGGACGTTCTGGCGAATGACTTGTGGGACTACAAATTCGACAACGGCTACCACGTCCAGACGATCGAACCGCTCAAGAGGCATCGACTGCGCTACACCGACGAATCACGCAACAACTCGTTCGACATCGAGACGCAGGCCCTGATGGAGCCGATGCTGTTGCAAACCGGCATGCACTTCGAGCAGGCGGTGCGTGCACGCGGCGAACTCACGTTGCGGGGCAAGACGTACCAGGTGGACTGCACCCATGTCCGCGATCGTTCGTGGGGACAAAGTCGCAGCGAACAACACGCCCCGACACCGCCATTCGACTGGATCACCGGCGTCTTCAGCGAGAACTTGATGTTCGGTTGCAGCACGTACGATCATCCCGATCTGGAGCCCGAATGGAAGGGCCAGCTGCAGGTTCCGGGTGGCGACCCGACCAAAGGAGGTTGGGTGCGCCGGGATGGCCAGCTGATTCCGATCGTCTCCACCCGAAAGCTCGTCGGCCACGATTATTCGACACTGGCGCCGACCACCATCGAGATGGAGATGATCGACGCCACCGGACGCGAGTACCAGATCCGCGGTGAGGTCGTTGCGGCCAACCATATTCCCCTGTGGCCGAATATGGATACCTGGGTGTGCCTCGCACGTTGGGAGTGCGCGGGCCAGGTCTGCTATGGCGACCTACAACAGGTGCAGTGGCACGATTATGTCCGACAGTTTCTAGGACAGTCGTAGCGATGGTTTCTTCGATTCCCGCCACCGCAGCTGCCCGGCCCGCCTCAGACGTACTCGTCGAGCGCGACGACACCGTGGGCGTCATCACGATCAATCGACCCGCACGACTCAACGCCGTCACCCCGGAGGCCGGGGACACGCTGAGATCGGCTTTCCTCGAGTTGGAAGCCGACAGCCGGATCCGCGCCGTCGTGCTGACCGGCGCGGGCCGCGGATTCTGCGCGGGCGCGGACATTTCCGGCGACGTAGGCGACGCCCGGAAGGTGCTGCTCGACTCATGGAACCCACTGGTGCTCACGATGCGGTCGCTACAGATCCCCGTCGTCGCCGCGATCAACGGGGTGGCGGCCGGTGCGGGAGTGTCGCTTGCGCTGGCGTGCGATCTGCGTGTTGCGGCCGCTTCAGCGCGCTTTGAGTTGTCGTTCGCAAAGATTGGACTGATGCCCGATGCGGGCCTGACGTGGTTGCTTCCCCGGGTCGTCGGGCTGGGGCGTGCCAACGAGATGGCATTGCTGGGAGGACGCGTTTCGGCCACCGAGGCACGCGACTGGGGCCTGGTGAACCGGCTGGCCGAGGACGGTGAGGCGCTGACCGACGCGATAGCGATGGCCCGGCGCTTCGCCGAACTGTCGGTCAGCGTGGCAACGATCAAGCACGCGCACCAGCGAGCTCTGGAAAGCGACTTCCCCAGTCAGCTGACCTACGAAGCGGAGACCCAGGGCTGGCTTCAGCAACAACCCGATTTCGCCGAGGCGACACAGGCGTTCGCCGAGAAAAGGCCGCCCCGCCTGGCCGAACGTAAGCCGCCGGACCGCAACCGGTGAGCGGATGCCGGGTCCGATCCGGGCATCTGCGCTACCGTTGAGCAATGGCGACTCGTAACGACCGTTCAGAGCAGATCCTGCGGACCGCGATGCACCTATTCCACGAGCGCGGCTTCGACGGGGTAGGCGTGGACCTCATCGGCGAGAAAGCCGGTGTGTCCGGGCCGGCGATCTACCGTTATTTCAGCGGCAAAGACGAGATCTTGATCACGCTGCTGGACGAGGCAATCGATCGCGTCCTGATGTCGACGGGTGGACATTTCGACGATCCCCGAGAAGAGCTGGAGCATCTGGTGCGCGGCCATGTGCAGCGGGCCTTGGAGGAACGCGAACTGATGAGCGTGTGGACCCGAGAACGCAATTCGATCCCGAAGGCCTACCGTTCGAGGCTGCGCGCCCGAATCAAGCGTTACATCGACCACTGGGTGGACTGCCTGCAGGCCTGCTATCCGGACCAGTCCAGCGAGGTCCTCAACGCGGCCGTCCACGCGACGCACGGACTGATCGACTCGACCTCGATGTGGCCGGAGAAAGCGCTGCGGACCGCGGGCCTGGCCGACATCCTGACCGGGATGGCGCTACATAGTCTGGAGTGGCTGGGCAGCGAGGCGTCGCGCCCGACGCCCACGAAGAGCGTCCGACCGAAGCGAACTGCCGCGCGTTCAGCCTGAAATTCTACGTAAACGAACGTTTACAAAAACTTGCTGAATCGCTCCTCCGCTCCGGTACGATACCTCTGGCACCGCACCGGAGCGTCGCCCGCACGGGCACCTCGGGCGTCGCGGCTGCCACGGGTCGGTCGGAGGAGAAGACGATGGAGCCCATGACCAAGTCGCGCATCCAGATGTTCGGCGCGTGGTGTGCGATCGGCTATCTGGCTGCACTCTTCATCGGCTGGGGGGCTATCGCCGGGTTCCTACCGCCCACCGCGCCTTCCGCGGACGCCAACCAGATCGCCGCGCTCTACCAAAGTGACTACACGCGAATCCGGATCGCCATGCTGGTCGTCATGCTCGCCGCGTTGATCTTCATCCCATTCGCCGCAGTGATGTCGCAGTTCCTCGCCCGCATCGAGGGCACGGCCGGCGTCTTGACCTACACGTTCCTGCTGGGCGCCGCCGGCAATATGGTGCTGACCTTCTATCCCGCGATCTGGTGGCTCACCGCCGCCTTCCGCCCTGATCGGCGGGCCGAATTGATCTACCTGATGAACGACATGGCGTGGCTGCAGTTTCTCGGCGGTATCACCATGTACTTGGCGATGCCGCTGGCGGTAATGGTCGCAGCACTGTGCGACAAGAGCCCGACCCCGGTATTTCCGCGCTGGTGCGGATACGCAAACGGCTGGATGGCGTTGACGATCGTTCCCGATCAGTTACTTTTCTTCTTCCATAGGGGCCCCTTCGCGTGGAACGGCATCTTCGGCGTCTGGGTCCCGGTCGTGGTGTTCAGCGGCTTCTTCATCGTCAACTTCATCGCCTTGCGTCAGGCGGTCCTGCGCGACCGGGCGTCGATCGACTCGCTACCCAACCCGCAGGACAGTGCAGCACAAAGGGTGTGACCTGAGCGAACCGTCGACCGGATGCTGCACGGTCGAGGGTCTACTCACGCCGGCTCATTTTTGATATAAGTTGTATCAATAAAAACGCATGATCTCGTCAGCGAAGGAACGCTTCATGCCCGAACCGCTCACCCAGAAGCTCAGAGTCGCCGGCCAGCTGGGACGAATCGGCGCACACATCGTCAACGAGCGGGTGCGCCGTCCCAAACCGACGACGCTGGCCGAGATCCCGCCCTCGGTCGACGCGCTGACACCCGAGTGGCTCACCGCCGCCCTGTGCCGCGGACACCCGGGCGCATGGGTGACCGCGGTATCCACCGCGTCCGGAAGCGACGGGTCGACCACGAGGCGAGTCCTGGCCGTCGACTACAACGACGTCGGGCGCGCGGCCGGACTTCCGAAATCGATCTTCACCAAGTCCACGCCCAAACTGACCTCCCGGGCGGTGACGGTCCCGTCAGCGGCCTTGACGTGCGAGGCGCTGTTCTACGACCGGATCCGCCCCACCCTCGACATCGAAGCCCCCCGTGGCTATTACATGGCGGTGGACAACAGATCCGGGCGCTCGATGTTCTTGATGGAAGACGTGGCGACCAGCAAGAACGCAACTTTCGGTGATCCGACTAAGCACTACATCGACCGGACCAGGGCCGAAGCGATCATCATCACCCTGGCCAACGTCCACGGAACACTATGGGAGAGCCCGCGTTTTGCCGGCGATCTGACCCTCGTCAAGGATGCCTACCGGTGGCAGGTCGACGTCAACGACACCATCGCCTTTCCGCGTCGCACCCTGATCGGCTTCGACCGCGCGGAGTCGGTCTTCCCCGCCGGGTTCCGTCGCCACCGGACCGAGGTGTTCCCGGCGCTGATGACGTCGCTGGCGATGCACGGTTCGGCCCCCAACACACTGCTGCACTCCGACGTGCATTCCCGCAACTGGTACCTGACCCCGGACGGGGGCATGGGCTTGTACGACTGGCAGCTGATCACTCGCGGCGTGTGGGCCCTCGACGTCGCCTACGCTCTCAGTTCGGCGCTGACCGTGGAGGATCGGCGCGCATGGGAGCGCGAGCTGATCGAGTTGTACATCGACCGCCTGTTCGCCTCGGGAGGCCCCGCGCTCTCGTTCGACGAAGCCTGGCTGGCGTACCGTCAGCAAGCCTTCCACGGTCTGGTGTTCTGGCTCTATACGATCGGCGCCGGCCGCTTGCAGCCGGCTATGCAACCCGACGAGGTGTCGCTGGCCAACCTGGAGCGCATGACGGCCATGATCGATGATTTGGATTGCTTTGGCGCCCTTAAGCAGTCACCAGCGACCTCGGGACTGCCCTCTATTCACTAGCCTCGACGAGCGCTTTGGTGGTCAGTGCCAGGCAACCAAGTGAGGCCGAAACAAACAGCGCCGCACTGAGTTTGGAGATTTTTCCGCGCCGGTGCGCGATGCCGGCGGCCAGTATGTCGCCAAGGTCGCATGCGGCGGCAACCTTTAACATCTGAGACCTCGACCGGCGCTCGGTCACCAACGGAGCGACGGCCAGCGCAAAGTCCCGCGTGCCGCCGAGCCGCAAGAAGAGCGCCGCGCTGACATCCTCGGAGACGTTCATTCCGAACACCCTTGCGGCGGTTATCGGCATCAGCCATCCACTGGCGCCGATCGCTGAGCGCGCTCCTGCGAGAATCGTCGTTGTTGGCAGAGCCATTGCACCGTTCCTTCCTGAGTCTGCTGCGCCTGAGCTGATTGTTATTCGAACGAACGTTAACCGAAATCGCAGTATGGCATACCAAGTGGAGTGCCCTTCTTCCCGACATCGCCCAACCGACGGGTCGGCCGGTTCTTCTGTATCAAAAACGTTCGTTCACGGTGCGTGCTAAATTCGATTCGACACTCACATAGCGGCAAGGAAAGCTCGTGGACGATCTTTCGATGTCTCCCGACGAAATCGACGACTTCCTGTCCGGACCGCACACCGGACAGTTGGCCACCAACGGCCCAACCATCAGGCCGCTGTGGTATCACTGGGACGGCAAGGCGTTCTGGATCATCAGCGGCCCCTGGGCGAAACTCTACGAACGCGTGCAGAAGGACCCTCGCGTCGCTTTCTGTGTCGACGTAGGCGATTTCGACACCGGAATCGTCAAGCAGGTGATCGCCAACGGCTCCGTGACACTGCACGAATACGACGTCGAGCGTGCCCGCCGCCTGCTGTACCGCTACCTGGGTCCTGACGAAGATGCGTGGTCGGATGCGCCGGATGACTACCGGGGCTACCTGCGCGATGGCGGTCCTCCGGGTGCGGTGTTCCTGCATATGGAACCGACCAAGCTGACCGCGCTGAACTTCAGTTACGCGCGCACTCGGGCCTGACTCGGCAACCCCACGCGAAGACGGACCTCACGAGTCGGCGCTGCGCCGGGGCGGCATACCGCCTCGCTTATGCAACGCGGCGCCGACGAGCATTTCACCCAGCTCTGCGACGATCCGATCCCTGGTCATCCCCGCGGCGCCGGCGAACAGCGATTCGTAGAACACACTGCTGGACATCACCATCATGAATGCGGCTCGGACGGCAACGGGTCCGTCGTAATCGAGGTGGTACTGCGCGGCCACGATCTCGGCCATCTCGTCGAGCCGGGCGAACGCGGCGGTGAGCTCGTCGCTGTGCAGACCCCTGGCCATGAGCGCGGCAAACAGCTCCCGCTCGGCGGCCACGATGTCGAACAGCGCCGCGGCGTAGTCGCGCAGGACCGTCGCTGGATCCGCCGAGGTTACCGGCACGTGCCGCCAACTCTCGGTGTAGCCCGCGACGTACTCCTCGAACGGCTCTACTACCGCGGCCTCGAAAAGACTTTCCTTGGTTGGGAAATGACGAAAGAGAACTGTCTCGGACACGTCGGCCGCTTTGGCGATGGCGATCGTGGTGGCTCCGGCAAACCCGTCCGCGGCGAATCGCTCGCGAGCTGCCTGCAGGATCAGATGCCGCACCTCGGGGGTGCTCCGGCGCGGTCGGCGTGCCATCGGAATATCTTGACATCCCCCGGCGATAAGTGGTAATTACTGCTTATCGCAAACCCAGGAGTGACGATGAGCACACCCGATTTGAACCAGCCCCTCCCCGACCCGCACTGGGTCATGCCGTCGCCGGCAGGTGAGATCCTGCTTGCGGTCTTCGGCGGTGGCGCAGCGGTATTCGTCGCATACTGCGCGTTGCTGTCCTACCGCAAACGCTCCCCGCTGCCGTTGCTGTTCGCCCTCGCGGGCGGCTTCTCGATCATGCTCGAGCCGATCGCCGACACTCTGGGCAACGTGCAACACGTGCCGGTGAACCAGATCAACGCGTTCGTCACCGACGGCCAGCCCATCCCCTGGGCGATCGTCCTCGGCTACGTCTGGTACTTCGGACTGGGCCCAATTCTGCTCTGGCGCTACGCCGAACACCGGTCGATGACCCCGCGGCGCTGGTACGTCGTTTCGGTGGTGGCCTTCCTTGCGGTCACGCTGATCGAGCAGATTCCAATCGCACTCGGGCTGTGGAAGTACTACGGTCATCAGCCCCTTGTCGCCGGAGTCATGCCTATTGACATGGCAATCGCCAACATGGTGTCGGTCGTCCTGCCGATGGTCGTGGTCTATGCCATCTGGCCGATCCTGACCGGGTGGCGGCAGTCGTTGGTGCTCGCGCTCGTCCCGATCTGCGTGGTCGGCGGACACACCGCCGCGGCGGCGCCGGCTTACATGTTGATCAACGCAAACCCGAATGTGCCGTCGGTGTTCGTCCACCTGGCCGGGGTGGTGACGTGCATCTTCTCGGTGTTGATCGTGTGGTTTGCCGTCAAGCTCCTGCACGGCGGATTTCCTGAGCTCAACGCCGACCGTAGAGCGCGTCACAACGACTCGACGGAACGCACCGAATACGTTGCCGTGCAATAGCAAAAGAGGAAACCCGATGGTTCAATACACCCAGCCCCCGCTGTATCACATGCCGCCGACCGGTGAGCTGATCTATCTGCTGTTCGCGGGTGCGGCCGCCGCACTGATCGCCCTGTATGCCGGGTACCTCGCCGTGACGCGGCGAACCGTTTTCCCGTTGTTGATCTGTGTCGGAGCGTTTCTCACGGTCCTGCTCGAGGCACCCGCGGATGTCTTGGGCAACGCCGTGCACTCCCAGTTGGGGCAGCGCAACGCATTCACCGTGCGGGGCGCCCCGGTCCCGTGGGGAGTGGTACTCACCTACGGGTTTTACGCGGCGACCCTGCCAGTGGCGCTCTTCGACCGGATCAGGGCCCAGAGTCTGAGCCCGAGATTCTGGTGGGGAGCCTACGTCGCGAGCCTGCTCGCGGTATGCGCAATCGAACAGATTCCGGTGCACTACGGCTTGTGGCACTACTTCGGATACCAACCCTTCAAGATCTGGGAAATGCCCGTAAGCATGGTCTTCGCCAACGCCGCCTGCGTTGTGGTGCCGGCCTTGTTGGTTTACAAGCTCTACCCGGTTCTGACCGGATGGCGACAACTGCTGGTGATCGGCCTCATCCCGAGCGGCACCATGGCCGGGTGGGCCGCAGCCAGTCTGGCGATCATGAACGCGTTGGGCACCGACACCGAGGCCAACCACGGTGTCGTGCAGCTGGCATCGATTGCGACCGTTGGCCTTTCGCTGTTGGTGACCTGGGCGGCAATCACCATCGTGCACTGGCCCGCCAACGTCCTCACCGGCGTTGCGGACGCGTCCGATCAGGGGCTGCGACTCAGACCCGTGAAAACTGCGGCGTCGTGAAAGTCGGCCTCTTCTACGGCAATATCGCCTACGGGAGTCGCGACATGATGGCCGCGCTCGCTGCTGCCGTCGAGCAGAATGGCATCGAGTCGGTATGGACGGAAGAGCACCCTGCCGTCCCCAAACAGATGACGCTGCCCGACAACCTGGATGCCGACATGACCGGCGAACAGAGCGGCGATACCCCGTTGCACGAGATCCCGTTTCCTGACCCGATGGTGTGGCTCTCCCAATTTTCCGCGCTGACCACCACGGTCAAGCTGGGCACCGGTGTGCTGGTGTTACCGCTGCACAACCCGGTGCTGCTCGCCCGCGCGGCGGCCACCCTGGACGACCTGTCGGGCAGGCGCCTCATCCTCGGCGTGGGCCTGGGATGGCTGAAGGAGGAATACGAGGCGTGCGGGGTGACCTTCACCTCCCGTGCCGCGCGCCTCGAGGAATACATCGGCGCGCTGCGCGCCGCATGGCGGCCCGATGCGAGCTTCATCGGCAAGACGGTGCGGTTCGAAGGGATCGGTGGCGGCCCCAAACCGCCCGACGGACACATCCCCATCCATATCGGCGCGTCGATGTCCAAGGGTGCACGACGGGCCGGGCGCCTTGCCGACGGCTTCTTTCCACTACCGTTCGAAAGTTCCACCGTGGCGATGATCGCCATGCGGGCGACGCTCACCGGTGAGGAGCCGGATTGGACGGGGTATCGCCTGCCTGACGGCGTCGCCGCGCTCATCCAGGAATGCCACGCCGGCGCGATCGAAGCCGGCCGCCGTCCCGAGGACATCGCGCTGACGGTCACCGGCCCGCCCAGCCTCGATGCCGCCAAACAGGCCGCGGATCTCGGCGTGACTCGTTATCTGGTGACCCCGCCCGCTTTCGAGCTGTCAGCGGTGCCGACCGCTTTCGGTCGCCTGGCCGACGACTTCGTCGGGCCGCTCAGCTGACGGTCGCAGAACAGGAGAACCGGTGCCCGACGATGCGAGAACCCTCGTCCAAGGCGCGGCGCGCATCATCGACGCCGGACTGGGCAACAGCGTTGCGGGTCGCTCACCCGAATCCCGCACCTGGCAACGACTCTCCGGCCGCACCGCCCTGGTGGTGGGCGCCGCGCGCGGCATGGGCGAGGCCACGGCCCGACTGTTCCACGCGGAGGGCGCCAACGTTGTGCTCGGCGACGTTCTCGACGAGCAGGGGGAGCTGGTCGCCAAGGATCTCGGCGAGGGGGCGTCGTTCGTGCACCTCGACGTCACCTCGGAGAGCGACTGGGCGCGTGCTCACGAGGTGGCCGAGTCCGAGTTCGGCGCCCCGGTGAGCGCGTACGCCCACACCGCGGCGGTCGCCAGCTTTTCATTCATCGCCGATCTGTCACTCGAGGACTACCGCAGCATCATCGAGATCGACCAGGTCGGTGTTTTCCTCGGGATGAAGTCATGCATCGAGCCCATGACCCGCGCCGGGGGCGGCGCGATGGTGGCGGTGTCATCGGTCGACGGAATCGGCGCCCACCCTGGGTTGGCCGGCTACACCTCGGCCAAGTTCGCGATCCGTGGCCTGGTCCGGGTGGCAGCACTCGAGTTGGCCCGCAACGGAATCCGAGTGAACACCATCGTTCCCGGCGGCATCGACACGCCCATGATCCGGCCCCGCGACGTCGAGCCCGAAGTTCTCGATCCGTTGGCGCGTCAGGTGCCGCTGGGGCATGTCGGTGATCCGGCCGAACTCGCCCGCGCCGCCCTGTGGCTGGTGTCCGACGAATCGAGTTATGTCACCGGAACCGACCTGATCGTCGATGGCGGTCTGATGGCCCGCGTCCCGTTGGATCTGGAATAGTCCCCTATTCGGCGCAGCGACCCCACCGGTCACCGAGCTGGGGATTGCTGAGATCCCAAGGGTTGCAACACCGGTAGTACTTCGCTCGCAATGTACTCGATGCGCTCCCGCGCGTGCTCGAAGGTCTCACCGGGACCCGCGGTGACCATGAAGTGGACATCCTCGATCAAGGGGAACTCGTCGACGACCTTGGCGATTTCGGCCACCACAGTGGGTCCGTCCCATAGCAGGTAGTGGCCGGCTTCGATCGCCGCATCGAGATCCGCATAGTGCGGCCCGGGAAACAGGCCGCGGTCGATGTGGTCGTTCACGTACCGCAGCGCGTAGTCGCGCAGCTCGACTTTGGCTTTCTCGACGTCGGGTGCGATCGTCGCCTGCTGACCCGCACACACGGCACCTGTCTTCCCGAGCACCTCCACCTCATCGAAGTACATCTTTAGGTGGGCGTTGTAGGCCCCGAGGTAACCATCGCCCAGCCGCGCAGCGCGTCTGATCGCGGGCTCGGCGACCGCACCGATGAAGATGCGTGGCGGCGGGGTGGGGACGGGCGTGACGTTGATTTCGGGGAGGTGGTGGCGCTTGCCGTGGAACGAGAAGGGTTTTCCGCTCCAAGCGCTGCGCAAGATCTCGACCGTCTCCTCGAACAGGCTGGGGCGGTGCCGGATATTCACCTGCAGTCCGGCGAACTCTCGCTCGTAATAGCCCATGCCGATGCCCAAGTCGAACCGGCCACGCGAGAGGACCGATACCGTTGCCGCCTCCTCCGCGAGCCGCACCGGGTTGTAGAGCGGCGCGAGCATCACGTTGGTGGCGATGCGCACCCGGTCGGTGCGCGCCGCGACCGCGGCGGCCAGGGTCAAGGGAGACGGCGAGAAGTCCTGAAAGTGATGCTCAGTCAGCCAAATCGAATCAAAGCCGAGCTTTTCGACCCAGACCACGTGGTCGAGGACCTTGTCCCACTCGAGGTTTGTGTAGATCAGACCGACGCGCATCAGAAAGCCCCCGGTTCGGCCCCGGGCAGGCCCATCAGGTGCGCGACCGTGGAGTAATGCATATCGGTCGAACATTCGGCGACGAGGCCGCCGATCGCCTCGCGGAGGTAGATTTCGATGCCGCCCTCCTTGAGGTATCCGCGGCCACCGTGGATGGTCACGCAATCGCGCGCCACCTCGACAGCCATCTCGGAGACGAAGGTCTTCACCAGGTGGTCGAGGACGCTGTCCCCTTCGCCTTGGTCGCGCGCGCTGGCGGCGTCGTAAAGCATCGACCGGGCTGCCTCTATTCGCTCTCGTTGACGTACCAGCTTGTGCTGGATCGCCTGTAGGGAGCCGAGCGGACGGCCACGCACGCTGCGCGTCGTGACGAATTCGACGGTCTTTTCGTGCACACCGGTGGCGAGACCCAAAGACCACGCCGAAATGTTGACCACCGATGCCGCGGCGCCGCCGTCGACGTTGGCGATCTCACGATCCTTCACGACAAACGAGAGGTCGCTCGCCAAAGTGCTTGGAATGCGCACGTTTTCGAGCGTGATGCCGCCCCAGGGCGCGCCGACGCCCATCTTGCGCATGGGTTCGATCGATAACCCCGGCGTGCCTGCAGGAACCCAGAACATCCAGAAGTTGTCCTGGTGCAACCCTGCCACGCCGATCACGTCCGCGAACGTGCCTTGGGTCACGTAGTGACGCCGGCAGTTGATCACGAACTCATCGCCGTCTCGGACGGCGATGTCCGGGTGCTCGGGATAGTTCGCGATGCCGACCGGGTCCGAAAACGCCGCGCAGAGGTTGGCCTTTCCGTCGAGCGCGTCATCGAGCCACCGGCCCGCAGCCTCGGGGCAGAGCGCCATGATCATGGGAAACAGCATCTGGATCATCACGCTCAGCGCGACACCGCCGGATTCCCGGGCAAGTTCCTCGACGACCAGCACCCCGCCCAACTGGCCGAGGTTGCGCCCGCCGAGTTCTGCGGGTGCGACGACCCGCGGTAGCCCCAACTCCCCCGCACGCAGGTTCATCTCCTTGAGAAAGTCCGGCCCTTCGTCGGCTTCGAGGCGACGCGGCCCCACCTCTTCCTGAGCGAATTTGCGTGCGATGTCCCGCAATTCGCGGTGTTCGGGGCTAAGCAACCGGGACATCGGCGCTGACTTTCTGCTTGAGCAGACCACTCACCTCAATCGGGCGCGCGATGGCCCCCATCGCGTCCTCCACCTCGAGTACGAAAGGCAAGATGTCCAGCAGGCAGACCAGGTTCACGCCCGCCTCGACGTAGGGCTGCAACTGCCGGGCCACCTGATCGGGGGTGCCGTAAAGCCAGGTCTGCTCTGAGTGCTTCCGGGTGGTGCGCCCGACTATCTCCATCGCCTCGGCCTCACCAACCTTCAACGGCAACAGCTTCATCGCGTAATGCCAGTCGGGCGGCATCGGCGGCTCGAGTCCGATACCGGCCCAGTCACCCTGGTTGATACGTCCGATAATCGCCGTCACCCAGCGCATCAAGTCGTTGTCGAGTGCGCGGTCGATGACGTTCGCATCCTCGTGAATCAGCAGCGGCGACCAGATGCCGAAACCGAATGCTTCAGGGTCACGGCCCTTTTCGGCGAGCGTGCGCTTCATCGAGGCGATGTTGTCCGCAACCTCCTCAGCAGAGTTCCAGACCATGGGAGCCATCGTCACGAAGCCGTCCGCGTGGGTGGTTGCGAGGTCGATGATGCGTGGCCCACCGCCCATACCCCAGATCTGTGGGCGGTGGTTTTTCGCCTTTCCCAGCCAGGCCGTGTCGATCTTCGCGTAGTGACCGTCATAGGAAATCGGGCCGTCGGTCTGCCAGAGCCGATGGAAGACCTCGTAGAGATCCTCGAGGCGCTTGATGCCTTGCGACCGTTTGTGCCCGAACGGCTGGGTCTGCTTGAGTTCGCCGGCCCCGATCTGAAAGATTGCGTTGCCTTCGTAGACATTCGCCAGCGTCAGCAGACTTTGCATCAGCTCGCCGGGACCGCGGCGCACCGAGTCGGAACTGAGTACCAGGCCGGTCCCCGGCGCGGCCGCCGCCCCGTACGCGGCCATCACGAACGCATCGGGGAAAGAATCGCAGTCTGCCATCAGTGCGGCGAGAGGCGAGCGGTCCGCCGTCCAGAGACTCTGCGGAAACCATGAGGTCAGCTGGTCCCAGACCTGGATGTCGTCGACCACGCCGCTGGCCGCGATGGCCGCGGCAGCGGCGCCGAAAGCGGAAGCGGGAAGGTGGCGGTCGGCCACGATCGGCACGGCTGTCCGGATGTGCATCGCGATCTCCTAGCTCTGCTACGAAGTAGCATGTGTGTCGCGACATTAGTCTCGAATTGTCGCAACATACAAGAGCTGGTGACGCATTAGTTAAAGTGGGAGTGCTTGCAGCGCCGCCCGCGGCGGCAAGCCGACGATTGGAACAGCACGCGATGACGATGGCTCAACCAGAACGCGACGAATCCAACCCCCTGACCCAGGTCGTCGTCGCGGCGCGCGAATGCTTTGCGCGCCTTGGCGTTCACCGAACCCGGATGGACGACGTCGCCGCGGCGGCCGGTACCGCGCGGACGTCGCTTTACCGTCGGGTGTCCAGCCGTGACGAGCTGGTGGAGTTGGCGTTGTTGGAGCGCTGCCGCGAGTTCTCCGTCGAGTTACGGGCCGGCACGGACTTGGAGGCGAACGATCTGCGCAAGGAACTGGTCGACCTCGTCGTCCGGTCGATCGCCGTCGGCCGCGACGATGAGGAGTTCTCCTATCTGGTCGAGGCGCTACCGCGAAGGTTGAGTGCGTTCCTGACGGGGCCGGGCTCACCCATGCACCAGATCGTGTTCGATACCTTCGCCCCACTGATCGTGCGGGGCCGCGAGCGCGGGGTCATCCGCGAAGACGCCTCAGACCACGACATCGTCGAATGGATCCAGGGCATCATCACCCTCTTCGCGCCCCGGGACGACCTCAGCGACTTCGAGGAGCGACGCCGCATTCGGACGTTCCTCATCCCCGCGGTGTTCGCGCACTGAGCCCAGCCCGCAACCGCGCTCAGCGGGCGATGCGCAAGGGGATGCGCCGTCGCGCACCAAGCCTTTTCGCCGATCCGCCTAATTCGGCATCAATGGTGCGGGCCGTGGTGCGTCCACTCCATCCGGTGAGCCCCCCGACCGGGTGGGCTCCCGAGCCGCTGTGCCACAGGTTGCGGACCGGGGTGCGGTAACCCGAAAGCGACGGCGTCGGACGCCAGGGGCCGAGCTGCGCCAGCGTCATGTCGGCGTGGTACAGGTTCCCGCGGCCTGCCATCGCGTGGTAATCGTCGGGCGTCCGCACAAAGCTTCCGATGACCGCGTCGGAGATTCCAGGCGCGTGTTCGTCGAGGAACCCCAGGGCCTGCCGGCCGAATTTCTCTGCCTCGTCGGCCCATTCGCTGCCCTCGATCTGCACCGGGACGGTGGCCATGGCCAGGAAGAGGGTTTCGCCTTCACTGCCCTGCGGAACCTGAGTGCGATCCACCACCGAAGGCAGTGCGGTCCACTGTGGATAGGTGTCCGGTATCTGGCCAGCCGCGGCCCGCAGCTGTGCGCGCTTGATGTAGTCGAGCGTAGGCCCCAGGAAGAGCAGACCATTCCACAGCTCTTGGCGTCCGCCGACCAGATCGGGCCGGTGCGACAGCGCGGCATCGCTCTTGAAAACACCGATGTTCCAACGCAGATTGCTCAACGCACGCAATTCCTGCTGAGTGCGGGCCGGCACATGCGAGCTGGGCACCAGGTCGCACATCAGTCGCTGCGGGTCGATCGCACCCACGACGTGGTGGGCCTTGATGCGCTCGCCGCTGGCCAATTCGACGCCCTCGGCGGCGCCGTCGGCGCTGACGAGTATTCCGGCGACCGGGGCATCAACACGGATCGTTCCACCGTGTGCGCGAACGCATTGCGCGATAGACGCCGCGAAGCTGCCCGTTCCGCCCACGGGTCGCGACGACTTCTGGTTGAAATAGGTGCTGCACATCGCCAGCACCCCGCCCGAGCCGCCTTCCGACAGCGGCAGCATGGACCACGAGGCCAGGTTGGCCATCAGCGCCTTGACCTCCTCGCGCTCGAACTCCTCTTCGATTAGCTGTTCGGGCGAGGCCATCAGCATCCGCAGCAATGGGCGGAAAGAACGGCGACCTTTGGCGAGGTGTACGAACATTTGGCCGATGGTCCGCAAACTCGGACGGGTCGGATGGTCTTGCAGATACGGGCGGACAGCCAGCCAGAGATCGGTGAACAGCAGATTCAACCGTTCGAACGCCGCGGCGTCACGGGAAGAGAACCGGCGGATCTCGTCGACCGAGCGCGCCGGATCACGCCACAGTGCAATCGATGCGCCATCGGGGTTGAGGTAGGAGCCCCAGGGATCCGCGATGGCAAAGCGCAGGCCGTGCCGAGCCAGGTCGAGTTCCTCGATCACCGATTGATCGCTATTGGAGAAGACCAAATCCAAAGCGCCGGTGTTCATCTGGAAACCTGGCGCTTCCTTCACCGTTTCCTCGGTGGCGCTGAGCCCACCCAGTACGCCCTGGCTTTCCAGGACAACCACCCGTCGTCCCACTTTGGCAAGGTATGCGGCGCAGGCCAAGCCGTTGTGGCCGCCACCCACCACGATCACATCCGCGGTCATTGTCTCGGAGCCTCCCCTGGACCAGGTGCTAGATAAAGACACAGTAGGTCGCAAAATTACACCGCCGTTCTCGGAACACGAACTGCGTCGTCAAGCGGAGTAGTGCTGCGCGAGCCGCGCGCGCCACGCTCTGATCTCTCCGACGAAGTCGTAACCGTCGCGGCGCAGGGCGGACCTGAAGCACAGTCCGATCGCGTAAGACACGAAGACCTCGGCTTCCCGCGCGGGATCGAGATCGCTGCGAACCGACCCATCGTGCTGGCCCGCGGCCAGGTTGGCGGCGAGTTCGGCCTCGTAGCCGGCGATGAGGCCGTCGAACCACCCGGCAAAGCCCTCCAGTGCAGCGGGCGTCTCGAAGGTGAGCACGATCATCGCCCGCATCGTTTCGGGCTCTCGCTCCACCGCATCGAGCAGGTCGTCGAGTTGTCCCAGCACCCGGTCCAGCCCGCTGCCGCCCCGCTGGCTGCGCACGGCGGGCAGGAGCAAATCGGCAAAGGTGTCGAAGACCGATTGCAGCAACGCCTCTTTGGAGCCGTAACGGTCGCGCACCATGTTGCGGCTGAACCCGGCGTTGGTGCCGATCTCCCCCGCGGTCGTGCGCTCGTATCCCTGGCGGGCGAACAGCTGGATCGCCGAAGCGATCAGGGCGAGCGTCGACGCCTCGACACGCTCCTGGTTGGTCTTGGGCCTGCGGCTGATCGCACTGGACACGTTATGACTGTACGACGATTCTGTCCGCGAACAGATAGTTATCTGTTCATTGACAGATAAATCTGTTAGCGTGGTCACATGCTCGATGAACGGCCGTTAACGTCGGGGTCGGTCGGCGTTGACACACCTGGCCCCGATCCCGTTGCAGCTCAACGGACATGGGCGAAGATGTGGGTGGTGCACGGCTTTCTGTGGCTGGCACTGATCGCCTACTGCTGGACGATGTGGGTGGTCAGCGGCGACTTCACCCCCAACACCCTCGGCCGCGGCGAAGAGCCGACCTGGTACGTGGTACTGGTTCGCTGCGTCGAAGTCGTCTTCGGCATCTTCATCACCGGATGGATCCTGTGGCACTTCGTGATCGGACCGAAACTGCGCACCGGCCGGTTCAGCTTCGACGGACTGTTCTTCCTCGCCGGTTGGTTGATGTTCTTCCAGGAGCCCTGGATCGACTGGACGGTTTACCAATTCCAGTACGCCACCACCTTCGTCAACTTCGGCAGCTGGCTGCCGCACATCCCGGGCTGGAGTTCGGGTAACGGACAGTTGATTCCCGTGCCGCTGGTGTACTTCACCGCCTACCTGTGGATGTGTGCGATGTCCGGCTACGCCGGATCGCGGTACATGAGTTACCAGCGCAGAAAAGACCCTTCGCGCAGCGTTTTCCGGCTGATCGGCCAGACCTACCTGGTGATGATCGTCGGCGACGTCATCGTCGAACTGATCATGACCAGGACGGGGCTGATCAGCTATTCGGCGACCATTCCGTGGCTGACGCTGTTCGCCGGCACCGATCACCAGTTCCCCCTCTACGAACCGCTGAGCTGGCCCGGGACCTTCATCATCTTGAGCTGTCTGCATTTCTTCCGCGACGACCGCGGGCGGTCCTGGCCCGAGCGCGGCATCGACAAACTGAAATTCAAACGCGAAGGCGCCAAGACGTTCGCGAGGTTCTGCGCGATCGCCGGCGCGGCACAGCTGGCGATATTGATCGCCTTCAACATGCCGTACTGGTTCTACGCGTTGCACTCCGGACCCATGCCCAAGGCGCATATCGAACGGGTTTGGCGTAACGGCGGGGTGTGCGGACCAACGACCGCCTTCAACTGCGCCGACCCCAAGCTGCCGATCTCGCGTCAATCCGCGCCTGACCGGCCCGAACGTCTACCAGAGAGGCATCGATGACCCAACAGCACAGCACCGCCGCAGTGATCGGCGGCGGCATCGCCGGGATGGCGGCCGCTTACGAGCTGAAGAAGGCCGGTTTCGCAGTAACGGTGTTCGAGACACGCGACCGCGTAGGCGGCCGGATCTGGACCGTGCGCAAGGGTGACTTCGTCATGGACCTCGGCACCGCCGTCTATCTCGGGACCTACCGCGAGGCGGTAGCGATGATCCACGAGGTCGGGCTGACCAACGAGTTCGTCGAAACGCCCGTGATTTTCGGGATGCCGCGGCAAGGAAAGCAGCACTATCTCGACCTGGCCAAGCCGATCCGGGCGAGCCTGGGCACCCATGTCATTTCCTGGCCCGCAAAGGTCAAGGCACTCCGCCTATTTGCCGACGTGTTCAAGCACCGCGCCAGCCTCGGCTACGACACTTACGACGAACTCGCTCAGATCGACAACGAAACGGTGTACGACTACTCCCACCGGGTGCTCAACGACGAACTCGCCCGTTACGTGTCAGCCCCGTTGGTCAGCGGCACCTGGGTGCACGAGGATCACGACACCTCGGTAGCCCTGCTGCACTGGACAGTGCGCAACATGCTGGTCAAATCGGTATTCAATTTGACATCGGGCGTGGCCGGGCTGCCGGTGAAGTTGGCGACACTCGTCGACACCAAGCTGCAACACACGGTCACCAACGTCACGGACAACGGCTCTGCGGTCGAAATCACCTACCAGACACCGTCGTCGGGGGAACAGACCGAAATCTTCGACACCGCGGTCATCGCCACAACGGCCCAGCCCGCGGTCGGCATGTATCCGCAGATGGACGACAACCACCGGGGCCTCTACGAAACCGCTCGGTACCACCGGTTGGGCAATGTTTCGCTGGGCTTTTCCCGCCGGCCCGACGACCCCGGCACCTTCTCGATGATCTCCCCTTACGACGACCCGGACACCATCGCCGTCATCGCCGACCACAACAAGGCGCCGGGGCGGGCGCCGGCGGGCAAGGGCCTCATCTCGGTACTGCTGTCGCCCGCCTATCTCAACCGGACCGACGACCGCGACGACGACTACCTGGTCGACCACGCGCTGGAGCGGGTCAAGTACTACTACGGCAAACTTCCCGGCGATCTGGAGCAGCATGCGCTGTTCCGCTGGCCGGAGTCCGTTCCGGTGCTCGACAAGGGCAGGTTCAAGCGGATCGCGGACTTCCGCAAGAAGATAGACCGCTCCGCTCGGGTGCAGTTCGCCAGCGACCTGGACCGCATCCCGGGCCTCAACGGGGGATTGGTCAGCGGCAAGGAAGCGGCCGCCCGTGTCGCGTCGTTGTTCGCCGAGCGGGTTCCCCGGCCGCGCTTGATCGGTACGACCGGAGCGTAGGGCGAGATGACCGGCGCAACCCTCGCGTGGGACCAGCCCCCATGGGAGATGACGACGCCCACAACCCCGCAGACGATCATCACGACCGTGCTCGCCGTTGCGGTGACGGGCTTCGTCGTCGCCGCGTTGGTCAGCTGGCACCGCACCAAACGGCCCACCTTCCTGCTGATGCTGGCCGGCGGTTACATCTGCTCGTTCAACGAGCCGCTGATCGACTTCCTCTGCCACTGCTTCTTCCCCGCCGATGGCTGGGTCGGCCACACCGTGTTCCACCGATCGATACCGATCTGGGTGATCCTGGCCTACGTGATCTTCTACGGCGGACTCACCTACCTACTCTCCGTGGCATTCCAGCGCGGAATCACCCGTCGCACACTGTGGATCGGCATCGGCACCTGGGGAGCACTCAACCTGGCCATGGAGATCCCGCTGCTGCAGTCCAAGCTGTACCTGTATTACGGCGATCAACCCTTCATGGTGGGCGGTTTCCCCCTCAGCCAGCTGGTCTTCAACGCATTCGGTTCGCTACTGGGAGCCGTGGTGGTCACCCGGCTCTCCTGGCTGTTCACCGGGGCTCGCCGGTTGCTGCTGCTGGTTGTCCCGTTCGCCACCTTCATGTCGTCGTGGGTCGTGGGGATGCCGTTCTTCCTGATTCTGGGCACCGATGCGGCGCATGGTGTACGCACCGTGGCCGCGGCGGTGAGCATGGCGCTCGGCCTGTACGGGATCGACCTGCTGATCCGGCTCGGCACCGGGCAACTTCGGCTGGTGCCACCGGTTTCGACAGCCGTCCCAACCGTCACCTTGAAAACTGAGGCCGACGTCGTCGGCGCATAGTTCAGCAAGATTGGAGTTCCGAGCATGACAACGTCGATAGTTGCGATCGCCCAACCCCCGTGGGGCATGACCACCCCGACCACCGCACACGCAATCATCGCCACGGTGCTGGCCGTGGTAGTGGCAGGCTTCGTGGCTGCTGCCCTGGCGGATTGGCGGCGGTCCGGTTCGCCGGCGTTCCTGCTGATGTTGGTCGGTGGTTACGTCTGCTCATTCAACGAAGCGACGGTCGACGTGCTGGGTCATTGCTTCTTCCCCGGCGACGGGATCAACGGTTACACCGC
Organism: Mycobacterium sp. 20KCMC460; assembly: GCF_022179425.1. Lineage (NCBI taxonomy): Bacteria > Bacillati > Actinomycetota > Actinomycetes > Mycobacteriales > Mycobacteriaceae > Mycobacterium > Mycobacterium sp. 20KCMC460. The sequence goes on from NZ_AP025524.1 coordinate 4,914,903, forward strand.
CTTCGACCGAGCAGTGCCCGTCTGGGTGGTGCTGGCCTACGTGGTCTTCTTCGGGGGCCTGTCCTACGTGATGGCGCTGGCGTTCAAGCGCGGCGCCAGTCACCGGGCCATGTGGTGCGGCATCGGCGTTTTCGGTGTGCTCAACGTGTTGTTGGAGGTACCGATGCTGCGCGCCGGACTCTACGTCTACTACGGTTACCAACCGTTCGCGATTGGCGGCTTCCCCATCAGCTGGTTGGTGATCAACAGCCTGGGATCGCTGTTCGGCGCCGTCGTGGTCGTCCGGCTGTCCTGGTTCTTCACCGGCGCGCGGCAGCTGTTGCTCGTATTCGTGCCCTTCGCAACGTATATGGCGTCGTGGGTGCTGGCGATGCCGCACTTCGCGATCACGAACACCGACGCGTCCCCCGCGATACGCATGGCGGCGGCGGTGCTGAGCATGGCGCTGGGACTGATCGCGATCAACGGCCTGATCCGGCTGGGGACCGGCCAGTGGCGCTTGTTGCCTCCGCAAACCCGCGAGACGACGCCGACCGAGGACCGGGCCCATGCGTATTCGCACAGCTAGCAGGATGTGGAACGACCGTTATGCATAGCGGTAGGCAGCCACCGCTTGGAAGCACGAGGAAAAAGACAAGACTTTGCGGTCTTTTGCCGCACTACCGACTGGCCTAGGATCTGAATATGGAAACGTTCGATTACATCGTCGTAGGTGCCGGGCACAACGGTCTCTGCGCGGCGGCAACCCTCGCCGAGCAACGCCGTTCGGTGTGTGTCGTCGAGCGACTGCCGGTGCTCGGCGGTCTCTCGGCGAGCTATCCCTACCTGCAGGAGGCACCGGAGCACAAGCTGAGCATCGGGGCGATGGATGACCTGTTCATGGCCCAGACGCCTCTTGCCCGCGAGATGCGGCTGGCCGACTTCGGGTACGACACGGTCCCGCTCGCGCACCCGTACGGGTGGATGAACGAAGACGGCGACACCCTGCTGCTGTGGGGCGATTTCGCCCGCACCCTGGAAGACATCCGGTACTTCTCCCCCGCGGACGCTCGCACCTACGAGCAGCTGCGCGGACCGATCGACTGGATCATGGATCTCATCGACATCCTCACTGTCCAAGATCCGTCCGCGTGGGGCAAGGTCGACTTCGCCAAGTACCTCCTGCGGCACCGCCCGGACCGGGCTACCCGTCGCTTCATCGGGAGCATGCTAGCGCTCAACGTCTTCGAACTGATCTCGGAGACCTTCGAGTCCGATGCCATGCGTGGCCTGTGGGCCTACTGGTCATCGATGGTGGGTCCCGCGGATGCGATCGGCTCGGGCGCGTACTTCCTGGGCTTCGCCGGCGTGCACCGCCACCTGGGCGTCCAGCGGCCCCGCGGTGGCATGACCAATCTCGTCGAGGCGTTCAAAGGCAAGTTGGAGAGCCACGGCGGAGTGGTGCGACTGGGCAACGGAGTCAAGCAGATCCTGGTCGACGACGGCCACGCGAGTGGGGTGCTGCTCGAGGACGGTACCGAACTGCGCGCGCGCCGGGGCGTCGTCTCCAACGCCGCAGCGCAAGTCACTCTGGGCAAGCTGGTCCCCCAGGAGCTGCTGAGTCGCAAGGAACGCAACCGGGTCTCGCTCATCCCCGCGAACTCGGTCAACGCCGCCGCCTTCAAGATCGACGTCGCGACCGCGGGCCGAATCGGTTACCCCAAAGCCGAAGCGGCCCGGGCCAAGCGTGATGGCGAGGACATCCGCACCACCACCTTCATGACCGGGACACTCGAGGACCACATCGAGCAGATGTACGCGATGAAGCGAGGGGTCAACGTGGACACACCCCCGGTGTACATGGCCATCTTGTCCGCGCCGGATCGATCGATCGCATCGGCGGAAGGCGATGTGCTCTACCTGCATTCGAATGTGCCGGCGTATCCGAGCAACGGTTGGGGCGTCAACAAAGACGGCTACACCGAGCAGATCTGGAAGTCGGGTCTGCGTTTCCTCGGTGGGCTGGAAACCGAGATCGGGCGGGTGGTGTCCACCCCGCAGGATCTGGAAAGCCGTTTCGCCGCACCGGCCGGCGCGTATTTCCACGTCGACATGCTGGTCAACCGGTTGGGTAAGAACCGCCCGGCACACGGCCTCGGCGGGTACGACACTCCCATCAAGGGGCTCTACCAGACCGGCGCCGGCACCCATCCAACCGGCGGGGTGGTCGGCTGGCCCGGACGGCTGGCCGCCCAGCACGCTCTGCGGAACGAATAGACACGCTCTTCGTACGAAGAGATACAAGGTGATTCGACCGAGTCGAGGAGGACGATCGATGCCCTATATGAATGTCACGGCCCAACGGCTGTGCGTCTGGTGTGGTCCGTTCATGATCGCCGTCTGGGCGTCGGCGTTCGCATTTCTGTGCCATTTCATTCCGCCACCGAGTCCGGCCAAATCCCGTGCCGCCCTCGTCGCCCAGTTCAGCGACCACACCAACCTCATCCGGCTCGGTTTGGTGATCAGTCTCTTCTCGTGCGCGCTGCTGGTGCCCTTCTGCGCGGTGATCGCTGCCCAGATGCGGCGGATGGAAGGGGTGCGCTCGGTTCTGGCCCAGTCGCAGCTGGTCTCCGGTGGCCTGTTGTGCGTCGAGTTCCTGGTGCCGTTCGCGATCTGGCAGACCGCGTTGTACCGACTCCACGAATGGAGTCCCGAAATCGTCCAGATGCTCAATGACATGGCGTGGCTGATGTTCCTCGGCATCATCTCGTCGGCCTGCATACAGGTCGCATCTCTGGGCGTCGCGATCCTGCTCGACAAGGGGGCCAAGCCGGTCTTTCCGCGCTGGGCCGGGTATTTCAACATTTGGGTCTCGATGATCTGGGTGCCCGCGGCGGTCATCCCCTTCTTCAAGACGGGTCCGCTGGCCTGGAACGGAATCTTCGCCTGGTGGGTGCCGCTCTGCGTCTACTTCTGCTGGTTCGTGGTGATGGTCGTGCTGCTGCTGCGAGCTATCAAAGAAGACGAGCGGGCACAGGAAAGCGGAATGACTGACTGGCTCACCGGTACTGCGCCGGAACTCGCCAGCCCACACCTCGGTTGAGCGGCGCGTCCAACGCGAAAATGCATTCACCACAGGTGGATACCGGGGATGCGGGTAGCGAACTGAGGGGAACCGTCGCGGTAGTCGGCGCCGGTCTGGCCGGACTGACCGCTGCCTATCGACTCCGGCAGCGCGGGTTCGACGTCACCGTGTTCGAGGCGCGGGAGCGAGTCGGTGGCCGCGTCTGGACTGTCCGCAAGGGCGATTTCATCATGGACCTCGGTGCCGCCTTCTACCTCGGCACCTATCGTGAATCGATCGATTTGATCCACGAACTCGGCCTCGGCCCGCTGTTCACCGAGGTCCCGGTGTGGGGTGTGATGCCCCGGCAGGGTGACAGGCACCTGCTCGACTACGGCAAACTGCTACGGACCGGTCTGAGAACGCAGGCGTTGTCGGTACGCAGCAAGTTGAAGGCGCTGAAGCTGATCCGCCCGATGCTCAGTGCCCGGGGCAGCCTCGGCTACCACTCCTATGACCAAGTTGCGGAGTTGGACACCGAAACGGTGCGCGAGTATTTCCGGCGCGAACTCAATGACGAGTTGTTGCAATGGGCCGGTCGGCCGCTGGTCAGCAGTACCTGGGTGGCCGACGACGCAGATACCTCGATTGCGTTGCTGCTCTGGACGATACGCAACATGCTGGTGAGCACGATGTACAACCTGCGCCCCGGCGTGAGTGGGTTGCCCGAAGAACTCGCCCGACGACTGCGGGTCCGGCTCGGCCATCCAGTGGACCACGTCGCAGACACCGGCGCGACGGTCGAGGTCACCTGCACGCCACGCGGAGGGAGTCAACTGACGGAGTCGTTCGATGCATGCGTCATCGCCACTCAGGCGCAATACGCCTTGGCGATGTTCCCGCAGATGGACGACAACCATCGGGCGCTGTACGAGACAACCCGGTACCGGCGACTTGGCAGCATATGTCTGGGCCTATCGCAGCGGCCGAACGATCCCGCGACTTACTACATGGTCTCGCCCCACGAGGACCCCGACACGATCGCAGTGATTGCCGACCACGCCAAGGCACCTGGCCGAGCCCCGGCGGGCAAGGGGCTGCTGACCGTCCTTCTGTCACACGAATACCTGGAGCGCACGCAGGCTCTCAGCGATGAACAGGTTCTGGAATACGCTATAGACCGCGCCCGCCGCTACTACGGAAACGTCGTCGACACTCTCGAAGAGCATGCGGTCGCGCGCTGGCCCGAATCCGTGCCGGTGTGGCTATGACAGTTTGATTCAGGACCGGTGTGACGGCCTGATTCAGGACCACCTTCTTTCAGACCGGTGTGTTGTGACGGTTTGATTCAGGACCACCCTCGACGGTTGGCGTGTCGATTATTGGCTCGCTGTCGGAGGGTTCCGGATGGGAAGTCGTGTGGAGCTGTTCGCCCAGATACGTAGGGACGCCCGGGTCGAGGGTTTGGGTATTCGGCGCTTGCTCGTAAGTACAAGGTTGGCCGGGATACGGTCCGGCACGCGTTGGCGAATCCGGAGCCGCCGAGGCGGAAGACACCGGTGCGGGAGTCGCCGAAACTGGGCCCGCTCAAACCTGCGATTGATGCGATGCTGCGGACCGATCTGGATGCGCCCCGCAAGCAACGCCACACTGCGACAAGGATTTGCAATCGTCTGGCCGATGAACACGGCGTTGAGGATGTGTCGTATTCGTCGGTGCGTGACTATGTCCGGGTCCGTCGTGCGGAGATCATCGCCGAGTCCGGTAAGCAGGCGCAGGAAGCGTTCGTGCCGCAGGAACACCCGCCCGGCGCTGAAGCTGAGGTTGATTTCGGCGAGGTTCACGTCATCCTCGCTGGTGTCAGAACCCGCTGCTACATGTTCGTTTTCCGAATGTCGATGTCCGGCAAGGCAGTCCATCGGGTGTATGCGACTCAGTCGCAGGAGGCGTTCCTCGAAGGCCACATCGAAGCATTCGACGTGATCGGCGGCATCCCGGTGCGCCATATCCGCTACGACAACTTGAAGTCTGCGGTCACCTCGGTGGTGTTCGGCCGCGGTCGGGGCAGGGTCGAGAACGACCGGTGGGTGCTGTTCAGATCGTTCTACGGGTTCGACCCGTTCTACTGCCAGCCGGGAGTGAAAGGCGCCCACGAGAAAGGCGGAGTCGAGGGCGAGATCGGACGTTTCCGCCGCACCTGGCTCACGCCCATGCCGGAAGTGGACTCGCTGTCAGAGCTCAACGACTACATCCGCCGCTGCGAAGCACGTGAGGATCATCGGCGGGTCACCGGCCGGCTGCACGCCGTGGGCCAGGACTTCCAGACCGAACGAGAACATCTCGCCGCTCTGCCTGCCGAGCGGTTCGACCCGGGGCTGGTGCTGCATCCACGGGTGGACCGGTCGGCGCTGATCACGGCGCGGTCGGCGAAGTACTCGGTTCCCGCCCGGTTGATCGGACGCAAAGTCAGGGTGTCGCTGCGGGCCTCGGAGTTGGTCGTCTTCGACGGCCGCACTATCGCCGCACGCCATGAACGCGTCACGACCCGCAACGGGCAATCGATCAACCTCGACCACTATCTGGAGGTGTTGCACTGCAAACCCGGCGCGTTGCCCGGCTCCACCGCGCTTGCTCAGGCCCGCGCCGCCGGCACTTTCACCGCAGCGCACGAGGCGTTCTGGCAGCAGGCCCGCCGCGTCGACGGCGATGCTGGCGGGACTCGCTCGCTAATCGACGTGCTGCTGCTGCACCGCAGCATGCGCGCTACCGATGTGATCGCCGGGATCCACGCCGCCCTGTCGGTCGGTGCCGTTTCAGCGGATGTGGTCGCGGTCGAAGCACGCCTGCATGCCGCCGGTGGTGGTCTCGAATCAGACCGTCACGCCGGTAACCATGCCAATACCGTCGATTACCGGGTCGTCAGTCTGACCCAGCGCCGCCTGGCTGATCCAGCGACCGTGATCGCCGGCCTGCCACCGACACCCGGCCGCTGCCTGACGTCGCGGCCTACGACGAGCTGCTCCAACGCAGACCCCCAACACCGCCACCCGGTGACGGAATGGAAGGAACGACTGGATCATGAGCACGGCCACGAAAGTCACCAACACCCTGCGCCGCCAACGCGGGATGACCCCACAAGCGGCCCAAGCCGCCGTCGATTCCGCATGCCGACGCCTGCGGTTGCCGACCGTGCGTGCGGTGATCGACGAAGCAGTGAAAGTCGCCGAGCGTGAACAGCTCACCTACCACGGCTTCCTCGCCGAACTGCTCCTGGCCGAATGCGATGACCGGGACCGCCGATCCACCTTGCGGCGAGTCGCAGCGGCCGGGTTTCCACGTCAGAAATGGTTGGGCGACTTCGATTTCGACGCCAACCCAAACATCAACGCCGCCACCGTACATACCGTCGCCCAAGGCGATTGGATACGCCGAGGCGACCCGCTCTGCCTGATCGGCGACTCGGGCACCGGCAAGTCCCACCTGCTCATTGGTGTGGGCACCGCCGCCGCCGAGCAAGGCTTCCGCGTCCGCTACACACTGGCGACCAAACTGGTCAACGAACTCGTCGAGGCCGCCGATGAAAAGCAACTCGCCCGCACGATCGCCCGCTACGGCCGCGTCGATCTTTTATGTATCGACGAACTCGGCTACATGGAACTCGACCGCCGGGGCGCGGAGTTGCTGTTCCAAGTACTCACTGAACGCGAGGAAAAGGCGTCAGTAGCCATCGCATCCAACGAGAGTTTCTCCGGCTGGACCAAAACCTTCACCGACCCCCGACTCTGCGCCGCGATCGTCGACCGACTCACCTTCCACGGCACCATCATCGAAACCGGCACCACCTCATACCGGCTCAGCCATACCCGCGGTAGCAGCTCGCGATCACAGCCTACGAAGACGCCTGAGCCACCACCTCCTCGCCGAGGTGGTCCCGAATCAAGCCGTCACAGTGGTCCTGAGTCAGGTTGACATAGAGACCGGTGATGGACAAGGGCCGATTCGCCCGAATCGCCGATTTCCAGAAGCGCCTGGATTGGACATCCCGGGTCCAGTTCGCCTCCGACCTGGACCGGATCTCGGGCCTGAACGGCGCCCTGGTCAGCGGACAAGAAGCCGCGAACCGTGTGATGAACGCGGCGCTGACACCGCGATCCCAGCCGATCCCGGTCGGCCGATCCTTGCCTGTCTCCGCGGGCAGCTGATCAGCGCACCTGCAAATGCAGCTCGCGGAAGTGAAGCGTCCCGGAGGGCCACCCGACAGTGGGCTCGCGCAAGACCGAGTAAGCCGGGATTCTGCGGTTCCACTCCTCGATGATCAGGCGGAGTTCCAGACGAGCCAGATGTGAGCCGAGGCAGCGATGCGGACCGCGACCGAAGGTGAAGTGATTGCTCCGCTTTTCCTTGATCGCGTCGGCGTCTGGATAGCGTTCGGGGTCACGGTTGGCGGTCCCGAACCCGAGCCAACAGGTCGATCCCGCGGGAATCGTCACGCCCGCCACGGTGACCTCGGCAGTGGTCATCCGCGGGACATAGGGAACCGGCGGGTTTATCCGCAGGACCTCCTCGATGAAATGGGTGACCGCCTCATCGTCGCCGGCCACCGCGGACCGCAGCGCCGGATTACGGGCCAGCTCGTAGAGTGCGAATCCCGTTGCCGCAGTAACGGTATCGAGTCCGGCGATGAGGAACAAGAAGCACAATCCGATGATTTCCTGGTCGGTCAGCGCGCCTTCACTCGAATCAGAGAGCAATTTGCTCAGCAGGTCATCGCCGTCACTACCGCGGCGGTCGGCAAGGTGCTCCGTCAAGTAGTTCAGCAATTCGAAGCCTCGAGCCATAGTCTCCGGCGAAGGTGTGGCGCCTTCGGCGATGGAGAATTCCAAAACCGCGTCTTTCCAGCTGATCAGCAGATCGCGGTCCTCGAGCGGCAGACCGAAAAGCGTCAGGAACACCTGGGAGGGAAACGGAATGGCGAGTGCACCCATCACCTCCGAGCTGTCGCCGGATGCTTTGATCCGGTCGATCAGCTCGCCCACCTGCCGGCGCAATTCAGGTGCGCGCTCAGCCATCCGGCGGGGGCCGAAAAACTTGTCCAGAACGCGTCTGAAGCGCGTGTGTTCTGGCGGATCGAACGCGATCGGCACCATGGGAAATGGGCTGCCAACCAAGTCGAACGCGCCCTGGGAAGAGAACAGCTGGGGATTTATGGCTGCCGCCTCGACCACATCGGCGGCACTCAGAAAGTAGACGCCGGTATCGGAGACCGCGACCTTGCCGGGCGCTAAAAGCATGTGCCAGGCCGCATCACGGTCACGAGCAAAGGGCAACGTATCCAGGTCCGGTAGTGCGGGGCAGCCGACCTCCATGATCGCTCCTCTGACTCTTCTGCACGGTCAACCGAGGCCTGAATTTAATCCCGATTAGGCTATTGACGGGTTATCAGACACGCATACGATACCGTGAACGCGTGGTCCGCGTCACATATCTGTTTCGGCCCGGCCGACGGCAGGAACGCGCCGCTCGCGACGTCTCCGGAAGGGGACTTCCAGAAATCGCACGCGGCTGATCGCGATGCGCTGCGGACCGAACGTTCCGCAGCTAGCGGCCTTGATACCGTTGACAGAAATAATTAATAGCCGTACTGTCTCAAAATAATCGCGGGTGCGCACTTTTACGGAACGTGGGCAGATGCAGCAAGTCGGTTCACGGTCGACCCAATCGGGCGCAACACCGTGGGAAACACCTTAATGGGCGTTAACGCAACCTCAGAATGAAAGATGTGCGAGAACAAGTGACTGCAGCGTGCACCCAGCAGGACCGGCCCGCGCGGCAGGTCGAAGACCGTGATCGCCGGGTAACCCCGGTTTCTGGATTCGGTGGTCACCATGGTTCGTGACGCGATCGGCAATATCCTGCGAGCACGTGCGTCCAGCACGCCCGATCGGGTGTGTTGCGCTATGGACGAGCACGTCTATACCTACGCCGAGATGAACCAGCGCTCGGACGCACTTGCGGCTGGTTTGGCTCAACTGGGCGTCGGTAAAGGCGAACAGTTAGCGATGCTCGCCCCCAACCGCATCGAGCTCCTCGAGTTGTTCTACGGCGCAGCCAAGACCGGAGCCGCCCAGGTGCCGTTGAACGCATACCTGAAGGGCGAGTTCCTGCTTCATCAGCTGCGCCAATCCCGGTCGGGCGTCCTGATCACCGATGCCGCCGGGCGCGAAGCGGTGGCTTCGTTGCGGAGCCAGCTTCCCGACTTGCGGGCAGTGATCATGCTCGACGAGGCCCAAGACGACGAGGTCCCATATTCCAGCTTGTTCGACCACGGTGACACCCCGCCACCGGTGGAACTCTCTGCCGCCGACACCATGTCGATTCTCTACACGTCGGGCACCACCGGGTTGCCCAAAGGATGCGTCGCCACCCACGGCTACTACTGCCGCAGCGGCGAACTCATCGGAGCGGCACTCGAGGTCACCGAGAACGACGTCCTGTTCGCGGGACTGCCGCTGTTTCACGCCGGGGCGCGGCTGGTCACCGTGACTCTGCCGCTGGTGTACGGCATCCCGACCTACCTGCAGGGCACCTTCAGCGCCCGCGCGTACTTCCCACGCGCGCGGGAGGTCGGCGCGACACTGATGATCGCCGTCGGGGCGATGGGCGCGGCAATCCTTGCGACGGAGCCGTCGCCAGCCGACCGTGACCACAAAGTCACACGGATCATGTGCGCACCGCTTTCGCTGGACGGCCAAGCCACCTTCCGGGACCGGTTCGGCGTAGATCCCTGGGTCGACGTCTTCGGTCAAACCGAATGCATGCCAACCACGTTGACGCCACTGTCGTCGGACCAGCGTGACCCGAACGGCTGCGGCATCGCGGCGCCCGATCTCGAAGTCGCACTCCTCGACGACGAGGGCTACGTGCTCGATGGCGAGGCGACCGGTGAGATCTGCCTACGCCCCAAGGCCCCGTACGCCATGTTCGACGGGTATTTCGACAACCCCGCGGCGACTCTCGAGGCCTTTCGTGGCTTGTGGTATCACACCGGCGACTTCGGCCGGCGCCTGCCCAGCGGGGCATTCGCCTTCATGGACCGCAAGAAGGACAGCCTGCGCCGACGGGGCGAGAACATCTCGAGTTTCGAGCTGGAATCGGCGATCGACTGCCATCCGGCCATTGTGGAGTCGGCGGTGGTCGCCGTTCCGTCCGAACTCGGCGAAGACGACATCAAGGCCTGCATCGCAGCCAGCTCACCGATCGAACCGGCTGAACTGTTCGACTTCTTCAAGAACAACCTGCCCTACTTCGCGATCCCACGCTATGTCGACTTCCTCGACGCCCTCCCCCGCAACGGTGTCGGCCGCGTGTTGAAGCACAAGTTGCGCTCGGCGGGAAACAACGCGCAGACATGGGATTTCGAGGCAATGAACCTGACCGTCACCAAGCAGGAGCGTCGCTAGCAATGGATTTCACCCTGACCCCGCAGCAACAAGACCTGCAGGCCCGCGCCGAGAAGCTCGGCCGATCCTTCGCCGACGAGGCCCGTGGCTGGGACGAATCCGACGAGGCGCCGTACGGTGAGATCTTCGAACGTGTTGGCGCGGAAGGTCTTTTCGGCGTCGCGATGCCGACCGAGTATGGCGGTCAGGGTGGTGGCGCGGTGGAGTACCTCATCGTGGTCGAGGCCCTGTTCCGCTATGCGCAGTCCTGGCTACCACCCGAGCCGGTGTTCTGCACCAGCGGCCCAGGGCCGTCGATGTTTCTGCTCGGCAGCGACGAAGTGCGGGAGAAGTACCTGCACGATATCGTCGCCGGCCGTCGCGCCTGCAACATCGCGCTCACCGAACCGCAAGCCGGATCGGCACTGACGCATCTGAGTACCACCGCCGTGCGCGACGGCGACGACTTCATCCTCAACGGCGTCAAGAGCTTTCTGACCGGCTCGAACGTCAACGAGCTCAACGCCACCTTCGTGCGCTTCGACGACGTGCCGGGCGCCAAAGGCATAGGTGCGATCGTGGTGGAGAGCTCCATGCCCGGCGTGGAGATCCAGCGTGGCCCGATCTACATCGGCGATCGCGGAATCCACCACGGCGACATGGTTTTACGCGACGTCCGGGTACCGGCCGAGAACGTCATCGTGGGACCCGGCCAGTTCGCCCGGCTGATGACGGCTTTCAACCTCGAACGCTTGCACAACTGCGGCTTCTGGCTCGGATTCAGCCAGGCCGCATACGACGAGGCGGCCAAGTACACCCAGCAGCGCGAGGCATTCGGCAAGCAGATCATCGACTTCCAAGCGGTCTACCACTCGCTGGCCGATATGTGGGTGCAGATCGAGGCACTCCGACTGCTCGCCTACCGGGCCGCCGCATCGGCGATCGAAGGGCGGTTTCCCAAGCTCGCAGAAGTCACCCAAGCCAAGCTCTTCGGCGCCACGGCCGGCCCGCAGATCACCCTGAAAGCAATGGAACTGCACGGCGGTTACGGTGTCACAACCGATTTCCCCATCCAGCGCATTCACCGGGACTGCGTTACCAACGTGGTGGCCGGCGGTGCGCCGGCCGTGCTGCGCAACGGCGTTGCCGCGGGGCTGTTTCCCGACCGCAGGTTCCCGCAAGCATGACGCTTTCGATCGAGCAGCAGGACTTTCAGCATGCGGTGCGCGACTTCTGCGCGCGTGAATGCGCCACCCGCGAACAACGCGAGGCACTACTCGACCCCGACGAGGAAGACCAATCTTTGGTCCTCTATAAGAAACTCGCCGAACTGGGCTGGCTGGGCATCGCGATCCCGGAAGAATACGGCGGCTCCGGTGGAACGTACGTAGAGCAGACCATCCTGTTCGAGGAGTTGTGGCGCGGCCTGGCACCGGTCAAAGCGCTCGGCCCGACCAACACCGTGGCAGGCTGCTACAAACGATTCGGCTCCGAAGAACAAAAACGGGAGGCACTGTCGGCCATCGCCAACGGTGAGATCATGTCGATATCGATCTCCGAACCGGGAGCGGGATCCGATGTCGCGGCGATCACCTGCCGGGCAGACGCCGTCGCCGACGGTTATGTTCTCAACGGACAGAAGACATGGTGCTCTTACGCGCATCGGGCGGGGCGAATTCTGTTGGTGGCGCGCACCGGCCGCGATGGCAAGCCACACGCGGGTCTGACGATCTTCGAAGTCCCCCGCGACAGCGAAGGTGTCGAAACGCGTCGTATCTCGACCCTGGGCGGCCGCGAAGTCAACGACGTCTTCTTCACCGACTGTTTCGTTCCCGCCGAGAACATCGTCGGCGAGATCGGCCGGGGCTTCCCGCAGATCATGGCCGGCCTCGACGGCGAACGCCTGCTCGGCGCCGCGGTCGGCCTCGGTATCGGCCAGCGCGCCCTTGACGACGCCATCGCATATGTCAAGGAGCGCAAGCAGTTCGGCAAAGCCATCGGAACATTCCAGGCACTGCGTCATCGGATCGCCGACCTCGCGACCGAGCTCGAGTGCGCCCGTCTGATCACCTATGAGGTCGCCGAGCGGCTCGAACGCGGTGCCGATCCGGTCACCACGCGTATGACGTCGATGGCCAAGATCAAGACGTCAGAGGTCGCCAAACGCATCGCGCTCGAAGGCATGCAGATGATGGGCGGCTACGGGTACGCCACCGAATACGATATGGAAAGCCACGTACGCCACTCACTGGTGCTGCCGATCTACGCGGGCACCAACGAGATTCAACGCGAGATCATCAGCGGTTCGCTCGGTTTACGCTAGCCCTGCCGACCGCTTCGGCAGTGGCGAGAGCAGAGGATTGCCACATGAGATTTGGTTTGTGGTCCGCGAACATCGGCCCGTGGGCGGCGCCGGAGGCGGCGCTGGAATTGGCAACGGCCGGCGAAGCCACCGGCTTCGAGTCGATCTGGACCGCTGAGCACTCGATCTTCCCTCGCGATTACGCATCCCGCTACCCGTACAGCGCGGATGGCAAGGCCCCGGTGCCCGTCGAGACTCCGATGGGCGACCCGCTCATTCATCTCGCTTGGCTAGCCGGGCAGACCTCGCTGCTCCTCGGCACCGCGGCGGTGGTACTGCCCTTGCGAAACCCGGTGCTGCTAGCCAAGGAATTGGCCTCCCTGGACCACCTTTCGGGCGGCCGAATCATCCTGGGCGTCGGAGTGGGCTGGCTAGCGGAAGAGTTTGCCGCGTGCGGAGTGCCCTGGGCGGGCCGCGCTCAACGGGCCGAGGATGCGATCGCGGCCATGCGAGCGCTGTGGTCGGGCGCGGATGTCAGCCATCATGGCCCGCACTTTGCCTTCGAAGGCGTCACCGCGTTCCCGCTGCCGGTGCGCGCGAGCGGGGTGCCGATCGTCATCGCCGGCAGCACCACTGCCGCGGCGCGGCGGGCGGGCCGCGTCGGAGACGGCTGGTTGCCGATGGACGTGGCCCACGACCAGTTCCCCGCACGGCTCGCGGAGCTGCGGGTCAGCGCCGAACAGAGTGGCCGGGACGCGAGCGAGATCGAGATCTCCTACGGCATATCGCCGATGACCGAACAGTATCAACGGGTGATGACCGACCCCGGCGAGGTCCGGCGCTACGCCGACCTTGGGGTGTCGCGTCTGGTGCTCGGCGCACCAATAGCGCAACCGGACGCAGTCCGGACCGTTCTGGAACGCTTCGCCGAGACCGTCATGGCGAAGGTCTGACGGTCGCCGAGGTCGGGCGCAAACGTAATGACCTGCAGTGCAAGGTTTTTGCGCCAGGCATCACCGCAGCCGGCCCCGCGGTGCCGGGTTAGCGGCCCGAGCGCCCGATATCCACCATTTGCTCGGTGTCGACGAGCTTGATCCGGGGCCGCTCGACAGCTCGGCCCTGGGCACGCTCGAAAAGATCGACGCGCCGCCAACTCGCCAGATCCAGCATGGCGGGTTGCCTTTCGTGCAGCAGTTGACGCAATTGTGCTGCGCTGCATGGCGGCTCGGGCAAGTCTCCCCGGCTGAAGTCATCGATGAGAGCCGCTACGGTTTCCCCCGCACACGACCGGTTGGTGCCGATGACCCCCGACGGGCCCCGTTTCGCCCAGCCCGCAGCGTAGACGCCGGGTAGCGGACTGCCGTCGTCGTCGAGTACTCGCCCGCGGTCGTGCAGGAACGTGCCCATCTCGTCGTCGCACCGCAGTCCATCGAGGCTGTGCCCCCGGTATCCGATGGCGCGCAACACCAAGCCGCATTCCACGTCGTAGGTCTCGCCGCTGGCATCGACGACCTGAGCACCGGCGGAATTACGGCTGAGGTGATTTCGCATCAGCCGAACACCCGTCACCTGCTCGGTCCCGAGCACCCGCACCGGTGAACTGAGGAACGTGAGGATCACCCGTTTGTTGCCGGTGCGCTGACCGCCTGTGTGGGGAAGTGTGGCAACGAACTCTGCCTTGGCGGAATCCGTTTCGGACGAAAGGCCGTCAAGTCCGGTGGGGTCCAACAACAGATCGACACCCGGGGTGTTGGATAACGCGAGCAGTTCCGGCGTGGTGTAAGCAGCTTGCCGGTGACCTCGGCGGCCGACGACCAACACTTCCTCCACACCGGAATGTCTCAGCGCATCCAGGGCGTACTCGGCGATGTCGCTGCGGGCGAGTTCTTCGATGCGCGAGACCAGGATTCGGGCGGCGTCGAGCGCGACGTTGCCGTTTCCGAAGATCACGGCTCGCGGGTGTGACAGATCGAACTGGCGGTATGCCGCGTCGGGATGGCCGTTGTACCAGGCGACGAAGTCGGCTGCGGAGTGGCTGCCCGGCAAGGCTTCGCCGGCGATGTCCAGCCTGCGATCCTCGGGCGCCCCGACGGCGTAGATGACGGCGTGATGATGGCGCAGCAGGTCGTCGTGGCTCAGGTGTCTACCGATTTCGACGTTGAGGTGCACGCTGACCTGAGGCGCGGACAGGATCCGCTCCAGCCCGCGGGTGATCCGCTTGGTGTCCTGATGATCCGGTGCCACGCCGTACCGAACGAGCCCCCAGGGCACCGGCAGTCGTTCGAATACGTGGATGTCGGCATCGCCGTTGGTGGCCGCCAACGCGGCTTCGACGGCGTACACCCCGGCGGGCCCCGATCCGACAACGGCCAGACGCAGGCGATCGGGCCGCGCCGCGCTCATAGGGGTGCGGACACTTTCGATGAAACCGGGCTGCGGATAGGTGAAGCCGTCGAAGAATCGTGCATTCAGCGCGAGGTAGTCGCGCTCCGCCGGCGACACGTCGACGTCGCGTTTGATGGCGTCAACGGGGCACACCTCCACGCAGGCGCCGCAGTCGATGCAGGTCCGCGGGTCGATGTAGAGAATTTCTGCGTTCTTGTACTCGGGTTCGTCGGGGGTGGGATGAATGCAGTTGACCGGGCAGACCGAGACGCACGCGGCGTCGTTGCAGCAGCCGCGGGTGATCACGTGCGTCATCGGCGCACCAGATCCGCTACCGCCGCAGTGCGGTGCGCCGATGAATCCGGCTGCGGCTCAACGCGTTCGACGCGAACCGGGATCCCGTTGAGTACCGACGATCCCGAGGCGCGTTCTACCTCGGAGGACAACAGGTTCGAGGTCGCGCCACCCGCCGCGGCCGCCCGTCGCCAGCCGCCGGTGTGTCCCCATCCGTGCGGCATTGCGATGGTGCCCTGCGTCATCTCGTCGGTGACGGTGGCGAGCGTCGTGACCTCGCCACCGGGCGAGGTGACGCTCACCAGATCGCCATCACGGATGCCGAGACCCGCGGCATCGACGGGATTGATGCGGATGGAATGCCGCCGGCCCGGCGGCATCAGCCGCGATGCGTTGTGCATCCATGAGTTGTGCGAGGTCATTTCACGCATACCGATCATGCGTAGCGGATATCCTTCGGCCGCACCATCGCCCCGCACCCGCTGCAACCGCACGAACTCGGTGACGAAGGTCGGATGGGCCAGGGGGATCTTGCGGTCGGCGGTCTTGATCACCTTCTTCAGCGGGCTCAACGGTAGATACTCGTGAAAGACGACGCCGTGGGGCGCTTGCCGGGCCAGTTTCTTCCACGACCACCCGGCGCGGCGCAGCCCAAACAGGTCCCCCACACTGCCGGTGCGTATCAGCAGATCGGCGAGCATCTTCGGGGTCGCCTGGAAACCGAACCTGGCCACGAACCGCTCGATCGCGGTGCCGTACGCGCCCCCCAATCCCATCCGCTTGGCGATGTCGTTGAGAATGACCCACTCCTCACGGGCATCTCCCGGTGCGTCGACGACCTTTTCGGTCACCCGCAGGCTGGGGCGAACGAATCGGTTGGTGAAGTGCAGCGGGCTGTCCTCCCGCTCGTACATTGTGGTCGTCGGCAGAATGTAGTGCGCGTACCGATTCGTCTCGTTGACGTAGAAGTCAAGCGCCGCAAAGATTTCCAGCTCTTGGAGGGCTTCGGCCAACTTGCCGCCACTTGGCCCGGTGATGACCGGATTCGAACCCATCATCACCACGCCGCGAATCTGGCCGGCTCCCGGGGTCGTGATCTCCTCGGAAAGAGCGCTCGAAGGCAGGAACCCGTAGGTGTCGGGCAACCCGCTCACGCGGGTTCGTACCTGGTCGAACGTCGCCATCTTCATCATCTCGGCGATCGGCCCTATCGCCACCGGCGACCATGCCCAGACCATGCCACCTTCGCGTTGCACGTTGCCGGTGACGATGTTGATCAGGTCCTGCAACACGTTGGTCAGGGTGCCGAATCTTTGCGTGCACGTTCCGGTTCGGCCGTACACCACCGCCGATCTGGCGTGCCCGATGTACTCGGCAATGTCCACCACGACGTCGGCTTTCACCCCGGTCAAGCGTTCAGTTTCCTCGGGTGGAAACGCCTTGACCGCCTCGATCCAGAACTCGAAGCCCGTGGTCCACCGATCGAGGAACTCGCTGTCGTACAGACCTCGATCGAGCAGGACGTTGAGCACAGACAGCAGAAACCAGGCATCGGTGCCCGCCCGGATCCCAACGTGTTCGAACTCGGCGGCGGTGGTAGTCCGGCGAGGGTCGACCACCCATACGCGTCCGCCGCGCTCGACGATTTCGCGCAGGTGCTGCGGCATGTGCGGGTCGTGCAGGAAGCTGCCCTTCGACACCTTGGGGTTGGCCCCCAGCATGAGCATCGCCTGCGTACGTCGAATGTCGGGAATGGGCATGTGCGCGCAATGGCCGTAGAGCAGCTTGAACGCGGCGACCCGTGACGCTCCATCCTCGGAGTTGATTCCGTAGAACCACGGTGTGCCAATCGCTTTGGCGAAAGTCTTACCCCACATCGCAGCTGCGAAGCTGAAGTAGGGTGGGTTGCCCTCGTGGAAGGCAATGGACGTCGGACCCAACCGCGACCGTAGCGCCGAAAGCCGATGTGCGATGTCGTCAAGGGCTTCGTCCCATGAACACGGCACGAATTCACCCGGTCCGCCGACTCGTTTCAGCGGGGTCGTCACGCGGTCCGGGTCGTTGACGATCTGGGTCATCGACAGCCCCTTGACACAGCAGAAGCCCTTGCTGTGCGGGTCATCGGCATCCGGTCGAAGCGCGGTGAGCCGGCCGTCGGTGACTGTGGCGATCATTCCGCACAGCGGCTCGCAGATTCGGCAGTAGGTGGGCTTTTCTTCCACGGTCATCTTCTGGCTCCCGGTGTGACGGCGATAACAGTAGTCTCCCCGATTCAAACCTAATGACGCAAGGTTTTGACTGATACGCCTACGCCGGAATTTTGGTAGCCACCCACCGGCGATGCTGGACGGCTGCCGACGTCACCGGGCGCGAGCAGCTAGCGGCGCCCCGGCGCCGGGGTGGGTGCGACCTGCAGCGGTACCTGAGAAGGCAGGACGGTCCCGGCCGGGATGTGGAGTCTGCCATCCGATCCGACGTAGGCGGATCCGCCGTCCCCGCCGGAATTGTCGTTTCGCACCAGTGGCACAGCCGGCCCGGGGCAGGCGCGGCCGGTGCCCGCGCCGCAGATCCCGTCCAGGAAATACGACCGCCGCTGAATGTCCTCGTTCCAAGTGCGGCTGTGTGCCCCAACAAACAGATGCGGCAGTGTGTAGACCGCCAGAAAGATCATGTTCACCGCGCCGATGATCGACAGCGCCCGGATGACACCGTGCCCGGCCGGTGACGCCTTGACCCGCTCGGAGCCGCGCTCGACGAGCGTCCTGCCGCGGTCGTCGAGGTTGAAGCGCAGGAACGTGTACGCGGTCAACAGGATTCCCACCAGGAATGCCTCGTGCAGCGGAAACGCATGGTAGCGGTCGGCGAAGATGTTGAAGTGTCCGCCGGCGTAAGTCCACACACCGAGCGGCATGAAGATCACGCCCTCGAACACCACGTCGAAGGCGAACATCACGGCCCAGCAGATCAGGGCCCGCCCGACCTGACCCAGCCGCGGCCACCGGCCCGACACGCGGCGTAACGTCGCCACGCCGATGCGGACGGCGATCGTCATGATGACGACGTACAGGCCGATGATGGTCATCGGCGGCTCGACCACGGTGGCCCCCGGCGCGCCGAACGACAACCAGCCCGGCACGCTGGTTACCCACGACCCCCGGTTGAACGACCAGGAGTTGTAGGTAATCCACGGACCGAAGTAGTTCGATAGCGGATCCTGAAAGAACAGCGTGCAGAAAGCCAGGGTCAGCGCCCCGTCCACGGTGACGGTCCGCTCGCGTCGCCACGGCCGAATCACGAACTGCCACAGCAGCGCCGCCATTGCAGGAATCATGGTGACCTGCAGGGTCATCAAGAAGACCTTCATGTACATCGGCGGATCACTCGGCCCGACCGGGACCCGCTGGAAGTACGGACCCGTGATCCACCGGACCAGCACGAAGGCCATGAAGGCGAGCCAGAAAGATCCGAACGCCGCCCACCACAGCACCGGCCTGCAGCGGCGCCGGCCGACTTCGGGATCCACGGGTCGCGCGATGTCGGCTACGGCGGCCGACTGATCTCTTGCCCCGGTGCCCAACGAAATACTCACGGCTGCAGCTCCATTCGCGAGTGCGTGGTGCGGTTTACCGCCGCACCTACTGATCTGGTCGGTGGTGTGACCTGCAACCGCAGCGCGGTCAGTTCGGCCTCGAGCAGCGCGACCCGATCGGCGAGTGTGTGCCCGCCCGGGTGTGGTTGGTCGTCGTTGACGATCGCGCGCCCCGTCAAGATCGTCGTGACGACAACCCACACGAAGTAGGCGATGACGGGGGTCCAGAAGCCGAGCAGGCCGTCCCAGGCAAGGGGCCCGGATTTGAAGATCCACACTCCGAACGTGAGGCCGACCCCCAGCACGCACCACAACTGAAAGTAGGCGAACCAGCGAGGGTAGACCGGCTCAACGCGCCTGTCGCCCAGCGTGATCACTGCCAGCGCGACCATTTGGAACATGCCCGTACAGACGATTCCCAGGAAGGGAAGCCAGCCCAGGTCGTGAAACGTCTGCACGCGCGACGCATCGTCCGGACGAAATGCGGCCACCAGCCAGAACGCGCACGGATAGACGAACTCGATGACCACGCACCCCTGTGCCGCAGCCCACGCCCACGTCAGCGGGGCCCGAGAACCCTCCACCCGCAGCATCTGCGTGCAGATCGCCCCGCCCCACGGCAACAGTAACGCGGAGGCGAAGAGCGCAAGGACCATACCGACCCGGATACCGACGAGGTGGTCCCGGAAAAACCGGGCCATCTGCTCGGCGGAATTCGTTGGCGAGGGCGGCGGAACCATGCGCGCCAACAGCACCCACCCGATCAGAAAGAGTGCGATGAAACCGAAAACCGAATACAGGCTCCAAAGCTGCACGCGCTTAGCGCTCATCACCCCAGTGCCTTCCTCACCCCAGACGTACCGCGCGCGGACTTTCACCCCCGGTCGTACGGGAACTGCGGGGGATAATTGCGGCCGAACCCCTGGCCGTTGGCCCCCCGGTCCCGATTGTCGTTACGCAGCAACGGCACATCGGGGGCCGGGCAGGCGATACCTGGGCCTTCGCCACACGTGTAGGTCAGGTAGGAACGCTGCTGGATGTCTTTGTTCCACTCGGTGGAGTGCGCACCGAACCAGGTGTTGGGCAATGTGTATCCGATCGTCATCGCCAACGTCACCAGTCCTGTGACCGCCAACATTCTCACCGCCGTGACCTTTACCGGTCCGCCGGCGAGTTGTTCAGTGCCCCATTCGGCCAGCGATTGCCCGCGGTCGTTGGTGAAGTACTTGATGCAGGCGAACATGGTGAAGATCGCACCGGTGGTCAGCGCCTCGTTGAGCGGATACGCATGAAAGGTGTCGGCGAAAATCTTGACGTGCCCGCCCGGGTACTCCCACGAGCCCATCGGCATGAAAACGACACCCTCGAATATCAGATCGAAGGGCACCATGACCGCAAAACAAATGGCGGCCAACCCAACTCGGGGAATTGCGGGCCAGCGCGCGTGGGCCCGGCGCATGATCGCCGCGCCCATCATCGTCACCAACAGGAAGACCACGATGTAGGCGCCCGGCACGATGAGAAGCGGATAGGCGACCTGGTGCTCCGGTGTTCCCGGCGCCAGTGCACCGGGCACGCTGTTGAGCCACGAACCCATATTCACTTGCCACGCGTTGTAGGTGTACCAGTGCCCGACGTACGCACTGAGCGGGTCGTGAAACGACAGCATCAGAAACGCGATGACCATCAGCCCGTCGAGCCCGATCCGCCGTTCGCGCCGCCAGGGCCGCACTACGAACCAATACAGCACCGCAAGCCCGGCGATCGGCAACGCGATCTGCCAGAACGTCAGCGCCACCTTCATCCACCCGGGGATCGGAGTCGGCCCGGGATCAACGGATTTGAAATACGGTCCGGTGACCCACCGGGCCAACACAAACGCCTGGAATGCGAGCAGCGCACCGCCGAAGGCGGCCCACCATTTGACTGCGGGTACGGGTCGGTCGGCGACGGCGATCGGGCGGCCGTTGGCCACCGCGGGGGTGGCGGTGCTCATGCTGGGACCTTTCTGCTCACTACGAGCTGCTCGACGATCCGGTCCCCCGCGGCCTGCCCCGACACCAAGGCGCCGTTGACACCCGGTATCGGCCCGATATCGCCGGCCAGTTGCACACGGGCGGCGGGGTCGGTCTCGCGCATGAAGCGGTCGACCGCGTGGAAGCGCCCCTTGCGCATGATCGGAACGACATTGCGCCAGCGACCGATCTCGAAGTCGACGACCCTAGAGCCTAAATCGCCGTAATAGGGCTTGACGAAGCCCAATACGGAGTCGATGACCTTCTCGTCCGGGCTGTCCAGATTGTCCAGACACCATTCGTGACGGCAGAACGTCGTGATCATCCCCGTGCCGTCGGGGCACCGGTTGTTGGCTTTGAGGTGATCCACGATGACACCGCACAGGTCGGGTTGTTCGCGCGGCGAACACATGATGTACGTCGCGGGATTCGACGGCCGCTCCGCCAACGCGATGTGGCAGTTGACGCTGCAGATGTAGTCGGTGTTTTCGTAATACTCCCGGGCGAATCCGGAGATCTGGGGATAGATCTCCAGTGCTTTGGCCGTCGGCGTCGTCACCACGGCGTTGGCGAACTCCTCGGTGACCTCGCGGCCGTCACGGATGAAGCTGACTTCGACGCGATCTCCCGCGTCGGTGACGTTGGTGACCCGAGTCGCCAGCCGAACATCGTTGAGCCCGGCCGCCATTGCCCGAGGCAGCGCGTCCATGCCGTCGTCGAGACCGTAGAAGTACGGTTTGAAGAAGTTCTTCATGGTCCATAACAGCTGACCTACCGACGCGTACGACGGGTCGCTCAACCAGGGACCCCGGACCACCACGGCGGCAACGTAATCAAGGATCTCTTCGCTGAGTTCGCGGCGGCTGTAGGTGGCGACCGTATCGGTGTCGATGGCGGCAACGCCCGACGCATCGGCGTAGTTGAGGTCCTTCCAATGCCTGGCCAGGAAGATCATCAGCTTGGCCAGCTTGAGCTTGGCCCGGCCCGAAAGGTACGGCGTACCCAGCAGGCTCAGCGGCTTGCTGAGGTCGAGGAAGTTCAACTCGCCGCCCCGTGGCATCGCACCGAATGCCTTGAATTTGTGCATCTGCGGTCCGAGGCCGACCTCGCGCATCTCTTGCGCGGACTCGGCATAGCTGCCGAGATAAATGAAAGCTCCTACGTCGTAAACGAATCCATCCCGCCGGATCGTCTTGATCCGCCCGCCGACGCGATCCTCCGCCTCGAAAACCACGGGCGTACCACCGGCTCGCTGTATCCGTCGCGCCGCGGCGAGACCAGCTATGCCGCCGCCTACCACGGCGGTCCTCGCGTCTTTCCCCATGACTCCAGCCTAACGCGTAAATGATCGCTAAATCAATAATGATCGGACAATCATTGCTGGAACGGTGCGCGCGCTTCTAAGCTGTGCACGTGGCATCACCGAACGGGCTTTCCCGCACGGCGCGGCGGCAGGCGCAGACCCGAGTCGACCTGATCCGGGCCGCGCGGGAAATCATCGCTGAGGGCGGCGTCGAGGCACTGCGGATAAGCGACATCACCACGCGCGCCGACGTCGCGTTCGGGACCTTCTACAACCAGTTCAAGAGCAAGGAGGACGTCGTCGAAGCCGTGGTGGCCGAGACGATTGTCGGGCTCGCGCACTCGGTCGAAGAATCGCCGGAGTTCGACGATCCGGCGGAGGCCCTCGTCGCATCGACGAGGGCCATCGTCCGTATCGCCTATGACGACCCGCCACTGGCACGCCTTCTGGTGAAACTCGAACAGGCCGAGTCACGGTTCGAGCGGATCATCCGCCCACAAGCCGGTGCGCTGCTGCAGCGAGGGATGGCTGAAGGACGTTTCCTCATCGACGACCTCGAGACAACCCTGACGATGTCGATAGCGGCGGCGTTCGAGGTGATCAGGGGCATCCTCGACGGACGCCTGGGGGATCGCGCCGATTTCGCTTGCGCGGAAGCGCTATTGCGGATGGCTGGTGTCGCCCCGCAACGCGCTGCTCGATACGTGCACGCGGCTGCGGGCGGATCCTGAGGTCGCCCGGTAGGTCGCTGGATCCTGCCGCTCGAGGAATGCCTCTTTCACTCGTTCATGCCGATTCACCGGTGGCCGGTTCGGTCCGGGCGTCCAGCACCGTGACCACACCATTGGTGGCGTCCAGGCGTATCCACATACCCGTGCTGAGCCGGCTGACGGCCTCCCCCGTGTTCACCACGCAGGGAATGCCCATCTCGCGGGCCACGATCGCGGCGTGGCTCAGCGGACCGCCGATGTCGACGACCATGCCCGCCACCAAGGGAAACAACGCGCACCAGCTCGGATCTGTCACCTCGCAAACCAGGATCTCCCCCGGTTCGAGATCCTCGGCAACCTCCAGGCTGGTGGCTACCCGGGCAGCACCCTCGACCACACCGTGGGTGATCGAAACGCCCGCGATGGTGTCGCCGGCTCGTAGGTCCGCGCGTTTCTCCCGGCGGGTGCGCGGCTGGGGCATGCCCACCCAGCGGTCCGGGAAGGTCAGCGTTTGGTATTCGGCGCGTTGCGCCAGCCGGCGCGCGGCCACATCACGCACTTCGTCTCGCCCGTCGTCGAGTCCGCGCAGAACCTCGGGCACAGTGAAGGCAAATACGTCATCGGCCTGCGCCAGCACCCCCTTCGCCACCAGTTCGGCACCATGACGCCGGGCGGCGAACCGGGCCACGTCGAGTGCCATCAGGAACGCCGCCTTGCCCACTTCGCGCAGTGGCAGGTAACGCTGCGCGAGCCGCAGCACGCCCCGAGCCTTGACCCGTTGGTGTGTAGGCAGGTTCGCCAACAGCGTTCGTTCGGCAGCGATGCGCCTTTCGCGGCGGTCGTCCTGCTCGGTCGCGCGATCCTCGACCCCGTGGTGGGCGTACCGCTCGGCGATCGAAGTCACCAGACTCGGGTCTTCGCGCCACGAAGTCGATGAGACCTCGCCTTCTTCGGGGCCGTGGAAGCCGTAGCGTGCGACGAAAGCGTCGACCGAAAGAGAGCCACGCGAAACCTTCCAGAAGGCAGCGACCATCTCGGCTTCCTCGTAGCCGCCGTAACCTCCCGCTAACTGGGCCACCAGCCCCGGGTCCCCGGCCGCACGAGCCAGACGTGCGAGCTGTTCGAAAAGAGCCTGCGTCACCGCCACGGCGATGATGTGAATTCGCATGGCCGCGTCGAACTTCTCGACCGCCTCCGCAAGCAACAGACGGCCGGGGCGTGCGTGCGTCGGCTGGGTTTTCGCAGTCCACCATCGATGCTGGTCACGGTGGAGCCGCTGTAACCGCATCGGCAGCCTGGCGGCCTCCACGGGGAATCGAGCCAGCACGAAAGGCAAACGCCGCCAAGAGTTCTCGCTCGGCACTCCGTCGCGCACCGATCCGAGCAACTGCTCTTCCATCGCGTCCCCGGATGTTCCCGGCGTGAGATCGGCGATCTGCCGCAGGTGTGTGACATTCATTGCGGCACGGCCGTAGAAGATCGCGGCGAATCGCTCGTCGACGCTATCGGCTCGGCCGGTCAATCGTCGAGGCAGCACTCCGAGCCGATAATAGGCATACGGCACCGACACCTCGTTGCCGATCGAGAATATGGACCACGACATCGGGGTCGGCACCCCGGGTATCGCTTCGGCCAGGTTCACCGTGCTCCAAAACGTGTCCGGCCCGCTCTGCTCGTGAAGCGGATCGGGCCACGCCACCGGTTCGGTGCGTTCCACGGTCAATTGGTCACCGCCCGCCCAGAATCCGGCGTGCCGCATGCTCACCCCAACGGGCAGCGGATTCCATCGAACCCGCACCGAACAGGTCGCCGGCTATCTGCACCGGACCCTGCGTGGGCAGCGAAGCTCGCAGGATGCTGTTACGGCGCCAAAAGCCGGGATCGGCAAGGTATCCCGCATATGGCCAACGTGTCACCACCGATAGTTCCCGTTGTCCGGATAATTCGGGGCACAGTCCCTCGATGATGCCGGCGGCCCAAGCCTCCAATTGAGCATCGCTGTAATCGAGGAACCTGTCGGTGACCGCGGTGTCGGTGTAAATAGTCACCAGGCTGTGTCCCTGGGGTGCCCGATCACTGGATTTGTTGTGCTGCAGGAAGATCAACAGCGCTTCGGGCTGCTCGACGGTCGGGACGAGGACCGTGTAGGCCCTGCTGGTCGTCGGCACCCGGTAACCGAGGGACACGCTGATCAACTTGACGTTGCGCAGCTTGTCACCGAACGCCGGCGCCGCCGTCAGCAACGGCGGCCACATTTCGACGGCGCGGTGATACATGGCACTGATGACACAGTGCTCTGCGCTGAGATCGTGGGCGCCCGCACTGTCCATGTAGGTCACGATGACGCCGGATTCCGTCTCATTGACGTGAGTAACCGTCGCCCCGTAGCGCACGTCGAGTCTCGACGCGAGTTCATCGGGAACCGTCGCCAACCCGCCGCGCAGACTACGTAGGCCACCCGACCAAGCACCCAGTGCGCCAAGCACATTCACACTCGATGCGTGCCGCGCGCCCGAACCGGTGGTAAGGCGCATCATCGGATCGATGAGATAGTCGGCCACTTCACGGCCGAAATAGCGCAGGGCGAAGTCTCGCGCCGAGACATCCGGGTCGTCCAACGACGCCGACCGGCCCATATCGTAGGAGTCGACGCCCTTGATCGCCTTCCGCAATCGGAGGAACCCGGCAGCAAGACGCAGCTTCCCCAACGTCGACAATGCGGGCGTAAAGGGCAGCTTCGGCAGATTTTCGGGATCGATGTCGATCACGCGTCCCTGCCGGACCAGACCCATGACCGCGCTGGTGTCCACCAGACGGCTCTGCAGGCCCAGATCCTGCACCAGCTGTAGGTAACTCGCGTAGCCGGCCGTCAGGGCGTCCGGGCCGGTATCGACGATATAGCCGCCGTGACACTCCGTTTGCACGCGACCGCCCGGCCCACTACCGGATTCGAGCACCGTGACTGTGGCGCCGCCTTGTTGCAAGCGGTACGCGGCAGCGAGTCCGGACAGCCCCGCGCCCACCACGACGACCGAGGTCACGGGCGGTCGACCCAGCGTTCGATTCCCACCCCTGCAGGTTCCATGAGATGACTCCGCTCGGCCCGCCAATGCATCTGTAAACGATCGTTATCGTTGGCCCAAATTACCACAGCCGGCGGCTGCGCAGAATCAATCACCACCCGTCTCGGCAACCGTGTCCGCGGCGCACGCCCGGAGTCCGCCTATGCCGAGTCCTGCACGCGGTCATGCAACGGGCGACGACGTGTCGAAGCTGGCCCAGAGTGCGTTCGGCATGATCGAGCCGGCCCGCCGTGGACCACGCGGCGCAGGTGAAAGTAGGTTCACGCCGGTAGCCACGTCTGCTTACACCACGATCCTTGACCTGCCCTTTATTGTGATACATACTATCTCATTAAGCGAGGAACAGATGCCAGCAGCACCATTCAGGCTCGATTTGGTCGACCTGCAAAGCGCCGTACGATAATTGACGTGCACATGCCGGTCGCCCTCGCAATTGGGGGCAATATCATCCGGTATCCGTGATCGACACGGTCACACTATGCCCTGAGTCAGAGGGGTAAGGAAGGACAAGTCGTGACGCCAGCGCAGTTTGCCCACCAACGACTTCAACTTGCGCTCTGGGGCTGCGGGATCGGGTTCGGAGTGCTGTTCTTCGTGGGACTCATGCCCTTATCGCACTTCATTCCCCCACCATCGCCCCAGTTGTCAGGCGCCCAATTGATGGCGGAATTCGGTCCCAGGCTGCCGTGGGTCAAATTCGGAATCCTCGTCGGCTTGCTGGGCAGTGCCTTGCTGGTGCCATGGTCGGCAATGGTCGCCCTCCAGGTAGCACGCATGGAGGAAGGCCGCCGGGTCCCGCTCTGGGGCATCTTTGCGTTCGGCGCCGGCTGTGTGAACGCAGTGGCCTTCATCCTTCCCTTCATATTCTGGGCCGGAGCCTTCTATCGCCCCGACCGGTCGCCAGAGCTGGTCCGGCTGATAAACGACATGACGTGGCTCGAGTTTCTGATGTTCTTTCCAACGTTCAGCATGCAGCTGTTCTGCGTGGCAATGGCCGGCTTCACTCAGCGCCAGGGACCAAAGGTGTTCCCCCGCTGGTTCTTGTATCTGAACCTCTGGATGGCAACGATCGGCGGGACCGGTCTCATTTCGATCTTTTTCTTCTCGGGACCCTTTGCGTGGAACGGCATCGTCGGATTTTGGCTTCCCGTCGGCTCGTACGTCCCGTTCCTCATCGTTACGTTCGTCCAGTTCTACAAAGCGATTGTCGCGGAGAAGTACTGCTATGAGTCGACGGATTCTCCCGCGAGCGTCGGGACGGCCGCATAGCGTATCGAGCGCGTCGTCGTGTCACTTTTCACGGCGACGACCGCGTGGACCGCGCTGATGTTCGAGGGCGGCGCCGTCGCGTTCCTTCACCCGCTCGGGCCCGTTTGCCTGCAACGGCTTGCGGGCGTTCTGGTCACCGGTGATCACGTTTTTCGCCTGGCTCGTCGTGACGGCGGTCCTGATGTTCCGGGCGATCGGGCCACAGGCCCTGCACCGTCGGTACCCATTGCGGTGCTCGAATAGCCCCCGACGCCCGAATTCCGGCGAATGGCGACCTAACCTCGCCAAACGTCTTCTGCTACGCGGCTTACTGCGATACCGTGAACGGACGTTCATATCGCTGCTCGCTGAGGAGATGGCATGACCCCGGTACAAGCCAAACTTCGAAGGTTAGATGCTGCTAATATACCCCCATGGCGAAGATGAAATCCGCTGGTCAGCGGGCTGGGGTGCGGTCGGCGGCGATTTACGCGCGTATCTCGGCTGATGTGGAGGGCACCGGGTTGGGGGTGGCGCGGCAGTTGGAGGATTGCCGCAAGCTGTCTGCTGACCGCGGTTGGCCGGTTGGCGATGAGTATGTCGATAACGATGTGTCGGCGTTCTCGGGCAAGCCGCGTCGGCAGTATGCGCGGATGCTGGCCGATCTGGCATCAGGGGCGCGGGATGCGGTGATCGTCTACAACTTGGACCGGTTGCATCGCCGACCGGTGGAGTTGGAAGAGTTTGTCGCTTTGTGTGAGTCGGTGGGTGTGCGAGACGTGGCTACCGTGACCGCCGATATTGACCTGGGTAACGATGACGGGTTGTTCATGGCCCGGATTTTCGCCGCGTTCGCCGCCAAGGAGTCCGGGCGCAAGTCCGCACGTATTCGCCGCAAGATGTTGCAGAACGCCGAACAGGGACTACCGCACGGCTCGGTGCGCCCGTTCGGCTACGAGGACGACAAGATCACGCTGCGGACGTCGGAGGCGGCGGTGGTGCGTGAGATGGTGGACCGCTACTTGGCGGGCCAGTCGTTGTTGTCGTTGACGGTGTGGCTCAACGACTCCGGCGTTTCCCCGGCGGTGGCCAAGTCGTGGCAGACCTCGGCGGTGCGCCAGATCCTGTGCTCGGGCCGT
Organism: Mycobacterium sp. 20KCMC460; assembly: GCF_022179425.1. Taxonomy (NCBI): domain Bacteria; kingdom Bacillati; phylum Actinomycetota; class Actinomycetes; order Mycobacteriales; family Mycobacteriaceae; genus Mycobacterium; species Mycobacterium sp. 20KCMC460. Next base: position 4,943,453 of record NZ_AP025524.1, read on the forward strand.
ATCGCCGGGCTGCGGGAGCATCGTGGTGAGGTGATCGGGCCTGCGAAATGGCCGGCGATCGTTACGCCGGCGGAGCGGGACCGGATCTTGGCGCGTATCGCGGCGCGGTCGGTGACCAAGACGCGGGCGGCGCGCACATATGTGTTGTCAGGGATGCTGCGGTGTGGGCGTTGCGGTAATCGGCTGTATTCGCAAGCCCGGCACAGTAATCCCGATCATCGGGTGCGCCGCTATGTTTGTCTGAAAGGACCCGATCATGGCGGCTGTGGTCGGCTGACGGTGGTCGCCGAACCGGTTGAGGCTTTGTTGACTGATGCGGTGTTGACCCGCCTGGATTCTCGGGATCTGGCGAAGGTGTTGGCCGGCAAAGCCAGCCCTAATCATGATGTGGCTGCGTTGGCGGCGGCCGTGGAGGCCGATCAAACGCGCCTCGATGAGCTGGCCGGTTTGTATGCCGACGGCGCGATCAGCGCGCGGGAGTGGATCGCGGCCCGCGACCCGATCACCAGCCGCATCCAGCAGGCCAGGCGTGACATCGCTGAGGCCACCGATACCAGTGAGGTTTATGAGTTGGCGGGCACCGGCGGGGCGTTGCGCGGCCAATGGCCGGACCTCGACGTGGAACGCCAGCGGAGCATCGTCAAATCGATCCTGGATCACGCGGTGATCGCACCGGGCACCCCCGGTTCCCGCAGTCTCGACATTAACCGCGTGCAACCCCATTGGCGCATCTAGGTTTTCGGCGTCGCGGATGCTCCCTGGCGAGTGCCGAGTGTGTGTCTGGGCTGGTGGGCCGTCAAGGCCAAAGCCGCACGCGGTCGAAGCCAGCTTCGAGCCTGGACGGCCCACCAGCCCAGACACCAGGAATGCTCTTATCGCCGGGAAGGGTTGTGTTGAAATAACTTTCGTCGTCTATCCGGTTGGCCGGTGACGGTACGGTGCCTTTGCGTGCTCAGCGCAGGAGGGTTGCGATGGCAGCCAGGGTGGTGGGGTCGGTGACGGTGACGGATAGGGCTTGGCGTTCACATGAGGCGGTCAGCCAGGCTATGAACTCCGGGCGCTCGTGCAGCGGGACCGCGCCGGCATCGTGGTTGTTGGCGGCGCCGCCCGCGGGCGTCGTGGCCATCACCCTGCCCCGCGTGGTGGCGGCGAGATGCGGGTGGAGACAGTCCGGGAATCGGTGATACCGGTGATGCGGGCGCTGATGTGGCGCAGGGCTGCGGAGATGACCAGGACGCGGTCACCGGCGCTGGCGTGTCCGGCGCGGTCGAACTCCCACAGCATCTCATCGGCGTCGATCGGTTGCTGCTGCCTGCCTGTGCTCGCCGTCACGTCGTCAGCGAAATCGGCGGATTGCGTATCGTCCTGTCGCCCTGAATGTTTGGCTATCTGGTTACGGGTCCAGGTGGCGCGGGCGGCGCGCAGGGCACCCATGGTGGTCGAATAGCGCCGCGATTTGGTAGTGATGTGGCCGCGGTAGCCCAGGGTGTGCAGCCAGCGCCCAATCCCCGCCAACGACGGACCCGCGGACGCTGGGTGTTCGGCGAGTCCGGCGATGGTGGACAGGATGGCCCGCACATGTTCAGTAACGTCGAGTTCGCCGATCGCTTCTGCGGACAGCCGGCGCGCGGTGATGCCGAAGTCGTGCAGGGATTTGGTGACGTATTTCGCCAGATATGCCGCAACCCTGCGCGGCGACAACCGCGAGGCCGAAGCGACTGCGGTGTCGTCGACTTCGGAATCGCTTGCGGTTATTGGTTCGGGTGTCAATGGTTGGGTATCAATTTGGGTGCCGAACCGCACCGTGCGCACCCCGCCCGGGTTGGGGTAATCGTCGTCGCCGGCGGGCACGTCGATACTGACGCGACTGGCAGCGTGTTGGATCAAGGCGGCCAGCTCGGCGGCGGTGATCGGTGACGACCAGCCGGGATGCTGCTCGGCTACCGGACGAGACACCCCACCACCCCGCGGGGCGGCGGGGCCGTGACGATCGTGGTCACCTGATTTCGTGGTGTCGTTGGTGGCGGGTGGCGGGTCGAGGCGGATCAGGGCATGGATGTGGGGTATGGCGCGGGCTTGCAATTCAACGACTTTGACGAAGCTGACCCGCACCGAGCCGGGCTTGACGCCAACTGTTTTCAGGTGCGTCGCCACGGCGCGCCGTAGTGCGATGGTGAACCGCCGCCACAGCTCGGGCAGATGCCAGGTGAACAAGATATGTCCCAGATAGTCGTAGCAGTCCGCGCACAATGGTTGGCCCACCAGAGGGTCATCGACACTGTGGATTATGGTGCAGCGCAGGAAGTTTCCGTGCCGGCAGCGGCCCGCCGACCTGTTGGGTATGGCGTGACACGGGGTTCCGGTGGCGTTGTGCACGGCCCCGTAGCTCGGGGCGGTCAAGGTGGTGAACACTTGCGGACGGTTGGCGACCTCGACGGGTATGTCGTGGTGGCCGCCGGCGGCTCCGGCGTGCACGAGTTGCCAGGTGTCGCGGGCGTAGAGGTCTGAGCATGACGGGCACACCGCGTGACGGCGGTTGTTGCAGCGCGTCCACACCGTGTGCTGACGCCCGGCGGTGTCGGCACCGAGCAGCTGGATCGGGTGGGCGCAGTAACCGACCGATTCCACTCGCCGCCACCACGACCCGAAACCGGGTGAGGAGGCGCGCCGGCACATCTGGGTGACCACCGCATCGGCATCGATGGTGGCCGGCAGGCCCGGCAGCACGATCACCGGGCTCTGCGTCGTTACGGTCTTCACCGATTTCCCTGTTCGCCTGAACGCGGTGCCCGAAAGGTGCGGGCCAACAAGGTGATATCGCGATCGGTGACGTGAAAGGCCCGGACCCGTATCGGGTCGGCGGTGCCATCGATCATCACGTACCCGATGCCGGGGGTGGTATCAGCGATCAGGTCGCATTCGGCGCCGGCATCGCGGGCTCCTTGGCCCAAGACCATGGCGGTTTGGGTAGCCTCGGTCATCCGCAGCCCGATCCGCACGGTGAACAACTGCCGTACCGGCAGGGTGTCTTTGGCCGGGTCTTGCACCGCGGCTACCACCGATATCCCGACCGCACGCCCCTGGGACAACAGCAGGCCGAGGAGTTGTTCTGTCTCGGCGCGGAGTTTGCGGTCGGTGACATAGGCGGTCAGCGCGGCGATCTCATCAATGATCAGCACGATCAACGGCTCAGCGAGGGCGGGGGTGTGCAGGCGGGTGTGCCCGCGCAGCCGGGTGGCGCGGGTCTGCATCAGCTTCACCAGCTCGCGCAGCAGTTCCACGGCGGGTGCACCGGTGTGGTAGCAGAACCGGGCGAACAGCGGCGCGCCGGCACCGAGTTCCATGCCGCCTTTGGGGTCGATCACCCACAACCGCACCCGCCCCGTTTTAACGTGGGGTGCCAGCCCGGCGATCAGCGACCACAACACCGAGCCTTTGCCGGCTCCGGTGGCACCGGCGGCCAGGATGTGCTGGCCCAATACCGGTAGGTGCCACCAGCGCCGTGATTCGGTGACCCCGACCCGCACCGCGCCCAGATCGACCGCCGAACCCGGGGTTGGCATGGGCACCGCGATCGGCTGGCCGAGCACATCCCCGCGGCCGATGATGATCCGCAGCTGGCCCGGCGTGGTGGCGCGGATCGTCAACCGCTCCGCGTCCCAGGTCGCCGCCAGTGCGAGGGCGCGTTTCTGCCAGTCGGCAATCGACTGGCCGGTCACCACCTTGACGATCAGCACGTCGGCGTGATGGCCGATCCGCACCGATTGCAGGGCAGGCACCAACGTGCGTTCACCCAGTTTGGCGGTCAGGGCGTGCAGGGCGCAGACCGATTCCCAGTTGCGGTGATAACGCCACCACGCCCAGAAACGCTGCCGCAGCGGAGCGCTGACCCACCGGGTGAATGAGGCCGGCTGGCAGACCCACCAGCCGAGGTATGCCGCGGCCTCCACAACGGCGGTCAAAACGCCGGCTCGGGCGCCGTGACTGAAACCGACCCAGATGGCGACGACGGTGGGAATGCTCAGGGAGGGAAACAGGATTGCCCACCACAGCAGATACCCGGCGGCTTTGAGTAGTCCGACGATCAGCTCGCCGATCCAGTCATCATCGGGTGATGGATCGTTGTTGTGGTTCTTACGGTTTGGACTATTCGACATGACGGTCTGCCTTCACTTACGACGGGGAAAGAAGGGGCGGGAGCGTCGGCCCGGCAGCCCATAGGCGCACGCTGTCGCGGGGCTGCCGGGCCGGCCTGCGGTTACCGGGCCTGCTGGCCCGTTTTGACGGTGGCGAGGTCGGTGGCGGTGATGGCTTCGGCGCGGTACGCGATGCCCGAGCGGCCGTCTTGCGACCACGGCAACGCCACCAGACCCGTCACAGACACCGGCACGCCGACAACCACTTTCGGTTCCCCGACCACGGTGACCGCCAGCACTTCACCGCCGGTGGCGTCCAGGGCGATCAGCTGCACCTGCCACAACGCCTGCCCGGTGGCCTTGTCCACGCGCGGTGCACCGGTGTCGAAATTCGTGCGCTGCTCGGGAATCCGAGTACAGAGGAACGTCACCCCGGTGGTGTCGATACGTAACTTCATGGATTGCTGTCCTTCCTTGCGGTGTTGGCGCGGTCTGTCCGGCCGCGACTCAAGGACAGCGCCATCCCGGATGCGCCCGGAAGTGACAGGCAGTGATAGTGGTGATGACCGCACACGCGCACACGTAGCTGACCTGCGCTGATGTATGCGGCATGATCGAAGCCATGGCCGCAGTCGACCCGATCCGGGCACTCAATGCGCAGCGGCTCAGCCAAGCCCGCAAACGCTACGGCTACAGCTTGCGTGAGTTGGCGATCGAGGTCGAAAACGTGCGCAAGCTACGCGGCGATCCCGACCTGCCCGCGCGGGAATCCCTGCGGCAAAAAATCGCCCAGATCGAGCGGACCGGAATGCTCGGCCCGCTGTGGCGTGAAGACCTGGCCGCGGTGTTCGGCGTCGAACCCGACGAAATGTTCAGCGTGCCGATCGCCACCGAGCTGCCGCACCCGCTGCTGATACAACTACCCGTCGACCGTGACGTACTCGCCGTCATCGAGGCCCAGCAACATGCCCACATCCAAGCTGAGCACACCTTCGGCCCCCAACACGCCCGCCCCCTGGTGGAATCCGATCTGGTCACCATCGAATCCCTGATTGCCCACGCACCCTCGCAGGTCAAGGCAGAGATGCGGCGCGCCGCTGGGGCTATCGCCGAAGTTGCCGGGTGGATCGCCCAAGACCTCGGAGATCACGCCGCCGCGGAGAAGCTCACCCACACCGCAGCCCTGCACCTACGTACGGCCGGCCCGGCATTCAACGCCATGATCTTGATGCGCCAATCCAACATTCTCACCCGCACCAACCCCGACCTGGCCACCGCCTTGGCCACCGATGCCGCCGACCTCATCGACGGCCACGACATGGGTCGCCTGGCCGCCAGCATCGCCCGCCAACAGGCCCTTGCCGAGCTGGCCAATCACAATGAGCGGGGATTTCATCGCCACGCCGCCGCAGCCCTCGAACTCGGTGACCTGCAACCCCACCCCCATGATCATGCGATCTATGCCCACGGCGCCTACGTCGCCAGCGAGATCGCCTCCGGCTACCTGCGCATCGGTGACCCGGATAAAGCCCTAACCCTGCTCGCCGGGCACCATCACGCCTGGACATCACAGCAGCACCGCGATCAGACCGTGGCCGATATGCGACTCCTGCACGCCTACATCGCCACCGGCGAATACCAGCAAGCACTGGCACTGACCGCCACAGCGATCCCGGGCTACCTGGCCGCGCCCTCGCAGCGAGCCAGGATTCATCTGGCCAGGGCAGGCACAATCGTGCGAGACCGTCGACGGCGAAACAAAGACCCGATCCTGCAACAGCTTGCCGGCCGCATCAAAAACGCCACCCAAGGAGTCACCCCGTGAGCCGTCGAATCATCCCCGACATCACCACCACCGACCCCGCGGCCACCCACACGGTCGCGGTGCTGCCGGTCGGCTCATTCGAACAACACGGCCCCTACCTTCCGCTGGGCACCGACACCCTCATCGCCACTGCCATCGCATCCGCAATCAGTCAGCACCACAACGTATTTCAGCTACCACCGGTCGCGTTCAGCTGCTCCCACGAACACGCCGCCTACCCCGGCACCATGAGCATCAGCGCCACCACCTTGGCCGCGATCGTCGCTGACATCATCGAATCGCTGGCACAGCAGAACATCGCCGGGCTGATCGTCGTCAACGGCCACGGCGGCAACGCGGTACTCACCAACGTCGTCCAACAAGCCAACCACCCCAAGAACCCCGTCAAGGTTGGGCTCTACCCCAGCCGCGAAGACTGGACCGAGGCCCGCGCCGCCGCAGGAATCCACAGCAGCAACCACGACGACATGCACGCCGGCGAACTGGAAACCTCCATCCTGCTCGCCACCCATCCCGACTACCTGCGCGACGGCTGGCAGACCAGCGACCACACAGCCAACGACCGCCGCTACCTCACCAGCCTCGGCATCCACGCCTACGCACCCACCGGCGTCATCGGCTCACCATCCCAGGCCACCGCCGCCAAGGGCAGCAGTGCCCTCGACCACCTCGGCCGCAACGCCGACACACTGATCGAACTCCTCACCACACGTTGAGCACAAGCGACAGCTCGGCGGCTACCTTCCGGGCTTCGCTGCGCTCCCTTCGCTTCCGTCCGCTGGCGCTCCCGTCCGCGCCGGTCGCTCCACTGCGCCCTGCGTCCGCCGCCGAGCACCAGACCAGCGCCCACCACTCAGTGAGAACACCGGCCGTGTTCGCGCCTGCCACCGCCAGGCCAACGGCGTTTGCGCCTCTCGCGCGGCGACCAGAGCCGGGCCAGACCGCCGGCCACCGTGGGACACATGCCCTGACCTCGCACGTGAGGACTTTCTTTACTGCTATCAAGACCCCGACGCGTGAAAGCCCGACCGGTACAACGTGCCAATCTTCGTGTCTCGAGACCGCTCAGCCGCCGCGACAGGGCGCGCCCAAGCATTGATTCATGTGGTGAAATATGCGGCAATCGACCGGTAACCCTGCACATTCGAATTCGGCGTACTCGGCTTCCGCTCAGTACAGCCCGGTCTTGGTGGATGGCGAAGCACGTTGCGGCGTTTTCAGCAACAGTGCTGGCCGCGCCACGCCTGGCGGCCTTCCTTGACCGCGGCACCGGCGATGATCAACGCGACAACATGGTCGGCCCAGGAGAAACCGAACAGAGAGTTCAGCAGCAGCCCAACCAGCAGAATGCCCGACAGATAGATGCACAGCAGGCTTTGCCGGGAGTCTGCGACCACGCTGGCCGAACCAAGCTCCTGCCCGACGCGCTGCTTGGCGTGGAATAGCAACGGCATGACCAGCAACGACACTGCCGCCAGCACGATCCCCGTCGTCGAGTGCTCAGCTTCATCGCCGCCCTGCAGCGAGCGAACCGATTCGACGGTGATATAGGCAGCTAGCGCGAAAAACGACACCGCGATGCCTTTCAATGCCAGCCGCTCACGGGCCTCGGGGTGCTTGCCGAAGAACTGCCAACCCACCGCGAGCGCCGAGGCCACCTCAATCACTGAATCCAGCCCGAACCCGATCAACGCGGTCGAAGAGGCCACCTCCCCGGCGGCGACGCCGACAATCGCCGCGATGACTTTGTAGCCGATCGTCGCGCCAACCAGCATCCGCACCCGCCGCGACAGCACCGCGCGACGGCGCGCGTCAAGTTGCTCGTTGCGTGCGAAGCTGGAAGCGACGCCGTGCCGGTCGGTGCAGCCAGCCCGCTCGGTCGCCGACGACGCCAGCGACCGCTCAACTCGGCGGCCGGTGTGCTCGCTCATCGACCCGGCCCCGCCGCGGTGGCCGTGGCCGCTTCGTCGGCGGCCAACGTCTGGTCAGCGTCGGCGGCGAGCACGACTTCGACGATCTTGTCGGGCACCGGCATCACCGGCGCACCAGGCAGGACGTGATCCGGCCGGGCCGCCGCCGCGTCGCGCATTTCACACCTCAGCATGGCCGAAAGGATACAGGCCATGCTGAGATACCGCCGTCGCCTGCACATTCGGCGTTTCTTGCACCCGACAAGTTCGCCTGACGGCGGCCAGGACTCACGCTGCCTGCGACCGGTGCTGTTCAAAACCTTCGGACGCTCAAGGTTGAACACATAGCGAGCTTTGCATAAGTTGTGCGGTATGGCTGCGGCAGGGATGTGGTGGTGAACGCCGGAGCGGCGCATGCGCACGCGCAGGCGTCGGCCGACAGCGATCGACGGTGGCTGCTCGGCGCCCTGGCGGTGATCGTGGCGTTCATGATAGGCGAGGTCACGGTCGGGGTGGTGGCCAGCTCGTTGGCGCTGATCTCCGACGCCGCCCACATGCTCACCGACGCGGCCTCGATTGCGTTGGCGCTGTGGGCCATTCGGCTGGCCGCACGTCCGGCGGCCGGGCGGATGACCTACGGGTGGAAACGGGCCGAGATATTGTCGGCACAGGCCAATGGGCTGACGCTGTTGCTGCTGGCGGCGTGGCTGGCCGACGAGGCGATCCGGCGGCTCATCCACCCGCCGCAAGTCACCGGCACCCTGGTGCTGATCACCGCGCTCGTGGGAATCGCCGTGAATGTCGCGGCGACCTGCATGATCAGCCGGGCCAATCGGACCAGTCTCAATGTCGAGGGCGCCTTCCAACACATCCTCAACGACTTGTTCGCGTTCATCGCCACCGCGGTCGCCGGACTCATCATTCTGCTCACCGGTTTTTCGCGTGCGGACGCGATCGCGACCCTCGTCGTGGTGGCATTGATGGTCAAAGCCGGGTTCGAGCTGGTTGGGGCCTCCAGCAGGATCTTCATGGAGGCCGCGCCGAAAGACCTCGACCCTGCCGTCGTGGGGCAGGCCATGGCCGCCCGCGAGGCTGTGGTGGAGGTGCATGACCTTCACATCTGGGAAATCACCTCCGGCTCACCGGCGTTGTCAGCGCATGTGCTCATCGAAGCCGGCCGCGACTGCCACGCCGTACGTAGCGACCTGGCCCGGCTGCTGGCCGAACGCCACCACATTCACCACACCACGTTGCAGGTCGACCACGTCGACGTCATCGACCGCGGCGAGCCCAACAACGGCCCGCATTGCGAGGAGCCGCACGGCCCAGCCCACCGATCCAACGACATCCACTGAGCCACAAGGCGTTTCGATGATGGCTGTCGCCGCAATCGCGCTCTACCTGGTGTTCGGGGTTTTGGGTTTTGGGTTTTGGCTGGCGCAGCTGGATTCAGTACCGCCGCACCGGATCCACCGGATTTCGCGGGCCTCGGCGGCCGCCTCGGTTCACCGGATGGGTTGCCGGCGCTGGATTCCTCGCCGCGATCATCGTCGGCCTGGTCGCTCCGGTGCTACAGCTATTCGGCGTCGTCTGTCCGATCGAGCTGCTGCATACACAGTTGATCCAAGCGAGCGGAATCTTTCTCGCTGTCGTTGGTGTTGTCGCCACCTTTTTCGCCCAACGCGAGATGGGTGCATCCTGGCGTATCGGCGTCGACCCAAGCGAGACAACCACTTTGGTGCGTGACGGCGTCTTCGCGATCGTACGCAATCCAATTTTCAGCGCCATGCTCATTTTCGCGGCGGGCATCACCTTGATGGCACCCAACCCGCTCGCTGTCGCCGGGTTCCTGCTGCTGTTCACAGCGATCGAACTGCAAGTCCGCCGCGTCGAGGAGGGGTCTGCTGCACGAATAGGTGACATCTGAGTTGGCTTGCCCAGCATGGGCGGGCTGGAAGGATGTCCCCATGGCAAGGCCCTACCCCCGCGAGTTCCGCGACGACGTCGTCCGGGTCGCTCGCAACCGCGATGACGGTGTAACGATCGAGCAGATCGCCACCGATTTCGGAGTGCACCCGATGACGCTGCAGAAATGGCTCCGTCAGGCCGACATCGACGAAGGCACCAAGCCCGGCAAGAGCGCCAGCGAGTCCGGTGAGCTGCGCGAAGCCCGACGGCGGATCAAACTGCTAGAGCAAGAGAACGAGGTGCTGCGCCGGGCCGCAGCGTATTTATCGCAGGCCAATCTGCCGGGAAAAGGGTCTACCCGCTCGTGAAAGAGCTCGCCGCCGACGGGATCCCCGTCGCGGTGACGTGCCGGGTACTCAAGCTCTCCCGCCAACCGTATTACCGCTGGCTGGCCGACCCCATCACCGAGGCCGAACTCATCGAGGCCTACCGCGCCAATGCGCTGTTCGACGCGCACGCAGACGATCCGGAGTTCGGCTACCGCTACCTCGTGGAGGAGGCGCGCGATGCCGGCGAGCCGATGGCCGAGCGCACCGCATGGCGGATCTGCTCGCAGAATCGACTGTGGAGCGTGTTTGGTAAGAAACGCGGCAAGAACGGCAAAGTCGGCCGCCGGTGCACGACGATCTTGTCGAGCGTGACTTCACCGCTGAAGGGCCAAATCAGTTGTGGCTCAGTGACATCACTGAGCACCGCACCGGTGAGGGCAAGCTCTACCTCTGTGCGATTAAGGACGTGTTCTCCAACCGGATCGTCGGCTACAGCATCGACTCCCGAATGAAGTCACAACTGGCCATCCGGGCACTACACAGCGCGGTAGCCCGACGCGGAGATGTCGCGGGTGCATTCTGCACTCGGATCGCGGATCTCAGTTCCGGTCAAGGAAATTCGTACACGCCTTGAATCAACACGAGATGGTCGGCTCTATGGGCCGTGTCGGAGCCGCCGGCGACAACGCCGCCATCGAGAGCTTCTTTAGCCTGCTGCAGAAGAACGTGCTCGACCGCCGCCGCTGGGACACCCGAGAACAACTCCGCATCGCGATCGTCACCTGGATCGAGCGCACCTACCACCGGCGCCGCCGCCAGTCCGGCCTCGGGCGGTTGACCCCGATCGAATTCGAAGCAATCATGACCACACCGGCCAGTCAGGCCGCGTGACCGAAACTGTCACCTGATCGTGCAGCAGACCCGAGCCCTACCTGTTGGACACCCACGGCGATGCCTACCGCACCTACACCAACAGTGTGGGACGCTTCCTACCCGGAATCGGACGCACAGTTAGGTGAGCGGCGGTTAAAGCAAAGGCCGCGCGGGATTACCAGGTTTCGGGTTCAACACAAAATCAGGGGCGACGATGCCCGTTGAACACGAGATCTGCGACCAATCTTGTTGCCACGCTATTATCGGGTTATGCCGATGAAAATTGCCGACGATGCTCCGCCCACCGCGTCGCCGCGCGAGGACTTGGCGGGCGCGGTCGCATTGTTTCACAGCCTGTCTGATCCGACCCGGCTAGCGATCGCCCGCCGCCTCGCCGACGGGGAAAGACGGGTAGTCGACCTCACCCGGGAACTGGGGTTGCCGCAATCGACGGTGTCCTCACACCTGGCGTGCCTGCGTGACTGCGGACTTATCGCCGGCCGACCCGAGGGGCGGCAGGTGTTTTACGCGCTTGCCGTGCCGGACCTGCTGGACCTGTTCGCCGCTGCGGAAACCGTGTTGGCGGCCACCGGCAATGCGGTGACGCTGTGTCCCAACTACGGCACACGGCCAACGCGCGCCTCCGCATCGCGAAGAAGGGGCGTCAAGCGGGCTGCACCGGGAGTTGCCGACTGGTCGCCGGGGCGATAGAGCGCGTCGGGGAGGAAGTTCCATAGCCGACGGTAACTAAGTCGGCCCAGACCACGACCACGGAGGTTGATGATGACGACGACGACTGCTGCTCCTCGTGATGGCGGTGCCGCGCTGACCGTTGTATCCGCTGCGGCGGGGCGGATGCGTGTGCGCGCCAGCGGGTTTCGATTCGACGCGGGGCGGGCCGTGGCGATCGAGGAAACGGTCGGCAAGGTGACCGGTGTGCGGGCCGTGCAGGCTTTTCCGCACACGGCATCTGTTGTGGTCTGGTATTCGCCCGGGCGCTGCGACACCGCTGGCATCTTGTCGGCGATCGCCGAAGCCGAGCACATCCCGGCAGCGTCGGTGCCCGCGCGTGCCCCGCACTCGGCTGATGGCCGTAGGGCCGGTGTCATGCAGAGAATCCTTGACTGGAGTGCGCGAACGCTGTCGGGTCCACGCGGTGACGGCCTAGGCCGTGCTTCGGCTGTCGTGGCCGTGCGGCGGCGGCGGGCGGTGAGCGATGCCTGCGGCTGCGACCACGACGACAACGAGCGCGAGCCGCAGCGCCTGTGGCACGTCCGCAAGCTGCGGCGAGCCACGCTGTCCGGGGCGCTGCTGGGCGCCTCGGTGATTGTCGCCTGGGTCACTCCGCTCGGCCCGGTCGTGCTGGGAATGAAAGCCCTCGCGCTGGCGGTGGGGGCCTCCACGTTCGTGCCCTCCACGCTCAAGCGCCTGGCCCAGGGCCGCATCGGCGTCGGCACCCTGATGACCATCGCCGCGGCCGGAGCGGTGGCACTGGGTCAGGTCGGCGAGGCCGCCACGCTGGCGTTTTTGTTCTCGATCAGTGAGGGCTTGGAGGAATACGCGGTGGCGCGTACCCGCCGCGGGCTGCGCGCCCTGCTGTCGCTGGTGCCCGATCAGGCCACCGTGCTGCGAGACGGCAGCGAAACCGTGCTGGCCCCAGCAGAGCTGCGCGTCGGGGATCAGATGATCGTCAAACCCGGGGAACGCCTGGCCACCGACGGCATCATTCGTGCCGGGCGCACCGCCCTGGATGTCTCAGCGATCACCGGCGAATCGGTGCCGGTCGAGGCCGGACCCGGTGACGTGGTGTTCGCCGCATCGATCAACGGCTCCGGAGTGCTGCAGGTGCAGGTCACCGCGACCGCAGAAGACAACTCGCTGGCGCGCATCGTGCACATCGTGGAAGCCGAACAGGCCCGCAAAGGCGCCAGCCAGCGGCTGGCCGACCGCATCGCGCGACCGCTAGTGCCGGGCATCATGGTCACCGGGGCGCTGATCGCCGGCACCGGCAGCGTCTTGGGTAACCCGGCGGTCTGGATCGAACGCGCGCTAGTGGTTTTGGTCGCGGCCTCCCCGTGCGCGCTGGCCATCGCCGTGCCGGTCTCCGTTGTGGCGGCCATCGGCGCCGCCTCCAAATTCGGCGTACTGATCAAGGGCGGCGCCGCGCTAGAAGCCCTAGGCACCATCGGCGGAATCGCGCTGGACAAGACCGGAACGTTGACGGCCAACCGGCCCGCGGTGATCGACGTCGCGACCACCAACGGCACCACCCGCGAGGAGGTGCTAGCGACGGCCGCCGCGCTGGAGGCCCGCAGTGAACACCCCCTGGCCGCGGCCATCCTCGCCGCCACCCAAGCACCGATCGCCGCGGCCAGCGATGTGCAAGCTGTGCCCGGGACCGGGCTGACCGGCCACCTCGACGGGCATGCCGTCCGACTGGGGCGCCCCGGCTGGCTCGACCCCGCCGACCTGGCCGATCACGTGGCGCGCATGCAACAAGCCGGGGCCACAGCGGTTCTCGTCGAACGCGACAACCAGCTGCTCGGCGCCATCGCCGTGCGCGACGAACTCCGCCCCGAAGCCGCCGAGGTCATCGCCAGGCTACGTGCCGGGCGCTACCAGGTATCGATGCTCACCGGCGACAACCACGCCACCGCTGCCGCGCTGGCCGCCCAAGCCGGAATCGAGCACGTCTATGCCGAACTGCGCCCCGAGGACAAGGCTCGCCTGGTCAAAGAGCTGCGTGCCCAGCGACCCACCGCGATGGTCGGCGACGGCGTCAACGACGCTCCGGCCCTCGCGGCTGCCGACCTGGGAATTGCCATGGGCGCCATGGGAACCGACGTCGCCATCGAAACCGCCGACGTCGCCCTGATGGGCCAAGACCTGCGTCACCTACCCCAAGCCCTCGACCACGCCCGCCGCTCCCGGCAGATCATGCTGCAAAACGTCGGACTATCCCTGACCATCATCACCGTGCTGATGCCCCTGGCGTTGTTCGGGACCCTCGGCCTGGCCGCGGTCGTGCTGGTACATGAGGTCGCCGAAGTCGTGGTCATCGCCAACGGCGTACGCGCCGGACGCATCAAACCACTTACCGGGAATCAGGCGCGACCGTAATGGTGCCAGGGTGTTGGTTTTGGCGCCGTCGGATCCCGGTGTTCGTCGGCGCCGGCATACTCACTCGCTACGATCCGGGGCTTCGTCCGCGACGACTCGCTCGAGATCATTGTCGGCAATGACTTTGCCGGAACGACGTTCGCCGTTGCGCTCCTTCAGCAGGGCGCGACGGTCGGCGTGGAAATAGGTGTATCCGGTCGTCAGTGCACATGCGACGGTGGCGACCGCCAGCATCTGGGATCCGCCGATGACCAGGCTCAGGACTCCGCCCACCGTGGCGCCGACGATGTAGCTGGCATACAGCAGAAGATATCCCAGCCAGGCCGTAGCTTGTCCGCCGCTGAGGTGGCGTTGGATACCTTGGCCCAGCTTCACCAGCGTTCCCGTCATGTAGCTCAGCGAGATGGAAACCTCGCCGTTCTTGACGAACGAGGTGTTCAAGGCGCCAATGCCGAAGGTAACAGCCAGAATTGGCAGGAAGGTGACTCGGCCTGTCGACCATCCGTGCACGACGATGTCGAGTGCGGCGGCGATGCCCAGACACAGCGTGGTCAGCACGGTCGGGCCGTGGGGGTGGTCGACCCAAATATGTTGCCGGCACAACGACGCGATCACCACGCCAGCGACGAACGACGCAAGCAGTAGCGCCGCTGATATAGACAGCCAGCGGTCGTTGGTGAAGAAACCCAGGACCGCCCGCTCGCTGTTGCCGGTCATGAAGGTCACGAAGTATCCCGCGGTGTGGGTGAACGCCGCCGCACCCACCAACCCGGCCAACGCAGCCAGGATCCACGACAACCGCGCCTCACGGTCGAACATCTCACGCATCACCCACGACATCTTTCCAGGCACGTCCGCCACCCGCGATGCGGGCACGGCGAGCCTTGAACCATCCCGGATTTCACAATTTGCGGGCCGCACCGACGAACAGCAGTCCCCCGTAACGCGCTTCGATCCCCGACCGGCCGTGCAAGCCGTGCCTGGCCAACTCGGTAGCGAATTCGCCTGCCTCGAACCGGTTTTCGCGTAGATGAACAATGAAGGTGCGCAGTACCCAGCTGTCAAGTATGTGGCGAGGAACCTCTTCGAACAACGCAGCCCGCCCGGACGCAGCACCCGGGCGATCTCGGTCACCGCGCTGCCAGTCCGGTACGTGACGCCCATGAAGGCGACGCCGCGCCAGTTCCACCATCGATTCGTCAACATCAAAGGCGGTCACCTGTTCGGCGCCCAGCCGATCCAGGATCACCTCAGCGCCCACACCGCGCCCGCACCCGATCACCGGTCGACCCGACAATCAGCCATCGGCGAGCCTCCGAAACCACGTCGCTTCCCGGTGGTGCTGAAGGGCGGCGCGCACCGGGTTGTTCATCATGGCTCGTTCGACGGAATTGAGATCATCCACTCCTCCTTGCCCGAAGCCGACGACCGCCGATGCTTCGTCGATGCCCGAACGCGAAGGGCTGGTGCGGTCCGTCCAAATGGTCTTGTGCGGTGTAGTGAGACCCGTCTGCGCCGGCAGCGTAGCCCCGGTCGGCGGTAACGGTGGCGGCAATGGCGAGCAGGGCCGGCCGAGCACGGCTCGCACACTCTGCTGCGCTCAATGATGCCCGTATCGGCCATGGTGGCCACCGCCGAACAGCCCGCCGAGAAAGCCGCCTTGCTGTGGATAACCGCCCTGTTGTGAATAAGGCTGGGACGGTATGTACTGCTGGGGCGGCGGCGGCTGGGCAGCGGCGTAAAAATTAGCTTCGGCCTGCGAGAGGGCTTCGAGCTCGCCGCGGTCGAGAAAAAGTCCGTTGCACCCGGTGCACTGATCGATCTCCACCCCAAAGCGGGGCACCGGCAACATCTGCGACCCGCACTTCGGGCAAATCACGGCCGGCTTGCCCTCGGAAGCCGTTGCGTCGGACGGGCGTGTCATCGCACTTTCCTTTCTGTTGACCGTCATTGGCGCCACCAGTCTATGCACACATATAAATCCGTGCATGCAACGCTACAAGTGCGTGTATACCCAGCGCCCTACTCGCAAGGGTCAAGGCCGCGGGTGGGGTGCGATAATCCTGGTACGGTGACCGGAGATGCTGTCTCAGGTTCTGACGTTGGCGCCGTTGGCATTTCGATCGAGGGGGCCATGGTAGCTGGGCACGCGCATTCGGCCGGGGCTGAGTCGTTGCCGACCGGTTCGGCCGGTGCAGCCTACAAGCGGCGGTTGGCGCTCGCGCTGACATTGACAGCCAGCTATGCGCTGGTCGAGGTCGTCGGCGGCATTCTCACGGGGTCATTGGCGCTGATCTCAGACGCCGCCCATATGGGCACCGATGTGCTGGGCCTGGGGTTGGCGCTGGCGGCCATACATCTCGCTAACCAACCCGCCGCCAGCCAGCGCACCTATGGCACCTACCGGCTTGAGGTTCTCGCGGCGGTAATCAACGGACTGCTTCTGTTCGGCGTGGCCGGCTACGTACTTTACGAGGCCTACCAAAGAATCCAGGAACCACCGGAGATCCTCGGTGTGCCGATGCTCGTGGTCGCCGTGGCCGGCCTAGCGGTGAACCTCGTCAGCTTCCGCATGCTTTCCGCCGGCGCCAAGGAGAGTCTCAACGTGCGGGGCGCCTATCTGGAGGTTCTCTCCGATATGCTCGGCTCCATCGGCGTCATCGTCGCCGCAGTGGTGATCGCCACGACTGGCTGGCGGTACGCCGACGCAATCGTCGGCGCAGGTATCGGGCTGTTCATCTTGCCCCGCACGTACTCACTGATGAAGCAGGCCGTGCGGATCATCATGGAAGTCGCGCCGCCCGAGATCGACATCGCCGAGGTACAGGGCAAGCTCACCGCCATCGCCGGCGTCGACTCCGTCCATGACTTGCACATCTGGACTATCACCTCCGGTATGGAGGCGGCGACGGTGCATCTCGTCGTGCCCCGCTCCTTGGACTGGCACCGTGTGCTGGACACCGCGCGCGACATCTTGGCCGACTACGGCGTTACCCACCCAACCATTCAGGTCGAACCCGTTGACCATGTCGAGCGCGGCAGTCTTGTGTAGTCAGCGGTGCGCCAACCGCCGCGGACGAATGCTCGCCGTATCGACAAGATGACCCGAGGCGAGGGGGCGCAGCAGGGATTCTCTTCGATCCGCCGGCGCTCATCGATGACACTTCGCCGGGGGTCCTGGACCGCGGGGCGTAAGCGGTGTCGGCGACGGCGACATCGGGCGGCAGCGCGTGCCGCTAACAACCGCGGCGCACCTTACGCCACAGCAGCCACCTGGCGATCACGCAAAGCAGTTGCACGGCAAGTCGATCGGCCAGCCCGCATCGACGCGGCGTCTCCTTGCATCTGCTTTGCGCCAACACGGCCCTCGGCCTCAATTCCTACGCTTGTGCCGTATGTCCTCCGTTGAAGGAAACTGCTCAGTGCCCGCCGATCAACCGGGTCCGGCTGGAATCGTGCGATCCCGCGTCGTGGCCGAGCTTGTGCTGGGGCCGCTGCTTCGCCATGTCGGTGAGTGTGACGCCACCGTGTGGGTCGAGACCTCGAAGCCCTGCGAAGTTGAGATCCTGGGTCATCGAGAACGCGCCTGGACCGTTGCCGGCCACCACTATGCTCTGGTGGTCGTGCGAGGCTTGCAAGCCGATTCCAGCACTCCGTACGAAGTGCATCTCGATGGAAATCGGGTCTGGCCGCTGCCCGACGCAGTCCGGCTTTCAACCATTCGCACCCTAAACAATCGAGATTCTCTGGATCTGGTCTTCGGCTCCTGCCGGTTCGCCACGCTCACGGCCACCGCAGGCAACACCCACTTCAACGCCGACGCGCTCGACGCCCTCGCATGGCGGATGTACGAACAACCACCCGACCGCTGGCCCGACGCCCTGCTGCTTCTCGGTGACCAGATCTACGCTGACGACCTCTCACCGGAGACGCTACGGTGCGTCATTGATCGGCGCGGCATCGATGACCCGCACAGCGCCGAAGTGCGCGACTTCGAGGAATACACCTGGCTTTACGCCGAGTCGTGGTCCGACCCGCAGGTGCGGTGGCTGCTATCCACGGTGCCCACCTCGATGATCTTCGACGACCACGACGTGCACGACGACTGGAACACCTCACAGTCTTGGCGCCAGGAGATCCAAGCCACACCCTGGTGGAAGGAACGCATCGTCTCAGCGCTGTCGTCGTATTGGGTCTACCAGCACCTGGGTAACCTCACGCCGGCGGCCCTGGCCGAAGACGAGCTTTATCAACGGGTCCGCGCGCACCCCGGCGACGCCGCGCCGCTGATACGCCAGTTCGCCACGGCTGCCGACGAGGAAGCTGACGGCGGCAAGGGAGCCCAATGGTCCTACCGCCGAGATCTGGGCAACACCAGACTGCTGGTCATCGACACCCGATGTGGTCGTATCCTCTCCGCTGGGCGGCGATCCATGCTCTCGGAGAACGAATTCAGTTGGATCGAGCAGCAAACCGGCGGGGACTACGACCACCTGCTTGTCGGGTCCTCGCTGCCCTGGCTACTGCCCCGCACTCTCCACGACCTCGAGTCCTGGGACGAGCACCTCGCGTCGGGCGCGCGGGGCCGGCTACTGGCTGGTTGGGCTGAAAAGCTCCGCCGTGCCGCCGATTTGGAACACTGGGCGGCGTTCGGGGAATCGTTCGACCGACTCACACGGCTGTTCAGTCGTGTCAGCCGAGGTCAGGTGTCTGGCCCGGCCCCGGCCACCATATGCGTGCTGTCTGGGGACGTGCACCACGCTTACGTGGCGCAGGCGCGATTTTCCGAGCCAGTGCACTCACGGGTCTACCAGCTGACCTGCTCGCCGCTGCACAACTACGTCCCCGCCGCGATGAAGATGGCATTCCGCATCTCCTGGAGCCGCGTCACCGAGCGGGCGACGCGTTTCCTCCTCAACCGTGTGAGCACCGTACCCCCGCCGCCGATCGACTGGGATCCGATAGCCGGGCCCTTCTTCGGTGATCAGGTGGCGACCCTGCGGGTACGCGGCCGAACCATCGGAGTTGTGTTAGAGCAGGCGGGCACTGACGACACCGGGCATCCGCGCCTTCGCATGGTCGCCGACATCGCGTTGGCCTAAAGACCGACATGCAGGTGTTACCGGTTGCGTCCACGAAAGTGGTGTACGAGTCGGGCCGTGAGGTGAGGACCGGCGTGTCGTAGCCGGCTAGTAAAGGGTCATCGCGTGATTCTTCGAGAGACCGACCAAAGTCACTAGAGCAAAGGATCGACGCGATGACCGCTGCCCACGATATCGACCTACCCGCACTGTTGGCTGAGCGACTCACCACCACCCACCCTGATGTGTTGCGCGAACTGCTGGCTACCTTCATCCACACGCTGATGGGCGCCGAGGCTGACGCGCTATGCGGCGCGGCCTACGGTCAGCGCAGCAGCGAGCGGACTAACTCTCGTAACGGTTATCGGCATCGCCAGTTCGATACCCGGGCAGGCAGTTTGGATCTGGCGATTCCCAAGCTGCGCCAGGGGTCCTACTTCCCGGACTGGCTGCTGGAACGCCGCAAACGCGCCGAGCGGGCCCTGACAACTGTGGTGGCCACCTGCTATCTGCTCGGGGTCTCGACCCGGCGGATGGACAAGCTGGTCGAGACCCTCGGGATTACCGGCTTGTCGAAGTCGCAGGTGTCGGTGATGGCCAAAGAACTCGACACTGCCGTGGAGGCTTTCCGCACTCGGCCTCTTGATGCCGGCCCGTATACGTTCATGGCCGCCGACGCTTTGGTACTCAAGGTCCGCGAGGCCGGCCGCGTGGTCAACGTGCACGCGCTGATCGCGGTGGGCGTCAACGCTGAGGGCTACCGCGAAATCCTGGGCATCGACGTCACCACCGCCGAAGACGGTGCGGGCTGGTTGACGTTTCTGCGCTCGTTGACCGCGCGCGGCCTGTCTGGGGTGGCGCTGGTCACCAGCGACGCCCATGCTGGACTGCTCTCAGCGATTGGGGCCACCTTGCCCGGGGCGTCCTGGCAGCGCTGCCGCACCCATTACGCCACCAACCTGATGGCCATCACCCCAAGAGCTCCTGGCCCTGGGTCAAGACCCTGCTGCATTCGGTGTTCGATCAACCCGACGCCACTTCTGTTGCTGCACAATATGACCGGATCATCGACGCGCTTTCCGACAAGCTACCCAAGGTCGCTGATCACCTCGAAGCGGCCAGGTCCGACCTGCTGGCCTTCACGGCTTTTCCTAAGCAGATCTGGCGTCAGATCTGGTCCAACAACCCCCAGGAACGACTCAACAAAGAAATCCGCCGCCGCACCGATGTCGTCGGGATCTTCCCCGACCGCGATGCTCTAATCCGCCTCGTCGGCGCTGTGCTGGCCGAACAACACGACGAATGGGCCGAGTCACGGCGCTACCTGGGTCTCGACGTCCTCAGCAAATCCCGCCTGACCACCACCACACCAGCAGAACAGGAGGACAACCCCGCGGCACTAACCGCATAAGTCACGACATCGAAGAATCACACGACGACGTCGTACACCACGTCCCTGGACTTGACCGTGTTACCGCACACGTACCGGGTATGGGGCCGCAGTCCGACCGCAAACGGGGGACCAACCACTCACAACCGCGAGCCGCCCCAGATGCCCTTTGCGGCCGAAGGAACACCGGGTGAATACCGGAGTCGAGCATGCTGATATTGTGATATTGTTATATGAACATCAATCGACGTTCGGGTTGGCTGATGTCATAACAATGTCTGAACGGAAGGAAGGTTGGGCGATGATCGTGCACGGGCTATTGGCGAAGGCAGGCGCGACGGTGGTTACCGGAGTGGTCGGGGTGAGCGCGTATGAGCTGTTGCGCAAGGCGCTGGGTTCGGCTCCGGTTCACCGGGCTGCGGTGGCCACGACGGAGGTGGGTCTGCGCGGAACGCGGGGCGCGGAGAAGGTGGCGGAATCGGCCCGGCTCAAGGTGTCCGACGTGGTCGCCGAGGCCCGCGAACGTATCGGTGAAGAGGCACCACCGCCGGCCATTGGCAACCACGACCAGCACGAGCACTGATCGCCGGCATGACAGCGGTAATCGAGCCTGACCTCGAGGTCGTCTCGGATGCGGCCGGGCGGATGCGGGTGCAGGTTCCCTGGGTGGTCTGCGATGCACGCCGCGCGGTGGCGGTGGAAGATGCGGTGGACAAGCACAACGGTGTGCGGGCGGTGCACGCCTATCCGCACACTGGGTCGGTGGTCGTGTGGTATTCGCCGAAGCGCTGCGATCGCTCGGCGGTGCTGGCGGCGATCGACACAGCCAAACACATAGCCGCCGAGCTGATCCCGGCGCGCACGCCGCGGTCATCTGACGTCCGCAACACCGAGGTGCTGCGCATGGTGATCGGCGGTGCGGCGCTGGCCTTATTGGGAGTGCGCCGCTACGTCTTCAAACGACCACCGCTGCTGAGTCCGAGCGGTCAGCTGGTGGCGACGGGCGCGACCGTTTTTATGGGCTACCCATTCTTCCGGGGCGCGCTGCGCTCGATCCGGTCCGGCCGCGCCGGCACCGACACGTTGGTGACCGCGGCTATCGCGGCGAGCCTGGTGTTGCGTGAGAACGTGGTTGCGTTGACCGTGCTGTGGCTGCTCAATATCGGCGAGTACCTGCAGGACTTGACGCTGCGACGGACCCGACGCGCCATCTCGGATCTGCTGCGCGGTACCGCCGACACGGCCTGGATTCGCCTGGACGACGGCAACGAAGTGCAAGTACCGATGGACACCGTGCAGATCGGCGACGAGGTGATAGTCCACGACCATGTGGCGATCCCAGTCGACGGCGAGGTCATCGACGGCGAGGCGGCGGTTGACCAGTCCGCGATTACCGGGGAGACCCTGCCGGTCAGCATGATCGTCGGGTCGCCGGTGCATGCCGGTTCGGTGGTGCTGCGCGGTCGGCTGGTGGTGCGCGCCAGCGCTGTGGGCAATGAAACCACGATCGGGCGCATCATCACCCGGGTCGAAGAGGCGCAGCACGATCGGGCGCCGATTCAGACCGTGGGGGAGAACTTCTCGCGCCGCTTCGTGCCCATCTCGTTCATCGTCTCGGCGATCACCTTGGCGATCACCGGGGATGTCCGGCGCGCGATGACCATGCTGCTGATCGCCTGCCCGTGCGCGGTGGGGCTGGCCACACCGACGGCGATCAGCGCCGCGATCGGCAACGGCGCACGCCGCGGCATCCTGATCAAGGGTGGATCGCACCTGGAGCAGGCCGGCCGGGTCGACGCGATCGTGTTCGACAAGACCGGCACACTGACCATCGGGCGTCCAGTGGTGACCAATATCATTGCCATACACAAGGATTGGCAGCCCGAGCAGGTCCTCGCGTATGCGGCCAGCTCGGAGCTGCATTCGCGCCATCCACTTGCCGAGGCCGTGATCCGCTCCACCGAGGAACGCCGCATCACCATCCCGCCGCACGAAGAATGCGAGGTGCTGGTCGGGCTGGGCATGCGGACCTGGGCCGACGGCCGAACGCTGCTGCTGGGCAGCCCGTCGCTGCTGCGCTCCGAAAAAGTCCGGGTGTCGAAGAAGGCGACGCAGTGGGTCGACACGCTGCGACGCCAAGCCGAGACGCCGCTGCTGCTGGCGGTGGACGGCACCCTGGTCGGGTTGATCAGCCTACGTGACCAAGTGCGGCCCGAGGCGCCGGACGTCGTGAAAAAGTTGCGCGCCAACGGTATTCGCCGGATCGTGATGCTCACCGGCGATCATCACGATACCGCCGAGGCGGTCGCCGGTGAGCTCGGCATCGACGAGTGGCGCGCCGAGGTGCTGCCGGATGACAAACTCGAAGTGGTCCGCGGGCTACAGGACGAGGGCTACGTCGTCGGGATGGTCGGTGACGGCGTCAACGACGCCCCCGCCCTGGCCGCCGCCGATATCGGCATCGCCATGGGCCTGGCCGGCACCGACGTCGCGGTCGAGACGGCCGACATCGCGTTGGCCAACGACGACCTGCAGCGCCTGCTCGACGTGCCCGACCTGGGCGCCCGCGCGGTCGAGGTCATCCGCCAGAACTACGGCATGTCCATTGCGGTCAACGCCGTCGGGCTGGCGATCGGCGCAGGTGGCGCGTTGTCGCCGGTGCTGGCGGCGATCCTGCACAACGCGTCCTCGGTGGCAGTAGTCGCCAACAGCTCCAGGCTGATCCGCTACCGCCTCGACTGAAGCGCGCGTCTAGGTCTACCAACCGCTTCGCGGGGCGGCGATGTCTCGGGAACACCGTGGTCAGCTGCCGCCGCACGCGGCATGTTCGTCCGCCAAATCCACCACTTGGCCGCACTGGCCTCAAATTGTGCTCAACGCTGATGCGGTGACTGTCAAGGCCACGCCGCTTTGCGGTCGGCTCCATGCCGAGCATTGACAGCCACCGAACCACCGCGCAAACCGGCACCTGCCAGCGAGCGATTGCCGTGATGCAAGCCGCTTCGGCGGCGTGAAGAAAAGGTACGTCGCGGTGCACAGCCGCGCTCCGTGTCTTACCGTGGCGCGGCGGGTGCGGCCGTCAACCCATGGCAATGGTGTCGCTGGCTGCTTATCGAGCCCGCGGAACTGGCGGATACCGCGACCGATACCGCAGCACTTCCCTACACATCCAGCTCCGGCCAACGCGACAAGCCGTATCGACACAGCTAGAAGCACGTACGCCCAAAACGTTCCAACGCTAGCCGACGCAACAAACGCCCAGGTACACCAATTATGAGTCCGTCGACTACCCTCAAACGCGGCGTCGCCGCCGGCGACATCTCGGCCAAGAAGCCCGCCGCAAACCCGTTATCGCTCGCCGTTGACTTCGGGGGGCGGCATAGGGGGTAGTTTGAGAACTTGTAAGTAATGTTCGGTGCCTGGTGCGGCCCTGGGTACCTGCTGTTGCTCTTCCTGGGCTGGGGTGCCTTCGCCGGCTTCCTCCCACCAGTTGCGCCGTCCCGCAACGCCGATGAAATCGCCCGGATCTTCCAGGAGAACACCAACGGTATTCGTATCGGCATGGTGATGGTGATGTGGGCAGCCGGTGTCTTCATCTTCTTCGCCGCCGCGATCGGGCAGTTCTTGTCCAAGATCGAAGGCGGCGCGGGCGTGCTCACCTATGGCGTGGTCATCGGCGGCTGCGGAAACATGGTCCTGTCGTTCTATCCTGCCATTTGGTGGTTGGTCGCCGCCTACCGTCCCGAGCGGGCTCACGAACTGACCTACATTTTCAACGACATGGCGTGGCTGCAGTTCATCGGTGGGGTATCCATGTTCGCCGCGATGCCGATCGCGATCGCCATCGCGGCCTTCATCGACAAGAGCGCCGATCCGGTATTTCCGCGCTGGGCCGGCTACGTCAACATCATGATCGTCATGCTGATCCTGCCCGACCAGCTGCTGTTCTTCTTCCACTCCGGACCGTGGTCGTGGAATGGGCTGTTCGGCCTGTGGATCCCGGTGGTGTTGTTCGGCGGCTGGTTCCTGGTGACCTTCTACCTGATGCGCGCCGCGGTGCAGCGGGCCACGCGCAATCCCGGCTCACCGGTCGAGAATCTCGACACCGTCTCGACCGGCAGGTAGTCCGCTTCAGAGATACGACTCGATCAGCACCGTCAACCGCTCGCAGGTTTCCGCATCGTCGGTCAGCGGACTGGCGATCGCGGAGACGGCCGCTGCACGCGGGCGCAGACCCGCGCGCACCAGGGTAGCTGTCGCGACAAGCGCACGGGTGGAAGCGGTTTCACGTAGCGCGGCATCATCGAGGCGCCGAATCGCCTGACCCAGCCGAATGATGTCGTCGAGCAGTTCGGAGTCCAGCCCGCTCTCCTGCAGCAGAATCCTTCTCTCGATATCGGGCGGCGGGAATCCGAGGTCGATGCCGACGAGGCGCTGGCGCGTCGACATCTTGAGGTCTTTGAGGACGCTCTGATAGCCGGGGTTGTAGGAGACAACGAGCTGAAATCCCATTGCCGCTTGTATTTTGACGCCACCCAATCGCTCGATGTTCAGCTCGCGACGGTGATCGGCCAGCGAATGCACTGCCACGATCGCGTCCTGGCGGGCTTCGACCACTTCGTCGAGGTAACAGATGCCGCCCTGCCGCACAGCCTGGGTCAGGGGGCCGTCCACCCACTCCGTGTGCGAGTCACGAAGTACGAACCGGCCCAGAAGATCTGACGATGTCATGTCCTCGTGACAACACACAGTGAACAGCGGCACCCCGAACTGCTCCGCCATGTGCTCGACGAGCCGGGTCTTACCGCAACCCGTCGGCCCCTTGAGCATGACCGGAAGTCCAGACTTCCAGGCCGCGGCGAACACGTCGACTTCGTCGCCGACAGGGATGTAGCCCTGCTTGGCTCGACCCGTGTCAGGCATCGAATCCCTTTGCTCCATTGTCAATTCGCTCATTCCCACCTCGCAGCTTCAGCTATATGTGTTGATCACGTTGCGTCTGGCCGCATGCAGCGACCGTAGGTATCCGTGGTGCTCTTCGGATAACAACTCGCGTCGCCGGCCGTTACTGCGCGTCACACTGAGCGCGTTGAGCAATAGGCCGCGCAGGTGCTGGGTAATATCGCCGCTCTGTCCGATCACCCTGAACGATGCGTCCGACCACACGTCCTCGAGAACCTCGGGTTCGGTCGACGAGCGGATGCCGATTCCGGCCACGCCGATGCCCTGCAGCACCGCTTCCTTGATCGCCTGCCGGGCGTCCGCGCGCGCGTAGCGATCCTCGTAGCCGTCGTCGTAAGGCAATCCGTCGCCGATCACCAACAGCACCATATTCTTTGCCAGCGCCTGCGATTGCAGGACGTGGGTGGCGTGGCGGATGGCGGCGCCGATCCGGGTGAACCCGGACGGTTGGACCGACCGCAGGCGGCGCTTGGCGGCCGCGTCGAACCTGGCGTCGAAACTCTTGACCCTGAGAAAGCGCACCGCATCTTTGCCGCGGGAATAGAATCCGTAGGTCCCGACCCGGTCGCCCAGCCTTTCCAACGCCACAGTGAAATCTCCGGCGAGCCGGCGCTCCTCCTCGAAAACCACGCGGCCGCCGGAGTCTTCTGCGGTCGAACCCGAACAATCCAGCAGTACGAGTACCGATAGGTCGCGCTTGGTCAGTCGACTGGCCTCGTAGATGTAGGGGTCCGGATTGTCGCCGTGTCGGCGGTCGGTCTCGTAGTCCACCAGCGCCGACAGATCCAGGGAATCGCCCTCGGCCTGACGTCGATGGCGTTGCGGCTCGATGCCGACTCGGGCCAGGGGCCGCTGCAACAGGGTTCTGCTGACGGTGACTTCAGCGGCGGACTCGACGTCGGCCGGATCGTATTCGGCCACCGCGCACCAGTCGAAACGATAGGCCCCCTTGTGGCAATCCCACTCCGGGTAACGGGTTCCGACGACCGGCGCCGGTTCCAGCACCGCGGACATCAACCGGCCCAGTGCCCCCTTGCGCGCATTCCGGCCGACCGGACCGAACCGCTGCTTACCCGCCGGGATCTCGGCAGAACCTTGATTCTTGTCCTGGCCGCTGCGGCCCATGCCGAGGAGCTTCTGGATCGCGTCGCCCAGCGGATTGGGAATTCCCGGGGCGGACAGCAGATTGACGATCTTGCTGTCGTCGTTCTCGTCCGCGGGGCCGTCGTCCTCCTCGGGATCCTCTTCCTGCAACTGCCCCAAGCGCGTCAGGTCGTGATCGGTGGGCGAGGCACGCAGCTCCTCCTGGCTCACCCGGCGCAGCCGGGAAGGCCGCAACACACCGACCCAATCCGGGGGTGAGGCAACCGGCTGGCGACCCAGCGCAAGGTCGTAAGACTCATCGCTGGAGCCTGAAAGTGCTTGCAAACCTGCCGATTTGATGCGTCGCGCGGTTCTGGTCGGCAAGACCCGATCCAACTGCTCTGCGACACGGCCGACTTCCAGAGCGAGATAGCGCTGGGCTGCGGTCGTGCGATGTCGCGCCAGTCGCATCATCAGGTCTTTGCGCAACGCGCCACCGGCCAGCAGCGCCGCCTGTACCGCGACCGCGTCACGTACGTCCGCGTCGTCGAGGCCGGCAGCGACGAACACCGTGCGGCCGTCCGTGTGAGTTGACTCGGCGCGCGTTTCTTCGACAGTCAAGGGCCGAGAGGCGATCGCGGTCGCCAGCACTGCGAATCTGGTGATCGATGAAATGTCGCGCCCTCGGTCTACTTTCCGCGGTCGAAAGGCACCATGCTCGGCAGCACGGTGTTGGGCGGCACTACCAGATGACCGTTCGGGTCCAGATGCGCCGAACCCCCGTTGGGATCCTGATTGTTGTTGCGGAACTGGGGAACTGCCGGGCCCGGGCACATCTGGTCGGTGCCCTCTCCGCACAGACCATTGGTCAGATACGAGCGCTGCTGCAGGTCCACCGGCCATTCGGCCATCCGCGTCGCGGTCCAGGTGTTGAGCACGTTGTACAGGACGAAGAACAACATGTTGACGAAACCGATCATTGCCAGCCCGCGCAACAGGCTCTTGCGGCGATCCGATACTTTCAGTGACTCGAGGCCACGGTCTGCCAGCGTCTCGCCGCGGTCGTTCTTGAAAAAGCGCAGGATGGCGACGGACGCGAATGCCGAACCGGCGGTGATCATCTCGGTGAGCGGGAAGCGGTGGTAGGTGTTCGAGAAGATGCTGAAGTGCCCGCCGGGATACTCCCAGACACCCAGCGGCATGAACATGACGCCTTCGAGCAGAACGTCGAAACCCCACATCGCTACGACACACATGGCGGCCAGCTTGACCGCACTGAGTTGCGGCCAGCGCTTGCGTGCGGTTCGCATCACCCAGGACCCGGCGAACATCGCTATCACGAAGCAGTAGACGTAGGCGCCGGGAATGATCAGAATTGGCTCGACCAGCATCGCGCCGGGTGCGGCCTTGCCGGTGGCGAAGGGAATGCTGTTCACCCAGGAGCCGTAGTTGAGCGCCCAGGCGTTGTAGGTGAACCAGGTGCCGCTGTACGCCGACAACGGATCCTGGAACCACACCGTCGCAAAGGCGATCGTCAGCGCCCCGTCCACGCTGAGTTTGCCGTCGCGCCGCCACGGTTTGACGACCATGAAGTAGAAGCACGCCAACACCGCGGGGATCGAGATGACCTCGAAGAAAACCACCGCGACCTTCATGAAGGTCGGAACCGGGGTCGGACCCACCGGCACGGTCTTGAACAGCGGGCCAAGAACCCAGGCGCTCAGTACGACCACCATGAACACCAGGTAAGCGCTGCCGACGGCCGCCCACCACCTCACCGGGGCCGACGTGCGAGGTGCGGTATCGACTGGTCGAGAAGCGCTGTCCCGCGTCCCGAGATCCGGTCGTTCAACCACCTGCGTCATCGTTGGCCCCTTCCGATCAGCGACTTCGATGATTTCCGGTTAGATGATCATCGGTTATTGGTGAACCCAGCATCCATGACGAACGTGCTGCCGGTGATGTAGCGGCCCGCGTCCGAAACCAGGTGCATGATCGAGTCCGTCACGTCCTGCGGCTCGAGCAGTCCGTTGGGGACCGGCAGGGGATTCTGCAGGTTCTGCGCGATCGTCGGGAACTCCTGCACGTAGCGCCCGAATGCTTCGTTGGCGATCATCGGGGAGTTGACCCCGGTCGGGTGGATGGTGTTCACCCGAATGTTATCTGGGGCAAGCACATTGGCCCACGCGCGCATCAATCCGACTACCCCGTGTTTGGAGGCGGTGTAGCCCAGCACCCCCGGCGAGCCGTCGCCGAGGCCGCCGACCAAGCCCGCAGTGGAGCTGGTGATCACGATCGATCCTCCCCGCCCGCCGGCCTGCAGGTGCGGAATCGCCGGCATCACGGTGTTGAAGACGCCGACCAGCATGATGTCGATGCCGGCCAGGAACGCTTCACGCGCTAGGCGCTGCTGGCCGGTAATGGCCATCACGCCGGCGTTCGCCAGGACGATGTCCAACCGCCCCAACTCTGCCACGCCCTCGTCGACAATCCGCTTAACCGCCTCGTGGTCGCGAACGTCGGCGACCGACAGCAGCGCTTTGCGGCCGAACTTCTCGATGAGCTTGCCCGTTTCGTCGAGATCATCGCGGGTGGCAAGCGGGTATTCCACCGAGGGGTCGTCGGCACAGATGTCGAAGCCGATGATGTCGGCGCCTTCCTCGGCGAGTCGCACCGCGTGCGAGCGGCCCTGCCCCCGCGCTACCCCGGAAATGAAGGCGACCTTGTTGTCGGCGAGTCCCATGAAGTTGGTGTCCTTGTCTTCAGTCTCTCCCGAACGGACGTTCTGCCGACGGGCTACGTTTTTAAGGTTCAATGTCTCATAATTGCCGATTTGGGTCGTTTGTGTCAATGGCCACACACGGCCCGGGGGCGACTACCCTAGCGGGAACGATCGTTTACATTGTCTCAGGAAAACGAGAACCGGAGCCTGAAGATGCCTGAAGAGCGGATCCCGCCCGAAGCGGAGTGGTGGAACCCGCCGTCGGGCCCCACCGTGGATTGGTTGACCTGGGTCAACGCTCTGCCCTACTGCCGCGACGTGGGCCTGGTGTGCACGGAGTTCAATGCCATGTCGGCGATCTTTCGTATGGAACGTTCGACGCTGACCCCCAACCCCAATGGGGCCGTGAACGGGGGCACCGTAACCGCTGCGGCCGATCAGATCATGGGCGCTCTTACCGTGCGGATGAGCGAACCCGGACTGTTGCCCGCGACCGGGTCGCTGCATATCCAATTTCATTCACCCGCCCACGCGCCGCTGACGTTTCGCGCGACCGGCTTGGGCGGGGGGCGGCGCACCAAGTTCGTCGAAGTCGTGGTCGAGGACCGCGACGGCAACCGCTGCGCCACCAGCCAGGGCACGATGATCGCCGGTGGCTCCGGGGGGCCGCCATTGCCCAGCCCTTAATGAGACGATACGGTTCTAAAATAATCCCCCGCTCCGGACACAGTGAGGT
This sequence comes from Mycobacterium sp. 20KCMC460, assembly GCF_022179425.1. NCBI lineage: Bacteria > Bacillati > Actinomycetota > Actinomycetes > Mycobacteriales > Mycobacteriaceae > Mycobacterium > Mycobacterium sp. 20KCMC460. The sequence goes on from NZ_AP025524.1 coordinate 4,973,528, forward strand.
ACCCGATGTCGAACGCCCAGATCGTCGCCGACTTCTACACCGCGCTCAGCGGCGCCGACCCTGATGCGGTGGCGGCCGCGATCGACGCTCACTTTGCCGAGGATGCCTCGATCGAATGGCCGCCGTCGCTGCCGCATGGCGGCCGGGTGGAGGGCAGTCGACGGCTACGGGGGCTGTTCACCGGGATCGCGAAAGCCGGTAACCAAGCGGGCGCCACGAATCTCACCCTGCTTCGGACCATCGGCGACGGCGACCACGTGGTCGCCTGGATCACCTTCGAATGGAAGAACCCGGGCTCCGAGGACACAGTTCCCAACTCTGCCCTGGAGGTGTGGTCGTTCTCCGGCGACCGGGTCCAGGAAATCAAGGCGTTCTACTGGGACGCCGCGGCGATCAGCCAGCCGCAGCACGCCTGAACCGCCGCAAGTCGAACCAAAAGACACACCGAAGAGAGGCCGAGATGTCCCGTAGCGCAGTGATTGTCGATGCCGTCCGGTCCCCGATGGCCAAGGGGAAGCCACCGAAGGACGGCCGCCCCGGCGGGGCGCTGAGCGGCGTTCATCCCGTAGAGCTGCTGGGTCAGGTGATTGGTCAATTGATGGCCCGCAACGACGTCGATCCCGCTCGCGTCGACGACGTGATCGCCGGTTGTGTGAGTCAGGTCGGTGAACAGTCCGGGCCGGTCGGACGCTGGGCGTGGCTCTCGGCAGGCCTGCCCGAGAGCGTGCCATCAGTGGCGGTGCACCGGGCCTGCGGATCCAGCCAGCAGGCCGCCGACTTCGCCGCACAGGCCGTGATCGCGGGCGCGTGCGACATCGTGGTGGCGGCCGGTGTCGAGTCGATGAGCCGGATCCCGATGTTCACCGCGCGGATCGGGCAGGATCCGTACGGTTCGGCAGTGGCGCACCGTTATGCGCCGGGACTCGTGCCGCAGGGCGTCTCGGCCGAATTGGTGGCCGCCCGCTGGAAACTCGACCGCGAGTCCATCGACGAGTTTTCCGCCCGGTCCCATCGCAATGCCGCCGCGGCCGACTTCAGCGCCGAGATCGTGCCGATCACCACGCCCGACGGACAGACGGTCAGTACCGACGAAACCATCCGGCCATCGACCACGGTCGAGGGTCTGGCGACGCTTAAATCGTCGTTCTACTCCGACGAGATGGCCGCACGCTTCCCCGAGATCACCGACTGGCACATCACCCCGGGAAATTCGTCCCAGCTGGCCGACGGGGCTGCGGCGGTGTTGATCATGGGCGACGACACCGCCGCGGAACTGGGCCTGACCCCGCGGGCGCGTTTCCATGCGTTCGGACTCGCCGCCGACGATCCGATCACCATGCTGACCGGCCCCATCCCGGCCACCGAGCGGGTGTTGCGGCGGTCGCGGATGTCGCTGGCCGATATCGACCACTACGAAGTCAACGAGGCGTTCGCGCCGGTCCCGATGGCCTGGGCACAACACTTCAATGCCGATCCCACCAGGCTCAACCCCCGCGGCGGGGCGGTTGCGCTGGGCCACCCACTCGGGGCGTCCGGTGCCCGGCTGTTGACGACGATGCTGCACGCGTTGGAGTCCACCGGCGGCCGCTTCGGGCTGCAAACCATGTGCGAAGCCGGCGGAATGGCCAACGCCACCATCATCGAACGGCTCTGAAAAGGCCCCGTAAGGATCCGAAAGGACAAGCAAACCATGCAGATTGACGGAATCAGCGCGGTCGTCACCGGCGGCGCATCCGGGCTCGGTCGCGCGACCGTCGAGCGCCTCGTGGCAGGCGGCGCCGCCCGGGTCGTCATCGCCGACCTGCCCTCCTCGAACGGCGAAACCGTCGCGAAAGAACTGGGCGACGCGGTGCAGTTCGTCGCCGCCGACGTCCGCAACCCCGAGGAAGTCACCGCGGCGATCAACGCCGCCGTCGAGGCGGCCCCGCTTCGGGCGGTGGTGCATTGCGCCGGACGTGGCGGTCCGGTGCGGGTGGTCAACAAAGACGGCTCACCCGGCTCACTGGAGACCTATTCCGAGGTCATCGGTATCAACCTCATCGGATCGTTCAACGTGCTGCGCCTGGCCGCCGCACAGATGGCCACCAACGAGCCGATCGACGGTGATCGCGGTGTGGTCATCCTGACCGCGTCCGTGGCCGCGTTCGAAGGCCAGATCGGACAGATACCGTATGCCTCGTCCAAGGCAGGCATTGTCGGCATGACCATCGTCGCCGCACGCGACCTGGCGTCCAAGGCGATCCGCGTCTGCACCATCGCGCCCGGCACCTTCGACACGCCGCTTCTGGCAAAGGTCTCCGACGAGGTACGGGCCTCACTGGCAAAGACCGTCCCGCATCCGAGTCGGCTGGGCCTGCCCGACGAGTTCGCCCGGTTGGCACTGGCGATCATCGACAACGGCATGCTCAACGGTGAGACCATCCGTTTGGATGGCGCGATTCGCATGGCGCCGAGGTGATTTCGGGGTGAGTTCGAAGCGCCGACGCTTCTTCGACGAGGATCACGCGGCGTTCCGCGACAGCGTCAAGCGTTTCATCGCCACCGAGGTGGCACCGAACCTGGACGCCTGGCGTGAGGCCGATGCGACGCCCCGCAGCGTGGTCGCCGCGGCCGGTGCCGCGGGCTTCCTGGGTACCGCGGTGCCCGAGGAGTTCGGCGGTGGCGGTGCCGACGACTTCGGGTTTTTGACGGTCCTGATCGAGGAGACGGTCGCGGCCGGGGCGATCGGCCTGGCCGTGCTCTGGGCACTGCAGGCCGGCGTCGCTATCCCTTTTCTGCTCGATCACGCCACCGCGGCGGACCGACAACGGTGGCTACCCGGTCTCAGCGCCGGTCAGCTGGTCGCGGTTCCCGCGCCCGCCATCCTCTCGAACGTCGCCGCCGGCCGCATCGCCGACGCGCTGCTGATAACGGGCACCGACTCCGTTGCCCTGCTCGCGCTCGATCAACCAGGGGTCGCCGTCACACCGATCGTTGGCAACCTCGCCGGACGCGACGCCGGCCTGGCGGACGTCACGCTCAGCAATGGCACGGTCGACACCGCCGGAACCGAGATCGGTTCCCCGGCCGCACTGCGTCGTGACATCGATCTGTGGTTCGCGGTGTTGGCGCTGGCGAGCGCACGGTCCGCGACGACGCTGGCGGTGGATTACGTCCACGAGCGCAAGGTATTCGGCCGGCCGCTGGCGGAGTTCGAGAACACCCGCTTTCGGCTTGCCGAGCTCTGGGCCGAGGTGGCCGGGCTGACCGCCTTCGTCGATCTCTGCGTGCACGCGCGCAGCACCGGTGAGCTGGATGCAGCCGACGCGGCTGCCGCCTGCATCACTGCAACCAGAGTTTGTGGCGAAGCCGTCGACCAGTCCCTCCAACTTCACGGCGGCTACGGATATATGCGCGAATACCCGGTCTCGCATGCGTTCGCCGACGCGCGTTTGCTGCGCGTGCTCGCGTCGTCCTACTCCGATCCCCGCCGAACGTTGGCATCCACCGTCGCCCTGGATACCTTGGTACAGCAATGAATACCTACGATCCCCGGACCACGCTCGACGCGATCTCGCACAACGCGATCGCCGTCGTTGCAATCGGCGGGCTGTCGATTGTCGCGATGTTCGTCTTCTTCATCGAAGGCGCCCGGATGGGAAAACGCGACCGGGTTTATCCGATGGCGCTGTGGATGACGGCCCTCTGGTGGCCGCACGACGGGTCCTATCTGCTGCACTTCAGCGACTGGTTCGGCGGCCGGCACAGTCACTGGTTCATGCAGCTGTTCTGGTTCGCCATCATCGTGACGTTTGCCGCCGAGTCGATTTTCGCTTGGCAGACAATTCAATACGGCCGCGACGAGCTCTCCCCCGGCCGGTCCCAGCGGGAGCACACCATCCGGATCGTCGGCGCCATGTCCGCCGGCGTGGTCAGCTGGGCACTGTTGAAAGGCGCACTCGCCGACGATCTGTACCTGTTGTCGTTCATGGCGACGCTGTTGTGGGGCGGACCCTCGGCGAGCGCGATGCTGGGCCGTCGCCCCGACGGGCGTGGTCAATCCCTGCTGGAGTGGATCGGCTACTCCGTTATGGCCGTGCTCTATTCGGTCGTGTCGATTTTCTTCTTCGGCGGCGGATTCTTTCACTCCTGGCAGTACGTCGGCATCTGCCTTGCCGCGTGCGTCTGGAGCTTCGTGATCATCGTCGATGCCAAGCGTGCTGGAGCGCCGATGACGTCGTGGCGGTCGAGCCCCGCGCCAGTCGGCCGTAGCCCCGGGGCGCGGTCGAGGTAGGTCTAGCGGCCGAGCGCGAGAATTTCGTCCAGACTCTCCTGCATCGAGTTCCACAGCAGATCAAGGTCTTTGAACACCTCGCCGTCGGCGTTCATGGCGATACAGCACACGCCGCAGTGGGTGCACATGGCCGAGGTCAAAACGGTGCCCGGCAACGGCGCGAAGACGAACATCCGGTCGAAGCGCGCGCCCGCCATGTAGCGGTCCTCGGTAATGCCCGGCCATGAGCTGGTGGTGAGCACCGCTCCCCCGACAGCGCCGAGGATCGCCGCGGCCACACCCGAAGGGGTGCGGTTGAGCACCGGGGTGATGGCACCGAGGAAGCCCAGGGCGGGTTCGGACCGCACGTGCTGGACCCGCTCGTGCATCGCCCGGATCCGCTCGGCAGGATCTGCCACGCCGGACGGCACCAGGAAATAGGCGGCGGCAAAGTCATTGCCGCCGGTCGCGTTGTCCGCAGAGCGCATGGCCACTGGCATCGAGATCGGAACATCTTCCAGTTCTTCGCCGTTGGCGCTGCAATACCGCCGCAGCCCACCGAGGAGCGCACTGACGTACGCGTCATTTAGCGTGCCGCCTGCCGCTTTCGCCGCACGTTTCAGGTCGTCGAGTTCGCATTCCATGGTCCCGAAGCGCCACATCTTTCGGGAACCGCCCTGCAGGACCTTGGACGGATTCTTCGGGGGCGGTCCGGCCACCCGCGCCAACGAAGTCACGTAGTCCGCGGTAGAGCGAAGGTTGCCGACCGCTTTGACTACCGCTCGCCCAGTCCCGAAAAGAGCCTTCGGGGTGCCGGCGATCTGATGGCCGATCTGTTCGACTGCCACACCGATGGGGCTGCGCCGCACCGGTTCGTGCACCGGCATGGGTTTGTCGGGCTGATGCTCACGGCCCGTGTTGAGGACACGCTCGTGCAACCGTGCCAGCGCCAGCCCATCCATGAAGACGTGATGAGCGTGCATAACGTAGGCCGCGCGGCCACCCTCCAGGCCTTCGACCAGGTAGCCCTCCCAGGGCGGGCGGGACCGGTCCAACGGCGTCAGCCCGATCGTCTGCGCGAGTTCGAGCAACTGACTGCGCGTGCCGGGTGCGGGCAACGACACCCGCCGCAGGTGGTAGTCCAGGTCGAAGGACGGGTCGTCCTCCCACATCGGTGGGCCGACCGGAAGCACCGGATCGACCACTCGCTGCGCGAACCGCGGAACGATCTCCACGAACCACTCATGAGCAGCCCGAAGCCGCTCCCAATCCGGGACGGTGTCAAGCAGCTGCACCACCACCCCAGACCATGCGCCCTGCGGGTGCCGATCGGTACGCCACATCAGCGCATCCAGTTCGGACAGCACTGGATCGCGGCCCCAGTTCTCCAGGTCGGACCAAAGTTCCTCCCGGTTCATCCCCAGTTCTCCTCTCCGAAAGTATTCTCCCACTGCGCAATCCGGGCGCCGGCCTGACTATCGTCACGGTCGACCACGTCCGTTGCGGAGTCTCTCGCGGCCCGGCCGGCCCTGGGGTCGCGGACGAAATCGATGATCAAAGCCGCAGTCTCGGCGGGCTTCTCGAGCATCGCGCAGTGTGCGACGTCATCGAGTACCACCAGCTGCGCATCGGGAATGGCTGCTGCCAGTTGGCGTCCCGACGAGAGTGGAACGATTCGGTCGCCACGGCCCCACACCACCAACGCGGGAGCGCGGACAGCTTCGGGGGTAGCTTCTCCCACCGCCTTGCCAGCGGCTTCCATGCCGGCGATGAACCCCGGCGCCGCCATCCGCGGCACCAGTTCGGCGGCCAACGACCGCGTGATGTGATGTGTCTCCGCCACGGCGAGCTTGAAGAACGCGGCCCGTAGGCGACGCCATCGCACGATAATGCGCGGCACGGTGGGAAACCGGAAAACCCGGTCGAACAATCGGAAGCCCAACAAGATCGCCCGCAGTCGCGCCGGACCCATGATGTTGCTACCGGAGCCGATCAACATCAACCCGTCGACCCGGTGGGGGTGGTCGCACGCAACTTTGAGCGAGACGAGGCCGCCCATCGAGTGACCCACGATGGTCGCTTTGGCCAGCCGCAACTCGTCCAACAGTCCGACCACGGTAGCGACCTGTTCCTCGAAGACATCCCCGGCGCCCACCGGCTCCGATGCGCCGAAGCCCGCGAGGTCGAGCGCAATCACCCGGTGGTGGCGCGCCACCGCGGGGATGACCCGCAGCCACCATTGCCATGCTCCGCCCTGGCCGTGCGTCAGCACCACCGGCCGGCCGGTTCCGACGTCGACGTAGTGCACGTACCGGCCACGTACGGCAGCGCCACGCACGTGCTGATTCCAGTCCATCTCCGCCCACTCGCGGTCGGGGTGTTCGGAGTGCGTCGCGCCGGTATTCGGTCGCCGACGTCCGCGCAGACCCAGGCGTCGGCGCGTGCGATCCCGCATCGATATTTTGACCATCAGTCGCAATAAGTCCGATCGTTCACAGCGTGATACGCACTACATTAGAGGTATTACCAGCTATGTCGATGCTATAAAGAAACGATCGTTATCGCAATTATCTAGGTTGAGACATGCCCCACGCTGAGTTCGAGGTCGAGGCGGACGGCGCCGGTGATGACGGCGATATGAGCTGCGAACGCGCTCGCCTGCTCTATGAGACAGGCAACGTCGCGCTACGGGCGGCGGCCGAGAAGTGGTGGCGGCGTGCGGCAAGATCTGGAGACCACGAAGCTCAATACAGCCTCGGTGTGATGCTGCACGAAGATGCAACAGGACGATCGGGCGAAGAGGCCGAATACTGGTGGCGCCTTGCGGCATCGGGAGGCCATGTCGAGGCGCGGTATAACCTCGGCGTGCGGTTGCAGCTGCGGGGCGACCCCGAGGCAGAGGACTGGTTGCGCCTGGTCGCCGGAACCGGCCACACCGATGCGCAATACAACCTCGGCGTGCTGCTCGATCTCACCGGCACCGAATCGGCGCGGTCCGAAGCTCGGTGTTGGTGGCGCGTAGCAGCACAGGCGGGGCACGCCGGGGCGCAATACAACCTCGGGGTCGATTGCCAAGATCGTGGCGCCCAACGGGCTGCCGAGCGCTGGTGGCGCAGCGCCGCCGAGTCCAGTCATGTTGACGCCCAATATCATTTGGGCGTCAGTCATCACATGCGGGGCGAACATGACGTCGCCGAACACTGGTGGCGCATCGCCGCACGGGCCGGACACCGCGACGCCCAGTACAACGTCGGCACCTACCGCTATCAGCACGGCGACATTGCGGCCGCCGAGCGATGGTGGCGCGCTGCGGCCGAGGCCGGGCAGCCCGAAGCGAGCACTACGCTCTGCTGGCTGCGGAGCCGACGTGCTGGTGACTGAGCGCGGAGCGATCTGCACTGTCGTGCGATGCTGTTGACCTACCCGGGAGAAGGGCGCCGAAATGTCAACGTTCGTTCTCGTCCATGGCGCGATGCACGGATCGTGGTGCTGGGACCGGGTAGCGGAACCATTGCGCGAACAGGGGCATCACGTCGAGGCGGTCGACCTGCCGGGGCGTCCGGGCGGCGCCACGTTGGCGCGCCCGCACCTGGCCTCCTATGCGGCGACGGTGATCGCGGCGATCGACCGTTGCCAGGAGCCGGTGATACTCGTCGCGCACAGCTTGGGTGGTCTTGCCGCCACCCTCGCCGCAGAGGCGCGGGCAAAGTCTTTGGCCCGAGCCGTCTTCGTAAACTCACTGATCCTGCGTGACGGCGAGGGCGCGTTGCAGACCATTCTGGCGCCCACATCACAGAGCTTCTTCGCCCGCGAAGGCACGTTGACCACATCGGATGACGGGGCCAGTATTTTCGTGTCGTCCGCGCAGGCCGCGGTCGAAGGGTTCTTCAACCGGTGCGACCACGCGGACGCGATGGCAACCGCATCCCGACTCGTCCCCGAGCCGCTGCCTCCGGTCCTCGAAATCGTGCGGGTGACGGGATCGCGATTCGGTGCCGTGCCGAAGACCTACATCGGGTCGAGGGAGGACCGTGCGGTGCCCTGGCAGCTGCAACGGGACATGAGCGAACGGGCAGGAGCCGAATTCATCGAGCTCGACGCCGACCACTCGCCGTTCCTGTCGGCCACCGACGACCTGATCGCGGCCCTCACCGGACTTTGAGGCCACAGCCGTCTTGACGCTGGCGCGCGGCCGTCGTTACAGTTTTACACTGTGGGCGTACTCGGTGTAAAGCAACCTCAGCGGTCTCCGTCGCTCGACGGCTTCCTCGAGGACCCGATCGACGCCTTCGCGGGCTCGCTGACCCGGATGAACGGCATCGAGTCCGACGCCCTGCAAGACCTGCAACGGGATGCGCTTCGCACCCGGTTCACGCAGTTGCGCAACGAGATCCCGCTGCTGCGCCGAGTGGCCGACGAGCTGAATGTGCAGCGCGTCGACACGCTGGATGATGTCGTTCCGCTGCTGTTCGATCACGCCTTCTACAAGTCTTACCCGGCATCGTTGATCGACCGGAAACGCTTCGCGGACCTCACCCGTTGGCTTTCGCGCCTGACCACCGTCGACCTCACTGGCTTCGATGCCGGCGAATGTCGTTGCCTTGACGACTGGTTCATGCAATTGGACGCACAGACTCCACTGCGGGTCTGTCACTCCTCGGGCACATCCGGTTCGTTTTCACTGGTGCCGTGGAGCCAAGCGGAATTCGACACCCTGGGCGCCGCATTCGCCGCCGTGTTCATCCAAGACTTCGGTACCGATGAGGACTGCCGCCAGACCGCCCCGATCGAGGTCTTGTTTCCCTATTTCCGCCACGGCAGCGCAATGGTCACCCGGCTCAACGACGCAATCGCGGCACACGTCGCGAAGGGCGAGGAGCACTTTCACGCCGCCCTACCGTCGCGACTGAGCTCCGACGTGATGTATCTGGCCGGACGGCTGCGCGATGCCACCGCCAAAGGCACAGTGCGCCAGCTGAATCCGGATCCAACGCTATTGGCCCGCAAGGAGGAGTTCGACACCTTGCTCTCGGCGATGCCGCAACTGCTGCTGGAATTCCTGGACCGGGTCACCACCGAGCTGGCGGGCCGCCGGATCTTCACCGTCGCGGTCTGGCATACCGTGCACAACCTGGCGCTGGCCGGCCTGGCCGCGGGTCGGCGCGACGTGTTCGCGCCTGACTCGGTACTGGCGTTGGGCGGTGGCGCCAAGGGCATGGTCCAGCCCGACGGCTGGGAAGACGACGTGGTGGAGTTCTTCGGCGCGAAGCGGATCCGTCCCGGCTACGGCATGTCCGAAATCACCTTGGCCGCACGCGAATGCGATCATGGCCGGTTTCATTTCAACCCGTGGCTGATACCGTTCGTGCTGGATTCCCAGACCGGCGCTCCGCTGCCCCGATCCGGTAGCGTGACCGGACGCGCCGCATTCTTCGACCTCGCGGTGAAGACCCGTTGGGGTGGATTCATCACCGGCGACAAGGTCAAGGTCCACTACGACCCATGCCCCTGCGGGCAAACCACCCCCGGTTGTGAGCGCGATATCGAGCGGTTCGGCGCGGCGCGCGACGGCGAGGACAAGATCACCTGTGCGGCCACCGACGCGGCCCACCGCGAAACCGTCGAATTCCTGTCGTCGATATGAACGCCCCGAAGCTCACGCAGAACGTGGTGCCACTGGTCGTGCGGGGCCGGGTTGTCACCGAGGATCTGCAGGAGTTCGGTGCGCGCTCCGACAGCGGGGTGTTCCTGGCCCCCGACATCTCGCGTCACCTGGCGTCGCTGCCGCTGACCGATCCGACCGCGCTGAGCGACCTGCTGGCGTTGCCGGTCGCCGAGATCATTGACTACCTGGTCGAACTCGGCGGCCGGCTGGACTGCCGCAGCAACCAACACCTCGCGCTGGCGCGGGAGATGTCGTATGCGGCGGCGCCCACGACCCAGCCGATCGTCGACGAGCAATACCGTTTGATGCCGGCGCTTTTCGCGCGCCCCGCGCTCGACGACATGGTCGATATCGGCATCGGCCGTGCCTACCTCGACGGCTGGGTCCCCACCGTGCTTTCGGACGGCCGAACGCTGCGGGTCCGCGCATTCGGCAGCAGGTGTGTGCACATCACGGCGGGCAACTCACCAATGCTGTCCGCGCTGAGCGTGATTCGCAATGCGCTGACCCGGGGCGACGCGATCATCAAGAGCCCCTCCAACGACCCGATGACAGCCACGGCGATCGCGATGACGATGTGCGAGATGGCGCCCGATCATCCCGTCACCCGGCATCTGAGCGCCGCCTACTGGCGCGGCGGCGACGAGCGGGTGGAACGGTCGCTCTACCAGCCCGCTCACTTCGACAAGGTGGTGGCATGGGGCGGGTTCGCGTCCATCAAACACCTGACCCGGTATCTGCAGCCCGGCCTCGAGCTGGTGAGCTTCGACCCGAAACGCAGTGCGAGCGTGATCGGTGCCGCGGCGTTCGCCGGTGACGCGGCTTTCGGCGAGGCGGCCCGCCGGCTGGCGGTCGACATCGGTCACCTGAACCAGGCCGCGTGCGCCAACGCTAGAACGGTGTTCGTGGAGTCCGGTACCGACGGCCGGGGTGTCGAACGCCTCGCCGAATTCGGCGATCGGGTTTACCGCGAATTGATCGCGCTGCCCGAGCACGTCAGCACCCGGCCCAAGCGCGGAATCGCCCCCGCCTTGCGCGGCGCGCTGGATGCCGCACGCTTCGACGAGGACTGGTTCACCGTCATCGGTGGTCGCGACGGCGAGGGCGCGATCATCGTCTCCCGGCTTCCGGAGCCGGTGGACTTTGCCGCGGCCCTCGACGACCGCGTCGCCAACCTGGTTCCGGTGGACTCGGTCGCCGACGCGGTCAACCAGTTCGACAGCTACACACAGACTGTCGGTGTTTATCCCGAGGCCCTCAAAGAACAGCTGCGCGACGCTGCCGCCTTGTGTGGCGCGCAGCGCATCGTGTCGCTCGGCTACTCGTGCGTACCGACTTTCGCGGGGCCGCAAGACGCGTTCGAGCCGCTGCACCGGCTCTGCAGGTGGGTGACCGACGAAGAGCTCACTCCCGCGTCGCACCCGCTCGGGAGCCTGTTCCTCGACGGCAGCCAAGCCGGTAGCTGCTGAACCGCGCTCAGACGCGGAAGAAGGCGGGCAGCACCCGGGAAGCGACCACGGCCGGTGTCCTGCGCGCCGCTGTGGCGGCAACGCGGACAACGGCGTTGGGGATGGCCTCCCGCCTGCCGCGCTGCAGCGCCGCGAAGGCGGCGGCGACGCAATCCGCGGGGGTGGCCTTGGCGAAAGCCGGCATCGCGGACATCGTCTTTTCCAGGCCGGAGCTGACACCGAACTCCGTGTCGATCGGGCCCGGGCACAGCGCGGTCACCGAAACGTCGACTTTGGCCATCTCGTAGTGGAGCGCGTGCGCGTAGCGCAACGAAGCCCCCTTGCTGGCCCCATAGGCTGCGAAATTGACTGGTGGACAGAGTATCCCGGCAAGGGACGAAACGATCACCACAGCGCCGGACCGGCGCGCGGCCATAGCCGGCGTCAGCGCCCCGCACAACGCGAACACCGCTTCCACATTGGTGCGCAGCATCTCCACCGCGCGGTCCGGGTCGAATTCGCACACCGGCCCGCCGCCGCCGAAGCCGGCGCAATTGATCAGCACGTCGACCTGCCGGCCCGCGTCGGTGATGGCGCCCAACAGATTTGCGCGGGATTGCGGATCCGCGACGTCGCATCTGACCGGCAGCGCGTCGCCGAGTTCACCGGCCAATTTCTCCAACCGGTCCGCGCGCCGGGCGGCCAGAGTGACGTGGTGGCCCCGGGCGGATAGTTGGCGGGCGAACTCGTCGCCGATGCCGGAGGACGCGCCGGTTACCAGAGCAGTGCCGGTGCGCCGCGGTGCGGGTAGGCCGCGTCGGGATCCAGATGTCATACAGAGTTCTTACAGCATGTCCGCACTGCGGGTAAGACATCGTTGACATTGAGTGCGCACTCTTCGTAAGGTCTTGCGAATGGCGCTCGTGAGCAACATCGATCCAGCCCTGGCGACCGAGTCGCTCGCCGGATGGCTCGCCGGGCGTCTTCCCGCCGGCGCGGACCCGGTGATCACCAATTTGCGCGTGCCGAAGGAAAGTGGGCTCTCGGCCGAGACGGTGATGTTCGATGCCGAGTGGACGCAGGACGGCGTACGCAGCGCGCGGCCGCTGGTGGCGCGGGTGGCGCCGACCGGACCCGGCATCTACATGGATTACGACGTGCTGCGCGAGGCTCGGGTATTGCGCGCGGTGGCCGAGCATTCGAGCGTCCCCGTCCCGGAGGTGCTGTGGTCGGAGGGCGACACCTCGGTGCTGGGTGCGCAGTTCTTGGTGATGACTCACCTCGACGGGCGGGTGCCGCGCGATGATCCGCCTTTCACCGCCGAGGGGTGGGTGCTCGACCTCACCCCTGGTGAGCAGGCGACGATGTATGACAACAGCCTCGCCGCGATGGCCGCGGTGCATGCGATCGATGTCGACGCCACCGGACTACGGTCTGCGTTCGCCCGACCCGATCTCGGCGACACACTGGTGGCGCAGCACGTCGGCTATGTGGCGTCGATGGTGGATTGGGCCTGCGGCGGCCGACCTAATCCGGTGATCGATGCGGGCCTTGCCTGGCTCCGCGCCAACCAGCCGGCCGAGCCCGATCGGTCGTGTTTATGTTGGGGCGACGGCAGATTGGGTAACGTCATGTTTGCCGACGATCTGTCGGTGGCCGCGGTGCTGGACTGGGAGGCCGCCACGGTCGCAGTCCCGGAATACGACCTGGGCTGGTGGCGCTTTGCGATGCGCCATCACTCCGATGGCATGGGATTGCCGCTGCCACCGGGCTTTCCGCCGGACGACGAGGTGTCCGCCCGGTTCGCGGCGATCAGCGGCCAAAACTTGGCCGACGTCGAGTTCTGGGAGATCCTCAACGGGGTGCGGTTCTGTTGCATCGTGGCCCGCGGCGCTTCCCTGATGATCGCCGGCGGGCTGCTGCCTCCGGACGCCCCGATGGCGGTGAACAACCCCGGCACCCGCGTACTCGCGGATATTCTCGGAATCCCAGCCCCCACTGGGCAATCCGCATACTACGTCGGAAATCGTTAGACGCTGCCCGCCGGTTGGTACAGCGTGAACCACACCGTATCGGCCCACGCTTCGACCAACTCCCGCACACCCCGCTCGGGTGCGGGACCGATAATGTGCCGCAGCCCGTTCTCGGTCAGATAGATCAACCACCGCGCCGTTTCGCCGTCGTCCAGCGCGGCGTTGGCCCACCCCTCCTGCTGGCCTCGCGAGATATGTTGGCGCAGCGCACCTTCCATCGACTCGAGCGCCGCCGCGAGCTGTGACCGCAGTTCGGCGTCGCTTGCCGCAGTTTCGTACACAGCGGCAACCAACGGCAACCGCGGCCGGTACACGGCCGCGACCTTCCGCATCCCTTCGGCCAGCCCGGCGCGAGTCGGTGCCGCCACACCGGACCATGTTCGCGGCGCCTGGTCGAGCAATTGGATGAATTCGCCGAGCCAGCTGGCCAGTACGTCGACTTTGCTATCGAAATATTTGTAGAAGCTGGTGCGTGAAATGCCTGCCGCAGTCACGAGCCGCTCCAGCGTCAACTCCGTGAACCGCGGTTCATCGGCGATCAGGCGCTCCAGCGTCGCGACCAACGTCCGCTCCACCTCGGAACGTCGCTGTGCCCGAGAGTCGGCCCGAGTCCCGTTTCGCACCACGACTAAACCGCCTCGTACAAGGTGAACCAGTGCACATCGGTCATCGCAGCGACCGCCTCGGGTGCGGCCGTCGAACGCCCGGCGAAAGCGCGCCGCAAACCGAGCTCGGTCATCCATGCCAGCCACCGCGCGGTCGCCAACGGGCGCAGACCGGCTCGGACCAGCCCCGAACGTTGGCCTTCGGCGATGTGTTCGGCCACGCGACGCGCCGCGGCCTCCATGGAGGCGATGAAGGCGTCGTGCAATTCGGCATCATAGGCCGCGACCTCGGCGGCCGCGGCCATCACTTTGCGGTGCGGAGCGTATCCCTCGAACAGCTGTGTCATCGCCTGATTCAGCTCGGCCCGGGTGGACTTCGGGGCGTCCAGCCAGGAGGCCGAGACACCGACCAGTTCGCCGATGGTGTCGGCGGCGATGGCGCGAATCAGCTCGACCTTGTCGTCAAAGTACGCGTAGAACGTCGGCCGCGAGGTGCCGGCTGCCGCGCAGATGGCGGCGACGGTCAGTTCGGTGTAGTTGCTGATCTCTTGCTCGAGAAGCGATTCCACCGCCGCGCGCAGACGTGCAATCAACGCTTCGCGGGCCGAAAGTGGGCTGCTCATCAGGACCAAGGTACTGCACCGCGCTGATTGACACGTAGTACGCACTCTTTGTAAACTGCCGCAATGTCAAGTCTGACCGCAGTTGATGAGATCGATGCTCCGGCGCCCGTGCTCGAGGACCTCGGTATTTTTCTCACCGCGGGCCGCCAGCGCAGGCCCGGGGTGATCCTTGAGGAAGCCGTCCTGGCGGAGCGCCTCGGGCTGCGCCGGGGGTTCCTCTCCGAGCGGTACGACATCAAAGTGACCGGCCCGCTGCTGGGCGGTGTTGGCGCGGTCACCTCACGACTGTCGCTGGGCACCGGCGTGCTGGCCGCGGGTGCCCGTCACCCGGTGCTCACCGCCGCGCTCGGCGCCACGATGCAGGCCGCCTACGGTGAACGGACCGTGCTCGGGCTGGGCCGCGGCCACACCACCTGGATGGAAACCCTGGGGCTGGCGAACCAGCCGGGTGCCTTGGGCAAGATGTACTCGCTGGGCGCATTCGTCGACTACATCGACATCATCCGCAGGCTGTGGCGCGGCGAGACCATCGATTACGACGGTCCGGCCGGACGCTACGAAGGCATCTTCATGGCCGACCCGCCCCAGTGCGCGCCACCCCCGATCTGGTGGGGCCTGATGGGCGGACCCAAAGCAGCAAAGCTGGCCGCCACCGCCGCCGATGGGGCCATCATGCTGGATCTCGTCACCCCGGACGCCGTCGCGCGGACCGCACACATCATCCGGACCGAGCGGGAAAAGGCGGGCCTCGACCCCGCGGCATTCCGATTGGCCGTCGGCGTCATCACCACGCCCGACTTCGACGACGTCGGCGTGCTCAACCAGACCGCTGCTCGGTTGCTCACCTACATCGTCGGCATGCCGTCGGTCGTCGAGACCTACTCGAAGGTCAACGGCTGGGATGCCGAGACCTTGCACAAGCTCACCGAACACGAACTGTTCAAGGCACAGAAGACCAAGACCGCCGACCTGACCTATCACCGGCACCAGCTCATCGAAGCGGCCAAGCATGTGCCGATGGAATGGATGCGGGACAGCTGCGCCATCGGCACCGCCGCCGAATGCGTCACCAGCCTGCAGCGCTTCCGCGACGCCGGTGCCGACGAGATAGTCATCTACGGCAGCAACCCGACGGACAACGCCAAGCTGGTCGATCTCTGGCGTAACCGCCCGCACGCCGGCAACTGAGCACGGTCAACGCCTTCAAGGCAGTGACCGGCTACTCGATCGGGATTCCGAAGTAGTCCTGGTAGCCCTGCAGTGCCTGCCGGGCGCGAGCGACCACGTCGGATGAGCCGAAATTGAACCGGTGCGGCGGGCGGTTGTCGCGCGGGTTGTCGATCATGTACTGGCCCATGGCTTTACGTCCTTCTTCGGTCAGCTCGATGCCGAAGTGGCAGTACATGTCCTCGATCGTCCCCAGCACGTCGCCGACCAGATCCTGGTAGAGCACGTTGAATATCTGATCCGACGGAATGGCGCCCGTTTCCATCTGGTTGATCACCGCGGCGAACCGGGCCGCCGAAATATTGGGATCTGTCATGTATTCCAGTGACACGCCGTTGAACGGGTGGTCACTGCGGCTCCACTGGATGGTCCCGATGATGCTGACCAACGACGCCAATGCACGGGTGGGATCACGATGCGGCCAAACGAATTTGGCGTCGGGATAAACCTTGAGCAGGTCTGGCATCCGATCAAGGTGCATCGGATCTTTGAGCACCCAACGCTTGCGGGGATTGCGCCATTGCAGCAGCTTGAGAACCCGCTGGTGCCAGTGAAAAGCCGGTGCGGTGTCCTGGGCGAAGATGTAGGCGTCGTAACTGGGTACCTGGCCGAAACAATCCAGCCAGGTGGGCGCCATGAAGTTGATGGCCATCATCGCGCTGTCCTCGAACGGCATGTCGCCGGCGAGTTCGTGCATCGAGGGCATGGTCGGCGTGACCCGGTTCCATTGGTCGACAAGCTTGTTGGCCTTCGCGATGCGCGGATCGGTGCGGTAGGTCGCGGTTTCCGGTGGCGGACAGGGAAACATCATCTCCCAGTGCATCAGGGTGCCGTTGTCGGGGTGGGCGGCCAGGACATTCTGCAGTAGAGACGTTCCGGAACGGCCTTGCCCGACGATGATGATCGGCTCGACGATCTGCTCGTCGTCGATCTCCGGATGGCGTTTGTAGGTATCTTCGATACGAAGTTTTGCTTCGAGCAATATCAGGATGTCCGAGCGCGTCCGCAGTCGCCCCACGAGGTTCAACTCGGCTTCGTCCTCGAGCGCCCTGATGAAATATCGGAAGGGCTCGCGCCAGTCGTCGGCGCCGAAGTCATCCAGACCCGTGTTGCGCTTAGCCGTTTCGAGAAGGGAGCGTTCGTCCAATGGCACGATGCCCCGGATGTCCATGCAGGCGCCCTCTTCGTTGACCACCCGGACCCAGTCCGGGCGCGGTGGCGGCTGCCACTGCATGCGGTGGTCGGGTTGCGCCGTTGCCGTCCCGAGATCTGTCACCGTCGCACTCCTCCTGATACCGGTTGGCTGGTCAAATGATGTGACGCTGCTGGAAAGCCGCGAACCGCTCGGCGAGTTGGTGTTCGCGTTCCTGCGGCGACAGCCACGTCGTGCCCGTCGGCAACGTGACCTTGAGATCGACGAGCTTGACCAGTTCGCCACGCGCAGAAGGATTTCCGCCCGCCCACGGCTGGTCGTCGGCGCCCGTATCGGCGCGCGGCAACAGTTGCCAACGCTGCATGAACAGCGTCTCGTGCAGTCCCAGGGTGTCCACCCAGTTGTGCACCCCGGGATCCTGAATGGAAAACACATAGGTGTACGTGCCGTCCGGGTTGGCGACGCTTTGGGTGGTGTTGAGACAACTGGTGCGACTCCAGAAGTTTCCACTCATCAGCCACCAGTCGTACAACGTGAGCACCCAGTAATCCGAGCCGCCCGGATCGAGCGTGAGCACGTAGGCCTCGTCGTCGGCCAGGCTCAGCCGACCGCGTAGCAGTTGTTGGGTCTGCATCCCTCCGACCCCGGAACTGTTGGCCGGCGCGGTGATCGTGTTGGGCTCCAGGAAGGCGACCATTTGTTTGAACCAGTAGTTCGTCGGGACATCGTCGATGATGAACCGTTTCGCCACTGCCGTGAGTTGTTCGACGGTCCGTGGCGGCGCTGTCGGCGCATCCAAGCGTTCGATCCGGTAAGCGTTGGGAACCTGCCCCCAATCGCGGCGGCCGTCGCGGATGAACAGGTACTTGGCATCGAGCGTCGTTTGCAGGTGATTGGGCCGCCCACTGGCCGGTTCGGGATCGATGGTGATGACGAAGGTGCCGTCATCGGCGATGACCACGTCGCGCCAGTCCAGCCAGGCTACGTTCATCGATTGGGACAGATTGCTGGTGATGAACATTGGACAGTCGCCGACCGGCTGGTCGGATACCTTGCCGTACAACGCAAACCGTGAATGCCCGTCGACCGGGACGAAGCTGTAGTGGTTGTCCGGGTTCTCCCCCGTGCCCAGGCCGCGGCAGCCGGGCACCTTCATGCCGAACCACTCGTGCGGCGGGCCGTATCCGTGGCCCAGCACCTTGGGGTAATTGGAATCGGAGTTCAGCGCCAGGATCACGTAGTGAAACGCCCACTCCGCCATCTTTTCGTCGATCCCGTCCAGCGCCTCCGCCGGAATGTCGGATCCGCCCATGATCTTGAAGCGCGTGGTGGCCTGCGCCTGCGCATCGACGATCGTCGGGGATTTCACGATTTCCAGCGCCAGTGCCTCCAGTTCGCGCTGATCGGCGGTGGCCGTCGGGTTGACCCGGGAGAGAAAGAATGCCTCGTCGGCGAAACGGTCGTTCACGGATCTCGACATAGCTGTCAACATAGGCACTGACTGCCACGACGTCAATACATGACAGTTGTATGCTGACTGCCATGGAACGTCCCACCCGTCTGATGGATCGCCGGCGGCAGGACGCACGGGCAGAGATCGTCGCCATCGCGCTTGACCTGTTCGTCCGCGACGGTTTCGAGGCGACGACCGTCGAGGCGATCGCGGGGGCCGCCGGGTGCGCCCCGCGCACGTTCTATCGGTACTTCGGATCCAAAGAAGACGTCATGTTCCACGACCTGCCGGATGTAATCGCTGGGCTTGGCACGCTTCTGGATGCCAAACTTGCAGCCGGAGTGGCCGAGTGGACCGCGGTGAGCGAGTCGTTGATCGACTTCATCGGGCGGTTCGATGCCTCCGACGTCCGCGCCGCGACCCAGCGAATGGACCTCTGGTTGCACGAGCCGGCGCTGCGAGCGCGCTACCTGCAATATGTCGCGCAAGCCGAAACCGTCGTCGTGGACTCGTTGTGCCGACACCGGGGCACCTCAGCGGACGAAGACGACGTCGCCAAGCTGATCGCGGTCGCCGCGGTCGGGGCGTACCGGGTCACCGTCAGCACCCACCGGGGTCGGGCACAACGCAGGCTCGGCGATCACCTTCGGGAGGCCCTCAGCACCCTGGGCGCCGGCCTCGCGGGACTTCGTTAACCACGACCAATCGACGACTGCTGGGTCGGGTGCGCACCGAAACCGTTGTGCCACAGCGTCTGTTGATGACTACCCGGATCGCTGTCGTTAGCTTTGCCCCGTCCGCCGCCGGCGTAAGAATGTGCGTGAGTGGTGCAGTGGCCAATAGTCTTGGCCTTCACCTAAAGCTGTTTGCCCGTCGAAGTCCCATTCGACCAACGACCAGAAGGTAGTCAGCCAGGCATATCCCTGCCAATTGAACATATTCCGCACGCGGCCCGTCGCCGCCAGGCGCCGGCCCAGCGAATCGGTTGCTTCGACCCGATAGGTCGCCGGTCGACCGGATTCGTCTCGCTGGGTCACCGCGATCGTGTTGCCTTCGCCAAGCGTCAGATCGCCGTAGCGTCCGTCCCTCAGGTAGTAGCCGAGGATCATGTCTTCTGCGGTGCCGATCACCGGATCATCCTCAGGTTTGCGGAAACTCACCGCCAGGGCATGGAAGCTGCTGCGCTCGCCCACCGCCCAGACCATCTGGCCGCGCGGGTTGTTGACGATGTCGCGGATACCCCATGACCGATCGCGCTGAGCGACACAGTTCACGGCGATCACTTCTCCGTCCACACACAGGGTTCCGGTCATTCGCCCCGGCTGGTCATAATGGCCCTTGCCCCACTCTTGGAGGCCACTCGGGAAACCCGTGTCGTGCGGGGGACAGTCGGCGACGAAGTCGAGGTCGACGGCCACGCCCGCGTTGAAGGCGGTCTGACCCCGATAGGTGAACCGGTAGTGGCGCAGTGGCTCGAGGAGTTCGACGCGCAACCCGTTGGCCAGCTCGAAGTCGAACATCTGTGCGCCGCTGGGAGTTTGAAAGCCTTCGCCCCAGTCGTACAGCAGGCAGTCGTACGTCTCGCTCCCGCTGCCGTCCCAGGCCGCTACTCCGCCCACCGTATAGCCGATGTTGGGCCGGTGATACAGGTAGACAAACCCCGAGAGGTCGCGTTCGGGGACCATAAAGGAGAACCAGCTGGCCTCGTTCCAGAATGGCTCGCCGTGCGGTGCCGGGTGAAACAAGTCGTCTTCGGCGGTGATGCCCATCGGCTCCTCCTCGTGATGGTCGGATGTGGCTACGTGGCCCGTTCGAGAACCTCGACCGTGCCGCTGGCGCCGTCGACGCGGACCCGGTCGCCGGTGCGCAGGCTCCTGGTGCCGGTACCGGTGTTCACGACGCACGGGATCCCCAACTCGCGGGCGACCACCGCGGCGTGGCTGAGCGTTCCGCCGATGTCGACCACCAGGGCCGACGAGATAAGCATCGCCGACGCCCACGACGGATCGGTGGTCGCGGCGACGAGCACATCTCCCGGTTGCGCCTCAGCCAAACTCGGGTCGGTGATCACCCGCACGACGCCCTCAACGACACCGGCACTCGCGCCGATACCGGACAGATCGGCAGTGGATTCCCCGGGTTCGGCGGACGTTGTCCAGACCGGCTCGGGGCAGCCCCAGAACGCGGTCGGGATGTCAAAGGAGCGGTAGCGGACCTGCTCTGCCCGGCGCTCGGCAACCAAGGTGCGCGCATGGTCGGGGATGACACCGGAGATCTCGGCGGCGGTCAAATACATGACGTCATCCACGGTGTCGAGAGCTTGCGTCGCCACGAGAATCTCGCCGATGCGGCGGGCGGCTGCACGAGCGACGTCGAGTGAGCGCAGGAAGTTGGCTTTGCCGATGCCTCGCATGGGCATGTTGCGACGGGCCAGCCAGAGGATGAGCCGCGCCGCCGTACGGCTGAGGGGGTTGGGCATCCGCGACAGCAGTTCGGCTTCCGCCGCCTTTCGCTCGACTGTTCGCCGCGCGGCGGTGCGACGAGGATCCTTGTCGTCCGGCTGGTTTCGGTAGATCTCGGCCAGCCGTCGGATGGGGGCCGGATCTTCGCGCCACACGCGTCCGGCGATGTCGCCCTCCAACGTTCCGTGAAAACCGTGCCGGCGCAGGAACTCTTCCTCGGTCAGCCGGCCACGCCCGAGGTCCCATAGGTCGATGACCACTTCCGTTTCGGCGTGCTCGCCACCACCAGCGGTCAGCGCTCCGAAAGAGTCTGCCATGCCGGCGCGGGCGACGAGCTTGCGCAGCGCGTCGAAGACCGGTGGCACCCCGACAATGTTGCCCTGCGCCTGTAACGCGGTCGCTTGCCGGAAGCGTCGGTTAGCCTCGCGGAATTGTTCCTGCGCACCAACAAGATCCAACTTCGGGGCGCGGAGCACCTCCGCTGCCCACCATGGCGCAATCTCTTTGTTTTGTTTTACGAGAACAGCTTTGGCGCGAGCAAAATTGCGCGGCATGTTCCACGCGACATGCGGGTAGCGGCGCCGGGTCGCGGCCTTCCTCATGCCCTCGGGCACGCTGCCCAGTAACTGCTCGGCAAGCATTTCACCGCTAGCGCCCGGAATCCGTTCGCCCATCGCATAAAACGCACTGACCGAGGCGACGGCGCGCCCGTAGGCGATCTGGATGATCCGCTCATGCGGGTCGTCGGGAACCCCAGCGGACGAGCGCTCCAGCACTCCCATCTGGACGAAGCCGTAGCGGGCAGCGATCTCCGCGGCGGGACCCCACACCGACCAGGTCAGCGGGGACAGCACACCCGGCGCGGCCTCACCGAGGTTGGCCGTGGAGTAGAACTGGGCGGGGTCGAGATCGCCGTGCAGGGTGCTGGGTGTGCCCAGGTCGGGGCGGTTGCTCCAGACGGTTTCGGGACGCGCCTGCAGTAGCAGCAGCGTGCCGTCGCGGTCGAGCGCCCATTCGACATCCATCGGATGACCGAACGCGGTCTCGATCGTGGCGCCGAGTTCGGCGAGGGACCGGGCCTGCGATGCATCGAGACTGGGCTGAGCGCCGATGGCGGGGTCGAGTGGTTGCAACGTCACCTGGCCGGTGGCGCGGTCGAACGCATACTGAGCGGTCTGCTCGCTGATCCGCGTTTTCCTCGGTGCTGCCAGGTCGCCTTTGGCGAACCAAAACTGGTCGGACAGCACATCGCCGACCACCACACCCTCACCGAGTCCGTGCGCGGATTCGATGTAGATCAGCCCCCGGTATCCACTGACCGGCTCCAGGGTCATCATGACTCCGCCCGCAGCCGCCTCGACCATCCGCTGCACCACGACGCCCATGGCCGTATGGTCGGCGTCGACCTCGAAGCGGCCCCGGTATCCGATCGCACCGGCGTTGTAGAGACTGGCCCAGCATCGCTTGATCTGTTGGTGTAGCGCATCTCGGCCCTGCACCCACAGGTAGGTGTCATGCTGGCCGGCGAAGGACGCGGCAGCGGTGTCCTCCGCGATGCCACTGGATCTCACGGCGACGGGCCCATTTCCGATCTCGGCGTAGGCGGCGTCTATCGCGGCGACCAGATCGACCGGTAGCCGCACCGCGGAGATCAATTCGCGGATCGCCGTTGACTTGTTCTCGTCGTTGAGATCTTGGCGCGCAAGCACTTCGGCGATTCGCGGCCCGATACCGGCGGCTGCGATCACGCTGCGGTAGGCGTCGGCAGTGACCACGAAACCGGCAGGTACCGGCAAACCGAGTTGAATCAGCGCATACAGGCCTTTGGCTTTGCCGCCGACTTGGTCTGTACGTTCGGGCGAGCATTGCGCCAGCGGGAGGACGACAGGCCGGGACGACTCGAGGCCATCCCTGAACTGCTGCGCGTCGTCTCCGTCCATGGCGTGGTCCCTCACTCTGCGTCCACTCTGACCCGAACAGAGCTAACTGTACACAGTGTGGATAGATCCGTCGTCGGCGGGTTACGCTCGGGTGGACGTGTACGTCCGAATCCCAGGAGGGACCATGGCGGTGCGGCAGCACCAACGCGCGCGCCCGGGACCGAAGCCACGGCTCAACCGGGACGAGATCGTCAGCGAGGCGCTGCAGATCCTGGCGGTCGATGGACCCGATCAACTTTCGTTGCGTCGGCTCGCAGCTCGGCTCGGCGTCACGGCCCGCACGTTGTACGGCTATTTCGACTCCAAGGAATCGCTGGAGTCGGCCCTGGTGCGGCGTGTCATGCCGGTGCCGCCGGCACTGGATCCGGCTCAACCATGGCATCAGCAGCTTCGCTCCTACGTTCTGCGAATTCATGACGCCTTCGTCGAGCAGCCCGGGGCAGCCCAGCTTTTCGCGGCGCGTTCGGCACGCAGCAGCGCAATGGACCAGGTACGCGAATATCTGTTGACGCTCTTGGTGGATGGCGGTCTGAGCCATGCCGACGCAATCGCCGCCCTGGGCACTCTAAGTCGCTACCTGATGGGCTGTGTCGTCATAGAAGCGCAGCGTCATGCCGAGGCCGACGTCATGGCCGGTCGGTTCGCCGGGCTTTCTCCTGAGATGTTCCCCGTGCTGGCGTCCTTCGCCGACGAATACGACGGGCGCGACTCGGAGGAATCGACGCGATATGGCTTAGACCTGATCCTGACAGGACTGCGGGATGTGGCGAATCGTCAAGCGCCAAGTGGCCGGACCAACGGCGCTTTGCCGGCCCGGGACTAATCAGTACGCCCGGCGTCCATGGTGTCGAGGACGGCGTTGACACCATATTCGAATGCGCGTTCCGACCAGTGCTGCGCATACTCGCCGGCCATCGCGGTCAGGTGTGGGTAGTCGTCCGGCGAGAGCTTGCCCAACCGTTCGTAGGCGTGATCGTTCAGGCCGATGTTCCTGGCGCGGGCTCCCACGGCGAAACCCAGCGTCAGCGCCACCAGGCTGCCAAGACCGTCGACCGCGGTGCGGTCGTCGATGCCGGCGTTGCGCAGGATCCCCAGCAGGCCATCGCGTTGCCTGTCGGCGCTGGGCGCCTCGTCGTCTTGAAAGCCGAGCAGTTCGATGAGACCGGGATGCTCGCGCAACGCGGTCCGCAATTTTCCCAACTCGGTCTTCAGCTGGTCCCGCCAACTCAGCGCCGGGTCCGGCGCGGGCGCTATGGAACCCATTGCGTGCGTGCCCAATTGAGAAACCAGGTCGTCTTTGCTCTCGAAAAAGCCGTACAACGTCATCACGCCGATGTCCGCGGCTTCGGCGAGCCGGCGCATGCTCAGCGCCGCCAGCCCCTCCCGATCGACGATCGTGAGTGCGGCGTCGAGGATCTCGCCCTTGCTGATGACGCGCCGCCGCCGGCGCGCCGAGGCGGCCCTCGCTGACGTCATCTGCTTCCTCCGGCCCTTGACGCGAATTCCGTCACAGCGTAGCGTCCGTACGCATGTACGTAAACCGTACGTTTGTACGTGCCAGCGCCGACCCTCAGGAGAAGACGATGCCCCGCTATGTCGTCGGCTTGGCGGACTGCTCAGGCGAGCGAGCAGCGGAGGTCGGCGGGAAGGCGGCCGGGCTGGGCGCGTTGCTGGCGGCGGGCATGCCGGTGCCCACGGGCTTCGCGGTGACCACCTCGGCCTACCGGGACTCAATTGCGGCCATCCGCAGTGCAATCGAAGCGATTGCAGCGGTGCCCGAAATCAGCGACGACGACGCATCTGTACGACTGCGCGCGCTGTTCGAGGAGCTGCCGCCGCCCGAGGCAGTAGCAGCTCAGTTGCGGGAGGCCTACCTGGCCCTGGATCCTGCTGGCACCGCGCTGGTCGCGGTCCGGTCCAGCGCCACCGCCGAGGATATGGCAGACGCGTCATTCGCCGGTCAACAAGACACCTACCTCGGCATCCGCGGGGTGGATTCGGTCATCACCCACGTCGCACGGTGCTGGGGAAGCCTGTTCACCCCGCACGCGATCGGCTACCGGCGCCGCTTCGAGGTCCCCGTCGACGATCTCGCCATGGCGGTGGTGGTGCAACAGCTGGTGGACGCGCAAGCGGCCGGCGTGATGATGTCGCTGGATCCTGTTACCGGCGACCGCGCAACGGTTTTCATCTCCGCGGCACACGGCCTCGGCGAAGGCGTCGTGGTCGGCGACGTCGAGTCGGACAGCATCTGGGTCGACAAGGACGGTCCGTCGGTCATTCGCCTGGAATCGGCGCACCAGACAGAGTCCTACCGCTACGACGTCGACGGCCGCGTGCGCCGGCAGCCGCTGGCTGCCGAACTGCAAGACCAGCCTGCGATTTCGCCCCGGGAGGCGATCGAGCTGGCGTGCATCGCGATTCGGATGGAACAACGGCAGGGTCGCCCGCAAGACCTCGAATGGGCGATCGACCTCGACGACACGGGCTCACGCAGAATCTGGCTGCTGCAGTCGCGTCCCGAGACGGTGTGGGCAAACCGAACCACCGCGGACCGCCCGCCCGCCCTACACGGCCCGACCCGACCCGACACCACCTGGACCACCACCAACGTCGGCGAATCGGTGCCCGGAATCCCGACTCCGCTGGGTTGGTCGATGTGGTCGGTGGCCGGCGAAATCGCCATGCGTTCGGCGTTTCACGCGATCGGCGCGCTCTCGCGTGACGAACTCGCCATACCGGCCGCGCCACAAGACCGTCTGCTCGGCATATTCCTCGGGCACGCAGCGCTGAGCGTCAGCCTGCTGTGTGAGTGGGCCGAACGGGTACCGGGAACCGACCCCGTCACCATGTGCGAACAGATCTTCTCGGCGCGGCCGCGAGACTACGTACCGCGCAGCCAGAAGCGGTACTACCCACGGGTGGCCCTCAAGGCCGGGGTACCTATGTTCCGCGTCAAGTCGATGGTGCTGCGCGACCGCGCCGACGCCGAGGCATTTCGGTCGAAAAGCCTTCGCGCGCTTGCCAGCTCCGACGACGAGACCACTCGTCGTATTCTTGCGGAGGCGCTCGAAATCCACCGGCGTTGCCTTTCGACGCAGACCCTGCTCACGATGGCGGTCTGCCAGCCCATCACCGACGCATTGCTACGGATCGCGGCCAGCGTAGGGTTCTCCGGCGAGGAATTGATGGCGGGCTACGGTGGGCACGACGAAACCGCAGCGGTCACCGACATGTGGGCGTGCTCGCGCGGCAAGCTGGACCTCGACACGTTCCTGGCCAGACACGGATTCCACGCCTGGCAGGAGGGTGAGCTCTCGGCCCGCAGCTGGCGGGAAGACCCCACGCCGGTACGCAATCTCATCGAAAGCTACCGGGCACGCGGCGACGAGGCCGACCCGGCCATCGCCGAGTGGTTGCGGATGGCGGCCCGGGAAAGGCTGGAGCGGCAATTCCTGTCCGCGCTACCCCGCACGCGAAAGCCGTTGGGCCAGTTGTTACTTCGCATGGCTCGCTCGTATGTTCCCCTGCGGGGAATTGCCAAAGGGTCGTTCGTCCAATCGCTCGATGTGGTTCGCGCGGCGGCGCGCCGACTCGGCACTCTGCTGCGCGACCGCGGCGTACTGGCCGAGAGCGACGACATCTTCTACCTGACTCTGCCCGAGCTGCGCGGCGGGTTGCCGGCCGACGTGCGCGCGGTAATCACCGAGCGCAAGCGCGAACGTGCCAGTTATGCAGCGCTCGAATTACCCACCGTGTGGGTTGGCGAAGCGGCCCCGACGCAGACCACACCCATCGCCGACGACGACATGATCGTCGGCTCCGGGGCCAGTCCAGGCGTCGTCGAGGGACGGGCACGAGTGGTGACGCATCCCGACCACGCTCACATCGCCGAGGGCGAGATCCTGATCGCCCACAACACGGACCCCAGCTGGGCGTCGTTGATGTTCCTCTCGTCGGGGCTGGTGGCTGATATCGGCGGCGTCATGTCGCACACGGCGATCGTCGCCAGGGAACTCAGCCTCCCCTGCGTGGTCAACACGAAATCCGCCAGCAAGGCGGTGCGGACCGGCGACCTCATTCGCGTCAACGGAGCGCGCGGCACCGTGGAAATACTCGAGCGATTCTCAACGCCGCCAACGACCGTCGAAACCCAGTCATTACCAACATCGCCGAGCGGACGGGACGCCAGATGACCATCAACGAGATAACAAGCACCGTGCAGGCTGCCGAATACCAGCGCGACCCGATCTGGGGCGCCATGAGCCATCCCGCGCTCGACAGCATCGCGGAAGGCTGCGCACCGTGGAAAGACCACATTTACATCGCCTTTTGGGATCCCACCCACGAGGCTTACGGGTTTTTGCACTGGAACTCATCGCCCAACCACGACACCACCAAGGTCCAGGCAAACATCTCGCTGCGCGGACAGCAGATCGACATCATCGAGGGACTCCGTCCGCAGACGGATCATTTCAGTAGTGACTCAGCCGAATTCGACCTCAAAAGCGAGATCAGGTACCACCACGAGCGACTTTCGGGGACGCTCACCATGGCGCCCCGCTTTTCGATCATCGACTTCGGCCCGGGCGGTTCGCTTCCGCCCCTCGGTGACAACGAACCCCTCCAGCACTTCGAGCACGGTCTCACCGTCACCGGACGGCTCACCCTCGACGGCGCGAGTCACGACATCGATGCAGTCGGATTCCGCACTCGCACTTGGGGTTACCGGGATGACTCGCAGCAGTTCGCCGAGTACTTCTTCCTTTGGGCGACCTACGAAGATTATGCGGTCGGCTTCATCAAGCAGCTGCACCCGGACGGCAGCCAGCGAACGGGCGGCGGGCTGGTCCGTGACGGTGCCGTGCAGACCATCGTCGATGCCCACCTACCGAAGAACCGGGCGGGTTTCGCCCAACGGGTCATCGTCGAACTGGACGACGGCACCGAAGTGACGCTGCAGCGCGGCGAGCGGGTCTGGGGCGGCTGGTGCCCGATCGGTCTACCCGAACGGAATGGTCCCGCCTTCAGCGCCTACGACGAGATCGTCGACTGGACCGGACCCGGCGGCGAAGTGGGCTTCGGACTCTCCGAATACGGCCAGATTCGCAACGTGTACTGACGCCTAGGCGTACTGATCGGGCGGTGCGCCGCCGAGGATCTCGACGCAACCCGTCGTGCCGTCCACCCGCACCCGCATACCGTCTCGCAGGGTGGTGGTCCCGGTACGGGTACCGGCAACACACGGCAGGCCCAATTCACGGCAGACGATGGCGGCATGGCTCATGGCACTCCCGACATCGGTGATCACGGCTTCGGCAAGCGGGAACAGGGAGGCCCAGCTGGGATCGGTCGCCCGGCACACCAGCACGGTGCCCTCGTCTATGTCCGCCTCGTCGAGATCGTGGATCACTCGCACGACGCCCTCGGCGATCCCGGCGCTGACGCCGAGACCCTCCAGCATGCCGGGCCACCGGCCGGCTTGCGTTGTGTCGATTTGCGTTGTGTCGTCTTGCGTTTCGACGGCCGGGGCGGTGACCTCGACCGGGGGTTCGCCGCGCCAGACGTGTGGAAGCACGATTCGGTCGAACGCCGCGTGTTCACGCCGGCGCCGGCCCACCAGCTCGGGCCAGCGGTCGCGATCGCCTTCGGCGATCTCGTCGATGGTCAGAAACCGGATGTCCGCGGGATCGTCGAGCACTCCGGCATCGGCCAGGTCACGACCCACAATCCGCGATGCCGCTCGGGCGCCGTCTACCGCTCGCAACATGCTGGCACGGCCGGTCTCACGCCAGGTCGGCGCGTGTGCGGCGAAGCGGACGAGAGCCCGCGCCGGTATGGCACGGATCGGGCCGAGCGCCTGTTCCAGGCGCTGGACCGCCGCGGCATGCTCGTGCCGGCGGCGGACTACCAACTGATCCACGTCCTCGGAGGCCTGACGCGAGCGGTAGGTCGCCGCCAGCTCGAGGATGGGCCGCGAATCCTCGCGCCACACCGTCGATTCCACCAGTCCCTCGCGCGGCCCGTGGTAGCCGTGCCGGCGCAGAAAATCCTCGACTGTGATCCGGTCAGCAGACAACCGCCACAGGTCGCGGACCAGATCGAATTCGGCGGTCCCCTCCTCACTCTTGATCAGTTCGTGTTGCAGGCCCTCGAGACCGGCATTGATCGCCAAAGTCTCGACCCGCCCCATGACACCTTGGCACGCCATCGACAACACCATGTGAATGACCAGAATGGTCTCGAACCGTCGGCGCGCTTCGACCAATGCACGCACCGCCGAATCACCCCGGAGCCCTTCGTGTTCGAAGACGGTGGCTCGCCACCATCGCGCGGTCTCATCAGCGCATGGCTCGAGGGCGCGCATCGCACGTCGCAGCGCGACCGGAAATTTCGCGATGACAAAGGGATATCGGCGCATCTTACGCAGGCCGGTGGGCTCGGGGTCCCCTCCGCGCTGCACCGAGCCGAAAAGCTGTGCTTCCATCAAGGCAGCAGATCCGCCCGGCACCCGTGCGGCCATTCGGCCCATCTGGTCGAGGTTGGCGATGGCATGACCGTAGGCCACAGACAGAAAGCGAGCGTCGACGTCGTCGGGAATGGGCCGCTGCGACTTCGGCAGCACACCCAGGTCCACCCAGCAACCGCGCATGGTGGCTTCGGTCGGCGGAAAGTACATGGACCAGGTCAACGGCGTGACCGTTCCGGGCAAGCCCTCGTCGACATTGGCTGTGGTCCAACGCAGCCGGGTACCGGGCCAGTGCACCGGGCTGGCGGCCAGCACATCGGGCGTGAGGTCAGCTGCGGGTTGCGGCTGCATATCAGCGCACCTTCGGCGAAAGGTGAAGGACTGTCGGTAGGGCGAGCACAGCCGAGGGGCCGTCGCCGATCGGTACACGGCGAACGATGGCAGACCGATGCATGCTCCAAGCATATGTAATCGCGATTAAATTCTTCGCAAGGTCGGGCGATCTGCCCGTCCCGGCGCGAAAGTGCGCTTGCCGAAAGATCGTAACGACTGCAAGCAACAGTGCGTCTCTTGACAAGGGACATTCTGTCCTCAATAGTGGGCGGCGTCACTGTCCGCAAAGGAGCCCGTCGTGTCAGTCGCCGCAATGTCCGAGGCAGGGAAAACCGGAGCGACGTCGATCCCGGTGGTCAACGATCTGAGCATCACGCTGCTGCCGGGGCGACAAAGCAGTTCACTGCCGGGACTACACGAAGCGATCGACGCGGAACGCCTCGGTTTCAAACGGGCTTGGTTGCCGGAGCGCTACAACGTCAAGGAAGCGGGTGTACTGCTCGGCGCGATGGGCGCCGTCACGTCGCGGATTCCGCTCGGACCGGGCCCGTTGTCGATCTCCTCTCGACCTCCGATCGTGATCGCCTCGATCGCGGCAACCTTTCAGTCCCTGTTCGGTGAACGCTTCATGCTCGGCCTGGGCCGCTCGAACGCGCTGTGGTTACAGGGCCATGGGTTCACCGAGCAGGGATACCGGGCCACGATCGACCGCGCGCGCATCATGAAGCAACTGTGGGCGGGTGAAGTGGTCGACTATGACGGACCTGCCGGTACCTACCGGCGGCTGACGATGATCGACCGCCCTGAAGGCCTGAGCCCACCGCCCGTGGTGTTCTTCCATCTGGGCGGCCCCGCTGCTTCTCGAGCGGCGGCCGACCCGGTGTGGGACGAGATAGCGCTGTGCAATCTGGTCAGCGCCGAAGCGATGGCCGAATCGATCGACATAACCAAAGCCGAGGCGGAACGCCAAGGCCGCGACCCCGATTCGCTGCACTTCATCGCCCCGGTCACGACGGCACCGGACATGGACGAGCTGGAAACCCGCGCCATGGTGGCCGCCCGGATCGTGATCGGGATACAACTACCCGGCATGGGCGATCGCCTCATAGAGCTCAATGGGTGGGATCGCGATGTGGTCGAGGACATCCGCAACCACCCACAGTTCGCCGACATGAACCGCGCCCTGATCGACCACAGCTTTCACCGCACCGGACTGCTGGGTCCCGCTGAACTTGTCCCCGAACGCTGGATGCGGCACAGCGCGGCAATCGGTTCGAGCGAAGAGGTGGTTGCCAAACTGCGCGAGTTCAAAGCAGCGGGCGCCCACGAGGTCGACCTCTACGGCTCCACGCCGGCGCAGAACGTACGGGTAATCGAACTTTGGCGCACCACTGCCGATAGCAAATCGGAAGCGGGACAACATGTCTGACAGCGAGGAAGTTACCCTATTGCAGCCAGAGGCACTGATGGCTGCGGCCTGCGCGCAGACGGGCCTGACCGACTTCCGCGACGAAAACTTCCGCGAGCCCCTAGCGCAGTTTCTCGCCTCGGCGCGTGCGGAAGCACGCATGAGCGATATCGGCGTGGCGACCCTGGCCCAGGACGTTATCCGGCTGCTTGCCAATCGGCTGCTGCTGCAGGCCGACTTCACCGCTCATCCCGAAATCGCCGCTGAGGATGCCGCAGACCCGATCGTGATCGTCGGCAATCCACGAACGGGCACCACGAAGTTGCAGCGCATGCTCGGCGCGCACCCCCACATCCAATCGGTGAAACTGTGGCAGATCCTGTTTCCCGGTCGACTGCCCGGCGATCCCGATCCCCGCCTGGGCCTGGCCACAGCGTTTCAGCAGCAGCTCACCGACGCCTTTCCGGCATTCATGGCCGCCCACCCGATGGTGGCCGACGAACCCGAAGAAGAAGCGCTGCTGTTGCAGATGACTTTTGACCGGGTCGGTGCGCACAACTGGTTTTACCGCACACCGACCTATCACTCCTGGCTCAAAGACCGCGACCAGCACGCCGCCTATGCCTACCTGCGCGAGGTGTTGCAACACCTGCAGTGGCAGGGTGGCGGCCGGCGCGGTCCGTGGGTGCTGAAATCGCCCCTGCACACCGGGAACATCACCACATTTCTCGAGACATTTCCGCGGGCCACGCTTGTCCATTGCCACCGTGACCACGTCAAGACGGTGCCCTCGTTCTGTGGGCTCGTCGAGCTCATCCGGATGTCGCGCGGTCAAGAGGTGGACCGGGACGAACTCGGCGCGTTCCTGCGCGACGAATTGGCCGAACACTGGCGCCAAAACCTGGCCGCCCGAGCCGCCCTGCCCGCAGAGCAGATCCTCGACGTCGGCTTCGACGAAATAGTGACCGACCCGATTGCGGTGATACACAAGGTATTCGCGGCGCGCGAGGATCGGCTCGACGAGGCGGACGCCGAGACGATGCTGAGATGGAATCTCGACAATCCCGCGGGAAAGTACGGTGTTCACCACTACTCGCTCGAGCAGTACGGGTTGTCCGCCGATTCCGTCCACGATGCGTTCGCGGATTACTACGCGCATTTCGGACGGCTGCTGCCATCGGTAGCGCTCCGGTGAAACTCCCCGGCATGCACGCGGTGGTCACCGGGGCCTCACGGGGCATCGGTGAAGCGGTCACGCGTGAACTGATCGCACGTGGTTGCCGGGTGACGATGGTCGCCCGAACGGTCACGGCACTAGACACCATCGCCGCCGAGACCGGCGCCGCGGCTGTACCCATGGACCTGGCCTCCGGCGGTGGAATGGACACGGCAATTGCCGGCATAGAGACCCAGCACGGTCCCATCGACATCCTGATCAACAACGCGGCCCTGGGCGACGTTGCGCCGTTTCTCGAGCTACCGGTCGACGCGAGCCGACGCCATATCAATGCCAACCTCATCGCCCCCATGGAAATGACGCGACAGGTGCTACCCGGAATGGTCGAACGCAGACGCGGCACCATCGTCAACGTCTGTTCCCTCGCGGGCGAGATCGCGACCCGTAACGCAGCTCCGTACGCCACGAGCAAAGCCGGCCTGAGCATGTTCACCTCGTACCTGCACAGAGAACTGCGCAAATCACCGGTGACCCCCTTGCTGCTCCTACTCGGCGAAGTCGACACCGCGATACTCGAGCAGGTCCGCGCGGACCCGGTGATGAGTATCGTCGCCAAGCGGGTGGGCAAGCTGCGGGCGCTGACCCCACAGCAGGTGGCGACGAAGCTGGCCGACGCAATCGAAAAAGACAAGCGGATCCTGGTGTTACCCCCCGCTGCCCGCCCCATTCTGGGCGTGCGCCACGTTCCGAGCCGACTGATGGATCTGGCGATGATCGGTGTCCGGTGAGCCCGCCGATAGCATCACGTGATGGCTTCAACCGGTCCAGCACGCCGCCGCACGTCTGCAGAGGTCGTGGCGCTCATCCTCGCTGCCTCGGAGCGGGTGTTCCATGAGAAGGGCTACCTTGCGGCAACGACCGATGAGATTGCGGCAGAAGCCGGGGTGGCACGCTCGGTGCTCTACCGGCATTTCGCGAACAAAGCGGACCTGTTCCGCAGGTCGGTCCTGCTACCTTTCGTCGAATTCTTGCGGGACTACGGCCGGGCTTGGCGCTCACAGCTCGAATCGCCCTGGCCTGACGAGCGACTCATGCAGACCATGGTCGGGCTGTTCTACGACAGCTTCGAAACCCACCGCGACACGATCCTCACCATCGCGATCGCCGCGGATGACATCGATGCCGAAACCAACGCCTACCTCGAGACCGAACTCGACGAGTTCTTCGCCACCATGCTGATGATCAGTGAGAACGAGATCCACCGGCGGCCCTGGATGTCGCTGGACGGCCTGGACTTGACCATCCGGCTCACGCTGGGTTCCGTCGCCGCTGCGGTCGTGTTGTCGCGGCTGTTCATGCCACACGGCACTGCTCGCCCCAGCCGTGACCAAGTGGTTGATCACATTGCGCGAATGACACTTTGGGGCCTTCGGATGCGTGATCCCGACGAGGTCGCGCAGGGATGAACGCTGCCGGAATTACCGCTTAGGCGCCTAACTCTGCACGGCGACAGGCTGTTTGATCAGCCGGCAGATCTCGGCTGAGGCCTCGATGGTGGCTTCGGGCTCGACCGGTACCAGGATCGGACCGAAATCAGCGACCAGATTGATCGTGGAGCCAGCTTCGACGAAAGGCCTTATCTCCTTGGCGATATCGTCGGGAGTGCCATAGAAGAAAGTCCTACGCACCATTTCCGGCGTGACTCGGTCCGTGACCGCTTTGATCTCGTCAAGCGTCATCGAATTGGGCTTCATGTGGAAGGCGTAATGCCAGTCGAGCGGCATCACCGGCTCGATTCCCTCTGGCTCCCAATCCCGTTGGTTGATCCGACCACCGGTCGCCGCGTACCACTTCACCAGCGGGTTGTCGACGTACTGTTCGAAGTCGTCTTTGCTCTTGGTGATGAATGCGATGTGGTGCAGCGCGAAATGGAATGTGTCGTCGCCGCGACCCAGGTCGTTCAAGGTCTGCCGGTGGCCCTGCACCAACTTCTCGAAGCGTGCGGGGTCGGCGTAGACGAACGGGGCACCGGTGCCGAAACCGTCGGCGTATTTCAGTGCCATCTCCGTCAGCCGAGGTCCGCCGCCCATCGCGATGACCTCGGGCCGGCGGTCCTTACCGGCGTTGCCGATGAACGCATCCTCGAGTTTGAAGATCTCGCCATCGAAACTGACGGGTTCGCGGGCCGTCCACAACAGCCGGAGCACCTGCAACGTCTCGTTGAGCCGCTTGAGACCCAGTGAACGCTTACGGCCGAAAGGCCCGATGTTGCGCATCTCGCCGGCTCCCAGCGACAGCAACGCGGGACCGGACGTCGACGAGGCAAGGGTAAGCATGGTTTGCGCCAATTCCGGTGCGTCGCGCCGCAGCGCGTCGGTGCATATCGCAAAACCCAACCGGTCGACGGCGCTGAGCGCGAACGCCATCGTCGCGAAAGGATCTTGCAGAGAGTCGATGTCGGGGAATTCCGCTGCCAGCGGCGTGTTCTCGGGAGTGAACAGCTTGTTGGGCCACCAGCTGGTCAGCTGGTCCCAGATCACCGCGTAGTCGATCTGGCCAGTGGCCTGCAACGCTGCCGCGTAAGGCCCCGCGACTTTGGGATCAATGTGCCTGGATGCCCAGATACCGATGCCGGCACGGATTTCGTTCATGAGTGCTCCCACCTGCGACAGTGCTGCGGCGACAATATGGCCAATTTGTAAAGCCATATTGTGCAAACGTAGGTGCAAGCATCGCGCGATGTCAACAGTTACTCTGCTGCTTATGGCGAGCATCAACGTTTCCCCGCCCACCGCACGCGACGCGGCACGTGGCCAGGTTCTGGACGCGGCCCGCCGCTGCTTCCTGCGCGACGGATTACGCGCCAACACCATGGAAGACGTGGCACGCGCCGCGCAGACATCGCGGCAAACCGTGTACAAGTACTTCTCCGGGCGCCGCGAACTGATCGAAGCCGCGATCGCCGCGCGCATCGCCGAACTCGCCGACGACATCCTCGCTCACGACTGGAGCGCGACCACGTTGGTCGATGCGTTCGTGGCCCGCACCGCGGCCATCGTGCAGTCCATCCGCGACGACCATGAACTGGGTGTGTTGCTCGGTGAGGGATCGCCGCTGACTTTGCACGAAGCGCTGTGGCAACCGTCGGTACGGCAGCGCGGACTGGCCGACTGGCGGCCGTGGCTGCGAGAAGCCAGACGTGCCGGACTGATTCGCGGCGACGTCACCGACGACGATCTCTACGACTGGTTGCAGACCGTGCTTACCTCGGTGATTCTGCGTCCCGATCCCGACCCACCCTACGAGCGAATGCTTATCGAGACTTTCCTACTGAAGTCGTTGCGCGATGGCTGATTGACACAGGCCGGCCGGCCAGGCCGCTACCGCGCCCGGAGCAGGGCACGAGCCTGCTCGGTCGGCAGGCAGGACCAATCCTCGCCACCCGCAGTGAGCCCGTCGAAGCTCCATCTCATGCCCGCGCACAACTGGTAGGTGCGGTCATAGACGGGCCACACCAAGGTGTTCAGACTTGTCCCAGCGGCATCGAGCACACGGCCCCGGTCGTCGACGGCGTGCAACTCCGCGCGTCGGGCGCTCAGATCGGGCCCACGCTCGAGGACACGGCACGTCCCACCGGTGACCAGCCCACTCTGCCCGTCTCTGCAGTAGAAGCCGAAGGCAACGCTGTCCTGGACCCCGAGAACCGGATCCCGTTCGGGCCCTTGGGTACTCACCGAAAGCACCGAGAAATAATTGCGCTCCGACGCGCAGCACCACATCAGTTCCATCCGCCGCGCGGCAACCGCATCGCGCGGACCCCAAGACCGGTCGCGGATCGACGGCTGGTCAACCACGAGCGTCTCGCCGCCCACGGTCACCGTTCCCGTCATCCGGCCAAACTGCTGATAGTGGCCGTTGGTGAAGCCCTCTTCCGCTGTCGTCCATCCGTCCAGACCCTGGTTCTGGCCGAACGCGAATGGGTCGGTAAGTCTGCGCCACTCCAGATCAAGGTCCAGCGCGCCGCGGTGGCGGATCCGGAAGTGCCCGAAAGGCTCGATCATCTCTACCGACAGCCCGTTTTCGAGAGTGAAGTCGAACATGTCCGCCCCGGCGGGAAGTGCGAGATGCCGGTTGTAGTCATAGCCCAGGCAGTCGTACTCGCTGCTTCCGGACGGATCCCAGACCTTCACACCGCCGGAAGACAGATTCATGTTCGGCCGATGGAAGAAGTACACGTAGATGGTGGTCCGGCGCTCCGGCAGGACGACGCCGAACCAGGCGCTCTCATTCCAGTGCGGATGGGCGCTGCGGGCATGGAAGTGTTCGTCGGCGGCGTCGATCTGGATCGCATGGGTTTCCACGCTCATCTGGTCTTCTCCTGCTGCGTATCGGCGCTTCTACTTGACGAAGATGTCGAGGCCCACCAGAACCAAGAAGACCACCAGCACGTAGGCCTCGAAGAGCGCCCGTAGGGCGAGCGGCGCGGACCGCAAATCCATGAAGTGGACCCCGATCAGGCGAACCTTGAACAGCGCGATGCCCACGATGATGATCGCACCCACCGAAGCGAATCCGGCGCCCTGCTCGATGCCGACCAGAAACGATCCGAAAGTCAGCACCAGCAGCAGTACCCACACCAGCGTTACGCGACGGGTTGCCGTCATTGCCGTCATGCCGGTCACCTCACCAGGTAGAACAGCGCAAAGAGGACGACCCACAGCAGATCGACCATGTGCCAGAAGATCCCGCCGGTCTCACACAGTCGCGCCTGCTTATCTGCGAACTCCGGCCGCCGGACAACGACGATCAACCGGCTCAAGATCGCCATCCCGATCAGCACATGCAACAGGTGGATACCGGTGAACATGAAGTAGTACGAGAAGAATTCCCCGCTGCCCACACCTTTGTGGGCAGCGAACAGCTGGGTCCATTCGACAGCCTTGACGACGACGAAGCCGGCTCCGCACGCCAACGCACCCGCGAACAGCCGCCACGTGTCGGCCCGCCGTCCGGCGAGGACCCGCTGGACCGCCAGCACCACCAACAGCGAACTCGACAGCAGCAGAACGGTATTGATGGTCCCCAGC
Source organism: Mycobacterium sp. 20KCMC460 (assembly GCF_022179425.1). NCBI lineage: Bacteria > Bacillati > Actinomycetota > Actinomycetes > Mycobacteriales > Mycobacteriaceae > Mycobacterium > Mycobacterium sp. 20KCMC460. The sequence continues at coordinate 5,010,863 of NZ_AP025524.1, forward strand.
GCGACGTGCAACTGCGTGTGGTCGCGCGCGAAGATCTCCCGATTCTTGCCGCGGGAGAACATGAAGGTGGCGAAGAACAAGGCGAACACCGTCATGTCGCCCAGGACGAAGACCCAGATTCCTTCTTCGCCAGGGATTTTCCGCGAGGAATCGGCGGCTGCCTGGTGCACCCGCGATTGCTTGATCAAGGTCATCGCTGCAACTGGCTCCGTCGTAACTCATCCCCGGATGCCACCGGTTCGATCGGCTCGTCCTCGGAGACACCGACAGTCGCCCACAGCTGCCACGCCATGGTCAGGAACCAGACTCCGAAGAAAACCGCCACCAGCCAGAACGCCAGCAGACCGTTCCACGCGAACACACCGTTCTTGAACAACACCACCAAACCACCTGCGGCGAAAAGGAACCCACACCATACGTTGAAGTAGCCCAGCCAGCGGGGCCAAATCTGGTGCTTGGCACCGAAGATGGCAAATCCGATGGCCAAGCACTGGATGGTGGCGGCCGGCCAGTTCATGACGAAAGGCAGCCAGCCGAGGTCGTTGAGCGCCTGGGTGATCTGCGGATCACGCTCGGGACGGTAGGACGCCGCGGCGAAGAAGAAGACGGGCATGATGATCGCCATCACGGCCAGCCCGACCCCGACGAGCTCGGTATAGGCAAGCGCGGAGTATCGGCTACCCTCCATCTGCCTGATCCGCACCGCGACGAGCGCACCGAACGGCGCCTGTAGGCCCGAACCGGTCAACATCAAGACAAGCCCCAGCCGTTTGAGACCGGTGTTGGTCGACCAGAATTGAGCTATCTGATTGGCGTCCCGCATCGGTGATATCGGCGGCAGCAGACCGATCATGAGCATCGCCGGGAACAGGCACAGCACGAACGCCGCGCCGCAGATCGCCATCGTCTTCTGCATGCCTGGTGTCATGACAGGACTCCCTTATTGCCTAGGTGCAATTCGGCTCAGCGCCAATGGAACTCGCGTGGTGGGTCGTCCAGGGCTGCCCTGGACGACCCACCACGGAGATGCGTCAGACCGAGGCTTCGTGCCGACTCGGTTTCGCGGCCGCGCCGTTGGCGAACACCACCGTCGGGCCGACGATCAGCGCCTGCGTCGGGTCCTCGGGATCGGTCGCGATTCCGTCGCCGGGCTGCACGCCGCCTTCTTCGCACATCTTCTGCCACATGTGCATCCGCGTCGAGCGCTTCGGCGTCAGCTTTCCGTAGGCAAAGATCCGCCACAGCGTCCAGTTCGGCGCCGGCAGAGACTGCGGACGCCCAACAAGCTTGTGCAGGACGAACATCCAGCCCACCATCATCGCCATCATGATCGTGGTGGCGACCCAGCGCGCCGCGACCGGCAGCGTCGAGTTGTGCGCGAGCAGGTGGATCCAGCCGATCCCGAAGTAGTTCATCATCATCCCGGTCGGTGCGATGAGCAACAGCCACAGCTTGTGCGCACCCTTCAGGCGCGGCACCGCGAAGGCCAGCATCGCGCCAATGGTGACGAACGAACCGCCATTGATGAAGCCCCACCAGTACGGGAAGCCGAGGAACTTGTAGGGCTGCACACCGTAGTACTCGTAGGTCCGCAAATTGATGCCGATGGTCTCCATCAGCGCGTCCGTGGCGATGCCCAGCCCCAACAACATATAGAAGTGCCGGACGTGCGCTCCGTTGCGGATGACGAAGTAGCAGAAATAGGCCTCTAGACCCAGGAACGCCACGTAGCACAACGGGATCAGCGCCGGAACGGTGATGCCGAAGTTGGTGAAGGCGGGGACCAGGTTCTTGGCCCAGTGCAAGTGGCCCAGCATGTCGAGCATCGGCTCGACCTGGCTGCAGATGAATCCGCTCGCGATGACCAGCAGCGGAATGTAGTTCCTGCTCCGCATGGCAGCTCTGATCGCCCATGGCAGCGCGAAGATGACCGCAGCGGCGCCGGCGACGAAGAAGAAGGTGATCTGGGCGGGAGCGCTGGCGATGAAGTCCCCAGGGCTCGGTTTGATGTTGGGTGGCCAACCCTCCTCGCCGACTAGCGGCCACCAACTGCTACTCATCAAATTCATCGAACTCATCGATATCGGACCTTTCTTGCTACCGACGACATGCATCGCAATTCGAGTGCGGGTCATCCGCGCCAGCCGTGACGGCATCCCCCTTGCTGGTGTGGACCAGCTCACACTAACATGATGTTCAGACAAGGTGTATACCTAATTTGAAATCCGCTTAGATTTGTTCCGGTGAGGCGCGGTGAGATGCAGAGATCGCGGGTAAGGTTTCGGCGATGACCGAGATGACGCGGCGCGCGGTCAGTCGGCGACGAGTGGCTGATATCGACACGTCGGCGGCGGAAAGCATCTTCGCAGCGACCGCTCGGTTGTTGGCGCAGCAGTCGTTCAACGACATCAGCGTCGCCCAGATACTCACCGAGGCCGGAGTGTCGCGGGCGACCTTCTACTTCTACTTCGCTTCGAAGTTTTCCGTACTCAGCGTGCTGCTCGAGCGCGCCATGAACGACATCTTCGAGACCGTCCAGCCGTTCTTGGCGCGATCACCCGATGACCCCCCGGGGGCTGCCCTGCAGCGAAGTATCCGAGCCGTCACCCAAGCCTGGCATCGTCACCGTCCGGTACTGCAGGCGGCGAACCATCACTGGCACTCCGAGCCGGAGTTGCGCAAGCTGTGGTTGGCGATCACCGAACGATTCATCACCGCGGGAGCCGTCGAGATAGATCGCGAACGTGCCGCGGGGATCATCACCTCGCGCGTGCCGAGCAGAACCCTGGCCGCAACGTTGTTCTGGGGGACCGAACGCGTGCTTTACATCGCCGGGCTCGGCGTTGAACCGAGCCTGGTCGACGAGGAAGCCACCGTCGAAGTGCTGGTCACCATGTGGCGCGGCACCCTCTACGCGTCCTGACGCGCATTCGTCGATTCGGCGGTCGTGGCAACGCCGAGCATCTCGGCGAGGTCGACGAATTTTATCCGGGGCCGGCCGGCTTGCTCGCCGCGCCGACGCTCAGCCTCATCGATCGCAAGCCAACCCTGCCAGTCCACCCGTTCAACGCCCCGCTCGACCAGCAGTCCCGCCAGCGCGTCCGGCTCATCCAACTCGCGGTCCAGCAGACCCCTGTCGAAGTCCGCCCACAGGCTGGCCACGGATTCTTCGGCGCAACTCCGGTTGGTGCCAATGACGCCGCGCGAACCGCGCTTGATCCATCCGGTGACGTACACCCCCGGGGCGGGCACCCCGTCCTCGCCGAGGACACGACCCCCGTCGTTAGGCACCACACCGACGGCCGCGTCGAAGGCGACGCCGCCGATCGGCTCGCCGCGATAGCCGACCGAGCGCAAGATCAATCGGGCGTGGATCAAGTCCGTTTCTCCGCCAGGCAGACTCACCCGCAGACCCTGCGCACGGTCGTCACCGACTATCTCCAGCGGAGAAGTGAGGAACCGGAAGACAATTCGCTTGTTCTCCGGATGTCGCGGGCGCTCATTGAATTCGCGAGCGATCTCCAGTTTCATCGTCGTCGCCACGTCGTCGCCGGGACGCGGCTCCAAGTCGTCACTGTCGATGACGACGTCGACGCCCGGAAGTTGCCCGAGTGCGAGAAATTCGCCCACCGAGAATGCGGCGTCGCGCGGGGCGCGGCGGCCAATGATCTGCACTTCGCGAACCGCGCTGTCGGACAGGCTGTCCAGCGCGTGCTGGGCGATGTCGGTCTGCCCTAGTTGCTCGGATCCTTTGAGCAACACACGGGCCACGTCCAGCGCTACATTGCCGTTTCCGATGACCACTGCGCGCTCCGCGGACAGATCGAATGTCTGTCGGGCGTGGTCAGGGTGCCCGTTGTACCACCCGACGAAGTCGGCCGCCGGATAACTTCCAGGTAGCTGTTCGCCGCCGATGCCAAGATCCCGGCTCCGCGATGCGCCCACCGCATAGATCACCGCATGGTGGTGCGCCAGCAACTCCTCGTGGGAGATGTCCCGGCCGATCTCGACGTTGAGGTGGCAGGTTAAGGTGCGACTGGTCAATGCGGGGCCGAAGACGTCGACGACGGATTTGGTGTGCTGATGATCCGGCGCCACCCCGGCCCGCACGAGGCCGAAAGGTGTTGGCAGACGGTCGAATACCGAGATTTCCACTCCCGCGACCCGCGCTAGTGCACCGGCCGCGTAGCAACCCGAGGGACCCGCTCCCACGATGGCCACCCGCAGTGAACCGGCACCCACCGGCGCATGGGTGTCGACCGTCGACACAGCGCCGATCTCCAACGGCGTGTGCTCGAAGTATCGGGCGTTGATGTCCAAGTACCGCTGGAGATCAGGCGGCAGTTCTTCCTCGTAGTAGATGGCGTCGACCGGGCACTCTTCCGCGCATGCGCCACAGTCGATGCATGTCGCCGGATCGATGTAGAGCATCTCGGCGCCGATGAACTCGCCGGGGCCGCCGACGGGGCGAATGCAGTCGACCGGGCACACCGGTACGCAACTGGCGTCCTTGCAACAATTTTGAGTGATGACGAAAGTCACTGCGCCGCAATCCTCGATAGCCGGTGCGTTGGCCGATGGGTTGCGCCCTGCTCGAAGGCGGCCGGGCCCGCGCACAGATTATTTATTCTAGGTTCAATTTTCAGCCTAACATAAGTCGACTTATGGTGGCTACCGGCCGGCGCCGGCGACAGCGCTGTGGGCTACCCCCGGCGAGAGATGGCTAGCCCCGGGCAGTCAGCGCCGCTTCTCGAGCGGGCCGCTCCCCACGATCGTGACGTGCCGCAGCGACCACGAGATAAGCGGTGACACAGATCCAGACGAAGAAGATCGCGACGCCGATCCCCCAGACGACGATCCCGTTCCAGGCGAGCGGCCCCTCTTTGAAGAACACCACGAAGCCCGCGGGGAAGACACCTAGTACGGCGAAGAAATTCAGGTAGGCGTACCAGCGGGGATACACCGGCGACGAATTGCGGTCCTGCAGCACGATCACGCCGATGATCGCGTTCTGGATCAGCACGGTGGTCGTGGTGCCGATGAAGGTCAACCAGGCCACATCGTTGAGCGCCTGGGTGACTACCGGGTCGCGCTCCGGTCGATAGGCAACGCCCTGCCACAACATCAGCGGCAGGATGATCTCGAGCACCGTGCATGCTGCGGCTGCGAGCTGGGCGTAGACCAGGGTCCGCGGCGCCCCCTCGATGCGACGCATCTGGGCGGAGATCACCGCGTAAAACGGTGCGAGTAAACCCGTTCCGAGCATTGCGATGAACAGACCGATCCGCTTTGCGACCGTGTCGTGGGCGAACCATGCCGCGATCTGCGTCGCACTCAGCGAGGGCGCCGGCGGCCAGATGAAATGCCCCACCGCCAGCAGGCCGATGAAGAACAGCAGTGTCATCAACGGGCCGCACCAGGCGCACACCACCTGGTTGCGGTACGTCACAGCGGTACCCCTTTCCGCTCGCCGGCCAGCCGGGCGACCGCGGCGCGCAGCTCCTGCACCTGGTTCGCCAAATCATCTTGGGCTGAACCGCTTTCGGGTCGCGCACCCGAGGTACCGATCGCCTTCAGCATCAAGACTGACATGGTGATCATCCAGATCGCGAAAACGGTCAAAGGGAGATACCAGGTGAACAACCCGTTCCACGCGAACGGGCCGTCGTGGAAGAAGACCGCGATCGTCCCCGGCGTGAACAGCACCGCCACCCAGTAGTTGAGATAGCCTGCCCACCGGGGAAACACCGGGTCTGGGAGTCCGTCGCGGGTGTCGAGGAAGATCGCGGTGCCGACCGCAACGGTCTGCAGCATCGGCGTCGAGGTGATGCAGACGAACAGAAACCATGCGGTGTCGTTCATCGCGAGCAGGATCTGAGGGTCTCGGGCCCGGTAAGTCATGGACTCCCAGATGATCAGCGAAATGATGAACTCCAACACGAACAGCGCGCCGACGGCCAGATTGGTGTAAGCCAGCGCCCCGACGCGCCCGCGCATGCGCAACATCAGAACGGTGATCGCCGCGCTCCACGACGCGAGCAGCGCCGCGGCAAATACCGAGACGATCATTCCGATCCGGATCCGCACGGCATTGTCGGTGAACAGCTGCCCCAGCTGCGCACCGGTCAGTTTCGGGGACGGTGGTGGAATGAAGCCGGCGATCACCCAGAATCCGGCGAAAAAGGCCACGAGGCAGGCGATCCCGCTCCAGGCGCAAATGCGTTGAGCCGTGGTGTTCATTCGGTGGCCTCTCCGTTGAGGTGTGTTACTTCTCGGCGCGTTTGATCAGCTGCACGGTGCCGGCGGACCCGTCGACCCGGACGAGGTCGCCGTCACGCAGTACGCGAGTTCCGGTGCGGGTGTTGACCACACAGGGCAGCCCGAGCTCGCGGGCCACCACCGCCGCGTGGCTGAGGACGCTTCCGATGTCCACAACCAGCGCGGACGACACGAACATGATGGACGCCCAGCTTGGGTCGGTGGTCGGGGCGACCAGAATCTCGCCGGGCTCGACTTCTACCACCGCCGGGTCGTGGACCACCCTGACGGGTCCTTCCACCACACCGCTTCCGGCGGCAATCCCAGTGAGGCTCACCTCGTCGGCGGAAGTGTCGTCCGGCGCCTGGATCTCCGTGGGTTGCGGGGTGCCGCGCCACCATGACGGCAGCTCGAGGCGCTGATACTGCGCGCGTCTTTCGCGACGGCAGCTGACGAGTTCCCGCGCAACTCCTTTGTCGGCGGGCGGATCCCCGACGATTTCATCGACGGTCAGGTAGAAGACGTCACTGGCGTCGGCCAAGACACCGGCCTTCGCGAGATGCTCGCCGACGCGGCGCGCAGCGGCTCGAGCCACGTCGAGTGCCTGCAGAAACGAAGCCTTCCCCACCCCGCGCAGCGGAACTGTGCGCGCGGCGTGGTTGAGCAGCAACCGAATTGCGGGCCGTGCGGCGGCGGGCAACGCCGCGAGCACCTGCGCCTGCATCGCGGGCAGGCGGTCGCGGGCCGCCCGCTCCCGGGCCAGCGGGCCGGCACTTTCGTCGATTGCTGCGTAGCGCTCGATCACAGCCGCCAGCGGGGAAGGATCCTCGCGCCAGACGCGGCTGGAGATCTCACCTTCCAAGGGTCCGTGGAAGCCCTGGTTGGCAACCACCTCATCGAGGGTCAACTCACCACGCGAGGCTTTCCAGATGTCCTCGATCATCGACATTTCGGCACCCCCGGTACCGGAGAGCACCCCGACGTCGCCGATGCCGGCGCGTTCAACCAAAGCCGTGAGCGCGTTGATCAACGGGGTGATCGCGGCGAACAGTGCGATACCGTGCGCGGTCATCGTCTCGGAGAATCGTCGGGTTGCGCCGTCGAAAATCGTGACAGCTCCGGCCAAATCGGTAGCTGCCAGCCGCGGTATCTCGGCCCGCCACCACGCATCGATCTGCGGTGCCAGCCGTCGAACCTTGCCCGGCATCGTCAACGCCGCATACGGCAGCCGGTAGGCGATGACGGGATAACGCCGCATCGTCGGCGCGAAGGTCATCGTCGGTGGGGCCTCGCCGAGCATGCCGGCGATCGCTACCTCGCCCGTGGTGCCGGGCATCCGGTCGCCGACGGCGGCCAGCCACTCGGTCCGCATCGCGATACGTCCGTAGAACGTGGTGATGATCCGATCGGGTCCAGGCGGCGGCTGGAGACGTTCGGTCTTGTCGAATACCCCGATCGCATAGGACAGGTCGCGGCACATGCGGTCGCCGATGTCCGACCAGATCGACCAACCCAGGGGTGTGGCGACACCTGGCAGCGCCTCCCCCACATTGACTGTGGACCAATGGGTTTCATCCCGGCCCGGTTGATGCAGCGGATCCCATCCGGCGGTCATGCTTGGCGTCACCGGAGTTTGAGTGATCGCTCGGTGTGGCCGTAGCCTATCTCACCGTCCCACTCGAACCGCGACAGATTCTCGAAGTTCGCGGTCGCGGTGACGGCCGGGTCGTAGCCGATGCAGATGTCGTTGGGCCCGTCGAATCCGTTGGGGAGCGGATGAAGGATCTCCGCGCTGATACGGTGCTCGCCCAACTCCAGCACATAGGGCTCGGCATGTTGGGAGCGTTGTGTCAGCACCGGCGAGTTGTGCAGTTCCACCGCGGTCAGCGTGCCGTTCTCCTGGATTACGGCACGCGTCAGGTACTGGCCGTTGACCACCAGGTGGAGCAGGATGAACCCGCGCCCACTGGGAAAATTCGCCCAGGACCAGATGTGGCTGGAGAATATGGTGAAGTCCCGCGCGCCGCTGGTGTGGTCGCGCAAGCCGTGACCGTCGAACGGAATCGACTGTCCACCAACGGCGATCGTCCCCTTGACGCCGACGAGCTGCTCGTAGTGCAACTTGCCCCACTTATGGGCATCCTCGACCTCGCCCCAATCCCACACTCCCCCAGAGCAGTCCAGGGTGAGATCGAACGCTACGCGTTCGTGGCGCTGGTCGGCGACCATGCCGTCATAGAGACGGTCCACGGTCGTGCGTATCGAACCGCCATCGCGACTCATTCGCCACTGCCGGAACGGCTCGACACATTGGAAGGCCATGGTCGCTCCCCCGGGGCCGTGCGGTGTCTCGCTGCGGCCATAACCCTTGTTGACCAGCCGGTCGCCGTCGGGCAGGTACACGATGGAAAGCTCACGCCACAGCGTGGAATCGAAAGGAGCGCGGCCCAGATGCGTCCACAATCCCACTTGGCTGCCGGGGTCGTAGGCGACGAAACAGTAGTTTTCGGTCCACAGGGGGATGTTGTCGGGGTAGCTCTGCGCTGGGAACTCCCGCTCCGGTTCCAGGCCGTGCGGCAACTTCAGCGAGGCGCTCATGGTCGTGCCTCGCTGGAATCCCATGCCAGCACCAGCTTCTCGGGCCCCCGGAAAAGCAGCGCGTCACGCTCCCATTCGAGTTCTTCGATCCGCAGTCCGCGCAACCGGGTGAGCAGGGCTTCGACGCCGATGCCGATCACCGCGCGGGCCATGTGTTGTCCCGGGCACTTGTGCGGACCGTGGCCAAACGCGAGGTGATCAGATGGCACGTCGCGGGTGATGTCGAAGGACTCGGCATGCGGACACCAGCCTTCGTCGTGATTGGCCGCTGAGAGGTACACCATGATCGGCGTATCCGCCGGGATGTGGTGGCCACCGAGCTCGATGTCCTCGGTGAGCAGTCGGTGGGTGCCGTGCACGGTTCCGATGTAACGCAGAATTTCCTGGACAGCGTTGGGCAGCAACGACATATCCGATTGCAACGCAGCGAGTTGGTCTGGGTGCAGCAACAACGTCGCCACCGCGTTACAGATGGACAGCGCGCTGGTGTCGTGGCCGCCGACGTAGATACTCCACAGGTTGGCGATCAGTTCGTCCTCGGTCAGCGTGCCGTCGTCGGTGTCGGCGATCATGCTGTTGACCAGATCGTCTTCCGGTTCGGCACGCCGCTTGGCGACCAGACCCCGAAAGTAGTTGTCCAGCGCGATCATCGAGTCGTTGGCCACTTTCAGCTGGGTGGCGTCCAGCGGCAGCATCTGGATACCGAGTTTGAAGCCGTGCATCCACTCGTGGATGTCGGCTTCGTCCTCGTGCGGGACGTGCAGCAGTTGGCTGATCGCCGACAGCGGTAGGGGTGAACCGTAGGCGGCCATCAGTTCGACCCGGCCGGGTCCGCCGCTCGGATCGGTGAAGGCATCGATCAGTTCGTGAGCGCGGTCGGTGATCACCGGCCGCAGGCTGTCGACCAGGCCGGGACGAAAGTTGCGCTGAAACGTCTTGCGCACCCGGGTGTGATCGTCTCCCGCCTTCATCAGGACACTGTCGGCCATGATGGTGAAATACGGTTCGTCGATGACACCGTCGCCGTGCCGCATACGTTGGAACTGTTCCCAGCGCAGGTCACCGTCTCTGCGTGCCAACACCTTCCAGGCCGGGTCGTGTCCGGTGACGACGAAGGAGCCGAGCGCGGCCGCGTGGAACACCGGATCGATCTCGCGCAATCGTGCCAGGATCGGGAAGGGGTCCACCGCCAAGTCCGGGTCGAGCGGGTTGAACACGAACTGATCGTCCTGCGTGGTCATCGGTTTCTCCATGCCTCGATCAACTTGGCATTCTGGCCGGGTGTGCTTCCGTACGTGGCGATTTCGTCTGCACCGGCGTCACGGAACCGCTGCAGCGAGGTGACGCACTCGTCGACCGATCCGATCGCGCAACTGTCGATCATGTACTCGTCGGGGATCAGTTTGGCAGGCTCCAGCAATTGGTGGCGGTGGTAAAGCCGGTCGGCCACTTTCTCGTTGGCGGCCAGCTGGCGGTGCGCCCGGAGCTGGTGAATCACCGCCATATCCCAGCCGTTCTCCTCGATCAACGTCTCGCCGTAGCCGGGATACTGCAGATAGCCGACCGCTCGGCCGTGCGCCAACGAACGTGTCTCGATGTCGTCGAGCCCGGGCGCGGTGATGACCGCCTGGCAGATCCGAATCGTGGTGGGATCACGGCCGATTCGTTCACACGCCACCTTGATGCGTTCGACCGCGTTGGCGGTGGCCTGGGGGGTCAGCACCGGCGGCAGCAGCACTCCGTCGAACGACGAAGCCAGCAATGCCGCCCCCTTGGGTCGGGCGAACGTGCCGAACCACACGGGCGGCGGCGGACCCGGCACCGTCTCGGAGAAGGCCAAGGCCGGGAAGCGGCCCACGGGTCCGTCGTAATTCACTGTCTCGCCGCGCCACAGCCGGCGGAGGATGTCGACGTAGTCGGCCATCTCTGTGTAACTCGGCATTTTCAGGCCCATGTCATTCCAGATCGCATCGGTGCCGCGTCCGAGGCCGAGCGTGAACCGGGGGCCGTAGCAGGCCTGCATGGTGGCCGCCAGCGCCGCCATCAGCCAGGGTTGCCGGGTCGGGGGGCACACCATTGCGGTGCCCAATTCGATGCGGGAGGTAAGCGCCGCCGCACCGGACAAAATCACGTCGGCCTGTTTGATATCCCAGCGTTCGGAGAGGAAAACAGCTCGGAAGCCCAGCTTTTCGGCTTCGACGGCATCTTGGATTCCCTGCGCGGGTGTGCGCTGATCGGACTCGTAGTCCACGTCGCCCTGCACCGCGCTCACCGCGCCCGAAATCACGTAGGCGCTGAGGTCGTCGACGACCTCACCGACTACCCCGTCGTTTATCGTCATAGCCACCTCGACAACCCAATTGGCACCCGTCTCCACCCGACGCGGGGGTGCACTGCGATCCTTGACGCAGTATGTACAGTAGAAGCCATTCTTACACTTGTAAAGAGAAAGCTCGATGACGACAGATGAACGGCGCCGCCGCGGCCCGAAACCGACGCTGAGTCGCGAGATGGTGATCGAGGCCGCACTGGACCTGGTGGACGCCGAAGGACTGGCGGCGTTGAACCTTCGCAAACTCGCCGGGCGCATGAAGATCAGCGCGATGACCCCCTACCACTATTTCGAGGACAAGGCCGACCTGCTCGCGGCGATGGTCGGGCATGCGCTCGCCCCGCTGGCCAGCGACCTGGACCCAAACCTGGCCTGGGACGACCAGATTGACGCGGCGATGCACGATTTCCACGACACGTTGAAGCGTCACCCCGGCGTGGTCGAGCTGATCATCGCCGAGGCCGACACGGTGCGACTCGACGATTTCCGGCAGGCGCTCATCACGACGCTGCGCAAGGCCGGCCTGTCGCAGGCCCACAGCGCCGACGTGTTGCGCTCACTGACCAGCTACATCCTGGGATACACCTTGCTGGACCGGCTCCGGCCCAAGCAACCCGGCCGCCCCGACCCGCCGGCCTCCTTCGATACGGGGCTGGAAATGATGATGCGCTCGCTGCGCGAGGACGTCGCCGCGCGCCAACGCGCCGGCAAACCTCGGGCGGGCCGAACTCGTGCGGGGACGACGTGAATCCGATGACCGCTGCCAAACCCATGAGTTCTCAGCCTGATATTTCCCTGGACCACAACGTCGCCACCCGCGACGACATCGCGCGGTGGAGTGAGACGCGGTGGAACGGGTGCTGGAACCCGGACCAAGGCGTCGGGCTCTATCTGCATGCCGGCCGCCATCCCACCGATCTGGCCATGTGGTGGGTGCAGGTTGTCGTTTACCTGCCCAATCGTCGGCTTACCGTCGACCGTCGTTGGGGCCGCAGCACCAATCCCCTCGGTGTGACGCTCGAGGGATTCGATCTCACCATGACACCCGCCGGATGGACGGCACGCTTCGACAGCGTCGCACAGTTGACGACGATCGACAGCTTGGCACTGCGCCACGAGGGCAGCGGGGCACCGCTTGCGACCGTCACGTTTGACGTCGAAGCGATTGGGCGCCAACACGAATGGGACATGTATTCGGGCAGCGACACGCGGCTGGATTTCGCGGGCGAAAAACACATCCAGCAGGGGTTCACCACCACCGGAACCGTGCGGGTAGGCGACGAGGTGTACTCACTCGACGGCATCGGTTTCAAGGACCACTCAGCCGGGAAGCGGGATTTCACCGGCTGGCACCGCCATCATTTCATGATGCTGGTCCACGATGACTGGACCTGCCACGCGGTCCGCATGCTCACACCCGACGGGGGCGGTCATACGCTCGGCGCGCTGATCCGCAATGGAGTGCAGCACAAGGTCACCCGCTTCGAGCTGGCCGAGCTTGCGGACACCGCGGGCGGACCGAGCACCGGTGATGTGCTGATCGAAATCGACTCGGGTGAGCGCCTTGAGTTTTCGTCGGAGTTGCGCCATGCGCTGCCGATGCTGATGACAATGGACAACGAATATGTCAACGGCATCGACTGGCAACTTGCCGACGATCCGATCGTCCTCATCGAGGGCAAGGCGAGACTCGTTGCGTCCGACGGATCGATCGTGCACTGCTTCCACGAGCGATCCGCACGGCGCAGCCTGGTCAGTCGACCGATCACCGGAGAGCAGTAAGACGATCCGCGCGCACCGGATACGCGCCTGGGAGTGTGTCTCAGAAGAGCCTGCGGACGACGCCGTGTTCGGCGAGCCCGAAACCGGCGCGCCCACCCGTTGTGGTGAAGGACGCGAATTCATCGAAGCAGCTCATCGCCGGCCCAGCCCGCTCCTCGCCCATCGGCACCCAGAACCCGGCCCGCCTACCGTTGGAACGCATTTCGAACACATGGCCTCCGTTGCGGCTCAGCACCACACCGGCACACAGCCCCGTCGCATCCCGAGTGAGTGCCATGCCGTCGACGGGTTGGCACCCGTGCTCGTCCAGCACGAACCCGTCGGTGACATCGTGGCCGCCGTCGCCCAGAAATCGCATCACCGTCACGGAGAAATCGGCGAATGTCACGAAGATCCAAGCGTATTCGGAGATATTGACCGACTCGTCGCGGTGGCCCCAGGTGCGATCACGGATACCTCGCCCGTCGATCACGCTGTCGCGTCCGTCGATGCGACAGCGCCCTGAAACGACCACCGTCGTTTGAAAGTGTTGCAGCGGTTCGCCCCCCATCCGCGGGATCACCTCTTTGGACCTGAAGTCAGCCACTGTGAAACACGGCGCCGTCTGCAGATCGAGCTCGAGTCCCGGCGCGTCGACGCTGGCGCGACCGGATTGCAGGTCGAAGGATATGCTCGCGCTGCGAAACGATCCCGGCTGCAGGGGTTCGATGACTTCGCGAACCAGGCCTGCGATGCTCACGCTCACGCGTGCCCTTCTGCCGCCACTGTTCGGCGACGTGGAGACGTGCACGGTACCGAAGACCTCCCGTGCCGGGTCCCAGAACGACAGGAACGCGTTGTCGCGCCACGGCGTAAGGCCGCCCGGATCGTCGGCGCGGATGGGATGGGCAAGTGGCGAGGCCGTCGCGGAACTCATACTTTACGAGCGTAAAATATTACGATAGCTTCGGCAACCATGAGCGACGCCGATCCGCTGCACTGCCCCGGCTCGGGCGCTACGCACTGGACGACTGACAACGTCGGCGAAGCCATGCCGGGTGTGGCGAGTCCGCTCGGCTGGAGCATCTGGGAATCCGACAGCGACCCGGCCAACCGGGAACTCTTTTACCGCATCGGAATCATCAGTCGCGCCGAGCGTGACTCCATGGGCCCCATCAGCGAGCCCGTCATCCGAATCTTCTTCGGCCGCATCGCGATGTGTATGGAATGGCTGGGCATGGTCGGCGATCGCATGCCGGGCACCACGGGTCCCGATGCCATCGCCGGGATGCTCGGCCGGGTTCCGGACACCATGGCGTTCACGCCCACCCGCAGGCGTTACCCCTTCATCGCCACCAAGATGCCCATTGCCGCGCACCGCGCGATCCGCGAAGTACGTGCCCTCTCCCACCCCACGAAACAATGGTGGAAGGACAGCGTTTCGGTCGCCGGCAACGCTGACGAGCTCGCGGCCCGGGCGATCCTGCTCGACGGCGCCGCCCGCTATCGCCAGTTAATCACCGAGCATGGGGTCGTGCTGTTCTCCGCCACCACGCCGGTGACACACGCATTGAATGCGTTGGTGGCGCGGGCCGGTGTTGGCGACATCGGCACCCTCAGCGGAACCGGCGGAGCCGAAATGCGTATCGTCGAGGATCTCTGGCACGCATCGCGGGGCGAGATCGACATCGACGACGTCGTCGCCGAGCACGGATACCATGGACCGCTGGAGGGCGAAGTAGCAAGCCACGTGTGGCGAGAGGACCCGGAACCGTTGCGGCGCATCGTTTCCGCGTATGCCGAGCGACCCGCCGATGAGAGCCCGATCGTCCGCAATGCCCAGCTTCGCGCGGAGCTGCCGCCGATGCAGCGGGAGGTGATCTGTGCGTTACCCCGGACCTACCGGACACCGGCGCGCGCAATCCTGGCGCTGGCAGCCCGGGTACTGCCCATGCGCGGAGTGGGCAAGGCGGCTTTCGTTCAGGCACTGGACGTGTCGCGGGCGGCGGCGCGTCGACTGGGGCAGATATACGTCGACGGCGGCCGCCTCGACGATCCAGATGACATCTTCTACCTCACGCTCGCCGATCTGCGCGGTGGACTGCCCGCCAATGCCCGCGACCTGGTGGCGACCCGACGTGCCCGCCGCGAGGACTACCGGCGCATCCAGCTACCCCACTCTTGGCGTGGCACACCGGATCCCGTCGACGTCACGGCCGAGCGCGCCACCATCGGAGACGTGATCTGCGGGGTGGGCGCGAGCGCCGGGCGCGTCGAAGGTCCGGTGCGAATCGTCACCGACCCCAGCTTTGCCGAGGTCGAGCCCGGCGAGATTCTGGTCAGCCACACCACCGACCCGAGTTGGGCATCGATCATGTTCGTCTCGGCGGCACTTGTCGTGGACATCGGCGGGTTGATCAGCCACGCCGCTGTTGTCGCGCGTGAACTCGGCATTCCAGCGGTGGTCAACACCCGTCACGGCACGGGACTACTCCGCGACGGAGACCGGGTCCGCGTCGACGGCGGCGCCGGCACGGTGGAGCTACTCGAGCGAGCCCCGCTCTCGGTCGGCTGAGGGCGCCGTCGGCTCCCGTGCCGCAATGCGCCGGAAGGCCTACTGCGGCACCGGTATTGGCCGCGTATTCACACCCTCGGACCGTGCTGACGCGCGGTTCACATTGTCAATGCCCCGCGGATGGACAATTTGCGGCCACCAGAACCAGCGGCCCAGCAAGGTAGCGATCGAGGGCATCAACAGCGTACGGACGATCAGTGTGTCGAGCAGCAGGCCCAACGCGATGGTGGCCCCCATCTGGGCGACAATGCGATCGTCGCTGCCGAGCATCGCCGCCATAGTGAACGCGAACACCAGGCCGGCGGAGGTGACCACGGCACCCGTTCCGGCCATCGCCCGGATCGTTCCTGTCTTCAGCCCAGCGTGAATCTCGTGCCTGATTCGATGAACCAACAACAGGTTGTAGTCGGAACCGACAGCCAGCAGGACGATGACCGAGAAAAGCATCACCGAGAAGTGCAGCCGGATACCGAACAGGTCTTGCCAGATGAGCACGGAAAGCCCGATGGATGCCGCGATCGAGCTGGCTGCGGTGCCGACGATGACCAGCGCGGCAACCAGGCTCCGCGTCAGCACGAGCATGATCAAGAAGATCAGCGTGAGCGAGGCCACCGAGGTGATCATCAGGTCGTAGGTGTTGCCGTCGTGCATGTCTTTGTAGGTGGCGGCCGTGCCGCCGAGGTACACCTTGGCAGTCGACAGCGAGGATTGCTTCAGACCCTCCTGCGCCGCCGCTCGCTCGGCGTCGACTCGCGAGATGCCCTCCGGGGTTGCGGGATCGCCCGCGTGGTTGATGAAGAACCGCGCGGACCTGCCGTCCGGCGACAAGAAGAGCTTGAGGCCCCGCTGGAATTCCGCGTTGTCGAAAGCCTCCGGGGGCAGATAGAAGAAGTCGTCGTTTCTGGCAGCGTCGAAACTTTGCCCCATCACCACGCCGGTGTTGCTCATCGCCTCCATCTGATTGATCATCGCCTGGAAGGTGCTGTGCGTTGCAAGCGTGAGCGCCCGAGTTGTCCTCAAACTGGCCAGCATCGGAGGCAACAAGTCGGCCACTTCGTGTGTCAGCGAGGCGGTGCGACCGATGTCCTTGGTCAGCTCGTGCAGCTTCTCGTCCAGCTGATCGATCCCGTCCAGGCCATCGAACAGAGAACGAATCGACCAGCAGATCGGGATGTCGAAGCAGTGCTTCTCCCAGTAGAAATAGCTCCGGACGGGCCGCCAGACATCCTCGAAATCCGCAATGTGGTTTCGTAATTCGTCGGTGATAGCCGCCGTTTGCGCGGAGTCGTCGGCGGTTTCGTGTGCGACGTTGGCAAGCCGCGTCGAAATCTCATACATCCGCTGCAGGTAATCGATCGATACCTGTTGTTCGTCGGCCATCTTGAGTATGTCGTTCATCCGCTCCCGCAGAAATGCCATGTTCTGCATCGTCGTCTGGCTCTGCATGCTCATCAGGAACGGTATCGAGCTGTGTTCGATCGGAATGCCCAGTGGTCGCGTGATGTCCTGCACCATCACAATGCCTGGGACCCGCTGCACGTTCTTGGCCACTCTGTCCAGCACCAGCATGTCGGCGGGGTTGCGCATATCGTGGTCGGCTTCGATCATCAGCGAGTCGGGATTGAGCCGCCCCTCCGAGAAATGGCGCTGCGCGGCCGCATACCCGACGTTGCCCGGGGCACTGTCGGGCAAATAGTAGCGTTCGCTGTACAGCGTCTTGTATCCCGGCAATGCGATCATCCCGATCAGGACGGCCACCGCACTGGCGGCAAGGATCGGCAGGGGCCAGCGCACCACGGCGGTACCCAACCGTCGCCACAATCGACCCTGATGCGCCTTCTTGGGCTCCAATAGGCCGATGCGGCTGGCCACCGTGAGCACGGCCGGACCCAGGGTGAGCGCGGCGGCGACGACGACCAACATGCCGATTGCGACCGGCAAACCCATTGTGGTGAACCAGGGCAGTCGGGTGAAGCTCAGGCAATACGCCGCTCCCGCGATCGTCAAACCCGAACCCAGTACGACGGGACTGACTGCGTGAAAAGTGGTGTAGTAAGCCGTCTCTCGGTCTTCACCTGCCGTGCGTGCCTCTTGGTAACGTCCGATCAGGAATATTCCGTAGTCGGTTCCGGCGGCGATGGCCAACATGGTCAGCAGCGCCGTCGCGAATACCGCAAGCTCGATGAATCCGTAATTACCCAACACCGCGATCACGCCCCGGGATACCGCCAATTCGACCAGGGTCATGAAGAGCTGGATCAATGTGGTCCCGATCGAGCGGTAGACCAGGAACAACATGATCGCTATCGCGGCAAGCGTGAACAGGGTGATCTTGTTCATGCTTGCGTTGCCGATCATGTACTCGTCATAGCTGTGCGCAGTTGAGCCGGTGACGTAGGCCTGCACACCCGGCGGGGCCTGCGTGGAAGCGACGACCTTACGGACGGCTTCGACGGACTCGTTCGCCAGCGTCGTGCCTTGCTCGCCGGCGAGATTCAGGATCACGTAGGCGCCTTTGGCGTCGGCGCTTTGGACTCCGGCCGCGGTTAGCCGATCGCTCCAGAAGTCCTGAATGTGTTGCACATGCTCGGGGTCCTTCTTCAACTTTGCGATGATTTGGTCGTAGAAACGGTGCGCCGCCTCGCCGAGTTCGTGTTCACCTTCCAGGACGATCGTGACCGTACTGTTGGAATCGAATTCCTTGAAGTTGTGGCCCTGGCGCATCATCGCTTTCATCGACGGCGCATCCATGGGTGCCATCGGCGCCGCGTGCCGCTCTCCGACCACTTCCAACTGCGGCGCAATCATGTTGACGACGACGGTCAGCGCGATCCAACCGATGATGATCGGCACCGCAAACCAACGGATCAGGCGGGCCAGGACGGGCCGCCTGGTATCAACGTCGGTCATACCGTCTTGACCCGGCCGACGACAGGAGCTTCGGCGCCATCGATGCCCCCCTGATCTCGGGCGCCTCTGTCATGCTCCCGGACTCCGGAGCTGTTGACGTCCAACGTCGCGACACGTCCGGCTACGCTGGTGCTGCGCCACAGTGACCGCCGGTGCGCCAATGGTTTTAAGTAAAGTTAAAAACACAATGGCTGGTTTTTACCACACGCCCACCGTCGTGGTCTAGGTCTTGACCACTCGCCTAGCAAACTCAGATCCAACTCAAATCTAACCCGGGGAATTCACCGCAGGTGCCATGATCTCGACCACGCCGGCGTCGCCATCCACCCTGATCATCTGGCCGTCCCGGATTCGCCGGCTGCCGATCTCGGTACCGCACACGCAGGGGATGCCCAATTCGCGGGCCACGATCGGACCATGACTGAGCATGCCGCCGTGATCGGTCACCACGGCCGCGGCCACCAGGAACAAGGCAACCCAACTGGGGTCGGTGGTCTCGCATACCAGGATGTCGCCCTCGTCCAATTCGGTGGTTGACGGATCGTGCACCACCCGCGCCCGCCCGGTCACGACGCCGGGACTGGCCGCCACGCCCTTCAGACTGCTGACATCGCCCGCGGCCGAATCATGCTGTGCCACGGTGGTGATTTGCGGCCGGCCCGACCAGGCGTGTGGCAGCCGGTGCGACTGACGCTCGACGAATTGCGCACGGCGAGTGGCAATCTCACCGATTTCACGATCGAGTCGCCCGCTGCGCAGGGCTGCGTAGCTGAGGTGAAAGACGTCGTCGGGCTGTTCCAGCGACCCGGCCGCAACCAGATCCGCGCCCAGTCGTCGCGCGCAGGCGCGGGCCACATCGAAGGTCATCAGATATCCGGCCTTGCCCTGTTGGCGCAGCACGAGAAAGCGCACGGCGGCACGGATTGCCAAGTCCAGCACGGGCCGCTGCAACGCGGGCGCCGCCGCCTTAGCACGCGCCATCGCCTGGCGCCGCGCTGCCATTTGCTGAGCGCTACGCCGGTGCGGTGCCCGTGGATTGTCGGCCTCGATAGTGCGGTAGTCGTCCAGCCGCGCCAACACCGGTGACGGGTCTTCGCGCCACGACACGCCGGACAGCTGACCCTCGTCGCGCCCGTGGTAGCCATGACGATCAGTGAAGTCGCGCAACGTGATCCGATCGTGCGCCAACGCCCAGAGGTCGGCGGCAACCTGATTCTCAACGGCACCGACGCCGGAGAGAACGGGCGCCTCCAGTTCAGCCAGCCCTAGCCTGCCCAACATCGCAGTGACCCGCTCGGCCAGCCCGGAGCTGGCCAACGCGACGATCAAATGCAGGATCATCATGTC
Organism: Mycobacterium sp. 20KCMC460; assembly: GCF_022179425.1. NCBI lineage: Bacteria > Bacillati > Actinomycetota > Actinomycetes > Mycobacteriales > Mycobacteriaceae > Mycobacterium > Mycobacterium sp. 20KCMC460. The sequence continues at coordinate 5,030,644 of NZ_AP025524.1, forward strand.
CTCAAACCGCTGGCGCGCGTCGGCGAGCAGCTCGAGAGTTCCGGCACGGTCGAGTCCGTCAAGGCGCGCCAACGCAGCAAGGCGCCAGGAGCGCAGTCCGACGACCATGCTGTCGTGCCGGCGTGGCAGGGTGGCCATCAGCAACGGCGCCTTGGCGGCGATCGCCGGGTACCGGCGCCGGGAATTGTGGTCGACGGTTTCGGGGCGCACGTAGCCGAACAGCTGCTGTTCCACCGCGGAGGCCGAGGTTCCGGGCATCAGACCCGCGATGTCGTGAAACTTGTTGATGTTGGCCACACCGCGGCCGTCGAACAAGGTGAAGCACATGTCCTCGGCGCGCTCGGGCAAATACACCTCGCCGGCCTCATACACCCCGAGCCGGACCAGCATCTTGCGGAACGCCAGCTCCATCGGTTCTTCGACGAAGGTGTAACCGAAAGTGGTGAACACGCCGGGGAAGGCCTCGGCGATATTTCCTGTCGTCCAGGTCAGCGCCGGATCGACCTCGGGATTGTCCAGCTGCTGCGCGACGATCGATCGACTACTCATGCGACGCGTTCAGTGCACCCGGTGCAGGATGCCCTGCTCGAAAAACCCGGCACCGGAACCATTTTCGCTGTCCAACGCCATGAAGTCGTCATAGGTGCCGAACGACGGACCGTCGGAGTCCGCGCCCATCGGCACGAAGAATCCGGCCAGTCTCGAGGACAGTGTGACCACGCGGGTATCGCCGTCGACGTCGCGCAACCGGGCTGTCCGGAACTGTCCGGCGGCGTTGCGACCGAAGTTGACGTCGGCGATCGTGCGGGATCGGTCGGCGTCGATCAGGAAGCCGTCGGATCGCAGCGTGCCGTCCGCGCCCAGAAACTTCATCACCGTGATGAAGGTGTCGCCGATGACTGCCACCAAACCGGCATATTCGATCCACTGTGCGGCCTCGTCGCGGAAACCCCAGGTTCTGTCGCGCATACCGTGCGCCCGCACCGTCGTCTCGGCGCCGTCGAGCACCAGAGTGCCGGTCAACTCACAGGCTTGCTGGAAATGTTGCAGCGGTTTGCCCGGCACCAACTCGGGCACCACCCCGCCGACCGCGTAATCCGCCGCGACGAACAGCGGAACGTTGACCAGATCGGCTTGCAACCGCGGGTGACGCACCTTGATCACGCCGTCGAGTCCGAAGTCGATCGATTCGCTGGTGAAGCTGCCTGGTGGCAGATCCTCGATGATCTCGAGAACTTTGCCCCGTACCGTGACACTGCACCGTGCCCGCCGGGCGCCGGTGCCATTCGGGGACGTCGAGACGTGGAAGGTGCCGAAAATCTCGTTCGCCGTGTCCCAGAAGGCAAGGTAGGCATTGTCTTTCCACACCGGGTCACCAGGCTGGGCGGCATCGGGGTGGATGGGTTCGGCCAACGGCCCCCAGGTCTTGGCGATCTCGGTGACGGTCATCGACTTTGCCGCTCCTATCGATTGCAGTTTTCCGACGGTGCCGGCGGAACGCATCACGTCGCCGGTATTTGCGGCGGTGCCGCTTGCTGCGTCGCGAGTCCGCCCGCGCAAGCCACGATCCACCATTTTCTTACTAACATTAAAATCTAGCACGTATGCGACGCTTGTTGTAGCGTTTTCCGAAGTGCGGGACAGCGAACGCGCCGGCGCGGCGACCGGAGGTTTCTGATGACAGCTACGTCGGTCGACCTCCCTCACCGATGAGTATTCCTGCACCCAAACCGAATTCGGCGGCATTCGTCACCGGAGCGTCGTCGGGAATAGGTCGGGCATTTGCCGAAGAACTCGCCGGCCGCGGCCACAATCTCGTACTGGTGGCCCGCCGCCGTGCCCGCCTGGAGACGCTGGCGGCCGACCTTCGGACCCGGCACGGAATCCGGGCCGACATCCTGGCCTGCGATCTTTCCGATCCGCTGGACCGCGCACGCATGTTGGTCGATCTCGGCGCCCTGGATTATCAACTCGACGCCCTGATCCTGTGCGCCGGATTCGGGATGGTCGGCCCCTATCTGGATCACGATGTCGACCGGCTGATCACCATGGTGCGCACCAACGTCGAGGCAACCGTTGCCCTGACCCGCGAATTGGCCCCGCCGATGGTCAGCCGCGGACACGGAGCAATATTGCTGGTCTCCTCGATGGCCGGTAACCAGCCGATGCCCTACTTCGCGCCGTACGCGGCCACCAAGGCCGCGATCACGTCGCTGGGTGAAGCGCTGCACAGCGAACTCAAACCGGCCGGAATTACCGTGACGGTGCTCGCACCGGCGAACGTCGACACCGAGTTCGCGGAGACGGCCAATGCCTCGCGCCAGACCAATCGTCAACCCGCGTTTCTGACAGCTACCGCCGAAGAATGCGCGCGGGCAGGCATGAAAGCCCTGCAGGACGGCAGGCGACAGCTGGTGCCGCTGCCCCAGGCCGCCGCCTTCGCATGGCTCGCCGCCCACCTGCCGCGGCGGATCTGGTTCCGTGCCTGCCGCACAATGCTGCGTTGAACAACCCCGGCGCGCAGGGACCTTGCTGCGTCGCTCAGATCCCGCCGCGTGCGACGAGTTGAGCGGCGATCACGTTGCGCTGGATCTCGTTGGTGCCCTCACCGACGATCATCAAGGGTGCATCGCGGAAGTAGCGTTCCACGTCGAACTCAGTGGAGTAGCCGTAGCCGCCGTGGATCCGCACCGCGTCCAGCGCGATCTCCATGGCCACCTCCGAGGAGAAGAGCTTGGCCATGCCGGCCTCCATATCGCAGCGCTCACCCCGGTCGTAACGCTCGGCGGCATGAAGGGTGAGTTGGCGAGCCGCAGTGAGCTTGGTGGCCATATCCGCCAGATAGTTGCCCACCGACTGGTGTTTCCAGATCGGCTTGCCGAAACTCTCCCGTTGCTGCGCATAGGCGAGCGCGTCCTGCAGGGCGGCCGTGGCCACACCGAGCGCACGCGCGGCAACCTGAATACGTCCGGTTTCCAAGCCTTTCATCATCTGGGCGAATCCCTTTCCGGGAGTGCCGCCCAGAATCGCCGACTTGCTGATGCGGTAGCCGTCGAAGGACAGCTCGCAGCTCTCCACGCCCTTGTAACCCAATTTGGGCAGATCACGCGAAACCGTCAGGCCTGGACCGTGTTCCACCAGAACGACAGAGATGCCGGCGTGCCGCGGTGTGGCCTTGGGGTCGGTTTTGCAGAGCAGGGCGATCAGCCCCGAGCGACGTGCGTTGGAGATCCAGGTCTTGGTGCCCCCGATAACCAGATCGTCCCCGTCTGATACCGCGGTGGTGGCCATGTTCTGCAAGTCGGAGCCCCCGCCGGGTTCGGTCAATGCCATCGTCGCGCGCACCTCGCCGGACGCCATGGCCGGAAGATAGGTCTTCTTCTGTTCCTCGGTGCCGAATAAGGTCAGCAGCTTGGCCACCACGGTGTGCCCACCCATCGCGCCGGCCAGGCTCATCCAGCCGCGCGCCAATTCCTGGGTCACCAGCACATAGCACGGCGTCGATACCGGCGAGCCACCGTATTCCTCGGGGACGGCCAGCCCGTAGATCCCGATCTGCTTCATTTGCTCGATCCACTTCTCGGGATACTCGTTGGCGTGTTCGACATCGCGGACCGTCGGCTTGACGTCGCGATCGACAAACGCCCGGACCGTCTCTACCAGCAGGCTTTCCTCGTCGCTCAACGCAGAGCTCACATCCACCACCTCTCAACCAGAGATTTTTATTCTAGATTAAACACCTGGCTGCGGCGCGGGACGTCGGGGTGCGAGCTAGCTCGCGTGACCCGCCCTGGCTTCTTCCTCGCGAGTGAGTCCCGAGGCGGCAATGAGCTCCTCATGCAGCTCAAACCATACCGTGTGATAGGAGTCGATGATCGGTCGCGCGAGCCAGATCGTGTCGCCGGCCTTCACCTTGGCCAAGGCCGACTCCAGTTTTGTGCCGTATGCGCTCAGCCTCGGCACCAGCGCGGTTACCGTGGCCACGATGGGTTGTACCTGCTCATGCACGGTGTCGAGGCGGCTCAGCACGGCGGCGTCATAGTCGGCGTCATCGTGGGCATTGGGTTGGCCGTCCTTGATCTGCCAGTCGGCCATCAGCGCCTTGAACGTGTTGTTGACTACCCGGAAATCGTCGTAAGCCTTCGCCAGGACACCCTGGTCTATTCCCGAACGCTCTTCTGCCAGAAGAGAATTGAGCCGCTCACGACCCTCGGGGCTGATACGAATCGTTTTGGCCGCGACCAGCAGGCCGGCGGCCGTCAGTTCGGCCAGCGTCGCCTTCACGTCGGAGGGGTCTTCGCCCAGAGTCGCGGCGAGATCGTCTTCGGCGACGCGGCCTTTGAGCCGGACGGCCTGCAACACGGTCAATTCAGACATTCGCCAGTCCTTTCTTGTCTTCGTCCAGTCGTAGCGCGATCAGCATGGTGATGAGTGGGTGAGGTGAGACGACATCGGTCTGACCGGCGGCGAGGGCGTCGGCCACTGCCGCCGGAGACGTGTCGGCAAGCACTGCGTAGTCACCACCTGGGTGGGCACGGATCGGGCTGATGCTTCGGGCGATCTCGGTGAGCTCGGCCAAGTCCGGCGAGCCCGTCTCGGACCACGCCGTGCGTTCCAGGATGCCCTCGCGCACCTCGCCTTGATCGCCGTCAACGGTGATCATCTTGCCGTCGAGGGCGGCCGCCACCCCTGCACCGCACCCCACCACGGCGGGACGACCTATCTCCCGGCTCACCACCGCCGCATGCGATGTCGCGCCGCCGATCTCGGTGACGATGCCCCGCGCGGCAAGCATTCCGTGCACGTCGTCGGGATTGGTCGCCACGCGCACCAAAATGACGTCCTCGCCTTCTTCGGCCGCATCGATGGCGTCGTCGACGTCGGCATAGGCCTTTCCGGAGACGACGCCGGGGCAGGCCGGTAGTCCGCTCGCCAAAAGCGTTGCGGAAAAACGTGTTTCCGGCTGCAGCGCAGGCTCGAGCAGGGTTTCGACATGCGTGGGTGTCACCCTGCGCAACGCCTCCGTGTCGTCGATCAGTCCTTCATGGCGCAACTGCAATGCCAGGCGCACCGCTGCCTGTGCCGACCGCTTGGCGGTCCGGGTCTGCAGCAGCCACAGTTTCCCTTCTTCGACGGTGAATTCGATGTCCTGCACATCGGCGCCAATGCGCTCCAGCGTGCGTGCCGCGGCCATCAGTTGCTCGTAGACCGCAGGTTGCTCAACCTCCAATGTGGCGATGGGGTGCACGTCCACACTGCCCGATACGACGTCCTCACCTTGGCCGTTGGCAAGCCATTCGCCGAACGGCTCGTTGGCCCCGGTGATGGGATTGCGGGAGAACAGCACGCCGGTTCCCGAATCGCGCGCCAGATTGCCGAAAACCATCGCCTGCACGACGACCGCGGTGCCGGCACTGTCGTCCAGGTCGTGATGCGCCCGGTAGCTTATCGCCCGCGGGCTGTTCCACGAGGCGAAGACGGCCTCGATCGCGCCCCGCAGCTGCGCCCAGGGATCGGTAGGAACTTCGGCGTTTTGGTCACCGCCCAGCACGATGCGGCGGTACATCTCGACGAAGCGCCGTCGGGTGTCGCGCGCGAATTCCACCGAGCCGGCGGCCGCAAGTTCTGCTTCGACCGCGTCGTCGATACCGAGGTCGAGCACGGTGTCCATCATCCCGGGCATCGATTGCGCCGCTCCGCTGCGCACGCTGACCAGCAGCGGCCGCGGACCGTGCCCGAACGTGCGCGATGTCTCGCTTTCGAGGGCTTTCATCTTGTCGCGCACGTCATTCCAGATGTCGTCGAGACAGCGTTGCGGATCGGCGAAGAACCTGGCGCACACCTCGGTGGTGATGCAGAATGCCGGGGGCACCGGCAACCCTTGCCGGCGCATCGCATCAATGCCATAACCCTTATTACCCAGCACCATCCGAGGAAGCTGGGCGCCACCGTCCAGCGTCACGACCAGGGGATGCGCTTCGCCCGTCATTTTTGACATGAGATTAGATTCTAACCGAGTGCCCGGATAGCGGAACGGACCTCGTCGACGAAGACGTCGGGCTGTTCCAATGCGGCAAAGTGGCCGCCCTTGCTGACGGCGTTGTAGTAGCGGAGGTCGGTGAATCTGGTGCGTAGCCAGCGTTCGGTGACTCTGATGATTTCTTTCGGAAAGAGGCTGAAGGCGCTGGGCAGGGCGACCTCGGCAAACGAGCTGATCGCCGAGAAGCTTTCCCAATACAACCGGGCCGAGGAGGCGGCCGTGTTGGTCAGCCAATACAGCATCACATTGTCCAAAATGACATCGCGCGCCACGGCCTTCTCCGGATGTCCGTCACAATCCGTCCAGGCGTAGAACTTCTCGGTGATCCAAGCGAGCTGACCGACGGGCGAGTCGGCGAGCCCATACCCCAGCGTCTGCGGGCGGGTGGCCTGCTGCACGGCGTAGGCACCCTCCTGCTCCAGGTACGCCGGCAGTCCCCCGACGGCCTGCTCGTCGGGGGTGAGTTCACCGAGGCCGGCCAGCGCTTCGGGCGAAGCCAGCGCCATGTTGACGTGAATCCCGAGCAGCCCGGCCGGACGCTTGATGCCCATCGCCGTGGTCACGAAGGCGCCCCAGTCACCGCCCTGAGCGTAGTAGCCGTGATAGCCCAGGGCGGCCATCAGTTCATCCCACGCGTCGGCGATTCGCTCGATGCCCACGCCCGTTATCGTCGGCTTGGCACTGAACCCGTATCCCGGCAATGAGGGAATGACCACGTGGAAGGCGTCTTCGACCGCGCCACCGAACCGCTCCGGCTCGGTCAGCGGACCGATCACGTCCAGGAACTCCAGCACCGAGCCCGGCCAGCCATGCGTCAGGATCAACGGCCGGGCACCGTCGTGCGGGGAGCGCACATGCAGAAAGTGGACCCCTAAATCGCCGAGTGTCGCGTGGTAGTTCGGATAAGCATTGAGGCGCTCGGCGAGCCGGTTCATGTCGTAGTTCTCCGCCCAGTACCCGGCCAACTCGCGAACATACGACGACGGGATGCCCTGCGACCAGTCCGAGACGGTCTCGGCGTCCGGCCACCGGGTGCGCTTCAACCGCTCGCGCAGGTCGGCGATGTCGGGCTCGGAAATCGTGATACGGAGGTCGTGGATCTCGGCCATTCCGACATTGCCTTCCCATTCGGGTTAACGATCGCTTGCCACCACGCACGCAGCCGATGGTTTGCGCTCTGCTGCAACGAGAATAGTTCGCTAAATGCGGTGGTCAAGAATTTTGGTTCACAAGTTCTCAGAAATATTCGCCGGACGGTGTGCCCGAGCGACGGCCCGCCCCGGCTCTGAGTCCGGTGCACGAGACTCCATCGACACAGCGGGTCTCATCCGATACGATTTTAATGATAATTAGATTCACGCTGGGCGCAGCACGGCGCCCCACCGCACCGAAGGGCTGGTCATGAAGGACGCTCCCGTACCACGTGAGGCAGACGTCGTCGTCGTCGGCTCGGGCCACAACGGGCTGGTCGCGGCCGCGTATCTGGCCAAGGCCGGGCTCGACGTTCTCGTCGTCGAAGCCGCACCCACCGCGGGCGGTATGACATCGACGAATCCCTTTGCCCCCGAGGCGCCCGAATACACGATCAACGAGGCGTCCATCCAGGCGTCGCTGTTCCGCACCACCACCATCGACCAGGACTTGGGCCTGTCCCGCCAGTACGGGCTGCGCCAGACCGTCATCGATCCCGCACACTTCCAACTCGCGGCTGACGGCGCGTCCTTGGGCCTGTGGCGCGACCCCCGCAAGACCGCGGCCGAGCTGGAGTACTTCTCCAAGAAGGACGCTCGCGCGCTGCTGGAACTCTACGAAGTGATCGACGCCGCCGTCGAGATCGGCCTGCCGATGATGCAGACCAGCGTCACCGAGCCGGAGATCAAGAACATCTTGAAGTCGGCTCGCGCGGTGCTGAAGAACCGTAAGCAACTAGCCGCTCTTGGCCGCTGGATGTCCAGTTCGCAGGCTGAGGCCGTCGAAGAGAGCTTCGAGCACGACATGATCCGCGCGCCGATGCTGTCGAGCCTGCCGTTCATGCCGTTCGACGCCGATATGTCCGGCTGGTCGTTGATCTACCTCGGTGTGCTGAGCAAGTACGGCGTGGCAATGTTCCACGGCGGCACCGGATCCTTGCCCAAAGCGCTGATCGGCGTGATCAAGGACAACCACGGCGACGTGATAACCAACTCGCCCGTCGAGGAGCTGATCGTCACCAACAACCGGTGCACCGGGGTGCGCATCCGGGGCGGAGCCGAAATACGGGCCCGTCGCGCAGTGCTCACCGCGTGCAGCCCGAAGACCACGCTGACCAGGTTGTTGCCCCGCGGCGTGCTGGAGCCCAAGAAGCAGAATGCCGCCGACCACATTCCGACCCGCAAGCGGGGTATCGCCGACGCCAAGGTGAACGTGGCGCTGTCCGGGCGGGTCGACATGTCCAAACACGAGAAGTGGCGTGGCGACGGCATCGACATGCGACAGGCCTGCAACTGCTACCACACCTACGAGCAGGCCCTCGAAGCCGCACGTGCCTGTGTGCGCGGCAAGGTTCCCGACGCGATTCCGGGGCTGGCCCAGGTGACCAACTCCTTCGACCCGTCGATGTCGCCGCCGGGTAAGGATCTGTGGTGGTTCTGGACCGGCCTGACCCCCTCTTACCCCGAGGACGGCTGGGACGTGGCCCGCAAGAAGATCACCGACAGCATCCTCAGAGACGCTGAGATCTACTACAAAGGCGTGGAAGACATGCAGGTCGCCGTCCGCCCGCTGGTGCTGCCCGACATCGAGGAGCGGTTCTGGGCGATCGACGGTTCGGTCTATCACGTGGATCCGACCATCAGCCGGTTCGGCCCGAACAAGCCGGTGGCCGGCTTCGCCGGCTACAAGACTCCCGTCGACGGCCTCTACCTCACCGGGTCGGGCACGCACCCGGTCGCCGGCATCAGCGGTATGCCCGGGCAGAACGCGGCACGCGTCATGCTCAAGCACCTCCGCCTCGAGGACAAGGGCGGCCGACTCGGCGTCCTCAAGGAGTTGGTGACGCGCCGTAAGAAGGTCGAGGCCGACCCGTACTCCAGCGGACAGAACGACCCCTTCCCGGGCCAGTTATAGCCGCGAAACCCCGCCCGGCAGCGGCTGCCGTCGAATTCTTCTATTTACCAACCATTCTGGGTGCACCGGACACTCGAGTGACGGTGCCGCGGCTCCCGTCGACTCGAATCGTGTCCCCGTTTCGAATGAGTGCCGTTCCGGTTCGTACATTTGTGACGCCTGGCCAGCACAACGGGATAGCGCATTGGGGTGTTCGGGGGAAGCGCGGTGATGTTGTCCGCGGTATCGCCGAGGATGTTGGCGGCCACTTCCGCGGCGTTGGTGCCGGGCAGTCCCGCGCCCACCGACAGGATCAGGTTCACGTTGAGCACGGCACGCCCGAATACGATACCGAGTGCGGTGTCATCGGGATCGTCGGTGACCTTTCGCCCCTGGGCGCGTGATATCACACCCATTTCCGCGTAGCTGCCCCGCACACTCCGCTCGAAGGGCCCAGTCCAGAACGTATATGTCAACGGGGTTAGCACGCCGGGCACCGCCTCGGCGACATTGCCTGTGGTCCACCAAGTTCGGCTGCTCGACGGCCGGTGGATGACGCCAGGATCGGTCGTGCTCCGCGTAACGGGTTCGGCGCTCATGCGGACGCCGGATCCACCCGCCGCACGATCTGGATCAGGCCGTTACCCCCGTCCAGCCGGATGACATCGCCGGTGCGCAGCATCCGCACCGCATGCCCGGTGCTGACGACACAGGGGATGCCCAGTTCGCGAGCCACCACGGCCGTGTGGCTCATGACGCCGCCGATATCGGCGACCAGGCCGCCGGAGACGAACATCAGTGACGCCCAACCGGGATCGGTATCGCGGGCGACCAGGATCTCTCCCGGCACAATCTCGCATGTGCCCGGGTCCAGCGCCACCCGCACCGGAGCCTCGACCACGCCGGGACTGGCGGCAACGCCGGAAATGGTCTCGGCGGCTGGATCGATCACGGGCTGGTCGACCACCGGTTCGGGTACCCCGACCCAGACGGCAGGCACATCCATCGAGGTATAGATCTGGTGGATCACGCGGCGCTGCGTGACGGCATCGCGGAAGCCCGCGGAATCGGCGCTCACGATCTCGTTCGCGGTCAACATGAACACGTCGTCGCGATGGTCGAGTACCCCGTCGGCCACCAGCAGGTCACCGAGATGGCGCGCCGCGGCCCGAATTACGTCGAAGTTCTGCACAAACGCGCCTTTTCCTATCCCGCGCATCGGGACATAGCGGCGCGCGAGCTTGAGCAGCAACCGCGCGACCGGCCGCTTGACCGCGGGCACCCGCGCGATCAGCTCACGCTCGGCGGCTTCGCGGTCCGCGATCCGGCGACGCGCCGCGGCAGCGGGCGAATCTTCCTCGCGCAGGGAACGATACGTTTCGATCAGCCGGATGACCGGCGCCGGATCCTCCCGCCAGGGCACCGACAACAGGTCCCCTTCAGCGGGCCCATGGAATCCATAGCGGTCGATGAACTGCGCTAGCGACATGCGGTCATGCGCGCACTCCCACAGGTCGACCAACACCTCGGTCTCCTCGTGCCCGCCGTGGCCGGCCATCAGGCGTTGCGGGTCGATACCGGCAGATTTCGCGAGTTTGACCAGCTGCTCGAAGGCGGGCTGAACCGCCCCGAACACCAGGGTGGTGTGATCGACGATGGTACGGCCCGTCCTCGGGATGGCCTCGGCGAGCAGCCGCCTGGTGGCGTCGGCGTCGAGCCCGGGTAACGTCCGCAGCGATTCCGACCAGTAGCTGCGAGCGTCAGCACGCTGCCCCGCAACGATCCGGGGATATTTCACAAACGGCACCCACATGCGGCTCAGCACCCGCGGGTAATGACGGAACTGGCGACGACGTACGTACCCGTCGGGCACATAGCCGAAAATGTCCTTCGCGGTAGCCTCGCCGTTGCCGCCGGGGATGCGGTCGACCCAGTCGCAAAGCAGGTCAACGCGCAGTGCGCAGCGACCGAAATGAAAGCCGATGATGCGGTTGGCGCGGTCCGGTGTGTACCGGGCCTCCTCCGGCGACAACGCGCCAATCACCTTGAACGTCTCCCGGAACGCCAACTCGGCATGCTCCTCGAAAATCGAAGCGCCCAGCGGCGATTGCACTCCGGGGACCGCCTCGCCCGCATTGGTGGTGCTCCACGTCGCATCCGGCGGAGAACCGAAATTGGTCACACTGATTGCGCGCCAATGTGGTTCGGCGGCGCCGGGCGGGTCAGGACGGTTGCTCCACACCGTTTCCGGCCTGCCTTGTACCAGGTGCACTTCGCCGTAGGCGTCCACCGCCCACTCGATGTCCATCGGGCGTCCCGCGGCCTTCTCGATGCGCAGGCCGAGTTGCGCTATCCGCCGGGCCACTTCGTCGCTGATGCTCGGCGCGCTCCCCTCGTCGGGTGCAAGTTCGACCAGACGGACCGTGGAAGTGAGCCGATCGAAACGGTGCGCACGCGACTGGGCCGCGATCTCGCACCTGCTGATTTCGCCGGTGGCCTTGTCGATCCAGAACCTGTCGGTTTCGACATCGCCTTTGACGACGCCCTCCCCCAGCCCCAGCGCCGACTCGAGGTAGATCTGTGAGCGGTCGCCGGTGACAGGCTCGAGCGTCATCGCAACACCCGCGGCGGCCGCGGGCACCATGCGCTGCACCACGACGGCAATCGCGACGTCCTCCGGCGCGACACCCACCCGCGCCCGATAGCCGATCGCCTGTGGCGTGAACAGGCTTGCCCAGCAACGGATTATCGAGCGCTCAACGGCCGCGCAGCCCACGACCCACAACTCCGTTTCCTGCTGGCCTGCGAACGATGCGTCCTCGCGGTCCTCGGCGATGGCACTCGAGCGAACCGCGACCGGTCCGGTACCCAGTCGCTCCCAGGCGGCCCGGATCGCCGTCGTCACCTCACCGGGCAACGTCATGTCGGCGAACAACGACGCGATCTCCTCCGACGCATGCCGGTCGGCGGCGGGATCCCCGGTGCCGGCAAGGATCTCGGGCAGCATGGTATCGAGCCCGGCGGCTACGACCGCATTGCGGTATGCCGTTGTGGTGACCACGAATCCGTCGGGCACAGCGAGGTCGAGAGCCCTGAGGTCATACAGTCCGCGTGCCTTACCCCCGACGGCGCCGGCCATTTCCGGGGTGCACTCGTCGAGCCACAACACCGCCGCACCTGCAACCCTCGCCGGCTCCTTCGGCATGGTCGATCACAACTCGTCGACGGCGAACGTGGCGCGGGAGACGCGCGAGCGTTTGCAGCTGCGCTCGAGGTGCCCGTAGCCGACGACTCCGGCCCCTGTGGTGAACCGCGCCGGACATTCCGCCAGAAACAGCGGTTCGCCGGGGGCACGCCAATCGAGCCCGTTGGCATTGTCGTTGAGTTCGGAGATGGTGGCTGGAAGTGTGTGCAGCACTTCGACACTCCACTCCTCGCAGCGCCCGGACTCGGTGGTCACACCGAGCTCGAAGCGTTGCGGTGCACCCAGCAGCGAGCTGAGCCGGACCGCCTTGGCCTCGATGATCGGATCGGTTGCGCCGTCCTCGAGCAGCAAGGCACCCACCGTCGACGCCGGGGCGCCGTCCGGGGCATCCACCAGAATCAACACCAGACCCAGATCGGGCAGCGGCGCGTTGACGAACACGTGCCCTCCGAAGCCATCCCAGGTCCGCACCCCGGACGAATGGTCGCCCCAGCCGGGGCCGTTCAGGCTCCACGTCTGCCCGTCGACAGTGAGCGAACCATGCACCCGGTACTGGTGCTGGGTGTGTACCTCGGCCCACTCCGCGGAATCCCCCGCATGGCTGAACGGCGACCACAGAGCACGAATCGGTTCGGCGTCGAGCTGCCAGGTCATGTAAACGCTGGCGCCCTGGCCCGCCGGGTAGTGCGCGAGCGCCGCCGTCGGCTGCCGTTCGGGAGCGCCGCGGAACGAACAGGTGGCCCCGCCGTCGGGTCTTCCGCGCAAGCTGCAAATGTGCGACGCGACGGTCCACTCGTCGGGATCGCTTCCCCACGAACGGTCGACCGCGAGCGTGCCGTCCGGCAAGTAGGCCACCGATTGGATCCACCACAGGTCGAGATCGTCACGGTAACGTCCGGCGTGCAGGAACAGGCCGACCCGGTCGTCGTCATTCCAGCAGCCGAACCATTTGGTTTCGCTCCATGCCGCAACGTCGCGCTTCGGCAGCCGATTGGGAAACACCGCTAGACCACGGCGCTGCGTAGGTCTTGGCGCCAGTTCAACGCCGGCCCGAATGACGGCAGCACCCCGGGGCCGCTCGCGACAAGGTGGGGAATTGCCTGCAGACACGAGGCGATGACGCCGTGGTAGCCGGGGCTGCTTTGCAGATTCCCGAAGTCGTAGGCCAGCGGGGCATCGTCTGTCAGTGTCGTGCGCATGTCGATCGACATCCGAATCGATGGGGTGCCTTCGATCTCGGCGACCCAGTACTCGTTTTCGGCGACACCGTCGGGCAGCTCCGATGTCCCGACGAACCAGTGGTACTCCATCGTGAAAAACGCCTCGTTACCGATGGAATCGACCCAGCCCTGAAAGCGGTGTACGACGCGGCCCAGAGTGCCCTTTTCGATCTTGGTGTGCAGCATGGTGACGTCAGTGGTCGCCGGCAGATACTCGTGGGTCTCCTCGACGCGGTCATAGCTGACGCCGAGTGTCTTCTCGACGGTGCGGCCGATCGCGTGCAGGAAGTTGGTGGAGATACCCGGTCCGATCGGGCTGGCCTCGGCCACCTCCACGGGTCCGCCGAAGCCGACGACGGCCAGCAGCTCGGCGGGCACCGCGTGACAGTCCCACAGCTCTTGCAGCCGAATGGTTTTGATGTCCGTGCAGATTCCGGTGATACCCATCAGCACCCGGTCGCTGATCAGGTCGGGGTCGATGCCGGTGGCGTGGAAGGTCGAACCTCCCTTACTGCAGGCCTCGGCGAGGCGATCGCCGAAGCCGTCGGAGCGATAGAGCACGGCGTTGTGGTACGGCAGCGGAGTAACGACGTTGTGGCCGGCCGCCAGGATTGCGAGCAGCTCGGCGTCGGCGTTGTTGATGCCGAAGTCACGAGGCGTGTAGATCACGCAGTCCGCCTCGACCGCGAGCAGGGCGTCGACATCATCGGTCGCGGTCACCCCGAGGGGGTTGATCCCGATCAGCTCGCCCGCGTCCTTGCCAACCTTGCCGGCGGAGAAGGCGCGCAGGCCCACCAGCTCGAATGCCTCCAGCCGGGCGATCTCCCAAAGTGCAACGCCGCCAAGGCCGCCCGGGCCCCAAACGATGACCTTGTAGCTCTCGCGCATACCGCTCCCCGTCCGACAACTCGCTGTCCAAATTAATTATGAACGTGTGTTCAGAGATACTGTGCTGCCGGTCACATGTCAAGAGGGTGGAGCCGGAGATTACGCCCGGCGGTAACGGGCAATCAGCTTTGCGTACGCAGCCCGGAGATCGCATCGAGCAACGCCTCGAGACCCGTCCGGAACGTGTCGTCGCCCGGTTCCTCGTTCTGAACGCGAGCCGCCGCGTGCAGATACGGAAACACATCCGGGCTCAAGTCACGGCGACGCTTCAATTCGGATGCCCGGTGCGCGCGGGTGTGCGCCTGAAGCACGACGATGTCACCCACCGCGAGGGACACCAGCATATTCAACGCACGCAACTGATTCGGGGTCGAAAGCCCAGCGCCGGCAAGCGAACCGAGCAGGTGCTCGCGGATCGGGTCCATGGCCTCCGCGCCGACACCAGCGCCTACCAACGACACCGCTGCAGGTCGAGCCCGCAGTGCTGCATGAAAGGCGACCATGGTGTCGCGCAGCTCAGTACGCCAATTCCCGGACCGAACAATGCTGCGCATGACCGGCGCGAGTGCTCGCGCCAGGGCGGCCTCGACCATCGTCTGCTTGCTGTCGAAGTAGTTGTACAGCGTGCCGGGGCTGGCACCGAGACGGGCGGCGACCGCACGGACATTGAGACCCTCGAGTCCGTGCTCAGCGAGCAGCGATAGCGCTGCGTCGAGGACCTCGTCCTCGGTCAGCTTTCGTGGGGGGCCTGGTCGGACAGCGATGGACCCGCAGTCTAGTCCTGGATTGACAATGCGCCAGTGGGGCACTCGCTCACAGCCTGTTCGACCGCGGGGCGTTCGCCCTCGGGCGGTTCGGGATCGATTGCGTGCGACTGGCCGTCGTCACCGACCTCGAACACCGCCGGCGCGGTGACCTCGCACAGTCCGATTCCCGAGCACTTGGTGGGGTCGACCGCCACGCGCATCAGAAAACCTTCCGCATGATCTTCAGCGCCCGCGGACTGTACGGCGGGTAGACCAGCCGCAGATCGGGTTTGGCCGTCTTGGAGAGCACCGCGCGCCGATGACTCAGCGCCTCGAAACCCCACTTTCCGTGATAGGCCCCCATGCCGCTGGCGCCGACACCCCCGAACGGCAGCGAGGGCACCAGACACTGCATAGCGACATGATTGATCACGGCGCCGCCGGACGGAATGCGGTCGATCAGGTCGCGGCCGATCTGGCCAGAAGCGAAGACATACAGCGCCAACGGCTTTGGCCTACTGTTTACGAAATCGACTGCCTGATCGAGCGATTCGACCGCCAAGACCGGAAGTATCGGACCGAAGATCTCCTCGGACATCACCGGATCGGTCGGTGCCGGATCGACGATCACCGTCGGTTCGATCCGCAGGGTGGCGGCATCCGACCGGCCCCCGGTCACGACTTTCCCGTCGGTGGCGCTGATCAGCGAAACCAGGCGGTCGAACTGGCGTTGATTGACGATCCGCAACGCCGGATCCGGCTCCCCCGAACGGAAATCACGGACATTGGCGACGATCCTGCCGACCAATTGGTCGACGATCCGGCGGTCGGCCAGCACGTAGTCCGGCGCGATGCAGGTTTGACCCGAATTCAACAGCTTCACCCACGCGATGCGGCGCGCGGCGACATCGATGTCGGCGTCGGCCGCAACGATCACCGGGCTCTTGCCGCCCAGTTCCAGCGTCACCGGGGTGAGGGTCGGTGCTGCCGCGGCCATGATCTTCTTTCCGACCTCGGTGCCGCCGGTGAACAACACGTGATCGAAGCCCGCCGCCAGCAACTCCTGGGTCACGGTGGCATCGCCTTCGACGACGCGGACTGCCTCCGGGTCGACGTAGAGCGGAAGCAACCGCGCCAACAGCGCCGACGTCGCAGGTGCCAACTCCGACGGTTTGATGACCGCGCAATTGCCCGCGGCCACCGCGGCCACCAGCGGCGCCAGGCTCAGATACAGCGGGTAATTCCACGGCCCGATCACCAGCACCACGCCCAGCGGATCGTACTGCACCCAGGCGCGGCCGGGTAACTGCGCCAACGGTAGTGACTCACGGCGTCTGCGCATCCACCGCTTCAAATGCTTGCGCGCATACACCGCTTCGCCTTTGGTCGAAGCGACATCACCCAACCACGCCTCGGCCGGCGAGCGACCCAGGTCTTGGGCCAGGGCCGCGGCGATGTCCGGCTCGCGCTCCTCGACCAACCGCTCGATTCCCCGCAACTGCTCCAGCCGCCACTTCAGGCTGCGGGTGCGGCCGGAACCGAAGACACGGCGCAGATCGCCGAGCACGCTGGCATTGTCGGTGGTCTGAAGTTCGTCAATAGTCATGGCTTCTCCTGAGCCGGCTCAGATTTCGGGGGCCGGCACCACGCCACTGGCCACCGCCCCGCTGATCCCGCCGTCGACCGCGAGCGCCTGCCCGTTGACCCACCGCGCATCGTCTGACGCCAGGAACAACACCACATCGGCGATGTCCTCCGGGCTGGCGTGCCGCCCGAGCAGATTCTTCAACCCGTCCAGGGTGTCCTTGCCCATCGACTCCTCGAAGTCCACCAGAATCGGTGTCTCCACGGGCCCGGGCAACACCGCATTGATCCGAAAACCCATCTCCGCCAACGCCAGACCCATCGACATGGCGTAGACGGTGGTGACCTCCTTGGAGAAGTTGTAGGCATTGCCCTGCTGCGGGTTGGCCTTGAACCATGCCGCACCCTCTTCGAAGGTGTCGGTGCACAGCAGATCGCGAATCGCGTCGAGTCGCTGCGGCCAGCCGAAGCCGGCGGTCGACGACACAATTGTCACCGCCGCGCCCGGGTTGAGCCGCTCGAAGAACGACTCGGTCAAGTGCCGCACCGCAAAACTGTTGACGGCCATGACCAGATCGGCGGGAGCGGTGCCGGGAATGCCGGCAACGTTGATCAGCCCGTCGAACTCACCAGTGAGTTGCTCCACAGCGGTGTCGATACTGTGCGGGTTGGCCAGGTCGACCTCGATGTGTTGGGTCACCTTGGCGGTCGGTTGATTGCGGTCCAGGCAGTAGACCTCAGCGCCGGCAGCCAGCAGTCGCTCGGCGACCGCATGCCCGATACCTGATGCGGCGCCGGTGACGACGTAACGTTTGCCCGTGAACTCGGCCATGATTCTCCTAATCGAGGGTGTACGGCAGCGATTTGACTGCGGTGATGAAGTTGCCGGTCAGATACTCGGGTTCGCCCACCCGCAGCGTCGGCGCGCGGAAGATCAACTCGCGGAAGATCGACTCCAGCTGCATCTTGCCCATGAACGCACCCATGCAGAAATGCGGACCGCCACCGCCGAACGCGACGTGGGGGTTGGGTGATCGGGTGATGTCGAACTGGTACGGGTTGGCGAAGACCCGCTCGTCGCGGTTGGCCGAGGAATAGACCATCGTGACCCAGTCGCCTTCGCGGATGTGCTGGCCGTGCAACTCGGTGTCCTGAGTGGCCGTGCGACGAAATGTCATCACCGGCGTCGTCCAGCGGACGAACTCCTCGATCGCCACCTTGATGTGCCCGTCGAAATCCTGCTCCAGCAAGGCCTTCTGGTCGGGGAACTGTTGCAACGCAAGGGTCGTGAAGGTGGTCGTGGTGCGGGTGGTGTCGTTACCCGCCACCGAAAGCAGCACGAAGTACGGACCCAGCTCGTCGTCGGTGAGGCGGCGCCCGTCGACCTCCGCCTGCACCAGCGAGGTCATCAGGTCGTTCTGCGGGTGGGCGCGTCGCGCCTCGGCCAAGCCGATCCCGATGTTGAGCAGGCCCACCAGGGAATCGGTCAGGACTTCCCCGGGCTCACGGCCGGCCGCGACATCGGGGTCTGCCCAGGCCACCATTCCTTCGGCCAGGTGCGCTGCCTCGTCGCGTTCTTCTTCGGGCAGGCCGAGCATTTCGTAGATCGTCCACATCGGAAGGCGTTTGGACACCTGCTGGACGAAGTCGCCGTCCTTGGTCTTGAGGAGGTCATCGACGATCGACTTCGCCTGGTGCTCGATCTGGTCCTTGATCTTGGCGACCTGCCGCGGCGTGAAGACCGAGCTGACGAGCCGTCGCAGACTCGAGTGCTTGGCCCCGTCCATGCCGAGGAAGGACTGCGTGGCATCGAGCATCTCTTCGGGAACGGCCTCGAAGGTGATGCCTTGCCCGGAGCAGAACAGTTCCGGGTTCTTGCTGACATAGCAGACGTCTTCGTGGCGCGTGACCACCCAGACTCCGTCGATCTCGGGTTCCATCATGGAGCCCTCGATCGGGCGGTGCCAGCTGACCGGGCGTTCGTCACGAAGAATCTTGAAGGACTTCTCGCGTTCGTCGAAACTCTGCGCCCAGAAATCCAGCGACGAGATGCTTACCGGGTCGAAGGGCGGACGGTCGATCTTCGACGTCGTTTCGGTGGTCATGCGTTTGCCTCCATGTAGCGGGCCTTCAGGCTTCTCTTCACGAGCTTTCCGGTGGCTGTCCGGGGTAGCTCGTCGACGAAGTCGACGGTGCGGGGTGCCTTGTAGTGCGCGATACGGTCCCGGACGTAGCTGATGATCTCGTCGGCCAGTTCGGCGGAAGGTGTTGTGCCGGGCTTCAATTGGACGACCGCTTTGACTTGCTCGCCCATCTCCGGATCGGGCACGCCGATCACCGCGACATCGAACACCTTGGGGTGCAACGCGAGCACGTTCTCGACTTCCTGCGGATAGATGTTCACCCCGCCGGAGATGATGACAAAAGCCTTGCGATCGGTCAGGAACAGGTAGCCCTCTTCGTCGACATAGCCGATGTCGCCAACGGTAGCCCAGTTTTCATGCGCGGGATGCCTTGAGGAAGCGGTCTTTTCGGGATCGTTGTGATATTGGAAGGGCACGACGTCGCGCTCGAAGTAGACGGTGCCGACAGTGCCGGGCGGCTGTTCGTTGCCGTCGTCGTCACAGATGTGCAGGACTCCGAGCGCGGCTTTGCCTACCGACCCGCGCTTGTCCTTCCACTCGGCGGTGGTAATCACCGTGGTGCCGTGTTGTTCTGTCGCACCGTAGTATTCGACGAGGATCGGGCCCCACCAGTCGATCATGGCGTCTTTGACCTCGGGCGGGCAGGGCGCGGCGGCGTGCACCGCCATGCGCAGAGAAGACACGTCGTAGGCGTTGCGAACCGCCTCGGGCAATTGCAGCATTCGGACGAACATGGTCGGCACCATCTGGGTGACGGTCACCCGATACCGCTGGATGGCGGCCAAGGCCTTTTCGGCGTCGAAGCGCTCCATCAGGACAACGGTGCCGCCCAGCGCCTGCACGCCGGCGCACCACTTCAGCGGGGCGGTGTGATAAATCGGCGCGGGAGAAAGGTATACGTCGTCACTGGAAATCTTGAAGGCGTGCGCCAGCAGCCCGACAAGCGGATCCCCCGGCTGGTCAACCTGGATCGGCAGCAGATGCGGCTTGATGCCCTTGGGCCGACCGGTGGTCCCCGAGGAGTACAGCATCTCCGCGCCGCGCGGCTGCTCGGTCAGGCGTGCTGTCGTCGTGGACAGCAGGTCGACGTACGGCTGGTAGCCGGTGATGACACCGCCGAACGAGTACCACTGTCGCACGCCGGAAACCAGGTCCAGCAGTCGCTCTGCCAACTCCCGCACGCCGGATGAGGCGAGGACCACTTGAGCCCCGCTGTCTTCAACGATGTAGGCGGCCTCCTCGGCCGCCAAATGCCAGTTGACAGCGGTGATGTAGAGGCCGGACCGTATTGCGGCCCAGTAGATCTCGAATGCCTCGGCGGAATTATCGGAGAGTAGCGCGATCACATCGCCCTTGCGCAGGCCCATCCCGTACAGCGCTGCCGCGAGCCGGGCCGAGTTGTCGTCGAGTTGTTGGTAGGTGAGCACCCGTCCCGAATCAGCCATGATCACCGCCGGCCGCTCGGGCGCGGTTACCGCATGAGTACCTGGAAACATGGGCTCAGACGAGCAGGTCGTCGCGACCGTCGTTCTTCAATCGTTCGATGTAGCTCGGGTAGAGCTTCTTGCCCATCGGCGCCAGCTTGAGCAGGCTGGCCACGTTGCCCTCGACCTTGATCTTCTTCTTCGCCATGGCCAGCGGCAGGTTGACCTTGCCCTGCCAGTAGCCGTTGCCGGTGTCGGCCGTCATGGACATCGTCGCCACTGGCGCCGGTCCACCGTCCAAGCCCTCGCGGACCGATTTGTTCGGCATGTCGATCACGACGACAGCCTCGGGATCGGTGAAGTCGAAGGCGACCACCAGACCGGTGGCAACCAGCTTCGGGCCGATCTCCTCGTCTTCGAAGGCAGTCTCGAAAATGCCGCCGATGTACTTCCTCACCTCGGCAGAGTCTTTGAACCCCATCGTTCTCCCTCTAATTTACTTTCGATTAAATTCCCGCCCCAGAAGGCCGCCGCGCCAAGGGGTTGAACCCTCGAAGACAGGATATGACCTCTATCACAAAAACGATAGCATAAGTTGACTTATGGTCAAGCCTCCCTAGCGCCCAACTCATTGGCTAACATCGCTGAACATGTACGACACCCACGCGATCCTGGATGCCATCGACAATCACACCGTTCCGATCCTGGTCGGATTCGGGTTGGCGATGGTCCTGCAGAACATCGGGATGATCACCGCGGTCATCATGACGCGGCGTGAGGGTTGGATCTCGATCCCGCTGCCATGCACATTCCTGTGGTTCGCTCACGACCTCGGTGTGGTCGCCCGATTCGATACCTGGTTCAACGTGTACAACCACTGGTTCCTCAAATTGTTCTGGCTCGGCCTGCTCAGTGCGCTGATCATCGAACTGATCTTCTTCGCTCAGGCCATTCGCGTCGGTCGTGCCGAATACCTGCCGAACGGCACCCAGGCCCAGTGGTGCGCGCTGGTAGTCGGCGGAGCGGTCGCATTCGTGGTCATCTGGGAGTACATGAAGATCGTCTGGGATGATCCGCTGTACCAGGCCGCACCGGCGATCACGCTGTTCCTGCTTCCGCTGGCAACCACGGCACTGCTCCTACGCCGGCGATCGGCCGTCTCGCAGACTCCGCTCATCTACGGCTGCTTCGCCGCGATGGTCGTGCTGTGGTGGGGTGTGACGGCGGGCTACTACGGCTACGGATTCGGCAGCTGGCAGTACCTGCTCGCCGGTGTCATCGCGTTCGTGATGTTGGTCGGCGTCACCGTCGCGGTCGCGCGGATGCGGTCGGGTGCGGTCGGAGAATCCCATCCGGCAGCGTCAAGGGACTTTCAGTCCCTTGACGGATTTCGATGACCGCTATAACGTCGGCCGCGTGCGCAACCGGCGCGATACGTCTGGCTCCCGAGACCGCTTGACGTTCAGGCGGATCCGTCTCGATCGTCGTACTCGCCACCGGTCAGTCGGCACACCTGGATCAGCCCTATGACGCTGGTGGTGTACGGCGCGACCGGAGCCACCGGGCATCGCGTCGTCGAATTAGCCTCAGCCGGCGGCATTCCCGTGATCGCCGCAGGGCGGAATGCGCAAGCACTCGCCCGGCTCGGTGTCGAACATCGGGTGGCATCCCTGGCACCCGGGGAATTGGACAGTGCATTCTCGGGCGCATCGGTAGTGGTCTCGTGTGCCGGTCCCTACACCCAATTCGGGCCCCCCGTACTGGATGCGGCCATCCGCGCCGGCGCCAGCTATGTGGACTGCACCGGCGAACCGCGTTGGGTGCAGACCATCATCGACAAGTTCGAAAGCCGGGCCATCCAAGCAAGAGTCGCGGTGGTGCCGTCGCTGGGGCTCGGCGTGGCGACCGACATCGCCGCCGCGGCTGCGGCAGACCGCGTCGGCGGCCCCGACACGGTGCGCCGGCTGCACTGCGCGGTACGGATAGTCGGGATGCGGCCGTCACCGGCGACCATGCGTTCGACGGTCGAGCTAGTGGCCGGCGGTGCGCCGGTCGTCGACAGTGGTTGCATCCGTTGGGAATTGGCGGGACGGCGCGTTCACCGATTCGCATCCGGGCGTGGGGCGCTGTTCGCCACGCCCGACGCGCTGGTCCTGTCCAGGGCGTATCCGCACGCCCATATCGAATGCCACGTCCAACCTGTCGTCATGGGTGCGGCGCTGGCCACCGGCGGCTTGATATGGCGGATTCCGGGGTCGTTGCCCGCGACTCGTACGTTGTTGTCCCGTCTCGGGCACTCCGGCACTGATGCCGGCGGCGGGCGCTCGCTGGTGACTGCCGAGGCCGAGGGCGGCGCAGGGGTATGCACAGTCACCGGCGCAGTGGAGGACGTCTACGACGTCACCGGCCGCGGAGCCTTCGAAGTCGCTCGAGCGCTCCTGGCCGGACCCGGGAAGCGGACTGGATTACGCAACGCCGGACAGTTCTTGTCCGCACCGCAGCAGGCCGCCGAAGACCTCGGTGTCCAGCTTGCGTTCTGCTGACTCGATGATGTGACGGGCCTAGCTAGGCGCGGTGCTTGGCACCAGTCACGGCTGTGGACTACTCATACCCGCCTGCGCCACACTGACCTGGCACGCCGGCGTAGCGCGTCTTGCCGCTCGGTGGGCGTGACCCTGGCTGTCGCCTCCGGCAGCTCGGCTGCCAACGACGCAAGCGGTACCGTCCGGATCTTCGGCAATGGAGTGGTGTCCGCTTTGTAGTAGCGGGCGGTGATTAGTCCGACCGTATGTCCGCCCGCATCAAGCCAATTCGTGTAACCGGGATCTTCGTGGGCGATCACGGCGCGGAACACACCGTCGTCGTCGAGCACCGCCTGGTGACCGTTCAGCGACGTTTGCCGCAGGTTCCAGTCCAGCGCTTCCCAGAAGTGCGAGGTGAGCTGGTATTGCCAATACCTGGCGTTGGGCGGCGTGACCTCGATGATCACCGCCTCGTCCTGCTCGCAGCGATAGATCCCCTTGCCGTACAACAGATCCGCCCATGCGAAGTCGATCTCGACGAACTTCAACGAGTCCGGTGGCGCCTGAAAGTATTCGTCGACGGCATGCTTGCATGCAGCCGGTACGATCCGAACCCAGTCGATCAGCAATTGCAACCGCTCGGCCATGTCCGCCGGCTGCAACGTCGGCGGCGGGTACGTCACACCGTCACGCTCGATCAGAAGCTCCGCGGGTTCTTCGGTGTCCCAGTCGTAGTAATACTGGCGCACGATGATCGAGCCCGGACCTTCACACGTCCGCACCCAGTTGCCCGGCTGCTCCGTCGCCGACAGCACAACTTCGATGGTGCCGTCGTCCTCGACGTGAAAGTCGCTCTTGCGGTCCACCAGCTTCCAGTCCGCGAGATGCGACGTGTGTCCGGTGCGGGTCTCGACGTCGAAGAGGCGCGCGGTTCCACGCTTGCCACGGATACGGTAGACGCCATCGCCGTGCACAGCCGCCCAGTGATAGCAGCAATCGGTCGCCGGAATGCCGTATTGCATATAGGGACTGATGAACTTGACCAGCCACGGATAGTGGGCGTCCCACCCTTCCATCGTCATCATGATTCCCGACTGCAGCAGCCGGGTCAGGTAACGGATGCCTTCGGCACGCAGCAGGGGCGTGTCGACCTTGTCGTTGTCGTGGACGTAGGCCGTCATGTCGGCGATCGCCTCAGCCAGCGTTCGCCACAGGTCCGCCTCGGACACCCGGGGATCGTCGGCGACTTCTCGGTCCATGATTGTCATCGGGTGCAGATCCTTCTAATTCGGCGCAAGTTCCGGAAATTCGGCGAGATACGCCGTGAAACACTCCCGCACCAGGTCAGGAGTCACGCCCCAGCGCGTCGGTTTGTACTCGTGTGCACCGAAATGCCCTTCTGGCCGGCGCGCGTTGTAGGCGTCGAACGCGGCCTGCGCTTCGTCGGTGATGGGCCGGCCCGCCCGCCGATAGATTTCGGTGACCACACCGTTGATGTCGTCGCGGATCTGCGTGTAGTCGACGTCGAAGATATCCAGATCCGGTATCGATTTCCGGGCCTCGAGGTTCCGCGCGGTGTAGCCGCCCCAGAATTGTGCGAAGTCCGGGCCCAGCGCCGGCAGATCCACGACGTCGCTGTTCATCCCCCGCGCCACCTCGATCAGCGAACAATAAGATCCGAGCACCGTGTAGACGTCCCGGTGACACTGCACGAACGTGGCATCCGGGAAAAGGCCGTGCAGCACCGCTACCTGGCCAATGTGCATGGGCGACTTGAGAACCCATGGTCGGCCACGGGCGCCGCCGTCCTGCCATTGCAGATACTGCAGCACCGTGCGCAGGTAGGCGTAGGCCGACTCCTGGCGGTCGGCGATCCACTTGCGATGGTTGGGTAGGTGCAGGCGGTGCGAGGCCACCGGGGCGTCAAAGGTGAGCTCCATCAGCCATAGATCCTCGTCGGGCTCGCGCGCTTCCATCGGATGGCGGGCCATGAATTCCGGGGCCTGACGCAGCATCGCCTCGAACTGCTCACCGATCGCGATACGGGTCTGCGGATCGCCGGGCATCGGAGCCGGATTCAGCAGCCGCCATACCTCGAGTCGCTGCATCCCCGGATCCGACGCGATAGTGCGCTGCAGCTTGGAGGTACCGGTGCGTGGCAATCCCAGGATCACGATCGGCGGCACCAGCTCCTCGTCCAGAATCTCCGGATGCTCACGCAGGTCCCGGGTGAATCCGAGCCGGTTGATCAACAGCCGCAGAATGTCTTGGACCTGGGTTGCTACCCCAATCTCGTTGAGATCGGCGGTAGTTCGCATATCGGCGAGCAAGATGTCCAAGCTGTCGAGAAAGCCTGTGTCACTTCCCCAATCGTCGAGACCGCTTGCCGCCGAGGCCGCCGCCAGCAACGGTTCGCGCTCAAGCGGTGGTAGCGCGACGGTCACGATGCATCGGCACCCGAGACGCTGACCCGTTCCAGTCGCTCGGTCAACGGCAGACACAGCGACGCGCCGAGCTTGCTCATGTCCAGGTTCGGTGAGATGTCGGCGGTGCCGTTGGCGAGCGATTCGCGCAGCACAGCGGCGAACTTCTCCAGATCCGCCTCGGTCTCGCCCTCGATCTCATAGATCGCCAGATAGGCCTGCTCAGGACCGACAACGCCGGGCAGCGTCTCGACCTCCTGGGCGATCTTGTATCGGGTGGCCGCGATGACACCCGGAATCGTCACCAGATCATGGATGTGTTTGTTGGAATACCAGTCGTTGTAGGCGTCTTCGGTCTCCGCCGACGTGGGCTGGGTGAAGGCGAGCATGATGGCATGCGGCACTTGAGTTCTCCTCCGCTAGTGGTTTGTGGTCTGGGCCTTCAGGCCGGCCGCAACCTGCAGCAGCCGGACGATCGAGGAGGGAAATCCATCCGCTCCGGTATGCAGCGGCATGACGTCGAGCAGTCCGACGAATGTCGCGCCGGCCTCGATCCATTCACGGCCGATCTTGACGGCTTCTTCCGGTGTGCCCCACGTCGCCGACTTCGCGCACATCTCGCGAGGCACCTGTGCAACGACGGCTTCCGCGTCGGCGGCCGTCATCGTGAACGGCAGGTAGTCATTGGAGTAGTGCCAGCCGCGTGGAAAAACGCTCTGCAGACCCTCATTCCGCCACTCGTCCTGGTTCATGCGTCCGTAGCTGGCCGAGTACCACTTGATCTGCGGGCTCTGCTGTGCTGCCGCAATCACATCCGGATCCTCGTGCAGACCGCACGGCAGCCATACCCCGAACCCGAATTCGTCGGGGTCGCGACCGGCAGCTTCCACCCGGTCGCGAATGGCGGACACTCTTGAAGCGAACACATCCAGGTTCGGCACCGCGTTCGGAAAGGACGATTCGATGCCGTCGGCGTATTGGGCGCACAATTCGGTGAACTTCGGTCCGCCTCCCAGCCCCCAGATTTCCGGCCGGGCCGGCCGGTACGTGCCCAGGTATCCGTGGTCGAAGCTCCACCGTTTTCCGGTGTAGGAGAACGGTTCGTCGGTGTCGAGCAGCTTGCGGATCAGGATCAGGACATCCTTCAGGCGCGATAGCGCCTGGCCGGTGGGGTGCCCGAACGGCGTCATGTGCCGGGCCTCCCCCAGACCGATGGCGCAGGTGACGGTGCCCTGCGTCGCCGATGCGAGCGACAGTAATGTCCGAGTCAACTCGGCGGGTCGCGATCGGACCGCGTCGGTAGTCATCCGTACGCCGATGCGCGGGCTGGCGGCGAGCGCGAATGCGCACTCGATGAAGGGGTCGTGTGTGGAGTGCGCGTCCGGGGCTTCCATACCCGCCGGGACACCGAAACCCTGTGGCGCCCAACCTGTCAACTCGTCCCACACCCAGAACTGGTCCACCACCCCGGATTGTTCGAGGGCACCGACGAAGTCCTGGATTCCGGCCAACGGAGTGGAGCGGTGGTTGGGGTACGCGACGGCGATGCGTGGGGAGCGCATAACGCTCGACATTAAGGGACTGACAGTCCTCTAGTCAAGGGACTCTCAGTCCTTTGCCAACCGGGCTCCGTACAAGAACACCCGAGTCACGTGGTCGATAACCTCGTCGCGCGAGGGTTTATCGCCACCGCTGGGGACCAACGGGTGATCGAAGACCACGATCGATGCGATCGTGCCGAAAAGCAGCCGCATGGTCAGGTCAAGACCCGTCTGCGGGACCCAGCCGCGCCGATGCGCTTCGATGCTGGTCGTCCGCATTATCTCGGCGAAGAATCGGTCGAATTGCTCGTCCAGGCCCGCCAGCGTGGCCGAGTCGAGTTCATGACCGACGACGGCGACGCCGACGAGCGCCTCTCGGTGCGCCGTGCAGCTGTCGTAGAACATCTCGACGATCGTCCGGGTGATCTCGAAGTCTCCCCATTTCGGGTTCCCGATGTCGTAGGCGACCGTGTAATTTTCCAGGAATTCTATGAACGGTTGCAATACCGCGGCCCCGAAAAGGTCTGCCTTGTCGGTGAAATGGCGCCAGATCGCCGAGCGAGCGACGCCGGCTTCGGCCGCAATATCGTCGGCCGTCGTCGCGGCATAGCCCTTGGCGGTGAATACCCGGGCCGCGGCGTCTATCAGCAAATGGCGGACTTCCGCGGTCGATCGCCGTGTTCGAGCGGGCATCCTGAAATGGTAGCCAGGTCCGTCAACTCGCCGCTGCGCACGTTCGCGCAGCAACGTCGCCTGGTCAACGACCCGTCGAGGTGAGCTGTTCGACGAGCTTGTACTTCTGCACCTTGCCGGTGGGGGTCTTGGGTAGATCCTCCGCGCGGTAGAACACCACCCGCTTGGGCACCTTGAAGCGGGCCAGCTTCGCCCGGCAGAGATCGAGCACATCGTCTTCGGTGAGGGTCGATCCCGGCACCGGAACCACCACGACACAACCGATCTCACCCCAGCGCTCATCGACCAGCCCGACGGCAAAGACCTGGCTGATGTCGTCGTGCGCCGCGAGCAGATCCTCGATCTCCTTGGGCATCACCAGTTCTCCGCCGCTCTTGTACAGATCCTTGTGACGGCCGGTCACCTCGAGGTAACCATCGGCGCGCACCCGGCCAAGGTCCCCCGAGAAAACCCAGCCGTCTCGCAGGGTCGCCTCGGTCTCCTGCGGACGGTTCCAATATCCGAGCATCGACGTCGGTCCCGCGGAAATCAACTCGCCCTCTACTCCGACCGCCAGGTCCTCCCCCGTCTCGGGATCCACTGCCTTATAGACCACAAGTGCATCGGTTCCCGGAATCGATGCCACGCCAGCCATTTTCGGCTTGCCGACGGTTTCGGAGGTCAGGTGCAGCGGATCCTCGGGCCGCGTCAGGGTCATCGCGCCACCGCATTCGGTCATCCCGTAACCGGTGACGATCTCGTGGACATCGAAATCTTCGGAAATCCTGCGCCAGAGCCAGATCGGCGCCGGGGCTGATCCGCACAAGATCGCGTTTATCGAGCCGAGATCGTACTGCCGGCGGGTGGGATTCTCCAGCATCGCGACCGCCATGGTGGGGACGCACAGGATGTCGTTGGCTCGGTGGCGTTCGATGCCGGCGAAATAGCCCTCGGCGCTGAACACCGTCTGCGGGATGATGGCGCCGCCCACGAACATGACGGACAGCAACCCCTCGATGTAGCCGAACATGTGGTAGCAGGGCAGCGAGAAGAGGATTCGCCGGCCGTCCTCATAGGCTCGCGTCAGCGCGGATGCGTACGCCGTGCGCAACACCGCGTCGTGGGTAACCAGCACACCCTTGGGCGAGCCGGTGGTGCCCGAGGTGTACAGCATGTCGCTGACGTCGCGCGGATGCATATTCAAAGCGCTTCGGGTGCCAGGGTTTTCGTCGCCGAGGGCGCCGAGGCCGGCCACCGTCAAGCAGCCGGGCCGTGCCCGGCCATCGGTATCGAGCAACACCACCACGAAGGGTGCCCGGGATGCCGGTGCATCCCAGCCCGGGGCGATGGCATCGAATATCGCCTGGTAGTCCAGGTCGCGGAAGCCCGTCATGGTGACCACGACGCGGCACCCGGAATCAGCCAGGACGTACCGCAATTCATCCTGCCGGTACAGGAAGTTGAGCGGGACCGCGATCGCCCCGAGACGGGCAATCGCGAACTTGACGGTGACGAACTGCGGATAGTTCGCCATGATCATGGCTACCCGGTCGCCGGGGCAAACACCCAGTGCGGCAAGGCCATCGGCCAGTCGGCGCGATTCGGCCGTCACGTCAGCGTAGCTGAGTTCGACCTCGTCGGTCAGCACAAAGGGGCGCCCACCGAAGCGGTCGGCGCAGTGGTCAAGCCAGTCGGCCAGTGTGCGCTCGCGCCATATCGGGAAGCGCTCGCGAAGCGTTTCTCGTCGCGCTCCGATATCGATGGTCAACGGTTCGACCATATGGCGTTGCTATCCCACCGGATTGCTGCCGAGCTTCGCGTCGGACATGTCGCTGATCTCCGGCCAGCGCTTGGCGATCTCCTCGAGGCTCGGCGGTTTGCCGAATGTGACGCCGGCGTTCTGGAACTGCGCCACCCGTTGGACCAGGCCGCCGCCGACGACGAACACCGAGCCGGACTCCTGGTTTTCCTCGGACAGCAGGTAGCCGACGGGCGGCGCGACGTGGTCGGGGTCCAGCTTGTCCAGGACCTCCTGGGGAGCGATGTCGGCGGTCATGCGAGTGGCCGCCATCGGCGCTATCGCGTTCGCGGTGATCCCGTACTTGGCGCCCTCGATCGCCAGGGTGTTGAGCAGGCCGACCAATCCCAGCTTGGCCGCCCCGTAGTTGGCCTGGCCGAAATTGCCGTAGATTCCGCTGGTCGAGGTTGCCATCACCACCCGTCCGAAACTCTGCTCACGAAAGTGCGGCCATGCGGCGCGGGTGACGTGGTAGCCGCCGTACAGGTGGACCTTGATGACAGCATCCCAGTTCTCGTCGCTCATCTTGTGAAAGGCCCCGTCACGCAGAATGCCGGCGTTGTTGACCACTCCGTGCACGGCGCCGAAGTGCTCGATCGCGGTGGCCACGATCGCTTCCGCCCCCTCCCGGGTGGCCACGGTGGAATAGTTCGCGACCGCCCGGCCGCCGCTGCTACGGATCTCTTCGACGACAGCGTCGGCCATGCTGGTGCCCGACCCGGAGCCGTCGCGCGACCCGCCGAGGTCGTTGACCACGACCAGGGCGCCGTTGTCGGCGAGGAACCGGGCATAGGACCGCCCCAATCCGCCGCCGGCTCCGGTCACGATCACGACTTTGTCCTGCACTCCGGGCACTTTCGATCCTCCACTGATTTCATGTCCACTACTGGCGGGCCGAGTTTAATTTAGTTTCAAATTTTTGTTCGCGTCAAGGTGATGGCCACCTGAGCGCTGCGGTCCAGCGATGCGGTTCAGCCGCTCGGCCTGTTGTCTCCCGGGCACCCGGTATATCACCCATTGACGGTGTCACTGCGTTCCCGTGCGGTGACCGTTGAGATCGTGCACAGCGTGTCGTCGGCGGACCGTCCGAGGACTTCGACGACAGCGAACGACGATCCCACGTGACGTGCACTTGCGCTGACGGTGACGGGCCCGTCCCCGCGTGCGGCGCGGACGAAGGCGACGTGCAGTCGCGCGGTGCCGAGCCTTGGATTGCGCTCGCTGAGCAGTCGCGCCGCCGCAATCTCGGACAGGCAAGCCCAGACCCCGCCGTGCAGTAGTCCGAAGACATTGGTCCACGAATCCGAAGCCCCCAAGGTGAGCAGGATCGAATCAGGTTGGCTCGCAAGGCGCTCGAATCGTAGATGGTCCTCGAGGGAGGCCGCGGCCGTTATCGGCTGGCATGGTGGCCGCACCACGCGCCGCAAAGGGTTGCCCCGGGACGGCAGGTGGTGCGCCCACGTCGAACCCGCGGCCACGACAGTCCCGTGCTCATCGATGATCCGGCCTTGGGCATAGCCGCCGCGGTATTCGACCTGAATCGGATCGGCGGTGGCCCGTAACCGACTCGGCCGATCAAACGGGGCGAGGAAATCTATGGCGAGTTCCGACGTCGTCGTCCACCAGCCCTCCGGGCGGTGAACAGCCAGGGATTCACCCAGTACATGGTCGAGCGCAGTGGCAAGCGCACCGGGCCGCGGTGTGCCGTCGCGGTCCAGCGACCATGCGCCGACGACAACGTCACAGCGCCGGCCACCCTCGTGTGCCGCGCATCGCGAAAGCCCGAACCGAGCTTCGACCGACGTGCGATCATCGACCTCACATGTAGACGCAAGCATTGTCGCACAAGTCCTTTCGCGCGAAGCCTGTGTTGCTCACGGAGCGCGCTCGTCAATCCGACTGGCGGCGAGCAGCCGGCGCAACACCACCGTGGTCGCTACCAAGTCGTCTGGATCCTGCAGTGTCGCGCCCAGGCTGCCCAGGCCCTCCAGGATGCCGACGATCGTCAACGCAACCCCGCGGACGCCGACACTCTCTGTCAGGGCCGCCGGCGCCGTCCGCGCGATATCGGTGACAAACGCCGAGAATGACGCGAACGTAGCGCTCATCGCCGCACGGATCTGTTCGCTGCGCGCCACCTCGAGTTGGACGGTAACGGTCATCGGCGCCAGAGTCGGATCCGACCGGTGCAGCTCGCCGGAGGCCCTCATCAGCGCATCCAGCCGGTCGTCGAACGACTCCGCCGAGGCGACCGCGGCGCGCAGGTGGCCGATGAAGACGTCATAAACCTCGGCGCCGACCGCGACGAACAATCCCAGTTTGTTGCCGAAGTGGTGGTAGAGCGCCGTCGGCGCCACCCCGGCTGCCGCCACGATGTCCTGAGTTCCGGCGCCAGCGAAGCCCTCTTCGGCAAAGATTCGCCGACCGCTGTCCAACAGGCGACGCCGCGTCGCGTCGCCGGCCGGGCGTCGCGGTCGCCCGGCGACGCGCAACACCGACGCAGGATCATGCTGCGGCATCGGCACGCGCTTCCGAACTGCGCGGGCCGCGCGCAATCGCCGCCCTCATCGCCCAGAACATCACCGCGAACCACGCCACGAACACCACCACCGGAATCCAGAAACTCAGAATGCCGTTCCATGCCAACGGTCCGTCCTTGAAGAACGGGATGAGGCAGGCCGGCACCAACAACAGCCCGATCCATAAGTTCGCGTAGGCGACCCACCGCGGGAAGATCGGCGCGGCCGATCGATCGAGCAGGATCGCCGTACCGATAGCGATGTACTGCAGGGTGAACGGCGCGACGGGTGAGAACGTCATGATGAAGCCGAGATCGTGCAGTTGCTGGGTGATCTCCGAAGGCCGAGCCGGGCGGAACGCGACGACGGCGAGGATAAGGAAATTCAGCGTGAAGAACACTGTCCCAAAGGTCCCCAGCGCCGTCTGGGTCGTCGACAAGACGCGCTCACCCACTTCGGTTCGACGCAGCAGCAACCCCACCGCCAAGGTAAATGGCACGTAGAGGGTTCCGCCCCAGACACACATGACCATGCCGAGCCGCTTGGCATTGGTGTGGTGAGACCACAGGTCGGCCACCTGCTCCGGCGAGAGATCCGGCGAGGGCGGCGGTAGGAAACCGGCCAAGACCATCCAGCCCAGCAGCACCAGTGCGATGCCCACCGGCCCACTCCAGACGACAACCATCAATCTGCGATCGGGTGCTGACACCGTGCGACCCTTCCAAACTTCCGTCTAGCTAATGTAGTGGCTAATACTGTAGAAATTACTACAGTAGGGTCCAGTCAATCGCAAGTTTCGCGCGCCCGCCAGCAGGAGACCCAATGAACGGCACCTTCGTTAGTCGCGAACACGACACCATCGACTTGTCCGCCGACGGCCTGTGGCACGGCCCCTGCGATGAGCGCGATGCACTATTAGCCCAGCTCCGCCTGGAACGGCCGGTGAGTTGGCAACGGCCCGTCCGCAGCCCGCTGATGAACCTGCTCGGCCAGGAGGATCCGCCCGGTTACTGGGCGGTGGTCCGACACGAGGACATCGTCACAGTGAGTCGGCACGCGGACGCGTTCTCCTCAGCAGCCGGCGGGGTGACATTCGAGGAGCTGCCGCCCGAGGTGCTAGAGGCGTCATCCTCGATCCTCAAATCCCGATCAACGCGCATGCCTGCTGGCGGATTTCGCCTCCCACATCGACACCGCGATCGAGGAGTTCCTGCGATGGGCGTCGCCGGTGATGACATTTCGCCGCACCGCGTTGCGGCGGTTCGAACTTTCCGGCGTCACGATCGAGCCCGGCGACAAAGTGGTCATGTTCTACAACTCCGCGAACCGCGACCCTTCGGTATTCGCCGAACCCCGGCGATTCGATGCGACCCGCAAGCCCAATCCGCACCTGGCGTTCGGGGGCGGCGGGAACAGATTCAGACCCGCTCAAAGCTGCGCGACATCCGCACCTGGCGTTCGGGGGCGGCGGACCGCAATTCTGTCTCGGCAGTCACGTGGCGAAGCTGCAGCTGAAAGCCATTGTGGGCGAACTGTATCGTCGTCTGCCCGACATCGAGACCGTCGGTGCGCCTGAATATCTCACCAGCACGTTTATCAACGGCATCAAGCGACAGTACGTTCGCTTCACCCCGGAGTCGGGGTGACTCTGGGTCCTGAGTCATCCACCTGAAATCGCGGGCGGCCGATCACGAACTAAAGTCCCACCCATGGCGAGCGGCGTCTCCCGGGTGGCCTACTTCGAAACGGGCCTCGAGGTGCTGTCCGACCTCGGTTACGGCGGGCTGAAGCTCGCTGAGGTATGCAGTCGGCTGGGTGTCAGCACCGGGTCCTTCTACCACTACTTCCACAACTGGCCGACCTACACGCGGGAATTGGTCGAGCACTGGCGTCAGGCCAACACCGTGCGACTGGTGGAATGGATCCGCTCCGAACCCGATCCGCGCCGTCGCATCGACAGCATCATCGACATCGGCTTGAACCTGCCGCACGGGGCGGAAGCCGCGATCCGCGCCTGGAGCGGCGCGGACCCCGGTGTACATGCCGTCCAAGTGGACGTCGATCACGAGCGTCATCAGATTTTGCGGGAGTCCGCGCTGCAGATACTGGGTGACGAACGGCAGGCTCAACTGTTCGCCGACTGGGCCGTCTACCTGCTCGTCGGCTACGAGCAGGCGACCCTGCCGCCGGACAAGGCGGCTCTGGAGTGGATCGTCGGTCAGCTTCTCGACGCGCTCGACGGGGGCCGGTTCGACTCCGTCCCGCCCAGTTAGGAATTGGTTTGCCGCGCTTGGCCTTCCGGCACGCGTAGACCGCGGACGGTGAGTTGGGTCATGGCGTCGATCATGCGTTTGTAGGAAACCTTTTTCCCCAGGCCCATCCAGTCGCCGTGCAGTGCGGTTGACAGCACCATCGCGAACATCGCCCGCACAGTGGGGCGAAGGTCGAAGTCGGAAAACTGGCGTTCCGCCGCCTCGGTGGCGACCACTTCTTCGAATAGCGCCAGTAATCGGTCGAAGGCGGTGTCGATCTGCGCCGAAGCCTCTCGGCTCAGTTCGTGGTACTGATGTGCCGACATCAGGGCGAGCAGGAGCTCACGCTCGCCGTGCAGCACGTTGAACAGCCCGGTGTACAGGGCCGCACCCTCCTGCTGGGGACTGAGCGTGCCGTGCTCCCGTGACCGGTAATCGCTGATGTAGTCGTCCATGAACTCGGTGAACGGAGTGATCACTGCCTCTTGGAACAGGTTGGCCTTGGTGCCGAAGTGGCGGAAGATCATCACTTCGGTGAGTTGGGCGCGCTTGGCGATGTCGCGCGTCGCGGTGCCCCTGAATCCCTTCGCGGCGAACTCCTCTCGGGCCGCGCGCAAGATCAATTCCCGGCCCTGCCCGTGGGCGCGACTGCGGGTGCGCTCGGCGGGCCTGCCGGAGCTTGCCGGTTCCGTCATATAGCACTTACTATATCAGCGGCTGAGCAGACTCGGGCCGGCGTCGGCGACCTAAGGACGTGGGAAGTGAACCCACCGGTAGATGCACCGATCGACATGGTGGTCGACCCGTTGTGGCAGTGGATCTTCGGTGTGCTGCACTTCGCGGTGGCGGCCCTGACCATCTATTTGGCCCTGCGCAACCCGCTTCGCCGCCGCGACTGGTGGGAGGCGCTGTTCCGGTCGGTCATCCTGGTCAGCGGCGCTCTGGGCGCGGTCGTCTTCGAAGGTGCAGTCGACCGGGCCGGGAAGCTTTGGTACGCCGAGCACGGGGCCTGGCCCCTGGTGCAGTTCTGGGGAACCCATGTCCCGCTCTGGGTCGCACCGGTGTACCTGTGGTTCATCGGCGGCGGTTCGCTGTTCATCATCCAGCGCATTCGCAGTGGCTGTCGGCCCAGGGATTTTCTGTACATCTTCGGCGGAATCGCGATAGCCGACCTGCTGCTGGAGATCCCGATCATCAAGATCGCCAAACTCTATACCTATTACGGGGACAACCAACCGTTCTTCAACCAGCGCTGGTTCCCCTTGCCGCTGTGGTTTCTCAGCACCAACCGTCTGTTCGACCTGGTGCCGGCGCTGTTGATCCTGCTGCTGATGAGTTTCCGGACGAGATGGGTGATCCTGGCGATCCCGTTCGTCATGTTCGGATCGATGTATGTGTCCTACGGTTTCGTCACCTGGCCGACGGTGGCAGCGCTGCACTCCGGAGCCAGCCCGCTGGTAGCCGGCCTAGCCGCCACCTACACCATTGTCTTCGGCGTCGGCGCGACCTTCGCCGGCGCACACCTCGGTCCCAAAATGACGAACATCATGACCCATCACGACGGGCCGTCGACCCGACCCGAACGACCCCTTCGGCCAGCCGTCGCACCCGAACTCGCCTCGAGCGCTATGTGATTTCCACGCGGCAGTCCCGACCGCAGGTCACCCACTCGGCGCGAAACCGGCAACCGCCGCCCAACCGGGTACCGGCAACGCCAACCAGCGCCGGAGACCTTTCAGGAACGGCGCCGCGCCGGCACCCGTGGTTGCGAGCGGCCGAATAGGCGCCAGCGCGAGCCTGGCTTGACGGCGCCCTCGCGCGATGCGCTCGGGTCACTGTTGGATGTCAGGCCCCTTCGGAGGATGAGTTGCGCCTTCGCCACGATGTCATCGACCGATCCGCGGCGAGGATCCCACCACTCCGCGACCCAGTTCAAAGCCCCGAGCGACAGCAACATCGCAAGCGCGACATCCAATTCGGGATCAACCTGCCCCGCGGCCGCCGCATCGTAAAAGAGACTCTGCCAAAGCTGCCCGTAGGCGGCCTCTTCTTTCTTCTGTCGTTTGCTCAATTTCTCGGGAAGCTGACCCGAATTCCGGATCGAGGCAGTGCAGTAATCGGAGAGCTGCAGCTCGTTCCGGAGGTGCGCTTCGACGGCGACCATGATCCGATCCATCGGCGACGCGCCTGGCGGCAACGCGTCCAGCGCTTGCTGCAAACGCTGGCGCATATCGCTGATCCCGCGGTACATGACCTCTTCGATGAGGTCATCGCGAGTCTGGAAGTGGTCGTAGATCGCCACCGGCGCGATGTCGGCCGACTCAGCAATGTCGGTCATCCGCGTCCCGGCGTAGCCCTTGCTGCTCAGCACGTGGGCGGCAGCATCCAGGATCCGCGTCCGGGTTCGTTCGGACTCATTGTTTTCAGTGTTTGCCTTAGTAATAAATGGCACCTTGGACATATATTAATTTTACGCTTCTAACGCGGCCCTGAAAGGTATTTCCCGGCCGGAAATTTTTGCTCCGTCAGCCGTGCCTCGCCCCGCGATCAGGCGGTGGGCGACCGCCTCAGCGACCGTCGTGGCGGCTGAGCACCGACACGAACGAAACGCAGGTGCCCGGCCGTCCTCCCAGGTTGTGAGTCAGCGCGGTGTGCGGGTCGGGCAATTGCCGCTGGCCCGCCGCACCACGGAACTGCAACCAGGCTTCGTAGAGCATCCGCAACCCACTGGCGCCCACCGGATGCCCGAACGATTTCAAGCCACCGTCGGGATTGATCGGCAGTCGCCCGTCGGCGTCGAAGTCGCCGGCCAGTACGTCCTTCCAGGACTGGCCGGGATCGGCGAAACCCAGGTCCTCCATGAGCACGATCTCCGTCGGGGTGAAACAGTCGTGCACCTCGGCGAACGAGAATGCGGTGCGCGGGTCGTCGATGCCGGCTTGCCGGTAGGCGTCGCGGGCCGAGCGAACCACCTCGGGAAAGCTGGTGTAGTCGTAGTCCGGGTCCGTCGCGCCCAACCCCGAACCGGCGACCAGCGACAGTGCCCGCACGTACATCGGGGTGTCGGTGTAGCGCAAGGCGTGTTCGGCCGGCACGACGATCGCGCACGCCGCACCGTCGGAGACTCCGGAGCAATCGAATACACCAAGCCGGCCGGCCACCTTCGGCGCGTTGTCGATGGTTTCCTTGGCGACGGCAGACCTGAACTGCGCTTTGGGGTTACGGGCCCCGTTCACGTGGTTCTTCCACGCCACGTGCGTCATCGCGTCGCGCATCTCGCCGGCGTCCACCCCGTACTTCGCGCAGTAGGCGGGGTCGAGCAACGAGAACGCCGCGGGCGCGGTCATCGAGAGTTCGGGGGCAGTGCCGTCGCCAGGCGGGTCCTGGCGTAACAATCCCGAGAAGCCGGAATCCTTCAGCTTTTCCACCCCGACCGCCATCGCTACGTCGTAGGCGCCGGCGGCGACGGCATAGCAGGCGTTACGGAACGCCTCCGACCCACTGGCGCACATGTTCTCGACGCGAGTGACCGGCTTGTCCCCGATCCCCAACGGCCGGCTCAACGTCAAACCGGACATGCCCGAGCTGAGAGTGCCCAGCCAGTAGGCGTCGATATCGTCCCGGTCCAGCTCGGGTACTGACGCCATACATTCGGCGACCGCTTCCATGAGCAGGTCTTCGGTCGAGCTGTCCCAGCGCTCGCCGAACCGCGAGCACCCCATTGCGACCACCGCTACCTTGCCGGCAATACCGTTGCTAGGCATGGTCTCTCACGTCCAGTCGGGCCTTCCAGAAGTAGTTGTGCACGCCGCCCGCGGTGAACAGGCGACGGAAGGTGAAGTCCACTGACGACCCGACGCGGATTCGCTCCGGTTCGGCGTCGGCGACCTCACAGGTGAAGCGGCCGCCGCCCGCCACATCAATGACGGCCTGCACGACCGGCGGCGACGGCGAGTAGGCCAGGTGGTCGACGGTGTAGGTGGCCACCGACCCACGCAGTCCGGCTACCGGCACCGCACTCATCTGATCCTTTGCGCCGCACTGCTTGCAGACGCGCGCCGGCGGAAGGTGGATGAAATCGCATGCCGCACAACGTGAACCGCGCAGACCGAATTTCCAGGGGGCGGCGCGGCCGGCGGCCGGCCCAGACGGACGGTCCGGCTCGGGACGACGCGGCGGCTCCAGCTCGACCAGCCCTCGCCACGACAGGTAAGTGAGATAGTCGACCGGCAGGCCGCCGGCCCGCTGCGCGCTGACCGGATGCGGTTGGCGCGCGCCGGGCAGCGCCGTGGTGGTCCGCAACAGCAGCGCGTCGCAACCGTCGACGGCCGACAGCATCAACACGGTTTCATCGGGCTCGGCGATGTCCAACACGCTGCACAGTGCCAGCGCGGCGTCACAGGCACCGGAAAAGCCGATCGGCGACGTGACCACCGACTTCTCCCCCTTCACCAAGGTGGCCGCGCGTTTGACGATCCCGCTGTTCGGGCAGGTGAGCACGACATGGTCGACACCGGGCAACCCCGAGGCGTCCAGCACCCGGTCCGCGGCGGTGCGGATCAGGGTCGCGTAACG
Organism: Mycobacterium sp. 20KCMC460; assembly: GCF_022179425.1. NCBI lineage: Bacteria > Bacillati > Actinomycetota > Actinomycetes > Mycobacteriales > Mycobacteriaceae > Mycobacterium > Mycobacterium sp. 20KCMC460. The sequence goes on from NZ_AP025524.1 coordinate 5,069,281, forward strand.
CTCGGCGCCGAACCGCTCCTCCCATTGCTCGCCGGTCGCCGAAGTCGTCGCGCGCCAACGGTCGATGAACTCCGCCGTCAATGAGTACGTCTCGAGCACCTCGGCGATCGCGGGTGCGTCGGCCCCGAAAACGAGGGCCGCCGCGCCATCGCCGCCGAGTTTCTCGTCGGCTGACTTCGGCCGGCCCACCCGGACATCGGCGCTGGCCGCGATTCCTCCGGTGCTCGCCGCCGCCAGAATCGCGGCGAAGCCGCTCCGCCCCGATCCGCACAAATCGACGGCAAGCGCCTCGAACGGCAACCCCAGCGCGGCGTGGATGGCCGTGGCGTTGGTCTTGTCCGCGTAAGCCGGTGTGCTGCTGGCGAAATACAGGGCCGCAGCGGTACGCGAGTGGGGTATGTCGGCGATGGCCGCCACCGCCATGGTGGTGCTGTCCTCATCGAACCCGGCAACGACCCGGTCGCCCCGGCGCAGACCGATGTCGCCACCGGCCAGCCGGTACCGCGGCACATACGCCGCGTAGCCGATCAGGCCCTTCATCACGAGACTCCCCGGAAGATCGCGGCCAGGCCCTGGCCACCGCCGATGCACATGGTCTCGAGCGCCAGCCCCCCACCGCGCCGGCGCAGCTCGTGCAACATGGTCACCATGATCCGGACACCCGTTGCGCCGATGGGATGTCCCAACGAGATACCGGAGCCGTTGACGTTGAGCCGGTCGTCGACGTCGTCCGGCTTGACGCCCAGGCCGGCCAGCACTGCCAGCACCTGGACGGCGAACGCTTCGTTGATCTCGATCAGATCCATCTCGTCAAGACCGAAACCTGTTCGGCGAAACAGCTTTTCGACGGCTGCGACCGGTCCGATGCCCATCCGCGACGGCTCACAGCCGACCGCTGCCCAGCCTTCCAGAAAGCCAAGCGGAGTCAGGCCGAGTTCGTCGAGCCGATCCTCGGCGACCACCAGGCACGCCGCCGCGGCGTCATTCTGCTGACTGGAATTGCCTGCCGTAACAGTGCCGTCCTTCATCAGCGGACGCAGCCGGCCCAACGTCTCGACAGTGGTGTCGGGGCGGATGCCCTCGTCGCGGTCGAATTGCACCGGGTCGCCTTTGCGCTGCGGCACTTCCACCGCGACGATCTCTTCGTCGAAGCGGCCGGCCCGCTGGGCAGCGGCGGCGCGCTGCTGACTGCGCGCCGCGAAACTATCCGCGGCTTGGCGGTCAATCCCGTAGTCGGCGGCCAGATTCTCCGCGGTCTCGATCATGCCGCTGATGGGGCCGAATCGCCATATCGGCTGCGACATTTCGCGACCGCGGTCGAGCCGGTCGTAGAGCGTCTGGTTGCCCGAACGCGAACCCCACCGCGCGGTGGTGGTGTAGTGCTCGATGTTGCTCATCGATTCGACGCCACCGGCCACTACCACGTCGGCGGCCCCGGTCTGCACCATCATCGCGGCAGTGACGACGGCCTGCAGACCGCCGCCACAACGCCGGTCGATCTGCAATCCCGGAACACCGATCGGGAGCCCGGCGTGCAGCGCGGCCCAGCGGCCGATGCACGGCGCCTCGGAATTGGCGTAGGACTGGGCGATCACCACATCCTCGATAGCGTCGGGGTCGACGCTGCTGCGCTCGACGACTGCCTTGATCGTGCGGGCGGCGAGGTCCTCAGCCCGCAGCGGCCGCAGGCTGCCGCCGAACGTTCCTACCGCGGTTCGCACCGGACTCGCTATCGCGGCGCGCCTCATGTATCACCGCGCCAACGCCCGTCGGAGGGATCGAGCAATTCGGTCAGGTGCTCGTCTGACAGCCAGATGATCGTCTCCAGTTCCAACGCGTCCAGAAAGCGGACCCGACCGGAGCGCAGGTCCTCCAACCGCAGCCGCGGAGAGTTGCCGGATATGTCGAAATTAACTGATACCTGGGCGAATTCATTACTGATCACCGGACCCACCCCAGGCACGCTCACCGGATCGCCGTCGCCGACTTCAATGGTCATGGCGGCTCAGATCAGAAAGCCAAGTGTCGGGATCGGCTGGTCGTTGTTCACCAGCACGACCTTCTTATACGCCAGCCGCAACTCGCCGTCCTGGCGGCGCAGCCGATAAGTGGTCCGTCCGCCCCACAGCTCGGTGCCGCGGGCGCGGGACTCCAGGACCAGGAAGTTCGCCGCCACCTCCAGGTCGACCCCGCCGCTGGAATTGGTACGGCCGCCGAGGAATTCGATGTTGGACACCAGGCGCCGCAGGTTCGATGGGGGTGCCTGAGCGTAACGTTTGCCGGTGCGGACCTGCTTGAGCCGGGTCGCGATACGGCTGCGGTTGTCGTAGATCACCGACATCGTTCTGGCAGGGTCGTCGGTGCCGGCCACCGGCACCCAATACAGCGCATCATCGGTCCACAGCGCTTCCCACGCATCGTAGTCCGACTCGTCGGCCAAGCGGGCTTCGCGGTACAGGAACTGCTCGACCTCCCAGCGATCGAAGCCGTCAGGTACCGGTCCCGGTGCGGACTGCTTGTCCAGTGCGGTAGTCACGATTCGGCCTCCATCAGCGTCTTGTACTGTGACCAGAACCCCCGCATGCCGGTCTCATCGGTGGCTCCCCCGATGGTGAAACCGTTCTCGTCCACCCGCTCCCGGTTCAGCCCGCGGCGGATATCCAGCCACTCGGGCGTCAGGCACTCCAGGCCGAGCTGGTTGCGCTCGTACATCTCGGTGTCGTCGGCCAACAGCATGCCGGCAGGACCCACCGAGCCCATGCATTGCGACACCATGCGCTCGTTCAGCTCCGGGGCCCCGACCATCTGCACCGCGGTGGCGTTCTGGATGCACTCGCCCACCGAGACCGGTTGGAGGTTGAAGACCTGGATTTCGGCGATGAACAAGTTCGGGAAGATCATCACGTGCGGGCCGCCCTCGATCATGATCTTGTCCGCCTCATCGCCGTAGCGTTCGCGCATCGCCGCGACGTACTTCGGCACCCGCGACTCGGTGGTGCCGAACCACCGCATCGGCTCGGCGAACTTACGAAATTCCGGGCGCAGGTCGTTCTCGCTGTGTCCCTGGCCCAGGTCTCGGGTGACCGCGGTCGAGCTGTCGCTGTAGAGGGCCCCGATGGGGCTACCGGTCACGCCGAAAATCGAGCCGTGCACGAACTGCGGGTGGTATCCGTCAGTCTCGTTCTCCGCCAAGAGTTTCCAGTTCGCACGAGTCTTATGCTGCAACCATCCCGCGGTGAGCTCGACCCTGCCTTCCGGAGACAGCCGGGCCAAGCGGTCGATCTCGCCCGCCGCGGCACCGAGGTGTTCTGACAACCCGGGCCCGTCCTCGGCGAAGCTGCCGAACACGAAACCCTGATAGCTCTCCATCCGCGGAACCCGACCCAGGTTCAGGTCCAGCTTGCGCTCACCGTAGCCCTTGAAAAACGGAAAACCCACCAGCTCACCGTTGTTGCGGAACGTCCAGCCGTGATACGGGCAGCGAAAAGTCGACGAATTGCCTTCTGCGTCGTCACAGATCTGATTGCCGCGATGAGCACATCGGTTGAGCAGCAGATGTAACTCCCCGTCGCGGTCGCGGGTCATGATCACGTCCTGCAGGCCCAGCCGCCTGCGCACGTAATCGTTCGGCTGCGGCACCTCGCTTTCATGGCCCACGAAAACCCAAGTGCGATACCATATTTTGCGTAATTCCTCAGCGAAGATAGCCGGGTCGGTATACATCGACCCATGCACCTTGTCTCGTCTGATCAACCGGTCATAGCGGTCGCCGGTAGCGGCGGCCGGCTCGATGAGCGATGTCACTGGTCGGGCTCCTCTCTGAACAACTCGCGTACGCTGCCCTGCGCGATCAGGTTGGGCAGGGCGAACTTACGCACCTTCCCGGTGGGCGTTCTCGGCAGATCGCCGGCGGCAAACCAGCGCTGCGGAATTTTGTGCGGCGTCAGGCTCTTGGCGGCGTGAGCGCGCAATCGCTTCGCCGCATCCGCCGGCAGGTCACCTCGCGCGACGACGACGGCGGCCACGATCTCGCCCAGCCTGTCGTCGGGCAGGCCGATCACGCAGGCTTCCGCGACCATCTCGTGGTCGGCCAGGCACGCCTCTACTTCGGCGGGGGCGATGTTCTCGCCGCCGCGGATGATCAGCTCTTTGAGCCGACCCGTGTGGGTCAGGTAGCCGCGTTCGTCCATCACACCGAGATCTCCGGTGTGGACGAACCCATCGGCATCCACCGTGGCCGCGGTGGCGGCGGGGTCGTGCAAGTAGCCGATCATCTGTTGATAGCCGCGTGCGCAGATCTCCCCCGGCTGGCCCACCGGCACGACCGCGCCGGACTGCGGGTCGACGATCTTGCAGTCGACCTGCGGAAGCGGCCGGCCTACCGTGCCGAGTTGATCGTCCCGGCTGTCGTCGGGTCGGGTGGCGGTGAGCACCGGCGAAAGTTCGGTTTGACCGAACACGTTGACCACGGTAGCTCCGAACGTGCGCTCGGTGGCCATGATGAGCTCGGCGGAGACCGTGGCGGCACCGCCCAGACAGATCGACAACCGCGGCGCCGGCTCGATGGATTCGCGTTGCGCCGCCAGGAGAGCGGTCAGCATGGCGGGCACGAAGAACAATACCGACGCGTGCTCGCGGCGCATGGCGTCGAGCACTGCCGCCGGCTCGAACCGGCTCAACAGTATCTCGGTGCCACCGATCCAGAGCGGGCCTAGGGTGCCGACCACGCAGGCCGCCGTGTGAAACATCGGCAGCGGGTTGACGGTCACCGCGCCCGCGGTGATGCCGGCGGCCTCGAGTGTCAGTTTGGCGACATTGACCAGAGAACGGTGGCGCAACAACACCCCTTTGGGTGTCCCCGTGGTTCCCGAGGTGTACTGCAGCATCACCGGCTGGTCCGGATCGGTAGGCGCCCGGGCGATCACGTCCGGGTCGACGTCGTCGCTTCGCCACTCGGCGCGTGCTGACAGGCTGATCGTGCGCACACCGAGCGAATCCGTGTCGATTTCACCGACCGCGGCGGCAGTGTCGTAGTTGCGGCTGCGGTCGGCGTGGATCAGCACCTTGGCCTGCGAATGCCGTAGCGCGTATTCCAGTTCGGCGGGGCGCAGCGCAGGGTTCAAGGCGACGAGCACGACACCGGCAAGTGCTGCCCCGTACTGAATCACCGGCCACTCCACCACATTTGGCGCCCACAGCGCGACATAGTCGCCGGGCGCTGTGCAACATGCCAATGCGGTGGCGACGCGGCAGGCCTCGTCGAAGAGCTCACGGTAGGTCAACCGCACCGTAGCCCCGTCGTCGTGGGCGCTGCCGACCAGGGCTGCGACGTCACCGTGCGTCTGCGCCCGCTCGGCCAGCAATGCGCCGACGGTGTGGTCCTCCAGCTTTGTGCTGGAATCGGCGGGGAGGTACGACAGCTCGAGGCGGCTGCGCAGTTTGGCGGTCATCTCGGCGCCGCCCCGAACTGGGGGCGGCGCTTTTCGCGGAATGCCGCAATTCCCTCCGCGAAGTCATCGCTGTCGAAGAGCTGGGCCTGGTGCTCGGCTTCGATCTCGAGCAGATCGAACGGGTTGAGCGCCGATCCGGCGGACAGCAGCGTCTTGATGACCCCGTATGCCCGGGTCGGGCCGGCAGCGAGTCGCTCGGCGTCCGCCAGCGCGGTCGACAGTGCCTGACCGGGGTCGGCCAGCGCATCCACCAGCCCGATCGTCAGGGCCGAGGCCGCGTCCACGGGCGTCGCCATCATCAACATCTGGCGTGCGCGGGCGATGCCGACCCGCGCCGGCAAGGACGCGAAGGTGCCCATGTCACCGGCCAGTCCGACATTGGTGAACGTGGTCGCAAACCGTGCGTCGCTGGCCGCGATCACGCGATCGCATGCGGCGGCCAGCGCCGCACCCGCGCCGTAGGCGCTGCCCTCCACCGCGGCGAGCACCGGCTTGCCCGCGTTCCAAATAGCGCGAATCACTCGCTGCGCCAACTGTGTTCGCTCCATCGCACGCTCGGGCGACATCCGTTCCATCGAGGTGATATCGCCACCTGAGCAGAACGCCGCGCCGGCGCCGGTCAAAACTATGGCTCGGACGGAGTCGTCGGCCCCGGCACCCTCGATCGCCGCGGCAAGCTCGAGCCGGACGGGGATGTCGATCGCGTTGCGCTTGTCGGGGCGGTTCAGCGTGACGATCCGCACCGCGCCGCGGTCCTCGACGAGGACGACAGGCGTGCTCATTGCCCGGTGAAGTTTGGTTTGCGTCGTTCGATGACTGCCCGCAGGCCCTCGAGCGCGTCGGCGGTTCCGGACAACTCGGAGACGGTTCGCGCTTCCTCGGCCAATCGTTCTTCGACCGATGCTCCCAGTCCGCTCCAGACCAGCCGCTTGGTGGCTGACAGCGCGCGGGCCGGCATCGCGGCCAGCTCGGTGGCGATTTGCCCTGCGCGACCGAGCAGTTCAGCATCCTCGACGACCTCGGTCACCAATCCGATCTCTAGTGCTTCGGTTGCGGTCAGCGTCGGATTGGTCAGCAGAATCCGCAATGCTTGTCGCAACCCCACCAATTGGGCCAGCGTGACCGACGAGCCACCATCGGGCGCCATGCCGACCCGAACCGCGCCGGAAAAAAACTTTGCCGACCGTGCCGCGACGACGATGTCGGAGGCACAGACCAGTCCCAACCCACCGCCACCGGCGGCAAAGCCCTGCACCGCGGTCACCACCGGCGCGCGCAACTGGATCAACGCGGCCGTCGCCAATTGCAACCAGGCCGTGGCCTCGCGCAGATAGTCGGGGAGGTCGGCCCCCTTGGATTCGAACGTGTGAATGTCGCCGCCCGCGCAGAAGTTCCGGCCTTCACCGGTGAGTAACACCACGCGCACGGCGGGATCCGCATGGCAGGCCAGGGCCGCCTCATGCAGCGCCTTGAGGAACTCGACGTTCATCCCGTTGGACGCCTCGGGCCGGTTCAGCCGCAACCGGGCGATGCCGGCCGAGATCTCAAGGGCGACCGGGGCTTTGGTCTCCGCATTGCTCATCTAGCGGGCTCCTCGCTGTCGAAAGGCGGATACACCGTTGTGTCCGGAGTGCCCGCAGATGTGGTCCACTACGAAGTCGATTTCGCGTTCCAGCCCGCTGGCCAGCGGGACCCGCAGACCCTCGTACACGAGGCGCTTGATCCTGACCACAGCCTCGCGCTGCCGCCCGGCCAGATCCATGACGAACCCACGGACACCGTCGCTGAACTCGGCCCGCGCAAAGCTGCGATACGCCAGACCGCGGCGCACCGCCTCGACGCCGGAGATCCGGTCGCCGGACAACAACAGCCCCAGCGCCTCCTGACGGCCCACCAGCCGGCTCAGCCGCTGGGTACTTCCCCCGCCCGGGATCATTCCGAATCTGACGTGGTTGTCGGCGATCCTGGCGTCGTCGCTGACCAGCACGATGTCGCTGGCCTGCATCAGTTCGAAACCGCCCGCCATGGCGACGCCCTGCACTGCGGCGACAACCGGGACCTCGATCTCGGCAATGGCGTCGCACGCACGACGAAATGCCACGAACAGGGTGCGCAACGCGTCCGGGCCTTCAGCTCGCAGGGACTCGACTTCGTTGAAATCGCCGCCCGCACAGAAGTTTCCCTCCGAACCCCGGATGAGGATGACGTTCACCTCGGGGTCGTTACCCAGCTCCCGGACCGCCCGCTCCAATTCGCCGCTCAGCGCGACGGTAAGCGCGTTCATCTGCTCGGGCCGGTTGAGGGTGATCACCGCTACCCGATCGACGACCTCGCGCACCACCAGTGTCATATGTCGTGACCCCCACCGGTGTCGGCAAACGCTCGGGCGATCTTGCACCCGACTCTGCGACCTGCGCCGGAGATGACGGCGACACGCTGGTCGAGCAGCCACTCAACCATGCACCAATCCCTCCTCGTCCGACCGATAATCAATATTTCTAATCTACGTTAAACTACCATGGCGACGGTCACAACAAACGTCCACGACAGGGAGCAGAGCATGGACCTTGGGCTAGCTGGGGCGCGAGTGGTGGTCACCGGAGGCGCCTCGAACATCGGGCGCGGCATCGTCCACGTGTTCGCCGCGGAGGGTGCCCGTGTTGTCATCAACGACATCGACGAGCCCCAGGCCAAACGGGTTCGCGACGAAGCCCTGGCCAGGGGTGCGGCCGCCGCCGAAGTCGCGATCGCCGACCTGACCACCCAACGCGGAGCCGACATCGCGGTCGGCACCGCCCTGGACACCTGGGGCGGCATCGATGTGCTGGTCAACAATGCGGGCTGGAGCGGTCAGCAATTCTTCGCCACAGACACCAACCGTGACAATTGGCAACGCACCATCGAAACCAACCTGTTCACCGCCATCGGCACCACCCAGGCGGCGATCGGTCCGATGAAGGAGGCCGGCGGCGGCGCCATCGCGTTCATCGCCAGCGACGCGGCATTCGGTCAGATCCGCACCGGTGTCTATGGGGCGTCAAAGGCCGCGATGATTGGCCTGGCCCGCACCGTCGCGCGTGAACACGGCCGGCACGGCATCAGGTCCAACGTCATCTGTCCTGGCTTGGTGATCCCGGAGAGCCCCGAAGCCGTGGGCGAATCGAGCCTGTGGGCCACTGGCCAGGACAGTGTGTTCAACGCCGACCAGATCGACTACATGGTCAAGGGGACACCGCTGCGCCGCCTGACCACCGCGGAGGACATCGGCCAGGCCACCGCATGGTTCTGCTCGCCGACGGCGGCTCGGCAGGTGACCGGACAGCTGATCTCGGTCAGCGGCGGCTACACGATGCCCTAGTGCCCTGGGCCCAACTTGGCCGACTCGTCCGGGCTTCGTCCGCTACTCGGCGCCGGGGCTGCCGAAATATTCTTGACCGGGCGGGGGGCGGTAGCCTTGCGCCGATTTGCGCAGTTGCGGGATCACGGCGGGGCACAGCAGATCGACGGCGTAGGAGACCAGATAGTTGGCTGAGAACTCGTCGTTGGGCGTCACGTCGTTCTTCACATCGCCCATTATCTGGGGGTAACCCTCGCCCGCGGTGACCTTGTCGCAGATCCCGTAGCCATAGCCGACCGCGTCGTTGTTCGGGAAGTCGAAGTGCCGGCGCACCGACACGTTGTACGTGTACTCCACCTCGGGCGCCGGTTTGGCGTGCGCCCCGGGGGCCGGCATCGACACCACCGCACAGGCGGCAAGTGCGACGGTTCCGGCGGCCAGCGAGGTGCGACGTTTCATGCGTGACATCCTTTGCAGTCGCGCCGGCGGGGTGAACCGCTGAGTTGAATCGTGCTTAGATTCAACGAGACGAACAAATTCCCGATGCATTGTCAAGACCCGGAATCCGACTGCGCTGCGCTGGGTTCGCGGCATTCGGCCACCCTGTACCGATAACGCCGACAGCCGTGTCATCGGCCGACGAAGTTGGCGGCGCGGCCTTCCTGGAAGGCAGCGATTCCCTCCAGCAGATCGGCACTGGTCAAGGTGCCCTCTTCCAGCTCGAAAGCCAGATCGACGACTTCGGCGGCTCGAAGCGACGTGACACGATTCAGCGCACGCTTGGTGCCCTGCACCGCCAGCGGCGCCAGACCCGCGATGCGCCTGGCGATTTCGCGAGCGAAAGGCAGTGCCTCGTCGGGGTCGTCGACTAGGTCGGTGACAATGCCGAGCTGATAGGCCGTAGGTGCGTCGAGTGCGTCTCCGGTGAGCAGGTGACGGCGGGCGCGCAGCATCCCCGCGGCCTGCGGCCATACCAGGCAGCCGCCGTCACCGGCGACGAGCCCGACCTTCACATGCGTGTCGGCCAGCTTCGCACTCCGTGCCGCAACCACCACATCGCACATCAGTGCCACGGTTGCGCCCAGGCCGATCGCTGGTCCCTGCACGGCCGCGACGATGGGCTGGGGCAGATCAAGGAAGGACTGCAGCAGCCGCCGCCCCGCCTCGACAGTTTCGCGCCGTGCCTCGTCGTCGTCGTGCGCCGCTCGCATCAAGGCGAAGTCGCCGCCGGCGGAGAACGCCTTGCCGGTCGAGCCCAGCACGACAGCGCGCACACTTTCGTCTTTGGCGAGTTCCTCGAGTGCAGCCGCGAGTTCAATCTGCGCCCGATTGTCGAACCGATTCAACAGCTTTGGACGAGTCAGCGATATCTCCCAGACGCCGTCGCCGCCCGAACTCACGGACAGCGTTTCCAGGCTGGTGTTCATCGGGCCTCCCCCGTATTATTAAGATCGCAAAGCTCATAAATCTGCGGTAAATCTACATGATCGAAGGTGATACCAGAAGTGCCATTCATCGACGCGGATGACGGCGTGCGGATACACGTGCAGGATCTCGGCGATGGGCCTGCGGTAGTACTGATTTCGGGTTTTGGCTTGGACCACGAGCTTTGGGACCGCCAGGTACGCGTGCTCACCGGCCGCGGGTTTCGCGTCTTGTGCGTGGACCAGCGGGGTCACGGTTTCTCGGACAACCCGTTGGACGGCTACGACATAGACCGTCTCGCAGCAGATCTCGTCGCTGCCCTGACCCGGCTCGATGTCGGCAACGCCACAGTTGTCGGTCACTCATTCGGCGGGCAGGTGGCCTTCCGAGCCGCTGCGACCGCACCCGAATTGTGCACCGCATTGGTACTCGTGGGATCAAACGGTGTCCGCGCCAGCCGCAGCGACGAGTTTCCATTCGGCGGACCTCCCGAACCGCTGCTGGCGGGAATGCAGGCCGAAGAGCACGCGAACCGCGTCGGGTCCCGATACCGGACAATCGCTACAGCATTCGCGCACGAGCCGGACCCACGAACGGTCGATTGGCTGGTCCGCTGCTCGCTGCGCATGCCTTCGTGGGCCGCGACGGCATGTTACCGGTCGCTGCTGACGACCGATTTGCTGGCCGACATCCCCCGCATTGACCAACCGGTGCTGCAGGTCATCGGGACGAACGATCCCGTGCACTCGGCCAAGGGGGCCCGCTGGCTACAGCAGCAACTGAAGAACGCCACCCTCGTCGAGATCCCCGACTGCGGGCATTACCCGATGCTGGAGGCGCCGGACGCGTTCGAATCGGCACTGCTGCAGTTCGTCACCGCTTAGTTGCCCCCTCCAACTCCAGCGCCGTCACGGATGCCAATGCCATCTGGGTCAACAGTTCTTCGGCTTGCTTGGCCCGACGGCCGCCCGGTGGGCGCATCGCCCCGGACAGCAGCAACAACTCCACACCCCTTGTGGCAGTGATGATCTCGTCGGTCGAACGGTCGGGATAGCAGCGCTGCAGGCAATCGATCCACCGTTGATTGATGCGGCGATGCCTACGGTCGTGCTCGCGGCGGTAGCGCTCGGCGAGGGAACGCTGATCGCGCAGCCAAATCGACACCAATCGCTCGTGACTCTTGGCCAGACCCACAAACGCGCGCACGAGTTTGTTCAGCTCGGTGACGGGATCCTCTTCGGGTTCCCCGAGACGAACCAGAATGGTGTCCAGGGTCTTGTCGAACAGGGCCGCCAAGATTGCGTCTTTGCTGGGAAAGTGGCGATAGATGGCGGAGCCGGTGGTGCCGGCGGCCTTGCCGATCTCGTCCACGCCGACACCGTCGAAACTGCGCTCGAAGAACAACTTCTCGGCCGCAGCCAGGATCTTTTCGTCGGGCGTCACCTCAGCAGCTTCTCACAAGCCCAGGCCCTGGCCGATGATTACCTTCATGATTTCGCTGGATCCGCCGTAAATCCGGCTTACTCGGCCGTCGAGGTAGGCGTTACCCAACCGGGAGTCACCGCGCAGCGCAACCGACGGGTTCGACAGCGATAGGCAGCGGTCGACCACCCGGCCCTGCAGCTCGGTGCAGTACAGCTTGGCGATCGCGGCATCGCTGCCGCTCAGCCGACCTTCGACGTGACGCAGTAACGCCTGGTCGATGAGCGCCTGACCTGCGGCTACCTCGGCCGCGCACTGGGACAGCGTGAATTTGACCTCCTGGCCCACCTGGCCATCCTGGTGGTCTTCAAGGGCCCAGGAAAGCGCCGCGACGGCCGCGGCCTGCGAGTTCACCGCGATCGACAACCGCTCCTGGGCGAGGTTCGACGTCAGGTAGGTGAATCCTTCGTTCTCCACACCCAGGAGGTTTGCGACCGGAATCCGCATGTCGGTGAACGAGATCTCGGCCAGATCCTGCGCACGAAGACCCAGCTTGTCCAGCTTGCGCCCGCGCGCGAAGCCCGGCGTCGAGGTGTCCACCAGTAGCAGGCTGATGCCCCGCCGACCCGCCTCCGGGTCGGTCTTGACCGCCAGGATCACCAGGTCAGCGGCCGCACCGTTGGAGATGAACGTCTTGGCGCCGTTCACCACATAGTGATCCCCGTCCCGGCGAGCCCGCGTCGACATCGCCTTGAGGTCGGAGCCGGCGCCAGGCTCGGACAGTCCCAGCGCGGCCACCACCTCACCGGCCACCATTCGGGGTAGCCAGGTGGCGCGTTGTTCGGCGGACCCGTGGTGCAGCAGATAGGGCAGACAGATATCGGTTTGCACGCGCAAACCCCCGATGGCCAGGCCCAGCGCCTGAATCTCCTCGGTGACGACAACGCTGTGTCGATAGTCCGAGCCCGCCAGGCCACCGAACTGCTCGGGCACCCCGATGCCCAAGATGCCGACCTCGGCCGCGCCGCGCCAGAATTGCCGCGACGGCTTGCCGTCGGCCAACCACGCCGGATACTCCGGTACGACGTGCTCATCGAGGAACTTACGCACCCGCAGGCGGAACTGCACCTGCTCCGGGGTGAAAATCGACCGGGTCTGCTGGGTGCTCACTTACCGCAAGTCCGTCGGGTGCGGTTGACTGGGTCCGGTTCCACTACGCCGCGAGGTGCGGACTCCTGCGGACGCGGGTATTTCATGATGCTCCTTCGCGAGCGTATCTCGGTGCAAATCGATTTATCGTAAACGGTCGTTATCTGCGCTGGCGACGGGGGAACCTGAGCTCGGGCCGATCCCGGTCGGCTCAAGACCAGGACCGCCCCGGCTGTACACGGTTGCTAGCGTTGATAACCACGATGTTGACCCGTCGAAGGGTCCCCGCCTACCATTCGGTTTGAGTCGACCCCCGGTGCCCACCGGTGCTGGTGACGTTCCTGTCGCTGACGCGAGCGGTCGTTCTGCTGAGGAGCTTTGATGGATGCGGTGGGGCTCACCGAGGAACAACGGGATTTCGCCATTGCCGTGCGCGATTTCTGTCGCAAGGAATGCGGCACGCGCGAGCAACGCGACGCGTTGACCGACAACGGTGCCGAACAGCACCATCCCGGCCTGTACCAAAAATTGGCAGCGACAGGATATCTCGGCGTTTCGATACCCGAAGAATACGGCGGCAGCGGCGGTGGACTCACCGAGCAGGTCATCTTGTTCGAGCAGCTGTGGCGGGGGTTGGCCCCCGTCCACGGAGCCGGCACCTCCCATACCGTCGCCGGCATTTACAAGAGGTTTGCGACCGAGGAGCAGAAGCAGGCGGCGCTCGGGGCGATCTGCTCGGGCAAAGTGATGTCGATCAGCATCTCCGAACCCGGCGCCGGCTCGGATGCGGCCGCCGTCAGCTGCAAGGCCGAAAAGGTCGACGGCGGCTGGCGCGTACACGGACAGAAAACCTGGTGCTCGGATGCCCAATTCGCAACCACGATCCTGGTGGTGGTGCGCAGCTCGCGAGGCGTTCGGCCGCACGACGGTCTCACACTGCTCGAGGTGCCCACCGACGCAGCAGGCCTGGAGATCCGTCCGATCTCGACGATGGGCGGCAGCGAGGTCAACGACCTGTTCTTCACCGATGTCTTCGTTCCCGAATCGGCCGTGGTGGGCACCGAGGGTAACGCCTGGAAGCAGATAATGGCCGGGCTCAACGGCGAGCGACTGGTTTGCGCGGCGCAGGGCCTGGGCATGGCGCAGCGCGCCTTCGACGACCTGTTGGCCTACGTCGGCGAGCGCGAACAGTTCGGCGCCCCGATCGGATCCTTCCAGGCGCTGCGGCATCGCATCGCCGACCTGGCCATCGAGATCGAATCCGCGCGAGCCCTGACCTACGCCACCGTGCACCACATCGAGCACCAGATCGGTACACCCGAGGAATGGGTTCGCGCCACGTCGATGTCGAAGGTTAAAGTGACCGAGACCGCGAAAAAGGTTGCACTGGAAGGCGTTCAGATGATGGGCGGCTACGGCTACAGCACCGAGTTCGACATGCAGAGGCACCTGCGGCTCAGCATCGCGCCCACCATCTACGCGGGGACGAACGAAATCCAGCGCGACATCATCTCGTCCACCTTCGGGTTGCGTCCAGCGCGCTGACCAGGCTCAGGGTGACGCCCGACATACCGCGGCCCCGACTATGACGCTTGACACCTTCCGCACCGACGAACCATAATTGAGACTGCTTAACTCATAATCCGCCGGGGGGCGGATAGGCCAGCCAGCCCTGCGCCTTTGGTTTCTCGATTAGGAGTCGATAGATGACGACGGCAAAGCCCGACATCCGCGTTTTGGACGCCGATACCTACGCCAACGGCGACCCGACGACCTTCGGGCTACCGCTGGAGCAGTATGCGTACCTGCGTGACGAGGCCCCCTGTCACCTGCACGAATTCGACGACCCGATGCTCATCGACCGGGCCTGGATCGTCAGCCGAAACGCGGACATCTGGGCCGTCGACCGTAATTCCGAGCTCTACGCCGCCGACCGTGGCGGGGTGAACATGTGGAAGGTGACCCCGCTGGACCCCAAAGTGGGCGGCAAACCGGCCATGCTGACCATGGACGGCCCGAAGCACCGCACTCAGCGCGGGGTGATGAGCAAGGCGTTCACGCCGGGCATGGTCAAAAAACTCGAGGACAAATTCCGCGAGTACGCCGTCAACATCGTCGACGCCGCGCTGGAGAAGGGCTCGTTCAACTTCGTGACCGACATCGGCCACGCCATGCCGATGGAGGCGCTCGGCGACGTGCTGGGCGTACCCAACGGTGACCGGGAGAAGTTCTTCGCCTGGGTTGACACCTTCGCCGCGCCATTCGACACCCGCATCACCCCCTCGTTCGAATACGTCATGCAGGCCATCTTCGACCTGCTCGGTTACGCGGTCGAACTGGGTGAGCTCAAGCGCCGCGAACCCGGCGAGGACGTGATCACCCAGCTGGTCCAGGCCGGTGCGGAGGTCATCTCCGAAGACGAACTGATGGGCAACGTGGCGTTGCTGGCATCCGGTGCCGCCGAGAGCACCCGTACCGCGCTGAGTCACGGTATGCACGAGCTGATGCGCAACCCCGAGCAGATGGCCTGGCTGCGCGCGCACGTCGACGACATCCCGAACACCGCCATCCAGGAGATCGTGCGCATCGCCACCCCGTTCACGCACCTGGTGCGTACGGCCACCGCGGACCACGAACTGCACGGCCAGCAGATCAAAGAGGGCGATGTGGTGCTGATGCTGTTCGCCGCAGGCAACTTCGACGAGCGCGCGTTCGACAATCCCCATGTCTTCGACCTGTCCCGGGAGAAGAATCCGCACGTCAGCTTCGGCCGCGGCCCGCACCAGTGCCTAGGCAAGCACGTCGCGGGCCTGGAGATGAAGATCCTGCTCGAAGAACTGCTGCGACGCACCAAGGACATCACCCCCGCCGGGGATATCAGCTATATCCGCGACGCGTATTCGCGGGGCGTGTACCAGCTTCCCGTCACCGTCACACCCGCCTGATACACCGGAATCGATACGGCAGATGAAGATCATCGTTGACAATGACCGCTGCGAGCTGCACGGGGAATGCGTGATGGCCGCGCCCGAGGTGTTCGACATCGAAGACGACAAAGAGTGGGTGACGGTGCTCGATGCCAATCCCGGCGAGCATCTGCGGTCAGCGGTCGAGGAAGCCGCGATGATGTGTCCGGTCGCCGCAATCCGAATTGAGGACTGAGCCATGACCACCGCCGAGGAAGCCAAGCAGAAGAACGGGACGCGGCCGGCAGACGAATCGGTTGTCGAGGTACGCAACCCGGCCGACAACTCGGTGGTCGGCGTAGTCCCGAACGTACCCGCGGACGAGGTGGCCGCGCTGGCCGGCGAACTCCGCAAGGCCCAGCCGGCATGGGAGGCACTGGGGCCCGAGGGCCGTGCCGTTCACCTGCGGCGGTGGCTGGACTGGATCGTCGACAACCAGGACCGCATTCTCGGCCTGGTGCATCGCGAGGCCGGAAAGTCCTGGGGCGATGCGCAGATCGAGTTGCTGGTGTGCATGGAGGTCATCAACTACTACACCAAACACGGGGCAGAGTTCCTGGCCGACGAGACCCGCCGCCCGCACGGACCGGCGTCGGCAACCAAAGGTCTGCGAATTCGTTACCGCCCTTACGGATTGGTTGGCGTGATCACTCCGTGGAACTATCCGCTCGGCATGCCGATGCTCGACGTGCCGCAAGCCTTGATGGCCGGCGCGGCGGTACTCACCAAGCCCTCAGAGGAAACACCGCTGGGCTGGGCCGAGGTGGTGCGTGGCTGGAGCGAGATCGGTGCACCACCGGTGCTCGGTTGCGTGACCGGACGCGGCGATACCGGGCGGGCCCTGGTGGACGTCGTCGACATGGTGCAGTTCACCGGTTCCACCAAGACCGGCCGCCAGGTCGGCATCCGCTGTGCGGAACGGTTGATTCCGGTCAGTCTCGAATTGGGCGGCAAGGACGCGATGATCGTGTTGTCCGATGCACCGCTCGAACGGACCGTCCGCGGCGCGATCTGGGCGGGATTGTTCAACTCGGGCCAGTCGTGTGTCGCCGTGGAACGGATCTACGTCGAGGATTCGATCTACGACGAATTCACTTCGCGCCTGGTCGACGAGGTCAACAAGCTCCGCCAAGGCCACGATACGGCCGGCAGCTTCGCCACGGATATCGGCGCCTTGGCCAACGAAGCCCAAATGGCAATCGTCGAACGCCATGTCGAAGACGCGGTAGCGCGCGGAGCGCGCGTCCTGACCGGCGGAAAGCGGGCCGAGCATGGATTGTTCTATCCGCCAACGGTGTTGGTGGACGTCGACCACACGATGGCGTGCATGCGCGAGGAAACCTTCGGGCCGCTGCTGCCGATCATGAAGGTATCCAGCGAAGACGAAGCCATTACCTTGGCCAATGACACCAATTACGGTCTGGGTGCCAGTGTTTGGACGAGCAGCAAGGAGCGCGGCGAGCGGGTCGGCAGGCGGATCGAAGCGGGCGGCGTCAACGTCAACAACGCGATGATGCACGTGTTCCAGTTCCCGCTGCCGATGGGCGGCTGGAAGGAATCCGGCCTCGGACACCGGATGGGTGGGGCCGACGGCATCCGAAAGTACTGTCGCGCACAGGCAGTGGTCACCGAGAAGGTCCACCTGCCCACCGAAACGCACTGGTATCCGTATTCGCCGCGCAAAGCCCGGATCACCGGCGTGATGCTGCGACTTCTGGAAATGCACGACTGGCGCCGCCGGCTGGGCCTTCGCCCGAAGAAGTAGAACTTCACCCGCACAAGCAGAAGCGCTAGCCGCGCCGGCACTCGAAGTCGAGTCGCCTCTCGATATCACTGCTCGAGATCACTGCACTTTGAAAGGCGCTCTGCGCCAAAGACAGCCGACACCCGGCATCGATGCGTCTCGTCGCCGGGTGTCGCGCTACGTCAAGCGTCGATGACGAAATCAGTGGCTCGGCCGACGGGCGCTGGCAGCAGCGCCAGCCGCCGCGTCGGCCGAACCACCAGGCCAGCCGCTAAGCCGGCTAAGCCAGCAGTTCGGCAGCCTCCGAGGAGACTGTCACCTCGTGGTGGTCACTCGGGTCGAACTCGCGGAGCCGCTGCCAATAGTCGACGTACTTCCACGGACTGCTCACCACGATGCGTCCAGCGTCGTTGCGGTAGTAGGTCGTCATCCCCTTGTGCGACCAAATGCAGTGTGCCAAGGCCTCATCGAGCTCGTCGTTGTAGCGCTGGAACACGCCCTGATCCACTTCGACCGACGCGATCTCGTTGACCAGCAGATGACGGATCGCCTGCATGGTGTAGCGCACCTGAAATTCGGTGGCGTGAATCGCACTGCCGCCGTGACCGGCATTGGTATTGGGGCCGTTGAGGATAAAGAAGTTCGGGAAGTCCGGCACGGTCACCCCGAGGTATGCCCGCGCATCGTTGGCGCCCCACTGCTCGCGCAGCGTGGTCCCGGATTTGCCGATGATGTCCATCGGCCACAGGAATTGCAGAACTTTGAATCCGGTGGCCAACACGATCACGTCGGCGGGCACTTCGACCCCCGAGCGCGTCACCACATTCTGCCCCCTGACCTGTGCCACCGCGTCCGTGAGCAGTGTTACGTCGTCACGGCACATGGTGCGGTACCAGTGGTTGTCGATCAAGGGACGCTTCCCGTAAGGCGGGTAGTCCGGCAGACACGCATCGAGCAGATCAGTTCGATCACCAAGCTGCTCCTTGATGTACTTGGTGAGGAATACCCGGTGGCGATCGTTGGCCGCGTTGACGGACCGTTCCGGGTGCGGCCATTCCGGATCGATCTGCAACGCCGAATGCAGTCGGTCGCTGAAGTTCCAGAACGACCGCAGCCGATACCACTGGATGTAGAAGGGGATTTCGGTCATCAGGAAGCGCACCGTCTCTTTGACCGCGCGATGATAATTCGGATGCGGCAACGCCCATTGCTTGGACCGCTGGAATACAGTCACGTGACTGGCAATGTCGACGATGGACGGCACCACCTGCATCGCGCTCGCGCCGTTACCGATCACGGCGACGCGCTTCCCACTGAGGTCGACCGATCTGTCCCAGGCCGCGGTGTGCATGGCCGGTCCCGGGAATTCGTCCAGTCCGGGGATCGGTGGAATCGACGGCCGGTTGACCATGCCCACAGCGCTGATCAAGACGTTGGCCGTTAGCGACTCCACGGCTCCGTCGGAGGATTTGATGTCGATCTGCCAAACGGCGTCCGTGGTCAGATACCGCGCCTGCACCACCTCGGTGCCGAACCGGATGTGCTTCTTGACATCGAATTCCGACGACACGCGCTGGATGTAGTCCTCGACCTCGTCCCGCTTGGCGAAGTAACTGGTGATGTTCGGATTCGGGGCGAACGAAAAAGCGTAGAGGTGACCGGGTGTGTCCACGCCGCAGCCTGGATACACGTTCTCCAGCCAGGTGCCGCCCAGATCCTGGTCTTTTTCCAGCACAACGAAGTTGACGCCGGCAGCTTCCAGTTTCGCCGCCATGCAGACACCCGACAGGCCTGCCCCGATGATGGCCACCCGGAAGTCGCTGCGGATCGACTCAGCGGGTATCTCGACATCGCGGGAGATGAAACCCATTTCCTCAGAGAGTAATTCGCCGTAATCGACGGACACCTCTTCAACCATCGCGCAGCTGAGCATGCGTGTCACCTCATCCGGGGAGGGGGTGACCGGCGCCAGCCGTCCTTCGTAGTAGGCGACCACTGCGTCCAAGGCCGCGGCGCGCACCTCGGCTTGGAGTTCGGGAGACAGTCCTCCGGAGTCGTTGTCGTCCAGAGGTTTTCCGCGCGCGGGCCGGAACGGTGGGCTGGTCCACTTTCGATCCCCGGTGAGATGCTGCAACACCAGCAGCAGGGTAGGCAGATTGGCGTCTTCGAGCGCCGCCTGCATCCTCTCAAACCAGTTGGGAATCCGCGCCCACGGCGCCGATACGGCAGTGGTCATTGATGTTCTCCGCCTTCAGGGGCACGACGCATCGGTCAACGCCTGACGGCGAAACCTTTCGTCGCTGCCATCAACCAGTCTTTTTGAACTGACGCGTCTCAATATACGCAGAGCTCTCGATCAACGCAACATCTCCGGCCGAACCTGGTTGCGGGAATTCATTGGCGCCCTACTACAACATTTCCGCTGCTCACGCGGCTCGAACAGGTCGATCAGCCGACTGGCCCGGCCGTGTCGATCCAGCCCGGCTCCGCGAGAACGATCGTGCACAGGGCGGGCACCGGGCCGCGCGCCGACTAACGGTTCCCGGTGCGGCGACGCCGCGGTGCGGTGGACTTGCGCTCAACGCTCTCCGGGGCGACATATCCCAATCGCAACAGGCCGATCGCGTGCTCCGCGATCTCCTTCGAGGTGATCTTTTCCTTGGGCCGATACCACCGCGAAACCCAGAGAATCATGCCCAGGATCAATCGTGTGGTGATGACAACGTCACCTTTGTCGATATTGCCGGCTTCCATATTGTCGGCGACCACCGAAACCCACAGCTTTTCGAATTGCCGGCTCCACTTGTGCCAGCGCTGTACCACGTCGTTGGGCAGGTCGCCGCCGTCGAAGAATACGGGCATATAGCTCCGCATTTGGACCGCCGCTTCGGACTGCAGCCGAACCATTTCCCTGAGTCGCTCCGCGGGATCGGCAATCTCGCGGATGGCGCCTTCGACCTGCTCGGTGATCTCGCGGGTGCTGCGTTCGAAGAGTATGCCGAGTAGATCCTGCTTGGTCGGAACGGTGCGGTACAGCGTCGCACGGGACACCGACAGCTTCTCGGCGGTGTCCACGATGGAAACCGCCTCGTAGCCGCCCTCGTGGAATAGCTCAGCCACCGCGTCGGCGACCGCATCACGGTCGATGGTCAGACGTGGCCGTCCCCGTGGGCGACCACTGCCCTCACCGTTCACATTTTTCGGCACCGCGCTCCTTTACTGTTCGACACAGTTTAGAGGTTGTATGTCGCACAATGCGCGGCATGGCCCATCAGGCGAGGACGAACATCGCTGTCAGCAGTGCCAGCAGGCCGACGCAATAACCCTCGAAAATTCCGCGCAGCACGCGCGGGGCCATTTTCAGCTCCATGAAGTACAAGCCGACCAGGCGGACCTTGAAGATCGCGACGGCGAAGATCGCCAGGCTGGCCGGGAGGTGATGCCCCTCTCCGAATCCGTGGTCAGTACCCAACGACCACGACAAAACGGTCAGCGCACACAGTAGAAACCAGACCAGCGAGGCGTTGGTACGTACCAGCGATTTCACGTTTCACCTCACCAGGAAGATCAATGGATAAATGACGATCCAGAGCAGATCGACCATGTGCCAGAAGCACGCGCCGCCCTCGAAGAAGGCCAAATGCGTTTTGGTCGGTTCCGGTTTGCGGGCCAGGGTCGACAGAACGGTCAGCACGATCAGCCCGATGATCACGTGCGCCAGATGTAGTCCGGTCAGCACGAAGTAGTACATGAAGAATTCGTTGGTGCTCGGCGTGATTCCGGCCGAGACTTTTTCGTGGTATTCGTACGCCTTGATGGCCACGAAGCACGAGCCCACCAGTGCGCCGCCCAGGGTCAAGGGCCGGGCGAGGTGGCGCAGTTCGGGACGCTGCAGGGCATGCGTCGCGAATACCACGAGAATTGAGCTGGTGAGCAGCACCAGGGTGTTGGTCGCGCCCAGCGCCCGGTTGAGGGCCCCCTGGGACTCGGCGAACAATGCCGGCCGGACACCCCGCTGGTGCAGGTACACCGTGAACAAGACGGTGAACACCATCATGTCGCCGAACAGCAGCACCCAGATGCCGGGCTCGCCCGGCACATGCCGTTTGGAGGCCCGTGACCGGCCCTGGTCGGCATCGCCGGAGGAGCGCGCCACCCCGATCACTTCGGTCATGTAGTAGATCCTTTGCCGTCGTTGCCAAAAGGTCATCTTTGAGATAATGCGTCTCAATAGTAGGCAGCGGCCGGCCGGTTCGTCAACGAGACCTGAAGCCGTGAACGATCGCTCACATCAGATTGATATCCTCGCATCCGATCTCGTAACGTGACGGGTGAGCCACCGCGTGGCCGTTGCGCACCGCCGGATGGCGCCTGATTGAGCAGTGCGCCCACACCATCCCGCCGCTGATGCGGCCGAGAAAGGAACTGACCGACGTGGATCGCGTACTGCTCGAGGTCGACAGCGGTGTCGCCCTGATTACCGTCAACGACCCCGACCGGCGCAACGCGGTGACCGACGAGATTTCGGCGGGATTGCGCCGCGCGGTCGGCGACGCCCAGAACGATCAGCGCGTGCACGCTGTGATAGTCACCGGCGCGGGAAAGGCATTCTGCGCCGGCGCAGACCTCAGCGCACTCGGTTCCGCTGCCGAGGCCGGGTTGCGAAACCTCTACGACGGATTCATCGCGGTGGCCGAGTGCCGGCTGCCGACGGTGGCTGCCGTCAACGGGCCCGCCGTCGGCGCCGGACTGAACCTGGCACTGGCCTGCGATATCCGGATCGCGGGACGCAGAGCGCTGTTCGACGCCCGCTTCCAAAAGCTCGGCATCCATCCCGGCGGAGGCATGACGTGGATGCTGCAACGCGCAGTCGGCCCCCAGGTCGCACGGGCCGCGCTGCTGTTCGGGATGCGGTTCGACGCCGACGCCTCCGTCAGACACGGTCTGGCACTTGAGGTTGCCGACGATCCGGTGGCGGCGGCGCGAGAACTGGCTGCCGGTCCGGCATCGGCGCCACGAGACGTGGTGACCGCAACGAAGGCCACGATGCGTGCGACCTACGCCCCGGGCTCCGTCGACACCGATCTGCACACTCTCGCCGTCGAGGCCGAGCTGGGCCCACAGGCCGCCTCGGTCCAGTCGCCGGCTTTCGCGGAGCGCCTCGCCGCCGCGCGCAGCAGGTAGCTCAATCTCGCCCCGAACGATCGTTCGCACGCCGGTCAGCGCCCCCCAGACGGGCTGAGACTCCTGCCCGGCAACCTGACGAAGGGAGCGCGCTATGCGCCGGTCAGACCGAGAATTTGAACGTCCATTCGGTTGCCGGCCAGTACACATCCCAGCGGCGGTCCGGTGGATCGCGGTCTGACTCGAAGCCGCCCCTGGCGATCAATCGGTGCGGTTACCGCTGGCAGCTACCACAAGTTGAGGGCCGCGACTCGATTCCGCTAGTTGGACCCATAGTAAGGCGGCGGGTAGACCCCCCTGGCAAGCCACGCGATCGCCGCCAAGCCGTATTCCAGCTCGTCGGTCGCGTCGTAATCCGGGTACTGGTCCATGCGATCACCTCTGGTCCTCTTTGCCGACAACCCAACCGATACCAGTCTAGGCTGCCGACGGCGAAGAGCGAAAGATCGTTCGCGCATCCGATCTTGCCGCCCAGAGGCGAATAGTGGTTCACTGTGAGGAAATTGACAATTACATTGCGACATTTGATGCAGTGGTAGACGAACGAGGTTGATGTGAAAGGTTTGTCGATGCGGCTGCGTGTCGTCTGTGCTGCAATTCTCGCTGTTGTGTTGTGCGACATCACGGCAACGGCGGGTGGTATCGCCACCGTCAAGGCCGCGCCCGCCTTCGAGTCCCTCATGGTGCCGTCGGCGGCGATGGGCCGCGACATCCCGGTGGCGTTTCTCGGCGGAGGTCCGCACGCGGTCTATCTGTTGGACGCGTTCAACGCCGCCCCTGGCGTGAGCAACTGGGTAACGGCGGGTAACGCGATGAATACGCTTGCCGGTAAAGGGATCTCCGTGGTTGCGCCCGCCGATGGGGCCTACAGCATGTACACCGACTGGGAGCAGGATGGCGGCAAACAGTGGGATACCTTCCTTTCCAGCGAACTCCCGGACTGGTTGGCCGCCAACAAAGGATTGGCGCCAGGCGGACACGGTGTGGTCGGCGCAGCCCAGGGCGGTTACGCAGCGGCGGCACTCGCCACGTTTCACCCTGACCGATTTCGTTATGCCGGATCCCTGTCCGGAGTGCTCGCTCCCGAACGGACCGGCGTAGACGGCGCCGTGCGCGCCGTGCTCGGCGACGGCGGTGCCGATTCGGCGAACATGTGGGGCGCTCCCCAGTACGGCCGCTGGAAATGGCACTCCCCTAATGCGCACGTCGTGCGGTTGGTCGACCAGAACACCCGGCTGTGGGTCTTCAGCCCGGCAGCCGGCAGCCCCAGCGATGGTGGCGCCGTGGGGGCCTTCCCAGACATCTGGCAGAGCACCTGCCGCGATTTCTACGCCGGCTACCGCGCCGCGGGCGGCCACAATGGTCACTTCGACCTGGGTGCCGGCGGCGGCAACGACTGGGGTACCTGGAGCCAGCAGCTCGGCGCGCTGTCGGGCGACCTGGCCGCAAATATCCGGTAACCGCTGCAGGCGCCGCTAACGGCCTAACCGCGGCTGCGCCATCAGATCAGCACGACAACTTCATGGTGAACGGCACCGTAGTGGGTTCGGGAGATTTCGGGCCGTAACCCCGTGCCTCACCGGTGATCTGGTAGGTGTTCTCGGTCATCTCGACGGTGGCATGCAGGTCCGCCAAGCCTCGGTTGTAGTCGCCGGAGAACCCGTTCAGGTTGCGAATTCGGACGAACTCGACGGTGAGCTTGCCCGCGTTGGACACCATCAGCGTTGCCCCCGAGTCATTGTCACCAAGGGAGACCGTGGTGAGGTGTTGCTCCGGTGGCGCACACTCCACGGTCCGGATCAACGGGAGTTCGCTTCCGTCGATGGTGAGCCGTGCCGTGCCGGGATCCAACGTTCCGGGTGTCCGCTTGGCGGCCACTGCCGACGAGCAGGCCGCGCTGCTCCCGACCAATACTGCGGCCGCAGCGACGAGGGCAAAGCGATTCTTCACGGCGATCCTCCTGTCCGCGAATCGTTCTTGCAGTGTATCGAGCCGCAGGTGGGTGCGCGCAAGTATTTTAGGACGATAAGTTTCAGAAATTATCGGTTGCATCGTGCCATGGTTCGGCAAAGGCCACAGCTCGGTGGGACGAAGCGTTACAGCGCATGGTGCCGCCGGTCGAGTGGACCGATGGCGGAACATGATTCGAGAGGGCACCGAAAGGTTCCAACTCATGGATTTGCTGCACCAACTGTGAAAAAATCAGCAATTATGAAAGCGCGCGAAACAAACCACCGGCAGCCTGCGGCGCTTCCGACCCTGGCCTTCATCAGTGCCGGAATCGTGACGCTGTGCGCCGTCTCCGCCACGCCGATAGCAAACGCCGACAACAATCGGCTCAATAACGGTGTGGCGGCAAGCGTTTACGCCATCAAGCGTCAGGCCGGCTGCAAAACCGACTTGAAGAACAACGCCGCCCTCGAAGCCGCCGCCCAGCGGCACGCCGACGATGTTCTGAACAACGTGGACCTCGACGGTGACATCGGGTCCGACGGGTCGACGGTGCAGGCCCGCGCCCAGGCTGCGGGCTACAACGGCACGGTGGCCGAGACGGTGGCCACCCTGCCGTCGGCGTCGATCAACGCCATTGACATCCTCGGGAATTGGTATTACCGCCCCGACTACTACGCGATCATGTCCAACTGCGCCAATACCCAGATCGGTGTCAGAACGTCGAACAGCGTGCCTCGCAGCGTGACGGTGGCGGTGTACGGTCAACCGGCCTGAGCCCCGCGACGCGATGCGGCACAAGCGTATTACCTGCTCGATCCAGAATTTCACAGTCGTTAAAAAATGGTCACTGCGATAGGCTGAGCTGATGATTCGACCGTTCGGGGCTGCGTCGGCGTTCTTTGCGATTTGTCCGGTGGCGCTCTGTATCGCGGGCTCCGCGGCTGCCTCGCCGCAAGACGAGAACGGCCGCTGCACCTTCGTGCTCGACGGCCCGAAAGTAGTAGATGTTTCGGGTGTGAACTACGTGACGGCGAGCGTGACCGTGGGAACATGCACGCTGCATGTCCACACCGAGGCCACCGTGTGCCTCTCCGTCGACGGAGGCGATTCGGCTGGTCAGTGCGGATGGGGATCCGAGCCGCTACCGGCGGTGGTTTACTACCCGTACCGACCAGGCGCGACGTACGTCGTCAAGGGCCACGGATGCACGGACGTCTTGCAGGGCAGCAACAGCCCGGCGTCGCCCACGACCGTGTGCCAAGATATTGCACCGACCCGGGTCACGTTGTAAGAACCCGCATTACGGTCCCCCGGACCACGAACCGAAAACCGTGGTCGGTCAAGCCTCCTGGACTCCTAGACCGGGTCGAACCCCGAAAGCAGCCAGCGCCCGTCGATCTTGTCCAACGTCACCCGCACGCACGTCGTGGAGTCGGCGGGCGGATTCTTGTCGACGACGGCCGTCTGATTGACATAGAGCAGGACCACGGCGTGGTTGGGAGTCGCCGAAACCGAGGCCGCGGCGGGAACGGAGGCTGTGGTGGAGATGTGGCCCTGTTTCGCGCCAGGAATCACCACGTCGTTGATCAGCCGCGTGTAGGACTCCTTGAACCCACCGGTCATCCGATTCTTGGCGGACTCAAGATCCTTTTCCACGGACTCGGACTTATACGAAAGCAGGGCGATCGTGGATTCCTTTGCGGCCGCGACGGATTCGATACGCGCGAGCTGCGTCTGGCGCGTCGTGGAATCCTGCCACTTCAAAAAGCCGGCGCCGGCAGCCAGTAGCAGCGCGATAGCGGGAAGTAGTCCGTACACCACCACCCGGGACCAACTGATCCGGCGCCTGGCCTTGGCCGGCTTCGAGGCTTTGCCCTCGTCCTCATCGGCATCGGTCTCGGCGTCGGTCTCGGCATCGTCGGTGTCGTCGGCCTCGGACGTCGCGGCGTCGGCCTCCTCGGTGACCAGCGTCTCCTCGGTGACCTGGGTATCAGTCGAGTCCGCGGTTTTCACAAGCTCTTTCGCGTCGCCGTCGACCGACTCCTCGTCCGACCGCGCGGATTCGGTATCCGGCACTTCCTTCGTCACGCGAACGCGCGGTTGCAGACGGTGGCTCCTGCGCCGGGTTCTGCCGGTCTCCGGACTCGCGACGAGCCGATCACCCTCGCTCGAGGTGTTTGGTTCGGATGCCGTGGCGTCGCCGCACTCGTCGGATTCCGCGGCTTTGATCTCCTGGGTATCCGCCGAGCGCGCCGTCTCGATGGGTTCTTTCGAGTCGCCGCCGTCCGATTTCTCTTCCCGCGGGCCGGATTCGACGTCGGCGTCCCGCACCAGGCTGGTCACCCGGCCGACGCGCGGTTGCAGACTGTGGCTGCGGTGCCGGCCCGTAGTGGTGCCAGTACGCGTGAGTCGGCGCGGCTCCCTGGCCGGCCCCAGGCGTTTCTGCTTGCCACCCGGGTCGCCGGAGGTGGCCGTGCCGAGCTTCCCGGAGTCAGGTGCGGCGACCGTTCGAGTAGTGGTCTCGCCTGTGATCGACTCGGTGCTCTGCGCCTTCACCCTGTCTTGCTTGCTATCACTGCCTGGTCTAACCCCCACGGTGGCTGAGTCCCCTTCTGATCGATCGGATTTCGCGCCGGCATCGCCGGTGTGCGGCGTGGTCATGGAACGAAGGCGACGTTGGAGACCTTGGTATCGCCACCAGACTTCTCCACTGTGATGCGCATCCGCCACTGCCGGGGCGCCTGCTCTTCTGCGCCGAGGTTGGTGGTCTTGATGGACACGGCGACCAGCACCTGCGCCTTATCGCCGGACTCGGATTCCACACCCGCTTCGGTGATCGTTCCCACCGACTTGGACTGTGCCTTCTTGAGCACATCGATGAAAGGTTGCTTGCGCTTGGAGAATTGGTCGTAGAACTGACCGGTTGCCGAATCGAGAACCCGCTGAACGTCGCCCTCGGCGTGCTGCCAATCGATGGTCGTCAGGTTGAGGGCGCACTGCCGTCCGATCTGAAGGAACATCTGGCGCTGCGTTTCGGCCTGGTGCGACTCGTACGAGCGAAAACCCAGCCAGCCGACGGTGGCTGCCAGGGCGACGATGATGACCGTCCCGACCATCGCTGCCTGTCGCAGATGCGACCGCCTCACCGGAGCCGCGTCCTCGGAGACGTCGTCTTCGTCTTCGCTCTCGGCGTCTTCGCTTTCGGCGTCTTCGTTTTCGGCGTCTTCGTTGACCGCGGTTTCGTTGTCTGCGGACTCTTTGACTGCGGCGTCGTAGTCCTCGGCTACGGCGTCGCCGTCTTCGACCGCGGTGTCGTAGTCCACGATCTCGTCGGCAACGTCATCCGTTTGCTCAAGCTCCGCCGTCGGCGACTCGGTTTCCTTCGCAGTTGGGGAAGCGCCGTCGTCAGTTCGTTTCCGCTTCAGCGAAAATCGGGCTCTCCGCGGGGTTTTCGTTAGTTTCCGGTCGGGGGTGTCAGCATCTGCTGCCATGTCCGCTCCTTGCGCCCACCAGCCAACGTGGGCTGACTGTACCTTTGCCCGTCCGGCCCAACATACTCTCCGGTTGCCGGGTCATATTCTGCTGCCGCGATCGGCGACGGCGGCAGCGCCGCTGGTGAAGCCTGTTCCGGCGAAGCCGGCGGGCCCCCAGGGAATCCCGGTGGAATCGCTTCCCCCGGGTCAAACTGCGGCACGCCCTGTCCGGTGAGCGTCGCGTTCGGGTCGCCCTTCCAGTTGAAGCCATCGTTCAGCGGAATATAGGGCTCATTGCTTTCGCACTGTTTGACGGTCGCGGCCCGTTTGCCCGGCCGCGTCTCACACGGATAGTTGCGCGCACCACGCACCGCGTTGAAAGTCGAATCTTGCGGTATGCGGCAGTAAACCAGGCCCGGCGGACGTGGCGGGGTGTCCTCGAAAACAGCCGAGCGCTGTTGCTGGGTCGGAAAGAACCCGGTAGTACACGGCGGCGGCCAGTTGAGGTTCAGGTTGAAGCTCAGGCCTAGGCCCCGGTAGGGCCCCTTGAGGTCCTTGTCGGCCAGCTGTATCGCCTGAGAGTCGGCCACGATCTGCGGGAGCTCGGTCAACAGCGCTTCGACGTTATCGCGGTAGGTCAACGTGGCGTCGGCAACCGGGACGAGGTTGTTCACCGCATTCGGCAGCGACGGATCCAGCCTGCCAATGACATCACGCAGCGACGCGAACAGTGGACCCACGCCACGAACGGTGCCGCTGAATGCGCCGTCGTTCTGTTCCACCGCCTGCAGTTGCCGGGTGACGCTCGCCAGATGAGCAGCCCAACCCTGAATCGCGTCCGCGGACTCGCCCTGGCTGTCCAACAGCGGCTTCGACTGGTCTATCAAGGTCAGAATGGCGTCAAGATTCTGCCGCGCATCGGTCGCGAGTTTGGCGCCCCCGCCGAACAGCCGGGACAATTCCGGCCCGAGACCCCCTACCGCCGTGTAGGACTCGTCGACCACCGTTCGGAGGTTATCCCGGGGGATGGCATTCAGGCCACGATTCACCGCGCCCAACAGCGAATTGATGTTCGGTGGGACGCGGGTGCGCTCCGGGGGGATGATGTCGCCGTTCTTGAGCAGCGGCCCGTTGCCGTTGCGCGGAACCAGATCGACGTACTGCTCACCGATGGCCGAGGCGCTGTGCACATAGGCCGTGAGATCGGCGGGGATGTGGAACTCCGACCGCAGCGAAAGCACCGCCTCCACACCGGAATTGGTGAGTTGCACCTTGGATACTTTGCCGACTTCCACACCTCGGTAGGTGACGTTGCCGGCGCGGTACAACTCCCCTGCCCGCTCCAAGTGCACCTTTACCGTGTACCGCCCGATGCCGAGATACACAGCCGGCAACTGCGCGTAGTACAACCCGACCAGACCCGCGAAAACCGTTGCGATCAGCGCGAAGATCGCCAGTGTAATGAACGTTCGCCGATGTAGGCGCATATTACGGCCCTTGCTCGAATTGATAGGGCGCAACCAACGGGTTACGTGCGGTGTACGGGCTGGGCATCACTCCGAGCGTGCGGCCCCACTGCATCTCGAGTTCGGTCAGGTTGCCCTCCCACCGGGTGCCGGTGAAGAACGACGAGTCAAGTCGGCTGAGCGTCAGGTCGAAAACACCGGTCAAGTTGCCGTAATCGCCACGAATCCATTTGGCCAGCGGCGGTTTCGAGAACAGGGGGACGGTGATGTAGTCCAGCCCGCGGGTCAGCGCCAACCCGGCGTTGGCCAATGATTGCTCCACCGGACCCACGTCGCCGAGCTCTCTGATGAGGTTTTCCTTGACCTCGGCGACGGTGTCAGCGGCGTCACCAGCGGCTGGCCCGAACCGGGAAAGGGCGCCGGTGAGCTTCTCTTTCTCCTTGTTCAGGATCTCGATGGCGGCCGGGATGGTCTTGAGCGCCTTGTCCAAAACCGGTCTCTGGTCGGCGAATTGACCGACCAGGTTGTTGAAGCTCTCCAGCGCGGCGATGATATCCGCGGTTTGGTCGTTGAGGTAGAAGGTGAACTTGTCCAGCTGCCCGATCAGACTACGCACGTCATTTTCCCGGCCCGCAAATATCTTGCTGACCGACGAGGTGATGTCTTGGAGCTGACCCACACCGCCGCCGTTGAGCACCAGCGACAAAGCGCCCAGCGACTGCTCGGTGGACGGGTAGGCACCCGCCGACGACAGCGGTATCACCGAGCCGTCATGCAGCTTGCCCTTGGCCGGCACACCCGCCGGAGTCGCCAACTGGATGTGCAACGTCCCCAGCAGACTCGTCTGGCCAATGGTGGCGGTCGCGTTGCCAGGTAGCTCCACGTTGGGATCGATTGTCATGGTGACCAGCGCATGCCAGCCCTGGCGCTCGACTCTGGCGACGTTGCCGATCAGCACGTCGTTGAACTGGACGCGGGAATTCTCCTTGAGGTTCTGCACATCGGGCATCTGCGCCTGGATGGTGTAATGCCCTGCGCCAACACCGGCCCGACCCGGCAGCGGCAGCGAGTTCGCACCCCGGAAGTCCCGCAGCGCACCGCATCCCGAAACGGCCACCGCCAGCGCGAGGACGAGCAGCACGCCCACGGGGCGCGCGTAACTTTGCCGCATCAATGTCCACCCCCGAGGCCGTCGACGTTGTCCAAGCTGCCCGGCAGCATCATCGAGCGCAATCCCGTCGCCGGATCGACCGGCAGCGGAGTTGGCGGTTTGGCCGGCACGTATGGAGCGTTGGTGTTGATCATCCCGTTGCCGAAGTAGTTGAAAATCTCGTTGGCCGGCGGCAGCGGCCCGTTGGGCGGCGGCGGCACCGTGCGGAAGGCCTCGGTGGGCGGCGGGCCGGGCGGCGGGATGTAGTCCGGCCGCAGCCAGTCCTCGCTGTAGGTGACTTCGTTGGGACGCGCCGATTGGCCGACGAACGGGTTGAATCCGAGCGGGAAGAAGTTGATCTGACGGTTCTTGATGATCGGCGCCAGATACTGCACGCACAGCTTGGCTGACTGTTCCGCGCCCAACCGCGACGCCGCCTGTACTGCCGAACATATGAACTGAACCGTGTTCGAGAAGTTTTGCAGCGCAAGCGCTCCGGTGAAGGCGCCCTGCGAGGGCTGATAGATGTTCAGCACGTTCTGGAACACGTGGGGTCCCACATGCAGAGCCTGCTTGACGTCGTCGAGGCTCTGGTCTATGGCCGTCGTCAACGTGACGAGTTGATCCGCGGTGACACCCAGCGTCTCGCGATTGTCATCGAGAAATTTCTTGCTCTTGTCCAGAATTTCGTTCAGAGAGGTGGCCCAGTTCCCCACCTCGTTGGGATCGTTACTCAACAAACCCGTTACCGCGGAAAGGTTTTGATTCAGCTGGCGTAGCAGGCCGCCGCTGTCATGCAGCGCCGAAACCAGAGCCGCGAGGTTCTTGAACGTCCCATACAAGTCGCCACTATGGTCGGCCAGCGCCGAAACCGCTTGGGACAGTTTGACAATCGCTACTCGGATGTCTGCTCCCTGGCCGCGGAGGTTGGCGGCCGCGGTGTTGACGAACGCCCCCAAGGTGCTGATTCCGCCGGGCTGGGTTGGTTGCAGAACATCGGTGAGCTTCTCCAGCTGTGCGCGAAGGTCGTCCCACTCGACCGGTACTGCGGTTCGGCTCAGCGGCATGACCGTGCCGTTGGCCAGCGCCGGCCCCCCGGTGTAGACGGGGGTGAGTTGCAGGGCACGGACCGTGACCAACGAGGGGGACAGAATCACCGCTCTGGCGTTGGCAGGCACCTTGTATTTGTTGTCGTACCAGAACGAGATCTTGACGCGATCAGGTTGCGGTTCGATTTTTTCGATCCGGCCGACGGCCACACCGAGAATCATCACATCGTCGCCGACGTAGATACCGTTGGCATTGTCGAAGTAGCCGACGATGTTCGTGCGGCCACTGGACGGTCGTATCAGCGTCACCACCCCGCCGACCAGTGCCAGCAGCAACACCGCGGCCAGAATTATCCGTGATTTGCCGGAGTTCACTGTTGTCCCCCCTGCGCAGGTGCCGGACCCGGCCGCGGACCCGCAGATTCCGTTGGAGCGACCACCGTCGGTGGTCCCGGCGGTATCTGCCCGGGCGCCTGCATCTGGACCGGCCCCGAGGACGCATTGCCAGGCCCGGGACCGAGGGCAGGCGGACCCGGTGGCGGACCGCCCGGCGGCGGCGCCGGCGGCTCCGGCCGCAGCGGGTAGCAGCCGACACCGTTGATCGGGCCGCACGGGTGATCGCCGGGATTGCCGGTGATGGCGTCGGGAATGCTCAGCCGCGGATCGCCACCCTGGCCGGTCCGCGGGTAGGGCATCGGCAGCGGTGGCGTGGCCGGCTGACCGGTCTGCGGATCGGAGAGCTGGGACGGCAGCAGGGTCGCCGGATCCATTCCGAGGTCGGAGAAGGCGGCATCGATGAACGGCTGAACGTACTGTCCGGGAAGCAAATTCACGATGTAGGCCTTGAAGAACGGACCCGAGGCCACCGCTTCACCCAGCGCGAGCGCGAAGCTGTCCAGCCCTTTGATCGCTTCCTGAATCCGCTCTTTGCGGTTGTTGAGCAGCTCGATAACCCCGTTGAGCTTCTCGAGCGCCGGCCGCAACGTTGCGTGGTTGTCGTCGACGATCGGCCCAAGCGCCTGGGCTATCGCGGCGTTGTCGACCAAAATCTTGTCCACATAACGACTTTCGGCCTTCAGCTTGACCAACAGGGTGTTGGTGTCGCCGACCAGGTTGACGATCTCGTCGCTACGCTTGGCCAAAACCTCGGTTACCTTGGCGGCGTTGCCCAGCAGGCTGCGCAGCTCCTTGTCTCGCGCATTCAGCGATTCGGCGAACCGCGCCACACCCTGCGCAGCGGCCTTCACCTGAGGCGGAGTACCGCTGAACTCGTTGGCCAACACCGAGAGCGCGTCGGAGAGCTTGTTGGTGTCCAAGTTGGCCACCGTTGTCGAAAGATCACCCAGTACATCGGGCAACTGATACGCCGGAGTGGTCCGCTCCAGCGGAATCGGAGCCCTGAGCCGACCTTCACCGCGCGGGGTCAGCTCGATGAGCTTGCTGCCCAGCAGTGTCTTCAACTTGATCGCAGCCTCGGTGCGGTCACCGAGTCGCACCGAGTTTGGAACGCGGAATTTGATCAGTACCTTGGGTCCGTCCAAGTCGACCGAAGACACCCGTCCGACGCGAGCGCCCGATACCTCGACGACACTGTTCGTCTCCACGCCGCCCGCTTCGGCGAAGTACGCGGAGTACTCCGTCTCGTCTTTGAGGAACGTCAACTTGTCGTAGTTGAGCGCGGCGAACGAAATGACCAACAGTACGACGATGCCGACCAACGCAACGCGATACGGGTTGCGTTCGGAGAACTGCTTCCCTTCGTAAAGGCGTTTGAGCGGGTTTTTCATTTCGGGGTGCACCTCCCCGAGCGCTGGCTGGCCAGCGTTATATAGGTCGGCTGCCCGTTCTTGCCGTTCACCTTGAGGATCAGGTCGCAAAGATAAAAGGTGAAGAAGTCCCCGTAGAGCCCCTCCCTGCCGATGATCCGGTAGTCGTCGGGCAGGGTGTTGATCAAATTGTCGACGAAGTCCTTGTCGGCCATGATGGTTCCGGCGACGCGGTCGGTCTGATCGACGACCTTCTTCAGTGGCACGCGCGCCCGCTTGAGCACCTCGGCGCCCACCGCGAACAGCCGGTCTATGCCCTTGAATGCGCTGGCGACCTCGTCCCCGTGGGTCCGCAACGTCACCATCAGTGCCGACAGCGAGTCGATCGTCTTGGCCAGCTGACCGCTCTGGTCGCCGACCGAAGCCAATGTGGTGTTGAGGTTGGTGATGAGCTGTCCGATCAACTGATCCCGGTCAGCCAGGGTGTTGGTCACCGCGGCGGCCTGGCCCAGCACCGACTCGACCGTCGGGCCCTGACCCTGCAGCGCCTGGATCAGCTGCCCGCTGAGCGCGTTGATCTGATCGGGGTTCAACGACCGAAAGACCGGACGCAAGCCGCCGATCAGTGCGTCCAGATCGAGCGCCGGCTCGGTCTGGCTGATCGGAATGGTCGAACCTGGACCCAGCTTCTTGACCGAGCCCGCGCCTTCTTGTAATGCGATGTATCTACCACCGAAGAGGTCGTCGTAGCGCACGAGGGCCCGGCTGCCTTCGGTGAGCACCACCGAATCGTCGGCGGTGAATTCCACTCGCACAGTGGAATCGGGCTGGACGACAACTTTCTTGACCTTGCCCACCTCGACGCCCGCGATGCGGACGAAATTGTTCTCCCGCAGCCCCGATACGTTTGCGAATATCGCGTTGTAATTGGTGGTCTTCTGGAAGCGGGCCTGGCCAAACACGGCGAACAGCAGCGCAATACCCGACATACACACGATCGCGTAGATGGCAAAGCGCAACAAAGTGCTGCGGAAGTTCTCGCGCAATGTCTGCCTTTCGTGGTCGCTGGTGGAATCGCTCTAGCGGGGCTTGGGCGGAGTTCCCGGGAAGGGCGGAACGAATGGTTCCGATCCCGCCGGCGGGTTGCCCATGCCGGGGTCCTTGGGCCGGCCGGGCGGCGGCGCGGGCGGCAGGTTGGGATACAGCGGCGTCCCGTCCGGGGCGTATCGCTGCGCACCGTACGGCGGTGCGCCCGGGTACGGCACCGGACCCGGCGCCGGGCCGCCTTCGTCCTTCAAGGTCGGCGGCAGCGGTGTGCCGCGGGTGTACGGCCCGTAGTTGGCGTAGCCGGGGAACCC
Organism: Mycobacterium sp. 20KCMC460; assembly: GCF_022179425.1. Classification (NCBI taxonomy): domain Bacteria; kingdom Bacillati; phylum Actinomycetota; class Actinomycetes; order Mycobacteriales; family Mycobacteriaceae; genus Mycobacterium; species Mycobacterium sp. 20KCMC460. Next base: position 5,104,173 of record NZ_AP025524.1, read on the forward strand.
GACGCCAGGGTTGGGCCGCACATCCAGCCCGCTGCCGAATCCGGAGTCAGTGATCAGGTAGCGCTGCGGGAAGTTCTTCTCCACGTCGGGCAGCGAGCCACAGCTCGGCGTCCCGCCGGGACCGCCCTTGATGTCAAGTTTCGGCAGATTGTCCGGGTAACGATAGGTGTCGTCCCCGAACAGCAGCCCCGCGTCGGCGATGAACGATCGTCCGTTGAAGGTGAAGGCGTCCGCGTAGCCCCGATCCATGAGAAGCTTCGCGCCGAGGAACGTGCAGGTGTATTCGGGGTTGTACTTGTACAGCAACCGGGTCAAGGGCTCCAGCGTGTTGACCAGATGCACGATGTTGGCCTTGTTTATGCCGAAGAGTTGTTCACCAGTCGTACCCAGCCCGGTAAGCGAGACAAGCGCGTAGTCGAGGTCCTTTTCTTGCCTGATGATCACCGAGCTGTCCGCGGTCCCGGCATCCAGCACGTTGACCAGGTTCTGCGCCGCGCCACCGTAGGCGTCGCTGAATCCCTTGAACGCGCGCCAATCTGACCGGATGAGCTCGCTGCGGGGATTGACGGCCATCAGCACCTGGTTGAAGTCGGTGATGGACTGCCCGATGGCCTCGCCCTTGCCGCGCAACCCTTCGGCCAGTGCCGCGATTATCGCGTTGAGTTTGGCCGGGTCGATCTGGTTCAACACGCCGACCAGATCCTTGAGGACCGTGTTGGCTTCGATACTCACCTTATTCGTACGCAACACCGCCCCCGACGCCAGGCGCTTTTGACTCGGGTCGCGCGGGGCCACCAAGTCGACGTACTTGGCTCCGAACGCAGTAGGCGAGCTGATCTGGACGTCGACATTGGCCGGGATGTATTGCAGCTGGTCGGGCCTGATCTCCAAGTGCAGAGTCGCTCCGTCTTTCGGTTGGATCGACGCGACCCGCCCGACCTCGACGCCGCGGTACTTCACGACGGAGTTGGCATCCATGACCAGACCGGCCCGGTCCGAAACGAGCGTCACGTTTGCGTAGGAGATGAAATCGCGGTTGAAGCCGATGATGACAAGCGGGATAGAAACCAAGACCCCGATCACGGGGATCAAGGCCAGCCAGCGGGGGTTCACCCTCTTCTGATTCATCGCGGTTATCCCGACAGGTGGAAGTCGCCCGACTTCCCGTAGAGGAGCAGGGACAAGACGAAGGTGAGCGTGATGGAGACGACGATGGACGCACGCACCGCCCGTCCGACCGCCTCGCCGACGCCGGCGGGCCCGCCCGACGCGGTGTAGCCGTAGTAGGTGTGGATCAACATCACGATGACCGCCTGCACGGTGCATTCGAACAACGACACCAGCACGTCGCGCGGCAGCAGGAACGTGTAGAAGTAGTGGTCAAAACCGCCGGCGCCCTGGTGGTAGGCCAGGGTGACGACCGTCCGCGTGGTGAATACCGACCCGACGAACGTCACGCAGAACAACGGCGGCACCACCATCAGACCACCCAGCACCCGGGTGGACACCAGGTACGGGATGGAGCGGATGCCGATGACCTCCAGCGCGTCGATCTCCTCGCTGATCCGCATCGCGCCGAGTTGCGCGGTTGCACCGGCACCGATGGTGGCTGCCAGACCGTTGGCCACGATGAGCGGAAGCTGTAGGCGCACGTTGGCATAGGCGGAGAAGAACCCGGCGATCGCGCCGACGCCGAGGCTGCTCGCCTGGACATAGCCGAAGATGCCGATGATGGCCGCGGCGCTGCCGGTCAGGACCGCCAGGATCACCACCTCGCCGCCGACCAGTGCCAGGGCGCCGACACCCAGGCCCATCTCGGCCAGCACCCGCAACGTTTCCGAGTGATATTTGACGATTGCGTCGCGCATCGAGGCGAACGCCTTGATATAAAAGGCCGTCTGCTCCCCGAGGCGATCCCAGTGCGCCACCACATTGCGCGCCGACCGCGCCAGCCGCGGAAAGCGGGCCCTGACCACCGTCACCGTCTCGCTGCTCATGTCGCCAACGTCGCTGTCGCGGTCAGGACGCTGATGATGATGTTGACGATCAGCAGCGCCATGAAGGTGTACACCACGGTCTCGTTGACCGCATTGCCTACCCCCTGGGGGCCACCGCCTGCGGTGATGCCCTTATAACAGGCAATCAATCCGGCGAGCATTCCGAACACGGATGCTTTGATGAAGCTGACCAGCACCACCGTCGCGTTGGTCAACAACGTCAAACTCGAAGCGAAAGCGCCGGGATTGCCGTTCAGCGCGAAGACCGAAAAGAGGTAATCGGCGCAGAGGCCGGCAATGATCACCACGCCGTTGATCAGATTCCCGGTGATGAGCAACGCAGTCACCCTCGGCACCACCAGGCGGTGGATCGGGTCGATGCCCAACACCCTCATGGCGTCGAGTTCCTCCCGGATGGTGCGTGCCCCCAAGTCGGCACACATTGCCGTGGCGGCAGCACCGCTGAGCACGAAAACGGTGGTTACCGGCCCGATCTGGGAGACCGTCGCCAGCCCCGATGCCGCGCCCGTGGTGTCACCGGCTCCGAATGACGTCGCCGCCACCCCGAAGAGGAAGACGACCATACCGTTGAAAGTCACCGATTGTGCGAAGGCCGGCAAGGTCGCGACCCGAGCGATGAACCAGCATTGTTCGATGATCTCGCGCCAGAAGAACGGCGGACGCAACGCTTGAATGAACGTGTCCAACGCCAGCGCGATAAAACCGCCGATCTCCCGCATCGGCTTTTGCAGCGGTTTGGTCAGCCCGACCAGAGGAGTAGTGGAAACCATCAACGACTCCTGTTAGTCCACTCGGCGCCGACCGCGATGGTGGCACCCGGACCGGTCAAGTTGGAAGTGAGGGCTCCTGGGATGGCGGCCGCACGCACCCGACCGGCTCCGGTCGGGTGTGGATAGGCACCTGGCGCGATGTCAACCACCCCCATTTGTATCCATCCCCCTCGGGCGGTGAGTTCGGCTTCCAGATGATGCGACTCGGACCACATTCTAAATCCGATGTGCGCGGAACCACATTATGCAGCAACCAGTCTCAAGTCAACACTTTTCTGTCCTTGCCGTCTCAAAACCCCTACGGACCGGCCTTGCCAACACCAGGATCAACCCGACTTGCGCTGGCATGCTTCAGGTTTCGGGCGGGCTTGGCCAGATTTTCGGCTCCGGGCGCGCGATACCAAATACAGTGTTGCTGTACCAATATTTCACCGAGATTAAAGACTGCGACGGCGCCCGGACACCCGCCGACGCGGCGCCAGTAAGCCCGTCCTAGCTGGTCGCAGCCGGTAGACCGAGCGGTTCGCGGGCGACGAAGTTTAGCGACGCTATACCAACCAGAGCCCGTGTCGGAAAAGCGATCTCGCGGCACGCAGCACACACCGGCGCCTGCTGGCACGCAACCTGGCGACGAAACGATAACGGCGCTCGCACGTGTCACAGCCGCCGACCGTATCGCGCGCACCGCGACGAAGAGGGATACCGAAACGTCCTCTACGCTGACGGCGTGCCGCCCCTTTCCGCCCGCATCGCAATCACCGTGACGGCCTGTTGCCTCGCGATGTCGCCGGCAGCATGCAACAGCTCGCATTCCGGCGACCACGCGCATTCCTCCCGCAGCGACGACAAGCCGGTGATAACCGGTGAACCCGCCGCGTACAACGCCGCCGACATCGCGTTCGCGCACAACGCAACCGCGCGTGAGGAACAAGCAATCAGCATGTCACGCCTCGTCCCGGAGCATTCCAACAACTCGGACGTCATTGCGTTCGCCGCGAAGACCGAGTCGGCTCTCCAACTGGACACGCAGGTCTTGAAAGCACTGCGAGCCCAGTGGAAGGAAAGCCAGGACAACCAGACAGGCTCCAGCGCTGCCCCCGCCACACCCGCCGATCCGAGCGCCAACCCCACCGTCGCAAAGCTTGATTCGCTGCACGGGTCCGACTTCGACACACTCTGGCTGAAGTCGATGATCGAACTCTTCCAGGGAACGATCGACCTCGCCAATGCCGAGGTCACCGGCGGAAAAAACGTCGACGCGGTGAGTCTGGCCAGACAAATTGTCACCGCACGGCAGGCCGACGTCGGACAAATGCGGCAGCTTCTCGCCGGCTGACCGGCTGCGGTGTTCGCGCTTCGCGCCAAGCGACGGGCGCCAGCGAACCGAATCCCGCCGGCCGCGGCGTCGCCTGGCTCGTTTCGTGCCACGCACGCCCTTGGCGCCGGATCGACGCCGGTCTGCGCACCACTCCCCCACGCAGCCCTGGCTTCAGGACACTGAAGATCGCGCAGTGCGAGCCGGCCGCAGCTCGCCTTCGGCGGCCCGGTCGTTGGCGTACCAGATCCAGATCGCCGGGGGCGCCGTAATTGGATTACATTGACCGTCAATGCTTTTCGTCGCGTCCGGCGACGGCGGCGAATTCATGCGGCAACGAGGCTTTGGCCGCACGATCGGCCGGTACCGCACTATCCCTTCGGCGGCGACGATAACTCTATTCGGCCGCATTCAAAAGTATTGCACAACAATCGATTTCGAATCGTCATACATTCCGTCCGGCGGGAAACCGAATTCGCGGCCGGTTGAAATGCACAACCCATGAGAATACGAAATGTGTTGCGGTAAGGACTATCTAAGCATCACGACGACCCGGGACTACGGCTCACTGAGCCACCACCGGCGCGACACCCTCGGGGTAGGCACCGTAGATCGTGAGACGAGCCATCTCCTCAAGGAAAGCTTCGGCACTCGGGCTCGGGCGGGTCGCACCCTCGAACATCCAGTCCCCGAACACCGCGAGCGAGAAGACCATCCCGAAGATCACCCGGGTCACCACCGCCGGTTCGAAGGGACGGAAGCCGCGCTGACTGATCTCCTGCTCGATGACCGCCTCGAACTCTTCGAGAAGCGCACCTAGTTGAGGGGCCACCTCGGTGTCCGCACTCAGTGGCCCGCCGACCGCCCGCGCCGCGATCATCTCGTGGATGAGCCGTCGGTTGGCCGACAACACATCGTAGACACCGCGATAGAAGTCGTAGGTCTCCACATAGGCACTTTTCATGCCGCGGGGCCGCCGGCCCCAGTCGGCGATGTATTCGGATACGAAGGTGTTGAACGGGGCCAGTACGGCCTCCTGGAAAAGCTTCGACTTGGATCCGAAGTGCCGGAAAATCATCGGTTCCGTCACCGAGGCCGCACGCGCGATTTCTCGCGTGCTGGTCCCGGCGTAACCGCGCTCCGCGAACAAGGCGCGAGCCGACTCCAGCAGCAAGCGCTTGCCCTCGCCGCGCGTTACTGACTGGCCGTTGGCCGTTGACTTGCTGGACACACCATTATTCTGCATCGACCGCCACTCGCGGACGCGCGATTCCGCGCAGTGGCGCGGAATCGCTTTCGCGACTCTTAGACGACGTTGTCCCGGCTACGCGAAGAAGTTCTCGCTCGGGTCGTCCTGCTGTGCCCGGATGGCCCGGAAGCACAGATTGCTCTGGATGATGATCCAAATGGTGAACAGCACGAAGGGTGACCAGAACACCAGGAGCCCATTCCAGGCGAACGGCCCGGTACGGGGCAGGAAGGCGAACGCCCCGGCCTCGAACATGAACGTGATCCAGAGCGAACCGTAGGCCCACCACCGAGGGAACGGGTTGTTCTTGACCAGCTGGGTAGCCGGACGCAGGGCGATCACCGACACCGCCACCCACGCGAAGATGTAGGCCTGGTCGGTCGTGGTCATCGTCAGCGACGCCAGCTCGTGCATGAGTGTCGTCACCTCATTGTTCTTCCGCGGTGCGGTGTAGGCGGCCACTCCCCAGAACATCGGTGGCAACGCCAGGTAGATCGACATCAAAGTGCCACTTGCCAGGGTGAGCGCACTCCAGACTTTCCAGCGCCCCGGTTCTACCCGGGCCATCTGCGCGGCGAACACGGCCCAGATCGGCATCATGAAACAGCCGGTCCAACTGCAGATGACCGCGCCCCACTTGATCTTGGTCCGGTTGTCCACGTACCACTGGGCCACCTGTTCCGGTGACCACTGCGGGTTCTTCAGGGGGACCTGCTGCAACAAGAACAGGAAAGCGAGGCCGTAGACGATGGCGAGAACGACGCCCCACCACAGGACGGCACGCTGACTCGCCAGGGAGAAGTGGCCGCGATTGTCGACAGTGCTGTGCGGCGGCGATGTCGTGGATGACGTCATGAACTGCCCTCTCAAAGATGCGATCGGTCGTACTCGGTAGGTCGTGTCACACGCCGCGGCAAAGTTTCACGACTACGACATGTACCGAAGTATGATAACGATCGTTCGCATAGGTTCGTCAATAGCTGAACCGGCGCCGCACTGAACGACAGCAACGTGCCGCACCCCGGACCGGCATCGGTCTCGTTCTACTCTGATCGCGCCCGTCACCGCGCGGGAAAATCGACGCTGGTCCGGTTTCGGCAGGGCAGTCAGCCTGCCGCGAAGACCGATCGTTGACATCCGCGCGGTCCCGCCGCGTGCCACCTCGCTTCGAACACCCGGGGACAGAGCCCTGTCACCGGCAGGACGCCCGCGTCGCAGGGCAATCCTCCTCCTTGCCAACCGAATTCGAGCTCCGCGTGCCGATGACGGTGCCGTACATCCGTTTGCTAACCGCCGGCCGGATCCTTTGGCAGGGGGCCTTGCGTTGCCCGTAAGATCTGTTTGCGCTGTCGCATAGCGGGCAGAATGCCGGTCTCCACCTCGCCATGGCATTACGTGCAGTTTTCTCGGCCTGCTATTCCTGGGATCTTGATAGTGTCGGCGGCACCGGGTTGATTTGGAAGGATCAGCGATGAGCGACACGCAGGGCTCACGGGTGGGCTCGATGTTCGGGCCCTACCACCTCAAACGGTTGCTGGGTCGCGGGGGGATGGGCGAGGTCTACGAGGCCGAGCACACCGTCAAAGAGTGGACGGTGGCGGTCAAGCTGATGACGGCCGAATTCAGCAAGGACCCCGTCTTCCGCGAACGCATGAAGCGCGAGGCCCGCATCGCCGGGCGCCTGATGGAACCCCACGTGGTGCCCATCCACGACTACGGCGAAATCGACGGCCAGATGTACCTCGAGATGCGGATGATCGAGGGCACCGACCTCGACACCGTCCTCAAGCGGTACGGCCCGCTGACCCCGCCGCGCGCGGTGGCCATCATCACCCAGATCGCCTCGGCCCTGGACGCCGCCCACGCCGCCGGCGTGATGCACCGCGACGTCAAACCGCCCAACATCCTCATCACCGGCGACGACTTCGCGTACCTGGTGGACTTCGGCATCGCCAGCGCCACCACCGACGAGAAGCTCACCCAATTGGGCACGGCGGTGGGCACCTGGAAATACATGGCGCCGGAACGCTTTTCCAATGACGAGGTCACTTATCGCGCCGACATCTACGCATTGGCCTGCGTGCTCTACGAATGCCTGACCGGCACCCCGCCGTACCGCGCCGACAGCGCCACCACGCTGGTCACCGCGCACCTGATGGACCCCGTCCCACAGGTGAGCACCGCACGTGCGGGCATCCCGAAAGCCTTCGACGCGGTCATCGCACGGGGTATGGCCAAAAAGCCCGAGGATCGCTACGCCAGCGCCGGCGACTTCGCCCGCGCCGCCCACGAGGCGCTCAGTACCCCCGACCAGGACCACGCCGAAAACATCCTGCGCAAGAGTCGGGAGTCGAACGTGCCGAGCACCGCGGCGCTGTCCGGGCCACCGGGAGCCCCTGCCGGCCCCCCGCCACCGGCCGCCCCGCCGCAGTATTCTCCGCCGCCTTCCTATGGCGCCCCGCCCGGTTCGGGTCCGGTCCCGCAGCAGGCACCGCCCAGCGGGCCGGCCTGGACGCCGGGCAGTGGACCCGTGCCCGCACCGAGCGGCCCGGCATCGGCGCCGCAATACCTCGGCAGCAGTGGCTGGGGCGGCACACCGACCCAGCCGCCACCGCCGCCGAGCGGACCGAACCCCTGGGACCAGGGCAACCAGCCGGCCAAGAAGCGCAGCCCGTGGCCGATAGTGGCTGCGGCAGCGGCGGTGGTCGTGGTCCTGGTCCTCGTTGGTGTGGTGATCGTGATGGCTACCGGGTCCGACGACAAGACAGACGCAAGCGGCACCACCACGTCGGTCACCACCAGCACGAGCAAGCCGTCCGTCACGACCAGGACGCCGCCGTCGACGACCCCGGGCGGCGACCCGGCCAGCAAACTGCTCTCGATGCTGCCGTCCGGCTACGCGCCCGGGGTCTGCAACACGACGACGCCGAAGCCGAACACAGTGTGGAGCGGAACCCAGGCGATGATCACCTGCGGACAGAACACCAACCCAGGTGGGCCGAGCCACGCGATCTACGGGCTGTTCCCCAACCTGAACGCGCTCAAGCAGTCGTTCACCGACGACATCAACGCGGTGCAATTGACGAACTGCCCCGGCGAGGGAGCGTCGCCGGGCGGCTGGCATTACGACCGCGACCCGAACGTCACTGCCGGCCAGATCGCTTGCGGCACATACAAAAACCATCCCAACGTGATCTGGAGCACCGAGGGCAAGCTGATGCTCAGCGACGTGTTCGGCGATCCCGCCACCCTCGAGGAACTGCACACCTGGTGGACCAAATACGGCTGATCGACCGGTCCGGCCGATGGGGGGCCCGATGAGTCAGGAACCCGGCTCGCGGTCAGGTTCGATGTTCGGGCCCTACCGCTTCACGCGACTGATCGGGCGCGGCGGGATGGGCGAGGTCTACCAGGCTGAACACACCATCAAAGGGTGGACGGTGGCCGTCAAGCTGATGTCGGAAACCGTCAGCAAAGATCCGGTGTTCCGGGAGCGGATGAAGCGCGAAGCCCGCATCGCCGGCCGGCTGCAGGAGCCGCATGTCGTGCCGATCCACGACTACGGCGAGATCGACGGCCAGATGTTCCTGGAGATGCGACTCATCGAGGGCGACGACCTCGACAGCACGCTGCAGCGCTACGGCCCGATGCCGCCGACCCGTGCGGTCGCCATCATCACCCAGGTCGCCTCGGCGCTGGACGCCGCGCACGCCCTCGGGGTGACGCACCGCGACGTCAAACCGCCCAACATCCTCATTACCCGCGACGACTTCGCTTACCTGGTCGACTTCGGCATCGCCAGCGCCAAAACCGAGGAGAAGCTCACTTCGCTCGGCGCCCCGGTGGGCACCTGGAAATACATGGGTCCCGAGCGGTTCAGCGACGGCGAGGTCACGCCGCGCGCCGACATCTACTCGCTGGCCTGCGTGCTGTACGAGTGCCTGACGGGTGCCGCGCCATACCCCTCCGACAGTGCCGGCGTCCTGATCAGTGCCCACATGATGAACCCCATCCCCCGGCCCAGCGCCGCGCGCGAAGGGGTTCCCCGGCCCCTGGACGCCGTCATCGCCCGCGGCATGGCCAAGAGGCCGGAGGATCGCTACGCCAGCGCCGGTGAGCTGGCGCAGGCCGCGCGTGACGCGCTGAGCAACCCTGACCGCGACCGGGTCTCCGATATCGTGCGCCGCTCGCAGGAGACGGCGTTGCCCGAACGGTTCGTCGATCCCAAGACCGTCCGGCATTCGCGCCCGCCGTCCGCAGACCCGCCCCGCCCGTCCGGTCCGATCCGGTCGGGACCGCCGCCCCTCAACCACCCGCCGGCCGGCCGGCGTGCGCCGCATCCCCCGCAGATGCCATCTGCCCCAACGAGTTCCACGGGCAACCCGACCTGGGCCCCCGCCCGACCACCGAGTGGACCCATCCCCGGCGCGCCGCCGACGCCGCCGTTCAGCGGACCGGTGTCATGGCAGCCTGCGGCGCCACGCGGGCGCAACCACTGGGCGATCGTCGCCGGCGTGGCCGCGGTGGTCCTGGTGCTCATCGTGGCCGCGATCGGCATCTGGGCGGCCACCAAGGACGACGGCAGCGCGCAGGCAGGGGGGCGCTCGACGACCATCGCCCCGCCCACGACCCAGACCACCGCGTCCACCACCGCACCGACGACGCCGGTCCCGTCGTCCGGCTCGTCCGGTTCGCCCGCAGCGCAAGCCCGATTGTTGGCCGCGCTGCCGACCGGCTATCCCGCTGGATCCTGCAAACCGGACGACAAGACGATGCCAGGGGCGATGGTGTCGGTGACCTGCGGGCAGAACACCGACAGCAACGGGCCCAGGGTGTCGGGATACGGGTTGTACTCCGATATCGCCGCGCTGAAAAAGGCGTTCTCCGGGTTCATCGGGACCTTCACCGTCCAGCAGTGTCCCGGCGGCAAGGCGTCCCCGACCACGTGGTGGCACACCAAGGACCCGAACACCATCCTCGGCCAGATGGCGTGCGGCACCTACAAGGGCGACCCGCAGGTCATGTGGAGCAACGAGCAGACGCTGATGTTCGGGCTGGTCTCCGGCAGCCCGCAGGGGCCAAGCATCGACCAGGTGTTCAAGTGGTGGGGCTCGCACTCGTGACCCGGGTTTGACGCCGGCTGGAAATCGCAGCTCGTTTCAGCTTTTGCCGCCGGCCGCCGCAGCTGCCAGTGGCAGATTATCTGGCAATTTACCTCGGTGTTGTTGATAGTGTCGGCGGCAGCGCGGGGTGATTGGGAGGATCAGCGATGAGCGACACGCAGGGCTCGCGGGTGGGCTCGATGTTCGGGCCCTACCACCTCAAACGGTTGCTGGGTCGCGGGGGGATGGGCGAGGTCTACGAGGCCGAGCACACCGTCAAAGAGTGGACGGTGGCGGTCAAGCTGATGACGGCCGAATTCAGCAAGGACCCCGTCTTCCGCGAACGCATGAAGCGCGAGGCCCGCATCGCCGGGCGCCTGATGGAACCCCACGTGGTGCCCATCCACGACTACGGCGAAATCGACGGCCAGATGTACCTCGAGATGCGGATGATCGAGGGCACCGACCTCGACAGCCTGCTCAAGCGGTACGGCCCGCTGACCCCGCCGCGCGCGGTGGCCATCATCACCCAGATCGCCTCGGCCCTGGACGCCGCCCACGCCGCCGGGGTGATGCACCGCGACGTCAAACCGCCCAACATCCTGATTACCCGCGATGACTTCGCGTACCTGGTGGACTTCGGCATCGCCAGCGCCACCACCGACGAGAAGCTCACCCAGATGGGCACGGCGGTGGGCACCTGGAAATACATGGCGCCGGAACGCTTTTCCAATGACGAGGTCACTTATCGCGCCGACATCTACGCGCTGGCCTGCGTGCTCTACGAATGCCTGACCGGCGCCCCGCCGTACCGCGCCGACAGTGCCGGCATCTTGGTGACGGCTCATCTGCGCGACCCGGTCCCGCAGGTGAGCACCGCACGTGCGGGCATCCCGAAAGCCTTCGACGCGGTCATCGCACGGGGTATGGCCAAAAAGCCCGAGGATCGCTACGCCAGCGCCGGCGACCTCGCACTGGCCGCCCACGAGGCGCTCAGTACCCCCGACCAGGACCACGCCGACAAGATCGTGCGCCGCAGCCAGGAGGCCACGCTGCCCGGTCCCCCGACGATGGTCCCACCGACCATGCCGGCCGGGCCGATGTCGCCGCCGCGGTCCACACCGCCACCGCGATCCACACCGCCGCCGCAGTCAACTCCGCCGCCGAACACCCCGCCGCCGGACCCGCGCTATGCCCAGCCCCAGTACCGCGGCGCGCCCGGCTCGTCGGGACCGGTCCCGCAGCAGCGGCCGCCCGCTCCGGCCGGCAATCCCGGCTGGGCCGCGGCCAGTGGCCCGATCTCGGCGCCGAACCCGACACCGCAGAATCCCCCGTACTACCCCGGTGGCGGCCAGCCCGGCGGACCGCCCAGCACACCGATTCCGTATCCGCAGTCGGGTCCGGTTCCGGCCTGGAACCAACCGCCGCCCAAGAAACGCAACCCCTGGCCCATCATCGCGGCCGCCATCATCGTGGTCGCGCTGGTGGCCGGAGGAATCGGCATCTATCTGGCCACGCGGCCCGACCCGAAACCCAAGGTCAAGCCGATCTCCGAGGATCGGCTGAACTCACTGTTGCTCAGCCCATCGGAGATCAACTCGGTGATGGGTTCGTCCACGATGCAAGCCGGCAAGACCCTGACGTCGATGGACACTTCCGACGTGACGCTCTCCGCGCCGGACTGCCGGAGCGCGCGTTACGTCGGCGCGGCGCCGGTGTTCGCCGGTACCGGCTACACCGGGATCAGCGCCGTGCAGCTCGCCGAGCCGGACGAAGATTACAAGCACTGGGTGGTACAGGCCGTGGTCGCGTTCCCGACGGCCGAAAAGGCCCGCGAGTTCATGGACAGTTCGCTGAAAAAATGGAAGAGCTGCGCCGGCAACACCCTGACGGTCACCAGTAAGTCCAAGACCTACCGGTGGACTTTCGCCGACGTGCAAGGCGCGCCGCCGAAGATCACCATCGTCGATACCCAGGAGGGGGCCGACGGTTGGGAATGTCAGCGGGCAATGGGTGTGGCGAACAACGTCATCGTCGATATCAACGCCTGCGGCTACCAGATCACCGATCAGGGCAGCAAGATCGTGGACAAGATCGTCGCCAACGTCAACAAAGAGAAGTAACGCCGCCGGGGTCAGCTCGACAGATCGGGGCCCTGCGCACGCAGGTCGTCGACCGCGGACATCGCGCTGCGCAACTTGGCGAGCCATTCCTCGGTGTGCTCACCGACCAGCTTGACCGACCAGGCCAGGGCGTCGGCGCGGGAGCGAGCGACGCCGGCGTCGACCAGCGTATCGAGCACCTGACGCTCCGGTTGACGCAGCCGCGTCATAACCGGAACAGCGATGTGGGTGAACAACTTTCGTTCGCCGTTGACCTCCACACCCCAGGACACCTTGCGCCCGTAGCGCGCCTGCGCCTCCTCGGCGATGGCTATCCGCTCCGCCCGGGTCTCCTCACGGAATCGCGACGCCCGGCCCTCGGCGCGTGCGGCGCTTTCTTCCTCGGCGCCGTCCGGGACCGCGAGCCTGCCGACAACCGTGATCTCCTCGCGGTCGACCACGACGGTGGGGTCGCCGTCGAACCAGCTTTCGGGTAAGCGACCGGCGAACCATTCGGCCGCGCCGGCCGCGTCGGGCTGATCGGCCTGCTGCCAGCCGCCGGGTCGCCCGTGCCGGCGACCGTGATGATGAATACTCATGATTACATGATTACACCATTACATCGATTACTGAACGATGGTTCGCCGCGAGCGAACAACAAGCGCCGGACAACCTGGCTGAGACAGCCCCCGGAAGCGTTGCCATCAGGTACGGGCGGTTGTATTTTTGGGAGCGAAGCAGGCCCGGAAGTGACCAAATCTCAAGTGCCGGAAGACGGGGTAACACCCGGCCGCGTCCGACCCGCGTACGACGGAGTCGGAACGCCCCCCGAGTCACGCCGGGCCTGCCCTATACGCGTGATCAGTCCCGCCGGACTCGATGCACCCTGGTCTCCCCCTCGATGCCTTTCAGCCGCCGCGCCGGCGAACGACCACTGAAAATCAGCATCGTTGCGTCCAGGCCGTCGAGCAGGTCGTCGATATCGGACCCGTCGCTCATGACACCGGCGGCCGGCGCTGCGCCCACGGCCGGGCCGCTTCGATCTGCGCCGACAGCGACAACAGCGTCGCCTCGTCGAAGGGTCGCCCGACCAGTTGTACCGACATGGGCAGGCCGTCGTCGTCGAAGTCCCAGGGAACCACCGCGGCCGGCTGACCGGTCAGATTCCAGACCTGCTGATACGGAACCCGCTGACCGACCAGCAGTAACGTCGAGATGCCGCCGCGGCGCTGGTAGGCGCCGATGCGGGACGGCCCCGCAGCACAACCCGGCGTTACGACGACGTCGACGTCGTCGAAGATCGACTGGATCCGCGCGCTCAGCCCGATCTCCGATTCCCGCAACGCCGCCATCCGCCGGTCGGAGAAAAACGAACCCAGCCGGGCGAGGTGGCGGGTGCGCGCCTCGAGCCGCTCCGGGTGGGCCTGTGCGTCGGCGTCGTCGCTGATGCCGCGCAGCATGCGAGGCAGATAGTTCGCGTAGAGCGACGGCGGGTACTGCGGGTCGCGATCGATCACCTGATGACCCAGGTCGCGAAGCAACGCTCCCGCCTGTTCGAGCGCGTTGCGCTGAGCCGTGCCGACCCGGACCGGCATCGGCGTCGGCACCTTGGCGCTCAACGCGATTCGCAGCTGCCCCGGCGGTCGTGTCGCGGCGGCGGCGAACTCACCTTCCGGCCCGGGCACCGTCGTCGTCGCATCGAGCATCAGCGCCGCGTCCAGCACCGACCGGGTGAGGGGGCCGTTGACGCTGAGCCCCTCCCAGGCGTCGTCGTGCGGCTCCAGCGAGACCCGGTCGCGCTGCGGCTTCAACCCGAACAGGCCGCACCAGGTCGCCGGGATGCGGATCGATCCGCCGCCGTCGGAGCCCAGCGCGATCGGGGCCAGGCCGGCCGCGACCGCCGCGGCGCTGCCCCCGCTGCTGCCGCCCGGCGTACGACGGGGGTTCCACGGATTGCGGGTCGCCCCGAACGTCAGCGACTCGGTGAACGGCATGATCATCAGCTCGGGCACCGCGGTCTTGCCGATGACGACCGCACCCGCGGCACGCAGCCGACGGACGACCTCGGCGTCGTCCTTCACCGCCGGGCCGTGCGCACCGCTGCCGTAGGTCGTGACCTCGCCCGCGACGTCGACGTCGTCCTTGATCGCGATCGGCACCCCGAGCAGCGGTCGCCGCACCCCGGCGTCCAGGCGCTGCTGGGCGAGCTCGGCCTCCTCGCGGGCGCCGTCGTACCGCACCACCCGGTAGGCGCGCAGTTCGCTGTCCAGCCGCTCGATCCGCTCCAGGTAGACCTCGAGCAGCTCGGGAGCGGTGATCTCGCCGTCGGCCAGCATCCGGGCTTGCTCGGCGGCGCCGGCGAACGCGAGATCGCTAGGGTCCACTGCCGCAGCGTATCTCGGGTTGCCAGTACCGTTGGCGACATGTCCTGCGTGTTCTGTGCGATCGTCGCCGGGACAGCTCCGGCCATCCGGATCTGCGAAGACGACGACTACCTGGCAATCCTCGACATTCGTCCGTTCACCCGCGGCCACACCCTGGTGATTCCCAAGCAGCACAGCGTGGACCTCGGCGACACCCCACCGCAGACCCTGGCCGGGATGATCACCATGGGTCAGCGCATCGCTCAGGCTGCCAAGACGACCGAGTTGGCCGACGCCACCAATATGGCGATCAACGACGGCAGTGCCGCGTTCCAGACCGTGTTTCACATCCACCTGCACGTGCTGCCGCGACGCAACGGCGACAAGCTCGCACTGGCCAAGGGCATGGTGCTACGTCGAGATCCAGATCGGGACGCAACGGGACGGATCTTGCGCGCAGCATTAGCCGGTACTGACAGCCGTGGTTAATCGTACGGCTGGTCGCGAAACCCATTCGATGACTGAATCTGCGTCAGTAATGAGGTAGAAATGCAGTCCAGCGGTCTATTCTGTGAAAGCGCGCGGTGGAAGCCTTCGATTACCTCGCCGGCAGGCGCGCTACGGGCTAGCTGGAGCAGGGAATGAAGCGCTGGACGGGATTGCCGTGCCCGCTCACCGGGCTGACGATGGGCGTCAGCTGTGCGGTGGTCGGCGGTTACGCGCTCGCGGCGGCCCTGGTGCTCCCTTCCTCGCTGCTGGGCTGGCAGGGCCCCTACGCCACGCGGCCCCTCGTGCAGGTCGTGACCGTGCTCTGCCTGCTCTTCGCGGCCGGCTGCGCTGCGCGAGCCGCTCGGCACGCCGTCGGCCGCCGCCGCTTCGGCTGGCTTTCGCTGGCTGTCGCGCTGACCGGCTGGGTGGTCGGTGAAATCATCTGGGCCGTCCTCGACGTGCGCACCGAACTCGACCATGCCAGCCATCCCGCTGCGGCGGAGTTCGTGCTACTGCTGTTCCCGATCGGCGTCCTGACCGCACTGGCGTCGCTGGCCAACCCGCAGGGCCACAACATCTGGCGTCTGGTGCTCGACGGCATCATCGTGGCAACCTCGCTGTTTGTCGCCTCGTGGGTGTTCGTCCTGGACAAACTGCTGCAGACGGCTAACAGCTCACGGCCGACCACGGTGGTCCACGTCGTCACCGACGTCATGCTGATGACCGTCGCCATCCTGGTGTTGTCGCGAGGCCGTCCCGGCGGTCGCCGCAGCATCACCCTGCTGGCCGGCGGAATCACCACCATCATGCTGGCCGACCTGCTGGTCCTGTTTCGCACCGGGGTGGGCAGCTACCACACCGGCGACCTGGTCGACGTCACCCGGGTCGCGGGACTGGGACTGGTCGCGCTGGCGGGTCTGGTCAGCACCACGGAGTCCCCGACCGCCACGAACCTGGACGAGGTCACCTCGCGGGTGCGGCTCTGGTTGCCCTACCTGCCGTTGCTGCCTATCCGCTGACATACGCCGGTCTGCTGCTGCTGATGCAGGCGCGGCTCAAGCGGGTGCCGCTCGCGGTTCGGCTCGACTCGGTGGTGTGCGGACTGGCGATGGCCGCCGTGGCCGCAGCGCTGACCGCGGGGCCGATCCAGGCCGCCACCGCGCGCGCGCCGGCCACCGTGCTGGTGGGGCTGATCTACCCGTGGTGCGACCTGGTGTTGCTGGCGCTGGCCGCCGGGATGCTGCCGATCCTCGGCTGGCGGCACGAGTTCCGCTGGAGCCTGCTGGTCGCCGGATTCGTGTTGTTCGCGGCCGCTGACACGGCCTATCTGTTCGAGACCTCCGCCAGCGAATACCGGGTCGGCACCCTGCTCGACGCCTGCTGGCCCGCGTCGTCGCTGTTTCTCGCGCTGGCCGCCTGGACCGCGTGGTCATCGACGCCCCCACTGCCGCGACGCGGACTCGGCTACTACGCCGCTCCGGTGGCGTGCACCGTCGTGGCGCTCGCCGTCACCGCGGTAGGCCACGAGTCACGCAGCGCGCCGATACTGGCGGCGCTGAGCCTGATCGCGGTCGCGGCCCGATTCTCGGTGACCTTCCGCGAGGTCAGCAATCTGGCCGAGAACCACAAGCAAGCCATGACCGACGGGGTTACCGGGCTGCCCAACCGGCGGTCTCTGGCCACCACGCTGACCGAGGTGCCCGTCTCCCCGCCGCGGACGCCCGTGGTCGGGCCGCCGCTGCTAGCCCGGGCACCGGCTCGTCGTGCACTGCTGTTGTTGCAGCTACTGGAGTTTCACGAGATCAACGACACCGTCGGTCCGCGCTTCGGCGACGAACTGCTACGCCAGATCGCAGATCGATTGTCCCAGAACGTGCGTCGCGACGACCTTCTTGCGCGCGTCGGTGACGACCAGTTCGCGATACTGCTCGCCGAGGGCGCAGACCTGATCGCCGCACGCGCCCAAGCGGGCCGGCTGCTCGAGGCGCTGGGTGAGCCGTTCGCCCTGGACCCGGTGACCATCCAGGTCGACGCCCGGATCGCGATCGCACTGTTCCCCGACCACTGCGACCATCCACAGGAACTGCTGAACCGCGCGGAAATCACACTGCCGCATGCCAAGTCGGCCCACGGCAGGATCGCGGTCTACGACACGGCGTTCGAGCTGTATCGGGAGAACGACCCCAGCCTGATCGAGGAACTTCGAGCCGCCCTGGCCGACGGCTCCGAATTGACCTGCCACTACCAGCCCAAGATCAACGCCGCGGACGGCAGCGTGCACAGCGTCGAGGCGCTGCTGCGCTGGCACCATCCCGCCCGCGGGTTGCTGCTGCCCGAAGAGTTTCTGCCCGAGGCCGAACGCGCCGGCCTGATGCGCAAGATCGCCAACCGCACCGTCGACCTCGCGCTGAAACAAGCTCGAGCTTGGCGCGACCAGGGACTGCCGCTGACCATCGCGGTGAACCTGTCCACCACCAACCTGCTCGACCTCGACCTGGTCGGCAGCATCGATCAACAACTGCGCACCCATGGCCTGCCCGCCGACGCGCTGATCATCGAGATCACCGAAAGCACGCTGGTGGACTCGGCGCGGTCGCGCAACACCGTCGCCGCGTTGCAGCAGCTGGGGGTGCGTATCTCGCTGGACGACTACGGCACCGGATGGTCGTCGCTGGCGCGGCTGCAGGACGTGTCAGTGGACGAACTCAAGCTGGACCGGGTGTTCGTGGCACGACTGGCCCAGGACCCGCGTTCGGTGGCCATCGTGCGATCCACCGTGGCGCTGGCCGAGAGCCTGGGCGCCGATCTGGTCGCTGAGGGTGTCGAGGACGAGGTGACGTTGCGGGCGTTGCGGCAGTACGGCTGCACCATCACCCAGGGTTTCGTGCACAGTCCGCCCCTGCCCGGCAGCGACCTGCGGGACTGGATCCTGACCAATGCGCCCGGCCCGGCGCCGAAGAAAGCTCAGCAACAGCCGAGCTAGAACAGCTCCTTGGCGAGCAACTCCAGTGTGTTGACCCGCGCCGGCGACGTCGCCGGGTCGGTGCCGCGGTACGCCGCGGCGACCGGGTGCACCATCACCTCGTCGACGTCGAAATGCGCTGCCAGCGAACGCAATTGGTCGGCGGCCTCAGCGGGGGCGCCGACGACGGCGCGGCGCAGGCCGCTGTCCACGATGTGCTGTTGTTGCGGCGTCAGGCGGGCCTGTTGAGCCTCTTCGACCAGTTGCACGGGTCCCAGCGGTTGCCCGGTACGCAGCCGCGCCATCATCTGCAGATTGGGCAACAGCAAAGCCGTTGCTTCGTCCCGTGTTTCGGCTACGGATGCATTGACGGTAAGGAAGGTCACCGGCTCGTGGGTCAAATCGCTGGGCCGAAAGTGCTTGCGGTAGTAGGCAAGCGCCTCTTCGGTACCTTGCCCGGAGAAATGATGGGCGAACACGTACGGCAAGCCCTTGGCGGCGGCCAGCTGCGCCGAGTACATCGAGGACCCCAGCAGCCACAGTCTCGGCTCGCTGGTGGCGGCGGGGGTGGCCTTCAGCGTGTAGTCACCGGAACGCAGCGCCAGCCGCACGCCGCTCGCGCTCATCAACGCCGCGACGTCGTCGAGGTACTGCGGGAAGTTCGCTATGTCGCTGTCGTCGGCGGCGCCCCGGCCCGCACGCAGCATGTAGGAAGTCACCGGGTCCGAGCCGGGGGCGCGGCCGATGCCCAGGTCGATGCGGCCCGGCGCGGCGGCCTCCAGCAGCGCGAACTGCTCGGCGACGGCCAGCGGCGCATGGTTGGGCAGCATCACCCCGCCCGAGCCGAGTCGCAATTGGGTGGTCTGGGCGGCGAGGTAGGCGATCAGCACCGGCGGGCTCGTCGCGCCCACCGACGGCATGTTGTGGTGTTCGGCCAGCCAGTACCGGGTGAAACCGAGCCGGTCGGCCGTCTGCGCCAACGCCACCGTCGCGGCCAGCGCATCCCCGGTCGACTGGTCGGAACGCACCGGGACAAGGTCGAGTACAGAAAGTCGCACGCCTTCCTCAACGCGTTCGAGGGTGCAAACCTTCCCGCGCTGAAGTCGGAGTTGATCCGCCGACCGCTGCACTGGCGTGTCGTTCGGCACCCGACGTTGCGCCAGCGTGACGCTCGGCGCGAAGGGGGGAGTCGGGCGCGGATCAGTAGTTCATCAGCGTGATCGAGTTCACGATCATGTCGAACTGCTCCTGCGATATCGGCGCGCCGCCGGGAATGCTGTCGCTGGCCAGGAATTGAGTGCGCTCGGTGTAAGCGTGAAAACGCTTGAAGTAGTTGGCAAATCCGAGTCCATGGTCGGTGCGGGCCAGTTTCAGCTCGCCCGCCAGAATGGTCGCGCCCAGCAATGCCAGGCTGGTGCCCTGCCCGGACAGCGGCGAGGCGCAGTACGCGGCGTCGCCCACCAGCGCCACCCGCCCGATCGACCAGTGGTCCATCACTATCTGCGACATTTCGTCGAAGTAGAAATCCGGCGCCGAGCGCATCAGCTCCAGCAGTTTCGGCCGAACCCAGCCGTCGTCGGCCATCCGCCGTTCCAGCTCGGCGAACTGCGCTTCGGTGTCGCGGTAGTCGATGCGCAGCTCGGGGTCCATGAACCCCAGCATGGCTCTGGCCTCGGAGTTGTTGCGCGCGCTGTACACCCCGGCCATGGTGTGGTCGCCGTAGTGCCACATCTGCCAGTAGTCCAGATTCAAAAAGTTGGGCACCGTGAAGATCGCGGCGAAGGTGCCCAGGCGCTTGATGAACCGCTCCTCCGGTCCGAACACCAGCCGGCGCACGTTGGAGTGCAGGCCGTCGGCGCCGATCACCAGTTCGAAGGTGCGGGGCTCCTCGCGTTCGAAGGTGACCTCCACGCCGGGGCCGAGATTATCCAGAGTGACGATGGTGTCGTCGAACAGGAACTCGGACTTCAATTTCGTTTCGTCGTACAGCAATTCGACCAGGTCATCACGCAGCAACTCGATGTCGGGGCTGCCGATCGGCCCGCCCGTCGGTGTCGACTCGGTGTCCTCGGACAACACGTTGCCGTCCCGGTCGACGACGGACGAACCCCGGATGCGGGTCCGGCAGTCCTCGGCCACCGCGCGCAACCCCATCCGGTCCAGCACCTCTAGCGCCGGGCCGCGCACGTCGACCGCCTGACCACCCGGCCGCAGCCCCGGGTAGCGCTCCACCACGGTCACCGCATAGCCGATCCGGTCCAGCCAATACGCCGCGGTCAGACCCGCGACACTGGCCCCGGAGACCAGCACCCTCTCGACCATTAATCAATCCCTGCCAGCTTCTTAGCGTCCGCGAAGACGTCGTCGAGCATTGCCGGAGTCAACCTACCGGTGAACATGTTCTGCTGGCTCGGGTGGTAGCAGCCCAGCACCCGCACTCCTGACGGCAGTTCGGCGACGACGCCATGGCCGAACTTGGCCCGGCCCGTCCGGCTCGCGCCGGCCAGCTTGAGCGCAATCTGCCAGGCGAAACCGCCCAGCGCCACCAGCACCCGGACATCCGCTGCGACCAGCCGCCACTCGGCCGCCAGCCAGGGTGCGCAGGTGTCGCGCTCGGCGGGCGTCGGGGCATTGGCCGGCGGCGCACACCGCACCGGCGCGACGATGCGAATCTGCTTGGCGCACAATCCGTCTGCGGCGTCGACACTGGTCGGCTGGTTCACCAGGCCGGCCCGGAACAGCGCCGCGTAGAGCTGGTCGCCGGAGCGGTCGCCGGTGAACATCCGGCCGGTGCGGTTGGCGCCGTTGGCGGCCGGAGCCAGCCCGACGATCAGCAGCCGCGGCCGCTCCGCTCCCCAGCCCGGCACCGGACGACCCCAATAGGGCTGGTCGGCGAACGAGCGGCGCTTGGTGACCGCGACCTCCTCGCGCCAGGCCACCAGCCGGGGGCAGGCCCGGCATACGCTGATCCGCGCGTCCAGTTCGGCGATGTCGGGTGCCGTGTCGGCCAGCTCTACGACGCGCGCGGCGTCGGCGGCTACCGGCGTCTCGAGGGTTGCCCGGTCGCCCGGCCACCCGGAGCCCGGCGCGACGGGCGAGCTGAACGCCTGGCCGGTGTTCGGGTGGAAGAGCACCCCTACATCCTGCACGGGCCAGCAAATTCGGTGGTTTCTGTGGCCGGTTTGGCGTTAGATTCAGCCGCGATATCCCATGAGCAGCTTGTCGATGGAAAACAACCGCGGCCCGGTCATTCTCGTCCTCTTTGCCAGTCTGATGGCGTGCTCCGGCGACGGCATCTCGATAGTCGCGTTCCCCTGGCTGGTGCTGCAGCGCCAGGGCAGCGCCGGTCAGGCCTCGATAGTGGCCGGCGCGACGACGCTGCCGCTGCTGGTTTCCACGCTGGTCGCGGGCACCGCGGTCGACTTCTTCGGTCGCCGGCGGGTGTCGATGGTGGCCGACGCGCTGTCCGGGTCGGCGGTGGCCGGCGTGCCGTTGGTGGCGTGGGCGTTCGGCGGGCAGGCCGTCGACGTCGCGGTGCTGGCGGTGCTCGGTGCGTGCGCGGCGGCGTTCGACCCGGCCGGTATCACCGCGCGCCAGTCGATGCTGCCGGAGGCCGCCGCCCGGGCCGGCTGGTCGCTGGACCGGGTCAACAGCAGCTACGAGGCGCTCCTGAACCTGGCCTTCATGGTGGGCCCGGGCATCGGCGGGCTGATGATCGCGACGGTCGGCGGCATCACCACGATGTGGATCACCGCAGGGGCGTTCGCGATGTCCATCCTGGCGATTGCGGTGCTGCGGCTGGAGGGCGCCGGCAAACCGGTGCACGTGAACCGGCCCCGAGGATTGAGGTCTGGGATTGCCAACGGGCTGCGTTTCGTGTGGAGTCTGCGGGTGCTGCGCACGTTGGCGCTGATCGACCTGACCGTCACAGCGCTGTATCTGCCAATGGAGACCGTGTTGTTCCCCAAGTACTTCAGCGACCGGCATCAGCCCGGGCAGCTGGGTTCGGTGTTGATGGCGTTGTCCCTGGGCGGCTTGCTGGGTGCGCTGGGCTATGTGGCGCTGGCAAAACGAGTACCGCGCCGGGTGATCATGCTGACCGCGGTGCTCACCTTCGGGGCCGCCGCCACCGCGATCGCGTTGCTGCCGCCGCTGCCGGTGATCCTGTTGCTGGTCGCGCTGGTCGGCCTGGTGTACGGGCCGATCCAGCCGATCTACGCCTACGTCGTGCAGACCCGGGCGCCGGCGCACCTGCGCGGTCGGGTGGTCGGGGTGATGGCGTCACTGGCCTATGCCGCGGGCCCGCTGGGACTGTTGCTGGCCGGTCCGTTGGCCGATGCGGCGGGCCTGCACGTCGCGTTTCTGGTGCTCTCGCTGCCGATCCTGGCGACCGGGTGGCTCTGCATCGGGCTGCCGTCGTTGCGAGAACTGGATCGCGCACCGGAGTTCGCTGTCGGCTCCTCAACGTAGGATCGGCCCGGTGAGCGTGCTAGACGGCCTGATCTCCGAACTGCCCGAGGGGATGGTGATCACCGACCCCGCGGTGACCGAGGGCTACCGCCAGGACCGCGCCCTGGACCCGTCGGCGGGCAAACCGCTAGCCGTAGTCCGGCCGCGGTGTACCGAAGAGGTGCAGACCGTGTTGCGCTGGGCTTCCACCCACAAGGTGCCGGTCGTACCGCGCGGGGCCGGCAGCGGGTTGTCCGGCGGGGCGACGGCGGTGGACAACGGAATCGTGCTCTCGACCGAGAAGATGCGCGACATCACCGTCGACCCGGTCACCCGTACCGCGGTGTGCCAGCCCGGGCTGTTCAACTCCGAAGTCAAAGCCGCCGCCGCCGAGCACGGACTCTGGTACCCGCCGGACCCGTCGTCGTACGAGATCTGCAGCATCGGCGGCAACATCGCCACCAACGCCGGCGGGTTGTGCTGCGTCAAGTACGGAGTCACCACCGACTACGTACTGGGCATGCAGGTGGTGCTGGCCGACGGCACCGCGGTGCGGCTTGGCGGCCCGCGGGTGAAAGATGTTGCGGGACTTCCCCTTACCAAGCTGTTCGTGGGTAGCGAAGGGACGCTCGGTGTGGTCACGGAGGTGACGCTGCGGCTGCTGCCGGCCCAGCACACCTCGAGTGTGGTGGTGGCCAGCTTCGCCTCGGTGGAGACGGCCATTGATGCCGTGCTCGGGGTCACCGCACGGCTGCGACCGTCGATGCTGGAGTTCATGGACCAGGTCGCGATCAACGCCGTCGAGGACACCTTGCGGATGGACCTGGACCGGACGGCGGCCGCGATGCTGGTAGCCGGCTCCGACGAGCGGGGTCGCGCCGGCACCGAAGACGCCGCGATCATGGCCGAGGTGTTCGCCGAAAACGGTGCGGTGGAAGTGTTTTCGACCGACGACCCCGACGAGGGCGAGGCTTTCGTGGCTGCGCGGCGATTCTGCATCCCGGCGGTGGAGGCCAAGGGATCGTTGTTGCTCGAGGACGTCGGCGTGCCGCTGCCCGCCCTCGGATCGTTGGTGACGGGGATCGCCCGGATCGCCGACGAGCGGGACCTGATGATCTCGGTGATCGCGCATGCCGGTGACGGCAACACACATCCGCTGTTGGTTTTCGACCCCTCCGATGCCGCGATGGCCCAGCGCGCTCAACTGGCCTACGGCGAGATCATGGATCTGGCCGTCGAACTGGGCGGCACCATCACCGGTGAGCACGGTGTCGGCCGGTTGAAGCGGCCCTGGCTCGAGGGGTATCTGGGACCCGAGGTGATGGAGCTGAACCGGCGGATCAAACAGGCGCTGGATCCGTTGGGGATTCTGAACCCGGGGTCGGGAATCTGAGTGGCTCAGAATGAAAATCGGTTGATCACATCGTAATTGCGAATCGGTGTGGCGTTGACCAGCCGCCAAACCAACCGCAGTGACGCCGACGGGATGCGTCCCGACAGTGCCCCAACCGGCGACTGCTCAAGGAATCGCAGCCGCGGGTTCCAGCGCTCAATCTCTCGGGCGTCCCGGATGCCCCACTTGGTGATGCCCCGGGTGAGCACCTTGGACAGTCGCGGCCCCAGCGGCGAGGTGGTGTCGAAGATTAATTCGCCGCTGCTGAACCGATCCGTGAGCCGCTGCAACAAAGTGCACACCTCGGAACCGGTCAGATACATGAGCAGCCCCTCGGCGACCATCAGCAGCGGCCGGTCGGTGGGTATCTCTTCCAGCCAGGCCTCGTCGGTCACTGTTGCGCCGATCATCTGATGCTCGGCCGTGTCGTGATAGAGCTTGCGCCTCAGCGCGATCACTTGCGGTTGGTCGACGTCGAACCACCGCACGGTTTCGGCGGGTTTCTCCTGTCTGAGCGGCGCGCTGTGAGGAGGAGCCGGGTACCCGGGCTTCAGCCGGAACGCGCGGGTATCCATGCCGCAGCCGAGGTGCAGTACGACGGCATTCGGGTGGCGTCGCAGAAAGTCGGCACACCAGTCGTCGAATTGCCTGGCGCGCATGGCGACCAGGTACTGGTTGGACCGGGGAAACGTGGCGCGATGTACCCGGGCCCAGTCGTATTCGATGCGGTCCACCGCTTCAGCTGCCGCGTGGTCCCCCAGAATCGGCTCCGGCGAGCGGCTCTCGTATGCCCGTAGGTACAACGTGCACAGGTTGGTCCATTCCACCGAGCCCCACTGCACGCCGCTGAAGTCGACTTGGTCGGGCGTGGTCATGCTGTTTGTTTGGCCTCCGACACTCGAGTGTGCACCGTGGGCGTTTGCGAGTGAAGCCAGGGCGGGACCTTTCTTTCCCCGCCCAGGATTCACCGGCAACGCTCAGGCGAACGCCACCGGTGCTTCGTTGACAAATACCGGCGAATGTCGTAGATGTAAGACATGACCGCTGTTATGTCTCACGAGGCGCCCGCGAAGTTCGTCCTTGCCACCGCAGAGACCTGGCCCAACCCCTGGCCGATGTACCGGGCGCTGCGCGACCACGACCCGGTTCACCACGTCGTGCCATCCGGGCACCCGGAAAACGACTACTACGTACTGTCCCGGCACGCGGACGTCTGGGCCGCCGCGCGCGACCACCAGACGTTCTCCTCGGCGGAGGGCCTGACCGTCAATTACGGTGACCTGGACATGATCGGGCTGCGGGACAACCCGCCGATGGTGATGCAGGATCCGCCGGTGCACACCGAGTTCCGCAAGCTGGTCTCGCGCGGGTTCACCCCCCGTCAGGTCGAGGCGGTCGAGCCCAAGGTGCGCGAGTTCGTGGTGCAGCGGATCGAGGCACTACGCGCCAACGGCGGCGGCGACATCGTCACCGAGTTGTTCAAGCCGCTGCCGTCGATGGTGGTGGCGCATTATCTTGGTGTGCCCGAAGAGGATTGGGCCCAATTCGACGGGTGGACCCAGGCCATCGTCGCGGCCAACACCGCCGAGGGCGGTATCGCCGGGGCACTGGAAACCGTCGGCGATGCGGTGGGGACCATGATGGGCTACTTCACCGCGCTGATCGAACGCCGTCGCACCGAACCCGAGGACGACACGATCTCGCATCTGGTGGCCGCGGGCGTCGGTGCCGACGGCGACATCGCCGGCGTGCTCTCGATCCTCGGCTTCACTTTCACCATGGTCACCGGAGGCAACGATACCGTCACCGGAATGCTCGGTGGCTCAATGCCTTTGCTGCATCAGCGACCCGATCAGCGCCAGCTGCTGGTCGACGATCACGACCTGATTCCGGAAGCCGTCGACGAGTTGATGCGGCTCACCTCCCCCGCGCAGGGCCTGGCCCGCACCGCCACCCGGGACGTCACGATCGAAGACACCACCATTCCGGCCGGACGTCGGGTGCTGCTGCTCTACGGGTCGGCCAACCGCGACGAGCGCGTGTACGGGCCCGATGCCGGCGAACTCGACGTGCGGCGCCGCCCCCGCAACATCCTGACTTTCAGCCACGGTGCACACCACTGCCTGGGCGCGGCCGCGGCGCGGATGCAGTCGCGGGTCGCACTGACCGAATTGCTCAGCCGCTGCCCGGATTTCGAAGTCGACCCCGAGCACATCGTGTGGTCGGGCGGCAGCTATGTGCGGCGCCCGCTGTCGGTGCCGATCCGGATGCGATCCTGATGGACTGGCTGGCCGAACGGCGCACCGAGGTGGCCGCCGACCGGATTCTGGACGCCGCCGAGAGGCTGTTCACCGAGCACGGGCCCGATTCGGTCGGCATGAACGAGATCGCAAGGGCGGCAGGGTGTTCGCGCGCAACGTTATACCGGTACTTCGACAGTCGGGAGGCACTGCGGACCGCGTACGTCCACCGCGAGACGCACCGGCTGGGCAGCGAGATACTGCGGCGGATCGAGCGGGTTGCCGATCCCCGCGAACGGCTGATCGACGGCATCATCGCCACCCTGCGGATGGTCCGCGAAAACCCCGCGCTGGCAGCCTGGTTCGGGGCCACCCAGCCGCCGATCGGCGGCGAGCTCGCTGGGCAGTCCGCGGTGATCGTCGCGCTGGTGTCCGGCTTTCTGAGTTCGCTGGGCCCTGACGACCCTGTGGCGGTGCAACGGCGGGCCCGCTGGGCGGTACGGGTGATCATCTCGATGCTGACGTTCCCCGGCCGCGACGAGGCCGACGAGCGAGCGATGATCGAGGAGTTCGTGGTGCCGGTGGTGACGCCGGTGTCGGCGCGTCGCTAGTTTTTCCTTCGCTATCTTTTCGCGGTCAGGGTCTGACCCGAAAAGGCGATCGCCTAGACCCGGGTCAACCGGTTCAGTAGCCAGGCCAACGGAATCGTCACCACCACCGTTGCGACGTAGAGATACAGCATCGGACCGGTGTACACGTGCGCTCGCACGATGTAGACCATCGCGAACTCCATGGTGATCAGGTGGATCAAGAAGATCTCGTAGGAGATCTCGCCCAGCCACACCATGGGCCGGCTGGCCAGCAGGACCGAGTACCAGCCCTGATTCCCCAGCGCCAACGGCGCCACCGCCAGCGTGGCGATCACCGTGTAGAAGACCGTCTTCCACAGCGCCTCCGGCAGCGACGCCGGCGAGGTGGTGGGCGCCCCCGCGATCGGCGTGGAGACGATGAAGTAACAGACGACCGCCAGGGGGATCGCGGCGAATGCATAGCAGCGCACGCGCTCCGCCTGCAGCACCGTCAGCAACATTCCGCCCAGAAACCAGGCCAGATAGGTCGGCAGCCACAATCGGGCGCCGTCGGGAATCTGATGATTACTGTGCACCAGGATCAGCCATCCCGGACTGATCAACATCAGCGCCAGGATTGTCGCGATCACCAGTTTGGGCCGCCAGCGCCGTCGGCTTATCGACACCAGCAGCAGGTAGGACAACAGCGGCAGCAGCACATAGAAGGACGCCTCCACCGCCAGGCTCCACATCTGCGTCAGGCCCTGATGCAGGTACTTTCCGAGGTACCCGTCGGTGTAGATCTGGGTGAGCGTCAGGTTGCGGATCAAGCCGAGCCAGCTGTGTCCGGGGTTGGGTCCGGCCTCGCGGAAGTGGTACAGCACGTAGGCAACCAGCACGGTGATCACATAGGCGGGCATGATGCGCCGAACCCGGTGCCGCGCATAGCGAGTCAGCGACGGCGGTGGACCGCCGGTCTGCGCCGCCTTGACCCACGGACGGAACAGCAGGTAACCGGACAGCACGAAGAAGATCGGCACCCCGATCTCCATCCTGGCTCCCACCAGACCCCAGTAGCCGTGGGTGTACTTGCCGGTGGTGTAGGCGGCGTGAGTGCCCACCACCAGCAGTGCCGCGACGGCGCGGACACCGGTCAGCGAGGCCACCCGGTCGACACCGGAGACCTGCTCGAGTCCGCCCTGATCCTGCTCCTCGGAGACCGTCATCCGGCGGGTTTCCGGCGCGGTCTGCCACCGTCGTTGCGGGGCGCCCTCTTGTCGGACTGCCGGTCGGGCCGAAGGTTGATCAGCACACCCGAGATGCGGGTATTTTCAAGCTTTTTCAGCACCGCCCTGGGCAGCTTTGCCGGGAGTTCGACCATCGAGAAATCGGGTCCGATGGCGATATGACCGAAGTCGCTGCGGTGCAGACCCCCTTCGTTGGCGATGGCTCCCACGATCGCTCCCGGACCGATCTTGTGCCGCTTACCCACATCGATTCGGTAGGTGGTGAAAGGCTTTGTCTGCCTGGGCCTTTCGGTACGATCCTGCGGGCCTCGTTTTTCGCGATCGCGTCGCTCCGGCGGCGGGTCGGGCGCCAGCAGGAACGCCTCGCCGTCGCGGGACTGCAGCGCCAGCGCGGCGGCGATGTCGGCCATCGGAACGTCGTGCTCGCGTTCGTAATCCTCCACCAACCGCCGGAACAGCTCGATGCCCTGGCCGCCCAGCGCGCTGGTGATCGAGTCGGCGAACTTGGCGACCCGTTGTGCGTTGACATCCTCGACGGTGGGCAGCGCCGCCTCGGTGAGCGGCTGCCGGGTGGCCTTCTCGATCGCCTTGAGCAGGTGGCGTTCTCGTGGCGAGACGAACAGCACGGCCGAACCTTTGCGTCCGGCGCGGCCGGTGCGCCCAATGCGGTGCACGTAGGACTCGGTGTCGTGCGGGATGTCATAGTTCAGCACGTGCGAGATGCGCTCCACATCCAGTCCGCGCGCCGCCACGTCGGTGGCGACCAGGATGTCGATGTTCCCATCCTTGAGTGCGGCGATGGTGCGCTCCCGCTGACCCTGCGGGATGTCACCGTTGATGGCGGCGGCGGAAAACCCTCGGGCACGCAGCTTTTCGGCGACCTCCTCGGTAGCCTGCTTGGTGCGCACGAAGACGATCATCGCCTCGAACGGCTCCACCTCGAGCACCCGCGTGAGCGCGTCCATCTTGCGCGGGCCCGCCACCTGGATGTAGCGCTGTGAAATATTCTCTGCGGTAGCGGTTTTCGCCTTCGAGGTGACTTCCAGCGGGTCATGCAGGTACTTGGTGGTGATCTTGCGGATGGCCGGCGGCATGGTCGCTGAGAACAGGGCGACCTGCTTGTACTCCGGGGTCTCGGACAGGATGCGGTCCACCTCTTCGGCGAAGCCCATGGTGAGCATCTCGTCGGCCTCGTCGAGCACCAGGTAGTCCACCCGGGACAGGTCCAGCGTGCCGCGCTCGAGGTGGTCGATGACCCGGCCGGGGGTGCCGACCACTACCTGTGCGCCCCTGCGCAGCCCCGCCAGCTGGACGGTGTACGACGCCCCACCGTAGATGGGCAGCACGTTGAGCTGCGGCAGATGCGCCCCGTAGCGGCCGAAAGCCTCGGCCACCTGCAGCGCCAGCTCCCTGGTAGGCGCTAGCACCAGCGCCTGAGTCGCCTTGCTGGTGGTGTCGATCTTGGACAGGATCGGGATCGCGAACGCCGCCGTCTTGCCGGTGCCGGTCTGGGCCAGCCCGACGACGTCGGTGCCGGCGAGCAACGCCGGAATGGTGGCCGCCTGGATGCCGGTCGGCGACTCGTAGCCGACGTCTGCGATCGCCCGCAGGACCGACGGGTGAATCTGCAGGTCGGCGAAGGTTTCGGGAGGGGTGTCCATCGGTTAGGGAGTCTAGTGGTCGGTAAGCCGGCGCCGTCGGGCGCAGGAGGTTAGCGGCCGGTCGGCGGTGCGCAGCATGACGCGGCTCCGGCCAGGCCGCAGCCCGGCCGGAGCCGCGTTCCTCGGTTACGGGTGGTTGGCGCCGTTCATACCAGTGGGGTTGTTCTCGTAGATCGCGTTGTCGACCATGATCACGTCGGCCTTACCGCCGTTGCCACCCGTTCCGATGGTGGTGGCGTTGCCGCCGTTACCGCCGTTACCACCGTGGACTGTCTGGTTGACCAGGTGCGAGGAGTTGCCGGGATCCCCGCTGGGGGAGAGTGCCGCGATGATGTTTCCGTCGGCCGGGCTCCCGCCGACACTGCCGGCACCGGTACCGGTGCCGCCGCTGCCGCCGGTGGCGCTACCGCTCGCGAAGGTGTTCTGACCCAGCGCGCTGATCCGGCTGGCACCGGGAGAGCCTGTGTTGCTCCCCGTTCCGCTGACATTGGCGCCGCCGCCGGTGCCGCCGTTGAGGCCGTCACCGCCCCGGCCGCCCTGCGACGTGCCCGTGGCCTCGGCGTTGGCCCCGCCGGCGGCGATGGACGCGCCTCCTCCGTTGCCACCGTGGCCACCCACAGTCCCGTTACTGGTGGCGTCGCCACCGGCCCCGCCGGTCGACGTACCATGAGCCGTCCCACCGGGGCCGCCCACCGAGATGTCGGGGCCGCCGCTGGGATTGACGACCACGGTCGTCTTGCCGCTCTGGATGTCGGACTGTCCACCCAGACCGCCGACGCTGCCGGTGCCGGTGCCCTTGCCGCCGGCACCGCCGGTTGAGTTTCCATATGAGGTGCCTTGCGGGCCGGCCTCGAGTTCGCCGAAGCCGCCTCGACCACCGGTCCCGCCGCTGACACCTGCTCCGCCTGTGCCGCCGGTTGCGACGGCCTGGAGCCCGGCGCCACCGATCGTGCCGCCGGCGACGGTCGTACTTCCCGTGCCGTCGACGACGACGAGGCCGGAACCGCCCGCGCCGCCGGTTCCGCCGGTGCCTGCGCCACCCTCGCCACCTTGGGCGGTCGCTCCGAAGATGGTGCCACCGTGAACCGTGCCGGTAGTGGGGTCGAAGCCAACGAGGGCCGCGCCGCCGCTTCCGCCGGTGCCGCCGCCGGTGCCGCTGCCGCCCAAACCACCCAAGGCATTGCTGTTGGTGATGTGCCCGCCGCCGCTAGCGGAGACGATGGCCGCGCCGCCGACCTGGCCCGCACCGCCGTTGCTACCGCCGGCACCGCCCTGGCCACCCTTGGCGGTGGTCCCACTGACGGAGCTGCCCGTATCGGACGCGGAGATAGTCGCGGCACCGCCACCGGCGCCCCCACCGCCGGCGGCGGTGCCGCTGCCGTCGCCGCCCCGACCACCGAGCCCGCCAAGGGCAGAGCTGTCGTTGACCGTGCCGCCGCCGGCTGTGGTGATCTGCGCCGCTCCGCCGGCACCACCATTCCCGCCTTTGAAGCCATCACCGCCGGTGCCGCCGGCCCCGCCGCCGCCGCTTTCGATGTAGTTGCCGGACATGTTCTCGCCGGTGACATCGACTTCCTGGGCGGATCCGCCGTTGCCGCCGGTGCCGCCAACGCCGTTGCCGCCCGCGCCGCCGGCGCCGCCGTTGCCGCCGTGAACGGTCATGTCAGTGGAGTGGGTGCCGTTCAGAGGTATCAGCCTGGCGACCGCACCGTCACCGCCATGTCCACCCACGGCGCCGTTCGTGCCGTTGGCGCCGCCGTTTCCGCCGTTGCCGCCGATCGAG
This sequence comes from Mycobacterium sp. 20KCMC460, assembly GCF_022179425.1. Lineage (NCBI taxonomy): Bacteria > Bacillati > Actinomycetota > Actinomycetes > Mycobacteriales > Mycobacteriaceae > Mycobacterium > Mycobacterium sp. 20KCMC460. Next base: position 5,135,885 of record NZ_AP025524.1, read on the forward strand.
GTGCCGTTCACAATCTGTGTGCCGAGCGGACTGGTGTCGGTGTTGTTGGTGACCCACGCGTAACCCCCGTTACCGCCGCTGCCGCCGAGGCCGTCGCCGCCGTTGCCGCCAGTGGCGTGGCCGGTCGCAGAACCGTACAGGCCGCCGACTTGGGCATTGCCCGCCAGGCCGCCGCTGGCATTGAGGGCGCTGGCACTGCCGCCGTTACCGCCCGTGGCGGTGCCGGAAGCCGAGCCGTCAAGCCCCCCGGACAGCACTACTCCGTAGCCGCCGCCCCCGCCGTGTCCGCCGTTGATCGCATCGCCTCCGTTACCACCGGTAGCGATTCCCGAAGAGTCGCCGCCGGTGAGACTCCCCCAGCCTGCCTGTACTTCGCCGCCGCCGTGGGTCGGGTCGTACGCGTTGCCGCCGACGCTGTCGGCGCCGGTGGCCTTGCCGCCGTTGCCTCCGGTGCCCGTGCCGCTCGCGGTGCCTCCGGCACTCGCATTCACGTCACCCAGGCCGCCGTAGCCGGCTGTGCCTCCGTCGACGCTGTCGCCGCCCCTGCCCCCGTTGCCGAAGCCGCTGGCGTGACTGTCCGCGCCGCGGGCCACGATCGCGCCCTGCCCGCCGGCACCGGCGGTGCCACCGGTGCCGAAGGCGTTGCCACCGTCGCCGCCCTTCGCGGTACCGCCGGCGGTGCTGGTTGCGGTGTCGGCCCAAATGGTCGCGCTACCACCGGTCCCCCCGGTGCTGCCGGCCGCACTGGCGCTGCCGTCGCCGCCGTGCCCGCCGTAGCCGCCGGTCGCGGTACCGCTGACGGTGCCGGTGGGTCCCGAAATGAGGGCACCGCCGCCACCGCCGCCACCGCCGCCGCCGTAACCGGGGCCGGCTGCGGTACCGACCGCACCGGCACCACCCGATCCACCAATCTGTCCGGTCGCACCGCTACCGATGCCGGCACCGGTACCGCCGGCCCCACCCGCGCCGCCGCTGCCGTTGGCGCCGCTGCCGTGACCGAGGCCACCCTTGCCGCCGGTACCGCCCGTTCCACCAGCCTGTGCCTCATTTGCGCCACCGAAGCTGGGGTTGCTGAACTGGTTCTGGCCGGCGCCGCCCTTGCCGCCGGCGCCGCCGGTGCCGCCGGTGCCGTTGACGCCACCGTCACCACCCGTACCACCGTTGCCGCCGTGGCCCGCCTGTTGACCGGTACCACCGTCGGCGCCGGCACCGCCTTTCCCGCCATCCCCGCCGTGGCCGAACGCAGTGCCATTGCCGCCGGTGCCACCATTGCCGCCCGTGCCGGTGCCGCCGGCGCTGAAGGTGCCGGTTGCGCCGTCACCGCCATTACCCCCGTCGCCGCCGCTGGTGGCCGCGGCACCACCATGACCCGCCGATCCTGCAGTTCCGGTGCCGGCCAGCCCGCCGGTGCCCGCTGCGCCACCGGTCCCGCCAGTGGCGTGAGCGGTACCGGCGTTGCCGCCGTTGCCGCCGTGACCGCCGTTGCCGGCGCTCAGGGCAGCGCTCCAATCGCCTGCCGCGCCGGCGCCACCCGTGCCGCCGATTCCAGCGTCACCGCCGTTACCGCCGCTGCCGCCGTCGCCATTGGCGCCCAGGGAGCCGAACAATCCGCCGGCGCCGCCCGCGGCACCCTTGCCGCCGTTGCCGGCGAGGCCGCCGTTACCACCGTCGCCGCCGTCGCTGCCGAGACCGGTACCGCCGCTGGCCCACGTGCCGGTCGTGCCGGTGGCGCCGGTGCCGCCCGCACCGCCGTCGCCGCCGACACCTCCCGCGCCGCCGGCACCGCCGGTGGAGAACAAGGCGCGTCCCGCGCCACCCACGCCACCGTCTCCGCCGAGACCGCCGTGCCCGCCATCTCCGCTGGTGCCGGCCGTGGTGACGCCGATGCTGCCGTTACCACCCGCACCGCCGACACCGCCCGCACCGCCGTTGCCCCACAGCAGGCCGCCCGCGCCACCGGCGCCGCCGGTCCCGCCGGACGTGCCGGCCGCGCCATTCGTCCCGGTCCAGCCGATTCCACCGGCCCCGCCGGCACCGCCGTGGCCGAACAGGAATGCGGATCCACCGGCCCCGCCGGTGCCGGCGGCGGTGGTAGCCGTTCCGGCCACACCCGACCCGCCCTTGCCTCCGTTACCCCACAACCAACCGCCGTCGCCACCCTGCTGTCCCGTCCCGGCCGCGCCATCCGCACCGTCGCCGAACAGTGGACGCCCGGTCAGCGCCTGGCTTGGTCCGTTGATCAGGCCGGTCACCTCCTGGGCCAACGTGTCCAGCTGCGATGCCGCGGTCGCTTCGGTCAGCGAGTAGGCCCCGGCGCCGGAACCCAGCGTCTTCACGAACTGGTCATGGAACACCGACGCCTGCGCGCTGAGCGCCTGAAATTCCTGTCCGTAGGTGCCGAACAGCGCTGCTATCGCCGCCGACACCTCATCCGCGGCCGCGGCCGCAACCTGGGACGTCGACCCCGCCGCCGCCGCTCTGGCGGCCTCGACCGCCGTGCCGATGTCGGTCAGATTTGTTGTTGCTGCAGACAATGCACTAGGCGAAACCAACAGGTAATACATTTGAGAGCCCCCATCCGAAATCTGCACGCTCAAGCCACCGCTCCGCTCCCGCCGCGGAGCTTTCAATGGATTAACTAGTGATTGCCAGAGCTCGGTGTGAGTTTTACACAGAAACTTTCGCAGTAGGTCATATTGAAAAAGTAATTTCAACAACTTTTCAGCCGCCGAACGACTCCACCTCATATGACCGGTGGTCATCAACTGCGAGGCAGCAGCAACGCAGCACGGTCACACGCCACATGGTGGTACGGCCGCGCCTGCCACACCCGGCAGCCCGGTGCCGGTACGGTGCCCGATGTGTGGTCGCTCCGTTGTCGTGCCGCTGCACTGACAGCTTTGTCAGCCGCGGCGGGGGCCGCGACATTGGCTGGATGCGGCTCGGGGGACTCAACCGTCGCCAAGACGCCACAGGCCACAAAGCCCACCGCTGCGTCGGCTGTCACCACCGCGCCGACAGCCGCGGCGGGCCCGCCACCGAGCACTAGTGCGGCCCCGCCCGATCCCTGTGCAGTCAATCTGTCCGCACCCACCATCGCCAAGGTCGTCTCGGAACTACCCCGCGACCCGCGCAGCCAGCAGGCGTGGAACCCCGAACCGGTGGCCGGCAACTACAACGAGTGCGCCCAACTGTCGGCGGTGATCATCAAGGCCAACACCAACGCCGAGAATCCGACCACCCGGGCGGTGCTGTTCCATCTCGGCAAGTTCATCCCTCAGGGCGTCCCGGACACCTACGGGTTCAACGGGATCGACCCCGCGCAGAGCACCGGCGACACCGTTGCGCTGACCTACCCCAATGCGCTCGGGGTGGGCAGCGTGGTGAGGTTCCGGTGGAACGGCAGCGGCGTGGAGCTGATCGGCAACACCGGCGGCCGCTGAGCTGCCCGATCATCGCTCGGAGGACGCTCAACGGCGAGCGGATACTCCTCCCCTGACTCGCGCGCCACAGGTGATTGCCAACTAGGGACAGATGGGGCCGCCGGGTCGGGCTTGTCGGCGTCGCCTCGTGCTCCGTCGGCGGTGACGCAGGTAGTGCCGTAGCTGCGCCGGGTCCCTCCGGGATGCGACACACAAAGACGACGGCAAAGACGACTGCGCATCCCGCCACAGCTAGCGCGGACCCCACTCGCAGTAGCTTCCGAAAAATGGTGCGAACGGTTCTCGGCCTCGAGCTTTGCATCAAATTATCTAAAGATTCCCGCCAGAACAGCTATTTGCTAACTCGAACCATAAGGATTTATGGAAGTACATATATGCATCAATATGCGAATGCAAGAACGCTTTTTACAAAGATACTGAATAGTTAAGCAGATGACTATTTAAATAGTAGTGCATTATTTGCCAGATGGCTGGCTGAATCACGTGGTGGCAACTGGGCATCGCGAGCCACCGCTGCGCGCGGCGCGACGACGACAAGCTGAGGCGACTCGGGGACGGAGCTAAGCGGCCACTGGCGTGGCCGTACGGCCTCTAGCCAATCAACGCAGGTCAGGGTAAGTCTGAACGATTGCCGCCATGACAAGCGCTTGCAGGCTCGTCGCCTCATCCGCCACGACCCGCTTGAGGGTACGGTGCATCGCCCGGGGCAAGTCGAGCGTGGTCCGCACACCACCGCCCGCGCCTCGATGAGTCACGGATGCGCGAGCCAACCCAACGGGATCCTTCAGCCCCAAATTGATAGCAGTACGGATGAGTTCGCCCATGGTCGTTTCCTGGTCTAACGCCCGACGCTTGAGTGCGGTACGCATCGTCTGCTGCAGGAGCAATGTGGTCCGCATGGCCTCGTGGCCCACCGGTGCTGGCATGGGTGTGAGCTGCGAAGCCTCGTCGTAGCCCTGAAATGCACTCGCCGCGCGCGCCGTGGCGGCCGCTCCGGTAGGCCGGCGGATCACGGCCTCCCGCACGGCTGCGGACATCGAAGACTTCTCCGTCATACCGTCGCGGCCTTCCCGTCGGTCCACGCTGCAGCAATGAGTTCGTCGAACACGTCGGCGTAGTCTCCCAAATCTTGCGGTATGTCGCGACCGAACGCACGCTCGATCGCACTGTGATGCCGTACCACGCTGTGCATGACCGGGGCGTTGGCAGCAATTAACGCCTGCGGCATTTCCACTGCCTCGACCTTCCGCGCATCCACCAGGGTCAGCAGTATCGTCGTGGGACGGTGCTGCGTGACGTCCAGCGTGGGCCAGACTCGGTCGATGTCCGCCGCGCGGGGGCCGGTCGGAATGATTACCAGGTCGGCTACGTCGATCGCGGCATCGATCGCCGCCGCCACTGCGGGCGGGCTGTCCACCAATATCAGTTCGCCCGGTTCACTCGCCAAGGCGCGCACGGCCGCCGCTGTCCCGGGAACGACATCAAAGGGCAGCGGCGTCCCCCGGTGCGCGGCCCGATCGGCCCACGAAGAGGCTGATCCTTGCGGATCCGCATCGACGACACGCACCGCAATCCCCCGCCGCTCCGCAGCCGCGGCCAAGAACATCGCCGTCGTCGTCTTCCCGACGCCGCCCTTTGTCTGCACTAGCGACCAGATCACAGCTCTGCAAAATCCCCCAAGTAAAGCCCGTATGACGCCGACACCTCGTATTGCGTCGGCACAGCAATCTAGCTGGTGAAACACACCACAGAGTCGACCGCGGCCCGGGGCCGTGGACCGCTGACCGGAGGTGAGTCCAACCCGCCGGCACAGCCCACGGTCAGGCGATATGGGCAACTCTCGCGCAGGAGGTGGATCGACACCGGGACCCCGACCCCTCCTCCCGAACGATCGATGACATTACGCACGATTATGTGCGTTCTGCATGAGTTTCCACAATCTTGTGTGGACGATTCAGAATTCACTTGGCCCGGCGATCGGTTGCACCGCGGGATTTTCAGACCCTCGATGCTCGCGGTCGTCGCGGCTAGCTGCAGCGAACAGAAGAGCCGGCCACGCCTGTCGTACCCCTGACCTACAGTTGCGGCTGTGTTCGTCACCGGCAACAGGATCGTCTACAGCGCTTCGGATCTCGCGTCCGCCGCGCACTGCGAGTACGCGCTGCTGCGTGACTTCGACGCGCGGTTGGGTTGGGGACCCGCCGTCGCCGCGGAGGACGACCTGCTCGTGCGAGCGGCGGTGCTGGGCAACGAGCACGAACGCCGCATGTTCGGGCAGTTGCGCACCAACTACGGCGACGAAGTGGCCGTCATCGGCCGGCCCGCGTACACCGATGCCGGGTTGACTGCCGCCGCGGCGGCCACCATGCGGGCAGTCACCGACGGCGCCCCGGTGGTGTACCAGGCGGCGATGTACGACGGGCGCTTCGTCGGGTTCGCCGATTTCCTGATCCGTGACGGCGAGCGGTACCGGGTCACCGACACCAAGCTGGCCCGTTCCCCAAAGGTCAGCGCGCTGCTGCAGCTGGCGGCCTACGCCGACGCCCTGACGTCGGCCGGTGTCCCGGTGACCGAGCATGCCGAGCTGATTCTCGGTGACGGCACGGTGGTGCCTTACCCGGTCGACGACCTCATCCCGGTCTACCGGTCTCAGCGCGCCCATCTGCAGGAGTTGCTGGACGCCCATCACGCCGCCGGCCGGGCGGTGGACTGGGAAGACGAAGGCGTGCAGGCCTGCCTGAGGTGCACGCTGTGCGCTGAGCAGCTGCGAGACCGCGACGATCTGCTGCTGGTCGCCGGGATGCGGGTCAGCCAGCGCGAGAAGCTGATCGGCGCGGGCATTACCACCATCGGCGAGCTGGCCAACACGGGCGGTCCGGTGGCCGGGCTGTCCCCCAGCTCACTGAGCACGTTGTCCGCGCAAGCCAAAATTCAACTGCTGCAACGCAATACCGGTACTCCGCAGTTCGAGATGGTGAACCCGCAACCGCTGGCTTTATTGCCGGAGCCCGACCCGGGTGACTTGTTCTTCGATTTCGAAGGTGACCCGCTGTGGACTGCCGACGGAACGAACTGGGGCCTGGAATACCTCTTCGGCGTGTTGGAAGCGGGTCCGACGGGCGCTTTTCAGCCGCTCTGGGCGCACAACCGGGCTGACGAGCGTGAAGCTCTCAAACAGTTCCTGGCCATGGTGGCCAAGCGCCGCAAACGCCGCCCCAACATGCACATCTACCACTACGCGCCCTACGAGCGAACCGCGCTGCTGCGACTGGCCGGGCGCTACGGCGTCGGCGAGGACGAGGTGGACGATCTGCTGCGCAACGGTGTGCTGGTCGACCTGTATCCGTTGGTGCGCAAGAGCATTCGGGTGGGCGCGGAGTCGGTCAGCCTCAAGGCGCTGGAGCCGCTGTACATGGGTGCGCAGCTGCGGTCCGGGGACGTCACCACCGCCGCCGACTCGATCACCGGCTACGCCCGGTACTGCGAGTTGCTCTCGCAGGGTCACGCCGGCGAGGCCGCCACGGTGCTCAAGGAGATCGAGGACTACAACCACTACGACTGTGTGTCCACCCGCAACCTGCGCGATTGGTTGCTGATCCGGGCCTGGGAAGCCGGAGTCACCCCAGCCGGAACCCAACCGGTTACCAACCAGGACACCATCAAGGACCATGATGAGCTGGCGTCGAAGCTCGCGAAGTTCACCGGCGACGCCGCGGCCGACGACCGCACCCCGGAGCAGACGGCGGTGGCCCTGGTGGCGGCGGCGCGCGGCTATCACCAGCGCGAGGACAAGCCGTTCTGGTGGTCGCATTTCGACCGCCTGAACTATCCGATCGACGAATGGTCGGACAGCACAGACGTTTTCGTGATCGACAACACAACGGTCGCCGTCGATTGGAACACCCCGCCCCGGGCCCGCAAGCCGCAACGGCGCCTGAAGCTGACCGGTGAACTTGCGCGCGGCGAACTCCACTCGCAGGTGTTCGCGCTCTATGACCCACCGGCCCCGCCCGGCATGACCGACGACCCGGATCGTCGTGCCGCGGCGCACGCCGAAGTCATCGAGGTCGACGATCCGACGCTGCCCACCACGGTCCTTCTGTTGGAGCGAACCGGCAGCGACGGCCACCCTTTCGACCAGGTGCCGTTCGCGCTCACCCCGGGCCCGCCGGTGCCGACGACGGCGCTGCGGGAATCGATCGAGTCCACGGCGCAGGCAGTGGCTTCGGGGTTGCCGGAGCTGCCTCGCACGGCGATCACCGACGTGCTGCTGCGGCGCCCACCGCGCACACCGGGCGCGCTGCCCCGCACCGGCGATACCGTCGCCGACATCACCGCCGCGACACTGAGCCTGGACTCGTCCTACCTGGCCGTGCATGGACCACCCGGCACCGGCAAGACGCACACCGGCGCCCAGGTGATCAACACACTGGTCACGGACCACTCGTGGCGCGTCGGCGTGGTCGCGCAGTCACACGCGGCGGTGGAGAATCTGCTGGACTGTGTGATCGACGCCGGCCTGGACCCGACCCGAATCGCCAAGAAGCGCCACGACGGCAGCCCCAAACGCTGGCAGCAGATCGACAACAGCGCCTACCCGGCGTTCATCGCCGACAATGCGGGCTGTGTGCTGGGCGGCACCGCCTGGGATTTCGCCAATGCGAACCGGGTGCCGCCGGGTAGCCTCGACCTGCTGGTGATCGACGAGGCTGGACAGTTCTGTCTGGCCAACACCATCGCCGTGGCGCCGGCGGCGGCCAACCTGCTCCTGCTCGGCGACCCCCAACAGCTGCCGCAGGTCAGTCAGGGCACCCACCCGGAACCGGTCGACGTGTCCGCACTGGACTGGCTCGTCGACGGCCAGCGCACCCTGCCCGACGAGCGCGGATACTTCCTCGACCTGTCCTACCGGATGCATCCGGAGGTGTGCGCGGCCGTCTCGAAGCTGTCGTACGAGGGCCGGCTGCACTCCCATTCCGAGCACACCACCGCACGCCGGCTGGCCGGATTCCGCCCCGGCGTCCAGGTGCTTCCCGTTGCGCACCAAGGCAATTCGATCGACAGCCCAGAGGAAGCGGCGGCGATCCGGGCCGCGATCCAGAAGTTGATCGGCAATGCATGGTCCGACGGACACGCCACCCGCCCGCTGGACCCCGCCGACGTGATGGTGCTCGCGCCCTACAACGCGCAAGTGACGCTGATCAGACATGAGCTGGCCGCCGTCGGGCTCGACCGGGTGCGGGTCGGTACCGTCGACAAATTCCAGGGCGGTCAGGCGCCGATCGTGTTCATCTCGATGACGGCGTCCTCGATCGAGGAAGTACCACGCGGAATCTCGTTCCTGCTCAACCGTAATCGGCTCAACGTGGCAATCAGCCGAGCGCAGTACGCGGCCGTGATCGTGCGCTCCGAACAGCTGACCCGCTACCTTCCCGCCACCCCGGCCGGCCTGCTCGAGCTGGGTGCGTTCCTGGCGTTGACGCACGCGGACTAGGCGTGTCCGGCCAGTGCCTAGCTAGGACGCCCCGGGGCCCCCGGGCCGGCGTGGTGGAGCCGTTTCGCCGCGCCGGAACGGCACCCGTTGCCGCACACCGACCTGCGGCCCGTGCGGGGCGCCGCCGCCGGGCACACCAGGCCGGGGGCCGGCGGCCGGCGCAGCACGCCACGGCTCGCCGGGCTGCCTTGGCTCGATATGCCCTGGCCCGACACGCCTTGGCTCGCCGGGATGCCTCGGCTCGCCGGAAAGCCTCGGCTCGACGGGACGCCGTGGCTCGACCACGGACCGGCGCGTCTCGATGGGCGGCGCGGGTCGCACTGCGGTAGGCCGGGGTTCGGGGTCGGGTTCACGGCACAGCACGTACTCGACATACGCGTCATCATCGAGTCCGGGGTCGAATTCGGGTTCGCCGGTGTCGTCACCCGCCCCAAAACCCCGCCGGTCGTCGCCCGCCCCCCGACGCCAGCCCTGCGCCGCCCCGACCAGAAACAGCGACGCGACGACGCCGAACAACGCGATGAACGCCGGTAGCAGCATCGACTGCGACATCGCCGCCGCGAACGGCCCCCGCAGGAATTCCGGCAGCTGTAACCCCTCATCTCCTGTTGGATGTGCCGCACCGCCCGAGCCGGGCAGTTCCGCGCCGATCCGTGAGGTCATGAACGCAGCCATGCCGGCGCTGCCCAACACCGCGCCGAGCTGCCGGGTGGCGTTGTAGGCGCCCGAGCCGGCGCCGGCCTGCTCATGCGGCAGGTTTCGGGTGGCGGTCGCTGCCAACGGTGACCAGATGAACGCGTTCGCCACCCCCAGCACTATGAACGGAAGCACCAACCGCCAGATCGGTGTGGCCGGATTCAACTCGATCGAGATCCAGGTCAGCGAGATCGCCAGCGCCGAGAAGCCGAAACCCAGCAGCGGCACCGGGTGGGTCCGGTCGATGAACGTGCCGACGATGGGCGCCAGCACACCGCTGGCGATGGCCACCGGCGCGATCAGCAGCGCCGAACGGGTCGGCGACAACCCGCACACCAGCTGCGCATAGAAGGTCAGCGGCAGCATCATCGCGGTGGACGCGAACGAGATGATCGCCACGCCGATGTTGCTGAGGCTGAAGTCGCGGTCACCAAAGATGCTCAGCGGCACCAGCGGCGCGTGGCGATTGATGGACTGCCAGTAGACGAAGGCGGTCATGAACCCGACGCCGGCGACCAGCACCGCCCAGATCCACGGCGCCCAATGGGCGGATTGGCCTTCCTGCAGACCGAAGACCAGCAGAAACATGCCCGCCCCCGACAACGCGACGCCGATCAGGTCGAAGCGCTGGTCGCGGATCGGCAGCACCGGAACCAGCCAGACCGCCAGCGCCACCGCGATCACGCCGACCGGCACGTTGACGAAGAAGATCCACTGCCAGCCCAGACTGTCCACCAGTAAGCCGCCGACCAGCGGCCCGATCAGGCTGGCGACGCCGGCGGTGGCGCCCCACATGCTCATCGCGGCGCCGCGCCGGTGCGCGGGGAAGATCCGGGTGATCGTCGACAACGTCTGTGGGGTGAGGATCCCGGCGCCGACCCCCTGCACCATCCGGGCCGTGATAAGCATCGCCGCGGAGCCGGCCAGACCGCACCACACCGAGGCGACGGTGAAGATCACCAACCCGACCAGGTACAGATTTTTCGGGCCGAACCGGTCGCCCAGCCGCCCGGCGACCAGCAGCACCACCGCATAGCCCAGCAGGTAGGCGCTGGTCACCCACACGACGGTGCCGTACCCGATCTGCAGGGCCTTCATAATTGTCGGGTTCGCGACGGCGACGATGGTCGAGTCGACCATGATCATGAAAAAGCCGAGCATCATCGCCCACAGCGCCGCCCAGGGGTTCGCGGACAAGCTGCCCGCATGCTCCCGACCGGTCGCCGTGCTCATGTTGCGCACCTCGTTTCGAATCCAGCCCGCATTATTCCCTCCCGGTTGCCGCCGCGCTGCCCGCCGCCCCCGCCGCCCTTCCCGCCCGCCCGGGAACACCTCGAAGTGCCTGCCGCGTTCCCCAGTGGAACATGTGCAGGTTTGCTGCCCGAACCGCGTCCGGCCGCCCGGACGCTAGCCTGGGGAGAGGCCCTTCCCGAGAGAGGCACCATGAGCTTTCGACGAAACAAATCGGCCCCGGACCAGCGAGCTGCCGGCGAGGGAGATACCGGAGGCCGGCCCAAGGCGTCAACCCGCGCCCTGGCACAGGTGCTCGAACGCAGCTCGCACATCCAGGGCCCGGCTGCCGATGCGTACGTGTCGCGGTTGCGTCGCACCTATCCCGGCGCCGACCCCGCCGAGATCGTCGGCAAGCTGGAAAAGCGGTTCCTGTCGGTGGTGACGGCCAGCGGCGCTGCGGTCGGAGCGACCGCGACATTCCCCGGTATCGGCACGCTGGCCGCGCTGTCGGCGGCCGCCGGAGAGACCGCGGTCTTCCTTGAGGCCACCGCCCTGTTCGTGCTGGCAGTGGCTTCGGTGTACGGCATCCCGCTCGACCATCGGGAACGGCGCCGGGCGCTGGTGCTGGCGGTGTTGGTCGGCGAGAACAGTAAGTCGGCGGTGGCCGACCTGATCGGCGGCGGCCGCACCAAAGGCGCCTGGGTCTCCGAAAGCGTGGCCTCGCTGCCCCTGCCGGCCATCTCGAAGCTGAACACACGGATGTTCAAGTACTTCGTCAAGCGGTTCGCGCTCAAGCGCGGGGCACTGATGTTCGGCAAGCTGATGCCGGTGGGCATCGGGGCGATCATCGGCGCGATCGGCAACCGGATGATCGGCAAGAAGTTGGTCCGCAATGCGCAATCCGCTTTCGGCCCAGCTCCGGCACGGTGGCCGGTCACCTTGCACCTACTGCCGCCGGTGCGGGATGCCGGCTGACGGGCGCCCCGGTCTCGCTGGCTAATCACGGCCGAAGCGATAGCCTTTACTGGGTCGGTCGGGACCTTCAACCCGCCAGGGTGACGCAGGACTCACGCGAGAAAAAGAATCGAGGCGAACAGCGGCCGTGGCCAACATAAGTTCACCATTCGGGCAAAACGAGTGGCTGGTCGAGGAGATGTACCGCAAGTTCCGCGACGACCCCTCGTCGGTGGACCCCAGCTGGCACGAGTTCCTGGTCGACTACAACCCCGAGTCGACGCACGACGCCGCTGCCGAGACCAAGCCGGCCCCGGCGGCCAAGCCCGCCGCGACCAAACCCCCGGTCCCCGCGGAAGCCAAGCCGGTACCCCCGGCCAAGCCTGCCGTGGAACCGGCCAAGAGCACCGCGGCCGCGGGCAACGGCGCGCCGACCAAGACGGAAACCACGGCGGCCGAGCCGGCCAAGTCGAAGGCGACCGGCCCCCAGCCCGGGGAGGGTGAGGACGTCCAGGTGCTGCGCGGCGCCGCCGCGGCGGTCGTCAAGAACATGTCGGCGTCGCTGGACGTACCGACGGCGACCAGCGTCCGGGCCATCCCCGCCAAGCTGCTGATCGACAACCGGATCGTCATCAACAACCAGCTCAAGCGGACCCGCGGCGGCAAGATCTCGTTCACCCACCTGCTGGGCTATGCGCTGGTTCAGGCGATCAAGCAGTTCCCGAACATGAACCGGCACTACGCCGAAATCGACGGCAAGCCCAATGCCGTCACCCCGGCGCACACCAATCTGGGGCTGGCGATCGACCTGCAGGGCAAGGACGGCAAGCGCGCCCTGGTGGTGGCCGGCATCAAGCGCTGCGAAGAACTGCGGTTCGCCGAGTTCGTGTCCGCCTACGAGGACATCGTGCGGCGTGCCCGCGACGGCAAACTGACCGCCGAAGACTTTGGCGGCGTGACGATTTCGCTGACCAATCCGGGGACCATCGGAACGGTGCACTCGGTGCCGCGGTTGATGGCCGGCCAGGGCGCGATCATCGGTGTGGGCGCGATGGAATACCCCGCGGAGTTCCAGGGCGCCAGCGCCGAGCGGATCGCCGAACTGGGTATCGGCAAGCTGATCACGCTGACCTCCACCTACGACCACCGCATCATCCAGGGCGCCGAGTCCGGCGACTTCCTGCGTGCGATTCACGAGATGCTGCTCTCGGATGCCTTCTGGGACGAGATCTTCCGCGAGTTGGGCATCCCGTATCTGCCGATTCGGTGGAGCACCGACAACCCGGACTCGATCGTCGACAAGAACGCACGGGTGATGGAATTGATTGCGGCATACCGTAATCGCGGTCATCTGATGGCCGACATCGACCCGCTGCGGCTGGACACCACCCGGTTTCGGAGCCACCCTGACCTGGAGATCCTCAATCACGGCCTGACGCTGTGGGACCTCGACCGGGTGTTCAAGGTCAGCGGCTTCGCCGGCGCCGAGTACAAGAAACTGCGCGACGTGCTCGGGTTGCTGCGCGACGCGTACTGCCGCCACATCGGCGTGGAGTACACCCACATCCTGGATCCCGAACAGCAACGCTGGCTGGAACAGCGGGTCGAGACCAAGCACGTCAAACCCACCGTGGCGCAACAGAAATACATCCTGAGCCGGCTCAACGCGGCCGAGGCGTTCGAGACGTTCTTGCAGACCAAATACGTTGGGCAGAAACGATTCTCGCTGGAAGGCGCCGAGAGCGTGATCCCGATGATGGACGCGGCGATCGACCAGTGCGCCGAGCACGGTCTGGACGAAGTGGTGATCGGCATGCCGCACCGCGGCCGGCTCAACGTGCTGGCAAACATCGTCGGCAAGCCGTATTCGCAGATCTTCACCGAGTTCGAGGGCAACCTGAACCCGTCGCAGGCGCACGGCTCCGGCGACGTCAAGTACCACCTCGGTGCCACCGGGGTGTACCTGCAGATGTTCGGCGACAACGACATTCAGGTGTCGCTGACCGCCAACCCGTCGCACCTGGAGGCCGTCGACCCGGTGCTGGAGGGCCTGGTGCGGGCCAAGCAGGACCTGCTGAACCACGGCTCGGAGGACACCGACACCGAGAAGGCGTTCTCGGTGGTGCCGATGATGCTGCACGGCGACGCGGCGTTCGCGGGCCAGGGCGTGGTCGCCGAGACGCTGAACCTGGCGCACCTACCCGGCTACCGGGTGGGCGGCACCATCCACATCATCGTCAACAACCAGATCGGCTTCACCACCGCGCCGGAATACTCGCGATCCAGTGAGTACTGCACCGACGTGGCGAAGATGATCGGTGCCCCGATCTTCCACGTCAACGGCGACGACCCCGAGGCGTGCGTGTGGGTGGCGCAGCTGGCGGTCGATTTCCGGCAGCGGTTCCACAAAGACGTCATCATCGACATGCTCTGCTACCGGCGCCGCGGCCACAACGAGGGCGACGACCCGTCGATGACCAACCCCTACATGTACGACGTCGTGGACAACAAGCGCGGCGTCCGCAAGAGCTACACCGAAGCCCTGATCGGCCGCGGCGACATCTCCCTCAAAGAGGCCGAGGACGCCCTGCGCGACTACCAGGGTCAGCTGGAGCGGGTCTTCAACGAGGTCCGCGAGCTGGAGAAACACGGCGCCCAACCCAGCGAGTCGGTGGAATCCCACCAGATGCTCCCGGCCGGCCTGGACACTTCGGTGGACAAGGCGCTGCTGGCCCGCATCGGCGACGCCTTCCTGGCCGTCCCGGAAGGTTTCACCACGCACCCGCGGGTGCAGCCGGTGCTGGACAAGCGCCGCGAAATGGCCTACGAGGGCAAGGTCGACTGGGCCTTCGGTGAACTGCTGGCGCTGGGTTCGCTGGTTTCGGAGGGCAAGCTGGTGCGGCTGTCCGGGCAGGACACCCGCCGCGGCACCTTCTCGCAGCGTCATTCGGTGATCATCGACCGCAACACCGGTGCGGAGTTCACCCCGCTGCAGCTGCTGGCCGTCAACAAAGACGGCACCCCCACCGGCGGCAAATTCCTGGTCTACGACTCGCCGCTGTCGGAGTACGCGGCGGTGGGCTTCGAGTACGGCTACACCGTCGGCAACCCGGACGCGGTGGTGCTGTGGGAGGCGCAGTTCGGCGACTTCGTCAACGGCGCGCAGTCGATCATCGACGAGTTCATCAGCTCCGGCGAAGCCAAATGGGGCCAGCTGTCGACCGTGGTGCTGCTGCTGCCGCACGGCCACGAAGGGCAGGGCCCCGACCACACGTCCGGCCGCATCGAACGCTTCCTGCAGCTGTGGGCGGAAGGCTCGATGACGATCGCGGTGCCGTCCACACCGGCGAACTACTTCCACCTGTTGCGTCGGCACGCGATGGACGGGGTGATGCGGCCGCTGATCGTGTTCACGCCGAAGTCGATGTTGCGCAACAAGGCCGCGGTCAGCGACCTTCGGGATTTCACCGAGATGACGTTCCGCTCGGTGCTGGAAGAGCCCACCTACGAAGAGGGCATTGGCGACCGCGGCAAGGTCACTCGGATTCTGCTGACCTGCGGCAAGCTCTACTACGAACTGGCCGCCCGCAAGGCCAAGGACAACCGCGACGACATCGCGATCGTCCGCATCGAACAGCTCGCGCCGCTGCCCCGGCGCCGGCTGGCCGAGACGCTGCACCGCTACGAGAACGCCAAGGAATTCTTCTGGGTGCAGGAGGAGCCAGCCAATCAGGGTGCGTGGCCGTCGCTGGGGCTGACGTTGCCCGAGGTGCTGCCCGATCTGCTGGCTGGGATCAAGCGGGTGTCGCGCCGCGCGATGTCGGCGCCGTCGTCGGGTTCGTCGAAGGTGCACGCGGTGGAGCAACAAGAGATCCTCGACTCCGCTTTCGCCTGACGACGATGCGCGCCGCGCAGCGGGGTGCGGAGGAGTCAGGCAGTCGGACCCCGCCTGACGACGATGCGCGCCGCGCAGCGGGGTGCGGAGGAGTCAGGCAATCAGGCCCCGCCTGACGACGATGCGCGCCGCGCAGCGGGGTGCGGCGTCCAAGGTTCACTCTGCGCCGAGGGCGCGAAAGTTCGAGTAGAGCCCACCGCCAGCGCAGAATGAACGCCCCTGCAGATCCCCGGACCGGCGGTACCGCTAGCCTCGAGCCCGGGCCAACACGAGGGGAGCACGCTCATGCAGGGATTCGCCGGAAAAGTAGCCGTGGTGACCGGCGCGGGTTCGGGCATCGGGCAGGCACTCGCCCTGGAGCTGGGCCGTTCGGGCGCCAGCGTGGCGATCTGCGACGTCGACGCCGAGGGGCTGGCCCAGACCGAGGAGCAGCTCAAGGCGATCGGGGTGCAGGTCAAGGCGGATCGCCTCGACGTCACCGAACGCGAACGCTTCCTGCTCTACGCCGACGAGGTCAAGGACCACTTCGGCAAGGTGAACCAGATCTACAACAACGCCGGCATCGGCCACACCGGTGACGTCGAGGTCGAGCAGTTCAAAGACATCGAGCGGGTCATGGACGTCGACTTCTGGGGGGTGGTGAACGGCACCAAAGCCTTTCTCCCCCATCTGATCGCCTCCGGCGACGGACACGTCGTCAACATCTCCAGCGTGTTCGGCTTGTTCTCGGTGCCGGGCTACTCCGCCTACAACTCGGCCAAGTTCGCGGTTCGCGGCTACACCGAGGCACTGCGCCAGGAGATGCGGCTGCACGGTCACCCGGTGGGCGTCACGACGGTGCACCCGGGCGGCATCAAGACTGCGATCGCTCGCAACGCCACCGTCGCCGAGGGGCTGGACCGTGACGAGCTGGCCCAGCTGTTCGACAAGCGGCTGGCCAACACCAGCCCGCAGCGGGCGGCCAAGATCATCCTGGCTGCGGTGCGCAAGAACAAAGCGCGCGTGCTGGTGGGTCCCGACGCAGTCGTGCTGGATCTGATGGTCCGGGTCGCCGGTCCCGGTTACCAGCGGATCGTGGAGTTGGTGACCGGCCGAATTCTGCCTAAGCCCTGACTCGGCGCTGCACCAGCCGTACTAGAAGCGGACTCAATGGGTATACGAACCGTCATGACATCCCCGCAACCAGGAACCGACCCCGTCGAAGAAGAAGTTCTCGCGCCGGCGACGCCCACCGCGCAAGGGCTGCCGCTGGGCGACGAGGACGAAGATCCCGACACCCTGGGCAAGTAACGCATCAGCGCCCCAGCGGATGCTCCCCCAGCCACGCATCCGCCACCACCTGCGGGTCGGCGCCGGTAGCCACCTTGCGGCGCATCTCGGCCAGGGCTTCGGTGTCCAGCACGCCGGCGATCTCGTTGATGGCCAGCAGTTGCCGGGTGCTCAGCACGTTGCGCCGGTAGAGCGGCACGACGTTCTCCGCCTGGATCAGTGCGGGTTTGTTGTCGGCCAGCGAGACCACGTCCGCTGGGATGGCCGGGTCAGCGGTGGTGGCCCAGGCCGCGGTCAGCTCACCTGATCGCAGGGCCGCGAACATCGTTGCGTCATCGGCGAATTCACGCGTGGCGGACAGCCGGCACGAACCCACATTGACCGGGGGCCGACGGCCGGCCACACTGCCGACCCGCAACTCGGCGCACCGGCCCGGCACCAGGCTCAGATCGTTGCCGCCCCACGCCGCGGCGGTGGAGCCGGTGACGATCAGCACGGGTTTGTCCTCGGCCGCGGTGGCGTAGTCGCCCGCCGCAATCCCTTCGGGCAGGGCCGCGTTCAGCGCGCGGTAGACGGGGCCGTCCGCGTTGGGCGAGTCGTCGGACCGATCCGCGGCACCCGGGTGGGCCGCCGGGCCGGGTTGTCCGGCGGCCCCGGGCTGCAGCGTCTGCAACACCCTGCCGGTGTAACCGGGGACGATGGTGAAAGCCCCCGCATCCAGCTTGGCCATCGGGTCCTCGGCGGTTTCGCTGTGCGCGGCAAAGCCATAGGACCTCAGCGCCGAAACATAAAGAGCAGCAAGAATTTTGGCGTCGCCGTCAGGTCGGGAGCCAACCACCAGGTCCCGATTCCCAGTGCTGCGCGAACACCCGGCCAGAGCGAGCACCAGGGCCAGCAGCAGCGCGGCCGGCCGACCGACGCTCACCCCTAGTCGGAGAAGTCGGCGGCCAGCGCCACCGCGGCGGCCACCGCATCCCCGACACGGCGGTCCAGCGGGCTCGGCACGATGCGGTCGAGCGCGAGGTCCTCGCTGGCCACCGCGTGAATCGCCGCGGCGGCGGCCACCATCATCTGCTGGGTGATGCGGCGCGCTCCGACGTCCAGGGCGCCGCGGAAAATGCCCGGGAAGGCCAGCACGTTGTTGATCTGGTTCGGGAAGTCGCTGCGCCCGGTGGCCACCACGGCCGCGTACTTGGCCGCGACATCGGGGTGGATCTCGGGGTCGGGATTGGACAGCGCGAACACGATCGCATCCGGTGCCATGGTGGCGATCAGCTGTTCGGGCACCAGTCCGCCGGACACGCCGAGAAAGACGTCGGCGCCGTCGAGCGCCTCGACGAGTCCGCCGGTGCGGCCGGCCGGGTTGGTGCGCCGGGCCAGCTCGTTTTTGACGCTGTTCATGTCGTCGCGGCCGCTGTGCACGATGCCCCGCGAATCGAGCACCGTGATATCCGAAACCCCCATGGCCAGAAGGAGATTCGTGCATGCGACACCCGCCGCGCCAGCCCCGGAGACCACCACCCGGACCGAGGACATGTCCCGGCCGAGCACCTTGGTGGCACCCATCAGTGCGGCGAGCGCGACGATCGCCGTGCCGTGCTGGTCGTCGTGCATCACCGGGCAGTCCAGCGCCTCGATGACGCGTCGCTCGATTTCGAAGCAGCGCGGCGCCGAGATGTCCTCGAGGTTGACCGCACCGAAGGTGGGCCGCAGCCGGATCAGCGTTTCGACGATCTCGTCGGGATCCTTGGTTTCCAGCACGATGGGGATCGCGTTGAGGCCGCCGAACTCCTTGAACAGCGCGCACTTGCCTTCCATCACCGGCAGCGACGCCGCAGCGCCGATGTCACCGAGCCCCAGCACCGCGCTGCCGTCGCTGACGACGGCGACCAGCCGGTTGGCCCAGGTGTACCGCGCGGCCAGGGTGCGGTCGGTGGCAATCGCGCGGCTGACCTGTGCCACGCCCGGGGTGTAGGCCAGCGACAGCGCGCGCTGGGTGTCGAGCGGCGAGGTCAGGCCCACCGAAAGCTTGCCGCCTTCGTGTGCCGCGAAGATCTCGTCGTCAGTGATGTCGACCCGGGGGCTTTCAAGCGTTTCCGACACGGCCCCAGGGTACTGACTACTGATTAGTAGACCTAATTCGCTTCTAGATCAGCTTCAGCTCTGTGACGGCGCTGCGCTCGTCGACGAGTTCGGCGGTGGTCTTGTCGATGCGGCTGCGGGAGAAGTCGTCGATCTCCAGCCCCTGCACGATGGACCAGTTGCCGTCTTTGGTGGTCACCGGGAACGACGACACGATTCCTTCCGGCACGCCGTAGGAGCCGTCTGAGTACACCGCCATCGACACCCAGTCGCCGTCCGGGCTGCCCAGCAGCCAGGACCGGGCGGCGTCGACGGTGGCCGACGCGGCAGAGGCGGCCGAGGAGGCACCGCGCGCGTCGATGATCGCCGCCCCGCGCTTGGCGACGGTCGGGATGAAGTCGTTCTCGATCCAGTCCTGGTCGTTGACCACCTCGGCAGCGTTCTTGCCGCCCACCTCGGCGTGGAAGATGTCGGGGTACTGAGTGGCCGAGTGGTTGCCCCAGATGGTCATCTTCTTGATGTCGGTGACCTTGGCGCCGGTCTTGCGGGCCAGCTGGCTGATCGCCCGGTTGTGGTCCAGGCGGGTCAGCGCGGAGAACCGCTCCTTGGGGATGTCGGGGGCGTTGCTCAGCGCGATCAGCGCGTTGGTGTTGGCCGGGTTGCCGGTCACGCCGATGCGGACGTCGTCGGCGGCCACCTCGTTGAGGGCCTTGCCCTGCGCGGTGAAGATCGCCCCGTTGGCCTCCAGCAGGTCACTGCGCTCCATGCCCGGGCCGCGGGGACGGGCGCCGACCAGCAGCGCCAGGTTCACGCCGTCGAAGATCTTGTTCGCGTCGGCGCCGATCTCCACCCCGGCCAGCAGCGGGAAGGCGCAGTCGTCGAGTTCCATCACCACGCCCTCGAGCGCCTTCAACGCGGGCTCGATCTCGAGCAGACGCAGCTCGATCGGGCGGTCCGGGCCCAGCAGCGAGCCACTGGCCAGGCGGAACAACAGGCTGTAGCCGATCTGGCCGGCGGCACCGGTGACGGCGACCTTGAGTGGACTTGCGCTCACGTCGGTTCTGCTCCTTTGACGGATTCTTTTAGGTGGATCCACGAGACGGGGTTCGGGGTCGAAACTAGCGCACCGGCGCAGCCGCCAATTCGCCTGGTCCGGCCCGCAGCCGAGAACGTCTCCTGTTGTTGCCGCAAGACGCGTACGATGAACCACCGCTCAGCAGGGCCGCACTGCGATCGGAGGTGGACGTGTTTCCTGGATTCGACGCTTTGCCCGAAGCACTGAGGCCGGTCGCGCGACAGCGCAACCAACACGTGCACCCGGTGCCCAATCCGCCGACCGAGACGCTCGTCGACTGCGCTGTCTACCTGGACGGCAATCGGCTGCCCGGCAAGTGGTCGCCCGCCGACGCCCTGGCCAAGGTGAAGGAGCTGCGCCTAATCGGCCAGAACGCCTTCGCGTGGGTGGGTCTGCACGAGCCGGACGAGCTACAGATGCAGGAGGTCGCCGACCTCTACGGCCTGCACCCGCTGGCCGTCGAGGACGCTGTGCACGCCCACCAGCGACCCAAGCTGGAGCGCTACGACGAGACCCTGTTCCTGGTGCTCAAGACGGTCAAATACGTACCGCACGAGTCGGTGGTGCTGGCCCGCGAGATCGTGGAAACCGGCGAGATCATGATCTTCGTCGGCGCCGATTTCGTGGTCACCGTCCGGCACGGCGAGCACGGCGGGCTGCACGACGTGCGCAAGCGGATGGACGCCAACCCCGAGCACCTGCGGCTGGGCCCATACGCGGTGATGCACGCGATCGCCGACTATGTGGTGGACCACTACCTCGAGGTCACGGAGTTGATGGAGGACGACGTCGACGCGATCGAGGTGGTGGCGTTCGCGCCCGGCCGCAAGATCGACGTCGAGCCGATCTACCTGCTCAAGCGCGAGGTCGTCGAGTTGCGCCGCTGCGTGGCCCCGTTGTCGGGCGCGTTCGGGCGCATGCAGACCGAGAACAAGGACCTGATCTCCAAGGAAGTGCGGCGCTACCTGCGCGACGTCGCCGATCACCAGACCGAGGCCGCCGAGCAGATCGCAGCGTACGACGACATGCTGAACTCACTGGTGCAGGCCGCGCTGGCCCGGGTCGGCATGCAGCAGAACATGGACATGCGCAAGATCTCGGCGTGGGCCGGCATCATCGCGGTGCCCACCATGGTCGCCGGGATCTATGGCATGAACTTCCACTTCATGCCGGAATTGGACGAGAAGTGGGGCTACCCCACGGTGGTCGGCGCCATGGTCCTCATCTGCGTATTCCTGTACTTCCAGTTCCGTAAGCAGGACTGGCTGTAGCGGCGCGAGTCTCCGACCGCCGGCCCGAGCCTGAAATCGGGCGGTCAACTGGGTTGTGCAGCAGGACGATTCGGGTCAAACACGTCGACTCCGTCGTTCTGCCAGGCCTGGCGCATGGCCTCGGCGCCCTTGAGCCGAACCCACGCCGCCTCGGTGGCCGTCAGAGGAGTCGCGGACAGAAACTGCACCGGGGCGCGCGGCGGATCCAGCGCCAGTTCGGCAATATCGCTGCGGCCCAACAACACCGCGGTGAACGGCGCCGCGGCCCACAACGGCGCGCCGAGATCGATCAGCGCGTCGGGCACCAGCACCATGCCTTCCACCGCAGGCGTGGCCGCCACGATCGCCAGGCTGCGCGCCAGCCCGGCGACCGGACCCGTATCCCGCAGCCGGCACACCACTTCGGCGCGCGGTCCGGATTCGTCGGTGACGATCTCGGTCGGGTCGGTCATCGGATGACGCGAGCAACCCAGGGTCACATAATGCGTCAACCCTTCGGAGCGAAAGCGCAGCACCTCGATAGGCTCGGCGCCCAGAAACGTCACGCTCGCCGAATCGGGCTCCGAACCGGCGAAATGGTCACGCAGCCAAGCACGTACCCGATCCAGCGTCATTGTTCGAGAGGTACTGTGAGGTTGACTCCGGAATCGGCGTCGAATACGGCGACCTTGGCGGTGTCGAACGCCAGCTCGACCTGCCCGCCGGCTGCGGCCTTCGACTCGGCGGAAACCCTTGCCACGAATTGGTTTTCGTTCACCTCCGACTCGGCCGCCACCTCGTCCAATAGCGCCGAGTGCACGTCGGGGCCGGCGGTGGTGAAGTAGACGTACTTGTCCGAGCCCAGCGACTCGACGAGGTCGACGTCGACCTGGAAGATCAGCGACCCGATCCGCTGGTAGCCGTCGATCAGCGCAGCATCGTGAATGTGCTCGGGACGCACCCCCACCAGCACACTCTCTGGTTTCGGGTGCTGCGCTATCACCTGCACAACCTCGGGCGCCAACGTCACCTCGCCGAAGGACAGGCTCAGGCCGAACGACGTCAACGTGGCCGGGAAGAAGTTCATCGCCGGAGAACCGATGAAACCGGCCACGAAGAGGTTCGCCGGCCGCTCGTAAAGCTCGGTGGGCGTGCCGATCTGCTGGGCGACTCCGGCATGCATGACCACCACCCGGTCGCCCAGCGTCATCGCCTCGGTCTGGTCGTGGGTGACGTAAACGGTGGTGGTGCCCAGCCGCTTCTGCAGCCGGGCGATCTCACCGCGCATCTGTACGCGCAGCTTCGCGTCCAGGTTGGACAGCGGCTCGTCCATCAAAAAAGCCTTGGGTTGACGCACGATTGCCCGACCCATCGCGACCCGCTGCCGCTGACCGCCGGACAATTGTGCGGGCCGGCGATCCAGCAGGTCGGTCAAGTCCAGGATTTTGGCGGTCTCCTCGACCTTGGCCGCGATGTCCGCCTTCTTCATCTTGGCCAGCGTCAGCGGGAAGGCGATGTTCTGCCGGACCGTCATGTGCGGATACAGCGCATAGGACTGGAAGACCATCGCGATGTCACGGTCCTTGGGATCCTTCTCGTTGACCCGCTCGCCGCCGATACGCAACTCGCCCGACGAGATATCCTCAAGTCCGGCAATCATATTCAGTGTGGTGGTCTTGCCGCAGCCGGATGGTCCGACCAGGATCAGGAATTCACCGTCGGCAATGGTGACGCTCAGGTCCCGCACCGCGGTGTGGCCGTCCGGGTAACTCTTGTGGAGGTGTTCGAGCACAATCTCGGCCATCGGGCTATCCCTTCACGGCGCCGGAGGTCAAGCCGGCGACGATGCGTCGCTGGAAGATCAGGACAAAGACAATGATCGGGACGGTGATCACGATCGCACCCGCCGCGATCGATCCGGTCGGCTCCTCGAACTGCGAGCTGCCGGTGAAGTTGGCGATCGCCACCGGTGCGGTGATGGCCGCCTTGGTGGCGGTCAGGGAAAGGGCCAACAGCAAGTCGTTCCAGGCGAAAATGAACACCAGAATGGCCGCCGTCACCAGCCCCGGCGCGGCGAGGGGGGCGATCACCTTGAGCAGGACCTGAGCCGGGGTGGCGCCATCCATCTTGGCCGCCTTCTCCAAATCCCATGGAATTTCCCGGAAGAACGCCGACAGAGTGTAGATGGCCAGCGGCAGCGCGAAGGTGATGTAGGGCAGAATCAAGCCCGGCCAGGTGTCGAACAGCCCCACCGCGCGCTCTATGTCGAACAGCGGCGTCACCAGCGAGATCGCCGGGAACATGGTGATCAGCAACGTCATCCCGACAAGCAGCCGCTTGCCCGGGAAATCCAGTCGCGCAATCGCATACGCTGCCATCGCACCCAGCACCACGGCGATCACGGTGGTGATCAACCCGATTCCGATCGAGTTGATCAGCGCCGAGCTGAAGAAGTCGCCCCGGAAGATGCCGCGATAGTTTTCCAGCGTCATCGACGACGGGAACAGCTTGCCGTCCTTGGCATTCGACGACGGTTTGAGCGACAGGCTGAAAATCCACAGCACCGGAAGCAGCGCGTACACCAGCACCATCGCGTCGACAACGACCCAGAATGCGGCGCGCCTCGGCGTCAACGTTTCACCGCGCATCGACGTCGCTCCCGGGAGCCGAGGCCCCGAACACCTTGACGAACACCAGCGCGATAAGTCCCACACACATGAAGATCAACACGCTGATCGCCGACCCCAACCCGAGGTTGAAACCCTTGAACAGGTTGTCGTAACCCAGAATCGACACCGACCCGGTGTTGTTGGCGCCGGCGGTCAGCACGTAGATGTTGTCGAAGATGCGAAAGGCGTCCAGCGTCCGGAACAGCAGGGCAACCAGCACGGCCGGCTTCATGATCGGCAGGACGACCTTCGTCAGCCGCCGCCACGCGCCGGCGCCGTCAACCTGCGCCGCCTTCACCAGATCCTCGGGCACCAGCGCCAACCCGGCCAGCAACAGCAAGGCCATGAACGGCGTCGTCTTCCACACCTCGGCGAGCACCACCACGCCCAGCGACGGAATCTGTTGCGTCAGTGGCGCACTGCCGTCCGGTAGCAGGTTAGCCAGATAACCGGTGCCCGGTGTCCACGCGTAATACCAACTGTAGGAGGCGACTACGGTGACGATGCCGTACGGGATCAGCACCGCGGTGCGCACCAGCGCGCTGCCGAGCAGGGTGCGGTGCATCACCAGGGCGAGTGACAATCCGACGACGAACTCGATGGTCACCGACACCACGGTGATCCCCGAGGTCACGGCCAGGGCATTCCACCAGTACCGGTCGGTGAGGATGGTGTGGTAGTTGTCCAGCCCCACGAACGCAGCGTCGTTGGGGGTGGCCAGGCTGTTGCGCTGCAGGCTCAGCCAGATCGCGTAGCCGATCGGGTAGGCCGTCACCGCCAGCATCAACGTCACCGCCGGGGCGACCAAGATTAAGGCCAACCGCCGCTCGGCCTTCACGGCGCCGCTCCTCCTCATCGCTGCGCTCTGCATCGTCGCCGGCGCACCACCATGGCGCCGCTCCTCCTCATCGCTGCGCTCTGCATCGTCGCCGGCGCACCACCATGGCGCCGCTCCTCCTCATCGCTGCGCTCTGCATCGTCGCCGGCGCACCACCATGGCGCCGCTCCTCCTCATCGCTGCGCTCTGCATCGTCGCCGGCGCGTCACGGCAGCAATCCCTTGCCCTCGATCGCCTTGCGCACCTGAACGCTCAGCTCATCCGCCGTGCGCTCCGGGTCGATTGCCGTGATGGGGCTCAGCGCCGCCGCCAACCGCAGCGACACCGCCTGGTAGACCGGTGTCGCCGGCCGCACCGCAGCGTCGGTGAGCTGCTGGCGGATGATGCCGTACATCGGGTACTTCGCCTGGAACTGCGGGTCGGAGTACAACGAGGTCCGCACCGCGGGCAGGCCCCCGTCAATCGACACGAACCTCTGGTTACCGATATCCCGCAGGCACCGGACGGCCTCGAACGCCTCGGCGCGATGGCGGGTGCTCGCAGCCACCGCCAGGTTCAGCCCACCGATCGTCACCTTGGCCGGACGCCCGGCCACGCCGGGGTACCGCGCGAAGTCGAACACCTTCTGGCTGGCCGCATACGCGAGGGCGAACTGCTCGTCGGTCGGCGCGAACGTGCCGAATTTGTCGATGCTGCCGGCCAATTCGGGCATTTTGTTCAGCGGCAGAAACGCTACCGCGCCCTTGACGGCGTTACCGAGCATGGACGGCAGCACGTGCGGCCAGTTGACTTCGAGCGCGGCCTTGCCCTGCTCGACCGCCAGCCGCGCGGTGCCCTCGTCGCTTCGGGTGATCGACGGGTCGGCTCCCGGCGCGGTGGCCACGGCCCGCAGGACCCGCAGCGCGGTCACGGTGGCGGCACGGTGCTCTGGGGTATCGGTCAGGGTGACCCGTTTGCCGTCTTCGGACAGCACCTCTCCGCCCGCACTGACCAGCAATGTGTTGAACCACACCACCAGCCCTTCGGCCTCGTTGGCCTGCACCGCGATCCAGCTGGGCTGCCCGGCCGCTGCCAGTCGTGCCGCTTCGGCCACCATGGCGGACCAGTCCCGCGGCGGTTGTGGAACCAAATCTGCTCGGTACCAAAGCAGTTGAGTGTTCGTAGTGAGCGGTGCGGCATACAACCGGTGGTTCCAGGTAGCCGTTTTCAACGGGCCCGGCAGGGTGTCGACGGCAGCGTCGGACTCGGTCAATCCGGACGGATCCTCCGACAACGGCAGCGCCCACCCCGCCTCGGCGAACTCCGCGGTCCACACCACGTCCAGCGCCATCACGTCCAGCGTGCGATCGTTACCGGTCAGCCGCCGGGCCAGCTGCAGTCGCTGCTGATCGGGCGAGCGGGCCAAGCTGATCTGGGCGACGCGGTAGCGACCATCGGCCGCGGCCGTGCAGCGCGCGGCCACCGCGGCGAACGTCGCGCCGTCGGTCGCGGGCGTATAGAAGGTGATCACCAGCCCGGAGCGGCCCGAGCCGCAGCCGCACATCGCCCCGGCGATCAACAGCGCCGAAATCAGCGCGGTCAGCCTTCGCTGCGTTCGCCGCAAGCGTCCGCCCTTGTCAGATCGCCAGCCGGGCCAGCAGGTCGCGCGCCTTCTCCGCGTTCTGTGGATCGCAGAGGACGTCGTAGCGCCCGGCCACCAGTTGCATGGTGGAGCTGAAGTCCCGGGTTCCGCGGGCCATCGCGTAGGGCACCGCCGAAGTGATCAGCCCGAAGAAAATGCCGGCGACCAGGCCGGTGACCAGCGCACCCCACGGGTTCGGGCTGAAGAAGCCGAGCACCAGCCCGATGAACAAACCCAGCCATGCGCCACTGAGCACGCCGCCCCCGAGCACCTTGCCCCAGGTCAGCCGACCGGTGACGCGTTCCACCTGCATCAGGTCGACACCGACAATGGTGACCTGCTGGACCGGAAACTCCTGGTCGGAGAGGTAGTCGACGGCGCGTTGCGCCTCGGCGTAGGTCGGGTAGGAGCCGACCGGCCAGCCTTTGGGCGGTGTCGGCAAGGCGGGGACATTGCGCCGGCCCGCGGCGGCCCCACCGCCCGCGGTCGGGCCGGGCTGTCCGGGCTGGAACGGGCTAGTCATTAGTGCTTATTCTCCTCTGGCCCTCTTGCTGCACAAGCCATCGTTTCACGTCCCGGA
Organism: Mycobacterium sp. 20KCMC460; assembly: GCF_022179425.1. Classification (NCBI taxonomy): domain Bacteria; kingdom Bacillati; phylum Actinomycetota; class Actinomycetes; order Mycobacteriales; family Mycobacteriaceae; genus Mycobacterium; species Mycobacterium sp. 20KCMC460. The sequence continues at coordinate 5,162,984 of NZ_AP025524.1, forward strand.
CCCCCGCACTATCCTGGGCAACCCGCAAACCACCGGGCTGCGCGCATATCACCAGGCCAGCCGCCCTGGCAAGGGTGCCGGTAGCGCAGTTATGGGTTAGGTTGTCGGCATGACAGATCCTCGCGACGAGGGTTCTTGGCAACCTCCGATCGGTGACCAACCGACCTGGGCCGCGCCGGGGTCGTCCCCGCCACCGCCGCCGCCACCCAGCTACCCACCCCCTTACCAGCCCGGCCCGCAGCCCTATCCGTCCGAATACCCCGCGACTCCGCAGCCCAGCTACCCGCCACCGCCCGGCCAGCAGCCCTTCGGGGCGCCGCAGTATCCGCCGCCTCCACCGGTTCCGGCCTACCCGGGCGCCGGCTACCCGTACACGGGCGCGCCGGGCAGCCCGTACTACGGGTCACAGAACAGCACCAACAGCCTGGCCGTCGCGTCGCTCGTCACCTCGGTCGTCGGCATCCCGCTGTGGTTCCTCTGCTATACCGGCACGTTGCTCTCGATCGCGGGAATCGTGCTGGGCATCGTCGCGCTCAACCAGATCAAGCAGACCCAACAGCCGGGCCGCGGCATGGCCATTGCCGGCATCTCGGTCGGTGGCGGAACGATCGCGCTGGTCGGCATCTTGACGATCGTCTTGGTGGCCGTGTCCAACCATTGACCCGGAGTCCGCCCCCGGCAAGGGTTTCGGCGGACTCGGCAGGCGTGCGGGACGGCGAGGCTCCTACGCTTTCCCGTATGGCATCGGTCAACAGGGTGTACGTCGCGCGACTGCCGCGAATGATGGTGCTGGGCCCCATGGGCGAGTCGTTCGGGCGCGTCCGCGACGTGGTGATCAGCATCAGCATCGTGCGTCAACAACCCCGAGTGCTGGGCCTGGTCATCGACCTGGCTACCCGGCGCAGCATCTTCATCCCGATCCTGCGGGTGGCCGCGATCGAACCCGATGCGGTGACGCTGCGCACCGGAAACGTGTCGTTGCGGCACTTCGAACAACGCCCCGGCGAAGTGCTGGCCATGGGCCAGGTGCTGGACACCCCGGTTCGGGTCAACGATCCCGACCTGCCCGAACTGGCCGGCGTCGACGTCGTCGTCACCGATTTGGGCATCGAACAGACCCGGACCCGGGACTGGGTGGTGAGCCGGGTCGCCGTCCGTACCCACCGCCGGTTGCGCCGCCGCGGCCCGGTGCACGTCGTGGAATGGCAGAACGTGCACGGCCTGACGCCGTCGGCGCTGGCGATGCCGGGCCAGGGGGTGGCGCAGCTGCTGGACCAGTTCGAGGGCCGAAAGGCCGTCGACGTGGCCGACACCATCCGCGGCTTGCCGTCCAAGCGCCGCTACGAGGTGTTCAAGGCCCTCAGCGACGAACGGTTGGCCGACATCCTGCAAGAGCTCCCCGAACTCGACCAGGCCGAGGTGTTGTCCCAACTGGGCACCGAACGGGCCGCCGACGTGCTGGAGGAGATGGATCCCGACGACGCCGCCGACCTGCTGGGCGTGCTGAATCCGACCGAAGCCGAAGTGCTGCTGACCCGGATGGATCCCGACGACTCCGACCCGGTGCGACGGCTGCTGAAGCACTCGCCGGACACCGCGGGCGGGCTGATGACCTCCGATCCGGTGGTGCTCACGCCGGACACCTCGGTCGCCGAGGCCCTGGCCCGGCTGCGCGATCCCGACCTGACGCCGGCGCTGAGCTCGATGGTGTTTGTGGCGCGTCCGCCGACGGCCACCCCGACCGGGCACTATCTGGGCTGTGTGCACCTGCAACGGCTGTTGCGCGACGCGCCGAGCGAGCTGGTCGGCGGAATCGTCGATTCCGACCTGCTCACCCTCACCCCGGAGACCCCGTTGGGTTTGGTGACCCGGTATTTTGCCGCCTACAACCTGGTGTGCGGACCGGTCGTCGACGATCAGAACCATCTTTTGGGCGCGGTAACGGTAGACGATCTGCTCGACCACCTGCTCCCGCATGACTGGCGGGTGGATGTGCCGCAGCTTGACCCTGCCGGCCGGCCGGCACGACCCGGAGGATCATCGCTTTGAGCAAGTCTCCAACGTCTCGGCGCCTGTACACGCCGCGGACGTCGCGCAACATCTCGGTGCGGCTGGATCCGGAGACGGTAGGTCAGTTCACCGAGTCGATCGCAAGGTTTTTCGGCACCGGCCGTTACCTGCTGCTGCAGACGATCGTGGTGCTGGTGTGGATAGCGCTCAATCTGGTGGCGGTGCGCTGGCGTTGGGACCCTTACCCGTTCATCCTGCTCAACCTGGCCTTTTCCACCCAGGCTGCCTACGCCGCGCCGCTGATCCTGTTGGCCCAGAACCGTCAGGAGAACCGCGACCGGGTCGCCCTGGAAGACGACCGGCGCCGTGCCGCCCAGACCAAGGCCGACACCGAGTACCTGGCTCGCGAACTTGCCGCGCTGCGACTGGCCATCGGCGAAGTCACCACGCGCGACTACCTGCGTCACGAATTGGAGGGCCTGCTCGCCGATCTGAGAGCGATGACGCAGGGCGGCGGCCCGGTGCTGGTACCCGACAGCTCCCCAGAACGGCGTACTAAGAAATCGAACTGATTACCCAAATGGGGCATTGCGCAACTCGTGTAACAAGAGTTATGTATGGTGATCTAGTTCACGAAGCTAACAAGACGCTAACAATACGGTCAGTTTCCCGGCGGCTCACATAATTCGAGGACGGTTCGAGGTGCACATTGGGGGACGCTGGGGTGTTGGCCCGGCCGTCGCGAAGGTGCGGCAGGGTGCACTTCGCGTAACGCGAGCGCCGGTTTTCGGCGTCTTCATGATCTCCCCGTTGATCTTCGCCGGCGCGGTCAGCGGCGCGGCACCCACGTTGCACGCGAAGATGCCGAGCCGTACCGCCATTGCCCCGGTCGCCGCGGTGGGCCCGGCCCCGCACGTCGACCTGTCCGGACCCACCGTCATCTCGGTGCGGCGGGTGCCCAGCAGCTTCCACGTCGCAGCCGCCACCAGTTCCGCCCCGCCTCCGCCGACTGTCGTGAATTCGCCTGGGGCCCTTGGTATTCCGATCATGGCGTTGTCGGCCTACCGTAATGCCGAGCAGAAGATGGCCGTCGCGCAGCCGGGCTGCGGAGTCAGCTGGAACCTGCTCGCCGGCATCGGCCGCATCGAATCCGGTCACGCCGGCGGCGGCGCCGTCGACGCCCGCGGCACCGCGGTCAACCCCATCTACGGCCCCGCGCTGGACGGCACGCTGCCCGGCAACGAGGTGATCGTCCAGGGCAGCCAGGGCAATCGGGTGACCTACGCCCGCGCCATGGGGCCGATGCAGTTCCTGCCCGGCACCTGGGCGCGCTACGCGGTCGACGGCGACGGCGACGGCATCCCCGACCCGCAGAACCTGTTCGACTCCACGCTGGCTGCCGCGCGCTACCTGTGCAGCGGCGGGCTCAACCTGCGCGACCCGTCGCAGGTGATGGCCGCCATCCTGCGCTACAACAACTCGATGTCCTACGCCCAGAACGTGCTGGGATGGGCCGCGGCGTATGCAACCGGTGTGGTCCCGGTCGATCTGCCGCCGATCACCGGGCCGCCGCCGCCGATCGGCGACGCGCACCTCGAGCACACCGAGGGTCTCGGGCCGAACCTGCCGCTCAACGTCACCGGTCTAGGCGTCACCGACCCGCTGGGACAGCACATGCCGCTGATCGACTTCGGGCCGCCGCAGCTCATCGCCCAGTACCCCGCCTTCGGGTCACCGGACTTCCCGCAATCACCGGCATGGCCCTGGCTGCCACCGACTCAGCAGCAGACGACGATCCCGTCGAACACCCCGGGCTGCACGCTGATCTGCATCAGCTCGCAGAATCCCGACGCGGTTGCGCCGGGGTCGCTCCAGCCCGGGCTGCCGCAGCCCGCGGCGCCGCCCGTCCCCAACGGGGGCATCGTGATCGCGCCGGCGCCCGCTCCTGTCGCGCCGGCGCCGCTGGACCCGTTCGCTCCCCCGGCGCCGCCCGCGCCGGTGGCTCCTGCTCCGGCGGCCCCGGCTCAGCCGGCCCACCCGGCCGCGCCGACGGGCCCGGCCAACCCGGCCCCGAAGCCGCCGACCGGCGCGACGGCACCCAAGCCGGCGGGACCCGCTCAGCCGATCCCGCCCGCCCCCGGTGAGCCGGCGCTGGCCCCGGTCAGCTGACCGTCCGGTAGCCCGCACGCAATGCCGCCTAGACTCGGCGGTGATGTCTGCAACCCACGATGACGCCGCCGGTCTGACCACAGCGATCCGCACCGCATTGGCCAAGGTGATCGATCCTGAGCTGCGGCGACCCATCACCGAGCTCGGGATGGTCAAGAGCATCGACATCGGCGCCGGGGGCAACGTGCACGTCGGGATCTACCTGACCACTGCGGGCTGCCCGAAGAAGTCCGAGATCACCGAGCAGGTAACGCGGGCGGTCACCGACGTTCCCGGCACCGGGAAAGTCACCGTCAGCCTGGACGTGATGAGCGACGAGCAGCGCACTGAGCTGCGCAAACTGCTCCGCGGCCCCAATTCTGGAGCGGCCGAACCCGTCATCCCGTTCGCCCAACCCAGCTCACTGACCCGGGTGTACGCCGTCGCATCCGGTAAGGGCGGTGTCGGAAAGTCCACGGTCACAGTGAATCTGGCCGCCGCCATGGCCGCCCGCGGACTGTCGGTCGGAGTGCTCGATGCCGACATCCACGGTCACTCCATTCCGCGCATGATGGGCAGCACCGACCGGCCCACGCAGGTGGAGTCGATGATTCTGCCGCCGATCGCCCACGAGGTGAAGGTCATCTCGATCGCCCAGTTCACCCAGGACAACACCCCGGTGGTGTGGCGCGGGCCGATGCTGCACCGGGCGCTGCAGCAGTTCCTGGCCGACGTGTACTGGGGCGACCTGGACGTGTTGCTGCTCGACCTGCCGCCGGGCACCGGCGACGTCGCCATCTCGCTGGCCCAGCTGCTGCCCAACGCCGAGATCCTGGTGGTCACCACACCGCAGCTGGCCGCGGCCGAGGTGGCCGAGCGGGCCGGCAGCATCGCGATCCAGACCCGGCAGCGCATCGTCGGCGTGGTGGAGAACATGTCGGGGTTGACGCTGCCGGACGGCTCCACGCTGCAGGTGTTCGGCGAAGGCGGCGGCCGTCAGGTCGCCGAACGGCTGTCGCGCGCGGTCGGCGCCGACGTGCCGCTGCTTGGTCAGATACCGCTGGATCCGGCCCTGGTGGCCGCGGGCGACGCGGGTGTGCCGGTAGTGCTCAGCGCGCCCGACTCGGCGGTCGGCAAGGAGCTCGGCCGCATCGCCGACACCCTGTCGTCGCGGCGGCGCGGCCTGGCAGGCATGTCACTCGGGCTGGATCCGACCCGGCGATAGCCGCCGGTGCAATCCGGCGGTGCTTCTCGTCGCCAGATTTCGCAGCCTGGTTACGCTCGCGGCAACTGGTTACGTGGCGTCGGTGTCGAACGGGGTGCGCTCGGGCGGCGGGGGCGGATCGGCCGGCGCCGGTGGGGCGGGCGGCTGGGCCGGCGGGTCGAAGTTGCCGGTGAAGATCGAGTCGTCCCCGTCGAGCAGGTGTTTGGTGAGTGCGGCCCGCGGCGTCATGCCCCGCAACTTCTGCAGCTCGCTGAGTTGCCCACGGATGTCGTCGAACTCCGGTCCGATGTCCTCACGCAGCTGGTTGGTCATCCCGCTGAGGTAGTCACGGGCTTGCCGCAGCGCGCTCGTCGTCCAGTGAATGGCTCCCGGGAGTCGCTCCGGACCCAGCACCACCAGCCCGACCACGACGAGTACGAGCATCTCCCCCCAGCCGACGTTGGCGAACATTAGCTGGTATCCGGGTCGGGTTTGACCGTCAAGGTGACGTGGCGGCCGTCGCGGACCACCTCGATCTGAGCGTCCTGGCCGATGGTCAGCTGGCGCACCGCGACGACGGCTTCGTCGGAGTCGGCGACCTTGCGGCCGCCGATCTTGACGATCACGTCGTTCTCCAGGATGCCGCCCTTCTGCGCGGGCCCCCCGGCCTTCACGTTGGCCACCTGCGCACCCGAGGCGATCGCGTTGCTCACCGACCGGGTGCTGATGCCCAGCGTCGGGTGCACGATCTTGCCGTCCCTTATCAGTGCCTCCGCCACCAACTTCATTTCGTTCACCGGAATGGCGAAGCCGAGCCCGCTGGCGCTGTCAGACAGCGATTTGCCCGCGCTGTTGATGCCGATGACCTGGGAGTCCATGTCGATCAGCGGGCCGCCGGAGTTGCCGTGGTTGATCGAGGCGTCGGTCTGGATCGCGTCGAGGACGGTGTCGGTGTCCGAGCCCTCCCCTGACAACGGAACCGGCCGGTGCAGCGCGCTGATGATGCCGTGCGTCACGGTGCTGCGCAGGCCCAGCGGAGCGCCCGCCGCGATCACCTCGTCACCCACCCGCACCTTGTCGGAGTTACCGAGCCGGGCGACGCTGAGGTTCTCGACGTTGTCGACCTTAAGGACGGCGAGGTCGGTTTTGGGGTCGCGCCCGACCAGGCTGGCCGGTACCTCCTTGCCGTCGTTGAACACCACCGTGGTCTTGAACTTGCTGGGGTTGGCGGCAGCCTCGGAGATGACGTGGTTGTTGGTCACGATGTAGCCGCGACCGTCGATGACCACACCGGAGCCCTGCATACCCTCCTGGTCGCTCTTGGACTCGATGGTGACCACCGAATCGGCGACGGCGGCTGCCACCTTGGTGAATCGACCGGCCGGCTCCTCGGCGTTGCCGGAGGTCGACAGCGTCACTTTCGAGGTGGTGAACGCCTCGACGACCTCGGCGGTCTTGCGGCCGATCACCCCGCCGATGGCACCGATCAGCAAAGCGATGATCAGCAGGATCGCCAGCGCAAGGTAGGAGACCTTCCCCCCGAACAGCACATCGCGCACCCCGAGCTTGCCGCTGTGGCGCTGCTCGCCGTGCGCCACCACCGCCGGTAATGCGGGCGTCCCCAGGGCCGCGGCGGCACCGGGATCGCGCCACGGGTCGTCCAGTTCCTCGGCCTCGTCCTCGTTCTTCTCGGCCTCCAGCGCGTCGGCGTCGATGGGGTGGCGTTGCAAAGTCTCGGTGGCGCCGTACGGGCGGCCGAACGCGTCGGCGAGCACCGGGTCGGCCGGCTTATCGTGCGGACGGAACTCCGACTGCTCCTGGAACTTCTGTGGGCGCACCCGGTCGGCCACGAAGGATCCCTGCTGCCCGAAAGGACGCCCGAACGTCTGGCGCGAGGACGGGTCGACCGGTGGGCGGTAGATGGGCCGCGGCGCAAGCCGTTCGGTGTCCTGGCCCCTGGGGTTGCCTTCGTCGGAGGTCACAGTTCCTCTTCTAGATCCATTGCTTAACCGGCGTCCGTGTCCACCCTAGTATCCACAGACACTCCGACGGCCGAAGCGCGAGTTAGCGGCGCTTCCGCTGTTCGGGATCGGGGTCGGCGAGGGCGTCGGGAAGCTGCGTCGCATCCTGGTGCGGGTAGTGCGGGATTTCAGAGAGCAGCCCGAGCAGTGAGCTGGGGATGCTGATCGGGTGCGAGTCGCGCAGGGCGGCTCGGGCGCGACTGTGGTCCTCGACCTCGGCCGCACACTCGGGGCACAGCGAGAGATGGTGCGCGGCGCGCAGGTGGGCGTTCATCCGCAGCTCGCCGTCCACGAACGCCGCGATGGCCTCGATCGAGAGGTGCTCGGTGGACCCGAAGCGCCGCGGCGCCCCCACCGGGGCGTCACTCTGCGAGGCGAATTGGGCGGGAAGCCAGGAGAACGCGCGCCGAAACACATGTCCCCGCTCGGCCATCACTGGATCCTTCCGCGTGCGCTGTCCCACCTTGTCGAGCCATCTGTATCTCGAATGTAGCGCGGTGCGGTGCTCGAGAACCGTGTTCAGCCTTTTTAAACCGGAGTATTTGGGATCAGTTGGCAACCCTGCAGTGGCCGAAACGATGGCTCGACCGTCCGCAGGATGGCTCAGCTGGCCGCCGCAACCGATCGGATCTCGGGCTGCAGCCCATGGCCCGGATGGGCGGCCAGGTAGTCCCGCAGCGCCTGACGGCCGCGGTGAATCCGGCTGCGCACGGTGCCCAGCTTGACTCCCAGGGTGGCGCCGATCTCCTCGTAGGACAGGCCTTCGATGTCGCACAACACCACCGCGGCGCGGAACTCCGGCGGCAGCGAGTCGAGCGCAGCCTGCAGGTCCGGCCCGAGCCGCGAGTCGTGGTAGATCTGCTCGGGGTTCGGCTCGTCGGCCGGAACCCGGTCGTAATCCTCGGGCAGCGCTTCCATCCGGATGCGGGCGCGCCGACGAACCATGTCGAGGAACAGGTTGGTGGTGATGCGGTGCAGCCAGCCCTCGAACGTTCCCGGCTGGTAGTTCTGGACGGACCGGAAGACCCTGATGAACGTCTCCTGGGTGAGGTCCTCGGCGTCGTGCTGGTTGCCGGTCAGCCGGTAGGCGAGGCGGTACACGCGGTCGGCGTGCTGACGCACCAACTCGTCCCAGGACGGCATGGTGGCCTTGTCCCCCGTCGCGTCGAAAACCGCTGTGCCCAACGGGGTATCGGACGGTTCCACCCAATCCTGGTCACGCACTGGTTGTGGGTGCGACATGCTGGTCGGGCTCAATGTGGTGATGGTGAGTTCCTCCGGACTTCCCCTGCCATTCAAGGTCGGCAGTTCGTCATTCGCGGCAACGCGAAGTTGCCATTTGGTATTCCCGTCGTCGTTCCCGTCGTCCCGGCCCCAACGTGCTCCGCGTTCCATGGGACTCACCGTCGCCTACCCGAGTGTGGGCGAGGTATGAGCAATCTGAGCTTTGGCTGAGAAACCATACTGTTACCCACATTTCCCAGCCCTTATGCAATCGCGGTGAGCTTGGTCGCACCGCGGGCCCCCGGGCGTGTCGTCCCCTCCCGCACCGGGCGCGCCTGAACAACCACGCCACCGGTTCGGCATACTCTGCGGACATGTCCACTTCCGACGAGCCACCCGGCGCTGACGGCTCGCCCAGCCAGGAGACGCCCAGCAGGGCCGATGCCTTATTGGCGCACGCCGAGAGGTCGATTTCCGAGGACGCGATCCTGGCCGGCGCCCGCGAACGCGCCATGGACAGCGGAGCCGGGGCTGTCACCCCCGCGGTCGGCGCGCTGCTGAGCCTGCTGGCCAAGCTCAGCGGCGGCAAGGCGGTCGCCGAGGTCGGTACCGGGGTGGGCGTCAGCGGCTTGTGGCTGTTGTCGGGCATGAGCGACGACGGCGTGCTGACCACCATCGACATCGAACCGGAGTATGCCCGGCTGGCCAAGCAGGCGTTCACCGAGGCACAGGTCGGCCCGTCGCGTACCAGGTTGATCAGTGGTCGCGCCCAGGAAGTCCTGACCCGGCTCGCCGACGAGTCCTACGATTTGGTGTTCATCGACGCGGACCCGGTCGACCAGCCGGACTATGTCGTCGAAGGGATCCGGCTGCTGCGCTCGGGTGGGCTGATCGTGGTGCACCGGGCTGCTCTGGGCGGCCGCGCCGGTGATCCTGAGGCGCGCGACGCCGAGGTGGCCGCGGTGCGCGAGGCGGCGCGACTGATCGCCGAAGACGAACGGCTGACCCCGGCGTTGATCCCGCTGGGCGACGGCCTGCTGGCCGCCGTCCGGGATTGAGCGCGCCGGTCAGAGCGCGCCCAGCAGCGTCTCGGCGATCGCGAACGGGAAGTGCACCGTGGCGGTGGCCACCTCGCGCGCGCCGTCGCGGACCGCGTTGACGATGGTCGCCGGGTCGCCGGTGAACAGGGCTGAACCTACGTCGTAGCCCGCGAACTGGGGCGCGGTGATGAAGTTGCGGACGTCGACGAACAGCTGGGTCGGCAGGTTCGCCGGTCCGACGGGTGTCCCGTTGTAGCTCAGCATGGTCCAGCCAGTCGCCGGGCTGCCTTGCACCACCACCCCCCCGGTGTTCGACAGCGAGCCGGTGACCAGCAGCAACGGGTTGGGGTTGTCGACCATCATCATCGTGCCGGTCTCGATGGCAAGAGCGCTGGAATATGCCGCGACCTGGTGACTCGAGCTGCTCAGCGCGGTGTTGTACATGGTCTGCACCGCGTTGTTGAAGCCGCTGGCGAAGGTCAGGCCGGTGGGGTTGACGGCGGAGATGCCCAGCATCGGGAAGGCGGGCAACCCGAGTGTCCACACCACGGGTCCGGCCAAGTAGATCAATCCCGCGGGAATCTGCCCCATGCCTTCCAGGAGCCCGGCGTTGATCTCGTTGAGCCCGGGCAACACGACGGGGGTCAGGCTCGGCTGCAGGGTTGCGAGGTACGAGGCGGTCTCTTGCGTCCTGATCATCTGCGAATCGAAGATGCCGGCGAATGCGGGCTGCTGGGCGTGCAGGACGGCGGCGACATTCTGCGCCTGCGTCACACCCAACGCCGTGAGCGGAGGTCCGGGCACCGCCGTGTCGAGCAGGTTGGCCACGTTGCTGGCGGTCTGCCCGTGCCGGATGAAGTCGATGGTGACGATTTCGCTGCTCGGCGGGATGTACGTGGGGCCGCCCTGGCCGATGAACAAACCGGGGTAGCCACGCGTTCCGACGGCCCCGGTCGGGACGCCGGTGCCGCCCATACCGCCGTATCCGCCGTCCCCGAACAACAGCGCCTGGCCGCCGGCGCCGCCGGACCCGCCTGCCAGCACCGTCAAGGCGGCGCCTCCGAGCCCGCCCCGGCCGCCGTTGCCCATCAGCCAGCCGCCGACGCCTCCGCGGCCGCCGGTGCCGCCGTCGTAACCAGCACCGCCGATGCCGCCGGTGCCGATCAACCCGGCATTGCCGCCGTTGCCGCCGGAGGCCAGCACGCCGCCGGTGGGGCTGTAGCCAGCGCCACCGTCACCGAACAGGATGCCGCCCGCGCCCCCGGTCGGGTTCGCCAACGTGCCGGTGGTTCCGTTACCGATCAGCGCCCGCCCGAGCAGCGCATTGGTGGGCGCATTGATGATCGGATCGATCGCCTGGCCGAGCGGGCTGCCAATCCACGCTTGTCCGGCCGTGTGAACCGGCTTGTAGACGAGCGCCTGAAATGCGCCGGACGCAAATTCGTTCAGTCCCTCCAGCGCAGGGGCGGCGATGCCGCCGCCGAGCAGCGTGGCCTCGAACTGCTGCAGGATGGCCGCCTCGGCGCCGCCGTACGACGCTGCTGCAGCGCCCAGATTGCGCACGAACTCCTGGTGATAGGCGGCCGCTTGAGCCGCCGCGGCCTGGTACTCGCCGGCGTGCGCGCCGAACAGGGTCGCGATGGCGACAGACACTTCGTCGGCGGCCGCGGCGGTCACCTGGGAGGTCGGCAGGAGCGCGGTCAGGTTGCCGGTGCTGATTGCCGAGCCGATCTGGGCCGCATTCGCGGTCGCGGTTTCGATCCCATCCAGTGCTGCGACGACAAATGACATTTCGCTACTCCTCGCTGCGTAATTAGGCCGGAGCCATCATGGCACCTCGCCGGATGAATAGCGGGTAAATCGACGAAAAATTCAAAGCATCGCCGATTCGTGTCCGAGCGGCGAGACCTGCGCGTTCGCCGCAGCGCCGGGCCGCGATGCCGCACGTGTCGGGAGCGTCATGCGACCGATGCGTCCGATACTCGCTCAGGAGACCCTTGACGCGGGATTGAACGCCTGTTTAATGTGTTGAACATGCGTTCAGCCGATTTGACCGCAGCCGCTCGGATCCGGGACGCGGCCATCGCGCAGTTCGGCGAGCACGGATTCGGCGTCGGGCTGCGCACCATCGCCGAGGCGGCCGGAGTCAGCGCCGGCCTGGTCATTCATCACTTCGGCTCCAAAGAAGGGCTGCGTAAGGCCTGCGACGAATACGCGGCCGAGGAGATCCGCGGCGCCAAATCCGAGGCAATGAAGTCCAGCGACCCCGCTACTTGGCTGGGGCAGATGGCCGAGATCGAGTCCTACGCGCCCTTGATGTCCTACCTGGTACGCAGCATGCAGTCCGGTGGTGAACTGGCGAAAATGCTGTGGCAGAACATGATTGACAACACCGAGGAATACTTGGCCGAAGGTGTGCAAACCGGCACCCTGAAGCCGAGTCGCGATCCGCACGCCCGAGCCAAGTATCTGGCCATCACCGGTGGCGGCGGATTCCTGCTCTACCTCCAAATGCACGAGACGCCAACCGATCTGCGCGCAGTCCTGCGCGACTACGCCCGCGACATGGTGCTGCCGGCCCTCGAGCTCTATTCCGAGGGCCTGCTGACCGACTACACCATGTACGAGGCATTTCTGGCCGATGAGAAACGAGGAGAACCCGATGTCAGCTGACAGCCAGACACCCATCGAAGTCCGGGGCCTCACCAAGAGCTTCGGCGCGACCCGCGCGCTCGACGGCCTGGACCTGCGGGTGCGCGAAGGCGAAGTGCACGGCTTTCTGGGACCCAACGGCGCCGGCAAGTCGACGACCATCCGCATCCTGCTGGGCCTGGTCAAAGCCGACGGCGGCACCGCCCGGCTGCTGGGCGGCGACCCGTGGACCGACGCCGTGACATTGCATCGCCAGATTGCCTATGTGCCAGGCGATGTCACGCTGTGGCCCGGTCTGACCGGTGGCGAGACCATCGACCTGCTGGCGCGGATGCGCGGTGGCATCGACCCGGCGCTGCGCGCGCAGCTGATCGAGCGTTTCGAGTTCGACCCGCACAAGAAGGTGCGGGCCTACTCGAAAGGAAATCGACAGAAGGTGTCGTTGATCTCGGCGTTTTCCTCGCGGGCCAGGCTGCTTCTGCTCGACGAGCCCACCAGCGGACTGGACCCGTTGATGGAGAACGTATTTCAGCAGTGCGTTGCCGAAGCAAAAGACCGCGGTGTGACGGTGCTGCTGTCCAGTCACATCCTGGCCGAGACCGAAGCGCTGTGCGAGCGGGTGACCATCATTGCGGCCGGCAGGACGGTGGAAAGCGGGTCGCTGGAATCCATGCGGCACCTCAGCCGCACCTCGATCAAGGCCGAGATGATCGGCGATCCGGGCGATCTGGCCCGGATCAAGGGCGTCGAGGACGTCAGCGTCGAGGGCAACACAGTGCGTGCGCAGGTCGACGGCGAAAGCCTGGGCGAATTGATCCGGGTGCTCGGTACCGCCGGGGTACGCAGCCTCATCAGCCAGCCACCCTCGCTGGAGGACTTGTTCCTGCGCCACTACAGCATCAACGGTGCCGGCACGCAGGACCGCGCGGAGGTGCCGGTGCGATGAGCACCACACTTCTGGATCGTCCGGGAAGCCCTGCCAGGCAACGTATTTCCCAGTTTGTCGGCACCCTGGGGTTGCTGAGGCTGTACCTGCGCCGCGACCGGGTGGTGCTGCCGCTGTGGGTGCTGCTGCTGTCGATCCCGTTGGCCAGCGTCTATATCGGCAGCATCGACAAGGTCTACCCGACCGCGGCCGACCGGGCCGCCTTCGCAGCCTCCGTCATGGCCAGCCCGGCCCAGCGGGCGCTCTACGGCCCGATCTACAACGACGGCCTCGGCGCGGTCGGTATCTGGAAAGCCGGGATGTTCCACCTGCTGATCGCGGTCGCCGTCGTCCTCACCGTGATCCGGCACACCCGCGCCGACGAGGAGACGGGCCGGGCCGAGTTGCTCGACTCGACTGCGGTAGGCCGCTACGCCAGTCTGAGTGCCGTACTGCTGCTGTCCTTCGGTGCGTCCGTGGCCACCGGCGTGATCGGTGCCGCCGGACTGCTCACCACCGAGGTGGCACCGAGTGGATCATTGGCGTTCGGGGCAGCATTGGCCGGCTCCGGGTTGGTGTTCACCGCTCTGGCCGCAGTGGCCGCTCAGCTGTCGGCGAGCGCACGGGTGTGCCGCGGCTACGCGTTCGCCGCTTTGGGCGCCGCTTTCACCCTGCGGGCGGTCGGCGACGCCGGATCCGGTGCACTGTCCTGGTTTTCGCCGCTGGGGTGGTCACTGCAGGTGCGGCCGTACGCAGATGAGCGCTGGTGGGTGCTGCTGCTGCACCTGGCCACCACGGCCGTGCTCACCGCGGTCGCCTACCGGTTACTGGCCGCCCGCGACGTCGGTGCCGGGTTGATCGCCGAACGCCGCCGCGGCGAACATCACCGTGGAAGCGGATCAACAGGTGGTATCCACCGGCCTCTACGGCCTGGTGCGACACCCGATGTACGTCGGCAACCTGATCCTGATGCTGGGTTTGCCGTTGGCGCTCGGCTCCTACTGGGGCCTGGTCCTCTACGTTCCGTTGTTAGCGGTGCTGGTGCTGCGAACACTCGACGAGGAGCGGGCGCTGGCAGCCGATCTGCCCGGCTACCGCGACTACCAGCAACGCGTGCGATACCGTTTGGTCCCCAACATCTGGTAGTCGCGGCGCTTAAAGTATCTGGCGTGAACCGCAACTCGGCACCCGCCCTGGATCGGCCGTGGCGCCGTCCGAACGCCCTGGGCTACGCGCGGGACCGGATCGCCGGTGTCGTCAGGCCTCGCATAGCGATCACCGAAGCGCCGGCGGAGGTCATCGTCGATCGCGACGTGGAGGTACCCACCCGCGACGGAACATTGTTGCGGATCAACGTTTTTCGACGATCCGGCGAGTCTCCGCGGCCGGTCATGCTGTCCATCCACCCCTACGGCAAGGACGAACTCCCGCGTCGAAAACGAAAGCGATGGACCTTCTCACGTCAGTACCGCATGATCCGCCAGCCCAGCAGGGTCCAGTTCTCGTCGTTGACCGGCTGGGAGGCGCCGGACCCGGCGTTCTGGACAGCGCAGGGCTTCGTGGTGGTCAACGCCGACGCCCGGGGCTGCGGCCGCTCCGACGGCACCGGCAACCTGCTGTCGCGGCAGGAAGCCGAGGACACCTACGATCTGGTGCAATGGCTGGCCGGCCAACCCTGGAGCGACGGCAACGTCGTCATGCTCGGCGTGTCCTACCTGGCGATCACCCAGTACGCCGTCGCGGCGCTGCGACCGCCCGCGCTGCGGGCCATCTGCCCGTGGGAAGGCTTCACCGACGCCTACCGCGACCTTACGTTTCCGGGCGGAATTCGGGAGACCGGCTTCACCGCCCTGTGGTCGCGCAACTTGGCCCGCAGCACCCGGCAGGCCTACGTCCTGACCGAAGAACAGGACAGACACCCACTGCGCGATGACTTCTGGCGCTCAATAGCACCCGACCTCGCAGCGATCGACATCCCGATGCTGGTCTGCGGCAGCTTTTCGGACAACAACCTGCACAGCCGCGGATCGATCCGGGCCTTCACCCGAACCGGCTCTGAGCACGCCCGCCTCTACACGCACCGCGGCGGCAAGTGGGCGGTGTTCTACTCCCCGGACGCGCAGGCCGAACAGTTGAAATTCTTCCGCGACGTGCTCGACGGCGCGCGGGCCTCGCGCAGCGTTCGGCTGGAAGTGCGGGAGGACCGCGACACCGTTGTGAGCGTGCGGGAGGAGGGCCACTGGCCGCTGGTGCGGACTCGCTGGCAGCCGATGTATCTTGCCGGAGGCGGTGTGTTGACGGCTGAACCACCGCGGCACGCGGGCAGCATCACCTTCGAAACGAGCTCCCGCGCAGCAGCGTTCAATTGGACGGTGGCGGAGGACATCGAGCTCACCGGATCGATGGCCGCGAAGTTGTGGGTACAACTGGACGGTTGCGATGATGCGAATCTCTTTGTCGGCGTTGAGAAATGGCGCGACGGTCGCTACGTCGGCTTCGAGGGGTCCTATGGCTACGGCCGCGACCGGGTGACCACCGGATGGCAGCGCGTCGCACTGCGCGCCCTGGACCCCGAGCTGTCCCAACCCTGGGAACCGGTCCCGGCCTGTGCCGAGCCGGCCGCGGTGTCGCCCGGCGAGGTGACGGAGGTGCAGGTGGCGCTGGGACCGTCGGCAACGCTGTTCCGGGCCGGCGAGCAACTGCGCTTCGTGGTGGCCGGGCGCTGGCTCTCGCCGCGCAATCCGCTGACCGGTCAATTCCCGGCTGCCTATTCCGATCCGCCCCGAGGCCAGGTGACGCTGCGCTGGGGCCCCCGCTACGACGCGCACCTGCTGATTCCGGTGATTCCCCAGCGGACCAGCTAGACCCAGACGCCCTTACCCACCGCGACCACGCCACCGGCGCTGATCGCAAAGCGTTCCCGGTCTTTCTCCAGATCCACGCCAACCATCTCGCCCGGCCCGACGACGACGTTCTTGTCCAGGATCGCGTGCCGCACCACCGCGCCGCGGCCCACCCGCGCGCCCGGCATGACCACGCTGCCCTCCACGATCGCGCCGTCGTCGACCACCACGTTGGACGACAGCACCGAGTTGCGCACCGAGGCCGCCGAGATGATGCTGCCGGCACCCACCACCGACTCCTGCGCCGAGCCGCCGTTGACGAACTTGGCCGGCGCCAGGTTCTCGGTGGCGCCCAGGATCGGCCAGCGCCGGTTGTACAGGTTGAACACCGGATGCACCGACACCAGGTCCATGTGTGCGTCGTAGAACGCGTCGAGCGTCCCGACGTCACGCCAGTACGCGCGGTCGCGCTCGGTGGCGCCCGGCACCTCGTTGTCGCTGAAGTCGTAGACGGCGGCCATGCCGTCCTCCACCAGGTAAGGGATGATGTCGCCGCCCATGTCGTGGTCGGAGTGGTCGTTGTCGGCGTCAGCGCGGATGGCGTCGATCAGCACCTTGGTGGTGAAGATGTAGTTGCCCATCGACACGAAGGTGCTGTCGGGGTCGTCGGGGGTGCCGGGCGGGTTCATCGGCTTTTCGACGAAGTTGCGGATCCGCCCCGACTCGTCGGCGTCGATGCAGCCGAACGCGGTTGCTTCGCTTCGCGGTACCCGGATGCCGGCGACCGTCGCACCGGCGCCGCTGTCGATGTGAAAGCGCACCATCTGCTCGGGGTCCATCCGGTACACGTGGTCGGCACCGAAAACCACGATGTAGTCCGGATCTTCGTCATAGATCAGGTTCAGCGACTGGTAGATCGCGTCCGCCGAACCCGTGTACCAGCGCGGGCCGAGGCGCTGCTGGGCCGGCACCGGGGTGATGTACTCACCCGCCAGCCCGGACAACCGCCAATTCTGCGAGATATGGCGGTCCAGCGAGTGCGACTTGTACTGGGTGAGAACGCAAATCCTCAGGTAGCGGGCGTTGACGAGGTTGGAGAGCACGAAATCGATCAGCCGGTACCCGCCGCCGAAGGGAACCGCAGGCTTGGCCCGGTCGGCGGTCAAGGGATACAGCCGTTTGCCCTCGCCGCCGGCCAGCACGATGCCCAGCACGTGTGGCGCTTCCCTCATGCGCTCAAACCTATCGGCAGCCGCAAGTGGTTGCCACCGGTAGGCCCATGATTGGCGGCGCGGCGGACGGGCTGCCGGTCAAGGTGTTTGGCTCGACGGGCCCGTTCCACACCAGCCCGACATGCGGGCTGCCTCGTCGGCGAACTACGGTGCGGGTATGCGGGTGGCGATGATGACTCGGGAATACCCTCCGGAGGTTTACGGCGGAGCCGGTGTCCACGTCACCGAATTGGTGTCCCAGCTGCGCAAGCTGTGCGCGGTCGACGTCCACTGCATGGGCGCGCCCCGTCCCGGCGCGATCACCCATCAGCCCGACCCGCGGCTGCGCAGCGCCAACGCCGCGCTCTCGACGCTGTCCGCGGACCTGGTGATGGCAGACGCCGCCAATGCGGCCACCGTCGTGCATTCGCACACTTGGTACAGCGGCATGGCCGGACATCTGGCCAAGCTGCTCTACGACGTCCCGCACGTGCTGACCGCGCATTCGCTCGAGCCGATGCGGCCGTGGAAGGCCGAACAGCTCGGCGGCGGCTACCAGATCTCCTCCTGGGTGGAGCACACCGCGGTGCTGGCCGCCGACGCGGTGATCGCGGTCAGCTCCGGCATGCGCGACGACATCCTGCGGGTCTATCCCACCCTGGACCCGAATCTGGTGCATGTGATCCGCAACGGCATCGACACCGAGTTCTGGCATCCCTCCGGTGCCGTGCACACCGGGTCCGTACTGCAAGAGTTGGGTGTCGACCCAAACCGGCCCATCGTGGCGTTCGTCGGCCGCATCACCCGGCAAAAAGGCGTCTCGCACCTGATCGCGGCCGCGCACCAGTTCAACCCGGACATTCAGTTGGTGCTCTGCGCCGGCGCGCCCGACACCCCCGAGATCGCCGAGGAGGTGCGCTCCGCGGTGGCTAACCTCGAACGCAGCCGCACCGGGGTCTTCTGGGTGCGCGACATGCTCCACAAGACAAAACTGCGCGAAATACTTTCCGCGGCAATAGTTTTCGTGTGTCCGTCGATCTACGAGCCGCTCGGCATCGTCAATCTCGAGGCGATGGCCTGTGCCACGGCGGTAGTGGCGTCCGACGTCGGGGGCATACCCGAGGTGGTCGTCGACGGAGTCACCGGCTCACTGGTGCACTACGACGCCGACTTCCCGGACGCGTTCGAGGCGAGGCTGGCCGAGGCGGTCAACGCGCTGGTCACCGATCCCGCCAAGGCACACCACTACGGTCGGGTGGGGCGTCAGCGCTGTATCGACGAATTCTCCTGGGCACACATCGCCGAGCAGACGCTGGACATCTACCGGAAAGTGTGTGAGTAGCAGCCCCGTGACGGGCAGGTTCAGCTGGTGACGCCCTTGAGTTCATCGCCCAGCGCGGCGGCTTCGTCGGGAGTCAACTCGACCACCAGCCGACCGCCACCTTCAAGTGGTACCCGCATCACGATGCCGCGCCCCTCCTTGGTTGCTTCGAGTGGACCGTCGCCGGTCCGGGGCTTCATCGCCGCCATCGAGTGCTCCCTCCAGATTCGATCTGGCCCGCTGCCGCGGACCTGGTCGGCGCCGAGCATGCCCCGCCAGTGAATTTCCCGCCATACCCGACTTTGAACTGCCAAATCACCCCCCTATTGTTCCCTATCGCGGGGACCAGGTGCACAAAGACCCGCATCTAGTGCCAACTGAGGTTGTCAATTCTCGGTTGGCCGCACCCAGCAGGCGCGGACGTGGTCGTCGACCATGCCGGTCGCCTGCATCAGCGCATAGGCCGTGGTGGGTCCGACGAAGCGGAACCCGCGACGTTTGAGTTCCCGCGCCATCGCCTTCGATTCCGTGCTCGCTGAGGGGATTTCGCTCAGCTCGGCGAACCGGGGCCGCGGTTCGGGAGCGAACGACCACAGCAGGTCGGACAGGTCCTGAGGCGAACCGAGCTCTGCGGCTGCGCGGGCGTTGGCGATCGTCGCCTCGATTTTGGCCCGGTTGCGCACGATAGACGCGTCGGCCATCAGGCGTTGCACGTCGGCATCGGTGAACCGGGCGACCTTCTCCACATCGAACCCGTCGAAGGCGCGCCGGAACTCGGGTCGTTTGCGCAGGATGATCAGCCACGACAGACCGCTCTGGAACGCTTCCAGGCTCATCCGTTCGAACAGTGCCACCCCGTCTCGCACCGGGCGGCCCCACTCGTAGTCGTGGTAGTCGCGGTACAGCTCAGCGTCGGGTCCGGGCCGCGTTTCGGCCCAGCCGCAGCGAACCAGGCCGTTCTCGGTCACGTCGGGCCCGAGCGCTCGGCGTCAACGGGGTCGACGCCAGGTTCGGCCACTGGCGCTTCGGCCGGCGTCTCGGCTCCGGAAGCCTGCAGTGCGGCCACCTGCCCGCGCAGTATCTCGATTTCGCGGGCCAGCCGGTCCAGCACCCAGTCCACTTCGCTGGTCTTGTAACCGCGCATCACCTGCGTGAACTTGACGGCGTCGATGTCGGCGCCGGTAACCCCGAAGGCCGGCAGCACGGTGGCCGTCGTCGCGCGCGGCAACGGCGGCAGCGGCTCGCCGCGGCCGAACAGCAGGCTCGCCGCGCCGAACAACACGATCGCCACCAGAACCAGCACCACCAGGTACAGCAACACCAACGCCACGAGAGTCGATCTTGCCCTACTGCACCGACAAGTCGGGGTCGGCCTTTAACGCGGCCGCAAAGCGTTCATCGGCGGCCGGTCGGCCAACGACACCGGCCAGGTGTGCTGGGTGTATTCCTCCGAATCGGGGCCGACGGGGAAGAACTGGGTCAGCCCCACCCCGGAGTCGGGAATACCGCACCGCGACAGCAGGGTGGCAATGACCTGCCGGCTCATCGCGCCGAGCTCCTCGAGCGGGCGGTTGCGATGTTGGCGGACCCCGAGGTTGACCTGCGTAATCGCATCCAGACCCAGCCGGTCGAAGGTGTCTACCAGCAGGCCGATCTCCACGCCGTAGCCCGGCGCGAACGGCAGCGACGCCAACAGCTCGCGGCTGGCCGCATACTCCCCGCCCAACGGCTGCAGCACACAGCCCAGCTCCGGGCGCAACGCCGCCAACAGCGGCCGCGCCACGAGTTCGGTGACCCGTCCCCCGCCGGTCGCGTTCGCGGACGCGTCACCGGAGTTCAGCGGCCGCCGATAGAAGCCCTTGACCAGGTGAATCCCGTCACCGGTGAGCAGTGGGCCGACGAGATGCGGCACGAACATGGGATGCGGGTTGACCAGGTCGGAGTCGATGAACACCACGATGTCGCCGCTGGTGGCCGCCAGCGAGCGCCACAGCGCCTCGCCCTTGCCGGGCCGGGTGGGCAGCTCGGGCAGCGCCTGCTCGCGACTGACCACGCGGGCGCCGGCGGCGATGGCACGGATCTCGGTGTCGTCCGTGGACCCCGAATCGAGCACGAGCAACTCGTCGACCAACCCGCCTCGGTCCCGGACCAGCGGCGAGACGCTGTCGATGACCGATCCGATCGTTTCTTCCTCGTTGAGCGCCGGCAGCACGACCGAGATCGTCCGCCCGGCTTTGGCGGCGACCAGCTCGTCGATCGTCCAGCGCGGACGGTTCCAGCTGCGGTCGGCCAGCCAGGTGTCGCCGGGGCGCGCCGAGAGCCTGGCCAGATCCAGCTCCGAAGCCGTCATGCCAGTCCTCTCACGGTGCGCGCCGGGGCACGAATGCCCTGGATCGAGGCCACCATCTCCAGCACCCGCCGGGTGGCGGCGACCTGGTGGACCCGGAACATGCGTGCTCCGGCGGCCGCGGCCAGCGCGGTGGCCGCCAGCGTGCCTTCCAGTCGTTCGGTCACGTCCACACCCAGAGTCTCCCCGACGAAGTCCTTATTGCTCAACGCCATGAGCACCGGCCACCCGGTCTCGACAAGCTCGGCCACGTGCCGCAACAGGATCAGGCCGTGGAACGTGTTCTTGCCGAAGTCGTGGGTGGGGTCGATCAGTATCCGGTCGCGGGCCACTCCGACCGCGACGGCCCGCTCGGCGGCGGCGGTGACCTGGCAAATCACGTCGTCGACCACACCGCGGGTAGTCGTACCGTAACTGACTCGGAAGGGTCGTGTCCTGGGCGCGGCGCCGCCGGTGTGCGAGCAGACCAGCCCGGCGCCGAATTCGGCGGCCACCTGCGGCAGGCCGGCGTCGATACCGGCCCAGGTGTCGTTGACGATGTCGGCGCCGGCCGCGCAGGCCAGCCGGGCTACCTCCGAGCGCCAGGTGTCGACGGAGATCAGCTGATCGGGATAGGTAGCGCGCAGCCACTCGATGAAGGGCACCAGCCGGGCGACCTCAGTGTCCGGATCCACGATCTCGCCGGGGCCGGCCTTGACCCCGCCGACGTCGATGACGTCGGCGCCCTCGGCGACGGCGCGGTGCACGGCCTCGCGGGCGGCGTCGTCGCTGAACGTCGCTCCCTTGTCGAAGAACGAGTCCGGGGTGCGGTTGATGATCGCCATGATCAGCGCGCGATCGGCCGCCACCGGGCGACCGCACAGCGTCGGATGGCCGGCTGACGCCGGCGGTGTCGACTGCACGCTCCCATAGTGCCTGGTGTGCCCTTTTACCGCGCGAGCGTGACGGTTCGGCTCACCGGAGTCACCGATCCCGGCGCAACATTTACGGACCCGTGGCGATTCGCTCAGAGCTCCAAATGGCCGGGATCGCGCTAGGCACTTCTTCAGGATTCGCTAATTGAAGAATCCCGACTGGTGATCGCCCGTGTTGAACCCACCCGAGTTGAAAGACCCCGAATTGCCGATTCCGGAGTTGCCGCCAATCAGGCCACCGTTGAAGAAACCCACGTCGCCGCCGGATCCTTGTGGCGCGTTGCCGAACCCGATGGCGCCGTCGCCTTGGTTGGCAATGCCGACGCCATTGGAACCTGAATTCCAGAATCCGGTGTTGTCGTTCCCGGTGTTGAGGACCCCGGCGTTGTGTGCGCCGATGTTTCCGACGCCTTCGTCGAAATCGCCGGTGTTGCGGAATCCCGACGTCCCGCTACCCACATTGTTGAACCCTGACGTCCCCACGCCCACGTTCCCGAATCCGGAGTTGACCGATCCCGTGTCGTAGGCACTGCCGAAACCGGTGTTCGTATTGCCCGCATTCCCAGCACCGGTGTTCGTGTTGCCGGAGTTGCCGAATCCCGTATTCGTGTTACCTGAATTCAGGACCCCGGTGTTGGCGGCACCCGAATTTCCAATGCCTACGTTCGCGAGACCGGAGTTCGCCAAACCCACGCCATTACTGCCGGCGTTGAGCGCACCTATCGTGTAATTGCCGGAGTTGCCGAAGCCGACGGTGTCGTGTCCGGCATTCCAGAACCCGACGTTGGCGCCATACCCGGTGCCGTCGCTGACCGGCGGACCAGAGTTGGCAAATCCAACGTTGGTGCTGGCGGAATTGTTGAAACCGGTGTTGATGTTGCCGGAGTTCCAGAACCCGGTGTTCACATTACCGGTGTTCGCGAATCCGGTGTTGAAGTCACCCGAGTTGCCGAAGCCGACATTGCCGTTACCCGAATTGAAGAATCCGATGTTGTTGTTACCTGAGTTGAAGAGGCCGATGTTCCCACTACCAGAATTCAATCCGGCGAGATTGATACCGAATTGATTGTCGCCGGTGAGCCCGATCCCGAAATTGTTCGTCCCGGTATTGCCAAACCCGAGGTTGTTCGTGCCGGTGTTCCCGAGCCCAATGTTGAAGTTTCCTTTGTTGCCGACGCCGATGTTGCTGTTGCCCAGGTTTCCGTTGCCGAAGTTGTGCATCCCGTTGTTGCCGAAGCCGACATTGGCATCACCGATATTGCCGCTACCCAGGTCTTGGCTGCCCAGGTTCCCACTACCCAGACTTCCGTTCCCATAGTTCCCGCTGCCGACGTTGTCTTTGCCGATGTTGCCGACGCCGAGGTTGAAGCTGCCGGTATTGCCGCCACCGAGATTGATACTACCGAGGTTGCCTAAGCCGACGTTGGAATAGCCATTGTTGCCGATGCCGATGTTCGTGTTACCGCCGCTGTTTCCGGCGCCGAAGTTCAGATTTCCATTGTTGCCGAGTCCTATATTGAGATTGCCCGTATTTCCGGCACCGATGTTGATGTTGCCCTTGCTCCCATTGCCGAGGTTTGCGTTCCCCACATTGCCGCCGCCGACGTTGAACTGGCCGGTGTTGTTGAACCCGATATTCGGGAAGCCATTATTAGCCAAGCCGCTTAGGGCAGCACCCAGACCCGGGAGGCTCGGCAGCGCCTCGGCCCAAGGCACCAGCTGCGCAACCGCGGATGACGCGCCGCCGTGATATCCCAACATTGCCATTACATCCTGAGCCCACATCTGCTCGTATTCGCACTCGGCGGCAGCGATCGCCGGCGCGTTCTGCCCGAACACATTCGACACCACCAACTGCACCAGCTCGTTGCGATTCGCGAGCACGGCAACCGGGTGCACGATCGCTGCCCGTGCGGCGTCGAAAAGGCTCACCAACGTCCGCGCCTGGCCCGCCGCCCCGGCCGCCTGGTCTGCTGCGGCAGCCAGGAATTGCGCGTACGGACCGGCGACAGCGGTCATCGCCGCTGCCGCCGGGCCCTGCCAGGCCTGCATCGTCAGATCCGACGTCACCGACGAGAATGATTTCGCCGCGCTACCGAGCTCCGACGCCAGCGACTCCCAGGCGGCTGCGGCAGCCAGCATGGGCTCCGACCCCGCCCCGGTGTGCATCAACACTGAGTTGAGTTCAGGTGGATTCAGCACAAAGTTCATGGCGAAAGTCCTCCCCCGCACGATGGCGTGATGTTGCACGTGTATTTCTCACGCGTGCAACCAGGACTTATCGAACCCCACGGCACGTGGCTAAGTCAATAAGTAAATGGTCGTTCGGAGCGTCAGCCCTGCGGGCGCTTCCCTGCCGCGACCTCGGCAGGGTATTCGTCGTAGAACGGCACATAACCCTCTTCGCGCCCGGCCAGCACGTAGAGCGGGTCCTCGACGTCAGAGCCGTAGCCCTGCTTACGCAATTCGACCTTGCGGCTCTTGAACGTCGTGGTGTGCTCCAGCGATTCCACCACCCGCACAAACAGCGGCAGCGCATACGACGGCAGCTGGTCGTAGACCGCGCGGGCCAGGGCGGCACCGTCTAACTCCGCCCCCTCCCGCAACTTGATCGCCGCCATCCCGGCGCGTCCGCCGGTGTCGGGCACCTCCACCCCGAACACCGTGCATTCCTCGACCTGCGGATCGGAAGAAACCGCACCCTCCACCTGGGTGGTGGCCACGTTCTCGCCCTTCCACCGGAACGTGTCGCCCAACCGGTCGACGAACGCGGCGTGGAACAGCCCCTGCGGGTTCATCACGTCACCGGTGTTGAACCAGGTGTCGCCCTCCTTGAAGGCGTTGCGCACCAGCTTCTTCTCGCTGGCCGACTTGTCGGTGTAGCCGTCGAACGGCTGCAACCGGTTCACCGGGCTGAGCAGCAGGCCCGGCTGGCCGGCCGGCACCCGTCGCACCCGGCCAGCGTGGTCACGCACCGGTTCGCCGGTATCGGGGTCGTACTCGACGTAAGCCAGCGGCATCGGCGAAATCCCGGTGCTGCGTGGCACATTGAACACGTTGATGAACGCAGTGGTGCCTTCGCTGGCGGCGTAGAACTCGCACACCCGCGGGATGCCGAACCGGTCGGTGAATTCGTCCCAGATCTCCGGACGCAGCCCGTTGCCGGCCACCACGCGCACGTCGTGGGCTCGGTCGGTCGGCTTGGTCGGCTGGTTGAGCAGATACCGGCAGAGTTCGCCGATGTAGATGAACGCGGTGGCCTCGCTGGCGATCACCTCGTCCCAGAACCGCGACGCCGAGAACGACTTGCCCAGCGCCAGCGTCGCCCCGCTGTTGATCACCGAGGACACCGCGACCGTCAGCGCGTTGTTGTGGTAGAGCGGCAGGCAGCTGTACAGCGTGTCGGTGGCCTTCAGCCGCAACCCCAACCCGCCGAACGCACCCAGCGCCTTGAGCCACCGGTAGTGCGTCATCACGCTGGCCTTCGGGTAGCCGGTGGTGCCCGAGGTGAAGATATAGAAGGCGGTGTGCTTCGCCCGCACCGCGGATACCGACGCCGGGTTGGTGGCGGGGGCGGTGGTGGCGAACCGTTCCAGATCCTCGATGGTCAGCACCTCTGCCGCCGATCCGCCGGATTCGCTGATGGCGCTGACCAGGTCGGATTCGGCGACGAGCACCTTGCTGTCGAGCACGCCCAGACTGTGCGCCAGCACGTCGCCGCGCTGGTGATAGTTGATCATCCCGGCGATCGCGCCGCATTTGACCACGGCCAGCATGGTGAGCACGGCGTTGGGCGAGTTGCGCAGCATGACGCCGACGACGTCGCCGGGCCCCACCCCGCGGGCGGCCAACACCGCGGCGTACCGGTTGGCGGTCGCGTTGGCTTCGCGGTAGGTCAGTTGCTGGTCGCCGAACTTCAGAAAGACCCGGTCGGCGTAGCGCGCGGCGCGGTCCTGGAACACCGAGCCGATCGACGTCCTGGAACCCGGGCGGGCCAGCAGACCGGTCTGCACACCACGCACAATCGACGGCACATCGGCAATCAGGCCGGGAACACGTAAGGCGAGGTCGGTGAGTTTGATCCGGCCGCGCGCGCCTTGCTCGGACACGTGATCCCTCGATTCGTTATCTGTCTGGCGTGCAGGCTTGTAGCGCCTCGCTGACCTTATCGACCACCGTGAGCCGGTCGACCGCGGCCCGCGAGATATACCCGCTGTCGAGCAGCCCGTATATCCAGGCCCGCACGGGTTCGTAGTGCCCCCAGGGATCCAGTATCACAATAGGTTTGTCGTGCACGCCGAGATATCCCTCGGTCCATGCGCTCAACAACTCGTCCAGGGTGCCGACGCCGCCCGGTAACGCGATGAAGGCGTCGGCGCGGTGCTCCATGACCTGCTTCCGCTCGCGCAGGGTGTCGGTGACAATCAGCTCGTCGGCTTGGCGGTCGGCGAGTTCGCGGTCCAGCAGCATGGTCGGAATCACCCCGACGGTCCAGCCGCCGGCCGCGCGCGCCGCCTCGGCGACAGCGCCCATCGCCGAGACGTTGCCGCCGCCCCAGACCAGGGTCCAGCCGCGCTCGGCGATCGCCGTTCCCAGTGTTGCGGCGAGTTCGAGCAGTTCGGGATGGGTCGGCGTGGCGGCGCAGTAGACGGCCACCGCCCGCTGGTCGGTGGGGGGCATATCCGAAACCTAAACCACTCGGCTGCACCCTGCGCACCCTGTTCGCCGGTCGCTGGCCATAGAGTCGACTCGTGCCCATGCGCTGGAACGTCCCTCGACACACGGCGGCGCTGGAGCGGTTGGATGTCGCGCTGAATCAGTCGGGCGGGGCGGTGGTGCTCGGGCCCGACGGGGTCGGCAAGTCGACCCTGGCCCGGTTGGCGGCCGAACGTTACGTCGGTGAGCACCCGGGCACGCTGACCCGGTGGGTGGTCGGGACTCCGACCGAGCGGGTGGTGCCATTCGGCGCGTTCGGGCACCTGATCGAGGTCGCCGAGCTCGGCAAGCCGGCCGCGCTGTTGCGGGCGGCGCGGATGTCGTTGACCCGGGCCGCCCAGCAGGGTGACCTGCTGCTCGTCGTCGACGAGGCGCACGACCTGGACATCCTGTCGGCCACGCTGGTCTATCAGATGGCCCGTACCGGGGCGGCCCGGATGCTTGTCACCGCGCGGGCCGACGCGGCCCCCCAGGCGATCGCGGCGTTGTGGGCCGACGGCCTGCTGGATCGGATCGAGATCGAGCCGCCTGCTGGTGCGACGACGGCGGCCGAAGTCGACGCGTTCCTGGCCGAGTTGCCAGCGCCGGCCCGGGCGGTACTGGACTATCTGGCGCTGGTCGAGCCGCTGACGCTGGCCGACCTCACCGCGCTGGCCGGGGACGGCGCGGTCGATCAGGCCGAGGAGTTCGGCGCGGCCGAAACCCGGGTGCGCAACGACGACGAGCCGGTGGTCTACACCGCGCACCCGCTGTTCGCCGAACGCGCGCGGGCGCAGTTAGGTGCGGACGCTCGGCGCAAGCGCACCGAGTTGGTCGAGTTGCTTTCCCGGCATCCCAGCGAGCATCCCAGTGATCGGCTGCGACTGGCGTCGCTGGCGCTGGACAGCGACGCGTTGCAACCGGCCGACGAGGTCGCTGCGGCCGCGCAGCAGGCGCTGCGGCTGGGTGACTTGCCGCTTGCGCAGCGGTTGGCCCGGGCGGCGGTGGACCGTTCGGGCGCTTTGGAGCCGCGTCTGGTGCTGGGTCAAGCGCTCGGCTGGCAGGGACGTGGACGCGAGGCCGGGCAGGTGTTCGCGGCGGTTGATCCCGCTGGTTTGTCGGAGGCGGAACTGATCGCCTGGGCGGTGCCGCGGGCCGCCAACCAGTTCTGGATGCTGGGTGAGCCGGAGAAGGCGGCGGCGTTCTTGCAGACGACTCGCGCCCGGGTGAAAGATCCAGCGGCGCAGACCGTGTTGGACGGGCTGACCGCAACGTTCGCGATGAATTCCGGCAATCTGGCGCGGGCGATCGCGCTGTCCACCGAGGTGTTGTCGGCTCCGGCGGCCGGCGATACCGCGGTGGCATGGGCGGGCAGTGCGGCCGCGTTGTCGTCGGCCCGGATGGGACGGCTCGGCGACGTCGAACGCCTAGCCGAAAAGGCGTCGGCCGCAGAGCATCCCGGCCTGCTGCGGTTCACCGTCGGGCTGGGTCAGATCACGTCGCTGGTGATGGCGGGCCAAGTCGAGCAGGCTCAGACGCTGGCCCAGGAGTTCACCGACTTCGCCGAGTTGCAACAACCCGGCCGCGCCATCGGCGAGGTGCTGCTGGCTTACGTGTTGAATGTGCGGGGCGAATTCGCCACTGCTGCTGCACTATTGGAGCCAGCTGCCGCCGAGCTGGAGCGCACCGGCTACTCGTGGGGTCCGCTGTCGTTGATGTTGTTGACGACAGCCATCGCCCGGCAGGGCGACATTCCCGGATCGGCAAAAGCGTTGCGCCGCGCGGAGAATCGGCACGGGACCAAGTCGGCGTTGTTCGCCCCGGAGCTGGGGATGGCGCGGGCCTGGACCAGGCTGACGGCGCGGGATGCTGCGGGCGCGGTGGCCGCGGCACGGGATGCGGCGCGGATGGCCGAGCGCGCCGGGCAGTCCGCGGTGGCGGTGCTCGCCTGGCACGACGCCGTGCGGCTGGGTGAGGTGCGGGCGGTGGAGCCACTCAGTCGGCTTGCAGCCGAGATTCATTGCCTGGCGGCCGATATCGCTCTGCGTCACGCTCGAGCGCTGGCCGCCCGGGACGCGGCCGGGTTGGCATCGGTGGCCGAGGAGCTGGCCGCGCTCGGGATGGGTGCGGCGGCCGCCGACGCGGCCGATCAGGAGCGGCGCTACCCGGCTTGACGGCACCGATTGGGTGTGATGGCGGCGACTGGCGGCGCGCCGCATTGGAAGTCAAACGTGACCAGCCCGTATTGACCGGGTGACTATTACGCCTCACTGTTTCCAGAATGTTCCGTGCGGCAAGGCTGGTGGCAACCGGCCTGCTGCTGATCGCCGGCATGACAACACCGGCGTTCGTGGTCGTCCCCCCGCCGCCGGCGCATGCTGCGGCCGTCGGGCCGACGATGCCTCTTGGCCACAGCGGGCGGTGGATGACCGACTCCGACGGGCGCGCGGTCATCCTGCACGGTCTCAACCAGGTGTACAAGGTGCCACCGTATACACCGTCGGCTGACGGTTTCGGCGATGACGACGCGGCCTTCTTGGCGGACAACGGATTCAACGCGATGCGGATAGGTGTGATCTGGGCGGCCGTTGAGCCGCAACCACTCAGCTACGACGACAACTATCTCGCTTCGATCGCCCAGACGGTGGCCACGCTGGCATCGCACGGGATCATCAGCCTGCTCGACTTCCACCAGGACATGTACAACGAGCTGTTCGGCGGCGAGGGCGCCCCTGGGTGGGCGGTGCAGAACGTCGGCCTGCCCAATCCGCAACTTGGCTTCCCCGGCAATTATTTCCTCAATCCCGCCGCGGAATATGCGTGGAATGCGTTCTGGCGCAACAATCCCGCACCGGACGGGATCGGCTTGCAGGACCACTACACGCGCGCCTGGGCACATGTCGCCGGCTACTTCCACGGCAACCCAGGGGTGTTCGGCTACGAGGTGCTCAATGAGCCGTGGCCGGGATTCATCTGGGAGGGTTGCTTCAACCCGGTGTTGGGCTGCCCGCTACAGGACCTGAAATTGACCGCCTTCTACCGGAAAGTGGTGCCTGCGATCCGAGCCTCGGATCCGGCGACGCTGGTGTTCTTCGAGCCGAACGTGTTGTTCGCCGAGGGAATTCACACCGACCTCGGTCGGGTGGTCGACCCGAGCACCGGCTTCTCGTTCCACGACTATTGCGCCGTCGAGTCGATACTGCACAAGAGCATCACCTGCCGACTGGAGGACAGCGTCACCTTCACCAACGCCAGCCTCTATGCCGATCTGCACGGCATTCCAGCGCTGTTGACGGAATTCGGCGCCACCGACGACCTACCGAACCTGCGCGAGGTGCTCCACCACGCCGACCGGCACCGGCTGAGCTGGCTGGAGTGGGCCTATACCGGCAACGACAAGACCAGCTCGTCGCCAAACGGCCAGGCGCTGGTGTTCGACCCCAGCCAGCCGCCGACGGGCGGCAACGTGAACACCGCCAAGCTTGCGGTGCTCGCCGCGCCGTACCCCCAGGTGGTTGCGGGCACGCCGGGATCCTGGTCGTTCCGGTCGGGAACCTTCCGGCTGTGCTATTCGACCGAGCGTCCCGACCATGGTGGCCGCTTCGCTCCCGGCGCGCAGACCCTGGTATCGGTGCCGGCTATCGAATATCCCAACGGGTATCGCGTGAACATCAAAGGCGGACAGGTGGTTTCGGCGCCCAATGCACCGGTGTTGACGGTGGTGGCCAACGCTGGCGCGGACAGCGTCGAAGTCGTCGTGACGCCGTAGCGGCGATCGGCCGGGCCCGCCGATGCCGCACGTGCCGCCCGCGCGGTCGTGACGAGTTCGCCGAGCTAGTTGGTCGCGGGTGGTGGTTGGGGTTGGAAGGGTGGGTACCACCACCAGTGGGCGCGTTCGCCGGTGGGTCCGGTGCAGGGTTTCACCTCAGGTGGTGGAGTGGTGGGGGCCCGGGCCAGCGCTACCGGTTCAGATATCCCCGCAGCATCTCCGTCGCAGCCTTGATCTGAGCTACCGAGACCCACTCGTCGCGTGTATGCGCCAGGTTCGGATCGCCCGGGCCGTAATTCAGCGCCGGAATGCCCCGCGCGGCGAAGCGCGACACGTCGGTCCAGCCGTACTTGGCCCGCACCTGTCCGCCGGCCGCCTCGACCAATCCCGCGGCCGCCGGCGCCGAAAGGCCGGGCAACGCGCCGGCTGCGGAGTCGGTCAATGCGATGTCGACATCGAGCCCGTCGAGCACCTCGTGCACGTGCGCCAGCGCGGCATCCGCCGAGCGATCGGGGGCGAAGCGGAAGTTGACCGTCACCGAGGCCGCGTCGGGGATCACGTTTCCGGCGATTCCGCCGTCGATGCGCACCGCGGACAAACCCTCCCGGTACACACACCCGTCGATGTCGACGCTGCGCGCCCGATATCCCGCGAGCCGGTCCAGCACGGCACCGAGTTTGTGAATTGCGTTGTCGCCCAGCCATGATCGTGCCGAGTGGGCACGGGTTCCGTTGGCGCTGACCACAACTCGCAGGGTGCCCTGGCAACCGGCCTCGACGAAGCCGCCGGTGGGCTCGCCCAGAACTGCTACGTCGGCGGTCAACCAGTCCGGCAGTTCCCGCTCCAGACGACCCAAACCGTTTGCCGCCGAATCGATTTCCTCACAGTCGTACATCACCAGGGTGATGTCGTAGGCCGGCTCGGCCACGGTCGCCGCAAGGTGCAGGAAGACCGCGTCCCCGGACTTCATGTCGGAGGTGCCGCAGCCGTGCAATTGATCGCCCAGCAGCCGGCTGGGCAGGTTATCGGCCGCCGGGACGGTGTCCAGGTGCCCGGCCAGCAACACCCGCGAAGGCCGGCCCAACGCGGTGCGGGCCAGCACCGCGTTGCCGTTGCGAACGATCTCGAAGCCGGCGGTCTGCGCGCGCAGGGCCGCCTCGACCTCGTCGGCGATACGCGCCTCATGCCGCGACTCGCTGGGGATATCGACCAGTGCCGCGGTCAGCTCAACAGGGTCGCCACGCAAGTCCAACACGCGGCCCAGCCTAGTTCTCCGTGCTGGCGATCCAGCCGGCGAGCGGTCAAAGTACCCTTGTCGACCGTGACTGGAGCTGTAGGCATCGGCCTGGCGACGCTGGCCTCCGACGGAGCTGTCCTGGACGCTTGGTTCCCGGCGCCGGAACTGGCCGAATCGGGCGAGTCCGCCACGTCGCGACTGGCGCTCTCGGATGTGCCCGCCGAACTGGCCGCCCTGGTCGGCCGCGACGACGACCGCCGCACCGAAACCATCGCCGTGCGCACCGTGATCGGGTCGCTGGACGACCAGGCCGCCGACGCGTACGACGCCTACCTGCGGTTGCATCTGCTGTCGCACCGCCTGGTCGCGCCGCACGGGCTGAACGCCGGCGGCTTGTTCGGAGTATTGACCAATGTGGTCTGGACCAATCGCGGCCCCTGCGCTGTAGAGGGATTCGAGGCGGTGCGGGCCCGGCTGCGCCGGCACGGTCCGGTGACGGTGTTCGGCGTCGACAAGTTTCCGCGGATGGTCGATTACGTGCTGCCCACGGGTGTGCGGATCGCCGACGCCGACCGGGTGCGCCTGGGCGCGCACCTGGCGCCGGGCACAACGGTGATGCACGAGGGCTTCGTCAACTTCAATGCCGGCACCCTGGGAGCGTCCATGGTGGAGGGCCGCATCTCGGCGGGCGTGGTGGTGGGCGACGGATCCGATATCGGCGGCGGCGCCTCGATCATGGGCACCCTGTCCGGCGGCGGTGAGCAGGTGATCTCGATCGGCAAACGCTGCCTGCTGGGCGCCAACGCGGGACTGGGCATCTCACTGGGCGACGACTGCGTGGTGGAGGCCGGGCTGTACGTCACCGCGGGCACCAAGGTCAGCACGCCCGACGGCAACACGCTGAAAGCCGCCGAACTGTCCGGCGGCAGCAACTTGCTGTTCCGTCGCAATTCGCTGAGCGGCGCGGTCGAGGTGGTGCCGCGCGGCGGTCAGGGCATCGCGCTCAACGAGGACCTGCACGCCAACTGATCACCGTTCCGTTGGTTTCGGGCAGCAGGTAGGTGCATGCCAGGCTGGTGGCGACCAGCCCCGCCAGCAACACTCCCACCGACCAGCTGCCGTAGCTGCCGATCAGCGTCCCGGCGATCAGCGGCGGCACCGCGCCGCCGGCGATACCGCCGAGATTCACTGACAGCGCCGACCCGGTGTAGCGGTAGCGGGTGTCGAACAATTCCGGGATGAACGACGCGGTGGGGCCCGAGCCGATCCCGACCAGGCCGTAGATCCCGACGATTGCCACCGCATAGCCCACCGGGCTGCCGGTGCCGATCAGCGGCATCACCAGCAGCGACCAGGGCAGGCAGGCGCCGTAGCCGAGCAGCATCAGGCGGCGGCGACCGTACCGGTCGCACAGCATGGCCGACGTCGCTACCGACGCGATGCTGACCAGCCCGCCGAGCACCCCGACCGACAGGATGAAGACCCGGGAAAACCCCAGGTGGTTGTGCGTATAACCGGGCAGGAAGGTGCTGGCCATGTACACCAGAGCGAACGGGGTCAACACGCTGCCGGCGCCCAGCAACACCTCGCGGCGCTGCAGTCGCAGCACCTCCGCCACCGGCGCGTCGGGCACCAGGTTGCGCGCCTTCTCCACGGCGAACACCGGTGTTTCCTCGATGTTGAGCCGCACGTAGAGGGCGATCACGATCAGCACGGCGCTGATCAGGAACGGCACTCGCCAACCCCAATCCAGGAACGCCCGGCTGTTCTCGCCGATCGTGAAGCTGACGCCGAGGAAGGTGATGCCGGCAATCACGGTGGCGGTGCCCCCGCCGATCAGGGTGAACATGCCGTACCGGCCGCGTTTGTCGGGTGGCGCGGACTCCACGCTGAGCAGAGCTGACCCGGCCCATTCGCCGCCGACGGCGAAACCTTGCAGCAAACGTAAACCGGCCAGCATCAGCGGCGCGACGGCGCCGACCTCGGCGGTGGTGGGCACCAGCCCCACCGACACCGTCGAGACGGCCATGATCAGCAGGGTGGCCATCAGGGTCTTCTTGCGGCCCAACCGGTCGCCGTAGTAGCCGAACACCGCTGCCCCCAGCGGTCGCGACAGGAATGCCGCGGCAAATGTGCCCATGGAGGCGACGGTGGCCACGGTGGGGCTCAGATGCGGAAAGAACACCACCGGGAACACCAGTGCGGCGGCGGTGCCGTAGATGAGGAAGTCGTAGAACTCAATCGCCGAGCCGACGTAGCAGGCCAGCGCCACCCGCGCCATCGAGTTGGTGCGGGGTTGGTCGGCCGCGGTGACCACGGCGGCGCCGAGTTCATCGTTGCGTCGATTCACGCTGACGACGGTAGGGCAAGCTCCGCGGGAACGCCCGTGCCTGGGGCTACCAAATTGCTGCGAGTCCCGTCACGATTTAGGCACGCCGGGGTGAACAAGGTGATCGTTCCCACCGATCAAACCGGGAGTTCGCTGCCAATTTGCTGTGCGTTTCGTCAGTCGCGTGCCGGGAGGGGTCGTCAACGTCGCCCGAATCGTTCCCGCAGCTGGGGATCCTGCTCCCACCACAGCGTTGACGGTGGGGCGCCGTCGGAGTGGCTCGCGGCCTCGTCCGATGCTGTCGCGTCGTTCCCGCTCATCTCCTGCAGCTCGTCCAGCCGGCTGTCGATGTCGAGAGCGTGAGCTTGTTCATCGCGGGACAACGCACGCATCAGCAACAGCAAAAACGGCCAGGCGACCAGATCGCCCATGATCCACAGCACGCCGGCGCCGATCGTCTGATCGAGCCGCTGATCGGGACCCCAGGTGCGGGCCGCGTAATAGCCGGCCGCGATCAGCGATCCCTGCCAGATGACCAGCCCCAGCACGCCGTCGCCCAGCGCCTCGGCGACGGTGATCAGCAGCGAGATCAGCTGGGAGTATCGCCGCGGCACCGGGTCGGCTTGCAGGCGGGCATAGAAATACCCGAATCCAATGGCTACCAGAAGTATTCGCGTCGGGGCGCCGACCCATTCATGCTGCAGCGCCGCCTCGTACCAGGGTGTCAGATAAAGCAGCCACGGCGTGGCGAGCATTCCCAGCGACGTCGTCAGCGGGTGCGCGAACACTCGCGCGGGCGGGCTGGCCAACAGCTGTTCGAACCGGTCGCGCCCAGCCGGGCGCAGCGCCTCACACACCACGGTCACCGGTCGGCCCAGCGCGAGAAACAGCGGCACCACGTAGAGCAGCAGCAAAACCTGCAGCGCACGCATCCAGAACAGGGCATAGGCGTATGCGCCGATTGCGCTCAGCGTCGCCACCGCCCACAGCGCCAAGCCGACGCTGAAGCACACGGCGTGTCCCGACCGGACCGATCTCGTGCCGTGTCGCCCCTGTCGGTAACAGCGGAGCACCCGGCCGCTACCACGATGGTCAAGACGGACGTGACGTCCACCTGCCCGGTCAACACGCCCGAACTCCACGTCAATGGGCCGGGATCGATACGCACAATCTGCAACGGTATTGCGGATCGCGGCCGTTCTACCACCCCGCTCGGGCGCGCCGCTGCACTCAGTTAACGCTTGTACGATCGAGCACTCGATATCGAAGTGGGGAAACCGCCCGGCTCTGCCGCGGTAACCGACATGCTGGAGGTCAGCCGGATGGTCCTACCCGCCATGGACTCGTGATGACCATTCCGGGATTGGGCCTGGTGTCCGTTTCAGGGTTCGAACGGCCATGGCTGTTCCTGCTGTTGTTGATCCCCCTGGGTTTGGCGGCCCTGTACGTATGGGCCTCGATCAGGCGCCGCCGCCGACTGCAGCGCTTCGCCGATCCCGAGCTGCTGGCGACGGTGGCGCCGCGTCGTCCGTCGCCGTGGCGGCACGTGCCCATGGCGGTGATGCTGGTGGCGCTGGCACTGCTCACGGTGGCATTGACCGGGCCGTCCCGCGACATCAAGGTGCCCCGAAACAGGGCGGTGATCATGCTCGCCATCGACGTGTCCCAATCGATGCGTGCGACCGACGAACCGCCCAACCGCCTCGATGCGGCCAAGGCGGCGGCCAAGCGGTTCGCGCAGCAGTTGACCCCCGGGGTCAACCTCGGTCTGATCGGTTTCTCCGGAACGGTCAACGTGCTGGTGTCGCCGACGCCCGATCATGCGGCCACCGTCGCCGCGCTGGACAACCTGCGCCCCGGTGACTCGACGGCGATCGGTGCGGCGCTGACCGCGGCGCTGCAATCGGTGGCGACCGTGGCCGCTGTGCTCCGCAGTGGGGATGCGCCGCCGCCGCCCGCGCGCATCGTGCTGCTTTCCGACGGCAAAGAGAACAAGCCGGAGAACCCGGACAACTCGGGCAGCCCGCCCGGCGCTTACGTCGCCGCGCGATCCGCGAAGGACCAGGGGGTGCCGGTTTCGACCATCGCCTTCGGTACCCGGGCGGGCACGGTGGAGCTGGCGAATCAGCAGGTGCCGGTGCCGGTGGACGACTCGATGCTCAAACGCATCGCCGAACTCTCCGGCGGGCAGGCGTATCGGGCGTCGAACGTCGACGATCTCAACCGCAGCTATAACGCGGTGCAACAGCAGGTCGGCTACCAGACCATCCAGGGCCCGGCCAGCGCGGGCTGGTTGCGGCTGGGTGTGCTGGTGGCCACCATCGGCATGCTGCTGGGCTTGCTCCTCAATCGCCGGTTGCCCGCCTGATGTTCGGCCCGCCGAGGGAAGTCGGTTCTCGATGAATTTGCCAATGCTGGGTCCACTGAGCTTTTCCGGGTTCTCCGACGCCTGGCTGTTCCTCTACTTGGCGGTCGTCGCCGTCCTGATCGCGGCCTACGTGCTGGCGACGTTGGCCCGGCGCAGACGCGTGATGCGGTTCGCCAATATGGCGCTGCTCGAACAAATCGCGCCGGCGCGGCCGCCGGCCCGATGGCGGCATCTGCCGGCGGCACTGCTGGTGGCGGCGCTCGCTCTGCTGACCACCGCGATGGCCGGGCCCACCCACGACATCCGCATCCCACGCAACCGCGCGGTCGTCATGCTCGTCATCGACGTCTCCGAGTCGATGGTCGCCACCGATGTTGCACCGAGTCGCATCGAAGCGGCCAAAGCCGCCGGCAAGGCCTTCACCGATGAGCTCACCCCTGGCATCAACCTCGGGCTCGTTGCATTCGGTGGCACCGCAACGCTGCTCGTGCCACCCACCACCAACCGCGACGCGATGAAGGCGGCGATCGACCGATTGCAACCTGAAGAGCGGACCGCGACCGGCGAAGCGATATTCACTGCGCTGCAAGCCATCACCACCGTCGTCGGGATGATCGGCGGCGGCGACGGCAAACCGCCGCCCGCGCGTATCGTGCTCGAATCCGACGGCAAGGAAACCGTCCCGGTGGATTTGAACGCGCCCCGCGGGGCTTTCACCGCGGCGCGCGCCGCCAAAGAGCAAGGTGTGCAGATCTCGACAATCTCGTTCGGCACCCTCGAGGGAACCGTCAACCTCAACGGGACCGACATTCCGGTCCCCGTTGACGACGAGTCGCTGGCCCAGATCGCCGAATTGTCCGGCGGGCGCGCTTTTCAGGCCCGCAACTTCGAGCAGCTCCAGCAGACGTACGCCGCCTTGCAGCAACAGATCGGGTACGAAACCGTCAAAGGCGACGCCAGCGCGGCCTGGATCGGCCTGGGTGTCGTGTTGCTGGCCGCCTCCCTGGCCGCAGCCGCCTTGCTGAACCGGCGCCTGCCGGACTGACTTTGGCCGAACGCCACTAACCCTCGGCCATCAGCTGCTTTTTCAGCACTTTGCCCAGGGCGTTGCGCGGCAGCTCGTCCACGATGCGTACCTCACGCGGTCGCTTGTGCACCGAAAGTTGTTCAGCGACAAAGGTGATCAGCTCATCCGGAACGGCGGAGCCGACGACGTAGGCGACGATCCGCTGACCCAGGTCTTCATCGGGCAGCCCCACCACGGCGGCTTCGTCCACGCCCGGATGCCCGAGCAGCACGGTCTCGATCTCGCCGGCGCCGATGCGGTACCCACCGGATTTGATCAGGTCGACGGACTCGCGCCCGACGATGCGATGCATTCCCCCGCCGTCGATGACGGCGACGTCGCCGGTGCGGTACCAGCCGTCGGTGGTGAATGCCTCCGCGGTCGCCTCGGGACGGTTCAGGTACCCGTCGAACAGGGTGGCGCCCCGAACCTGCAGCTTGCCGACGGTCTCGCCGTCGTGTGGCACCGGATCGCCGTGGTCGTCCACCAGCCGGGTCTGCACCCCGGTCAACGGGAACCCGACCCAGCCCGGGCGGCGTTCGCCGTCGGCGCGGGTGGACACGGTGATCAGCGATTCCGACGCGCCGTAGCGTTCGATCGGGCGGTGTCCGGTCAATGCCTCGAGTCGCTCG
Organism: Mycobacterium sp. 20KCMC460; assembly: GCF_022179425.1. Taxonomy (NCBI): domain Bacteria; kingdom Bacillati; phylum Actinomycetota; class Actinomycetes; order Mycobacteriales; family Mycobacteriaceae; genus Mycobacterium; species Mycobacterium sp. 20KCMC460. The sequence continues at coordinate 5,200,940 of NZ_AP025524.1, forward strand.
AACACCGGGACCGGCAGCGCCGCACTGCCCGATACCAATAACCTTGCGGTCCTTAATGATTCGGCTGCGCTAGAGTCGGCGACCAGCCGCGACCACACCGTCGGCACCCCGAAGTACAGCGACCCGCGCGCCGCCGCGTACCCGGCGGGCGTCGGTTTTCCGGTGTGCACGAAGCGATTTCCCACCCGCAAGGATCCGAGCAAGCCGAGGACCAGACCGTGGATGTGATACAGCGGCAGCCCGTGCACCAGCACGTCGTCGGCGGTCCACTGCCAGGCCTCGGCCAACGCATCCAGGTCGGCGGCGATCGCTCGGCGGCTCACCTGCACCCCCTTGGGCAGGCCGGTAGTGCCGGAGGTGTAGACCACCATCGCCGGCGCGTCGGGCGACGGCTCGGCGTAGCGATGCCAAGAACGTGCATGCAGCCGCACCGGAATGTGTTGCAGCCCATCGGGATCGTCCGGCTGCGGCCCCAGCCACGCCTGGGCGCCGGAGTCGGTGAGCATGTGCCGGCGTTCGGCCACTCCGACGTCGGCGGGCACCGGGACGAACGGCACACCGGCGATCAGGCAGCCGACGACCGCCAGCACGGTCGACGCCGTGGGCGCGGCCAGCACCGCGATCATCCGGGCGCCGGCCACCCGCTCGGCCACCGACGTCGCGGCGCCCACCAGGTCGCCGCGACTGAGCCGGAACCCGTCGATGCTGACCGCGTCGGGGATGTCGTCGGCGGTCGCCGCCGCGGGATTCAGCGAGGTCAGCAGCACGCCAGTGAGGCTACCGACCCTCGTCCCAGATCTTCATCAGGGTGGCCAGGATCTCCTCGCCGCGGCCCAGCCCGGCCAGATGGCTCTCCTCGGGCAGGTGGAACAGCTCGGCGTCGGGCAGTCGCGCGACCACGTGCTCGCCGTGGGAGAACGGGATGATGTGGTCGTGGTCGCCGTGCCACCACCGCACCGGAACCTTGACTTCGTCGAGCCGGAATCCCCAGTCCCGGGCGAACAGGATGACGTCGTTGAACGGCGCCGCCAGTTGCTTGCGGCTGCCGTTGAGTAGGTCGTCGAGGAACATCGCCTTGAACTCGGGCCGGGTCAGCAGGTGCCGGTCGGCCTCGGGTGAGAGCAGGGCGTACACCTCCAGCGCGCTGGACGCGACGGGCCGGATCGACTGGATCAGCATGCTCGCGCCGATGCGCAGCGGGTTGCCGCCGAACTTCAGCAGCGGCGCGACCCGCAGGCCAAGGGTCATCGCCCCGCCGCTGATCGCGTCGGGCCCCTGGGTGGGCGCCACTCCCCCGAGCACGCCGAGGGCCACCACCCGGTCGCTCAGCCGCGCGCCGCAGGCCAGCGCGTAGGGGCCGCCACCGGACAGGCCGACGACGGCCATCTTCTCGATGCCGAAGGTGTCGGCGATGGTGCGGAGGTCTTCGGCGAACTCCGAGATGGCCTCGTAGCGGTGTGGCGTCGAGGAACCGATGCCGGGACGGTCGATGCCGATCAGCCGGATGTCGTGGTGTTCGGCGTAGACGCGGGCCTCGGTGGGGATCTGCCGCCGGGCGCCCGGCGTGCCGTGCAGCCAGAACACGGCGCGCCCCTGGGGGGCGCCGAATTCGGCGAAACCGATCTGACGGTTCTCGCCGACGGCGATGTTGCCTTCGATCTTGGGGCGATCGATCGCGACAGACATGGCGGGGCGCCTTTCTCTGCGGGTGCGTCTTCGCGGGTGCGTTGACGCGTCCGGAATCTTACTGGTGCGGCTCGACGCGATTCACTAGGCGTTGAGCACTCGTTCACCGATGATCCGCTGCGCGCGCAGTTCGGCCAGTTCGTCGGGGGAAAGCCCCAACGCGCAAAGAATCTCGTCGTTGTGCTGGCCGAGGGTGGGCGGCGGGGTGCGGTGATGCCGGGCGGGTCCGGGGGTGATGCGAAACGGCCAGCCGGGAAAGCGCCGCGGCCCGGTGACGGGGTGCTCGAACTCTTCGTAGAACCGCCGGGCATCGAGCTGGGCGAAATCGCACATCCGGTCCCCGGTGGTGACTTGCTCTGCCGGAATTCCTTGCGCGCGAAGGCTTTCGACGACGGCCGCCGCCGTCTGGGTGCGGGTCCAGGCGGCGACCAGCTCGTCGAACAGGTCGTGGTCGATGCCGCCCGCGTCGGGCAAGGACAGGGCCACCCAGGTCTGGTCTTCGTGGGTCGGATACACGCCCTGCAGCCAGCCGCGCCGACGGTTGCCTTCGCGGGAACGCACTACGCCGTTCATCGAATACTCGATCACCGGTTCGGCGGTCACCGCGGCGGCGACCTCGATCTGGGCGACCTCGATCAGCCGGCCCTCCCCGGTACGGCGGCGGTGTCGCAGGGCGGCCAGCAGCGCGACCCCGGCGTGCACGCCGACGATGGGGTCGGCCGGGCCCTGCAGGTTGCACGGCGGTCCGTCGGCGTACCCGGTGGCGGCGGTCATCCCGGAGGTCTGCTCGATGTTCAGCGCCCAGCCGACGTAGTCACGCCACGGCCCATCCAGTCCGAAACCGGGCATCCGGACCGCGATGACATCGGGCCGCAGTTTCACCAGCGATTCGTAGTCCAGACCGAACTGCTCCACCACCCGCGGGGAGAAATTCTCCACGACCACGTCGGCCTGTGCGGCCAGTCGCTGGGCGATGTCGCGACCGCGATCGGTGGTCAGGTCGAGGGTGATGTCCTTCTTGTTGAGGTTGGTCGCCTGCCACAGAGCGCTGCGCTCGTACCAGTCGTCCCCCTCGAACGGGTAAGCGCCCGAATACCTGTGGCCGTCCGGCCGCTGGATGGATTCGACCTTCACGATGTCGGCGCCGAACGCGCCGAGGTAGCAGGTCAGGTAGGCGCCAGCCCAGAAGGTGCTCAGGTCGAGCACCCGAAGCCCTTCGAATCCCGGCGGCGAGTGCGACGGGGCTGCAACCTGCGGCCCGGGATTTCGCGGTGCGGTTACCTTCGCGGACCGGGAGAACCGGAACGGCGAACCCGGCCGGGTGAAACCACCGGTCGCCACGAAGAATCCGCGTTTGGCGTACTGCGGCGACTCCAACACGGTGGCGCCGTCGTTGACCGGCGCGGCCGGGATCCGCATGGCCTGGCTCAGTTCGACGAGTTCGGCGACGGTCTGCGCGGCGAGCAGCGGCTCCGCCCTGGCGAAGAACTCGGCGCGCTGCGGGCCGCCCATCATGATGGCGAGCTGGTGTTCACCGAACTCCGGCAGGCCCAGCATCGCGCAGACGTCGAGCCAGTGCTGCCCGGTCAGGCAGTTGATGCCCACCCAGCCGTCGGCGGCGCGCACCACCCCCAGCATCGGCGCGGCCCGGATATTCGGCGGCAGCCCAAGGCTTTTCATCCGTTCGGCCATCAGCATCGGGTAGGGCAGCGTGGCGAGCAGCGACTCGAATTCCGAGACGTCGACGCACCGGAAGCCGGACCCGGGAAACCGCAGCGCGGTCAGCGCAGCCAGCGCCCCGTAGGCGCCCGGAACATATTCTGAGATTCGGGCGCCGGCCTGCACCGGCGGGCGGTCCGGGTCGCGGGCGCTGATCCAGCCGGATACCGCCTGCATGGTCAGCGGCGACGCCACGCGGTCACGCCAGGGCCCGGACTGACCGAATGCAGAAATGCTCACCAGCACCAGATTCGGGTTGAGGCGGGCCAATTCGCCGGCGCCCAGCCCCCACCCGGCCAGGGTGCCGGGCGGTAGATTCTCGACCAGCACCTGCGCCGACGCGATCAGGGCACCGGCCTCGTCCAGGCCGGCAAACCGTTTGCCCGTGTTGAGGTATTCGAACAACCCCGACCGCTGCGGGTCCGGCACCCCGTCCCGGAAGGGTCCCCACCGCCGCAGCGGATCCCCTTGCGGCGGCTCGATTTTAACGACCTCCGCACCCAGATCCACGAAAAGCTTTGTGGCGTAAGGGCCGGAGATCTCGGTGGCGATTTCGACGACGTGCAGGCCCGCGAGGGGTCCACTCACGCGGGAACCCCGATCGCCATCGGCTCCATGTATTGGTGTACCCCGGTGATGCCGCCGCCCTCGCGTCCCAGCCCGCTCAGCTTGAAACCGCCGAACGGCGCGGCACCCGCACCGCATCCGTTGACCGCGACCTGTCCCGTCCGGATGCGACGGGCCACACCGACCGCCCGGTCCACGTCGCCGCCCCACACCGCGCCGGACAGCCCGTACTGCGAGTTGTTCGCGATCTCGATTGCGTCCCGGTCGTCGCGGTACCGGATCACGCTGAGCACCGGGCCGAAGACTTCCTCTTGTGCGATAACCGAATTCGGTTGCACGCCGGTGAGAATAGTCGGCTCGAAATAGAAGCCGACGTCCAGCCCGGCCGGCCGCCGGCCCCCGGTGGCGAGCTGGGCCCCCTCGTCGAGCGCCCCGGCGACGTGCGCCTCGACCCGGCCCCGTTGGGCGTCGCTGATCAGTGGTCCCATCTGCACCTCGGGATCGGCGGGGTCGCCCACTTTGACGGCACGGGCCATCGCCACCAGACGTTCGACGACGTCGTCGTGCAGCGAATCGGGCAGCAGCAACCGGCTTTGCAGGATGCAGGCCTGTCCGGAGTGCAGCGAGCAGCAGTCGAACAGCAACTGCTGCAACATCTCGTCGGTGACCTCGGTGTCGTCCAGGATGATGCACGCCGACTTGCCGCCCAACTCCAGCAGGATCCGCTTGAGCGTGTCACCGGCGGCCGACATCACCTGCCGCCCGACCACGCTGCTACCGGTGAAGCTGACCATGTCGATGCGCGGGTCGGTGGTGAGCAGCCGGGCCGCCTCGACGCTCGACGGCGTGACGACGTTGACCACGCCGGGCGGGATGTCGGTGTGCTCGTCGATCAGCCGCGCCAGCGCCAGCCCCGCCACCGGGGTGAGCGGGGACGGCTTGAGCACCACGGTGTCCCCGGCGGCCAGCGCGTGGTTGAGCTTCATCACGTTGAGGCAGTGCGGGAAGTTCCACGGGGTCAGGATGGACACCACGCCCAACGGCGCGTGCCGCAGCACCGTCTTGCCGGCGCCGATCCCGGTCACCTCTTCGTCAACCAGCTGGGTGGCCAGTTGGGCGGCGTGCATGGACATGAACGCCGCACCGTCGATCTGCATCAGCCGCTCGTTCTCGGTGCATCCCCATTCCGCCCGGGACAGCGCGAAGAAGTCGTCGGCGTACTTCAGCAGCGCCTGGCCGAGTTGGTTGAGGCACTCGGCGCGGTCTGCGGCGGTCATAGTCGCCCAGGGACTGTCGTCGAAGGCGCGGCGGGCGGCGCCGATCGCCGCACCGACCTGGTCGACGCTGGCGTCGGGTGCGGTGGCGATGACCTGTTCGGTGACGGGTGAGATGTCTTGGTAGCGGCCGTCTTCGGGTTCGACCCACCGGCCGTCGATGTAGAGCTGGTAGGTGTCAACGAGCGTCGGTAGCATCTGCGTCCTCACCGAAATGTCGGTCATCTGTCCCCTTGGTGTACACCCGCGCACACCCTGCGTCAATCGTCGATCATCTGAAATTCAAGGTATTTCAGTGTGTTGAGGGCGTATTGACAGAGCATGTCGCCGGGTAGTAGACACGATGCGCAGGACACTTTCCCCAAAAGTGTCGGATCGGAGAATCCTGAGCGTGCGCGCCGATGCTGAGCTGCACTCACCGGAATTCCCACTGCACTCCCCCGACTTCTACGCCGGCGACCCGTATCCGGCCTACCGGCAGCTGCGCGCGACGTCGCCGGTGCTGTGGAACGACGTCACCAATTTCTGGGCGCTGCTCAAGTACGAGGACATCCGCTTCGTCTCCAGCAACCCGGCGCTGTTCACCTCCACCAAGGGCATCAGCATCCCCGACCCGCAGCTGCCGAACCCGGTGCAGGAGGGCAACCTCATCTTCACCGACCCGCCCCGGCACCGGCAGATGCGCAAACTGATCAACGCCGGGTTCACCCGCCGCCGTGTTGCGGTGCTCGAGCCCAAGATCCGTGAGATCGTGCGCGGCATCCTCGACCAGGTCCAGCCCGATTCGGTGCACGAGTTCGCCGAAGAGATCGCCGCCCCGCTGCCCACCCGGATGATCGCCGAGTTGATCGGCGCGCCGCCCGATGACTGGGAGCAGTTCCGCGCCTGGTCGGACGCCGCCACCGGGACGGCTGATCCCGAGATCGAGCTCGATCCGTTCGTGGCCATCGGCCAGCTCTTCGAGTACTTTCAGAAACTGATCGCCGCCCGGCGCGCGGATCCGCGCGACGACCTGCTGTCGGTATTGGCCGAAGCAGAGATCGACGAACACCGCCTCAGCGACGAAGACCTGCTGAACTTCACCTTCCTGCTGCTGGTTGCCGGCAACGAAACCACCCGCAACCTGATCGCGCTGGGCACCTTGGCGCTGATCGGCCATCCCGAACAGTGCCGGCTGCTGGTGGCCGACCCCACGCTGATCCCGGCGGCGGTCGAGGAAATGCTGCGCTTCACCAGCCCGGTGGTGAGCATGTCCCGGGTCGCGACCCGCGACGTCGAGTTGCGCGGCCAGCTGATCCGCGAGGGCGAGGTGGTGTCGATGCTGTACGGCTCGGCCAACCGCGACGAGGACGTATTCGGCAGTGACGCCGAGGAATTCAAGGTGACCCGGCATCCCAACCCGCACATCGCGTTCGGCTGTGGCGAACATTCCTGCATCGGAGCACAACTGGCACGGCTGGAAGCCACCGTGCTGTTCGAGGAGTTGCTGCGCCGCTTTCCCCGCCTGGAACTCGTCGGCGAGGTCGACCGGATGAAGGCCACCATGGTGCCCGGGGTCAAGCGGATGCCGGTACGGCTGGGAGCCTGAGGGATGGATCTGGAGTACACGCCCGAACAGCAGCGGCTGCGCGCGCAGATGCGCGCCACCCTGGAACAGGTCATGACGCCCGAGCGCGTCGCCGCGATCGGCAAGAACATCGAGGGCGGCCCCGCGGTGCGGGAGTGCGTCCGCGCCCTCGCCGCGGCCCACCTGTTGGGTGTCGGCTGGCCCAAAGAATATGGCGGACAAGGCTTCTCGGCGATCGAGCAGTATATCTTCGGCGAAGAGGCGCGCCGGGCGGGGGCGCCGATCCCGCTGGTGACACTCAACACCGTCGGGCCGACGCTGATGCAGCGCGGTACCGAGGAGCAGAAGCGCACGTTCCTGCCGGCGATCCTGGACGGCAGTGTGGAGTTCGCCATCGGGTACTCCGAGCCGGGCGCCGGCAGCGACCTGGCTTCGATACGTACCACCGCCGTGCGCGACGGGGATCACTACGTGATCAACGGTCAGAAGATGTTCACCAGTGGCGCCGCCTACGCCGACTACATCTGGCTGGCCGTCCGGACCGACCCGAATGTCAAGAAGCACAAGGGCATTTCGATTCTAATCGTGCCTACCTCGGCACCGGGATTCTCCTGGCAACCGCTGCACACCATGCCGGGAGTCTCCACCTTCTACACGTTCTACGACGACGTGCGGGTGCCGGTCAGCGCGCTGGTGGGCGAGGAGAACCAGGGGTGGCAACTGATCACCACCCAGCTGAACTTCGAACGCGCCGCATTGGGCAATCTGGGCGCGCTCGAGCCGCTGTTCGAGAAGACGCTGCAGTGGGCTTGCAGCACCGAGCTCGACGGCGCCCGGGTGATCGACCAGCCGTGGGTGCAGCTCGCCCTGGCCCGGGTCGAAGCTCAAGTTGCCGCATACAAATTGGTCAACCTGCGGGTGAACGCTGCGATGACCAAAGGTGTGCTCAGCATGGGCGAAGCCTCTGCGGCCAAGGTGTTCGGCACCGAGCTGACCCAGCAGGTCGCCCGGCAGCTGCTGGAAGTGCTCGACGGCAACGGGGTGCGCCGCGGCACCGACGCACCGCTGCGCGGCGCCCTGGAGACCGCGTACCGTCAAGCCGTCATCAACACCTTCGGCGGCGGCGCCAACGAGATCCAGCGGGACATCATCGCCATGGCGGGCCTGGGCATGCCGCGCGCACCGCGTGACCTACGCGCCACCGCCGACAAAGGAGGATCGAGCTAAGTGACCGACTCAGAGCTTCAGGCCAAGGTGCAGGCATTGGTCGGCAAGCCCACCGGTGGCAGCGGAAAACCCTCGGTGGCACCGGATCCGGTGAATCAGCCGATGATCCGGCACTGGGCGTACGCCATGGACGACCTGAACCCGGTGTACATCGACCCCGACTTCGCGGCGACGTCGCGGTTCGGCGGCATCGTGTCGCCACCGGTGATGCTGCAGACCTGGACGATGCCGTCGCCCAAGCTGGAAGGAATCGGCGACCGCGGCGGCGCGCCGATCGAGATCAAGAGCAACCCGACGGCCTTCCTGGACGAGGCCGGTTACACCAGCACCGTGGCCACCAACTCCGAGTTCGAGATCGAACGCTACCCGCGGCTGGGTGATCTGATCAGCGCGACGACGGTGTACGAGTCGGTGTCGGACGAGAAGAAGACGGCGCTGGGCACCGGGTTCTTCCTGACCTGGCTGACCACCTACACCAACCAGCACGGCGAAGTGCTGGGCCGGCAACGCTTCCGCGTACTTCGATTCAGGCCGGCCCGCTGATGGCGACCCGAATGGCGCCGGCCATCAGCCCGGATACCGAGTTCTTCTGGAATGGCTTGCGGGACAACAAGTTGCTGATCCAGCGCTGCGACGGGTGCGGGGTGCTGCGTCACCCACCCCGCCCGATGTGCCCGCATTGCCGGTCGCTGGAGTGGGAGACGGTGCCGGCGTCCGGCCGCGGCACGGTGTACAGCTACGTGATGCCGCATCAGCCACGCGTTCCGTTCTTCGACTACCCCTACATCGTGGTGCTGGTCGAGCTGGAGGAAGGAGTGCGGCTGGTGTCGAACCTGACCGACATCGACCCGGCTGAGGTGAAAGTCGGGATGCCGGTGCAACTCTACTTCCAGAGTTTCGACAACGACCTGACGCTGCACCAGTTCCGGCCGAGCCGGTAGCCATGGACTTCACCTTCACCGAGGAACAGGAGACCATCGCCAAGCTGGCCCGCGACGTCTTCGAGCGCCGCGCCACGCCGGAGCGGCTCAGCGAGCTGGAAGCCGGCGACATCCGCTACGACGCGGCGTTGTGGCAGGAACTGGCCGCCGCGGACCTGCTCGGGACGGCGCTGCCGGAGTCGTTGGGCGGCAACGGCGGCGGCTTCGTCGAACTGGGGGTGCTGCTGGCCGAGGTCGGGTGGAGCGTGGCCCCGGTGCCGGCGTATCCGACGCTGGTGCTCGGCGCCGACCCGATCGCCCGGCACGGCACTCCCGACCAACAGCAGCGCTACCTGCCCGACATCGTTGCCGGGCAACGTATCCTCAGTGCCGGCCTGGCCGAGCCCGGACGCTCCGACCCGGCACACCCGGCCACCACCGCACGCCGGGACGGGGGAAACTGGCGGCTCGACGGAATCAAGGAACTGGTACCGGCCGGACAATTGGCCGACACGATCCTCATCCCCGCGGCTCTGGACGACGGCAGCGCCGGCCTGTTCCTGGTGGCGACGGACGCCCCCGGTGTGCAGGTCCGGCCGGTCCCGACCACCAACCGCGAACCCCACGCCGACGTATTCCTGGACGGCGCAACCGTTTCCGAGGACGACCGGCTCGCCGGCGATGTCGATTCGCTTCACACCCGGGCGTTGGTGGCGCTGTGCGCCGTCCAGCTGGGTGTGGCCGACCGTGCGCTGCACATCGCTGCCGAGTACACCACCGGGCGGGAACAGTTCGGCCGGCCGATCGGCAGCTTCCAGGCCGTGCAGCAGCGGATGGCCGACGGTTTCATCGACGTCGAGGCGATGCGCTGGACCACCTGGCACGCGGCCTGGCTGGTCGCCCACGACCGGCCGGCCGACCGAGCCGCCCGCATCGCGAAGTTCTGGGCCGCCGAGGCCGGTGCACGGGTCACCGCGACCGCGCAGCAGGTACACGGTGGCATCGGGATCGACGTCACCTATCCCCTGCACCGCTACTTCCTGTGGGCCAAGCACAACGAGCTGAGCCTCGGTCCCGCCTCCCAGCAGCTGGCCCGCCTCGGCGCGACCTATCCGGAAGGACTGTAGATGACGACCACCACCAGCCGAACCAGCACGCTCAATTGGGCGGACATCGAAGTCGGCGACCAACTCACCTCACTCGAAATCCCGATCAGCACAACGAAAATCGTCGCCGGCGCGATCGCGTCCAGGGACTTCATGCCGGTGCACCACGACCGTGACTACGCCAACAAGCAGGGCTCGCCGGACTTGTTCATGAACATCCTCACCACCAACGGCTACTGCGTGCGGTTCCTCACCGACTGGGCCGGCCCGGAGGCGATGGTCAAGAACCTCTCGATTCGCCTCGGCGTGCCGTGCTTTCCGAACTCCACGCTGAGCTTCACCGGCACCGTGACCAAGAAGACGGCGGGTGACCCGGCCGGTCCAGCGGGCGAGAACTTCGTCGAGGTGACCTTCCGCGGCTGCAACGACCTCGGCGACCACGTCTCGGGAACCGCGGTGCTCAGCCTGCTCGACGGAACCCGCGCGTGAGCAGCACGCTGCCGGGCAAGTGCGCAATCGTCGGGATCGGGCAGACCGAGTTCTCCAAGGAGTCCGGGCGCAGCGAGCTCCAATTGGCCTGCGAGGCGGTCAGTGCCGCACTCGACGACGCCGGGCTGGCGCCCAGTGACGTCGACGGCATGGTCACCTTCACCATGGACTCCAGCGACGAGATCGAGATCGCCCGCAACGTGGGCATCGGCGACCTGAGCTTCTTTTCCCGCGTCCATCACGGCGGCGGCGCGGCGGCAGGCACCGTCGTGCACGCGGCGATGGCCGTGGCGACCGGCGTCGCCGAGGTGGTGGTGTGCTGGCGGGCGTTCAACGAGCGGTCCGGCTTCCGGTTCGGCGGCAGCGGCCGCACCAGCGCGGAGACTCCGTTGTTCATGGCGCATTACGCACCGTTCGGGCTGATCACCCCGGCGGCGTGGGTGGCTCTGCACGCCCAGCGCTACATGTCCACCTTCGGGGTCACCAACGAAGATTTCGGCCGGATCGCCGTCGTCGACCGCGCGCACGCGGCCCGCAATCCCGACGCGTGGTTCTACGAGCGGCCGATCACGCTGGAGGACCACCAGAATTCCCGCTGGATCGTCGAACCGGTGCTGCGCCTGCTGGACTGCTGCCAGGAGAGCGACGGAGGTGTGGCGCTGGTGGTCACCAGCGCCGAGCGGGCACGGGACCTGCGCCGGGCGCCGGCGATCATCACCGCCGCGGCCCAGGGCGCGGCCGCCAACGGCGAGATGATGACCAGCTACTACCGCGACGACATCACCGGCTTGCCGGAGATGGGAGTGGTCGCCGACCGGCTCTGGCGTGACTCGGGTTTGAAGCCGCAGGACATTCAAACCGCGTTCATCTACGACCATTTCACGCCGTTCGTGTTCACCCAGCTCGAGGAACTCGGATTCTGCGGACGCGGCGAAGCCAAGGACTTCGCGACGGTGCAGCGGCTGTCGCTGGGCGGCGAGTTCCCGATCAACACCAACGGCGGGCTGCTCGGTGAGGCCTACATCCACGGCATGAACGGCATCACCGAGGGCGTCCGGCAGGTGCGGGGCACCTCCTACAACCAGGTCGAGAACGTCGAGCACGTGCTGGTCACCTCGGGTACCGGAGTGCCGACCAGCGGGCTGATCCTGGGGCGCTGAGCGCAATGACCACCGGGGCCGCCGACTTGAGCCAGGCGAACGACACCCGCGAACTCATCATCGAATCCGCTTACGCCTGCTTCGCCAAGCACGGGCTGCAGAAGACGACGATCGTCGACATCGCCAGAGCGGCGAACGTATCCCGCAGCACCGTCTACGAATATTTCAGCGACAAGCGCGCGATCCTGGAGGCCTGCGCCGAGAACGCGTCGGAGGAGTTCTACCGGGAGATGTCCAAAGCCATGAATCACGGTGATTCGTTGGAGGACAAGCTGTGTCGGGCCGCGGTGTTCGTGACGCAGGCAAGCCGCGCGTTCGCTTCGGAGAAGTTCTTCGACGAAGAGGCACTCAGCCTGCTGCTGACCAAGGACGCCGCCGTACTGCTGCGCGAATGCGCCGAGTTCTTCGCGCCGCATCTTTCCGCCGCCAAGCTCACCGGTGAGGTCCGCAAAGACCTCGACGTGGCGGCGGCCGGGGAGTGGTTTGCCCGAATCCTGTTCTCGCTGTTCAGCACGCCGTCGTCGACGCTGGACATGGACGATCCGGCGGTGGTCGCCGATTTCGTGCGTGCGCACGTGGTGCGTGGCTTCGCCGACGACCGCACCCGAACGCCCAGGGGCGCACCGAAGGTGCGGTGAGCCAGAGATCAGGCTCGATGCCGCAGCGCCCGCAGGAAGAAGCCCAGGTTTGCCGGCCGCTCGGCCAGCCGCCGCATGAAATAGCCGTACCACTGAGTGCCGAACGGCACGTACACCCGCACCTGACTGCCCGCGCCCGCCAGCCGCCGCTGCTCGTCGTCGCGGATGCCGTACAGCATCTGGTACTCGAAATCGTCGACACCACGCCCTGATTCGTGTGCCAGACGCGGGACCTCGGCGATGATCGCGGGGTCGTGGGACGCCACCATCGGATAGCCACGACCGTCCATCAGTACCCGCAGGCAGCGCAGGTACGAGTCGGTGATCGCGTCGGCATCCCGGTAGGCGACCGAGGCCGGTTCGTCGTAGGCGCCTTTGCACAGCCGCACCCGGGCATCGGCGAGGTCGCGGCAATCGCCGACCGAGCGAATCAGATAGGCCTGCAAGACCGTTCCCAGCCAGGGAAAGTCCGCGCGCAGATCACCGGAGATCGACAGCGTCGCATCGGTGGTGCGGTGGTCCTCGGCATCCACCGTGACCCAGGCACCCACCGCGCCGGCCCGCTCGCAGATGATGCGGGCGTTGTCCAGCGCGATCTTCCCGCCGTCCCGCTGCAGCGCCTGACCCAGCGCGGACAGCTTGACCGACACCTCCAGCGGCCGCACACCCGCATGCGCGGTGTCCGCCCGCCGGCCCAGCGCTTCGAGCAACTCCAGGTATGCCCGCACGGTGGCCGCGGCATCCTCGGCGTCGGTGACGTTCTCCCCCAGATAGTCGATGCTGATGTACCTTCCGGAATCCCGCAGTGCGGCAACGATTTCCAGGACGCTGTCCAGGCTGTCCCCGGGGACGAACCGGCGCACCACCCGACGCGTCACGGCCGAGTGCTCGACGAAGCGACGCAACCCGTCGGCCCGGCCGGCCGCCAGCAGCGCCGGGCGCGCGGTGTGGGCGAACACCCCGGACATCAGAGGTCCCCGGCCATGTGCGGGTAGGTGTGCTCGGTGGCGGGCACGAACGTCTCCTTGATGGTCCGGGCGGAGGTCCAGCGCAGCAGGTTCAGCGGTGACCCGGCTTTGTCGTTGGTGCCTGATCCGCGCGACCCGCCGAACGGTTGGCGCCCGACCACCGCCCCGGTCGGCTTGTCGTTGACGTAGAAGTTGCCCGCGGCGAACCGCAGCCGCTCCGATGCGGTCAACACGGCCGCACGGTCGTCGGCGATCACCGCGCCGGTCAGCGCGTACCGCGACCCGCTGTCGACGACGCCGAGAATTCGCTCGTACTGATCGTCGGGGTAGACGTGCACCGACAGCAGCGGACCGAAGTACTCGGTGGCGAACGACTCGTCGGTCGGGTCGTCGGACAGCAGCACGGTGGGGCGCACGAAATAGCCTTCGCTGTCGTCGTATTCGCCGCCGACCGCAATGGTGACAGCCGCCGCACCCTTGGCCCGCTCAATCGCGTCGACGTTCTTGGCGAAGGCGCGGCGGTCGATGAGCGCACCGCCGAAGTTGGTCAGGTCGGTGATGTCGCCGTAGGTCAATGTTGCCGCAGTGTGCAGGAACTCGTCGCCCATCCGCTGCCACACCGAGTGCGCGACGTAGGCCCGGGACGCCGCCGAGCACTTCTGGCCCTGGTAGTCGAACGCTCCCCGGATCAGCGCCGTGGCCAGTACTTCGGGGCGGGCCGATGCGTGCGCGACCACGAAGTCCTTGCCGCCGGTCTCCCCGACCAACCGCGGATAGCTCTGGTAGGCGGTGATGTTGGCGCCGACCCGCTGCCACAGCTGCCCGAAGGTGGCCGTCGAACCGGTGAAGTGGATGGCCGCCAGCCGCGGATCGGCCAGCGCCACATCCGATACCGCGTACCCGTCGCCGGTGACCAGGTTGACCACGCCGGGCGGCAGGCCCGCGGCTTCCAGCAGTTGCATGGTCAGATATGCCGACAACGTCTGCGTGACAGCCGGTTTCCACACCACGGTGTTGCCCATCAGCGCAGGCGCGGTCGGCAGGTTGGCCGCGATCGAGGTGAAGTTGAACGGCGTGATCGCGTAGACGAAACCGTCCAACGGGCGGTAGTCGCTGCGGTTCCACTCCCCCGGGCCGCTGATGGGCTGCTGCGCCAGGATCTGCCGGGCGAATGCGACGTTGAACCGCCAGAAGTCGACCTGCTCGCACGGCGCGTCGATCTCGGCCTGGTACACCGATTTCGACTGCCCGAGCATGGTGGCCGCGGCGATCTTCTCCCGCCACGGCCCGGCCAGCAGGTCGGCGGCACGCAGGAACACCGCGGCACGTTCGTCGAAAGGTGTGGCGGCCCAGCCCGCCTTTGCGGCCATGGCCGCCTCGACGGCGGCGGTGGCCTCAGCGTGGGTGGCGTTGGTCAGCGTGCCCAGCCGGGCGGCGTGCCGGTGTGGCTGGACGACGTCGATCCGGTCTCCGTCTCCCATCCGGTGCCGTCCGGCGATCACGTGCGGCAGCTCGATCGGATCACCGGCCAGCGCGGCCAGTTCAGTGAGCAGTCGGCGGCGTTCGGGTGATTTCGGTGCGTAGTCGTGGACCGGCTCGTTGGCCGGCATCGGTACCTGGGTGATGGCGTCCATGCAGGTCAGAATCCCCGGTGCGGGTCGCCATTCGGTTGGCTGATCGGACAACATTTGCACCAGCTGCTAGTAGAATCAGCCAATGAACGGTGCGGGTGTGGGTCTCGGTCGGCTCTTGCTGGCACTGGACGCCACCATGGTGAGCCTGGTGCAGGCGCCCCGCGGCCTGGATCTTCCGGTGACCTCGGCCGCACTGATCGACTCCGACGACCTGCGGCTGGGCCTGGCCGCCGCCGCGGGCTCGGCCGACGTGTTCTTTTTGCTCGGCATCGGCACCGATGAGGCGGCGCGCTGGATCGCCGGCCAGCACAGCACGCCGATCGCGGTGTTCGTCAAAGATCCGTCCGCGGCGTTGGTGACCGCGGCGGTGCGAGCCGGGTCAGCGGTGGTGGCCGTGGAGCCGCAGGCCCGCTGGGAACGGCTGTACCAGCTGGTCAACCGGGTTCTTGAGCATCACGGCGATCCCGCGGGCGACGACCCGGGCACCGACCTGTTCGGCCTGGCGCAATCGCTGGCCGACCGCATTCACGGCATGGTCAGCATCGAAGACGCGCAATCCCACGTGCTGGCGTATTCGGCGTCCAGCGACGAGGCCGATGAACTGCGCCGGCTGTCCATTCTGGGCCGCGCCGGTCCGCCGGAGCACCTGAAGTGGATCGGCCAGTGGGGCATCTTCGACGCGTTGCGCGCCGGCGGTGAAGTGGTGCGCGTCGCTGAACGTCCGGAACTGGGGCTGCGCCCACGGCTGGCGATCGGCGTCCATCAACCGACCGACCCGCGGGGCTTCGTCGGCACCATCTGGGTGCAGCAGGGCTCTCGTCCGCTGGCCGACGACGCCGACGCGATGCTGCGCGGCGCCGCGGTGCTGGCCGCTCGGATCATGTCCCGGCTGGCCGCCCGGCCGTCCCACCAGACGCGGCAGGTTCAGCAGCTGCTCGGCCTGCGCGACGGTGAACCCACCGACGCCGTGGGCATTGCCCGCGAACTCGGCCTGCCCACTGCCGGCGACGCCGCGCTGATCGGGTGGGACGCCCTCGCGCCGGCTGCACCCGCCGCCCGGTTAGCCGACGTACTGGCGTTGAGCGCCAGCGCTTTTCGCCACGACGCTCAGGTCGCGGCCAACGGCTCGCGGATCTACACGCTGCTCCCGGCGATCTCGACGCCCCGCGCGATCGCATCCTGGGTGCGCGGCACCATCGGCGCGCTGCGCGCGGAACTGGGCGTCGAACTGCGTGCGGTCATCGCCGCGCCGGTCGCCGGTTTGGGTGCGGTGGCCGGGGCGCGAGCCGAGGTGGATCGGGTGCTGGACAGCGCCGAACGCCACCCCGGCGCCCTGAGCCGGGTCACCGACCTGGCCGAGGCGCGCACCACCGTGCTGCTCGACGAGATCGTCACCCGCGTCCGGGCCGACCACCGCCTGATCGATCCGCGGGTGCGCGAGCTGCGTGACCGGGACCCGGTGCTGGCCGAGACTCTGCGCGCCTACCTGGACTGCTTCGGCGACATCGCCGCCGCGGCGAGCCGGCTGCAGGTGCATCCCAACACGGTGCGCTACCGGGTGCGCCGGGTGGAGAAGCTGCTGTACACCTCGCTGGCCGATCCCGATGTGCGGCTGCTGTTTTCGCTAAGCCTGCGAATGACCGAGCCGTCAGCCTAGGACGCGGCCGGCGGCTGCAGGGTGGCGTCGTCGACGACCTTCACCACACCCGCGGTGCCGTCGACGTCGACCAGCGTGCCGGTGGGCAGCGTGCTGGTCGCCGCTGGGACGGCGGTGACGGTGGGGAGGTGATATTCGCGCGCCAATATCGCACCGTGACTGAGCATTCCACCGCTCTCGGTGATCAGCCCGGCCAGCATCGGAAACACCGACGTCCAACCCGGGTCGATGGTCTTGGCCACCAGCACCTCCCCTGGCCGCACGTCGCCGAGGTCGGCCAGTTCCTCGACGCAGCGGGTGCGCCCGCGCGCCGACCCCCGGGACACACCGAGCCCGGTGATCGCGCCGGGCGATGCCTGGGCAACCGAATCGCCTTCACAGAGCTCGCCTTCGGTTTCGACATCGTCGAACAGGTAGGTGGCCGGAACCCGGTGGCGGTAGGTCAGATAGTTGCTGCGGCGCCGTTCCAGGGCCGCGTAGTCGATCGGATCGGCGGCGCCGGCCAGTGCCGCCCAGAACTCGTCGCCCGTCAGGAGGAACACGTCGTCGACGGCGCCCAGCAGGCCCCGTTCGACCAACCGCCTGGCCTGTTCACACACCAGCGCGCGGAGTTGCGCGTGCAGGTAATCCAGGTGATAGCGCTGGTTCTCGCGGTAGACGGTGAACACCTGGGTGCGCGCGCAGATGCTGCGAAAGAGCCTGGCCCGCAACCCCCCCAGGGGTTTGCGTCGCAAGCGCGTCACCACCTCGTTGAACGCGGCGACCCGGCGAGCAACGGCTTGCTGCTCGGCGATGCGAGGGTCCACCGACTGGGCGCCCGGCTGTAGTTGAGCGCGAATCAGCCCGAGGACCACGTCGGGCTGCTCATGCCACCGCGGCGAAGCGATCTCCCGGCTGGACGATCGGTGCCCGTGGGCCAGCAGGAAATCGGCGAACCGGCGACAGAACGGCGCTTGGGGGAAATCCCGCTGCAGTTGCGACCACGAACGCTGCTCGCACAGGGCGGCGGCCAGGGAGCCGTCCTCGCGGGCCAGCGCGGCCAATTCCCATAGCTGCGTGTTGATCTTGGCGGTATGGGTTCCCGGTAGACCACTGATCAACGCGGCATAGAGTGCGCCGTCTTCATCGCCGGCTTGCGACGCCAGCAGTCCGGCCAGCAACCGGTGCATGGTGCTGTTGTGCACACCCATTCCCCAGCGGATGATCCGGAAGTGATCCTGGGCGAAGGTCTCCACCTCGTCGACCTGTCTGCGCCACTCGCGCAGGTCCAGTGCCGAATAGTCCTGGCGCAGCTTGGGCACGATCAGCGCGTCGATCTGGGCGCAATGCCTGTCCATGGCCCGCAGGTTGCGGGCGGCCGACCCGCGTGCGCGGTCCCGGTACGGGCCCAGCGCGAACGCCAGAGTGCTGCCGGGGCGCCACGGTTCGGCCATGATGCGGTCCAGCCACAGCGGGGTGAACAGGTCGCCGAACATCTTGTGCCGCAGGCTTTTCGGGAAGGAGCCAGCCAGCCGAACCACGTAGCTGCCGTCCATGTACAGGTAGCCGTTCACCAGCTTGAACGGCTCCCGGACGGCCAGGTCCGGGCGGCCCTGCAGCAGCAGCATCTCGATGAACATCGGGATGTCCATCCACCCCGCGGTGAGGTCCGCGGTCAGCGGCAGCGCGTATTCGGACTTGTACTCGTCGCCCCACTTTCGCGACCACACATTGTCCGGTGTCGAGCTGGGCAGGCCGGTGATGGGGCGGTCCTGCAGGACGTAGACCAGCCCCTCCTCGATGGCCCATTCGAGGTCGCGTCGCGGTCCGATGGCGCGGATTACGACGGTGGCACAGTCGTAGAGCGCGGCCAAATCGTGTTCGTCCAAGGACGATTCAAGCTGCCGTTCGGGTGCCACGCATCGTTCGGTCAAGGACTTGTGATAGACCAACTCGACCCGCTTGGCGGCGATACGCCGCGTTCTGAGCCGGCCGGTGGAGCGCTCGACGACGTAGCTGTCGGGATCGACCCTGCCGGAGACCAGGGCCTCGCCCAGCCCCCACACCGAGTCGATGACGATCTCGTCGGCGAACGGACGGCGGGGGTTGGCGGTCAGCAGTACGCCGGCGGCGGTCGGCTGGATCATCCGCTGCACTACCAGGGCGATACCGCCGCCGGCATCGCAGTCGTGTGCGGCGCGGTAGACGTCGGCCCGCGTGGATTCATTCGCCGCCCAGCACTTTTCAATAGCCCGACGGATCTCCTCGAGCGATGCCAGGCCCAGCGCCGTCTCGTAGATCCCCGCAAACGAAGCGCCATCGAGGTCTTCGGCCACGGCCGAGGACCGCACCGCCCAAACAGCATCCGGATGGTCCGCCCGCACGTGCGCCCACCAGGAGTCCAGGTCGGCCAGAGCGGACTCGCGGGCAGCCGGGTCCAGTGAGATGTCAGCCGGGACCACCCAGGCCTCGGGCACCGTGAGTCCGGCGGCCAGCAACCGCACCAGACCGGCAGCCTTGCCACCCAACCGCTCTACCGCGGCGTCGGTGTGTGCGGTCAGACGCTCCAGCATGCGAGCTTTTCCCTCAGCGCCAGAGCCAGCACCGGCGCCAGATCCGGTAACCGCTGCAACGACTGCCGCCGATCCGCATGCCAGGCGTGTTCCATCACACCCACACCGGCGCGGTGCACGCCGTCGAGCTCGGTCTCGAACCGCGCGTGGGTCTCCTGCAGAAACAACCCCGTCTTGATCAGCGGCACCTGGGCCAGTGCGGTGGCGCGCACGTCGTAGTGAGTGCCGTCGGCGTCGGTGAGAAGGATGCGGGCCGCCCGGGGGACGTCGGGTATGCGCGTCCATTCGTATTCGACGACGGCCTGGGCCAACGGGCGGCATACCCCGTCGCGGTGGACGAAACCGGTTGCCACGCCGTCGGGCCCGATCAACGACAGCGTCGCATTGAACCCGAAGTCGGCTCCGAACAGTCCGGTGATCCACTCCCAGCCCGAAATCGAAGCCCAGTCCCGCGCGCCCCACGACTTGTCGCGCTGGCCCACACAGTCGACCTCGTACTCCTTGCCGCGGACGTGGATGCCACCGGTGACGGTACCGGCCTGCTCGAAGTGCATGGCCGCACCCGCGCCCGACCGGCCAGCGGTCCTCGGGCCGTCGTGGAAGTCGTGCGGTGGTGTCAGTGCGGTCCAATTCAGATCGACGCGGTTGCGGCCATCCAATCGAATATTCCATCGCGTCAAGGGTTCTCGCATGGTGAACGCCAGCTGCCCAGCCCGCAGCCCGCGGGTGGCGGGCTGGCCCAGCGCGGGATCGAAGCGTAGGCCCACGCCCGGGTAGACGTACTCGAGCTTGCCGTCTCGGACGGTCAGTAACAGGCCGTCGACGCGGCCGGCAGCCGGGTTGAAGCCGATGCGGGCCAACCCGAAGTACCGCTCGCCCGGGTCTGCCCAGTTGAAGTAGTAGCTCTCCTGCCAAGCCGGGTCGGGGCCGGGCTCGTGCAGTTGCTCGTCGGTGGGTGCGATCACGCGCCGACCTCCCCACTCGGTTGACAGTTGTCAAGCAACGTCGCGCTGCGCTTTCGGGTCGGCCCGATGCAAACATGTAGTCGAACCTGGGGCCCGGTCGCGCCCCCCTCCTGCTGGTCGGCAACAGTATCCAGCAGCCTGTCCAGCAACTCGTCTTCTTCGATGATGTTGGGGCGTGCCACCGATACAGCCTATGTAGCAACGGTATTGAACCGCCACCGGCGACTCGAGGACCCGCGCAAGAGTTATCTTCACCGTGATGGTAAATGGCTGTGTTGCAGCGGTTTTCCGTGCAGCTAGGCTGCGTGGGTGGCCGATCATCCGTCGTCATACCTGGTGCTGGCATCGCAGCGCAGTGGCAGCACACTGCTGGTCGAATCCCTGCGTGCTACCGGTGTGGCCGGCGAACCGCAGGAGTTCTTCCAATACCTGCCCAGTACCAGCCAGTCCCCGCAGCCGCGGCAGTGGTTCGAAGACGTCGACGACGAGTCGATTCTGAGCCTGCTCGATCCGTTGGACGAAGGCAAGCCCGACCTCGCACCACCGGAGATCTGGCGCGACTACATCCGCACCGTCGGCCGCACCCCCAACGGGGTGTGGGGCGGCAAGCTGATGTGGAACCAGACGCCGCTGCTGCTGGACCGGGTGGCCGGCCTGCAGGAGCGCTCGGGCGACGGACTACTGGCCGCGATCCGCGACGTCGTCGGCGAGGACCCGCTGCTGATCCACATCCACCGGCCCGACGTCATCTCGCAGGCCGTCTCGTTCTGGCGTGCCGTGCAGACCCGGGTGTGGCGGGGACGGCCCGATCCGGTCCGCGACGCGCGCGCCACCTACCACGCCGGCGCAATCGCGCACGTGGTCAAGATGCTGCGGGCTCAGGAGGCGGGCTGGCAGAACTGGTTCGAAGAGGAGAACGTCGAGCCGATCGAAATCTCCTATCCGGTGTTGTGGCGCAACCTGACTCAGGTAGTGGGCGACATCCTGGAGCGCCTGGGTCTGGACCCGCGGCTGGCACCCGAGCCGGTGCTGCAGCGCCAAGCCGACCAACGTTCCGACGAGTGGGTGGACCGCTACCGGGCGGACGCCGAGAGAGAAGGACTGCCGACATGACCACTGCGGCCGATACCCGGACCGACTCCCGGCAGGTCGACGAGCTACGGTTGCTGGAAGCCGAGGCCGTGCACATCATCCGCGAGGTCGTCGCCGAACTGCAGCGGCCGGTGCTGCTGTTCTCGGCCGGCAAAGACTCGATCGTGCTACTCAGGCTGGCGGAGAAGGCATTTCGTCCGTCGCCGTTGCCGTTTCCAGTGATGCACGTCGACACCGGACACAACTTTCCCGAAGTCATCGAATTCCGGGACCGCCGCGTCACCGGGGCAGGGCACAAGCTGATCGTCGCCTCGGTACAGGAATCCATCGACAACGGCCGGGTGCCCGACCCGGGCCCGACCGCCTCACGCAACCGCGCCCAGACCCGCACCCTGCTCGACGCCCTGGAGGCCGGGGGTTTCGACGCCGCGTTCGGCGGCGCCCGCCGCGACGAGGAACGCGCCCGCGCCAAGGAACGGATTCTGAGCTTCCGCGACGAGTTCGGCCAGTGGGACCCGCGCGCCCAACGGCCCGAGCCGTGGACGCTGTACAACGGGCGGATCAAGAAGGGCGAGCAGGTCCGGGTGTTCCCGCTCAGCAACTGGACCGAACTCGACGTCTGGCGTTACATCGAGTTGGAAGACCTGGAGATTCCGTCGATTTACTACGCGCACGAACGCGAGGTGTTCGAGCGCGACGGGATCCTGTTGGCGGTGTCGGAGTACGCCGGCCCGCAGGACGGCGAAACAGCCGCCGTGGAATGGGTGCGCTACCGCACCGTCGGCGACCTGACCATCACCGGGGCGGTGCGCTCCCAAGCCACCGACATCACCGGTGTCATCACCGAGATATCGGCGGCAACGGTGTCCGAGCGTGGCGAGACCCGCGCCGACGACCGCACGTCGGCCGCCGCGATGGAAGACCGTAAGCGAGAAGGGTATTTCTGATGGCTGTCTCCGAAAAAGTCGAGAAGACCGAGAAAATCCTTCATCCCAGGGGCGTCACCCGCCAGCTGCTGCGCATCACCACCGCCGGCTCCGTGGACGACGGCAAGAGCACCCTGATCGGCCGGCTGATGCACGACACGGACAGCCTGCCGCTGGATCATCTGGAAGCGGTCACCGACGAGGAGGGTGTCGCCGATCTGGCGGCCCTGTCCGACGGCCTGCGTGCCGAACGCGAACAGGGCATCACCATCGACGTCGCCTACCGGTTCTTCTCCACCGAGACGCGCAGCTACATCCTGGCCGACACGCCCGGCCACGAACGCTATACCCGCAACATGTTCACCGGCGCCTCCAATGCCCACGTCGCCATCCTGCTGGTCGACGCGCGCGCCGGGGTGCTGCGCCAGACCCGCAGGCATGCCCGGATCGCAAAACTGTTGGGCATCAAGCACTTCGTCGCCACCGTCAACAAGATCGACCTGATCGACTTCGACCAGTCCGGCTTCGACAGGGTGGCCGAGGAACTCGCCCAGATGGCGGCACGGCTGGGCGACGTGGACATCACGGTCATCCCGATCGCGGCCAAGCACGGCGACAACGTCGTGCACCGTTCCGAGCGCACGCCGTGGTACACCGGCCCGACCCTGTTGGAGTACCTGGAGAACGTGGAACTCGCTGCGCCGCAGGCCGAGGCGTCGCGGTTGCGGCTGCCGGTGCAATGGGTGTCGCGACCGACGGACCATCAGCGCCGCCGCTACACCGGGCGGCTGGCCGCCGGAACACTGCGTGTCGGCGATC
Organism: Mycobacterium sp. 20KCMC460; assembly: GCF_022179425.1. NCBI lineage: Bacteria > Bacillati > Actinomycetota > Actinomycetes > Mycobacteriales > Mycobacteriaceae > Mycobacterium > Mycobacterium sp. 20KCMC460. The sequence continues at coordinate 5,223,906 of NZ_AP025524.1, forward strand.
CGGTGGTATCGCTGCCCGCCGGCACCCGCTCGACGGTGACCTTGCTGGACACCCTCGACGACAACCGAACGACAGGTGTTGCACCGCTGTCGGTTTCGATCGAGTTGGCCGACGACATCGACGTGGGACGTGGCGACGTGTTCGTCAGCGGAGCCGACGAGGCCGTTGCGCCGGTACTGGCCCGCGAACTCGACGCGCATGTGTGCTGGTTCGTCGACAAACCGCTGCGGGCCGGCGACCGGCTGGCCCTCAAACAGACCGCCAAGACCGTGCGCGCCACCGTGCAGGAGCTGCACTCACGGCTGGACCCGGAAACGCTCGACGAGCTCGATCAGCCGGTTGAGTTGACACTCAACGACATCGGCACCGTCACGCTGCGCACCAGCTCCGTCGTCGTCGCCGACAGCTACGAAGACAACCGGGACACCGGCGCATTCATCCTGATCGACGAAACCACCAACGACACCGTCGGCGCGGGCACCATCATCGAGCCGCGGGAGGTCAAACCGGGCGTACAGCAGCGCACCGACATCCGTTGGCATCCATCGGCATTGGATCGCAAGCACCGCTGGACGGCCACCGGGCAGTCGGGCGCGACCATCTGGTTCACCGGCCTGCCGGCGTCCGGCAAGTCCACCGTCGCGGTGGCCGTGGAGCGCGCATTGGTCGAATCGGGCCGGGTCGCCTACCTGCTCGACGGTGACAATCTGCGCCACGGCCTCTCCGACGACCTCGGCTTCTCCCCCGGCGACCGTGCCGAGAACATCAGGCGGGTGGGGCATTTGGCGCGCCTGCTGGCCGACGCGGGTGTGGTGGCGCTGGCCTCGCTGGTCTCGCCGCTGAAGTCCGACCGCGAGACCGCCCGGGCGCTCAGCGAAGCCGCCAAGCTGCCCTTCATCGAGGTGCACGTCGCGACGTCGTTGGCAGAATGCGAAAAGCGCGACCCCAAGGGGCTTTACGCCCGGGCGCGCAGCGGCGAGCTCAAAGGCCTGACCGGTGTGGACGCGCCCTACGAGGCGCCGGAGAGCCCCGACCTGGTGCTCGACACCACCGGAGCCGACATCGACGAACTCGCCGCGCAGGTGATCCGGCTGCTCGACGAGCGCAGCCCACGGCACTAAACTCACCGCGATCAGATCCATTGGCCGGCAAGGCCAGCGACGCGACAATTTCCGGAATGAGCAGCACAACGCCGCGGGGTGGCCGCGGCCTGGAGCGCCTCGGCTCGATCTCGATCGACTGGTGGGCGACGATACTGGCCGGGGTGATCGCCGTGCTGGCGATCACCGACATCCTGCCCCGCATCCCGTGGTGACCCCGTGAGCACCGTTCGGGTCGAGCCCGAAGACGTTCGCACCGATGCGCGTGGTCTACGGCCGCTGGACTACCTGCCCGGGCTGTTGCTGCTGACCGCCGTCGGCGTGCTGGGCAAGTACGCCCAGATCTGGTGGAACACCCTGGCCCGTCGACAGCACTGGACGGTGCCCGACATCGAGTACGTGCTGTGGGCGATCCTGATCGGGCTGCTGATCGCCAACACCGTCGGTCTGCACCGGTGGTTTCGGCCCGGAGTGGGGACTTACGAATTCTGGCTGAAGATCGGGATCGTGCTGCTGGGTTCGCGGTTCGTGCTCGGCGACATCGCCAAGCTCGGGGGCGCCAGCCTGGTGCAGATTCTGGTCGACATGGTGATCGCGGGGACCGTCATCCTGGCGGCCGCTCGAGCGTTCGGGTTGTCGGGCAAGCTGGGCTCGTTGCTGGCGATCGGCACGTCGATCTGTGGCGTGTCGGCCATCGTCGCCGCCAAAGGTGCCATCCGGGCCCGTAATTCGGAGGTGAGTTACGCGATCGCGGCGATCCTGGCGCTGGGCGCGGTAGCGCTGTTCACGCTGCCGCCACTGGGTCATGCGATCGGGCTCACCGACAACGAATTCGGTTTGTGGGCCGGTCTTTCGGTGGACAACACCGCCGAGACCACCGCCACCGGCTACCTGTACTCCGACCACGCCGGCAAGATCGCGGTGCTGGTCAAGTCGACCCGCAACGCTTTGATCGGTTTCGTGGTGCTGGGTTTCGCGGTGTTCTGGGCCGCCCGCGGTGAAGCCGACGAGATAGCGCCCGGCGTTGCCGCCAAGGTCGCGTTCATCTGGGACAAGTTCCCCAAGTTCGTGCTGGGCTTCCTGGCCGTGTCGGCGATCGCGACGGCCGGCTGGCTGACCAAGGGGCAGACCGCCAACCTCGCCAACGTGTCGAAATGGGCGTTCCTGCTCACCTTCGCCGGCGTGGGACTCAACACCGACATCCGCCAGATCACCCGAACCGGTTGGCGTCCTTTGGTTGTCGCCGTCGTCGGGTTGGTCGTCGTAGCGCTGGTCTCGCTGGGACTGGTGCTGCTCACCTCGCGCGTACTGCACTGGGGTGTGGGCAGTTAACCCAGCGTCACTGCTGGGCTGCGGCTGGGTGCGCCACGATACCGTCGCCGATTGCGGTCAATCGGGTCGGTCGTCACCGGGTTCGTCCATGCCGGTTTCGTACAGGATTTTCTCGGGGTGGTGGTATCGGTTGGTGCGACGCTGGCCGTGATCGAGGTGTGGTGGTGGGATCCATTCCACCTCGCCGTGAGCGTTGAGCTGGGTGGTCCAGCCTTGTTCGGCCAGCGGGTGGTGTTGCCCGCAGCCCCAGGCCAGGCCGTTGACGTCGGTCTCACCGGTGAGCGCATACGGGATCAGGTGGTGGACTTCGCATTTGTACCCTTTGACCGGGCAGCCGGGAAAGGTGCAGCCCCGCTGGCCGGCATAGAGCACCAGCCGTTGCGCGGGGCTGGCCAGGCGTTTGGTGTGATACAGCGCCAACGCTTTTCCCTGGTCGAAGATCGCCAGGTAGTGGTGGGCATGGCGGGCCAGGCGGATGACATCGGACATCGGCAGGATGGTGCCGCCGCCGGTCAATCCGCGCCCGGCCGCCGCTTCGAGTTCCTTCAAGGTGGTGGTGACGATGATGCTGGCGGGTAACCCGTTGTGCTGGCCCAAGGTCTGCGACATCAGCACCGCGCGTCCGGCGGCCAACAGTGCATCGTGAAACCGCTGGTCGGCCGAGCGCATATCGCGCCGCGCCGCCTCGGGTGAGGGTGCGGCGTCGACGGCGGGGTGCTCGTCGTCGCGGTTGCACTGGCCCGGAGCACCCAGCTTCGCGTCGATGGCTTCGAGCACCGCGCGCAGTTCGGGGTCGACGTAGCCGCTGATCGCCGACATCCGGTCCGCGCCTTGGCGGCCCAGCCGGATACCGCGCTTGCGGGCGCGGGCTTGATCGTCGGTGGGTTCGGGGCCGTCCTGGTTGAGCAGGTCGAACAGGGCGCGGGCATCCTCGCGCAGCTCATCGGGACGACACTCGCCCGCGAGCTTGGCGAGCTGCTTTTCGGCTTCGGCGCGCACCTCGGGCTGGATCGAGGCGGGCAACTCGGCCAAAAAGCTGCGGATCACGCTGAGGTGCTCGTCGTTGATCCGGCCGCGGGCGCGGGCCTGCGCGGTGTGGGGCAGCAACGGCGGCAACGGCTCGCCGGTCAACGCCTGGCGCGGGCCGAGGTCGGCGGCCGCCTTGATGCGCTGACCGGCCTGGGTGGGGCTGATGTGCAGGCGGTCGGCGATCACCGTGCGTAGCCTGCCGCCGATGTCGGCGCTGCTGCAGCGGGCATCGAGATGGTTGATCAGTTCGCACTCGGGGACTCGCGCCAGACGCGCAATCTGTTCGGCGGTTTCCAGCATCCCCAGCCATTCGGTGCCCGTCAGCGCACCAAAGGTCAACTCCGACCACCGTTTTGCATACGCGCGCAGCCCATCGACCACCTCGGTGATCTCCTCACGACTGCTGCACTGCATACCCGAAGACTACGAACCGGCACCGACAACTAGTCGCCCAGAATCCAGCCAATACAGACCATTTCACTCACAGCGAAACAATCCGCAACCCTAGCCGTCGCCGGCCGGTGTCAAGGCGCGCAACCGCTTCAGGGCGAGCCGGCCGAACTGGCGCGACACCGTCTGCGACCACCGGTCCACGTACCACGCGGCCTTCCACCAGCTGGGCACGATGATGACCCCGTCACCGCGCAGCACCGCACGCAGGGCACGCGCGGCGAACTCCTCCGGGGCCATCGGCCGCATCGGCTCCCAATACTTAAGGATCTGTTCGTCGCTGACGCCGGCGAAACGGCCGTACTTACCCATGGTGAGAATCGGAGTCCGAACTGCGCCCGGACACAGCACCGACACCCGCACGCCGTGACGCGCGGCCTCGAGCCGCAACACCTTCGAAATCGCAACGACCGCATGCTTGCTCGCGGTGTAGCTCGCCGAACCCGGCGCCGGTAACAGACCGGCCATCGAAGCGGTGTTCACGATGTGGCCGCTGCCCTGCCGGATCATGAGCGGGTAGACCGCTTGGATGCCGTGCACCACGCCGCGCAGGTTCACGTCGAAGACGTCGTTCCAGTCCTGAAGGGTGTAGGAGTCGATCTCACCGCCGACCCCGATCCCGGCGTTGTTGAACAGGTAGTCGATCCGGCCGCAGCGCTGTACCACCTCGCCCACGGCACCCTCGAACGGCGGATAGTCGCGCACATCGAGTTCGATCGCATGCGCCTTCGCGCCGGCCCGATCCAGCCGTCGCGCCAGGTCCCGCGCAGCCTCGATCTGGCGGTCGGCGATCCATACCTCGGCACCACCCTTGACCAACTCGGCCGACAACGCGGCGCCGATCCCGGACGCGCCGCCGGTCACGAAGGCGACTTTGCCTGAAACGCTCGCAGTCATTCGTGAAGACCAATCGCCGCCGCTACGACGCGACCGTCGCCCGCCTGTCCGCTCGCGACGACGCGTAGACCTCGGCCAGGAACTGCTCGACGGCCACCGCGGTGTGCGCCGCGCGCGCCGATCCGAAGATATCGAAAGCGTGCTGCGCCCAAGGCAATTCGGCATAGACGACGGGTTGGCGGCTCACCTCGCGCAGCCGCGAGGTGAAGCTGCGGGCCTGCTCCACCGGAATCAGCGAGTCGTTGGTGCCGTGCAGCACGAAAAACGGCGGCGCGTCTTCGGAGACATGGGTGATCGGCGAGGCCAGCCGGAACGGTTCGGCGATCTCACCCCGGCTCAGCTTGAACACCCGCTTGCCCAGCATGGCCGGCATCATCGGGTGCACGGCGTCGTCGCGGGTGAAGTCGTAGAAGCCGTAGAACGGTACGGCCGCCTGCACCCGGGTGTCGGCGTCTTCGAAGCCGGTCTGGAACAGGGGGTCGTTCGGGGTGAGTGCGGCCAGGGAAGACAAGTGCCCGCCGGCCGAGCCCCCGGTGATAGCAATCCACTCCGGGTCGCCGCCGTAGGAGGCGATGTTCTCCTTCGTCCACGCGATGGCCCGTTTGACGTCGACGATCTGATCCGGCCAGGTCGACCGCGGGCTCAGCCGGTAGTTCACCGACACACAGATCCAGCCGAGTTCGGCCAGGTGGCTCATCAGCGGATGTGCCTGTCCGCGTTTGTTTCCCACCATCCAGGCACCACCATGAACCTGTAGCAGCACCGGCGCCCGCCCGTCGCGGTCGAGGTCTGGCCGCCGCCAGATGTCGAGATGGTTTCGGGAGCCGAACTCGCCGTAACTGATGTCAGCGTCGTGCGCGTAGTCGCGCCAGATCCGCAGCATGCGCGCCGGTCCCGGTTTCTTCGCGGTCGCACCGCCGGATGCCGGGCGCTTCCACAAGTCCGCGCCGTCGGTGCGGCGGTCCTGACCCAGCCCCTCGTCCAGCGCCGCCGTCAGCGTCTCCTGGGCGTTGTGCCCGGCACGGCGCAGGCCCAGCAGGGCCACCCACGATGCAACAGCCACCGTCCAGCTGAAGACGGTCGTCCGCGGCGACCGTCGAGGAGTTACCGCGGCCAGCGCAGCGACGTGCGCGGCGAGCCCATACAACGGAAGCTCGGAGGCGAGCAGTCCATAACCGAACGCGTAGCCCGCCCCGTAGCCGCGCTTGCTGAACGGACGGTAGCCGTTAACCGCGAAAACCGCCCCTGCCAGAGCCACCAAAACCGCCGCTATTCGCTTCATCGCGCGCCTCCCCGTCGTTGCTCAACCAATCTAACCGCCCACACCGGAGCCCAGCTCACCCGGTTTCCCCGGCCTCCCCCGCCCCGCCGGCGTCCCGGGTCTCCGCGGGCTGCTCGACGATCCGGTAGTCCGGGTCGACGATGGTGACGGGCCCGTTACCGCTTTGGCGCGGCTTCCCGGTGAGCCGCAGCAACTGACCCGGTTGCACGTCGGCACCGCCATGACGAAACGAGATGGTGACCTCCCCGGTGTCGTCGGCGACCACGACCTCGCGCAACGTCTGTCCCCGTTTGGTGATGTCCTCGACCTCGCTGACGCGTCCTTCGAAGGTGGCGCGCTGACCGGGGATCAGGCCGGACACCGGAATCAACGACGGTGAGCGGTCAGAGTTGTCGGGATGCGCGTAGGCCTCGGCGCCTCGCGCCTCGTCCCGCGAGACCCACGCTTCGAGCTTGTCGAGCTCGCGGGCCAGCCGCTGCTCGAAGCGCTGCGGGTACGCCTCCTGGACCCGGGACTGCACGTCGTAGGGCACGATCGTCGCGGCCGCGTTCGGCAGCAGGCTGATCGCGCGGGCGATCTTGTCAGCGGTGCGGTCGTGCAGCAGCCGCCCAAGCAGCGGCGCATACGTCCGGCGGGGCAGCAACACCGTCACATTGGTATCTTTGTGCTCTTTGCTCGCCTTGGCGACCAGTAACTGCGCAGCCCGGTTTATCCGCCGGTCCGGGCAGTCCACCACCCGCAGCGGGGTATCCAGATCGAAGCTGTCCCAACGCTTTCGCAGCTGCGCGGCATGCTGCGCATCGACCATGAAGTGCACCGCGGTCAGCTCGTCGGCGCGCAATCCTTTGCCGTACCGCAAGGCTTCGAGCGCCGCGAGGTCAAGCGAATTCACGAAAACGAAGACCTTGTGCCTGGCGTATTTCACCAATTCGGGTCGGTCGGTGCGGAACGTCTCCAAAATGGCTGCCTCCGCGCGGTATTCCTTGTTCAGCCGCATCAGCCCGAGCACCAGCAGCGGGAACAGAACGACCACCAGCCAGGCTCCCTCGGTGAACTTCGCCACCGCGAAGATGCCGACCACCACCGTGGACAGGATGCCCGCGGACAGGTTGATCGCGAGTCGCCGTCGCCAGCCCGGCTCCCGCTGAGTCAGGTGGTGTTTGGTCATCCCATAGCCCGCCATCGAGAATCCGGTGAACACACCGATGGCGAAGACCGGAATCAGCGCGTTCACCGAGCCGCCGGTGGCCACCAGCAACGTCACCGACAGCGCGGTGAGCGTGATGATGCCGTTCGAGAAGACCAGTCGGTGACCACGTTTCATCAACTGCCTGGGCAGGAAGCGGTCTTCGGCGACGAAACTGGCCAGTGCGGGGAAGCCGTTGAAACTGGTGTTCGCGCCGACGTAGAGAATGGCAGCCGTCGACGCCTGCACCAGTATGTAGCAGATGTTTCCAACCAAACCGTTACCGAACACCGCCCGGCCGATCTGTGACAACACCGACGGATATTCGGTCAGATACGGCGTTGCATGCGTGACGTGGGCGAGATAGGCGACACCGGCGAGCAAGAATCCCAGAATGCACGCCATCGCCGTCAACACCCGGCGTGCGTTGCGGCCCTGCGGTTTCCGGAACACGTCGACGGTATTCGAGATCGCCTCGACGCCGGTGAGCGACGAACCGCCGTTGGCGAACGCGCGCAATAGCACCAGGATGGTCGCACCCATGACCAAGCCGTTGCCCTGATGAACCGGCACCGCGCCGGCGATGTGCTCCGGATCGAATGTCGGTAATCCCCAGAATATTTCGCGGACGACACCGACCACGATCGTCAAACCGATCATCACCACGAAGAAATAGGTCGCGGCCGCGAACGGCCAGCCCGCTTCGCGCAGTCCCCGCAGGTTCAGGTAGCAGATGGCCAGCACCACGCCGACGGTGATCTCCAAGCTGTAGGGACCCAGTGCCGGGATCGCCGACACCACTGCCACCGTTCCCGCCGCCGCCTGCACTGCCACGGTGACGACGTAGTCGATCAACAGTGCCGCGGCGGCAATCTGAGCCACCCGGGGCCCGAAGTTCTCCCGCGCGACGATGTAAGACCCACCCGCTCGGGTATAGGCCATGACGACCTGCCGATACGACGCGGTCACCAAGGCCAGAATCACCAGAATGACACCGGTGATGGGGAGCAGCAACGCAAACGCTGCCAGCCCCGCGTGGGGCAACAGTTCGATCAAGACCTGCTCCGGGCCGTAAGCCGTCGACGAGATCGCATCAGGCGAAAGGGCGCCCAATGCAACCTGATTCGACAGCTTTTCGGCCCCCAGGGACTCGGTGATCAGCGGTCTACCCAGAAACACCCGCCTGGCCACGTCCCCGATCGACACCGGTATCCGCATTTTGCCGGCCGAATCACCGGTCGAACCCGCAGTGCCACTAGCAGTCGTCACAAGCCAATTCCTTACCGACACGCGCCGAGAGGAGCATTCGATGCATTCTGCCGCCTCGGATGCCAGGCACCTAGCTCTGCAGGCGCTCGACCGCCGCGGCGACGCGCTCGTCGGTGGCGGTCAGCGCAACCCGCACGTGCCGCGCGCCGGTGGGACCGTAGAAGTCGCCGGGGGCCACCAGGATGCCGCGGTCGGCCAGCCAAGCGACCGTCTGGTGGCAGTCTTGGGCACGGCTGGCCCACAGATACAGGCCGGCCTCGGAGTGGTCGACGGTAAATCCCGCCGTGCGCAACGCCGGCAGCAACACGGCGCGGCGCTGCGCATACCTTTCCCGCTGCTGGCGCTCGTGGTCGTCGTCGTCGAGCGCGGCCACCATCGCGGCCTGCACCGGCGTCGGGACGATCATCCCGGCATGCTTACGTACCGCCAGCAACTCGGTGATCACCTGCTGGTCGCCGGCCACGAAGCCGGCCCGGTAACCGGCCAGCGACGACGTCTTGGACAGCGAATGGATCGCCAGCAGCCCGGTGTGGTCGCCGTCGCAGACCGCGGGATGCAGCACCGAAAGCGGCGCCGGTCGGTGGTCGGAGTCCCAGGCCAAACCGAGGTAGCACTCGTCGGAAGCGACCAGCACCCCACGCTCGCGCGCCCACCCGACCACCTTGCGCAGATGGTCGACGCCCAGCACCCGGCCGGTGGGATTGCTCGGCGAGTTCAGGTACACCAGCGCCGGGACCTGCGGGCCCAGCTGGGTCAGCGAATCCGCGCGCACGATCTGCGCCCCGGCCAGCCGGGCACCCACCTCGTACGTCGGATAAGCCAGCTCGGGTACCACCACAGTCGCCGCAGCATCCAATCCCAGCAAGGTCGGCAACCACGCGATGAGTTCCTTGCTGCCGATCACCGGTAGCACCGCGGACTCGGCGAGCCCGATCACCCCGTAGCGACGGGCCAGCGCCGCCACCGCGGACTGCCGCAGCTGCGGTGTGCCGGCGGTGGCGGGATAACCCGGCGCCGAACTCGCCGCAGCCAGTGCATCCCGAATCAGCGGCGCGACCGGGTCCACCGGGGTCCCGACGGACAGGTCGACGATCCCGTCCGGATGCGCTGCTGCCCTGGCCTTTGCCTCGGCCAGGGTGTCCCACGGGAACTCGGGTAGGGCGGCCGACAAGGCGCCGCCCTTCCGGGGCTGCAGCACCAGGGAGCTCTAGTCGTCCTCGCCCTGCGGGGGCAGATCCTTGACCGCTTGCGGGTCGTTGTCGGTCTGGCCCACCTTGGCCGCGCCACCGGGAGAACCCAGTTCCACGAAGAAGTCGGCGTTGATCTGGGTGTACTGGCCCCACTGCTCAGGCACATCGTCTTCGTAGTAGATCGCCTCGACCGGGCACACCGGTTCGCAGGCGCCGCAGTCGACGCACTCGTCGGGGTGGATGTACAGCATCCGGGCACCCTCATAGATGCAGTCGACCGGGCACTCCTCGATGCACGCCTTGTCCTTGATGTCGGTGCAGGGCTGGGCAATCACGTAGGTCACGGACGTCTCCTCAACGTGTCCTTCTGGTACGGCTCTGTGGGCTGTCGGTCGCGCCGCCCGGGGGCTTCCAGACGGCGGACCGGTACTGCAATTGGTTACTGATACTAGACGTTGCACATACAGGCGGGCCAAATGGCACGCCCGTAACTGTGTCCAGCCACTATCCACCTTCTTGCCGACCGTCCCGCCTCGGCCCCGGTAGAGATCTGTGACACTGGACGGGTGGTCCGCGGGGCAGTCACGCCGTCGTTCAGGGTCGAACCACGGATGCCGGCAGATCTGCCGGAATGTGTCGAAATTCTCCGCTCTGTCCACCGTGCGGACGGCTACCCGCGGTTCTGGCCCACCGATCCTGCCCGCAGGATCGCATCGAAAAGGGAACTCGTCGCGTGGGTGGCCAGGGACGCTGCGTCGCGCATCTGCGGCCACGTCTCGCTGCACCAAGTCGGCGACGGCCCAGACGCTGATCTGTGGACCGCCTCAGGCCTCGGGCCGCAACGACTGATGGGCCTGAACCGGCTGTTCGTCGCCCGGGCACATCGCCGGTCGCACGTGGGCGAGACGCTGATGATCACGGCGACCCGTTATGCCCATCAACACGGCGTACAACCGGCACTGGACGTTGCCCAACACGGCAGCGCTGCGATCGCGCTGGACGAACGCCTTGGCTGGCGCCGCGTCGGCGAGTGGGAATTGACGGTCGACGCGAAACGAAGCCTTCCGCTCTTCGCCTACGCCGGTCCGCCCCCGAGTGGTCTGCTGTGATGTCCTACCCAAATCTGTTGTCCCCGTTGAATCTTGGCTTCATCACTCTGCGCAACCGGGTGGTGATGGGGTCGATGCACACCGGCCTGGAAGACCGCGCGCACCACATCGATCGGCTGGCCGCGTACTTCGCCGAACGCGCGCGCGGCGGCGTGGGGCTCATCATCACCGGCGGCTACGCCCCCAACCGCACCGGCTGGCTGCTCCCGTTTGCCGCCGACCTGACCTCCGCGGCCCAGGCCCGTCGGCACAGACGTGTCACCAGCGCGGTGCACGACGAGGGCGGCAAGATCCTGTTACAGATCCTGCACGCCGGACGCTATGCCTACCATCCACTTTCGGTGAGCGCCTCGTCAATCAAGGCTCCCATCAACCCGTTTCGGCCCCGAGCCCTGACCAGCCGCGGGGTCGAGTCGACCATCGCCGATTTCGTGCGCTGCGCGCTGTTGGCCCGCGAAGCGGGCTACGACGGTGTCGAAATCATGGGCAGCGAAGGCTATCTGGTCAACCAGTTCCTGGCCCCCCGCACCAACAAGCGCACCGATTCGTGGGGCGGCTCGCCGGCCAACCGCCGGCGCTTCCCGGTCGAGATCGTGCGTCGCACCCGGGCAGCAGTGGGGTCCGATTTCGTCCTCTGTTACCGGATGTCGATGGCCGACTACGTCGAAGACGGCCAGAGCTGGGACGAAATCGTCGCGTTGGCAACCGAAGTACAGGCCGCCGGGGCAACCATCATCAACTCCGGGTTCGGCTGGCACGAGGCACGGGTGCCCACGATCGTCACCTCGGTGCCCAACAGCGCGTTCGTCGGCATCAGCAGCGCCCTGGCCGAACACGTCGACATCCCCGTAGTGGCGTCTAACCGAATCAACATGCCGCAGGCCGCCGAACAGATCCTGGCCGACAGTCACGTCCGGCTGGTCTCGATGGCCCGGCCGTTGTTGGCCGATCCCGAATGGGTGCTCAAGGCGCAATCCGAACGGGCCGACGAGATCAACACCTGCATCGCCTGCAACCAAGCCTGCCTGGACCACGCGTTCGCCAGGAAAACGGTGTCGTGCCTGCTCAATCCCAGAGCCGGGCACGAGACGAAGTTGGTGCTCGCACCGGCCCGGCGCGCGTGCACGGTGGCCGTGGTGGGCGCCGGCCCGGCCGGACTGGCCGCGGCGGTCAGCGCCGCCCAGCGTGGGCACCGGGTCACCCTGTTCGAGGCCAACGAGTTCGTCGGGGGCCAGTTCGACCTGGCGCGGCGCATTCCGGGCAAAGAGGAATTCAGCGAGACGGTCCGGTACTTCTCGACGATGCTGGCCAAGCTCGGCGTCGAGGTCCGGCTGGGCACCCGGGCGGGTGCGGACGATCTGGCCGGTTACGACCACGTGGTGCTCGCCACCGGCGTCGCCCCGCGCCTGCCGGCCATCCCCGGCATCGACCATCCCAAGGTGCTGACCTACGCCGAGGCGATCACCGGCGCCAAGCCGGTCGGCAAGACGGTGGCCGTCATTGGCGCCGGCGGCATCGGCTTCGACGTATGCGAACTGCTGGTCACCGACGAGTCGCCGACGCTGAACCTCAAGGAGTGGAAGGCGGAGTGGGGGGTGGTCGATCCGCAGGAGGCTCGGGGCGCGCTGAGCACGCCCCGGCCCGCCCCGGCGGCCCGGCAGGTGTACCTGCTGCAGCGGACCAAGGGTCGGCAGGGCAGGCGGCTCGGCAAGACCACCGGCTGGGTGCACCGGGCGTCGTTGCAGGCCAAAGGCGTGCACCAGCTGTCCGGGGTCAATTACGAGCGGATCGACGACGACGGCCTGCACATCAGCTTCGGACCGGACCGGCAACGGCCGCAGCTGCTGGCGGTGGATTCGGTGGTGGTGTGCGCCGGCCAGGAGTCGGTGCGCGACCTGGCCGACGACCTACGCCGTGCGGGCGTGGATCCGCACATTATCGGCGGGGCGGCGGTGGCCGCCGAATTGGATGCCAAGCGTGCGATCAAGCAGGGCACCGAACTCGCCGCCAAGCTCTGATGCAGAATTTGTCCGCCCAGTGCGCCTTGCTCTCCGACTCAACCCCGATACGACTCGACACTGCACCGCGTTCGCTACGGAGGCCACTGTCGCGGTCGCTATTCATTTGTACGGTTGGATAGGCGGACTAGACAATCGCACTCTGACTCAAGGCTGCGGAACTATGCGCGCAGGTGGTCGACGTGGACGGAGCTGGCGTGACCCAGCGGCTGTGACGGCGGCGCTCGACGCGTTAGGAATATCCTCCGCGAACATTGCGGAACATCGCTCAATGCGGCGTCAAGCCGTACACGTAGTAGCACGGCATTGCCGTCTGCCCAGGACCGATAGGCGCCGGCGCGGTACCCGGCGCATTCCACCTCGGAACGCCATCGACGACCCAGCAATTCTTGTCCGCGAGGTCACCCGTTTGGGGCCTGCCCGTAGTGGGATTGTTGGGAAGCGACGGAAGACCAGGGGCTCCCGGTTGCTGCTGTTCAGAAGACGGCGCGGGCTGCTGTTCGGAGGACGGCGTGGGCGACGGATTCTCGGGATCGGCGGTCGCCGTCGGCGCACCGGCCAGGATCGGGATCGCGCCTGCGACCACCAGTCCTCCCAGCAGGGCTCTCCGGCCTTGTCCCGGAATGATCATCGGCTTCCTCCCCGTCAATTGATGCAAGTCTGCACAGATGGCACCGAAATAACAGCGTTTCGCCGAAACTAGGCTGGCCGCCTGCCGACAACCGAACCCACGATCAAGTCAGGTACTCGCAATCGCGGCAGGGCTGTGAACGTCACCTTTGATCGGGCTGGTCGCGCGGAAGCCCGGGCCAATACCCGCGGGGTCGCGAGTCGGCTGAATTATAGGGAAAACCCTGTATCGATCTCGGTGCCACAATGCGTAGTCTCAGCGCGACACGTCGCAAAAGTAAGAGCGTCACGCCATAAGAACCGCTCTTCGAGGAATGCCCGTCAGCACCTTTGTCGCGACCGTGGCGATCGTGCTGGCTAGCCGTATTGACAACGCCTGACACAGGCTTTCGGAAGGGATCGGACATGAAGCTAATTAATCGCGGACTGGCAGCCGGCTTTGCCCTGACATGCGTGGCAGTCGGATTGGCCGGCCCGGCGCATGCCGAACTGCTCGAAGGGACCTACGCGGCAAGAGTCATCGAACCTCAGGGCTTCCCGACGAATACCTGGGTCTTCAGCTCGTGTGGTCCGGATTGTCTGCTGCGGCAAATAGGTTCTAACGAGAATACGTATGTAGAACTACACCGACAGGGCACTTCCTGGGTCGGAACAGCGGGCTCCACTACGACAACCATCGATAATGCCTCACTGGTTGTGCATTCAGGTCCCTTCGTTTTTGAGTTGACAAAAGTCGGCTGAGCGCAGGTTGACTTGCTCGTGACTGACTGACCAATCCACAGAATGGAAAGATTCATGAAAATGGTGGTTCCGCAACCACTTGCGTTCGCACTTGCAGCAAGCTCGATTGCCCTGGCGTCCCCGGCCCTGGCTGATGACCCGCCACCGGTCCCCGTCACTCCGGGACAGCACACCCTGACAATTACTTCTAACGGGCACGCCTTCGCCGTGACGGTCGCACTGGACTGCGGTCCGGCCTGCTTCTCCATGACGCACGAGACAACGCGCAACGAGTACCAATGGATGGGCGACAAGTGGCTTGATCCGAGCCAAGGGCTGTGGACCGCCGACGGCATCACGTTCACAAACCGCAACGGCCGCACCGCCATCATGTCCTAGGGGAGACACGTGCAACTGGCCGCCGGCCAGTAGAGAGCTAACCCTCGCGAAGAAGTCACCGACTGCGCGAGAAGGCTGTGAACAACTTAAGACGGCGCTGTGGCCTGGGCCAGAGTCTCCGATTTCGCTCTCCGCAGAACTGCCCCGAATCTCCCTCTGACCTGCGATTAGTTACGGATACCCGACGTCTGGCGATATCTGTTTCGATGGAAGCACGCCCCCGGTTCCTGGTATCTTTTACCAAAGACGGCAACCGATGGGCAGATGTCGTCGCCGTCTTAGAATGGCGGTGCAATATTTGGGGAAGGTGTCTGCACAATGAGGTTGTCTGTAATTGGAATGGGTGTCGCCGCTGGTGCTGCGGCGGTCTCGCTGGGCTTCGGCGCCGGGATCGCGTCCGCTGACCCACTGGACGCGGCGATCAACACGACGTGTAACTACGGGCAGGTAATGGCCGCACTGAACGCGACGGACCCGAGTGCGGCGGCGAAGATCTCCACCAATCCGGTCGCAGTGGCCAAGCTCAATCAGTTCCTGAGTTCGGGTCCGGACGGCCGCCGGGCGATCGCCGCGCAACTGTCTGCGATACCGGGTGCGCAGCAATACGTCAACGACCTCGTCGTGGTCGCTGACACCTGCAACAACTACTGAGTTCTGCATAACCGCGGGCGTAGCGCTGCGTCCCGTGCTCTGCGGAGCCGGGATGGCGTTGCGCTCGCGGTTTTATGCGGCCTGTGAGGCGTACGTCGTGGTGCGCTGACGCGCCGGCCGCCCGATGCCTTCGGCAATCGCCACCAGCTCGGCAACCGACTTCGCCGAACCGTGCTCGGAGCCGGCCATCCGCGAGATGGTCTCCTCCATCAGCGTGCCGCCCAGGTCGTTGGCGCCACCGTTGAGCATCACCTGAGTGCGCTCGATACCGAGCTTCACCCAGCTGGTCTGGATGTGCGAGATGCGGCCGTGCAGCATGATTCGGGCCAGCGCGTGGACCGCTCGGTTGTCGCGGTGAGTGGGACCGGGCCGGGCCGCCCCGGCCAGATACAGCGGTGAATTGTTGTGCACGAACGGCAGCGGCACGAACTCGGTGAAGCCGCCGGTGCGGTCCTGGATGCCGCGCAGCACATTGAGATGCCCCACCCAGTGCCGCGGGCTGTCGACGTGGCCGTACATCATCGTCGACGACGACCGCAGCCCCACCTCGTGCGCGGTGGTGACGATCTCGACCCACAACGACGTCGGCAACTTGCCCTTGGTGAGCACCCAGCGGACCTCGTCGTCGAGGATCTCGGCGGCGGTGCCCGGGATGGTGTCCAACCCGGCCTCGCGCAGGCTGATCAGCCACTCCCGAACCGACAGCCCGCTCTTGGTCACCCCGTTGGCGATCTCCATCGGGGAGAACGCGTGCACGTGCATCGACGGCACCCGCGCCTTAACCGCGCGCACCAGGTCGGCGTAGCCGGTGACCGGTAACTCCGGGTCGATGCCGCCCTGCATGCAGATCTCGGTGGCGCCGGCCACGTGCGCCTCCCAGGCGCGGTCGGCCACCTCCTGCGCCGACAACGAGTACGCGTCGGCGTCGCCCTTGCGCTGCGCGAAGGCGCAGAACCGGCAGCCGGTGTAGCAGATGTTGGTGAAGTTGATGTTGCGGTTCACCACGAACGTCACGTCGTCGCCGACGACCTCGCGCCGTAACGAATCGGCCAGTGCCGTCACGGCTTCCAGCGCCGGGCCATCGGCGGTGGCCAGCGCCAGGTATTCGTCGTCGGTGCAGCCGCCCGGGTCGCGCTCCGCGGAGCGCAGCGCGGCCAGCACATCGGTGTCGATGCGTTCCGGGGCGCGGGCCACCAGTTCGTCCACCCGCGACCGGATGGATTCCCAGTCGCCGAACGCACTGTCGAGGTCGCTGCGCGACTCGGTGTTGCGCCCCTCGGTGTCGATCGCGGCGTTCAGGTCCACCCGGCCCGAGGAGGCCACCTCGTCGGGCTCCTGCCAGGGCATGCCCACCGGGTTGACGTCGCGGGCGAAACCGGTCGCCGGATCGGCAAGCGCCACAACGTGTCCACGCACCCGCGGGTCGATCCACGCCGCGCCGGCCTGAACGTACTTCGGTTGCGCGGTCAACCGCTGCACCAGGTCATAGCCCGCCTGCTCGGTGACGGCGGCCAGGTCATCCAGAGCCGGCCAGGGCCGCTCGGGGTTCACATGGTCGGGCGTCAGCGGCGAAACCCCGCCCCAGTCGTCGACACCGGCCGCCACCAGCGCCAGGCACTCTTCGCGTGACACCAGATTCGGCGGCGCCTGAATCCGCATGCCGGGGCCCAGCACCAACCGGGCCACCGCCACCGTCGCCAGATAATCGTCGATGCCGGCGTCCGGCACAGCGGCCATCGCGGTGTGTTGCTTGGCCCGGAAGTTCTGCACGATCACTTCCTGGATATGCCCGAACTCCTTGTGCGACTTGCGAATCGCATGCAAGGTGTCGGCCCGTTCGGCCAGTGTCTCACCGATGCCCACCAGCAGCCCGGTGGTGAACGGAATGGACAACCGGCCGGCGTCGGTCAGCGCGCGCAGCCGCACCGCCGGGTCTTTGTCCGGACTACCGTAGTGCGCAAGGCCTTTGGTCTCGAACAGTCGCCGCGACGTGGTCTCCAGCATCATGCCCATCGACGGCGCCACCGGCTTGAGCCGCGACATTTCCGACCAGGTCATCACCCCGGGATTCAAGTGCGGCAACAGCCCGGTTTCCTCGAGCACCCGGATGGCCATCGCCCGCACATAGGACAGTGTCGAGTCGTAGCCGCGCTCGTCGAGCCAGTCCCGCGCCTCGCCCCAGCGGTCCTCGGGCCGGTCACCGAGGGTGAACAAGGCTTCCTTGCAACCGAGTTCGGCGCCGCGGCGCGCCACGTCGAGGATCTCGTCAGGCTCCATGTAGAGGCCGAGGCCCTGCGCGCGCAGCCGGCCCGGGACGGTGACGAACGTGCAGTAGTGGCAGTTGTCCCGGCACAAGTGGGTGACCGGGATGAACACCTTGCGCGAGTAGCTGATCGGCAACCGGCCACCCGGGCCGCGGCGCCCAGCCGATTCCAGGCCGGCGTCGCGCACCCGCGCTGCACTCGCGCACAGGTCGGCGAGCTCGTCACCGCGCGCGGTCATCGCAATCGCCGCTTCGTCGACGTTCAGCGCGACGCCGTCGCGAGCCCGCCGGAGCACCCGTCGCAGCGCCGACGCCGTGGGCCTGGCCGCAGAAGGCGCTGGACGGGGCAGGGGATCAGGCAGAGCCGTGGGCTCCGGAGTTACCGGCACGTTGGTGTAACTTTCCCGCGCCGCGATTTCATCCGCGCGTCCTGGGTGAGAAACGTGGGCAGCCCTGGTGCCATACGCGCAACAGTAGCGGCAGGGCACCGGCGGCCCGTGACTGACCGGGCGCAGCGAACCAGCCATGTTTGCCAAGTACGACATCCGCGACCGACGACCGCGATACGATTCTTGGTTCCTGGTATTAAGTAGGGGTGGGTGAGATGTCGTTTGTGCACGTGGGGCCAGATGCTCTCAAAGCGGCGGCGGCGTCCATCGCCGACATCGGCACCGAGATCAACTCGGCAAACGCAGCCGCGGCACTGCCGACGACCGGCGTGGTGGCCGCCGCCGCCGACCAGGTCTCGGCCCAGATCGCGGCCCTGTTCTCCTCACACGCCCAGGGATACCAGCAACTCAGCGCCCAGGTGACGGCTTTTCACGACAAGATCGTGCAGGCCATGGGCGCCGGTGCAAGCGCCTACGCCAACGCCGAGTCCAGCGCCGCGCGAACGCTGGTTAACGCCGTGAATGCGCCCGCCGCCCAGTTGCTCGGGCACGCGCTGCCCAGCCCGGGCGCCCTGGCCGGCAACGTCGTCGGCGGTTTCGGCGCGCAGGTGCAGCGCCTGTTCTCGCCAGCATCCACCAACCTGCTCGGCGCGCTGGCGCTGACACCGACGGGTGGGATCAGCGGGTTCGGCAGCCTGGCGGCCGCCAGCTCACTGCTGGGGCAGGCAGCCGCGGCGCCGGCGGCGTTCCTGCCGGTGTCGTTTGCCACCGCGATCGAGAATCTTTACCTCACCTTCGAGCCGTGGGTGCAATACGGCTTCAACCTGGCCGCGTACCTGGCGGGCTGGGTGCCGTGGGTCGGCATCCTGGCGCCGCAGATCAACTTTTTCTATTACCTGTTCGAACCCATAGTGCAGAGCGGCCTGTTCAACACCCTGGACTGGCTCAGCGGGACGGTCAGCCTCAGTCAGGGCCTGAGCAATTTCTGGTCGGCGACGACGGCGTCGATCAACAACTTCATCCAGACCGAGATCTACTGGTTCCTCAGCTTCTTCCCGCCGTTGCCGCCACTTCCGTAGCGGTCAGGACCGGGTTCTGCTGCGCCACAACACCCACACCGGCGGGACCACCCCGCACACGATCAACAGCAACGCGCCGTAGGCCATCACACCCTGGCCGCCCAGGACGATGTCACCGCCCGGACCGCCCAGGCTCAGCCCCGCCACGGTCGACAGCCAGGTCCACAACGGCAGCGCCGCCACCCGAGGCGAGGTCGTCCACTTGCTCCCGGCCCATACCAACGCGGCGTTGACCAGCCCGCTGACCAACGCGCTCACCGGAAATGGAACCGAGCCGATATAGGAAGGCAGCAGCATCGCACCGGCCAGCGCGGAGAGCACTCCGTCGACGGCCAACAGCGTCAGTACAACAGCACGGATCGCAGGATCCGTCGCGCTCGTCTCTTCGGCCGAGACGGCGCGTGGCTTGGTTTCGGTCAGGTTGGGACGCTGTCGAGCTGCGAGACGATCGACCCCAGTACCCACTGCAGGCTGTCGAGGCGGTCCTGCCAGTGCTGCTGGTTGGGATCCAGGTCGGGGTCCATGTGAAATTCCTTCCGTGGCTGCCTAATTAGCTAGCCTACGTGCCCGGCGCGGGGAAGCCCAGACCGGCCAGCAGATCCGTTTCCCAGCCGCGCTCGTCGCGCTCGCCCGCGTCTCCGGCGACCAGAACGTAGTGTTCCTCCGCCAGGATGGGCAGGGCCAGGTTGTTGGACAGCGCGCCCGCTTTACCAGTAGGACCCACCCGCACCTGCGTGGCGTGCTCGGCCAGCGCGGCGACCTTGGCCGCGTGCGCGGCCGGGTCGGCTTGGACGACGGCGGTGATGCGGTCGTCGGGATAAGCGAACGGGATGTCCTCCGGCGGCAGCACCCACCCGGGGTGCAGGTCGTCGGGAGTCAGCGCACGCAGGCCGGACGCCAGCGCCCCGCGGCCCAGGAGGGTCCAGTAGAACTTCGGCACGGTCCACGGGTCCCCGGGCAGATCCGGCCCGGCGGCGCCGGCGCGCGCCACCGCAGCGGTGGTGACGGCGTGGGTGCGCATATGGTCGGGATGCCCGTAGCCTCCGTCGGGGTCGTAGGTGACGACGACATGCGGGCGCAGTTCGCGGATGAGCGCCACCAACGCGCCGACGGCCTCGTCCTCGTCGGCGTCGACGAACCGGCGTCCACCTCGCGGCTCGGTGCCCGCCATTCCCGAGTCGCGCCAGTGACCCGCACCGCCCAGGTAGATGGGCTCGGCGACGCCGAGCGCCCGTAGCGCCCTGGTGAGTTCGCCGATCCGGTAGCCGCCGAGTTGGTCTGCGTGGTCGGCGGCGAGCTGTGCCCAACGGTCGCCGATGACCTCGCCCTCCTCGCCGAGGGTGCAGGTCACCACGTGGACCTGGGCGCCGCGCGCGGTGTAGTGCGCGATGGTGGCACCGTTGCTGATGCTCTCGTCGTCTGGGTGGGCGTGGACGAACAACAGCCGTGGCGAATCCATGGACGCACCCTACCCACCTTCGGCGAACGATAGGAACGCCAGCGGCTACTATCGTTGCATGCCGCACGCCACGCCCACGATGCCGAAAGCCCGGCAGAGACGTCGTCGCGGCGAAGTTCTGGAGCGGGCGCTTTACGCGGCGACGGTCGCCGAGTTGGCGGCCGTCGGGTACGGCCGGCTGACGATGGAAGGCATTGCGGCGCGCGCACACACCGGAAAGGCGGCCTTGTACCGGCGTTGGGCCTGCAAGCACGACCTGGTGCATGCCGCCCTGATCCACACGCTGCCGCCACTGCCCGAGCCGCGCCCCGGCCGCTCGGCTCGGGAGAACCTGCTGTCGGTGTTCACCGCACACCGCGACGTGCTGGCCGGCAAGACCGACTTTCCCGGCCTGCAGATCATCAGCCAGCTCATCCACGAGCCGGAGCTGCGCACTATATTCGCCGACGCGGTGGTGCTGCCGCGCACCAGGATCGTCGAGTCGATCCTGAAAACCGCTGTCGCTGAGGGCGACCTGAATCCCGAGATGCTCACCCCGCTCAGCGCGCGGGTGGGTTCGGCCTTGATCAACCAGCACTTCATGCTGACCGGGACACCACCGACCCGTCGCGAACTGGCCACCATGGTGGACACCGTCATTCCACCCAAACTGACTGCCGCGCAAGGCGATTGAGCGGACAGCCCGGCGCGAACCGTCAGGTGTTGCCGGTGAGCAGGCCGAGCACGTCCTGACCGAACATCAACCCCTGGCCGAAAATACCCGGCAGACCGCCGATTTCGCCGCTGTTGAAGGTTTGTGATGCACTGCCGGTCAACAGCCCGGCGGTGAAGTTGGCCGGCGTCGGTGCACCGACGAGAACATTCAGCGCCTGCTCGCCGGTGCCCACGAACAGGTTCCCGACATTGAATGCACGGTTGAGCGCACCGTTCAACGCACTGTCGGTACCGAAAACCTGTTTCTCCCAAGCTATTTCGTTTGTCAACAGCGTGTTGTTGAACAACTGCTCGTTGGCGATCAGATTCGCGTGGAAACCGAGCTGCGCCGATTCCACCTGCTGAAACGGCCCCGCCGCCGCGGCCGCCTGCAGCGAAGCGCCCGCGGCCGCGATCGGTCCGGTGTTGCCGGTAGCCAAGCCGAACAAGTCAGTCGGGACCATCAGCGCCTGATCGAAAGCACCTAACAATCCGCCGATCTGACCGCCGTTGAACACCTGGGCGCCACTGCCGGTCAATAGCCCGGCGGTGAAGTTCGCCGGCGTCGGAGCACCGACGAGTACGTTCAGCGCCTGCTCCCCGGTGCCAACCAACAGGTTTCCTGCGTTGAACGCGCGGTTCAATGCGCCGTTCAGCGCACTGTCGGTGCCGAAAACTTGTTTCTCCCAAGCTACTTCGTTGGTCAACAGCATGCTGTTGAACAGTTGCTCGTTGGTCAGCAGATTGGCGTGGAAACCGAGAATCGCCGCTTGAAGTTGCTGCGCCGGAGTTCCGGCAGCCGCCAGCGCCGCAACACTGGCCGCCTCCGCGGACGCATACGCACCGGCACCGCTGCGCAGCGTCTGCACGAACTGGTCGTGGAACTGCGCTGCGCGCGCGCTGACTTCCTGGAACGCCTGCCCGTGCGCACCGAACAGTTCCGCGACGGCCGCCGACACCTCGTCGGCGCCGGCCGGCAGCACCGCGGTCGTCGCACCCGCCGCCGCGGAGCCGGCCGCTCCCAGTGCCGACCCGATGCCGGCCAGATCAGCAGCAGCTGCCGTCACCCATTCGGGCGCCATCGACAAATAGGACATCGCAGAACCTCCCCGGACCGTCACGCCGGCCCTCCCAGTGCCGAACGTGAACGACTTCACGACGAGCCGATGGTAGCCAACCGACGGGTGCCCGACGGGGTTTTGTATAAATTACGTTGGAGATAATAATGGGCCGGGCCCGGGCGGTCACCCCAGCGTTGCGCCACCGGTCACGGTGACGTTGCCGGTCAACGCCGCCGAGAGCTGGGTGAGCAGGTTGGGCAGCCCGCCGGTGAGGGTCACCTGCACCGGGAAGCCCAGCAGGCTCAGCACCGAGGCGTCGAACAGCCACTTCTGCTCGAACGCCCCCAGCGCGCCGCCGGTCCGCAGGCCGCCGAAGACGTCGCCGTTGCCGCCCAGTGCGAGGCCGGCGTTGAAGCCGGGCGGCACCGGGGCGCCCAACAGCACGTCGATGGTCTGCTGGCCGGCACCGATGGCGTAGTTGATCATGTTGCCGAAGTTGTTCAGCGCGCCGTTGAGGGGGCTGGTGGTGCCGAACAGGCCTACCTGCAGCGCGACCTCGTTGGCCACCAGGTTCTGGTTGAACGCCAACTGGCTGCTCACCACGTTGGCCAGCGACGCGCGCAGGTCGCCCAGCGGCGCCAGCAACGACGTGTCGCCGCCGAGTGCCCCGTTGAGCAACACCAGCTGCTCCCCCACTCCCAGCAGGCCGCCGGTCGGGACGATGCCCGGCACCGAGCCGCCGATCAGCAGGCTGCCCATGAAGTTGGCCGGCATATCGGCGCCCAGCAGCACGTTGACGGTCTGCTCGCCGGTGCCCAGCAGCAGGTTGAACGCGTTGAAGCCGTAGTTGACCGCGCCGTTGAAGGCGTTGTCGACGCCGAACAGGGCGCGCTGCAAGGCTATCTCGTTGGCGACCAGGGACTGGTTGAACGCCAGCTGGCCGTTGACGAAGCCGGACAGCAGCCCGCTCTGGAGGTACCCGGCCTGCTGCACCGCCAGGGTCGGCAGGCCGGCACCGGCGTTCACCAGCGCCGAGACACCGGAGAAGTCACCGTTGAGGGCGCCCGTCAGCGCCGCGTTGACGTTTGCGTTGAACCCGGAGAGCGCTGCGCTGAGATTGGCTTGCAGCACAGGCAGATTCACGCCGAGAGAGCCACCCAAGCCGGACAGGGCGGCGTTGAGGTTGCCGGCCAGCGTGGCGCCGGTCTGGGTCAGCACGGAAAGACCCGGTAGGCCGCCGCCGAAGTTGCCCCCCAGCACGCCGTTGAGCGCCGCGCTGAGTTGAGCGCCCAGGCCGTTCAGTCCCGCGCTGAGGTTTCCGGCCAGGCCGGGGAGGTTCAGGCCGAACCCGCCCGTCAAGCCCGGGAACGTGAAGCCCGGCAGGGTGACGTTAGGCAGCGTCAAGTTCGGCAGCGTCAAGTTGGGCAGCGTCAGACCCAGGTTGGCCACCAGCGCCGGAATCCCGGCATTCAAGTTGGCGCTCAACGTCGCACCCGCTTGCAGCAACGCCGAGATGTCCGGCAGCCCGCCGGAGAAACCGCCCGACAACGCCGAATTCAGCTGGCCGCTCAGCCCGTTCAGCGCGCCGGTGAAGCTGCCGGCCAACGACCCGCCGGTCTGCGCCAAATTCGACAGTCCGGCCGTCAGGCTGGTGGCGAGCGTGCCGCCGGTCTGCGACAGCCCAGCCAGGCCCGCATTGACGTTGGCCACCAACGCATTACCGGCTTGCGTCAGCACCGCCAGGTTGGGCAACGCGGCGCCGAGGTTGCCCGACAGCGCCGCATTGAGTTGGGCACCGAGTCCGGATAGCGCGGCGTCGAAGGCACCCGAGATGCCGCCGAGGCCGACGTTTCCGGTGACCGACGCATTGACGTTCAGGCTGGCATTGAAATTGGCCGGAACCTGCACTCCCAGTAGGGCATTGATGGCTTGCTGGCCGCCGCCCACCAACGAGTTGGCCACGTTCAAACCGGCGTTGACCGCCCCGTTGAGAGCGTTGTCGGTGCCGAAAACCAGTCGCTGCAATGCCAATTCGCCGCCCACCAGCGACTGGTTGAACGCGATCTCGGCGTTGGCCAGGTTGCCGGTGAAGCCCGCGTACGCCTGGACGAGACCGTCGAACGACACGGCGGGCGCCGCCAAACCATTCGCCAGTGTCTGCACAGCGCCGGCCTCGGCCGCCAGATAGCTGTTCGCGCTCGCCGCCACGTTCTTGACGAACTGTTCGTAGGAAGCCGCGACCTGTGCGCTGAGTTGTTGATAACCCGCGGCGTTCTCGGAGAACAGCGCGGCGATCTGAATCGACACCTCGTCGGCGGCCGCGGCCAGGACGCTGGTCGTCGATCCGGCAGCCGCCGCATTGGCCGCGCTCAGCGAGGAACCTATTCCCGACAGCTGCGCCGCGACTGTAGCCATTATTTGTGGCTCGACAAATACAAAGGACATGGTGACCCCTCACCTGCAGAATTGCTGGCTGACCCCCGCCCGACCAGCAGCCCCCGACAGCTCCAGCGCGAACGTATCGCGGGGGTTGACCACCGGCACCGATTCCAAACCGGATTTTTATAACAATTTGGCACAAGCGCAATTGGCTGGCCGAAACGCGGTCCTACCTGGGGTGTCGCGACAGATGGCGGGCTAGGAACCGATCTTGACCCACTGGCCCGCGTCGCCGACGATGCCGACCGGCACCGCGCCGGTCAGGCTGACATTCTGCACGCTGGGCCCGGCCGCGACGATGGTGGTGTCCTGCAGGATCGGCAAGACCGTCGCCATGTTCCACAGCCGCGGCTCCACGGCGACGATGACGTCGTTGATGTTCTTGGACCCGTTGAGGGCGGCGTCGATATTGGACTGAATACTGCGGTCACAAATGCCGGTGAGATTGGACGGCGCTTTCACCAGCGCACCGGGCTCCGGCGGGCGGCTCGGCGTAGTCGGCGGCTCGGTGGTGTCCGGACCGGCCGATGCCGTCGCGCCGGTGGAGGCGACCGGACCGGGCGATGGCGGCGGCGAAGCGCCGGGCGGCGGAACGGCGGTTGCCTGCAGCGCGGGACAACCGAACCGCGCCGCCAGCGACGTGGCCAGGTTGCCGCCCGCTTGATGCCAGCCCACCAGCGCGTCGATCTGGTGGTTGTGCAGCGCGTCGCGGTACAGCGTCACCGGATCCAGCGCCAGCACGCTGGCGGCGATACCGACGTTGCGCAACTGGTCGGCGGCCGTGTTGGCCACCGCCACCGAAGTCGGATCGTTGGCGGCCACCCCGATGACCAGCGACAGTTGCTTGCCGTCCTTGCTTATCCGGCCGCGCACCACCTCGGTCGGCTCGGTACTCGCCGGCGGGGTCGGCGGCACCGACGTGGTGCTTTCGACCTGGAACCCCGCGGCCTCCAACAGCCCCAGCGCCGCCGTCCTGCTCAGCGCCGGCGGCGCGGTCGGCACATAGCCGGGATCGCTGGGCGAGCGGACCTGCGCCTGGGCCAGGGTGACGGTGTTGTCGCTACCGGCGCCGACCGCGGCCAGCAGGTCGACGTCGAGCAACCCCAGGATGGCCTTGCGGACCTGCGCGTCGGCCAACTTGGGCTCGTTGGCGCGCAGGGTCAGCTGCATGACGCGCGGGGTCACGATCCGGGCCGTCCGCACGTCGGGAATCGCCGACAGCTGCGCGAAGGCGGCCGAACCGCCGTGCACCTGAGCGACCTGGGTGTCGCCGTTGCGGACCGAATCGGCCAGCGCGGCAGGCGCTCCCGCGCGGCGGAACTGGATCAGCGCGGGTTTCGCCGGCGGTCCCCAGTAACGGTCGTTGCGGGCGATCAGGATCTCGTCGCGCTGTGGGTCGATGTTCTCCACCCGGAACTGCCCCCCGGTCACCGGCAGGGTGCGGGCCAGCCCGGACGCGAAGCCGCCCGGGACGTCCTTGACGATGTGCGCGGGCAGCAGGTTGCTGAACAGCTCCCGCCAGGCGGGGTACGGCTGGGCGAAGGTGACCACGGCCTGCTTGCCGCCCTCGAGCGACTGGACCGACGTGATCAGGTCGTAGCCGGCCGGATCCACCACTCCGGGTTCGCCGACCATCTGGCGCCACAGGTACCAGAAGTCGTCGGCGGCGATCGGCGCATTGTCCGTCCAGGATGCTTCCGGCCGGATCTTGTAGCTGACCGTGAACGGGTTTTCGCTGGTCACCTCGGCAGACACCAGCAGCGTGGGGTCCATTTCCCAGCGCGAACCCGTCGACGAGTTGGCGTCGGGAACCGGCCGGAACGCGCTCGGCAGCACCAAAGCGCTGATTGCCGCGTTCACCGGGGACAGGTCCGAGAGCAGATGCGGGTTGAAGCCGGCACCGATCGAGTCGATGCCCATGATGATCTGGGTGGGCCGCTGCGGGGGTGGCGGCGTGCTGTGCGGGGTGTCGGTGCTCTGCGGGGCCGGCGGCGGACTCACCGTGCAACCCGACAGCACCAAGCCGATCGCGGCGACCAGCACGCCGATCGCCACCAGCAGGTAGCGGGCCCGGTGCAGCACGCCCGTCAGGGTATCGAGGGGACCCGGCCGATCCGCGGATGTGGCGGGGCTGGGCGAATCCGCGTCTGCTTTTGCAGTGCCCTGACGCTGGCGCGGCTCACGAGCCCGGCGCGGCGCCAAGCTAACCCCGGGCCTTGGCGCGCGAGCGGCTCCGAGCCCGCGAGGTGGCGTCCAGCTCGACCTTGCGGACCCGCACGATCTCCGGTGTCACCTCCACACACTCGTCGGGCGCGCAGAACTCCATGGCCCGTTCCAGGTCCAGCTCCAGCGGCTTGGCCAGCGTCTCCATCACATCGGCGGTCGAGGAGCGCATGTTGGTGAGCTTCTTCTCGCGGGTGACGTTGATGTCGAGGTCCTCCGGGCGCGGGTTGATGCCGACGACCATTCCTTCGTAGGTGTCCTGTCCGGGTTCGACGAAGAACTGGCCGCGGTCGGCCAGTTGCAGCAGCGCGAACGGGGTGATCACCCCGGCCCGGTCGGACACCAGCGAACCGGTGTGCCGGGCCCGGATCTCACCGGCCCACGGCCGGTAACCGTCGAACACCGCGTTGGCGATCCCGGTGCCGCGGGTGAGGGTGAGAAAGTCGGTGCGAAACCCGATCAGGCCGCGGCTGGGCACGATGAAGTCCATCCGCACCCAGCCGGCGGCATGGTTGGTCATCTCCTCCATGCGGCCCTTGCGGCCGGCCATCAGCTGGGTGATGGCGCCGACGAACTCCTCGGGACAGTCGATGGTCATCGCCTCGAACGGCTCGTGCAGCTTGCCGTCGATGGTCTGGGTGACCACCTGCGGCTTGCCGACCGTGAGCTCGAAACCCTCCCGGCGCATCTGCTCGACGAGCACCGCCAGCGCCAGCTCCCCGCGGCCCTGCACCTCCCAGGCGTCGGGCCGATCGATATCGACCACCTTGATGGAGACGTTGCCGACGAGTTCGGCGTCCAGACGCGACTTCACCATCCGGGCCGTCAGCTTGTGGCCCTTGACCTTGCCGGCCAGCGGCGAGGTGTTGGTTCCGACGGTCACCGATATCGCGGGTTCGTCGACGGTGATGCGGGGCAGTGCGTGCGCGTGATCGAGGTCGGCGAGGGTGTCGCCGATCATGATCTCCGGAATGCCCGCCACGGCGACGATGTCCCCGGCCGATGCGGAGTCGGTGCTTGTTCTTTCGATGCCCTCGGTCACCAGCAGTTCGGTGATCTTCACGGTCGTGATGACGGGATGCCCGTCCACCTCCCGCATCCAGGCGACCTGCTGGCCCTTTCGGATCCGGCCCTTATAGATGCGGATCAGCGCAAGTCGTCCCAGGAAGGCCGAGGCGTCGAGGTTGGTCACCAGCGCCTGCAGCGGCGCCTCGGGATCGCCCTGCGGCGGCGGAATGTGCTCGAGCAGCACGTCGAACAACGGATCGAGGTTGTCTCCCTCGGGGTTTTCGCCGTTGGCCGGTTCTTTGGTGCTGGCGATGCCTGCTCGGCCGGAGGCATACAGCGTCGGCAGGTCCAGGGCGGCCTCGGCGGCCTTCTGCGCTTCCTCGTCGAGGTCGGATGCGACGTCGAGCAGCAGGTCGTGACTCTCCGAGACGACCTCGGAGATGCGGGCGTCCGGCCGGTCCGTCTTGTTGACGACCAGGATGACCGGGAGGTGGGCGGCCAGCGCCTTGCGCAGCACGAAGCGAGTCTGCGGCAGCGGGCCCTCGGAGGCGTCGACCAGCAGCAGCACCCCGTCGACCATCGACAGTCCGCGCTCCACCTCACCACCGAAGTCGGCGTGGCCCGGGGTGTCGATGACGTTGATGACGGTCGTCGTTCCGTCCGGGTGCTTGCGGTGCACGGCCGTGTTCTTGGCCAGGATCGTGATGCCCTTTTCTTTCTCCAGGTCACCGGAGTCCATCAGGCGCTCGACCGCGTCGTCGCCACGATGTGTCAGGGCGCCGGACTGTCGCAGCATGGCGTCGACCAGGGTGGTTTTGCCGTGGTCGACGTGGGCGACGATGGCGACGTTACGGAATGGCACGTCGGTGATTGTGGCAGCGAGGGCTCCGGATAGCGAACTGGCAGGCCGGGATCCGGTGTGCACGAGGGCGGGGTGCGCGCGCCGTTGGCTCTGCGTCCTTGGCGCAGAAGTGCAAGTAGGTAGCGCCCTCACTGCAGAGTCAACGTCCCGGCATCGGGACCCGGCGGACTCGCGCTACAGCGCGGCCACCAGGTCCGGAACCCAGCCACGGTCGGCGGGCACCCAGTCGACACCGTCCAGGTCCGCGGCCGCCACCCAGCGCAGCGCCTGGTGATCGCGGGGGTGCGGCTCACCGTCGAGCAGGGTGACCCGGTAGGCCCGCAAGACCGTCGTCTCGCCCAGGGCCACGTCCTGGCCCAGCCGGTCACCCACCGCGACCGCGACGCCGAGTTCCTCGGCCAGCTCACGGACCAGCGCGCCTTGCTCGGTCTCGCCGTCGGCGACCTTCCCGCCGGGCAGTTCCCACCGGCCGGCCAGCTCGGGTGGCCGGTTTCGCTGCGCTACCAGAACGGTGCCGCTGCGGATGATGGCGCCGGCGACGACGACCTGGTTCGGCATGGGCAGTGAGGGTATACGTTCGCGTCATGGCTGTGTTATCGGATGAGCAAGTAGACGCCGCCCTACCCGAACTGGACGGCTGGGAGCGCGTCGACGGAACCCTGCGCCGGTCGGTCAAGTTCCCGGCGTTTCTGGACGGCATCGACGCCGTGCGTCGGGTGGGCGAGCACGCGGAGTCCAAGGATCATCACCCGGATATCGATATCCGTTGGCGCACAGTAACTTTCGTGTTGGTCACACACTCCGAGGGCGGCATCACCCAAAACGACCTCGACATGGCGCGCGACATCAACGGCATCGTCGGAACCTGATCACGCCGCGAACGAAGACCGCACCGCGAGATCAGTCCGCTGCGGCCGCCGCCTGGTCACGCTCGCGGCGGGGATGCCAGGCGATCCACCCCAACGTCGCGACCGCGGCCGCCACGTAGACCAGCCCGGCCCACGCCAGGTACCAGGGTCTGCTGATCACCCAGATGGTCGGTTGCGCGAAGCTGAGCAACCAGGGCACCCCGACCAGTGTCAGCACCAGCCAGCCCCAGCCCAGGATTTTCGCGCCGAGGTGGTCGCGCAGCGGCCCGTGCAGCAGCCAGATCATCAGCGGCACCAACCACACCCAGTGGTGCGTCCAGGAGATCGGCGAGAGCAACAGGCCGAACAGCTCCACCACCAGCAGCCGCCCGAGCTGATCGGCGGGCCGGAGCGCCCGCCAGGCCAGCAGTGCGACGACGGTGGTAGCGCCGATAGCGATCAGCACCGGTGGCCCGTAGCCCGCGTCATAGCCGAGGATGCGGGAGATGGCGCCACGCCAGGACTGGTTGAACGAGGTGGCGACGGGTCCGATCCGATGTGCGTCGCCGAGCAGGTCGGTGAAGTAATAGCGGGCCTGGTCACCGACCACCAGCAGGGAGATTCCCACCGTGAGCAGGAACACCGCACCGGAGAACAGCGCTGCCGCCCAGCGCCGGGCGCCGAGCAGATAAAGGCCGGCTACCGCCGGCGTGAGCTTGACCCCCGCGGCCAGGCCCACCAGCAGGCCCGACAGCCACCACCGGGTGGAATGGATCGCCCACAGCACGGCCAGCACCAGGAACACGTTGATCTGGCCGTAGTCGAAGTTGCTGCGCAGCGGTTCGATCCAGATGGCGAGCGCGGTCCACAGCATTGCGACACGCCGGTCGCCTGCTGGCCCGAGCAGTCGCTGGCAGAGGCGCACCACGCCGTACAGCGCCGCGACGATCGCGGCGTGCCAGAGAACCGCCACCAGTGCGAACGGCAGCAGATGCAGCGGGTACAACACCACCGCAGCAAACGGTGGGTAGGTGAACGGCAGCGGGAAATCCGGAGTCTGGTCGGCGTAGACGTAGCTGTACAGGGTGCCGGGATGATCCAGGGCTGCCCCGCCGCCGATGTATACGTGCAGGTCGACGAAGTTCGCGCCGTGCGGGGCGAGGTAGGTCCAAGCGAATCGGGCTGTGACGCTGAGGATCAACAGCAGCGGCGCCCAGGTCGCCAGCGAAGTCTCGCGCCGCCTGGCGGTGGCGAGCGCGGCGGGGGTGGCCGAGGTGGTGTCTATCCGACCGACTTTAGCGACCGCGCCGACGCGCTGAGCCCCTGAACGCGACCGGTGCGCGTCGATAACGGGGAAATCACGATTACCAGGTCGCCGGTCACTGCCTTCGCTCGTATCTATAACGATCCCGTAAATGCCACACGTGTCACTTGAGTCACTTCTGTACCACGATAGCTTCGGCTTCAGGTCCTTCCGGGGGGCCTGCCGAAGCCCATCGAAGACATCAGGAGAGACATGCCAACCATTTGGACCTACGTTCGGGCCGCCGCTGTGCTGGCCGGCTCGGGCGCCGCACTGTTGACGGGCGGCATCGCCCACGCCGACCCCGCGCCGGCTCAGCCGCCGGCCCCCAACATTCCCCAGCAGCTGATCGCCTCGGCGGCCAACGCGCCGCAGATTCTGCAGAACCTGGCGACCGCGCTGGGTGCCACCCCGCCGGCGCCGCAGGGCGTGCAGCGCGCTCCGGACCCGGCCCCCGCCGCTCCGGGCGGGTTGAACCTGCCCTCCGTGGTTCCCGGCCTCACCGCGCCGGCCCAGGCCACCGCACCGGCCCAACTGCCGGCCCAGGCGACCGCGCCGGCAGCGCCTGCGCCTGCGCCGGCCAACTCGCCGGGCACCGTTCCCCCGATTCCGGGTGTGAACGCGCCGATCCCGGGGCTCACCGCTCCCGCGGCTCCAGCCGCTCCAGCGGCGGCTCCGGCCGGCGTCCCGTCGGTGCCCGGCGTGAACGCACCGCTGCAGCTCACTGCGCCGGCGGCCCCCGTCGCGCCGGCACCGGGAACGTTGCCGTCGATCCCCGGGGTGAACACGCCGCTACCCAGCCTGGCCGCACCGGCGGCTCCGGCCGCTCCGGCCGCTCCGGCGGCCTCGCTGCCCGGGTTGGCGACGTCGCTTCCCGGACTCGCCCAAGCGGCCCTGCCGGGGCTGGCTTCGGCCATTCCGGGGCTCTCGGGTGCCGGCGCGCCGGGTCCGGCGGGACCGCAGACGCTGCTCGGCGCCCTGCCCTGAGCTTGACCTCCGACGACTGACCAACCACTAGGAACCGGGAGAAACACCGTGGCAAGCACTTGGAGTCTGTCCAAAGGTTTGGCCGCAGTCGTCGTCACATCGGCTGCCGCGTTCGTGCTTTGTCCGAGCGCGGCAGCCGACCCGGCGACGCCGTCGACCGACCCGACCCAGCAGCTGCCCGGCCTTCCGGCGTTGACTCAGTTGAGCCCGATCATCCAGCAGGCCGCCGGCAATCCCGGACAGGCGACGCAGCTGCTGATGGCGGCTGCCCAGGCATTCACGCACAACCCGTCGGCACCGACCGAGGCCAAGAATGTGGCCTCGTCGGTGAACCAGTTCGTCGCGGGTCCGGGGGCACCGGCGGGCGCGACCCCGCCTGAGGCGGCACCGGCACCGCACGTACCGGCACCGGGTGCCGAGCCCGGCGCCCTGGCGCACCTGCCGGCCGGCGTCGACCCGCTGCATGCCGCGGGGCCGGGCCCGGTCGGCGTGCCGCAGAACCCGCGGCCCGTCTCACCACCGCTGCCCGGCCGGCGCCGGCCGCACCCGCGCCTGCCGCCGCGCCAGCTCCCGCACCGGCCGCACCGGCAGCCCAGGCTCCGGCACCGGCCCCGCGCCGCAGCTGCGCCAGCTCCAGCACCAGCACCGGCCGCACCGGCGCCCGCGCCGGCGGCGGCCCCTCGAGCTGCGCCGGCTGCCGCGGCGGCCCCAGCTCCGGCGCCCACCCCCGCCCCGGTGGCGGCGCCGGCGGCCGCGGCCCCCGGCTTCGGCCCTGACTCCCCGCCCACGCAGGACTTCATGTACCCCTCGATCGGCACCAACTGCCTAGCCGACGGGACGAACGCCCTGGCCACCGCCCTGTCGGTGGCGGGACCGGCGGCCATCCCGACGCCGGGCCCGGCTGCCGGCCAGACCGCTTACGTCTTCACTGCGGTCGGTACCCCGGGACCCGCCGAGGTGCAGAAGCTGCCGCTGAACGTCACCTGGATCAACCTGACCACCGGCAAATCAGGCAGCGCCACCCTGAAGCCGCGCACCGACATCAACGGCGAAGGCCCGACGACGCTCACCGCGATCGTCGACACCGGTTCCGGCAGCATCATGTCGACGATTTTCGGTCAGGTCACCACCAAAGACCGGCAGTGCCAGTTCATGCCGACCATCGGTTCGACGGTGGTGCCGTAGCGGCACCGCAACCAGCAGCCGGACCACGCGAGCGTCCTCGAATGTACGTCGCAAAGAGCTTCTGGCCGTACCTATGAGGGCGCTCGCGGCGCAAAGGCGAGTACCTAGTAGGCCATGAACAAGATCGCGTCCCGGTCGTAGTCCAGACCGGGATGCGCACTGGCCAGGTGGGCCTGAGTCAGCTCGACCAACTCGTCCTCGTCCTTGCCCTGAATGGCCTCGCCGCACGGACAGGTGATGTGCGTCTTCATGTTGCCGCCTTTCCCTTGGCTGCCTTGGCTGCCGCCTTCATCTGCTTCTTATACGACCGCACCTTGCCGAGTGACTCGGCATCGACAATGTCGGCGACCGAGAGGTGGGTGCCGGCCTTGCCGTACTCTCCCGCTGCCGCCCGCCAACCCGTGGGTGTGACACCGTACTGCTTGCCGAGCAATGCCAGGAAGATCTTGGCCTTCTGCTCACCGAACCCGGGCAGCGCCCTGATCCGCTGCAGCAACTCTTTCCCATCGGGATCGCCAGCGGTCCACAGCGCGGCCGCGTCGCCGTCGTACCGGTCGACGATGATCTGTGCAAGCGTCTGGATGCGCTTGGCCATCGCGCCCGGGAAACGGTGAATGGCAGGCTTTTCCGAGCACAGCGCGGCGAACTTGTCGGGGTCGTAATCGGCGATGTCTGCCGCGTCCAAGCCGCCCATCCGCTCGGCGATCTTCTGCGGACCGGCGAATGCCGTCTCGAAGGTCACCTGCTGATCCAGCAACATCCCGATCAGCAACGCCAGCGGGTTGTCGGCCAGCAGCTGATTGGCCTGGGGTTCGGTGGCGAGGCAAAGCTGCGTCATGGTCGAACTTTAACCCCGCACGCTCGGGCCCGGCCCGCTAACCGCTCTTGCGACGGAACTCGCGGCGGTTGCCGGCCGCACCGTGTGCCCGCGACTGCTTGCCCCCGCCGTCCTTGTGGTCGGAACCGCCGGACGACTTGGCCATCTTGCGTTCCAGGGCTTCACGAAACTTGCGTTTGTTGTCGTCCTCGGGCACTTCGGGCGATTCCGGGGTGTTCGATTCGGCCATGCCGGAAGCCTAGCGCGGTCAGCGCTTACCCGGCGGCATCCCGTACACGTGCGAGATCGGCAGTGTCAGCAGCACCCGGCGGTCGGTGACCATCGCCTCGCGGTACTCGTCCCAGTCCGGGTGCTCGCCGGCGATGTTGCGGTACAAGGCGATCAGTGCCTCCACCGTGTCGTCGTCGGGAGCGGCGGCGGGTGGGGTGAGCTCCGCGACGCCTTCGGCGACGGCGTAGGACCACCCGTCGTCGGCGTCGACGAGCAGCGAAGCCCGCGGATCGCGGCGCAGGTTGCGGGTCTTGGCACGCGGCTCGGTGACCGAAACCTGCAGCGACAGCTGCCGCGGGTCGAAGTGGTACTGCACGTTCGACAGCTGCGGGCGTCCGTCGCGCTTGATGGTGGCCAGCACCCCGATCGAGTTGCAACTGATCACGGCCAACAGCTTGTCGTCGAAGACGTGGCGTCCCATGCCGAAAGCCTACGTCGCGTTGCACCGGCGTCGGACGGGCTGCTGGAATCGGTGCATGACCGAGTACGCGGCATTTCTGCGCGGCGTCAACGTCGGCGGCGTCAACCTGAAGATGGCCGAGGTTGCCGAGGCACTGACCGACGCCGGGTTCACCAACGTGCGAACCCTGCTGGCCTCCGGAAACGTGCTGCTGGAGTCTTCGGCCAAGGTCGCCTCGGTGCGCAGGAAGGCAGAGGCGGCACTGCGCGACCGCTTCGGGTACGACGCCTGGGTGCTCGCCTACGACATCGACACGGTCCGCGCCATCGACGAAGCGTTTCCGTTCGAGCGCGAACGAGACGGCTACCACTCCTACGTCACCTTCGTCACCGACGCCGACATCCTCGGTGAACTGGCGGAACTGAAACCGGGCGCGAACGAGAAAATCGAGGTCGGCGACGGCGTCATCTATTGGCAGGTGCCGAAGGGCAGCACCCTGGACAGCACCATCGGCGCGACGATGGCCAAGAAGCGCTATAAGTCGTCGACCACGTCACGCAACCTGCGCACGCTGGGCAAGGTACTCCAGTGAACGCCGGCGCCGTGGCACCGCTGCAATTCAGTCGTCCGGAACGTTCGTGAGGTAACGCATCGCATCGTTCTTGGTCAGCCCCAGCGCGTGGGCCACTTCCACGTATTCCTTGGCGGCGGCGGCCATCGCCGCGTCGGTCGGGTCGAATCGGGAGATGAAAGTGCCGAAGCGTCCGCGGGTTTCGACGATCGCGGCGGACTCGAGTTCGCGGTAGGCGCGGGCTACGGTGTTGGCCGCCACGCCGAGCTGGCCGGCCAGCTCGCGGACCGTCGGCAGCCGGGTGCCCGGCGGCAGTGAACCGGCCCGCACGCCGTCGATGACCCCGGTTCTGAGCTGGTCGAACAGGGGCTTGCCTGCCTTTACATCCACCTTCAGCAAGTCGCGCAGGTCCACCCATCCAGTATTGCCCAACCGCGGCTATCTTTGTGGGATGCGAGTGGCGGTGCTGAGCGGTGCGGGCATTTCCGCGGAGAGTGGCGTACCGACATTCCGCGACGACAAGAACGGCCTGTGGGCCCACTTCGACCCGTACGAGTTGAGCAGCGTGCAGGGCTGGGAGAGCAATCCCGAACGGGTGTGGGGGTGGTATCTGTGGCGCCACTACCTGGTCGGCGACGTGCAACCCAACGCCGGGCATCGCGCGATCGCGGACTGGCAACGGCAGGCCCAGGTCACCGTGGTGACGCAGAACGTCGACGACCTGCACGAGCGCGCCGGCAGCGCTCCGGTTCATCACCTGCACGGCAGCCTCTTCGAATTTCGTTGTGCGCGTTGCGGTTTGCCGTACTCTGAGCCACTACCGCTGATGGCCGAACCGGCGATCGAAGTCGAACCTCCGGTGTGCGCCTGCGGCGGGTTGATCCGGCCCGACATCGTGTGGTTCGGCGAAGCCCTGCCGCAGGGTCCGTGGCGCCAAGCCGTCGAGGCGACGGAGAACGCCGACCTGATGGTGGTGGTGGGCACCTCGTCGATCGTCTACCCGGCGGCCGGCCTGCCCGAGCTGGCGCTGGCGCGCGGCACCGCCGTGATCGAGGTCAATCCCGAGCCCACGCCGTTGTCCCCGCACGCCACGCTGTGCGTGCGCGAGTCGGCCAGCGTGGCGCTGCCCGGGCTGCTGGAGCGACTGCCGGCCCTGTTGAATTAGTCGGACGGCCGCCGCGCCCGGCCCAGCGCCAACTCGGACACCGGCAGCGGCGCCCACGCCGGCAGCGTCCACTCCCGCCGCGACGTCTGCACCACGAATCCGGCATCGACGATCGCGCGCTCGGTGTCGCGGTGGGTATGACAGTTCCCGAACATCCGGGGCCACACCGTCGCATCGGCGACACGCTGCAATCGTCCCCGCGCCCCAGCGCTGGCTACGTGTTCCAGAAACCGCAGTTCGCCGCCCGGTCGCAGCAGCGAATGCAACCGCCGCAAGACGCCGTCCTGGTCGTGCACCGAGCACAACACCAGCGAGCAGACCACCGCGTCGAACGGCTCGCCGTCACTGAAATCTTCGGCCGTCTGGCTTGTCACCACCACCGGGATCGGTGCCGTCGCGGCCGCCGCGCGGGCCTTGGGCACCAGGTGCGACTCGGGCTCGACGGCGACCACCTGGGTGACGGTGTCCGGGTAATACGCGAAATTCGTCCCGCAGCCCGCACCGATTTCCAGCACCCGCCCGGACAGCTCGGCCAGGTTCTCCCGGCGCAACACCCGCACCGACTCGGCCTCGTGGGCGGCGAAAGCCGGCCAGATCCGCGCAAAGAACGGGTTCTCGACTCTGGTAGACGTCATGCTTCTGCCGACCCCCGATGCTGCCTGACCCACTCCAACATCTGCTGAGACGTCGCCTCCGGACCGACCATTCCGGCCACCAGATGACCGCACAGCACCGCGCCGAACATCCGGTCGGTGAAGGCGTCGATCTCACCGAACGGCAGCTGCGGTTTGGCGATCAGCACGGTCGCAACCCCGTGCGCGGCCGTCATCAGCGCCAGGGCGACCGCGCCCGGGCTGTCCGCTCGGAAGACGCCCTCGTCGATCAGCTTCTGCACCGTTGCCCGCACGTGCCGGAACACCGCGCGTTGCATGGCGTCTGCGACGACGCCGCCCGTCCGTTCCGCGCTGACGGTGGCCAGCCGGTACAGCTCGGGTGCCTGCAGCGCGTAGCGCACGTAGGCCAGCCCTTGGGCACGCAGCGCCGCCATACTGTCGGGCTGCCCGTCGGCGGCTCGTACCATCTCCTCGTCGAGCTGGTCCAGATGACGCACGCACACCGCGTCCAGCAGCGCGTCCTTGTCCTTGAAATGCAGGTATATCGACGGCGACGTGATACCCACCCGCTCGGCCACCGACCGGATCGACACCGCCCTGGCCCGGCCGGTCTCGAGCAGCAATTCGGTTGCCGCATCGAGGATTTCGTTGCGCAGCCGCTCCCCCGACCCGCGGGGAGCGCGCTGCCGGCGCAACGCCGGCACCGCCATGTCAACCATTGCGCGTCACTTCGACGTGAACCTCGTTTCCGTTATTCGGGGCCGGACTCGCGGCCGGGCCCGGCTTGGCGGTCGCCGCCGGACCGGGCGCTGCGGGCCGGTTTAGCGCACCGCCCTCGCTGATCCCGAACCGCTCGTGCAACCACACCAGCGGTTTGGGCGCCCACCAGTTCCAGCGGCCCATCACGTGCATGAAGGCCGGCACCAACACCATCCGCACCAGCGTGGCGTCGGCCGCAACCGCCAGTGTCAGCCCCAACCCGAACATCCGCATGAACGACACGTGGGCGGCGATCAACGCGGCGAACGACATCGACATGACCAATGCGGCCGCGGTGATCACCCGACCGGTGCGCGCAACTCCCAGCGCGACACTCTCGTCGTTGGCGGCGTGGGCCTCGGCCGGGCTCGGCTGCGCCGGACGGGCCGCGCCCGACCCCAACCAGTACTCGCGGATCCGCGAGACCAGGAACACCTCGTAGTCCATCGACAGCCCGAACGCGATGCAGAACAGCAGCACCGGCATGTTGGCGACCAGCGTCCCGCTCGGGGTGGTCCCGAGCGCGCCGAGGTGGCCGTCCTGGAAGATCCACACCAGCGCCCCGAACGCCGCGGTCAGCGACAGCACGTTCAACACCAGCGCTTTGAGCGGCAGCACCACACTCCCGGTGAGCAGGAACAGCAGCACGAACGTGACGGCAGCCATCATGCCCAGCACCAGCGGCAGCCGATCGGTGACGGCGTCCACGCTGTCGCGGTTGACCTGCGCGACACCGGCCATCTCGACGGTTCGGCCGCCCGGCCCGGCCACCTGGTGCAGCCGTTTGAGCTGGGTGTCGGAGGCCTGCGAGAACAGCGGCGCGGTACTGCTGACGGTCAGGAATGCGCTGCCGCCGGCCATCCCGGTCGCTCCGCCCGGCGGTCCCTGCGGCTTGCCGCCGGCGAACGTGCCGGTGGGCGCCGACACCGCGGCCACGTCGGGCACCTGCGACAACGCGGCGGCGTACCGGCTCAGATCGTCCCGGCTCAGGCCGTGCGCGTCGGGAATGACCACCGGCACCGCGGTGGCCGAGTCGCGCGCGAAGTTGGTGCGCAGCTGGTCGCCCACCTGGTGTGCGGACGCCGAGGCGGGTAGTACGCGGTCGTCGGGAAAACCCCACTTGACCGAGAAGAACGGCAGCCCGAGCAGCAGTAGCAGCGCGACCACCGCGCCGCCGAGTGGCAACCAGCGGCGCATCACGAACTTGCTGGACCGGTACCAGAACAACTGCTCGACGGGCTTGTGCACCGGCTCGGGTCGCCGGAACATCCGGCGCAGCAGCCGTCGCACATCCAGGGCGTCCACCCGGGGGCCCATCAGGATGATGGCGGCCGGGGTGACCACGATGGACGCGGTCGCCACGAAGGCCACTGTCGCCACGCCGGCGTAGGCGAACGACTTGAGGAAGTACATCGGGAAGGCCACCGTCGCCGCCATGGACAGCGCGACGGTGACGGCCGAGAAGATCACCGTGCGACCGGACGTGGCCATGGTGCGGATCAGCGCCTGTTCGCGATCCCAGCCCTCAGCCAACTCGTCGCGGTAGCGGCTGATGATGAGCAGCGTGTAGTCGATGGCCAGGGCCAGGCCCAGCGCGGTACTGCAGGTTCAGCGCGAAGATCGACACCTCGGTGGCGAAGGTGACCAGGCGCAACACCGACATCGAACCGACGACGGCCAGCGCGCCCAGCGCCATCGGCAGCGCCGCGGTCAGCAGCCCGCCGAACACCCACACCAGCACCAGGAAGCTGAAGGGGATCGCGATCATCTCCATGACCAGCAGGTCGGCCTGGTTCTGCTTGTTGATCTGGGCGTATTCCATGGCCGCACCGCCGGCCTGGACGGTGACACCGCCGCGATCGTGGATGATCCGGTCGGAGAGGGTCTGCGCGTTCTTCTGCACGTCGTTCTCGCCACCCTTGAGGTTGACCACGATCAGCCCGGTCTTGCCGTCTCTGCTGATCAGGTCGGTGGCAGCCGCGGGCGGCACGGTCCACGGGGAGGTGGCGTTATAGACCAGCGGTGAGCCTTTGAGCTGGTCGACGAGGTCGGTGCCGACCTTGCGGGCCCGATCGCTACCGGCTCCGTCGGGTGCGGTGACCAGGATCAGCAGTTGCTGGCCGCTCTGACCGAATTTGTCGTTCAACACCGAGATGGCGCGGGCCGACTCGGAGTTGGGATCCTGGAAGCCGCCCGGCGAGAGGCTGTTGGCGACGGGGATACCGAACACGGCCGCGGCAATGAAAACGAGAACCGCGATGCCGATGATCCGCCGGGGTGCCCTGATGGCCATTCGCGCGATCGCTTGCAGCATGTGTCATCCCTCCGCCGACGGCGCGGCCCCCCCGACAAGACTGCACCAAACCCGCGTTAACTTAGCAACGTTAAGTTACAAGTGTCAAACAACCACCGTCGTTGACACGAACGCAGATGAGCCGCGGTTCAACCGGCATCGAATTGGGTAACCTGGCGCGGCGCGGCGAACCCTACCCACCGGTAAGAATTGCCACCATTTTCCGAATCGTGACTCAAAGATTCCTTAATGCGCGCTCCTACGCTCAATGTCATGTGGATCGACGACACCAGTGCCGATGTCATCAAGGCTGACTTCGAGGCTCTCTACCACGGCGACATGCTCGTGGAGGGTGAGACTTCCGAGCAGTTCGAAGATTGGCAACCCCTTCCGACAGCGAGTTGAGGTAACACGATGGGCGTAATAGCGCGGCTTTTGATGGCCGAACCGACCGTCTCCCGTTGGTTTCGTCGATAGACCGATCAAACCGATAGACCGATCAAGTAGCAAAGCCCCCTGACCGCGGCGTGCGGCAGGGGGCTTTCGCTGTCCGGGGAGTGGCTGGAGGTTACCGAGGCGCCATCCTGATCGCGCC
Organism: Mycobacterium sp. 20KCMC460; assembly: GCF_022179425.1. NCBI lineage: Bacteria > Bacillati > Actinomycetota > Actinomycetes > Mycobacteriales > Mycobacteriaceae > Mycobacterium > Mycobacterium sp. 20KCMC460. The sequence continues at coordinate 5,264,472 of NZ_AP025524.1, forward strand.
ATCCAGACGGATGACCTCACCGTTGAGCATCGGGTTCTGCACGATGTGCACCGCCAGCGCACCGTACTCGTCGGGGTCGCCCAATCGCGCCGGATGCGGCACCTGCTTGCCCAGTGACTTCTGCGCTTCCTCGGGCAGCGAACCCAGCAGCGGGGTCTTGAACAGCCCGGGCGCGATGGTCACCACCCGGATCAGCTCGCGCGCAAGATCACGGGCGATCGGCAACGTCATGCCGACCACGCCGCCCTTGGACGCCGAGTAAGCGGCCTGGCCGATCTGCCCTTCGAATGCCGCCACCGATGCGGTGTTGATGATGACGCCGCGCTCCGGGGAGTCCGGCGGGCCGATCGGGTCGGTCTTGGCGATGCGCTCGGCCGCCAGTCGCAGCACGTTGAAAGTGCCGATCAGGTTGACCCCGACCACCTTCTTGAACCCGTCCAGCGGGAACGGACCATCCTTGGACAGCGTCTTGATCGCGTTGCCGATACCCGCACAGTTGACGTTGATGCGCAGCGGACCCAGCGATTCGGCCAGATCGAGTGCGGCACTGACGGCCTGCTCGTCGGTGACGTCGGCTTGCGCGAAGCGTGCCCGGTCGCCGAGCTCGGCGACCGCGTCCTCTCCCCGCAGGTCCAGCACCACCACCTGCGCTCCCGCGTCCAGCAGCCGCTTGGTGGTGGCCAGGCCCAAGCCTGACGCTCCCCCGGTGACGACTGCGACGGCGTCCCTGATCTCCACTTTCGCCCCTTTTGTCCGGTCCGCGCCCTGGCGGGCCAACCTACTGGTTGGTTGGGACTATACCCAGTCCGCGAGCACGGCTTCGATGTCCCCTGCCTTAGCCGGGCGTGGCTGTTCCGGCGCGGTCCGGGAGAAGCGCGGCGCCGGCATCGGCTGCAGCCCGCCGTTCACCTCGTAGAACGTCTTGCGCTCGGTGATGTGCGGCTCGGTCTCCACTTCGCCGAACGCCAGGATCGGGGTGACGCAGGCGTCGGAATCGGCGAACACCTTGGCCCAATGGTCGCGGTCGCGGCTGGCGAACGTCTCGGTCAGGATCGCCCGCAGCTCCGGCCAGCGCGAGACGTCGTTCTGCGCCGGCAGGTCGGCCCCCTCCAGCCCCAGACCGGCCAGCAGGGCCGCGTAGAACTGCGGTTCGATGGAGCCCACCGCGACGTAGCGGCCGTCGGCGCACTCGTAGGTGTCGTAGTACGGGGCGCCGCCGTCGAGCATGTTGGTGCCGCGGGTGTCAGTCCACATGCCCGAGGCGCGCATCTGCCACATCATCTGCACCAGCACGCTGGAGCCGTCGATCATCGCCGCGTCGACCACCTGGCCCTTGCCGGAACTCTGCCGTTCGTACAACGCCGACAGGATGCCTACCAGCAGGAACATCGAGCCGCCACCGAAGTCGCCGACCAGGTTCAGCGGCGGCACGGGCCGCTCACCCTTGCGACCGATCGAGTGCAGGATGCCGTTGAGGGAGATGTAGTTGATGTCGTGGCCGGCCTGCTGACTGCGCGGGCCGGTCTGCCCCCACCCGGTCATCCGGGCGTAGATCAGCCGCTCGTTGACCTTGGCGCAGTCTTCGGGCCCCAGGCCCAGCCGCTCGGTGACGCCGGGCCGGTAGCCCTCGATCAACACGTCGGCCTTTGCGATCAGCTGCAGCACCCGCTTGCGGTCCTCCTCGGACTTCAGGTCGGCGCCCACCAGACGCCTGCTACGGCTCATCGCGTCCGACACCACACCGCGCGGACCGCTCGACGGCCGCTCGACGCGGACCACGTCGGCCCCGAGATCTCCCAGAATCATGGAGGCATGCGGGCCGGGGCCGATACCGGCCAGCTCGACAACACGCAATCCGTTCAGTGGTCCCGCCATGGTTTGAACCCTTTCGTCTACGTCGACGCCCTAACAAACGGTTGTTCACATATTCGCAGCGTCGCTGCGGGCGCTGCACACCGGTCCCCGACGCAGCCGCGCGCAGCCGCTCGCCGGGGGTCACTTAATGTGAGCCGCATGTCCGATTCAGGAATTGCCAGCCTCGCACCCGTCGACGGCCTCCAAGTCAAGCTCACCGACGGAGTGCTCTCGGTGACCATCGACCGTCCCGACAGTCTCAACTCGCTGATCACCCCCGTCATCACCGGCCTGGCCAACGCCATGGAGGCCGCAGCCACCGATCCGGGGGTCCGGGTGGTGCGGCTCGGCGGAGCCGGCCGCGGCTTCTGCTCCGGCGCCGGCATCAGCGCCGACGACATGAGCGGCGACGGCGGCGCCCCGCCGGACGAGATCATTCTGGAAATCAACCGGCTGATCCGTGCCATCACCACGTTGCCGCACCCGGTGGTGGCGGTGGTGCAGGGACCGGCCGCCGGCGTCGGGGTCTCCATCGCGTTGTCCTGCGACGTCGTATTGGCTTCCGAGAAGGCGTTTTTCATGCTCGCCTTCACCAAGATCGGCCTGATGCCCGACGGTGGCGCGTCGGCGTTGATCGCCGCCGCGATCGGCCGGGTCCGGGCGATGCGGATGGCCCTGCTGCCCGAGCGGTTGACGGCCACCGAGGCGCGCGACTGGGGGCTGGTCACCGAGGTTTACCCGGCCGAGAAATTCGACGCCGAGGTGGACAAGGTGATCGCCCGACTGCTGGCCGGCCCGGCGGTGGCGTTCGGCAAAACCAAGGCCGCGATCAACGCCGCCACCCTGACCGAACTGGACGACGCGCTGGAGCGCGAATTCCGCGGCCAGTCCGGCCTGTTGCGAGCGCCCGACTTCAAAGAGGGCACCAAGGCGTTCCAGGAGCACCGCGCCCCGAACTTCACCGATTCCTGAGCGCAACTCCGGTTCGATTCGCGCGCAGCGGCAATCCCCACCGGTGTCAGCTTCGAATGACTGACATACGTGAACGGAACGGGGACCCGTGCCAGAGAAAAAGATTCGGTGCCTGGTAACCGGCGCCACCGGTTACATCGGAGCCCGCCTGGCGCCACGCCTGCTCGACGACGGCCACCAGGTGCGTGCGCTAGCACGTAACCCGGACAAGTTGGCGCACGTGCCGTGGCGCTCACGAGCCGAGGTGGCCAAAGGTGATCTGGGCGATGTCGACTCGCTGATCGTGGCGTTCGAGTACGTCGACGTCGTCTACTACCTGGTGCACTCGATGGGCGGGTCCGGAGATTTTGCGGCCGCCGAGGCCGAGTCGGTGCGCAACGTGGTGACCGCCGCCCGGCGCTCCGGAGTCCGGCGGGTGGTGTACCTGGGTGGCCTGCACCCCGAGAACGGTCCGCTCTCGCCGCACCTGGAATCACGCCGGGCGGTGGGTGAGCAATTGATCGACTCGGGCATCGAAACGGTCGTTCTGCAGGCTGGGGTGGTAATCGGGTCCGGGTCGGCGTCGTTCGAGATGATCCGTCATCTCACCGACCGCCTGCCGGTGATGACGACGCCGAAGTGGGTGCACAACCGGATCCAGCCGATCGCGGTCAGCGACGCGCTGCACTACCTGGCCGCCGCTGCGACCGCGTCGGTGCCGGAATCCCGGACCTGGGATATCGGCGGCCCCGACGTGCTCGAGTATGGCGACATGATGCGGACCTACGCCCAGGTCGCCGGACTGCGCCGGCGCCGCCTGATCGTGCTGCCGTTCCTGACGCCGACCATCGCCAGTCTGTGGGTCGGTACGGTCACCCCGATCCCGCCCAAGCTGGCCCGGCCGCTCATCGAATCGCTGGAATGCGATGCGGTGATGCGCAATTCGGACGTCGACGACATCATCGACCCGCCGCCGGGCGGCCCGACCGGCTACCGACGAGCCGTCGAACTCGCGCTGGGTGGCGCGGCGCGTGGTCAGGTCGACGCCGACTGGGGCTCGCAGCCCGCCGAGGCGCTGCCCAGCGACCCGGACTGGGCCGGCGAGATCGTCTACACCGATACCCGGACCGTCACCACCGCGTCCGCACCCGACGACGTATGGCGCGCGGCCGAGCGCGCCATCACCGACCCTGGCTGGCAGGTGGTGGCGCGGGAACCCGGCCGGGTGCTGCGGCTGCGCGGCACCGAGCGCTCGCCGGGCCAGGCGTGGCTGGAGCTCGCAGTTACGCCGAACATCGGCGGCGGAACGACCTACACGCAGCGGTCGACCTTTGTGCCCAGCGGGATTCCCGGGCGGGTGTACTGGTTCGCTTCGTGGCCGGCGCGGGTCGCGGCGTTACGAGAGCTGACCCGCCGGGTGGTCAGACCCCGAACAGCGGAGGCAGTGCAAGCACCATGATCAGGCCCCAGAAGAAATGGGTCAGCATCGGCGCCAGCACCCCGCCGGTGGCGCGGCGCTCCAGCGCGCACACGGCGCCCAGGATGATCGCGGCGAACCCCAGCATCGGGTTACCGCTGGCCAGGGTCGCGAACACGTACAGCACCGTGGAGATCACCAGCGGGTAGCGCCGGCCCAGCGCGGTGAACAGGGCGCCGCGGAAGAACATCTCCTCGGCCACTCCGTTGATCACCGTGATCAGCACCACCAGCAGGAACGAGCCCTGATGGCTGAGCAGCAGAACCCGGGTGATCAGGTCGGACACCGGCGGTATCTCCCGGGCAATCAGGCCGCCCAGCAGGAAGGCGCCGCCGAGCAGCAACCCGATGCTGGTCCCGGTGATCACCGGACGCTGATTGCGCCCGCGCCAACAGATGCCACCGAGGTGCAGCGGCCCGGACAGCCAGGCGCCGCCGGCCCACACCACCGCCAGCAACAGCGTCAGCCAGTAGAAGCTCGTCTCACCGGGCGAGGTGCGCAAGGTGAAGCCCAGCGTCACCGCACCGAGCACCAGCGTGACGGCGACGACGACGCGCCGCCGCAATATCAGCGCGGGCGGTTCGTGATGGGGCACGGCGACATTGGTGATCGCGCGGCGAAACTCCTGCGCCGCGCTGACACGGTGCGGGGTGGCGGTATCAGTCATGCAAAGCGGACCTTCGGGGTCAGGGCGAGCAGGATGTCCAAGCTGGTGCGCAGCGCGCCGGCCAGCGGGCCGGGAACCGCGTTCACCAGACGCAGCGTAGGCCGCACGACAGCGGGTGTCACCGTCCCGGCCAGCCGGCGGATACGCAGCGCGTCGCCGCCGGCCCACCCCGGGTCGGTGTCGGCCAGATGATGCGGGTCGGACAGCGCGTTGACGGGCCGGGCCGGTTCGTTCGGGTGACCGGACAGGGCCAGCGCGATCGCCTCGTCGGGGCCCAGCAGGCCGCCGGGGGGCTTAGGCACCAGTGCGGTCAGGCCGGTGCCCGAGGCGCGCATCGGATGATCCAGCGACTCCACCAGGTCACTGGCCAAACCGCTGGGCACCGGCAGGGCCAGCGTGGTGAACAGCGAGGCGATCGACGTGTCGATGTGCGGCACCCGCCAGGCAGCATGCCAACGGCCCGATATGTGGGCGTATTTCTTGAGCAGCTCGCGGTACGACGTGGTCTCGGGGCCACTGATGTCGTAGGCCCCGGCCGGCACCCGCGCGGCGTCGGCCGCTGCGACCAGGTAGTACAGCACGTCGCGGATCGAGATCGGGTCCAGGTCGTTGTGCATCCAGCCCGGCATCGGCATGACCGGGAAACGGTCGCCCACGTAGCGCAGAATCTCGAACGACGTGGATCCCGCCCCGATGATCAGCGCCGCACCCAGCCAGACCAGGTCCGGCCCGCCCTCGACGGTGAGCGCGTGGGCGACTTCGGCCCGGCTGGTCAGGTGCTCGGACAGGGTGTCGTCGTCAGGCACGAAGCCGCCCAGATAGACGATCCGCGCTACTTTGGCTTGTTTGGCGGCGTCAGCGACGTTGGCGGCCGAAGCATTGTCGATGTCGCGGAACCCGTCCTGCCCGATCCCGTGGATCAGGTAATAAATCACGTCGATGGGGCCGCCCGCCTCGGTGGCGCCGGTCAGCGCCGCGTGCGTCTGCTTCGGATCCGATGCGTCCAATTGCACCGGCTCAACGTCTTCGAACCAACCGAAATCCTTGAGCCTGACCGGATTTCGGGTAGCCGCCAGTACCTCGTGCCCCTCGGCCAGCAACTCGGTGATCAGCCGTGAGCCCACATATCCGGTGGCACCCGTCACCAGAATCCGCATTTGTTCAACCTATCCGTCGACGATTTGGCCCCCGCAGGCCGCTACGCCCCGACCGCGTTCCCCGATCTAGTACCCCGCCCGGGGCCGGGTGAACCCGGCCAGGTCAGGACGGCGTTGTGAACTTGTCCGGCGGCGAGGACGTGACACAAACGACTCCGGCGCCGCCACCATGGGTCCGGCGTTTTGCCGGGAGTCGGTGCTTTTAGAGTGGTGACACGATGTATTACCTGCTGATCTTGGCGGTCGTGCTGGAGCGGCTGGCCGAACTGGTGGTGTCAAAGCGCAACGCCGCATGGTCGTTCGCTCAGGGCGCCAACGAGTTTGGCCAGCGCCACTATGTGGCGATGGTGACCCTGCATACCGCCCTGCTGGTCGGCTGCCTGGTCGAGCCGTGGGCTTTGCACCGCCCGTTCATCGGTTGGCTCGGTTGGCCGATGGCGGTGGTGGTGGTGCTGTGTCAGGGTCTGCGCTGGTGGTGTATCCGGTCGTTGGGCCGGCGGTGGAACACCCGCGTCATCGTGCTGCCGCACGCGCAGCTGGTCAACCGTGGCCCGTACCGGTTCATGCATCACCCGAATTACGTTGCGGTGGTGCTCGAAGGCGTCGCCCTGCCGCTGGTACACACCGCATGGATCACGGCGCTGGTCTTCACCGTGGCCAATGCCGCCCTGCTGACGGTGCGGTTGCGGGTGGAGAACTCGGCGCTGGGCTACTCGTGAACGACCGCTTCGACACCGACCTGCTGGTGGTCGGCGGCGGGCCCGGCGGCCTGGCCACCGCGTTACATGCTCGTGCGCAAGGACTTTCGGTGATCGTGGCCGAACCTCGGCCGGACCCGATCGACAAGGCGTGCGGCGAGGGCCTGATGCCCGGCGGGTTGGCCGAACTCACCGCGCTGGGAGTCGACCCCGCGGGTATGCCGTTTCGGGGCATCGCCTACGTGAGCGAGCACCGCCGCGCCGAGGCGTTGTTTCGCACCGGCCCGGGCCGCGGCGTGCGGCGCACCACGCTGCACGCCGCGCTGTCGGCGCGTGCCAAAGAGCAAGGCGCCGAATGGATCCGGACCAAGGTGCGGGCAGTCGAACAGGATGCGCACGGGGTGAGCGCCGCCGGCCTGCGGGCGCGGTGGCTGGTCGGAGCGGACGGTTTGCATTCGGCGGTGCGGCGAGCTGTCGGAATCAAGGCCACCACCGGTACCCCACGGCGCCACGGCCTGCGCTGGCACTACCGGGTACCGGCCTTCTCGGAGTTCGTCGAGGTGCACTGGTCGCGCTGGGGCGAGGCGTACGTGACGCCCGTCGAACCGGATCTGGTCGGGGTGGCCATCCTGTCCCGGCAGCGGCCCGAATTCGATTGGTTCCCAACACTTTCTCCTCACCTGCAGGGTGCGGAACGCGGACCCGCCCGCGGCTGCGGGCCGCTACGGCAAGTGGTGTCGCGCCGGGTCGCCGGCCGGGTGTTGCTGGTCGGCGATGCCGCCGGCTACGAAGACGCGCTGACCGGCGAGGGTGTCAGCCTGGCTGTCAAGCAGGCCGGTGCGGCGGTGCGGGCCATCGCCGGGGACGTGCCGCAGTCCTACGAGCGCGCCTGGCACCGCGTCACCCGCAACTACCGACTGCTCACCCGTGGCCTGGTGCTGGCCAGCACGCCGCGGCCGGTACGGCGCGCCCTGGTGCCAGCGTGCGCGCTGCTGCCCCCGCTGTTCGGTTGGGCCGTCAACATGCTGGCCTCGTAACGGGGGCGGGTTACCGCGCCTTCCAGACCGGCTCGCGCTTCTCGGCGAACGCCAGCGGACCCTCCCGCGCGTCCTCGGTGCGGATCAGCGTCTTCATCTCCCGCACCGTGCGGTCCCAGCCAGGCTCGTCGCCGGTGACGACGCCGTCGTCGACGCCGTAGGCGATGCGCTTGCTGGCCTGCACCGACAGCGGCGCGTTGCAGGTCACCCGGGCCGCCAGGGCCAGCGCCGCGTCCAGCACCGGGCCCTTGACCACCTCGTTGATCAGGCCCCAGCGGAGAGCGTCGGCCGCCGACAACGGCTCCCCGGTCATCAGCAGTTGCATCGCCACCTTGCGCGGCAGGTGGTCCATGATCCGGAACACCCCGCCGGCCGCGGCGATCAGACCGCGCTTGACCTCCGGCAGCCCGAACTGAGCCCGCTCGTCGGCCACCACCAGGTCACTGGCCAGCGCCAGTTCGGTACCCCCGCCCAGCGCGGTGCCGTTGACGGCGGCGATGGTCGGCTTGTCGATGAAATGGTGGACGTATCCGGCGAATCCGTACTCCGGGTGATCCGGGTGGTACAGGTTCTCCCGGCGGGCGATGGCCTTGAGGTCCGCACCGGCGCAGAACGACTTGTCGCCCGCGCCGGTGATCACCACCGCCCGCACCTCGGGATCGTGCTGCGCCTCCTCGAGCGCGTCGCCGACGGCAATGCTGACCGAGCCGTTGATCGCGTTACGCGCCTCGGGCCGGTTGATCGTGATGATCATCACATTGCCGCGGCGCTCGGTGAGGGCGCCCGGAGCGTCTGTCACAGCAGCTCGAGGATCGTCGCGTTGGCCTGCCCACCACCCTCACACATGGTCTGCAGTCCGTAGCGAATTCCGTTGTCCCGCATGTGATACAGCAGCGTGGTCATGATCCGGGCGCCGGAGCCGCCCAGCGGGTGGCCCAGCGCGATCGCGCCACCGTTGGGGTTGAGCTTCTTCTCGTCGGCGCCGATGTCCTTGAGCCAGGCCAGCGGAACCGGCGCGAACGCCTCGTTCACCTCGTAGGCGCCGATGTCGCCGATGGACAGGCCGGAGCGCTTGAGCGCCTTCTGGGTTGCCGGGATGGGCGCGGTCAGCATGATCACCGGGTCTGCACCGGCCAGGCAGGCGGTGTGCACCCGGGCGATCGGCTTCATGCCGAGTTCCTTGGCCTTCTCGGCGGACATGAACAGCAGTGCGGCCGAACCGTCGGAGATTTGCGAGGAGTTGCCGGCGTGGATCACACCGTCCTCTTTGAAGGCCGGCTTCAGCGAGGCCATCTTCTCCATCGGGGTGCCGCGGCGGATGCCTTCATCCTTGAGCACGACGTTGCCCTCGGAATCCTTGATGCCGATGATCTGGTCGTCGAAGGCACCGGAATCCTGTGCGGCAGCGGCTTTTTCGTGCGAGTCCAGCGAGAACTGGTCGAGGTCGGTGCGGGAGAAGCCCCACTGCTCGGCGATCATCTCGGCCCCGATGCCCTGGTTGGGAATCTGACCGTTGTAGCGGGACAGGAAACCCTCCGGGTAGGGCCGGCCGCCGTTGGCCAGCGACGCGCCCATCGGCGTGCGCGACATCGACTCGACTCCCCCGGCGACCACGACATCGTAGTGACCGGCCACCACGCCTGCTGCGGCGAAGTGCACCGATTGCTGACTCGATCCGCACTGACGGTCGACGGTCACACCGGGCACGGTCTCGGGCCAGCCGGCGGTCAGCAGCGCGGTACGGCCGATGTCGAGGGCCTGCTCACCGGCCTGCATCACGCAACCCCAGATGACGTCTTCGACCAGGCCGGGGTCGAGGCCCGCCTTGTTGACCAAACCATTGAGTACCTGCGCGGACAGCTCGGCCGGGTGCACACCCGACAACCCGCCGTTGCGCTTGCCAACCGGGGAACGAACTGCCTCGACGATGACTGCTTCAGCCATGGGATGTCTCCTTTGACACGTGTTATTTCCTCCGATTGTCGTCTAAGCACTGCGGCGGGGCGGTGCCGGGGTGCCCGGCCGCACCCTCCGTCGTGGCCCCGGTGTCTACGATCGGGTGGATCCAATGCGCCGCCCCTTCCGCTGGCGCCAACCCGACGAACGGAGCCCTCCATGCCATCGGTCTCCAATCCGGTTCCCGCTCAGGATCTTTCCGGAATCGTGGGCTGCCGGTTCATCTACACCTACGCCAACGGCTGGCAGTATGAGATGTACGTGAAGAACGAGCACACCATCGACTACCGGATTCACACCGGCCACGTCGGGGGACGCTGGGTCAAGGGCCAGCAGGTCGACCTGGTCCAACTCGACGAGGACAGCTTCAAAATCTCGTGGACCGAACCCACCGGCACCTGCGTGGCCGTCAATGTCATGCCCGGAAAGCGGCGACTGCACGGTGTCATCTTCTTTCCGCAGTGGATTCGCGAACACGGCGACCGCACCGTGTGCTACCAGAACGAGCATCTCGACGAGATGCACGCCTACCGCGATCGAGGACCGACCTATCCGATCTACGTCGTGCCCGAATTCGCCTACATCACCCGCTTCGAGCGGGTCGGGACCGACGACGAATCGGTGATCGATTGCGCCCCCGGCGAACTTCCACCCGGCTGGGCCGACCGCACCGACTGAACACCGTTACGCAGTCAGCGCATCAAGTTGTCCGCCGGGACATCGGTGGCTATCGGCTCACCGGGTCAGACGGCGGGGTAACCCACCGTCTTGATCTCGGTGTACTGGTCGAAGCCGGCGATACCGTTCTGGCGTCCCACACCGCTGTCCTTGTAACCGCCGAACGGCGCGTCGGCGGCGTAGGGGGCGCCGCCGTTGACGCCCATGAAGCCGGCCTTGATGCGGCGTGCCACCGCCAGCGAACGCTCCAGCGAGCCCGACATCACGTTTCCGGCCAGTCCGTACTTGCTGTCGTTGGCGATCCGGATCGCGTCCTCCTCGTCGTCGAAGGGGATGACCGAGAGCACCGGCCCGAAGATCTCCTCCTGGGCGATCGTCATCGAGTTGTCGACATCGGTGAAAAGCGTTGGGCGGACGAAGAATCCCTTGTCGAAACCAGTCTCGGCATCGGGTCCGCCGACCAGGGCGGTGGCACCTTCCTCCACGCCCTTGCGGATGTAGCCCATCACGCGGTCGCGCTGCACCTGCGAAATCACCGGGCCGCACAGGGTTCCGGGATCCTGCGGGTCACCACAGGTGACGTTCTCGTAGATGCTCTTGAGGATGGCCACGCCCTCCTCGTAGCGGGATCGGGGCAGCAGCATCCGGGTGGGGTTGGCGCAGCCCTGCCCGGCGTGCATGCAGGGCGCGATGCCGATGGCGCAGGCCAATCCGAAATCGGCGTCTTCGAGCACAATGGTGGCCGACTTGCCACCGAGCTCGAGGAAGAGCCGCTTCATGGTCGCCGCGCCCTTTTCCATGATCCGCTTGCCGACCACGGTCGAGCCGGTGAAGGAGATCAGGTCGACCTTGGGTGAGAGCGTAAGCTCTTCACCCACAAAGTGATCCGACGCGGTGACGACATTGACCACACCGGCGGGGATGTCGGTCTTCTCAGCGATAAGGCGACCCAGCCGGGTCGCGTTGAACGGGGTGTTGGGCGCCGGCTTGAGAACGACGGTGTTGCCGCTGCCAAGTGCCTGGCCGAGCTTGTTGACGGTGACCTCGAACGGGAAGTTCCATGGCACGATGGCGCCGACCACGCCCACCGGCTCGCGCCAGACCTTGATGGTGGTGTTGGCTCCGGTCAGGCTGATCACCCGGTCGCCGAGGTCGGTTTCCCAGGCGTACTCGTCGATCAGCCGGGCCGGGTACTTCAGTCCGTCGGCCAGCGGTGCGTCCAACTGGGGCCCGAAGGTGATGGCCCGCGGCGAGCCGACTTCGAGGATGAGCTCCTCACGCAGCTCTTCCTTCTCCTCTTCGATGGCGTCGTGCAGCTGCAGCAGACAGCGCTTACGCAACTCCTTGTTGGTCGACCAGTCGGTCTCGTCGAAGGCCCGCCGGGCGGCGTCGATAGCCCGGTGCATGTCCTCCTTGGAGGCGTCGGCGACCTCACCGAGGGGCTCCTCGGTGGCCGGGTTGATGTTGGTGAAGGTACCGGCCTGGCCGTCGACGAGCTTGCCGTCGATCATCATCTTCGGCTCGAAACGGACCTTTACAGTTTCAGACATACCTGTCACTCTCTTCTGACTCGTGCGAAGGGCTATGGAGAGCCTTACCGGAAACTAGCCGATTGGCAAGTTTCCCGCTGCTGCGGGGTCCGCTACCGGGGGTCGAACAGCACCGGAACCGAGGTAGGAGACCGGAAGACCTGCCCGCGGATGTGCGGGTCGTCGCCGTCGGGATCCAGGCGCAGGTTGGGCAGCCGATCGAGCAGCAGGTTGATCGCGGTGCGCATTTCCAGTCGCGCCAGGTGCATGCCCAGACAGACGTGCACGCCGTGGCCCCAGCCCAGATGCGCCCTGGCCGGCCGGTGGATGTCGAACTTGTCCGGATCGGGATAGCGGTCCTCCTGGCGGTTGGCCGCGCCCAGCATCGGCATCACCGTCGCCCCCGCCGGGATCGCCACTCCGCCGAGTTCGGTGTCCCGGGTCGCCACCCGGGTGATCGTCAGCAGCGGCGATTCCCACCGCACACCCTCTTCGATGGCCTGGGGCAGCAGCGACCGGTCTGCCCGGATCGCCTCCAATTGCGCGGGGGCGCAGAGCAGCGCCAGCAGCAGGCTGCCCAGCGAGCGATACGTCGTCTCCACTCCGGCGGGCAACAGCAGTCGCAGGAACGAGAAGATCTCCTCGTCGGCGAGCTTCTCGCCGTCGATCTCCGCCGCCCCCAGAGCGCTGATCAGATCGTCCTTGGGCTCGGCGCGGCGCGCCTCGAGGATGGGCGCGAAGTACTCACACAGCGCGGCCGCGGCCGCGAGGCCGCGCTCGGGGTTCATCAGCCAACTCAGCAGCGAGATCGACCAGCGCTGGAACTGCGGGTAGTCCTGCTCGGGTAGGCCCAGCAAGCCCGCGATGATCTGGCTCGGGTAGTCGAAGGTGAACTCCTGCACCAGATCTGCCCGGCCGTTGGGCGCGAACTTATCGATCAGGCTGTTGGCCACCCGGGCGACCAACTCGTCTTGATAGCGCGCTAACGACTTCTGCGAGAACGCCTTTGACACAAGTGAGCGGAGCCGGCCGTGCACGGGCTCGTCCATGCCGAGCATCACCCGTTCGCCCAGTACCGGCCCGAACGCCGCGATGACGGCCGCCGAGGAGAAGGTTTCGTTGTCGCGCAACATCTGCTGGATGTCCTCGTGGCGGTACACGATGAACATCGGCAAGGATTCCTCGTGCGGAAGCGCGCCTGAGGTTTCCAAACGTTGCACCGGCTGCTCGCGGCGCAGTCGCGCCAACTCGGTGTAGGGGTCGCGGACGTCGCCGGAGATCGCGTCGTCGAAGGCGCCGAAGTCTTCCAGGTCGTCGAAAAGCTGTTCCACTGCTGCTCCTTCTAGTCCTTTTTCGACCGCGCGGCCAGCCGCTGCAGAATCGGCTGTGGGATGACCCGGGCGGCGAACACCATCGCTTTTTGAGCTGTCGTCAGGGGCCACGCCCCGTCCCGCATCGACCCCTGCCGGGGAATGCCCAGTACCACCCGGGACACCTGATGCATTCCCGATGCCGGCAGAATCCTGTTGGCGGCCAGCAACATCGACGCGTCCGGCCCCACCCCGCGGCGGCGGAACGGCTTGGTGTCGGCGAGAGCTTTGAGCAGGCCGTCGGTGAATCGTTCGGGCGGCCTGGCGAATCGGATCGCGAACCGGCCGCGGGTGTTCATGGTGGTGTGCAGCCGCGCGTAGGCGCCTGTGAAGTCGCGCGCGTCGATGGTGCCGGCGTCGGTGATGATCTCGGTGTCGTAGGTGCCGGCCACCAGCACGGTGACGCCGAGGCCGAACGGCGCGATCTCCACGGCCATCGACTCGCCCCACCGTTCCAGGGCGCCCTTGGCCGCCGAATACGGAGCGGTGCCGGGTTGCCCCCGCACGCCGGCCGCACTGGACACCAGCACGATGCGTCCCCGGCCGGCCGCCCGCATCGTCGGCAACAGCGCCTGGGTGAGCGCGACAGGACCCAGCACGCTGGTGGTGAACATGTTCTGCCACAGCGCCATATCGCTCTCCTCCACCACCCCGGCGGCGGAGATTCCGGCGTTGTGCACCAGCGCGTAGGGTGCGCCCACCGACTCTTCGATCGCTTTGGCCGCCGCGGTGATCGAGGCGGGGTCGGTGAGGTCGAGCTGGACACCGATCAGTCTGTCGTCGTCCTCGGTGGCTCCGGTGGCCTGTCGCAGCAGTGGCAGCCCGCGGTCGGGTGTGCGCATGGCGGCGATCACTCGCCATCCTTCGCGGTACAAGCGCACCGCCGAGGCGAACCCCAGCCCGCGTGACGCGCCGGTGATGACGACGGTGCGCGGCTCAGCCATTGTTGCCCGGGGCCGCACAGGCGCCTTGGCCGGGCGGCGGCGGTTCGACGTGCGGACGCCCGTTCGGCTCTCCGCTCGCCCAGGTCGACCAGATACCCACCGAGTACGGGCCCTGCGCGCCGGCCTTCTCGTAAAACCCTTGCGGGTCATACACTTTGGCCTCAGGATACGGCCACGGACAGGCGACCGAAGTTGCCGCATGGCTGACCTTGATGACCCAGAACCAGGCGCCGTAGGCGAAATAGGACACGTTGATGATCGCGAACATCACCAGGAAGGTGGCCAGTACCGGCCTGCTCGGGAGGATCTTGGCCTTGGCGGCGAGCTTCTCTGCGACCGACTTTCCGGTGTCGTCGCGGTAGCAGAGTATCGCGGCGGGCACCATCACGAACGTCACCGAGAGCGACTCCCAGATCAGCGGGAACTGGAACGTCGTACCGGTGAACACCGAGCCCCACGGGATCACCTGCGAGTAGATGTACATGCCCCAGTGGATCAGGGTGTTTTCCAGAAAGGCATCGAAGACGAACCCGATCCCGCATGCCAGCATCCCCAGACACACCAGCGGGTGCCGCGAGACGAATGCCTCGGGTCCGTGCTTTGCCTGCAGTTTGCGCAGGATCCACACCGCCGGGAAGTAGGGGCCGAAGTAGAACATCACGTAGCCGAAGACCACGAACGGTTCGACCGTGGGCGACAAGGACACCAGGGGCCACGATTCCGGCCAGTGCACGAGGTCGGGGTTGTAGACCGCGAACGGCGACCAGTTCATGATCGGGTCCTGCCACACGATCAGCGTGGTGCAAAGGAACATCAGCATCACCGGGCTGCCGGGATTGCGTCGCCAGCCCCTGACGAAGACGATCAACAGGAGGATGAGCGCCACCACTGTCGCGGCATCGAGGAAGGTGATGTAGTCCAGCCCGAACGAGAATTTCACCGGGCGGGGCCGACCCTGCACATTCGGGTTCGCGACGCGCTGGTCAAGGGCCACACGGCAATTCGCGATGAAGAACAGCACGAACGCGGCCAGCGCGGCACCGGCGATCCAACCGCCCCAGCCGCGCTTCCTGGTCCGCCCGGGGTCCTCGGGCCGCTCGGCGGCGACCAGCGATTGGTCGGTGCTCATCGGTGCCTCACTCTCCGAAGCGGTCGACCAGGTGCGAGTTGACCCCGTCGGCGTCCAGCGTCCGCGCCACCAGGTACCCGGCCCCCATCCAGGCGCGGCGCGTCCATTTCCCGAACGACACCCGGGTGCCGGGCGCGCCCGATGCGGCGGGCAGCATCTTGACCCGCTCCAGCGCTTCCTTGACCCCGCGCGGACTGAGCGGATGCGCGTCGGTGAACGCCCGCACCAGTGTGGCGGCGACGTCGCGGTTCACCACGGTCACGCAGAATTCCGGGCGACTGCCGTTGTACCTCTCCGCGTAGGCGTCGAGGAAGTCCTGCCCGATCTTGTTCGCCTCGTCGTACTGGTCGACGCCGATCCAGCCCAGGAACGCGTTCCACATGATCGGGTTGACCCAGGCGTTCTGCCACGCGGTGGTGGTGAAGCGGGGCGGGTCCCAGTCAACGGCCTGCAGCGCCGGGTTGATGAACACGATCCCGAAGCCGAATCCCAGGTGCACGATCGCCTCGGCCTTCGCCTCGTGCAAGGTCCGCACGGCGTCGTTGATGTCCTGGGCGGTCTGCGCGACCGTGACTTCCGCCACGATCCGAATGCCCTTGCGCCGGCAGGCACTTCGCAGATTCTTCAGGTAGCTCTCCCCGATGAGGCTCTGCTCGACCAGGACACCGATCTGGGTGAGGTCGCGTTTGGCGATGAGGTCGGCGAGAAAGATCGGCTCGTCGGTCATCGACCCCTGCGGGAGTGCGAAGGTCCACTCGCCCAGCCAGTCGTCGGTGCCGGTCACGCTGATCGCCGGAACTTTGAAGCGTTCCTCGATCGCCTCCCGCAACGGCACACAGTTATCGGTGATGTTGGGACCGAAGACCACCAGGCAGCCCTCGTCGACGAGCTCCGCGTACGCATCGATCACAGCTTTGACCGAACCTTTGGGCAGACCCTCGACCTCGCGATAGATCATCTGCACGGGACGGTCCATCAGACCTTGGGCGAGTGCCTCTTCGAAGATCAGGTCGAACGTCTGGGTGAAGGAGGCGAACAGCTCCTCGGGGAAGCCGGGCGGCAGCTTGAAATCCATCAGGTAGCCGACTTTGATCGGCTCCGCCTGGCTTTCGTAGGACATCGACCTCCCCAATCTGCCCGGCGCCGGCACCCGCGCGGGACGAAACCTAATATTTGTTCAGACCCTAGCCGTGGGGCTATGCAGCGTCAATTGCGTGATCCGTCGACCCCGTCCGTCGTGCCGAAATAGACCTCGACCATTTCGGCCAGCGCCCTGCCCACCGCGACATCGTCGGTGAGCGGCCCGGCGATCGCCGCCAGTGCCGCCTCCGGCCTGGTCAGCCCCTCGGCGATCAGCCGTCCCGCCGCGATCAGCACGCGAGTCGAGGCGACCTCGCGCAACCCGCCGGTTTCCAGGCGCCGGATGGCCTGCCCGAAGCGCACCAGCTCGGCCGCGGTGTCGCCGTCGACGCCGGCCTCGTGCGCGACGATCTGCTCCTCGACATCGGCTGCGGGGAAATCGAATTCGATGGCGACCATGCGCTGACGGGTGGAGTCCTTGAGGTCCTTCAGGACGCTCTGATAACCGGGGTTGTAGGACACCACCAGGCCGAATCCGGGCGCCGCGTCCAGGGTCACGCCGAGGCGTTCGATCGGCAGCTGCCGCCGGTAGTCGGCGAGCGGGTGCAATACCACCGTCGTGTCCTGCCGCGCTTCCACCACCTCGTCCAGGTAACAGATGGCACCCTCGCGCACGGCGCGTGTCAAGGGGCCGTCCACCCACACCGTTTCGTCGCCACGCAGCAGGTACCGGCCGACCAGGTCGGCGGTGGTGAGATCGTCGTGGCAGGCGACGATGATCAGCGGCCGGCCGAGGTCGTGGGCCATCGCCTCGACGAATCGCGTCTTGCCGCAGCCCGTCGGGCCCTTGAGGACCAAGGCCAGTCCCTGCCGATACGCGGCTTTGAACACGGCCTCTTCCCGGCCAACCGCTTGATAGTAGGGACGCGCCGGCGCGACTTCGGATCGAGCACCGTTGCGGTAGGCGAGCCCGGACTCGTCGGCCATTGACTTCCTTTCCGTCCAATCCGGCAGCTTAGCCGGAACAGATGTTTGTTTCAAGAGCTCGGTGGATTGTGTCGCCGCGCGGTTCCGGCGTGCCAATTATATTCTGGGCCAAAGCATTCCCTGCGCCACTCACGCGCCGAACCTTCTCGCCGAGCGTCACGCCAGCGCAACCGTGGGCGCCGAGCGTCACGCCAGCGAGACGCCCGACGCGGCGGGAGACGACGCGGCCAACCTCCGCGCGCCGGACTTCGCGCGCCGAACCTTCTCGCCTAGCGTCACGCCAGCGCAACCGTGGGCGCCGAGCGTCACGCCAGCGTGACGCCCGACGCGGCGGGAGACGACGCGGCGGGAAACGACGCGGCGGGAGACGGCGCGGCGGGAAACGCGCGGCGGGCCTCCGCCGAACGCAACGCGGACCTGAAGAGCGGTCCAACCACGCCCGCGAGCTGGTCTGGACGCCCGAGGGTCGCATGCGCGGTGCTGCCGAACACGCGGCGCAGCGAGTGCACGTCGGTGCCCGCGCCGATCGTCAGGCACACGCAACCGGTCCCCCGGCGTCGCGCCTCCAACAATGCCCGGCGAGCATCGGCGGCGCCGTAGGCCCGCTCGTAGCCATGGTCGTATGCCAGTCCGTCCGACAGCACCACCAGCAGCCGCCGCGCCGTCCCCCCGCGTGCCTGCAGAACCGTCGAGCCGTGCCGGATCGCCGCACCCAGCCGTGAGTACGCTCCGGGTTCCAGGCTGTTGAGCCGCCGCATCACCCGGGTGTCGAGATGGTCATCGAACCGCTTGACCGGCACCATGCTCACCGCACCGCGGCCCTGCGAGTAGTACGCGTACATGGCCACCCGGTCGCCCAGATCATGCAGCGCCACAGCAAGATTAGCGATCGCCGCCCGCTGTTGCTCGTGCACCGTGCGCCCCACCGTTCCGGGCTCGGCCGCCGACCCGGACACGTCGAGCAGCAGCAGCACCGAAAGGTCACGGCGGCGGCGCAGGCTGTCCAGATAGACCGACTCGTCGGGCGCCGACCCGGCCCGCACCTCGACGCGCGCCTCGACCGCCGCGTCGATGTCGATGTCGTCGCCCTGCGACTGCCGGGCCCGGCGGTGCAGACCCATGCCGAGTCGGGCCAGCGGTCGCCGGACGCTGATGGCGTCGTCGATCGCCTGCGTCGCAGCCGCTTTGATCTTGGGCTCCACCTCACGCACGGTGCACCAGTCGGCCCGGTAGCGCCTGCGCGTAGCGTCCCACTCCGGATACCGTGCGCCGTCGGCCTGCGCGTCGTGGATGCGATCCTCCTCGCTAACGGTCGCAGCCCGCGACGACACCGCCCGCGCGCCGCGCTTGCCGGAGTTGGTGCGGTGGGTGGGGGTGTCAGCACCCGGTGGCCCGCCGGTCCCGTGGGCGGCCCCCCTTCTGGAGGACAACATCTTCTTGAGCCACTTGCCGATGAAGCCGGCCCCACCGACCGGGCTGGTGAACATGTCCGGATCGTCGGAGTCGTCGAACTCGCCGTCGCCCAGCCCTTCGAGTTCGGCCGGGTCCTGGGACTTGCGCGGCACGTGCGGTGCGCTCGCCTGAGCCGGCTGCTTGGCGGTTTCAGCGCAGGCGGCCAGTACTTTCGAGGCGCGGATCACGCCGTACTCCGGCGCCGGATCGTCGATGGCCGTTCGCCCCTCGGCGAGACGCAGTGAGGCGGCCGGCGAATCGCTGTCACCGGGCACCTCACGAGCGGCCAACGGCGCCAACATCTTCGGCAACAAGGCGGCGTTGGCACGCAACGCGCGACTGGCCTCGATCGCCAGATACCGCTTAGCCAGACGCGGGTGGCGGACGAGCGCCCGGACCACCTCGGGGTCCAGGCTGCCCGCCGCGATCAACGACGCCTGCACCGCCACGGCGCGGAGGGCCTCGAGTTTCGCGCCGGCGGCGAGATAGATGCTCTGACCGTCGGTCCACGAATGCTCACCCGGTGGCAGTCGGGCCACGGCTACGGCCCGACCGGCGAGAGCGGACGCGAACATGGCCAGAGCCTGGTCGTCGGGAGCGTCGTCACCCACGCGAACCCCCAGGTATCTCGTTGACCAAATATCTGTTCCAACGTAGAGTCCGGTTCGACCGCCGTCAATCGACCTCCGCGCATTGAGCAAATATCTGTTCCAACGTAGGGTCGGCTTGGCGGCAGACTATCCGGTGAGGTCGAATAGGAAACGTGGACTTCTCATATCCAGCGGAGGTGGAACGCTTCCGCGATGAGCTGCGTACCTGGCTGTCGGCGAATCTGACCGACGAATTGCGCGCCGCCCGGCGGCCGTCGGCCCGCGACGACGCCACCTTCGGCAAGCTGCGCGCGTGGGACGCCACCGCTGCTGATGCCGGCTGGGGCGCGGTCTCCTGGCCCCGCGAGTACGGCGGCCGGGGCGCCACGGTACTCGAACAGCTCGTCTTCACCGAGGAAACCACCCGGGCGCGAGCGCCGTTGCCGCTCAACGTCATCGGGATGAACAACATCGCGCCGGCCATCATGCAATACGGTACCGAGCAGCAGAAGACCACCTTGCTGCCCCGGATGATGCGCGCGGACGACATTTGGTGCCAAGGCATGTCGGAACCGGAAGCCGGATCCGATCTGGCGGCGCTGCGGACCAAGGCGGTCCGTGACGGCGACGACTTCGTGGTGTCCGGTCAGAAGATCTGGACCTCGCTGGGCCACAAGGCGAATTGGTGCCAACTGTATGTGCGCACCGACCCGGATGCCCCGAAGCACCGGGGGATCTCCTGCTTGATCGTGGACATGAGCTTGCCCGGAATCCAAGCCCGTCCGCTGGTGACGCTGAACGGCGACTCGGACTTCGCCGAGGTCTTCTTCCACGACGTGCGGGTGCCCGCCGATGCGCTGCTCGGTCCGCTCAACGCCGGCTGGCAGGTCGCCACCACCACGTTGAGCCACGAGCGCGCCGGCGCAGCCCGGTTGTACGCGGAATTGCATGTGCGACTTGACGAATTGGTGGCCGACTTCGCAGCGGCGGACTCCTCGGGCAGCGTGCTCGACGACCCGGTGGTGTTGTGCCGGCTCGGTGAGCTCGGCGTCCGGATCAAGTATCTGGAAGTGCTGTGCCAGCGTTCGATCTCGGCCACACTGCACGGTGGCGACCCGCTCGGGTCGGCCAGCCTGGCCAAGACGGTGTGGGGCGAGATCGGCCAGGACCTGTCCGAGCTCGCATTCGACGTGCTGGGCACCCGCGGCGGCCACTGGGCCGACTACCGGCTGTCGTCGCGCTCACTGACCATCGCCGGCGGTACCAGTCAGATCAACAAGAACATCACCGCACAGCGAGTCCTGGGGCTGCCGCGCAAATGAACCTCGAACTGAGCGACGAACAGGTCGCGCTGCGCGACACGGTGCGCCGCTTTCTTGCGGAGCGAGCATCGATTTCGGAGCATGTACGGCCCCTACTCGACGACCCGACCGGCATCACGGAGCCGGTGTGGCGCGGTCTTGCCGAGCTCGGGGCGACGGGCCTGCTCGTGCCCGAGGAACACGGCGGTGCCGGTACGACGATGGTCGAAGCGGGCGTCGTCGCCGAAGAACTCGGCGCCGCCCTGCACCCGGGCCCATGGCTGTCGACGGCCGTCGCGGCCACCCGCCTACTAACCCGACTCGGCGGTCAACCCGCCTCGCGGATCCTCGCGCAGATCGCCGACGGCACCGCCATCGTGACGGTGGCGGGACTGGGCGAGCAGCCGGCCGCGGTCTCGGTCCGAGACGGGGGTTTCTTCGTCAGTTCGCCCGCACTGGTCGCGCCCGACGCGGCGGCCGCGGAGTTGCTGCTGATATCCGCAGTAGGCCCCGACGGCACCGGTGTATTCGCGGTCAAGACCACCGGGCCCGGCGTCTCGGTGATCCCCGAGCGCGGAATCGACAAGACCCGCAAGCAGTTTGGCGTCGAGTTGGCCGATGCCGAGGCGCAGTACCTGGGCGCATTGACGCCCGACGACGTCGCCGCGGTGATCGATGACCTGCTCATCGCGACCGCCGCCGACGCGCTCGGGGCCGCGCGCGCCGTGCTGGACATGGCCGTCGCATACGCAAAGACCCGAACGCAATTCGGAGCGCCCATCGGCTCGTTCCAGGCTGTGCAGCACCTGTGCGTGGACATGTACGAGACGGTGGAGCTGGCCCGCAGCGGCGTGGTCCACGCGTTGTGGGCTTCCGACTCGTGTCCCGCCGAGCGGCACCTGGCAGCGTTGCGGGCCAAGGCATTCGCCGGCCGGCTTGCCACCGTCGGCGACACCGCGATCCAGGTGTTCGGCGGCATCGGATACACCTGGGAACACGATGCGCACCTCTACCTCAAGCGCTTGCTGAGCTGGAGTGCGCTGCTGGGCGGCCCGGATCACTATCTCGTCGAAGTCGGCGCGCAGCTCGCCGCGGGAGGTCGACGATGATCGATTTCACCGGCCAGGTCGCGATCGTCACCGGCGCCGGACGCGGCCTCGGGCGCCGCTACGCACTGGAATTGGCCCGTCGGGGGGCCACCGTCGTGGTCAGCGACCTCGGCGGAACCATGAACGGCGACGGCTCGGACACCTCGACAACTTCAGCCGCCTCGACGCCGTGGTGAGCAACGCCGGGATCTTCAACAGCATCCCGTTCGACGAACTGTCCCCCGACGACTGGCGGCGCATGCTCACCGTGCACCTCGACGGCGGGTTCTATCTCAGTCAGCCGGCGTACCGGCTGATGAAAGCGCAGAAGTACGGCGGGTTCGTGTTCGTCTCGTCCTCCGGCGGCATGTTCGGGCAGCCGCTGGAAGCCCATTACGCCGCCGCGAAGGCCGGCTTGGTGGGCCTGTCCAATGTCATCGCCATCGAGGGGGCCGAGCACGGCATCCTGTCCAATACCGTGCTGCCATTCGGCTTTTCGCGCATGGTGACCGAAACCGTGGGAGATCAGAAAGCCCTTGACGGCCTGGGCCAGGGTTGGTTCGCCGAAAAGGACAGCGAACCGACCGCCGACGACGTGCTGGCTTGCGCCGGCCGATTCGCCCGGGTCTTCGTCGTCATCTGGCCGAAGTTTCGGCGACCGAGCCGTTCACCGTGCCGGGATCGATCTTCGAGGAAGTATTCGGTGTTGCCGCACAACTCGGCGTCACCACCTGACCGCGGCGCGCACGACGCTGGCCCGGCCGCCCATCTACGATGATGTGTGCAGCCGTGCGCACGCCCCGTAAGCAGCGCGTTCGCCGAGGGCGGTCTGATAGCCTCTAACAAAGATTTGGTTCGGCAGGAGGACGGGATTCGCATGGTGCAAACGCTGCGCCCCTCCCCGGCGACGACCCGCCGGCCATGACCGACAGCGCAATCGAAAGCGGCACCCGCCGCACCGAGATCCTCCAGACCGCCGCCGCACTGATCGCCACCTCGGGCCTGCGCACCTCGCTGCAGGAAATCGCCGATGCGGCAGGCATTCTGCCGGGCAGCCTCTATCACCACTTCGAATCCAAGGAAGCCATTCTGGTCGAGCTGATCCGCCGCTACCAGGCCGACTTGGAACACATCGGGCAAAGCGCGCAGGCGAAGCTGGACGAGCCGGACTCACGACCGCCCGCCGAGAAGATCGTTGAATTGGGGCGCGCGATCGCCAACTGTGCGGTGCGGCATCGCGCCGCACTGCAGATGTCGTTCTACGAGGGGCCCAGCGCCGATCCCGAGCTGATGCGGCTGACGCAGCAGCGCCCCGTCGCTATGCAGGAGGCGATGCTGCAGACGCTGCGCGCCGCCCGGTGGAGCGGCTACATCAAGGCCGATGTCGACCTGCCCATCCTGGCCGACCGCATCTGCCAGACCATGCTGCAGGTCGGGCTCGACGTCATGCGGGCCAACTCGTCGGCCGATCAGGTGGCCGCACTGCTCTGCCGAATCATGTTGCAGGGTCTGGCATCCCGTCCTCCCACGGATCGGGTGCTGGATCGGTCCAAGGCGTTTGCCGCGGCCAGTGCGGTCATCGAGTCCTGGGCCGACGACAGCGAGGCCGACCCCAGCGACAAGGCGGCACACCTGCGCGCCGTCGCACGGACGGAGTTCGGCCGCAAGGGTTATGAGGTCACCACGATCCGCGACATCGCCGCCGCGGCCGGTCTGGGCACTGGGACGGTCTACCGAGTGATCGGCTCCAAAGACGAACTGCTGGCCTCGATCATGCGTTCATTCGGCCAGAAAGTCGAAGCGGGTTGGGTCGACGTGCTGCGCTCGAATGCGACGCCGATCGAGAAGCTCGACGCCTTGAGCTGGGTCAACGTCAATGCGCTGGACCAGTTTTCGGACGAATTCCGCATCCAGCTGGCCTGGATGCGGCAGTCGCCGCCGCGGGACACGGTAAACCCGGGCTGGTCGTACACCACCCGGTTGCGTCAGATGAAATCGTTGCTGTCCGAAGGCATTCGGTCGGAAGAGATACGTGCCGACACCGGTTCCACCACGATGCTGGCCCGCTGCGTCATCGGGATGCAGTGGATCCCGGAGAACATTCTGCGCGAGGTGGGCACCCGCACGTCGTTGTTGCTGGCGCGCGACACCGTCGTGCGCGGTGTGGCAGTACGCGGTAAATAGCGTCCCTCGGGGAGCCCGCCGGGCACAACCAAGCGGTCATCGATGCGCGAAAGATCCGCCCTCAGTTCAGTTTCGGCCTAGGTGGCGCGTAACGTCGGAAAGATGATGCATATCATCGTCATCGGCGGCCACGGCAAGGTCGCGTTGCAGCTGGCCAGGATCCTGACCGAACGCGGTGACCAAGTCACCTCGGTGTTCCGCAACCCCGGCCACACCGACGAGGTCGCCGCCACCGGCGCCAAACCGGTCACCGCCGACATCGAGCAGCTTGACACCGAGGCGCTGGCCGACCTGCTGGCCGGCCACGACGCCGTCGTCTTCTCCGCCGGGGCCGGCGGTGGCGATCCGGCGCGGACCTACGCCGTCGACCGGGACGCCGCGATCCGCGTGATCGACGCCGCGGCACGGGCAAACGTCAAGCGCTTCGTCATGGTGTCGTACTTCGGAGCGGGCCCCAACCACGGTGTATCGCCGGAGGATTCGTTCTTCGCTTACGCCGAGGCGAAAGCCGCCGCCGATGCCCACCTACGTGCCACCGATCTCGACTGGACGGTGCTCGGGCCCGGCCGGCTGACGCTGGATTCCGGCACCGGCCACATCGAGGTGGACAAAGCCAAGGGTGAGGTTTCGCGCGCGGACGTCGCGGCCGTCGTCGCCGCGGCCCTGCAGGACGACTCCACCATCGGGCGGACCATCAACTTCAACAACGGCGAGGTTCCCATCGCCGAAGCGCTGGCAACCGCATGACCGTGAACCGCTGACCGCAGGCGCGGAGTACGCTGATTTCCGCAGCTGGTCTGCCGTCGCCTCACGGCGCCGGCATCGAGTGCGGCACCTGAGCCGCACGAGAGGGAACCCGGTGAGAATCCGGGACTGTCCCGCAGCGGTAAGCAGGAACGACCGCCGTCCCAGCAAGCACTGGTCCCCGAAAGGACCGGGAAGCGACGGCCATTAGGAGCACCGGCACGGGTGCGCGCCTGCGAGTCCGAAGACCTGCCAGTTGTGCCGGACGCGCCGCGTCCGGCGGCACATCGCCTCGTGGAATGGGCGTTTGGCCGAAGCTGTTGCGGTTAATGCACTGCGAGGTTGCCGCCGCAACGCGATCGGCTGCGCGTCCGCGGGCGGTGACCACCCGTCGATTGAAGGACCGCAAGTGACCACACAACCATTTTCCGCAACCATTACCGGTTCACCCCGTATCGGCCCCCGGCGCGAGCTCAAGCGCGCCACCGAGGGCTACTGGGCCGGGCGCACCAGCCGATCCGACCTGGAGTCGGTCGCCGCAACGCTGCGCCGCGACACCTGGTCGGGCCTGGCCGCCGCCGGCCTGGACTCGGTGCCGGTGAACACCTTCTCCTACTACGACCAGATGCTCGACACCGCGGTACTGCTCGGCGCGCTGCCGGCCCGGGTGCAGGGCATCGCCGACGAGCTGGACCGTTATTTCGCGGCCGCGCGCGGCAACGACGAGGTCGCTCCGCTGGAGATGACCAAGTGGTTCGACACCAACTACCACTACCTGGTGCCCGAGATCGGGCCGTCGACCAGGTTCGCGCTGAACCCCGACAAGGTGCTCTCCGAGCTCAAAGAGGCACAGGAGCTCGGGGTTCCCGCCCGTCCCGTCGTGATCGGTCCGGTCACGTTCCTGCTGCTCAGCAAGGCCGTGGACGGCGGGGGCGCACCGATCGAGCGGTTGCAGGAGTTGGTGCCCAGCTACTCCGAATTGTTGTCGCTGCTTGCCGACTGCGGCGCCCAGTGGGTGCAGTTCGACGAACCCGCGCTGGTCACCGACATCTCCCCGGACGCCCCTGCGCTGGCTGAGGCGCTGTACAACGCGCTGGGCGCCGTCGCCAACCGGCCGGCGATCTACGTCGCCACCTATTTCGGCGATCCGGGCGCCGCCCTGGCGGCGCTGGCACGCACCCCCGTCGAGGCGATCGGTGTCGACTTCGTCTACGGTGCCGACACCGCGGTGGCCGCGGTTCCTGAGCTGGCGAACAAGACGCTGGTGGCCGGGGTCGTCGACGGCCGCAACATCTGGCGCACCGACCTGCAGGCCGCGCTGGACAAGCTGGACACGCTGCTGGGGTCGGCAGGGTCGGTAGCCGTTTCCACGTCCTGCTCCACCTTGCATGTGCCTTACTCACTCGAGCCGGAGACCGAGTTGGACGACGCGTTGCGCAGCTGGCTGGCGTTCGGCGCCGAAAAGGTGCGTGAGGTGGTGGTTTTGGCGCGTGCGTTGCGTGACGGCCGCGACTCGGTTGCCGACGAGATCGCCGCATCCAACGCCGCCGTAGCCTCCCGCCACAACGACCCGCGGCTGCACAACGACCAGGTTCGTGCCCGCATCGACTCGATCCTGGCGTCCGGAACCCACCGCGGCGACGCCGCGCGGCGCCGCGCCAGTCAGGAAGAGCGCCTGCACCTACCACCGCTGCCGACCACCACGATCGGGTCGTTCCCGCAGACCGTCGACATTCGCAAAGCCCGTGCGGCGCTGGTCGCCGGGGAGATCGACGAGGCCGAGTACACCCGCCGGATGCGGCAGGAAATCGCCGCGGTGATCGCGCTGCAGGAGCGGCTGGGACTGGACGTGCTGGTGCACGGCGAGCCGGAGCGCAACGACATGGTGCAGTACTTCGCCGAACAGCTGGAGGGGTTCTTCGCCACTAAGAACGGCTGGGTGCAGTCCTACGGCAGCCGCTGCGTCCGGCCGCCGATCCTCTACGGCGACGTCACCCGCCGGCACCCGATGACGGTGGAGTGGGCCAGGTACGCGCAGTCGCTGACCGACAAGCCGGTCAAGGGCATGCTGACCGGTCCGGTCACCATCCTGGCGTGGTCATTCGTCCGTGACGACCAGCCGCTGGCCGACACGGCAAACCAAGTGGCCCTGGCGATTCGGGATGAAACGGTGGATCTGCAGGCCGCAGGCATCGCGGTCATCCAGGTCGACGAGCCGGCGTTGCGGGAGCTGCTGCCGCTGCGTCGCGCCGATCAGGACGACTACCTGCGCTGGGCGGTCGGTGCGTTCCGGCTGGCCACCTCCGGTGTCGACGACTCGACCCAGATCCACACCCACCTGTGCTACTCGGAGTTCGGCGACGTGATCGGTGCGATCGCCGACCTGGACGCCGACGTCACCTCCATCGAGGCGGCCCGCTCGCACATGGAGGTGCTCGACGACCTCAACGCGATCGGCTTCTCCAACAGCGTCGGACCGGGTGTCTACGACATCCACTCGCCGCGGGTGCCCAGTACCCGGGAGATGGCCGAGTCGCTGCGGGCGGCGTTGAAAGCCGTTCCCGCGGAACGTCTTTGGGTGAACCCGGATTGCGGCCTGAAAACGCGCAACACCGACGAGGTGACGGCGTCGCTGGAGCACATGGTCGCGGCCGCCGAAGAGGTACGGGCCGGGGCATAACTGACCCGTGTGCGCCGAGCGTCACGCCAGCGTGGCGCTCGGCGTCCACCGTCACGCTGGCGTGACGCTGGGCGCAGAAAGGGTGCCGCCGGGCGCAGGAAACTCAGGTCTCCACGTAGACGGGCACCTCGTCGTCCCACGGCTGCCGCGTCACCATGTCGGCGACCCGCACGTAGCCGTGCTCGAATTCGCCGGTGGCGGCGTCGACCAACCGATAGCGCTGGGTCTGCCGGTGGATCGGCTGGGCGTCGAGCAGCACCACCCGCACCTCGCCGGGTTCGAATTGGCAGCGCCGCTGCATGGCTGCGATCAACTGCTCGTTGTGCATGTGGCCGTCACCGAAGTTCCAGCCGATGGCGGTGCTGCAGATTCGCTCACCGTCGGTGAGGACGTAGTCGTCTTCGTTCTGTCCGGCCATCGCGCGGTGCGCCAGGGTGAACAACGCCCGGCCGTGAGTGTTCATGGCACGGAACGCATATCCGAGATACATCGGGATCTGGGCGCGGTCCTTGCCGTAGAAGCGCTCCAGTTGTGCTTGCGGCATGCTGGCGATCGCGATGACGCCGCGGCTGATCTTGTCGGCCGCGGACGGCTTGATGCACCACAGGGTGGTGTCCCAGTTGCCGGCGTAGTACCGCATGCCGGGCAGGAACGAGATCTTGCGCGGGAACAGGTTTCCCGCGATCACGATGCTCACCAGCAGGCCGAACAGGATCGCCACCGCCACAGGGTGTTTGGCGTTGCTGAAGCCGACGCCGGCGTGCCCCACGAACAGCGACAGCACACCGAAGATCATGAACACGTTCCACTCCAGCGGCACCCCCATCGGGATCGCGGTCAGGATGCCCAGATGGAAGCACACCATCACGATCGCGGCCACCGTGGTGGGCCAGCCGCCGTGGGAGAAGAACAGCACCAGCGGCACGAACATCTCGATCAAAGTGCTGACGTGTGCGAACAGCCGCGAGAGCAGGCCGGGCCGCAGGTCGTCGGGGAACTTCTCGAAGAACATCCGTTTGATGAAACGGGGTCGGAACAGCGGGTTGTTGGACATCATCGTGGAGATGACGAACGGGAAGTGTTTGTTCAGTTTGGATGTGGCCGCGCCCATCCAGATCACCAGGAACACCAGCTTGGCGGCGACGATCATGTCGGGGGCACCGAACAGGAAGGTCACCGTCAGCGACCCGTAAACCTCGCCGCGGGCGGCCAGGAAGATCACTTTGTCGCGCAGCCCCGCGGCGCCCAGCACCACCAGGATCGACACGATCTGCCAGGTCGGCAGCACCCCGACCTTGCTGCCCAACTCCGGCATCGGACCGCTGCCATCGGTGAACAACGCGGTCACCAGCAGGATCAGCAGCAACGCGTAGAGCGCGACATCCAGTGGCTTGCGTTTGGTGCCGTAGGTCATGGGTACGCGGTCCGGCCAGGGTGGCAGCCGGATGGTGCCGAACCGCAGCCAGTACAGGATCGAGCCCATCGGCGGGAAGAACCGGTTGTTCAGCGGACCGAACCCGCAGCCCAGGCCGACCACCTCGAACAGCATCGTGTACAGCACGACCTTTTCGAAGACGATCGGCTCGGCGTACCAGGCCCGGACGTTGGTGAAACCGTCTATCCCCTTGGTGCTGAAGACAATCAGCCAGGCGAACAGAATGTAGAGCAGGATCTTGCCGACGTAGAACAGGTGCATCACCACCGGCGTGCCGAAGCCCACCTCGGCCCAGTGCCGGGCCATCGGGCGAATCTTCTCGGCCCGGGTGCCCTTGCTCCATTCCTCGATGTCGACCTCTGGCAGTTGGGGCTTGAGGAATCCCATGGTTTGACAGACTAGAACGTGTTCTAGCTACGGGGCGAGTTCTTCGCCGACAATCCTTTGTCAGTAGCTCCGGCCGGGGATACCGTGGTTCGACGGCGAGCTAGGGAAGGAGACGCCATGCGCCGGATTCGCACATCGATGTTGCTCCTCGCTGCCGGGTCGATCGCGTTCGCGACCGGCACCGGCACGGCCCACGCCCAACCTCCGTCCGCGGGTGACTCGTGCACCACGCTGCACGCCACCACCAAGGACGCCGACGGCCAGACGATGTGGTGCAACCCGACGATGACCGGCAACCACAGCCTGGTCTGGCAGTACGGCGGCCCAGGCTAGAGGGACTCAGGACGGCGCACCGGGAGGCAGGAACGGCAGGCCCGGCGGGCAGCCGTGACGGGCCAGACCCAACAACGCATCGACGTCCAGGTAGCGTTCGACGAGGTCGCCGAGCAGGTCGAGGCGCCGCTCCCGGGCGTCCGAAAAGCAGGCGCCCGAAGACAATCCGAGCGTCTCGCGCAGAAACGCCGAGCGGAAGCCGTCGTCTTCCAGCGAGCCGTGCCACATGGTGCCAAATACCGCGCCGTCGCGCGCCCCACCGAGGAACTCCTCGACCGGACCTGCCCGGGCGACCCTGCCGTGGTGGATCTCGTATCCGGACGCCGGCACGCCGAGGCCTTCGCCACGCGGTAACCGCAGCACCTTGTCGGCACTGAAAGTGGTTGCCACATCGAGCAATCCCAGGCCGACGACTTCGCCCTGCGAACCCTCGACACGCTCCGGGTCACGGATCACCCGGCCCAGCATCTGGAATCCGCCGCAGATGCCCAGCACCGGCTTGCCCGCCCGCGCATGCGCCAGCACCGCGCGGTCCAAACCCCGCGCCCGCAGCCAGGCCAGGTCCGCGATGGTGGCGCGAGTGCCGGGCAACACGATCAGGTCGGCGCCGTCGAGCGCGCGCGGGTCGGCGGCGAACACGACGTCGAGGGCGGGCTCCAAGCCCAGCGCGTCGACATCGGTGAAGTTGCTGATCCGCGGCAGCCGCACCACGGCCACCCGCCGCGCCGCGCTGCCCGAAGCGCGGCGGCCCTCGAGGTCCAGGGCGTCCTCGGAGTCCAGCCACAGATCGGGGTGCCAGGGCAGGGTGCCGAACACCGTTCGCCCGGTGAGACGCTCCAGATCGAGCAGTCCCGGCCTCAGCAGATCGAGTTCGCCGCGGAACTTGTTGACCACGAAACCCGCGATCAGCGCCTGGTCCTGCGCACTGAGCAGTGCGACGGTGCCCAGGAACGCGGCGAAGACGCCGCCGCGGTCGATGTCCCCCACCACCACGGTCGGCAGCCCGGCGTGGCGGGCCAGGCCCATGTTGACGTAATCGCCTGCGCGCAAATTGATTTCGGCCGGGCTGCCGGCACCTTCGGCAATGACGACGTCATAGCGGGCGGCGAGGTCGTCGAACGCCTGATGCGCGGCCTCGCCCAGCGCCCGTCGCCCCTGCAACCAGTCCGCCGAATCCAGCTCGCCCCAGGGCTTGCCCATCAGCACCACGTGGCTGCGCTGGTCGCTGCCCGGTTTGAGCAGAACCGGGTTCATCGCCACCTCGGGTGTCGCCTTGGCCGCCAGCGCCTGCACCCATTGCGCCCGTCCGATCTCCGCGCCCTCGCCGTCCGGGCCGGAACAGACCATCGAATTGTTGGACATGTTCTGCGCCTTGAACGGAGCCACCTTCACTCCGCGCCGGGCCAGCGCGCGGCACAGCCCGGCGGTCACGGTGCTTTTGCCCGCATCGCTCGTGGTTCCGGCAACCAGCAAACCCGACATCAGCACGAGCATGCCACTGCCGCTCAGCGGGTCCGCGAACGCCCGCAATTCGGTGCCGAATTCGCCTAGGCGGGCAAACGCGCAACCGGCAACGCCGAAGAAGCAAGGCCGAGCAGGCGGCGATGTCGGCGCAGGCGTTTCACCAGGGTGAGTCCGCGGCGGCGTTTCAGGCGGCGCATGCCCGGTTCGTGGAGGTCGCGGCGCGGGTGAACACGTTGCTGGACATCGCCCAGGCCAACCTCGGTGATGCCGCGGGTACCTATGTGGCTGCCGATGCCGCGGCCGCCTCGACCTACACCGGTTTCTGAGCCGGTCTGTTACCAGGGAGGATCACGCATGTCGCAGATCATGTACAACTACCCGGCGATGCTGGCGCACGCCGGGGACATGGCCGGTTACGCGGGCACGATGACGGGGCTGGGCGCCGACATCTCCGCCGAGCAGGCCGCCTTGCACAGTGCCTGGCAGGGTGACACCGGGTTGACGTATCAGGCCTGGCAGGTGCAGTGGAACCAGGCCATGGAGGATCTGGTGCGCGCGTATCAGTCGATGGCCAGCACCCACGAAGCCAACACGATGGCGATGATGGCCCGCGACCAGGCCGAAGCCGCCAAGTGGGGCGGCTAGAGGTACCCGCACTATTCCACCACCAGCAACAGATCCCCACCTTCGACATGGGCAGCGCCGGAAACCGCGACGCGCGTGACGTTTCCGGCCTTGGGTGCGGTGACGGCGGCTTCCATCTTCATCGCCTCGATCGTCGCGACGGTTTGCCCGGCTTCGACCCGGTCACCCACCTCGACGCTGACCGTCACGACTCCGGTGAACGGCGCTGGGATCTGACTGGGGTTACCGCGCTCGGCCTTCTCGGCGGCCGGTATCTGCGCAGCAATACTGTTGTCGCGCACCAGCACCGGACGCAGCTGACCGTTGATG
The DNA here is from genome assembly GCF_022179425.1 of Mycobacterium sp. 20KCMC460. Classification (NCBI taxonomy): domain Bacteria; kingdom Bacillati; phylum Actinomycetota; class Actinomycetes; order Mycobacteriales; family Mycobacteriaceae; genus Mycobacterium; species Mycobacterium sp. 20KCMC460. The sequence goes on from NZ_AP025524.1 coordinate 5,296,598, forward strand.
ATGCACATCACCGTGCGCATGCCGCGCTCGTCGGGCTCGGAGATGGCTTCCAGGCCGATCAGCAGTTCGACGCCGGGCTCCAGCTTGACCCGGTGCTCCTCGCCGCTGCGCAATCCGTAGAAGAACTGATTGGCGCTAAGGCTTGACGTGTCACCGTATCTGTCGCGATGATCCTCGAACTCCTTCGTGGGTCCGGGAAACAGCAACCGGTTGAGCGCAGCCTGGCGGCCGGCCCCCGGCACGGCCAACGTGCGCTCATCTTCCGACGAGATCGGCTGCTCGGTTCTGGCTGGACCTCGTCCCTGTAATGCTCTGCTACGCAACGGCTCCGGCCAGCCACCGGGTGGATCGCCGAGCTCGCCGCGCAGAAATCCGATCACCGACTCCGGGATGTCATACCGAGTCGGGTCGCGCTCGAAGTCCCGCGCGGTGATGCCGGCACCGACGAGGGCCAAGGCGAGGTCGCCGACCACCTTGCTCGACGGAGTCACCTTGACCAGGTGTCCCAGAATGGAATCCGCACCCGCGTAAGCATTTTCGATGTCCTCGAAGCGGTCGCCCAATCCCAGGGCCACCGCCTGCTGGCGCAGGTTGGACAGTTGCCCTCCCGGAATCTCGTGGGCATACACCCTTCCGGTCGGCGACGGCAGCCCGGATTCGAAGGGTGCGTACACCTTTCGCAATGCTTCCCAGTAAGGCTCCAGCGCACACACTGCGTCAAGTGACAATCCGCTGTCGTAGCTGGTATGCGCCGCAGCGGCCACGATCGAGGACAGCGCGGGCTGGCTCGTCGTTCCGGCCAGCGGCGCCGCGGCCCCGTCCACCGCGTCGGCGCCGGCTTGCCAGGCCGCCATATAGGTAGCTAGTTGTCCACCCGGGGTGTCGTGCGTGTGCACATGGATCGGCAAATCGAAACGTGACTTGAGTGCCGATACCAATGTGGTCGCGGCCGGCGCCCGCAACAACCCTGCCATATCCTTGATGGCCAATACGTGCGCACCGGCCAGGACGATCTGCTCGGCGAGCTTCAGGTAGTAGTCCAGCGTGTAGAGATTTTCGGCGGGATCACTCAGGTCACCGGTGTAGGACATGGCCACCTCGGCGACCGCCGTACCCGTCTCCCGTACGGCATCGATCGCCGGCCGCATCGAGTCGATGTTGTTGAGCGCGTCGAAGATCCGGAAGATGTCGACACCGGTTCGGGCGGCTTCGTCGACGAAGGCCGATGTGACGATCTCCGGGTAGGGCGTGTAGCCCACTGTGTTTCGGCCACGCAGCAGCATCTGCAGGCAGATGTTGGGCATCGCCTCACGAAGGGCGGCAAGCCGCTGCCACGGGTCTTCCTTCAAAAAGCGCAGCGCCACATCGTAGGTCGCCCCACCCCAGCACTCGACCGACAACAGTTGCGGCATCATCCGGGCGACGTAGGGAGCCACCTTGACCAGACCGGTGCCGCGGACCCGGGTAGCCAAGAGCGACTGATGCGCATCGCGGAATGTGGTGTCGGTGACACCGATAGAATTCGACTCCCGCAGCCACCGTGCGAACCCTTCCGGACCCAACTCGGTCAGGCGTTGCTTCGAACCCGCCGGCGGCGGCACCGTGAGATCCAGCTGCGGCAGCTTGTCACGCGGATACACCGCGGAGGGCCGCGGACCGTGCGGTTGATTGACCGTCACATCGGCCAGATATTGCAGGATCTTGGTGCCCCGGTCGGCGCTGGTGTGGGCGGTAAGCAACTGCGGGCGCTCGTCGATGAACGATGTCGTCAACCGCCCCTCGGCGAAGTCCGGATCGTCGAGCACTGCCTGCAGGAAGGCGGTGTTGGTGGTGACGCCGCGGATGCGGAACTCGGCGACGGCCCGGCGGGCCCGGCGCACAGCGGTATCGAAATCTCTTCCCCTGCAGGTTAATTTGACCAACATGGAATCGAAGTGTGCCGATACTTCAGCGCCCAGATGTGTGCCGTCATCCAAGCGGATGCCCGACCCGCCCGGAGCGCGGTAGGCGCTGATCCGTCCGGTGTCGGGGCGGAAACCGTTGGCCGGATCTTCGGTGGTGATGCGGCATTGCAGAGCCGCGCCGTGCGGGGTGATCGCCTCTTGGCTCAAACCCAGATCAGCGAGGGTCTCCCCGGCTGCAATACGGAGCTGGCTGGACACCAGGTCGACGTCGGTGATCTCTTCGGTCACCGTGTGCTCCACCTGAATACGGGGATTCATCTCGATGAATACGTGATTCCCGCGTTCGTCGAGCAGGAATTCGACGGTGCCGGCACAGGTGTAGCCGATCTGACGGGCGAATGCCACGGCGTCCGCGCAGATGCGTTCTCGTAGTTCGGCGTCCAAGTTTGGGGCCGGTGCGAGTTCGATCACCTTCTGATGCCGGCGTTGCACGCTGCAGTCACGCTCATAGAGGTGGATGACGTTTCCCTCGGCGTCGGCCAGGATCTGTACCTCGATGTGACGCGGATTGATCACCGCCTGCTCGAGAAACACGGTCGGATCACCGAAAGCGGACTCGGCTTCCCGAGACGCCGACTCGATAGCTTCGGCCAGTTCGGCGGGATCGGTCACCCGGCGCATGCCGCGGCCGCCGCCCCCGGCAACCGCCTTGACGAACAGCGGGAACTGCATCGAAGTTGCGGACGCAATCAGCTCCTCCGGCGACGAAGAAGGCGCGGCTGAGGCGAGCACGGGAAGGCCCGCCTCGCGCGCCGCAGCGACCGCCCGCGATTTGTTCCCGGTCAGTTGCAGAATCTCAACCGATGGACCCACGAAGATGATTCCGGCGGATGCGCACGCCGCCGCCAATTCTGGGTTCTCCGAGAGGAATCCGTAGCCGGGATAGATCGCGTCGGCACCGCAGGCGCGCGCCGTTGCGACGATCTCCGCCACGTTGAGATAGGCCCGTACCGGATGACCGGGCTCGCCGATCTGGTAAGACTCGTCGGCCTTTGCCCGATGGGCCGAATTTCGATCTTCGACCGGGTAGACCGCAACGGTGCCGACACCCAACTCGTAGGCGGCGCGAAAGGCACGTATCGCGATCTCACCCCGGTTCGCGACCAGAACTTTGGAGATCACCTGAGTGCACGTTGCGGTGGTCCGACGTACTCGCTGAGTGGACGGATCAACGCGTTGGAGGCGGTCTGCTCCATGATGTGGGCGGTCCACCCGGTGATCCGGCTCATCACGAAGATCGGTGTGAAGCAACCGATGTCGAAGCCCATCATGTAGTAGGCCGGCCCGGTCGGGAAGTCCAGGTTCGGCTTGATGCCGTTGGCTTTCGCCATCCCCTGCTCCAGGACGTGGTAGATGTCCAGCCATCGCTGGCCGTCCCGGACAGCCGCCACTCGTTCCAGGGCACGCTTCATGGTCGGCACCCGCGAATCGCCGTTCTTGTACACCCGGTGCCCGAATCCCATGATCTTCTCTTTGCGGGCGATCTTGCCCTGCAACCACTCCGAAGCTCTTTCGGCCGTGCCGATTTCGAGCATGTCGTGCATCACGGCTTCGTTGGCTCCGCCGTGCAGCGGTCCTTTTAAAGCTCCGATTGCCGCGGTGACCGCACTGTAGATGTCGGACTGGGTGGAGGTGACCACCCGGGCGGCGAACGTGGATGCGTTGAAGCTGTGCTCTGCATACAGCACCATCGACTGCTCGAAGGCATCGACGATCACCTGTTCGGGCACATCCCCGAAGCACATGTGCAGGAAATTCTGCGCATAGTTCATATGACTATGCGGCGCAATGGGTTCCAGGCCACGCCGGCGGCGCATGTCGGCAGCGACGATGGTGGGCAGTACGGCGTACATACGCAACGACTTCGCGTAGTTCGCTTCGACGCTGCTGTCCTCTTCTTCGGCGTCTTCGGCGCCCAGGTAGCTGATCACGGTGCGCAGCACGTCCATCGGGTGACAGGTGTCGGGCTGCTTGGCGATCAGCGACAGCAGGGAGCGATTCAACCGGCGGTTGGCGCGTTCCCGTTGGGTGAATAGTGCGAGCTGCTGATCGTTGGGCAGCTCGCCGTGCCAGAGTAGATACGCCACCTGTTCGAAACTGCAACGCGCGGCAAGGTCTTGGACCGGGTAGCCGCGGTAGGTCAGGGAGTTGGTCTCGGGGACCACCTTGGAGATGGCGGTGGTGTCGACCACGACGCCGGTCAGTCCCTTGAAAATCCGGGGTGCGTCCGCAGTTGCTTCGTTGTTGCCGCTCATGACGTGACTCCTTGCAGGGCGAAGTTGTAGATATCAGAATCGAATTGGTTGTAGTCGCTGTACCGAAGTAGCTCGTAGAGTCGGCTGCGATGTTGCATGCGGTCGATCAGATCGGATTGCGTTCCGCTGGAGGATATTTCGCGAAGTCCTACCTCTACGGCATACATGGCCAGTCGCAACGTGGTCACCGGATAGATCACCACGTTGTAACCGATGTCGGAAAGTTGTGCGACCGTGAGCAACTCAGACTTTCCGAATTCGGTCATGTTCGCGAGCAACGGCGTGTCGACCGCATCGCGGAATTGCTCGAAATCAGCCGGTGTGTTCAAGGCTTCAGTGAAGATGAGGTCGGCGCCCGCATCGGCGTATGCCTTCGCCCGGTCGATCGCCGCGGGGATTCCTTCGATGCCGGCCGCGTCGGTGCGGGCGCAGATGATGAAGTTCGGGTCGCGCCTTGCCGATACGGCGGCCCGCAACCGCTTGACCATCTCCCCGGTCGGCACCACCGCTTTGCCGTCGAGATGCCCGCAGCGTTTAGGGTTGACCTGGTCTTCCAGGTGGCAGCCGGCCAACCCCGCATCTTCGAGCACCGTCACGGTGCGCGCGGCGCTCATCGGCTCACCGAAACCGGTGTCGGCGTCGATCAGGGTGGGTAGGTCCGTCGCGCCGGCGATTTGCCCGCCGCGCACACTGACCTCGGTCAACGTGATCAAACCTATGTCGGGCAGACCCAGGTCGGCGGAGAGCACCGCACCGGACACGTACACACCGTCGAATCGCAGCTCGGCGACCAGCTTGGCAACCAGCGGTGAGAATGCTCCCGGGAAGCGTTGCAGTCGTCCACTTTCCAGCGCCCTGCGAAATCTGGCGCGCTTCTGCCCGGCGGGCACGGCGCTGCCGATCAGCCCGCTCATCCGAAGATCCCGGCCGGAATCGTCGGCGCCTTGTCCAACACGGAACGGGCGACGATGACGTTGAGCGCACCGAGCTCACCCGACTCGAGCGCAGCGAGCCCCTCGACCGCCGACAGGAAACGCTGCTGTTCGGCGTCGTCGACCACACCTTCGGCCAACTCGGCGAACTTCGCGGCGTATTGCTTGCGCTCAAAGGGCCTGGCACCCAATGGGTGTGCGTCGGCGACAGCGATCTCGTCGACGATCACCTCGCCGCTTTTCAGGGTGATCTCGGCGCGGGCACCGAACGCCTTCTCCGCGGGATCAGTCGAGTGGTAACGACGGGTCCACTCGGGGTCTTCGAGGGTGGAGATCTTGTGCCACAGCTCGACGGTGTCGGGCCGGTGCGCCCGCTCGGGCGTGTACGAGCGCTCGTGATGCCAGGTTCCGTCCTGCAACGCGACCGCGAAGATGTACATCACCGAGTGGTCCAGAGTTTCCCGGGACGCGTCCGGATCCATCTTCTGTGGGTCGCCCGCGCCGGTGCCGATCACGTAATGGGTGTGGTGGCTGGTGTGCAACACGATGGTGGCGATCTCGTCCAGGTTGCCGATCCGCTCGCGCAGCCGGCGGGCCAGGTCGATCAGGGCCTGACTCTGGTACTCCGCGGAGTGCTCCTTGGTGTAGCTGTCCAGAATCGCGCGCTTTGGCTCACCCGGTTCGGGCAGCGGCACCTGATAGGTGTGCTCGGGGCCGGACAGCAGCCAGGCGATCACCCCGTCCTCACCCTCCCAGATGGGAGCGGGCGCACCTTCGCCGCGCATCGCGCGGTCCACGGCCTCGATGGCGACCTTGCCCGCCCACGCCGGGGCGAAAGCCTTCCAGCTCGAGATCAGCCCTTTGCGGGACTGCCGGGTGGACGTCGTCAGGTGCAGTGCCTGGCCGACGGCCTGATAGATCGTCTCCTTGTCCAGGCGCAACATGGTGCCCAAACCGGCGGCCACCGACGGACCCAGATGGGCGACGTGGTCGATCTTGTGCTCGTGCAGGCAGATTCCCTTGACCAGGTCGATCTGAATCTCGTAGGCGGTTGCCAGGCCCCGGATCAAGTCCGCTCCCCCGATGCCGAGGTGCTGGGCGACAGCTACCAGCGGCGGGATGTTGTCACCGGGGTGGGAATACTCGGCAGCCAGAAATGTGTCGTGGAAGTCCAATTCGCGGACCGCGACACCGTTGGCCCAGGCTGCCCATTCCGGCGAGTAATCGCCGGTGACGCCGAAAACCTTCGCCCCCTTGGCCGATACCGGGTGTGCGAGTGCCTGTGCGCGGGCGGCGGTGACCGGCCGACGAATCACCGAGGCGGCCGACACCGCAGCGTTGTCGATGATGCGGTTGATCACCATCGACTCGGTCTCGGCCGGTACCCCCACCGGGTCCGCCGCTACCTCGGCGATCTTCCAGGCCAGGTGCTCGGTACGCGGGAAGTCGTCGGCGCTGCGCCGTGCTCGAACGTCGTGGATACGCATAAGACGCACAGTACGCAGCGCCACAACTGGGGTAAATGCACTGTAAAGGCGTAATTTTGTGTCCTTGCGGGCGCGATTTTGCAAATGTTGTGTAAGGAGGCGGGCGTACGGTGTCCAAGGTGGCGAAGACGTTCGCCGGTGCGCGGTTGCGGCGGCTACGTGAGGACCAGGGGCTGACCCAGGTGGCGCTGGCGCGCGCCCTGGGACTGTCCACCAGCTACGTCAACCAGCTGGAGAATGATCAGCGTCCCATCACCGTGCCAGTGCTGCTCACCCTCACCGAGCGTTTCAACCTGCCGGCGCAATACTTCGCCCCAGACTCCGATGCGCGCCTGATCTCCGATCTGAGCGAGGTGCTCGCCGAGGGGGCCGCCACCGCAGCACAGATCGAGGAACTCGTCGCGCGGATGCCGGCCATTGGACAAACACTGGTCAATCTGCACCGCCGACTGCACGACGCCACCGCCGACCTGGAGGCTCTGCACAGCCGCGCGAGCATCGAGAGCCCGACGGCCACGCAGCAGCCGATGCCCTTCGAAGAGGTCCGCGACTTCTTCTACGACCGCAAGAACTACATCGGCGAGCTGGACCTGGCAGCCGAGAGGCTATTCGACCGGAAACGTATGCGGATCGGCGGGCTCGACGCCCAGCTGGCCGACTTCCTGGACGATGAACTCGGCGTGACCGTTGTCATCGACGGCGGCCAGGCGCTGCAGCCCAACTCCAAGCGCCTCTTCCACCCTGAATCGAAGACGTTGTACGTGGCGCGGTGGCTGCATCCCGGCCAGCGCGCCTTTCAACTCGCCACCCAGATCGCGCTGCTCACCCAGGCCGAGTTGATCACCGGGTTGATCGCGGCAGACGACCAGCTCAGTGACGACGCGCGAGCGGTGGCCCGCATCGGCCTGGCCAACTACTTCGCCGGCGCATTGTTGTTGCCCTACCAACGATTCCTCGAAGCCGCAGAGCGTGCACGCTACGACATCGACTCGCTGGCAAGAGGATTCGAGGTCGGCTTCGAAACCATCTGCCATCGGCTGTCCACCCTGCAGCGTCCGAACGCGCGCGGCGTCCCGTTCATCTTCGTCCGTGCCGACAGCGCCGGGAACATCTCGAAACGGCAGTCCGCCACGGCTTTTCACTTCTCGCGTGTCGGCGGCAACTGCCCGCTGTGGGTGGTACATCACGCGTTCTCCCGGCCCGGCCAGTTCCTCACCCAAGTCGCCCAGATGCCCGACGAGCGCACCTATTTCTGGGTCGCCCGCACCACCACCAGCGAACCCAGCCGCTACCTGGGCCCGGACAAGAGCTTCGCCGTCGGGCTCGGATGCGACCTGGTCCATGCCGAAAAGCTGATCTATTCCGTCGGGGTCGACCTGACCGACCCGGAGGCGATGGTGCCGATCGGTGCCGGCTGCAAGATCTGCGCGCGCGCCGCATGCGCGCAGCGGGCTTTCCCCTACCTCGGTCATCCGGTCCACGTCGACCCGCACACCAGTACCGATCTTCCTTATCCGCCTGTGGTCGGGCCTCGCCAACCGGCATGATCAGTGCGGGATCGCCGGACCACTGAGGAGTCGGGTATGACGGATGTCGATTATTGCGTGGTCGGGGCCGGGTTCGCCGGCCTGACGGCAGCGCTGCGGTTGAAGCAGTCGGGCCACTCGGTGGCGCTGCTGGAAGCGCGCGACCGGGTCGGCGGCCGCACCTTCACGGTGCCGCGCGATGACGGGGTGTGGATCGACCGCGGCGGCGCCTGGGTCGGGCCCGGCCAGGACCGGATCTACGCGCTGATGGCTGAATTCGGCGTCGGAGACTACAAACAGCACGACGACGGCGACGCCATGATGATCGTCAACGGCAAAAAACACCGCTACGGGGGGAAGCTGCCCTGGAGCATGAGCCCGTGGGCGGTGGCCAACCTCGGCGTGGCGCTGCTGTCCCTGGAGCAGATGTGCAAGACCATTCCGCGCGAAAACCCTTGGGATGCAACGGATGCCGCCGAATGGGATCGGACCAGTATCGGCGACTGGCTGGAGCGCAACGTGCCGTCCAGGGCGGCCCGCGAGATGCTCGACCTGGTATTGGGCGGTACCTACACCTCGACTTCCGCCGAGGTGTCGCTGCTGTGGATGCTGCTGCAGATGTCCTCCGGCGGCGGTCCCACCTTCGTGATCTCCGGCAGGGGCGGCTCACAGGACGCCCGCCCCGTCGGCGGGATGGGGGCGATCTATCGGCCGATGGTTGCCGCACTCGGGGATGCGCTGCACCTGTCGCAGCCGGTTCGCCAAATCACCCAGGACACCGACGGCGTCACGGTGAGCGCCGATGGTCTTACGGTGCGCGCACAGCGCGCGATCGTGGCGATTCCGATGGCGATCGCCACCTCGATCGTCTACCAACCCGCGCTGCCGGTGGACCGGGCGATGTTGCACCAGCGGATGCCCAGCGGTGCGGTGATCAAGACCTCGGTCGTCTACGACGAACCGTTCTGGCGCGCCGACGGATTCTCCGGGCAGTCCGCCGCACCAGGCACGCCGGTGACGCTGACCATCGACGCGTGCACCGACTCCGGGAACCCGGGGATCATGTGCGCCATCACCGAGGGGCGCGCCGCGCGCCGGCTGCTGCGGCTCGACGAGACCGGACGCCGGGAGCTGATCATCGGCGAACTCGTCCGCCGGTTCGGCGAAAAGGCCGGTGCGCCAGTGGAATTCCATTTGCAGGACTGGACGCTGGACCGGTACTCCGGCGGCGGCATGATCAGCCATACTCCCACCGGCGTGCTGACCGAGTTCGGCCGTACCCTGCGGGCGCCGTGCGGGCGGGTCCATTGGGCCGGGACCGAAAGCTCGGCCGTGATGTGCGGCTGGGTCGACGGCGCGATCCGCTCCGGGGAGCGTGCTGCGGCGGAAGTGGTTGCCGCGCAGGCCTGATCGTGAGTGCGGCGGGCGAGGCTGCTAGCCGACGCCCGTGCGCGGAATCACGCTGGGCCGGTTCTGCGTAACGTGCGGACTGGCGCCGCCGCGGCCCAACGGGCCGCCGGGCATCCCCGCGCCACCACCGGCACCGCCACCCATTGGCATCGGCATCATCGGCATGCCGCCGCCGGTGGGCGCCGCTTGAGCTGCCGCGGCAGCATTGGGCATCGCACCCAGGCCTTGCATCGCAGACGTAGTCATACCTTTGGGCGTCGAACCCTCCCACGTGGGTGGCACCGACATTGCACCGACGAGTCGCGCCTGCCCCAGGCTCCCCGACATCCCGGCCCCCAGACCGCCGCCGCCGAGGCTGCCGGCGGCTGGCATGGTGTCGCCGACGAATTTCGGTACGTCAGCCAATCCCGTTGCCGCACCGGCCAATCCGGCGGTGCCGGCATTGGCCGTCTGACCCAGCTGCATCAATGGACCGATCAGCATGCTGGCCGGGTATGCGCCCACCTGGGCCACCGACATCAGCGTCGACACGGGTACCGCGGCGGCCGCCGATTGCACCTCCGACACCAGGGCCGTGGCCCCGGCGGCCACTGGGCTCAGCGCCGCCGACGCCGACGTGGCGAACCCGACGACGTTCGCGTTGACCGTCGACGCCAGGCCCGCCAGATCGAGCGGCGGCACGCTGAACGGGGTCAAACTCTGCGCCACCGCCGTGGCACCCGAGTGATACCCCAGCATCGCGGCCACATCCTGCGCCCACATCTCCACGTAGTCGAACTCAGTGGCAAAGATCGCCGGCGTGTTCAACCCCAGAAAATTCGTCGCCACCAGCGTCGCCAACGACACCCGATTGGCTTCCACCGCCAACGGATGCACCGTCGCCGTCAGCGCCGCCTCGAACGACGTCGCCGCCGCCCGCGCCTGCAACGCCGCCGCCGTCGCCTGCGCCGCCGCCGCACTCAACCAGCCCACATACGGCGTCGCCGCAGCCACCATCGCCGCCGACGCCGGACCCGCCCACGGCCCACCCGCCAACGCGGTGATCACCGAATCGAACGAACTCGCCGACCCCGACAGGTCCGCGGCCAGACTCTCCCAGGCCGCCGCCGCCACATGCAACGGGCCCGAACCGGCACCGGCGAAAATCCGCGCCGAGTTGATCTCCGGCGGCAACCACGCAAAGTCCAATATCATCTGCACCCCTACCGGCCAGCCGCGTCAACGAAATCTTGGGGCCGCCCTCAGAGCGGCCCCTATTCTGCTCACCCTCGCCGGTGATCGGCCCCCGTGTGGGCGAATTCAGGCGATTCCCAGGAATCCCCCAGGACTCCTCCAGCTCGGGAGAATTGCCCGCTAGGCGGCCTGTTTGGCCGGCGGCCGGTAGAAGATCAGCAGCTGCCCGATGGCTCCGGCCAGCCCCAGGCCGAGCGAGATTGCCAGACCGGGCCAACCGCTGAGCCACGAGGCATCCCCGAAGATCACCCGATCCAGGCTGAGCCGGCCCGCGCCCACGGTGGCAACCGCAACCGCGCACAGGGCCAGGACCAGGTTGTACTCCCAGCCCTCCTTGACGATGAAGAAGCCGTTGTGGCGATGCACGGTCCAGGCCGCGACGATCATCAGCGACACGAAGCCCGCCGCCGGGATCGGGGTGAGCAGGCCGGCGGCCAGGCCCAGCCCGGCCGCCGTCTCGGTGGTGGCGGCAACGATGGCGTGGAATTTGCCGGGCTTCATGCCGATGCTCTCGAACCAGCGGGCGGTCCCCGCTATCCGCCCGCCGCCGAAGAATTTGTTCAAGCCGTGCGCGGCCAAGGTCAGACCCAGTACCAGCCGCAGGATCAGTAAACCGACATCGATGGCAGCCATGGCGTCAAAACTAGATCATGTTGCTCCGCGGATGTAACGCCACCGCTGTTTCGGGCGCGGGATGTCGCGGCGTCCGTAGCACTCGCGGCCAGGGTCTAATGGAGCGCCGCGTCCAGCAGTCGCAGATATCCGTCCACGTCCGGCAGCGCCGACTCGGCCGCGTGCACGCTGATAGCGATGGTGTCGCCGATGCCGTGCACGCCGTGGGTCAGCCCCATCGCCGGCGACAAGGACGGATAGCCGGCGGTGAACAGCACCGGAGCTCCGCCGAAACTCACGTCGGCGGCACCCCGATACACACTGGACACCACAGTGTTGCCGGTCACCTGCGTGGGCCGCGCCTCGGCGTCGAATTGCGATACCCCCCAACGCAATACCGCAGCGGGAACGGTGGCGAACGCCCGATCGGCGGCCCGGCCGGCGGGATGCCACATGCGGCGGCGGGCATTTTCCAGATCGGAGGCGATCCGCGCCATGCGTTCGCCGCGGTCGAGGTGCGGGTAGAGCCCCACAGCCACATTGCCGAAATGGTTGTAGCCCAGCGGCGCACCGGGTTTGGCCATCGGCACCTCCGCACCCAGAGAATCGGCGGCCGGGCCGAGCAGCTCCGCCAGCGCACCGGCCACCGCGGCCAGCACCGCGACGGTGACGGTGGCGCCCGGCAGTTGCGAACGGTGGCGCACCAGCGTGCGCAGCGATCGCGCTCCCCGGGGGCGGGTGTTGATGGCCAGTGGCCGCCGCGATCCCGCCCCCGCAGGCAACAGCCCGGCTTCGGTATCGGCGACGAGTCGCCGGTACGTGCGGACCGCCTCCACCGCGCGCCACGGCGCCAGTCCCGGCCGCGGCGGGGCCACCTGCGGCACCGGGGCCGACCGGCCCAACAAATAGCCCGCCATCGCCGAAACCCGCCGGCCGTCACCCAGCGCATGCGCGGCCTGCACCACGACGACCGTGCCCGGGCCGATGGCACCCGGGATATCGCGCACCGGGGTGAATACATGTAAGCGCCAAGGCATCTCGCGCGGATCCAGCTGATCGCCGGTCAGGGCGGCTACCGCGCTCAGACAGCCAGCCCAGGTGTCGTCCGCCAGCTGGTGGCAGAGCAGCAGTTCCGGGCCGACCGCCGCGGGGACCCACCGCGGGAAGCGCACCGCATAGTCGTCCCGCACGCGCATCGCCCAGTCCGGGCAGGCCTCGGCGCGCCGGCGAACCTGCTCCAGGGCCCCGTCGAGATCGGCAGGTTCGCCGTCGAACACGTACAGCAGGAACTCGTCGTTGGGGACTTTGGCCGACATCCAGTAAAACTGTGCGTCGACGGCGGCCATCCGGTGCATCAGGGCGAACCGACGAAATCCAACACCAGCTCGGCAACCTTGTCGGGCTGTTCGAGCTGCAGGAAGTGGCCGGCATTGGCGACGATGTCCACCGCGCTGCCGGCCGGCAGCGCCGGCTCCACCCAGCGCGCGAAAGCCGCTGTCATGCAACCGTCGTCGTGTCCGTGCAGGTACAGGCTGAGCAACTTCGGTGTCTCGGTCCAATGCCGGTGCAACTCGGCGTACTGCGGCGGCGGCTCGGTGTTACGGATGGTGGCACGATAGGGGCCCAGCGCGGCGCGCCAACTCTGCGGGGTGCCGATCGCGGCGTCGACGTGGCGCAGGTCCTCGTCGGCGCGGTAGCCCGGCGACCACCGTCGCCACAACAGCGGCAGCACCCAGGACGCCGACCGTTCCGGCAACCACGGCAGCTGGAAGTAGCTGATGTACCAGCTGCGCAGCAACTGCGGCGGCACTTCGCGGAGCAGGCGGGCCCGGTTCGGCAGCTGACCGAACGGCCGGAAAGCGCCGATCGGTGGGACGGACATGATCACCGCCCTGGCGAACGGGCTGTCGGGTATCGCGGCCAGCCCGGCGGCGGCCATCGCTCCCCAGTCGTGGCCGATCACCACGTCGCGGTCGGAGCCGCCCGCGGCCGAGCGCACCCGCAGGGCGTCGTGCATCAACGCGCCGACGTGGTAACTGCCGTCGACGGGAATCGACGACGGCGCGTAACCGCGCATGAACGGCGCCACCACCCGCCAACCGGCCGCGGCCAATAGTGGCGCGATCTTGCGCCACCCGTACGCGGTGTCGGGAAAACCGTGCAGGCACAACGCAATCGGCGCGTCGTCGGGTCCCCAGGTCAGGGCTTTCAGATCACCGTTGGGACTCTTCACGTCGACCCAGCGTGGTTCAGACAACTCGACTCCTGTTCACCTTTTCTCGCCCGCACGTCCAACGTAACCGGCCCATTGGGAGGACCAGAAGCCCATCAATCGGAGGACGCGAAATTCATCCCCCCGCTGGCCGCTCGGCCGACAGACTTCCCACCGCTGTCACGGCACGCTATTGGCATGGGCGTAAAGGGAGGCCAGCAACGATGATGTTCGCCGCGGTACCACCAGAGGTCAACCCCGGTCGCGTCCACACGGGCGTCCGGTTGACCGCGCGATCCACCGCCTCGAGGCGCTGGGCCAAGTCCGGCGCCACCCAGCGCAGGATTCTCGACGCGGCCACCGAAGTGTTCGCGGAGAAAGGCTTCACCGCCGCAACCATCGCCGACGTGGTGCATACCTCCGGCGCCAGCATCGGCAGCATCTACCACCACTTCGGCGGCAAGAGCGAGCTGTTTCTGGCCATCTACGAGCAGCTGGCCGACTCCGTCGCCGCCTCCATCGAGAACGCCGTCCAGCCACACCGCGAGGCCGCATCCGACCGGCGCGACACGTTCCGGCTGCACGTGCGGGCCTATCTGGAGGCGATGTGGGAGAACCGCCACGCGGCCCGGGTGCTGTCCTGCGGCGACCTGCCGGCCGGGTTCGAGGTCACCCGCCGTAAGCGATTGGCGACGGAGCTGCGCAACTGGCTGGCGGCGCTGGAGCTGGGCTCCTCCCCGCGCGAGGTGCTGCTCGGGCGGGTGTTGATCGCGACGCTGGCCGAGGCCACGCTGATGGTCACCGGCTGCGACGACCCCGACGAGGTGCCGGCGGTCATCGACGCGACGATTGCGTGGATCGACCGCATCATCGAGTGAGCTCAGGCCTGGTCGGCCGCCTTCTCCAGCTCGGCGATGACGATCTTGTGCATGCCGTGCATGGCGGCGGTGGCCGCGGCGGCCCGGGCCGGGTCTGGATCCGAAACGAGCTCGAACAGCCGGTCCGGCGTGATCTGCCAGCTCAGGCCGAATCGGTCCTTGAGCCAACCGCACTGCGACTCTTGGCCGCCGTCGGCCAGTTTCTCCCAGTAGTAGTCGACCTCGTCCTGGTCCTTGCAGTGCACCATGAAGGACACGGCCTCGCTGAGTTGAAAGACCGGGCCGCCGTTGATGCCGAGGAAGCGGGTGCCGTCGAGCACAAAGGTGCCCGACAGCACCGAACCCGGCGCACCAGGACCCGCCTCGGTGGCGCGGTGCAGTTCCTCGATGTGCGAGTTCGGGAACACCGAGACATAGAACTCGGCAGCCTCCTCCAGGTTCTGGTCGAACCACAGTGAGGGCGTGATCGCGGGCATATCGCATCTCCTAGTTCGTTGGATCTCTTCCCTCACATAGACCGGGGCGCCGACCAGAACTCATCGGCGCAGTCGCTTGCCCGAAAAGATTACGAGTGTAATCATCTGTCAGTGGACCCACGGCCTGCGCTGGACGGCAAGGTCGCCGTCGTCACCGGCACCAGCCGCGGCGTCGGCGTGGGCATCGCACACGAATTGTTGCGCGCAGGAGCCACCGTGATCGGCTGCGCACGCTCGCCGCTGGACACGCTGCCCGGCATCGAGTCCGAGCCCGAATGGGCACAACGCAGCGCCCAAATGGTCTGCGACCAAGGCGATTACCACGCGATCGACGCCTTCGTCCAACACGTCGCCGACAGCTACGGCCGGATCGACATCCTGGTCAACAATGCCGGGGGTACCGTACCCGCACCGCACGTCGAAGACATCCCCGAGCTGGTGCAGCGACTGCAGGGCGCCCCGCGCAGCGGCGACGACTTCGAACGCACCGCGCTGTTCCACGCCTTCGCGGTGCAGATGAACCTGATCAGCCCGATGTGGTTCGCCATCCGCGCCTACCGGCAGATGAAGACCCAGGACGGCACAGGTTGCATCGTCAACGTCTCCAGCGGCGCCGGCCACCCCGCGGGTTCGCCCACCCTGGTGTCCTACGGCGCGGCCAAGTCCGGCCTCAATCACATGACGCGGTCGCTGGCCCAGGAATGGGGACCGCGGGTGCGGGTCAACTGCGTGGCGCTGGGACCGACGATCACCGACAACTTCCGCGCTTTCGTGTTACCCGAGGACGACCCGACGGGTGCCGGGTATTTCGCCAAGGTTCCACTGAAGCGCGGCGGCGAACCGGCCGAAGTGGGCCGCACGGTCGTGTTTCTGGCCTCGGGCGCAGCCGACTACATCAACGGCACCACCATCGAGATCGACGGCGGCATGCTGCCCGGCGTGCTGTACGAGGCCGGCCTGAAGACCATCACCGACCTGATGTGAGGAACCGAATGACATATGACCGAGGCGAATTCGACGAGTTCTGGGAAGCCTGGCTGGAGGTGAACCGCCGCGCGCAGGACTCCGGCGACTGGGGGGTGATGGCCGACTTCTACGAGCCGGACGCCACCTACGGCTGGTCCTACTCGCCGACGGACCAGTTCATGGCCAACGGCCGCGACGAGATCCGCGACCTTGCGCTGGGCACCGAGATGCTCGGCTTTCAGGGCTGGATATATCCCTACCAGACAGTACTTTTCGATGATCGCTCCGGACAGGCGTTCGGGCTGTGGCGCCAGCTGTCCACCTTCACCTCGCCCACCGGCGAGCCGTACGAGATTCAGGGACTGGGTGGTAGCTGGTTCCAGTACAGCGGGCGCCGCAGCTGGTCCTGGCAGCGCGACATCTTCGACGTCGGAATGGCAACGGCGGCAATGCTCGACATCCTGCGCGACGGCAGGAACACGCCCGAACTCGACGCGCGGATGGCAGCGCTGCGCTCGGGCAACCAGCCCGGCCACTACCGGTCTTGGACCGAGATGAGCGCGCCGCTGTGGCCGATTCCCACCACGCTGACATGACGCGTGTCATCCAATACTCCACCGGCAACGTCGGTCGGCATGCCCTGCGCATGCTGATCGAGCGGCCCGGCCTGGAATTGGTGGGCGTGCACGCATTCAGCCCCGGCAAGCTGGGACGCGACGCCGCCGAATTGTGCGGCCTCCGCGAGCCGACGGGTGTCACGGCCACCGACGACCTCGACGCGCTCGTAGCCCTACAGGCAGACTGCGTCGTGTACGCCTCGCAGGCCGAAACCCGGCCCAAGGAAGCGATTTCGGAGATCAGCCGGTTCCTACGGGCCGGCACCAACGTGGTCGGATCGTCATTCGTGTGGATGGTGGCCCCCGACCACGCTGACAGCTGGCTGTGCGAGCCACTGCAGCAGGCGTGCACCGAGGGCGACGCGACGCTGTACATCAACGGCGTCGACCCCGGCTTCTCCGGCGACACCCTGGCCTACACCGCGCTGAGCCTCACCGAGCGCGCCACCAGCATCACCGTCCAGGAGATCTGCGACTACGCCAGCTACGATGACGCCGAATTCACCGGCGTCAGTTTCGGTTTCGGTACCGACCCGGATCACACGCCGGTGATGTTTCTGTCCGGCGTGCTGGCCTCGATGTGGGGCGTGCAGGTGCGCAGCCTGGCGCAGGACCTGGGCGTGGAGCTCGACGAGATCCGGGAACGCTGCGAGAAGTGGGTGACGCCCGAACCGATCGACTGCGTGATGATGCACGTCGAACCCGGGCAGGTCGCCGCCGTGCGGTTCGGCGTCGAGGGAGTGCGCGACGGCGAGGCGGTGATCACCATGGAACACGTCAACCGGCTCGGCCCGCAGACCGCACCCGACTGGGCCTATCCCCCGGATGGCCGCCTCGGTGTGCACCGCGTCGTGGTCACGGGCAGCCCCGGCGTCGAGATCAACACCCATCTGGGTGGCCGCGGCGACCACAACGAGGGTGGTGTAATCGCAACGGCTGCAAGGGTTGTCAATCTAATTGACGCGGTCTGCGCGGCGCCGAGCGGCATCCTGGCCGCCCACGACCTGCGGCCGCTCGACCATTTGCGCGGCGTGATGTGGTGAACCGATGACCGCACCACGCAGGCCGCCGAGCGGTGGACAGGCGCGCGCCGAACGCAGCCGTCAGGCCGTCATCGACGAAACGGTCCGCTACATCCTGAAGGAGGGATTCGCGCCGCCGAGCATGCGACAGATCACCGAACGAGCCGGATTGACCTGGGGCGTGGTGCAATACCACTTCGGTGACCTGGACGGCATCTTGATGGCCGTGGCGGACAAGGGGTTTGCCGAATTACTCGAGGCGCTCGAGGCGCTGCCCGCTAAAGCCGCACGGATACCACCGGAAGATCGGCCGGCGTTCGTCGTGGAAGCGGTGTGGCGCGGCATCTCCAGCCCCACCTCGATGGCCGCCCTGGAGATCATGATCGCCACCCGCGGTGCCCGCACCGCGGCCGCCAACGCCCACCTGGCGGCAATGTCGGCGCGGATGACCGAGATCGGCGAGCACCTGGGCACCGGCATCGACCCGGCCCAGGCCAGCCGGCTGGGCAACCTCATCTGGGCCACCGTCCGCGGCCTGGTGGCACTGCAGCTGACCTGGCCCCGGCCGTTGGACAGCACCCGGGACCGCGAGATGCTCGTCGAAGTCATCAGCGCCTACCTGGCCCGCCCACAACCCGAACCGAAAGAGAGACTCACCGTATGAGTAGCCCCCAGACAGTCGAATTCTCCGGGGTGGACGGGCTTACCCTGATCGCCGACGAGTGGAACCGCGGCGCCGGATCCGATCGGCCCACCATCCTGATGTTGCACGGCGGCGGGCAGAACCGGTTCTCCTGGAAGAACACCGGACAGGTCCTGGCCGACGACGGGTACCACGTGGTGGCGATCGATACCCGCGGGCACGGTGACAGCGACCGCGCGCCCGACGCCGACTACGAGGTGGAGACCCTGGCCACCGACGTCATGCACGTCCTGGATGCGATCGGCCGGCAGGTGGTGATCATCGGGGCCAGCATGGGCGGGCTGACCGGAATCCTCGTCGCGGACCGCGCCGGGCCACAGCGGGTGACCAAGCTGGTGCTGGTCGACGTGGTGCCACGATTCGAGAAGAACGGCAGTGCCCGCATCCGGGATTTCATGATGAGCAACATCGACGGGTTCGAGACGCTGGAGCAGGCCGCCGACGCCGTCGCCGCCTACCTGCCGCACCGCGCCAAGCCGCGCAGCCCCGAGGGCCTGAAGAAGAATCTGCGGCTGCGCGACGGGCGCTGGTACTGGCACTGGGACCCGGCGTTCATGACCAAGCCCGGCGACGACCCCGAACTGCGCACCGAAGGTTTCGAGGAGGCCGCCACCAACCTGAGCATCCCGGTGCTGCTGATCCGCGGGAAATTGTCCGACGTGGTGAGCCTCGAGGGCGTCGAGCATTTCCTGACCCAAGTGCCGCGCGCGGAGTTCGTCGAATTGTCGAACGCGGGGCACACCGCGGCCGGCGACGACAACGATGCCTTCAGCGACGCGGTGGTGGCCTTCGTCGAACGCCCCTGACCCGGCCGTCCCGGCTTCCCGGCGAGCCACCCTGCGCGAGTTCCCCTGCGCGCATCCCCCTGCGCGAATCCCCCCGCGCGAGTGTGAGTTTCACGACGCGGCACGCCGGTGATACGTCGTGAAATTTACGCTCGGCGCGGTAGGCGGGGCTGACGCAGCCGCACGCTCGGCGCGGTAGGCACGGCTAGTTGGCCGGTTTCTCCGCGTGGCCGCCGAACTGCTTGCGCATCGCCGACAACGCCTTGTTTGCGAAGTCGTCGAGGTCGCGGGAGGCGAAGCGGGACTGCAGCGCGGTGGTGAGCACCGGCGCGGGCACCCCCTCGTCGATCGCCGCGATCGAGGTCCAGCGGCCCTCGCCCGAGTCGGAGACGCGGCCGGAGAACTCCTTCAGCGTCGGCGACTCGTGCAAGGCGATCGCGGTCAGATCGAGCAGCCACGAGCCGATCACGCTGCCCCGCCGCCACACCTCGGCGACCTCGGCGATGTCGAAGTCGTATTGGTAGCACTCGGGATTGGACAACGGGGCCGTCTCGGCGTCGCCCTCTTCGATGCGTTTGCCGATGTCGGCGTTGCGCAGGATGTTCAGCCCCTCGGCCAGGGAGGCCATCATCCCGTACTCGATTCCGTTGTGCACCATCTTGACGAAGTGCCCGGCACCCGCCTGGCCGCAGTACAGGTATCCGTTCTCGGCCTGGTCGATGGCACCCTCGCGCCCCGGTGTCCGCGGCGCGGCGTTCACCCCGGGGGCGATGGTGGCGAAGATCGGCTCGGCATGCTCGAAGGCGTCCTGATCGCCGCCGATCATCAGACAGTATCCGCGCTCGCGGCCCCACACTCCGCCGCTGGTGCCCACATCGAGCAGACGAATATCTTTCTCCGCCAACAACTTTGCATGCTTGAGGTCGTCACGGTAGTAGGAGTTGCCGCCGTCGATCACGATGTCGCCGGGCTCGAGCGTGCCGGCCAACTCCTCGATCACCCCGGTGGTGATGTTGCCGGCCGGCACCATCACCCACACCAGCCGCGGGGCGTCGAGCTTGTCGCGCAACTCGGCCAGCGAGGACACGCCGGTGATGTTGTCGTCTCCGGCCATCGCCTTGACCGCGTCGGCGCTGTGGTCGTACACCACGCACTGATGCCCGGCGGTGACGACGCGGCGCACGATGTTGGCGCCCATCCTGCCCAGACCGATCATGCCTAGTTGCATAGTTTTTCGTCTCCTCAGCGTCACGTGCGCACCGTCCGGGCAGTCGAAGCCAACCCTAGACACTGCGTATTGACCCGACAAGGCGAACGCAATGAACCGGAAGTGACCTGACAGGATGGTGTGCGTGGGTGACGTGCTGCACATCGCGCTCTACGCCCTGGCCGGAGTCGCGGTACTCGAGGCCGGCGGGCTGGTGGTGCTGTGGCAACTGCTCACCCGCAGCCGCCAGGAGGTCGAGGAACTGCAGCAGCGGGCGGACGTCCGCAACCGCCTGTGGTCGGGCGGCCGGGAGGCCGTTAAAACGGTGTGGAACACCGCAAACATCGTGCGCAAAGAGGGTTTCGGCGCGGCCGTGCGCAGCTCGATCGAGGACCTGGCCGACTGGGCCGAGGTGGAGCGGCCCGACTTGGCGCGGGTCACCCCGGACGGGCGGGTGGTGATCCTGTTCTCCGACATCGAGGAATCCACCTCTCTCAACGAGCGGATCGGCGACCGGGCCTGGGTCAAGCTCATCGCCGCACACGACAAGCTGGTGCATCGGCTGGTGAAGAAGCACTCGGGGCACGTGGTTAAAAGTCAGGGCGACGGGTTCATGGTCGCCTTCGCGCGCGCCGAGCAGGCGGTGCGTTGCGGCCTGGACCTGCAGCAGGAACTGGATAAAGACGCAAAACGCAAGCGGCACAACGCGCTTCGAGTGCGGATCGGCATTCACATGGGCCGCTCGGTACGCCGTGGCGACGACTTGTTCGGCCGCAACGTCGCGATGGCCGCCCGGGTCGCCGGGCAGGCCGCCGGCGGTGAGATCCTGGTCAGCGAACCGGTTCGGGACGCAGTCAGCGGCTGCGACGGCATCGCCTTCGACGAGGGCCACGAGGTCGAGCTGAAAGGATTCTCCGGCAGTTACCGGTTGTTCGCGGTCGAGGTCGAGCCGGAGCGGGACTGAGAGGCTTCGCTGTCGGATTCGGCCAACCGCTCGTGCAGCCGGGCCCGGATCTCGTCGGGTGTGTAGGCCTGACGTCTGCGTTGATCGCGCACCACCAGGGCGCCACCGGCGACCACGCCCGCGACACCGGCCAGCCCGACCCACTTCCAGATGTTGCGCATCAGCAAAGGCTATCCGGCCGCCGTCTCTTAGAGTGCTCTGGTGGACTCCAACACGCTGACCTTGGACCAGGCGCTGGCCGAGACTCGCACCGGCGACTTGTGGCTGTTCCGGGGCGGCTCCCGACCCGACCGCGCCATCCAGACGTTGACCAACGCCCCGGTCAACCACGTCGGCATGACGGTGGCTATCGACGATCTGCCGCCGCTGATCTGGCACGCCGAACTGGGCGACAAGCTGGTCGACATGTGGACCGGCAGCAACCACCGCGGGGTCCAGCTCAATGACGCTCGCCAGGTCTTCCTGCAGTGGACCGAGCACTACCATCAGCGTTGCTGGATTCGTCAGCTCACCCCGTACGCCACCCGGGAGCAAGAGAACGAGCTGTTGCGGGTGATCGCACGTATGGACGGCACCGCCTTCCCCACCACCGCGCGGCTGACCGGCCGCTGGCTACGCGGCCGGCTGCCCACGCTCAATGACTGGTTCCGCGGAATCCCGTTGTTGGACAGGAAGATCAGCGAGAAGACGCAGCGACGTAGGGAAGAGCGCAGGATGAGTATCGCCACGGCCTACTGCGCGGAGACGGTCGCCATCACCTACGAGGAGATGGGCCTGCTGGTCACCGACAAGGACACCAACTGGTTCGACCCGGGCAAGTTCTGGAGCGGTGACAGTCTGCCGTTGGCGCCCGGATATCAGCTGGGCAAGGAGATCGCGGTCATCGCGTAGCATCCTGCCCGGCAAGTTCCACTCGAGTGGTCACCGGAGTGGCGTTACGGGTCAGATCGAGCACCGGGCAATGCGCGTCGACCGCCTCCTGAAGTTCGCGGTAGCGCTGCGGGGTCTCCGGTCCCGTCACCTTGACGACCACCCGGACCTCCTGGAATCCCGCCCGCACGCTGTCGTCCAAGCCTAAGAAGCCCTGGACGTCGAGATCGCCCTCGGCCTGCGCGGTGATCTCGTCGACGGCGATACCCAGCTTCTCCGCCCAGAACCGCCAGGTGACGATCTGGCACGACAGCAGCGAGGCCAGGTAGTACTCGACCGGGTTCGGCGCCTCGGCTTCGCCGCCCAGTGCCGGCGGTTCGTCCACCTCGACCTGATACTGGCCGAGGGTGATGGTGCTGGCCACCGCGTCGTGCGCGGTGGCGGCGGCCCGGAAGACGACTTGGGCATTGACCCGGTCCTGGGCGACGGCGTCCTGGGTAGCCGCGATGACGGCGCCCGGCCGGGTGGTGGAGGTTGTCACGCGGCCATAGTACGAAAGGGCGGCGGCCTGGATCGAGCGTCCGGTTCAGGGTGAACGTAATTCGAACAATGGCGAAGAAGGCCGGCAAGAATACGACGGCACCGTAGTGGGTATTGCTATTGAGGCGATGAATTCAAATGGCTCGTTAGATTTGAACCACACCCGTAGCGCATTGTGACGCACGCCACAAATGCGCCATGCGGGCGTAGCTGCGTTTATTCGAAATTGGAGTGATTCAGGTCGCACAACATAGTTGTCGCGTTGGTCACTTTGCCCCGTCGGGTCAGGACGCCATTTGCGGATCGCCGGCCGGAGCAGGTTCGGCGCCCGGCGGCTGGGCGGCTTCGGGGGCCGCGGCGGCCGGCGGGGCGGGGGCGGCGGGCTCCGGCGCCACCGCGTCAACCAGAACCGCAGGAGCATCGGGGGCGTCCGGCGCCGGGAGCTCGCCTTCCGGCAGCTCATCGACCGGCAAGAACATGTGGTGCGTGAATCCGGGCTGGTAAGCGCCGGCGCCGCCGATGCGAACACCACCACCTTCGCCGCTGGACACCGGAGTTCCATCGGGCAGTGTCACCGCAGTGTGCCCCCCGTTCCACCCGATCACCAAAGCATTGGGAGCGGTGCCCGGCCGAAAGCCACGCGCGAGCAGCGCCGCCTCTTCGTTCCCGGTGTTGAACCTGCTACCGAATACCGGACGTTCGCTGGCCGCATTTGCTACCCAGGACGCCAGTCCTGAGCAATCAGTGCCTGCGGGAGAATCTCCGCCCGGAACGTAGGGCGTCCCGGAAACTTGATTAACCAGTGCCAATAGCGTTGCAAGAGCAATCATGGGGCCGGACGCTACCGACAATTAGCGTCAGAAATCAAAATTTGTGGTGCTCGTCACGCGTATTAAACAATGGTTTGGTCATTTCGTATACAGCAGGTAGGTCACGGCGCAATCTAATAACTGAAACAGATGTGATCACTGAGACTAAGGTAATTAGTCAGCAAATTTCGCTACGGTCCATATGATCGTGTCCAACTGCTAGTTCAGTCGTAGCTAGTTTCGTGCAGCAATCTAATTATTAAGTGTGGCGCCGCAGTGCCCACCCGAAAGTCCAAGGTCGCGCGTGGCCGGCCGGGTCGGATCAGCCGACCCGGCGGGGATCTCGGCGCGTGCCGTGGGTCACATCAACCGCGACATCAGATCTACGTCTCATAAATGGCCGCGCCGCTGTCTCGAACGGCCGGAAGCCGTGCCGGGGTCAGTCGGCGTGACGGACGACGTTGACCACATTGCCGTCCGGCGCCCGGACCAGGAAGCGGCGCACTCCCCACGCTTCGGTGGTCAGTGGATGCACAATTTCGTAGCCCAGCTCCTGAGCTTCCCGATACGCGCCTTCGACGTCGTCGGTATGAACCGAAATCACAGAATCTGCTGCCGAAGTCGCGTCCCGCGTGACCAACTGGACACTGACGCCGCTGTCGGGAGAGGTGAGTCTCGCCACCCACCCCAAGTTGAACTCTTCGTCGCTCAACCCGAGGAAACCGGCATAGAAGCCCTTCGCCGCCTCGAGGTCGGGCACCCGCAGATTGGCCGTAATTCGTTTGGCGCGCAATTGATTCCTCTCAGGTAACGCGTTGCGGTTGCCTCACTGCGGGATCACCCAATCCGACCAGCGGTTGGCGGGGTTGACCCGAAACGAGCCGGGGAACACCCGCGCCATCAGGACGGGCATCGGCTCGGTCCCCGGCACCGTGCCTTGCCGTTTCCACACCTCGGGGTCCTGGCACGAGAGTTCGAAGGTGAGTTGCACCGGTATCGATCCGGGTATCGCCTCGGCGCACGCTTCGCTGGCTGTGACCGTGCGATCTGCGTGCGCGGACGGCGCAAATGTCACCGCAGCGCCCGCCAGCGCGGCGCACGCGAGCAGTCTGACCATGTGCTTTCTCCTGCCGACGCCCACTAGGGTACCGCCATCTGTCAACACAGAGTTCAGCTCCAATAGGGTTACGTAACAGACTGTTTCGGCGACACTTCGGCCTGGTCCAGCACGCGGGAGCAGACTGACACTATGACGGACTCCGCACTCGAGGCCTTGGAGCTCGCGCGATCGGCACTGACGGCCCGACTGCACGCCATCGCCGCGGCCGATTGGGACAACGCCACCCCGTGCTCCGAGTGGAACCTACGGCAGCTGGTCAACCACGTGGTCGGTCTGCATCACCGCATCGCGGGGATCCTGCGCGGCGGCAGCCTCGAGGAGTACGTGACGACGCGGGAGGACGACTGGCTCGGCGCCGATCACCTCGCCGCGTGGCAGCAGGGCACCCGTGCGCTGAATGACGCGATCGGCTCGCTGCACGACCTCAATACCGTTGTGGCATATCGGGTTCCGCTGCCCGCTTGGGACGCGATTGGTCTGGTCGCGTTCGACACCGCCGTCCACAGCTGGGACATCTCTCGCTCGATCGGCTTTGACGAGCGACTCGATGACGGACTGGTGCAGTTCGCGCTGGGTTTCATCGAGTGGGTGCTGGGCGAACCCCGCTTGTCGTTCTTCACTGCGTCGGCGGGCCCGCCGCCCTCGGCCGCGACACCGCAGGCCCGGCTGCTCTACCTCGCCGGCCGCAAACCCTGAGGCGGCCGCATTGACCTGCGGCAAGCGGGCCGGACTGGCTAGGATGGGGAGAAATCTCGCGGACTCCTCGGTCATGGGAGGCGCGGCGTGCGATCAAGGGGAGCTGTCATGGTGGCGAGAGCGATTGCGCTGGTCCTCCTTGCCGTCGGTCTGGCCGTGCCGGCCCATGCGGACTCCACCGACGACGCGTTCATCACCAACCTCAAGACCTCCGGCATGGACTACGGCGCGCCCGATCGGGCGATTCAGGTCGCGAAAACCGTCGTCTGTGGCTCGCTGAGCGCTAATCCCAACACCAGCAACGCCGACCTGGTCACCAAGGTCACCAACGCCACCAGCTGGCCGGCACTCAATGCCGCCTACTTCACCGGGGCCGCGATCCAGGCCTACTGCCCCCAGTACGGCTCCCTGACCGCGCCGTCGGTGCCCAGCAAGGTCCCGGCCCCGACCGGCCCGAGTCCCACACCACCGGCGTCTCCCTCGCCGACCGTTCAGTCGGCGTAGCTCGCTCCCGCGGCACACCCCCGGAAGATGCCCGGCAACCACGGACGTGGCGGTTAGCATGTTGCGGTGGTGTCGGCCCGGCGTCCCACTCGCGCGCAGCGGTATGCCCGCCGGCGCCGCCGTCGGATAGCGGCCAGCGTTCACGATCTCACCGAAGTCCAGTGGACCGCTCTGAAATTCGCGTGGCGTGGCTGCGCCTATTGCGGCGAGGCCGGAGCTGCCCTGCAGCGGGATTGCCTGCTGCCCATCGCCAACGGCGGTCGCTACACCCTGGCCAACGTGGTGCCCAGCTGCCGCTCATGCAATGCCAGCAAGTGCGATTCGGAAGTCACCACCTGGATGCGGCGCAAGAAACTCGACGAGAAGTCGTTTCTGGTCCGCCATGTCGAGATCGTCAGGTTTCTACTCGGTTGTGAAGCCCAGTGAAGTCCATCGCCTCATACGTCGACCTCGCCCGCGCGATGCGTCGTCGGTGAACGTCCCGACGGTGCGCGATGTGGACGACGCGGACGACTACCCGCTCAGCGAAAATCTGGTAAACGACCCGAAATCGGCCGCGCCGTGCCGTTGTCGTGTCACCTCGATTCGCTGGTGTGTCCGAACCCCCTCATCGACCAGTCTGGACAAGTTTGCGCGGACTTCGGCAAGCGGAAGCGTCGGCATGTACCGAATTCCAGCGTGATGCTGGACCGCCAGACGTTCAGACGTTGAACCGGAACTCGACCAGATTACAACGCCGTGCAACAATATGTCGATGGCGAGTCGACTTCGTGCTGCTACATATCTCCGGATATCGCTTGACCAGACCGGCGAGGGGCTGGCCATCGCTCGCCAGCGGGACGAATGCGCGCGCATCATCAGCCAGCGAGGCTGGAAACCGTTGCGGGAGTTCGTCGATAGCAGCGTTTCGGCCAGCGACGCCCGCAAGAACCGGCCCGGCTACGACGCGCTCCTACGCGCCTATGAAGCGGGAGAGTTCGACGCCCTGGTCTGCTATGACCTCGACCGGCTCACGCGCCAGCCACGTCAGCTCGAGGACTGGATCGAGGCCGCCGAGGAGAGGGGGCTGGCGTTAGTCACTGCCAACGGCGAGGCAGACCTGACCACCGATGCGGGCCGCATGTTCGCGCGGGTGAAGCTGGCTGTCGCTCGCGCCGAGGTCGACAGGAAATCTCGCCGCCAGCGTGACGCGCTTTCCCAACGCGCCCGGTTGGGCCGGCCACCTCTGGGGGTGCGATTGACCGGCTACACAATCAAAGGTGACGTCGTGCCCGATGAGGCCGAGACGGTACGCCGCGTCTTCAAGCTGTTTTATGCCGGTGAGTCGCTGCGTTCGATCTGCCGCACGCTCAACGATGAAGCGGTGACTACCCGCCACGGACGTCCATGGAATCCGTCGAGCGTCCGCACGATCCTGAGCAATCCACGCTATGCGGGACGCGCAATCTATCAGGGCCGCCCGACAGGCGAGGCCGGCAACTGGGAGCCGCTGGTCAGCGGAGACGTGTTCGATGTCGTGCAGGCACGCCTGAACGACCCGCGCCGCGTGACCAACCGGGAGGGCACAGACCGCCGCCACCTGGGATCGGGCTTGTTCCTATGTGGAGTGTGCGAGGAACCCGTCAGCGGCTGGTCCCAGGGCCGCTACCGGTGCAAGGAACGACACGTGAACCGTGCCCGCGGCCCAGTCGACGCGTGGGTCCGGGCGGTGATCACCGCTCGGCTGCGACGCGAGGATATGACCGAACTGCTGGCGCCGGCCGAGGCGCAACTCGCCCCGCTGCTCGCCGAATCGACTCGGCTGCACGACCGGCTCGCCAGGATCGAGGCAGATTACGATGCGGGTCGGATCGACGGCCACCGATACGCCTCGGCGAACGCGCATGTGCGAGCCGAGTTGTCCGTGCTGGAACGTGCGATGGCGGCTCAGACGACAAGCGCCGCGTTGGGCGAAATCCTGGCCACCCCCGATCCGGCCGCCGCTTTTCTCGACGCCGGTCTCATGACCCAGCGTGCCGTGATCGACGCGCTCTGTGTAGTGCGGCTGCACAAGGGAACTCGCTACTCCCGAGCGTTCGACGAGAACACCGTCGAGGTCACGCCGCGACAGTGGGTTCGAGAATGAATGACACCACTGACCTTCGCGTGTTCATGCGGTCACTGGAATCGGGGCCGCGCGTCGGGATGTATTGCGACGACTCGTCGCACGACCAGCACCGTGAATACGTCGAGGTCTTCAAGCGGGTCGAATTCCGGGGAGAACGGTACTGGCTCGGCGCCTTGAGCCATTCCGCCACGATGGGGACAGACCAGCTCCGTATCGAAGCCGGCGAAAAGCCGCTTCACGTCCATCCCGACATCTATCACGGCCCAACAAGCCCCTTCCCGTCTTTCCGGAAACCTGGCGGGATCGAAGAGCAAGGCCTCACCGCGGGCCGGTTCAATCTCAAGTGTTACCGCTGCGGCGTGACTGTTCCCGCACGGTATGCCAATATCGCGCCGATCCTCGACGCTCTGGCCTCGAAAAATGTCACCGAGATCAGCTTGCGTGGTTTAGCCGCTAGACTTCGACGCAAGTAGGCAGCGTCGAGGTGGCCCCTTAAACAGGGGCAGGCGCGGGGCCTGCCAAGTCAAGCCTCCCAGCGGAGTGCGTCATTTCGCATACCCGGAGGCAACCGTCATGGCTGCACCCTCGGCCGCCGTTGCGAAGCTACGCGCCAGCAAAGCGCGGCGGATCCAGTCCTACCCTCCCGATCACCCCAAGGTCCGCGAAGCCAGCGCTGCCCTCGAATACGAGCTGCTCATTGAGCGTGCCGCCAAGGTCGTCGCAGACTGGCCGACGCCGCCACCCGAAGTGCGCGATCGGATCGCCGCGATCCTGCGTTCCAGCTTCCAGGGCGGTGACGTTGCATGAACACCTACGGGGGTCCGCCGGAAAAAGAAGACGGGCCCCACACCCAGGGCCCGTCCGATGCTGAGGGTTCCGACACCACGACCAGCACCGCCCACGGTAGCAGCGCGGGCCGACACTCCGCGCAACATCTGGCCGGCCAGCTCCACCGGCGGCGCCTTGCCGCCGCCCGCTGCGTCCCGCTGCCATGCGGGCACCGCGACCCGATCCTGTGCGCCGTCGGCGACGGGCAGGCAGCCGCACCCACCGGCCACGCACCGACCCGTCACCAGCTCGACGCCTGGCGGTACACCGTCGCCTACCTGGCCGCGCTGGGCCTGCCGCCGCTGGTCCCCACCGACATCGCCGCGGCGCTCGCCCGCACACCCGTCAGGGTCGCCTGATGCCCGACATTCCGTACGGCCGCGACTATCCCGAGCCGATCTGGCCCGACGAAGACGGCCAGCCGCTATCCAACGGGCACGTCGTCGACCTGGCCGAGCCGCCCGGGCTCGACGGACGCCAGCACGAGGCCGCCGGTTGGGCCGACTGGGACGGCACCGAGCCCACCGATCCGCATCTACGCGGCGAATACGACACCCTGCCCCGCACCAGGAAACCGAACGGACACGCTGCCGACCAGGCGACCGCATCGACTGAGAAACTCGGCCAATCGTGGCATCCGATCGACCTCGGACCCTACCTGCGCGGCGAAATGAAACCTCCCGAGCCACCAAGCCTCGGCGCGGCCCGCAGCGACGGTGTGCGGCTGATCTATTCCGGCCGCGAACACGTCGTCATCGGTGAGACCGAGAGCGGCAAGTCATGGTTCGTGCTGGCCTGCGCCGCCGCCGAGCTGCAGCGCGGAAACCCTGTCGTCTACGTGCATTACGAGGAACCCGGACCAGAGAGCACCATCGAACGGCTACGCGACCTCGGCGTGCCAGACAAGCTGATGCTTCCGCCGCTGTTCCGGTTCGTCGCACCTAACGAGGCCGCCAACCGCGACAACATCTCCAACCTGCTCGACCCCGTGCCCACTCTGGTGATCCACGACGGCGTCAACGAGGCGATGACTCTCAACGGACACGACATTCTCGCGGCCGAGGGTGCCGCTCTGTTCCGGCGCCGCCTCATCGCCCCATTTCTGCGTGCCGGCGCCGCGACGATCGCCTGCGACCATCTGCCTGGCGGCGCCGACGGGACCCGGAAGAACGCCTACGGTTCGGTCCATAAGGGCAACGCGATCGACGGCGCCAGGATCGCCCTGGAGAATCGAGAGCCGTTCGGCCGCGACCGGCGGGGCCGATCCAACGTCTACGTGACCAAGGACCGTCCTGGCCACCTCCGCAAGCACGGTTCGCCCGACCGCAGCACCGTCGGCAAGACCTACCTCGGAACGCTGGTCGTCGACGCCTCGGACCCATTCAAGCCACTCGAGCTGATGTTCTACGCGCCGACACCCGAGGACACCGCGGCGGCGACCGATCTGTCCAAGTCAAAACTCGCCGACACGATATGGGAAGTCACCCGGACGCTGCCCGATCACCGGGTGAAGTCCAAGCGAGCCCTCTATGCCCTCATGCGCGAAGCGGGACACAGCTTCCGTGAGGCCGACGCCTCGGCCACGGTCGACGCGATGCTCGAACAGGGGCGGTTAATCCCCGACGGAGCAAACGCCTTCACTGCTGCCGGAAGTGCTGCCCAGGACGGTGAAGCGTGACCCTCCGATGCCAAGTGCTGCCGCTGCTGCCCCGCCCTAGCGGGCAGCAGCAGCGGGCAGCACTTTGGGCAGCACTTCGCACCGCTGCCGGGCAGCACCGGGCAGCACCGGGCAGCACCCCCAGTTGTAGCTGCACAGCAAACACCGAAGCACTTGTGCTGCCGCAACCCACAACCAACCTGAATCGAGGAACCATGACCGCTGCCTCACCGATCCGCGTTTTTCACAGCGACGTCGGAGTCGCGATCGCCGTCTCCGCGCCCAGGGCCGCACCCGGTGACCCGGTCCGCATCTGCGACATGTCGATCGGCTTCGTGCTGGACGAGCTGATGCCGGCGTTGTGGGCGGCGATCGAAGCCCACGCCGTCCACCGCGACTTGATCGCGGACTTGGCTGCGGCGTCGGCCCCCGATTGGCTCGACGTCCCCCCGCATGAGCGGGTCGGACCGCTGCCGCCGCGCATCAAGGCCCGCGTCGAGCTGCTGCCGCTGTACTGCGGCCGCCGCACCCGCCGCGGCACCCGCTGCCGCATCCCAGTCGCCACCCCCGGCGGCACCTGCCGCTGGCACCGCCCACCCGCGGCCACCGCCGACGGCATCCACCCCTGCCCGAAAGGAAAACCCGCATGACCGCCACCATCACCATCCGCGTCCGCGAAATCGACGGCGAGCCCGTGCTTGACGCCGCCGCCGTCGAGCTGCTGTTCGGAGTCGAACAGGCCGCGTTCACCGCCCTGCCGCTCATCGACGGCCGCGTGCGCCTGCCCCGCGAGTGGGTCAGGCGCGGTAAACGCCGCGCCCGGGAAGCGATGGCACACACCGGCTCCGACACGATGACCGACTGCCTGCGGTACTGGGCCCGCAAGGACCACAACGCTGAACTTCAGGTCGTCTACCGATGATCGCCTGGCTGATCCTCGCGTGGCTGACCGCGGGCACCGTGCTGATCGTCGCCCAACTCGCCTTGCTGGCACTGCATCTGGGCGATCTGAAGATCCAGATGCGCACCCTCATCCTGCTGCTGCAAGACCAGGCCCAGGCCCGCCCGGCGACGGCGCAACAGCAGAAAACCGTGGCTTGACGTGGGCATCCGCGCGCGCCGGACAGACCGCGGCCGGGCCTGGTGCCTGGTGTTGCTTCGACGACTTCGCCGCCCCAGGCGCCCGCATGTGCCGCAGATGCTCAACCGCCCGCGGCTGTGTGGCTCCACAACGCCACCGGGCCGGCCCGCCGCCACCACCACACCCGCAGGCCCGCGATGGCCGTACAGCGCCCGCCACAGCCCCCCGAATCGGGCAGCCATGACCAGCCAACTGCTATGCACCACCTGCGCGCACCGGTTCGGGCGCCGCGCGCTGGCCCTGCTGTTCACCGCCGACAACGCTGTGCTGTGCACCCGCTGCGCCAACTCCGCCGCCGTCCACCGCACGATCTTTCCCGGCTGCCCCCACCACCACACGCCCCGCAACCACGGCGGCTGCATGACCAGCGTCGGCACCATCCGCCGCAACGCTCAACCCCCCAGAAGAAAGGCACCTCGCTTCATGACCACTCCCCACACCGCCGAGCCGCTGGTCCCGCTGGCCCTCGTCGCCGCCGAACTCGACCAGCCCGCCCACACCGTCGCCGCCCGCATCCCCGAACACACCCTCACCGTCGACCCGGCAACGGGCCTGCGCGCCATCCCGGCCCACGTATGCCGCGAACTGCTCGACGCCCGAGCAGCCGCCATCCGCGCCGAACACGAACAAGCCCAACGCCGCAAAGCCGAAATCGCCGCCGTCGCAGCACAACAACCGCCGCGCCGCGGCGGGGTCCCAGCCCGCCCCCACTCCTCAGCCCTCTCTGACCTCATGGAAGCAGACCAACGATGACCAGCCCCACCCTCGCCGCCGCCGCCGAAGTCCTCGACGTCGACCCCCAGCAACGCCACATCACCGTCATCGCGGCGCCATACGGCCAATACGCGACCGTCCTGTTCCGCGGCCAACCGTGGCGAGAAACCATCTACCCCGGCGCATTCGACGACGCCGCCACCAACCCCGAAAAGATCCGCGTCTGCCGCGAGCACAACCGCAGCGATCTGGTCGGCAAAGTCGTGCACTTCGACACCAACGACCCCCGCGGCCTCATCGCGCAAATCCGCGTCGCCCGCACCCAACGCGGCGACGACACACTCGGTTTGGCCGCCGAACGGATGCTCTCAGCCTCCGTCGGATTCGGTGTGCACCCCGGCGGTGAACGCCTCGACCACGCCACCCGCACCCGCCAAGTCCTGCACGGCTGGCTAGACCACCTGGCCCTGGTCATGGCCCCCGCCTACGACGCCGCTCAGGTGCTGGCAGTGCGGGCAACCCCGCACCTCGACCAACTCGCCGGCGACCCCGTGTTCGCCTGGGCTGCCCTACGCACCGATGCGATCGCCTGGGCGCGACACCGCACCGAGCCGCGCTGACCACCAACCACCCAACACGCCAATGCCCCGACGTAACCACCGCCGCCGCGACAGCCGCCCCCTCCCCAACTGGCCGACCGGCTCCTCGATCCCCCCGCCACGCCGCACCCCCGCCACCAGCAGCTACCGCGGCAACACCACCGACCGCGGCTACGGCTGGCAACACCAGCAGGAACGCGCCAAATGGGCACCGAAAGTGGCAACCGGGACCGTCATCTGCTGGCGATGCCGCCTGCCAATACAGCTCAGTGAACCCTGGGACCTCGGCCACGACGACGACAACCGCGACCTCTACCGCGGCCCCGAACACGCCGCCTGCAACCGCGCCACCAAAACCCACGCAGCCCAACGGCGACGAGCGACACGACCCGCCCACCCCGCGGCTGTCATCGAGTTCTTCAACATCAAACCCGTTGCACCGCAAGACGATTCGACACACGAAAAGGGTTGCGGCACAGCATGATTCATGGCACCCCCCCCGTTTTTCTTTCCTCACCCCTCTTGACCGAAGCGGTCAGGCCGCTCTATACACGACAAAAAATTGCTGTGTCGAAAACCGTTGGAAAACAACAACTTTCGCGCACCGAAAACCAATGTGGGGCAACGTGTTTAGCCGGACCCGGATAGGGCTTAATTCAGTGTGGCTTCGACGCGGGTAAATGCCCATTCGTCGGTTGCGTGGTCGAAGCTGACCCGCAGTCTCGTGCCGGCCGGATACTCGGCGGCGAACTCGACGATCTCGGCGGCCGTGTCGCGGGCCAGCTCGGCGGCCAGGTGTGGGTCTACCTTGGCCCAGCCGGTGCGTTGCAGGAAGTCGGTGACCGCCGTTTCGAGGTGCTCGCAGGTGAGGTCGGCGCGTTCGGTGACGATGGCGGTGTCGACGGGTTGGGCTGAGTCGAGGGCGGCCCAGCCGGCGCAGGCGCAGCCGGGGGTTTCGCAGATAGGTCCGACGAGGGCGGCGAGTTCGCCGGTGGGGGTGGTGAACACGTGCATTCGCCTATGGTTGCGCATGCTGCCGACAAAGCGCGGGCGTTCAGGGAAGGACAGGACATCGAGCGGGGCAGGGAGGTCGATCAGCCCGACATCCCTCTGGTCATCCGCCAAGGCGCGCCGGCGACGTCGCGGGCGGCCGGTGCGCCGCAACCGTAAGTCAGAAAGCCTATGGTCGCAGACCTGTACGGATTGCGAGCCGCCTGACCGCTGCGGTCAACCGGTGTCGGGCTGAAAAAGGGGGGGATGGGGCGGGGCAAGCGCCGCGCGAGGGTGGGGATCGCAACGTGAACGCTTGCCCGACCTCCCCGTTGGGATGGACCCCTTCAAGCAGGTAGCTACGAGTCGAGGTCAACAACCTCGAACGGCGGTTGGCCGATCTGTTCGAGCCGCGCACGGATCTCCGCGACCTTTTCGGGCGATCGAGTCGACGGTTCACGTATCGCGGCAAGCGCGTCTTCAAACTTACTGCGCTGCAACGCTTCTCGTCGCGCAAATTCGGCGCGCGTGGATTCGTGCGCCAGCTTGCGCTGCTCTTCCATCTTTTCGGGGTCGTATGCGGACATGGTGGAACCTTTCGGGTCGATTACAGGGATTCGATCCCGCGCCATGCCATGCCCTGAACGGTCCAAGCTGCGGACCTGTTCAGAGGGTAGCACTGGTCACGTCCGTTCCTTGGGGCACGCCGTGGCGGCTGGCCGGGTGTCGGTAGAGGCTCAGGCCCGCGATGGCCTCGCGCCGCCGGGTGTCGGATACCCGCGTGTAGATCTGGGTCGATTGAATGCTCTTGTGCCGCATCAGTTCTTGGACGGTGCATAGGTCGTTGCCGTCGTCGAGCAGCGATGTCGCGTACCAGTGGCGCAGCGCGTGCGGGGTGCCGCGGACGCCGGCGCGGCGCATGGTGCGGCCGATGATGTCGGACACCGATTTGCGGTGGATGTGCTCGGCTGGGTGTCCGCGCATCGGGAACCACCATCCGGTCGCTGGCATCTGCGCGGCCAGCTCGATCAGGGCCGGGTGCAGCGGGATTGAGCGCAGCTTGCGGCCTTTGCCTTTGACCCACAGCAGCCGGGCCGTCAGGTCGATGTCTTCGCCGCGCATCTGGGCGATTTCGCTGACCCGCAGGCCCGCCAGCAGTGCGAGCAGAATCATCGCGCGGGTGGTGGACCACATGCGCGTTGCGAGCAGTTTGGGGACGTCGGCGTCGGCGACGGGGCGCGGCTCACGATCCGGCACCTTCGCCGACCCCACCTTGATCATCGGGTTGTCGAGGCGGCGGTCCATGATCTGCAAGCCACTTGAACCAGGCGGCCAGATACGAGGTGTAGGTGGCGGCGGTGGAGTCCGACCATTCAGTGTGTGAGGCCAGCCAGCGGGAGATATCGAGCGGCTCGGCCCGCAGCGGCTGGATGCCGGTCTCGTCGCGGAAGCGTCGTATCAGGCGGAGGCGTTCGGCGACGGTCAGCGGGGAAAGCCGCTGCGCGTACTGCCACACCTCCCAGTCAGCCAATCCGATCACGCTGGGCGCCGGGGTTGCGGCTGCGGTCGTAGTGTCGTCGAGGGTCGCGGTCATGCTGCCCGGTCCAGTTCGTCGGCGGCGTCGAGGATGGCCGCGGCGATCTGCCGGGCTGTCGCCGCGTCGTAGTCGCCGCGGGCGACGATGCCGATCGTGCGCACCGTGGTGCCGTCTTGGTTCTGGCAGCCGAGGATGATCACGTCGGTGTCGGCGCTGACGCTGCGTCGGGTGCCGTCGAATGCCCGGATCCAGCCGGTGTCGCTTTCCTCGGGTAGCCAGATGCGGGTGGCGTCGGCCGGTGGCGTGACGTCGCTGAACAGCACGTGGTCGGCGAGGTTGGCGCGGGCCCAGCCGCGGGCGGCCTCGAGTAGCGCGTGCGCCTGGTCGCCGGCGGGCATCGCCGACTGGTCGGCTTCTGCGTCCATGCGGTCAAGTTCGTTGATCTGCCAGCCGGTGAGCTGGTCGGTCAGGTCGCGCCAGCAGGACGCGTCGCCGTCGCCGGTCATCGGGCGGCCTCGGCGCGCACGGCAGCATTGACGCCGCTGCCGATGGATGGTTGTAGCCCGGTGTGCGCCGCCGGCAGCGAAGTGGAATCGGATGGGGTCATAAGTGGCGAAGATAAACGGAAATGCATTGTGCGGCAAGCAAACCGGGTGGATGCGTGAGAAGTCGTCGTATGCGCGAGATTTCGCGTGCAGCAAACATCGGTGCGACAACGAAATACGGTTTCGTGGGGCGCGCGGGAAATTGCTGTAGCACGCCGGAGGTTTTCGGGACGCGAAACGTCGAAAACGGGGGGGGCGTGTCTTCCTTTTTACGCCCGGTCGATCTCGTCGGCGGCGTCGAGCAGCGCGGCGGCCAGGTGGCGGGCCTGGGTGGGGGTCAGGTCGTCGCCGTCGATCACACCGAGGAGCCATGTGACGGTGCCGTCGCTGTGCTGGGTGCCGTAGGCGGTCACGGCGGCTTTGTTGCCGGGGATTTCGTGGGAGGGCCGGCCCAGGCACCGCAGCCAGGTGCCGTCGGGTCGTTGTTCCCAGGATTCGGCGTGGTCCGCCCCGTCGGGTAGGGGTACCTCGGCGAACATGGCGTCGGCGAGGTTGTCCTGGGCGCAGCGGCGTGCGATGTGCAGCAGCAGCTCGGCGGCGTCGTTGAGGGAGTCCCATGCGGATGCGGCTTCGGACTTCTCCAAGTCGCCGATCTGCTCGGCGGTGAGTTGGTCGGCCAGGTCACGCCAGGTGGCCGCGTGATTCTCGGGTACGGTCATCGTGCGCACCGAAGCCGGTCGACCTCATCGGCGGCGTCACGCAGCATCGCCGCCAACTGACGCACCGCCTCGACGTCCAACGCCACGCAGCCGGTGAACGCATCCGGGCGGGCTCCGCTCACGTCGATGCTGACGTAGCGGGTAGCGGTGCCGTTGGAGCGCTGCGCACCCTGCACTGCGATGGCGAAGCCGGCGGCTTCGCGGACGGTGCCGACGAAGGCGCGCCCCGGCAGGTCCGACGACGGGCGGCGTGTCCAGCCGTGGACGGTGGTCGCGTCGGCCGGGGGCGGGGTTGAGCATGGGCACTCATCGGCGTGGCCGCCGACATCGGAGTGCGCACAGAACGGGACGGGGGTGGTGGTCATGTGCGGGCTGATCTCCTGTTTGAGGACGGGGCCAAGCTAGCTGGCCTAACGCCCTTGCGGGATCGGCCCTACTTCGTCGGCTTTGTTGTTGCTCCGTGTCGGAACTCGACCACGTCCCCGTCGGCCATCACGTAGTCCTTGCCCTCCATCCGGACCTTGCCGGCCGCCTTGGCCGCGGCCATCGATCCGGCCGCCACCAGGTCGTCGAAGGACACGATCTCGGCCTTGATGAAGCCCTTCTCGAAATCGGTGTGAATCACCCCGGCGGCCTTCGGCGCGGTGTCGCCCTGGTGAATCACCCAGGCGCGCGCCTCCTTCGGCCCGGCCGTCAGATACGTCTGCAGCTTCAGCGTGTGAAACCCCGCCCGCGCCAACGCATCCAGGCCCCGCTCGGTCTGCCCGATCGACTCCAGCAGCTCCGCCGCAGACTCGTCGTCGAGCTCGATCAGCTCGGATTCGATTGCGGCGTCCAGGAATACGGCGTCGGCCGGGGCGACCAGCGAACGCAGCTCGGCGATCCGCGCAGCGTCGGTCAGTACCGACTCGTCGGCGTTGAACACGTACAGGAACGGCTTGGTGGTCAGCAGGTTCAGCTCCCGCAGCGGCGAGGTGTCCACGCCGGCGCCGAACAGCGTCTTGCCACTGTCCAGAATCTGCTGCGCGGCCAAGGCCGCGTCGTGCACCGGCTTGCGCTCCTTATTGGTGCGGGCTTCCTTCTCCAACCGGGGCAGGGCGCGCTCCAAGGTCTGCATGTCGGCCAGGATCAACTCGGTTTCGACGACCTCGATGTCGGATCGGGGATCCACCTTGCCTGAGACATGCGTCACATCGTCGTCGGCGAACACCCGCACCACCTGGCAAATCGCGTCGCACTCGCGGATGTGGGCCAGGAACTTGTTGCCCAGCCCGGCCCCCTCCGAGGCGCCCTGCACCAACCCGGCGATGTCGACGAACGTCACCGGCGCCGGCACGATGCGTTCGGATCCGAAGAGTTCGGCCAGTTTGTCCAGCCGCGGGTCCGGCAGCGACACCACGCCCTCGTTCGGTTCGATCGTCGCGAACGGGTAGTTGGCCGCGACCACGTTGTTGCGCGTCAACGCGTTGAAGAGGGTCGACTTGCCGACGTTGGGCAAACCCACGATTCCCAGGCTGAGGCTCACGAGGAGCCAAGTGTACGGGGGACGCTCCCGGCGAGTGCCCGCCTATATACGGGCCTTTGGCCTGATTGCCGGTACGGTCGACGTGTGTCAGCGCAGCGGGAGAGGTCCGCGGTGGAGCCAAGCCACCGCTCGATCGTCCCCAGCATCCCTGGGGTGCCGTGGTGGGCGGCCGTGCTCATCGCCGTCGGAGCGACGGCCCTGGGCTACTTGCTGGACGCCGGCCACAAGGATCTGACCCACACCTTCGCCCTGCTGTACATCGCCGGCTGCGTGGCCGCGGTGCTGGCGGTGCGGCAGGCGGCGGTGTTCACCGCGGTGATCCAGCCGCCGCTGATCCTGTTCTGCGCGGTCCCCGGGGCGTACTGGCTCTTCCACGGCGGCAAGGTCGATAAGTTCAAAGACCTGTTGATCAACTGCGGTTACCCGCTGATCGAGCGGTTCCCGCTGATGCTGGGCACCGCGGGCGGGGTGCTGTTGATCGGGCTGCTCCGCTGGTACTTCGGCAAGAGCAGCCGGACGGCCCCGGCCGCCGACGCGGTCAAAGACGAAGAAAGAGGCAAGGCCGCGACACGAACAGCGGCGCGCACCCCGCTGCTCACCGGCCTCGCAGCCAAGGCACGCACGCTGCTGGCCGGCCTGACCGGCGAAGACGCCGACGAGTCCGACGGCGCGGATGCGCCACCGGCGCACGCCAGAGGCCGCAGCGCGAGAACCACCCGCGCGGCGCGGCGCGGCAGCGCGCAACGGCCGGCAGCCCGGACCCGGTCGCGGCACGCCCGCCCGGACGAGGCGAGCGGGTCGGCTGACGAGCGCACGCGGCGCACCGCGCGTAGGAGCGCGGCGCCCGGACCCGAGATAGGCGACTTCGACCCTGCCGAGCCGCCGCGCCGGCCACGCCGCCGGCGCCCCGACCCGGATGCCGACCTGGGTGCCCCGCCCCCGCGGGAGCCGCGCCGCGAGCCGCGTACGCGACGCAACCCGTACGAGCGGCCCTACGACCGCCCCGAGCCGCGCACCAGCCGCTTCGACCCTTACGAAACCTACGACCGGCCGGAGCCGCCGGCCCGCGGCGACCGCCGCAGCCGCCCCGAGCGCCGCGCGCCCGAGCCGTACCCGCCCTACGAGCCCCGCCGGCGCGCTACGCCGGCCGGTTCGGGCGGCGCCAACCCGACCCACCACCCGATTTCGCAGGTCCGCTATCGCGGCCAGCCGCCGCGCAACGATCCGCGGGGCGAGCCGCTCGACGAACCGCGCGCGAATGGCCGCCGTCCGCGTGCCGCACGCCGACCGCCTGCTGAGTGGGAATACGACAACTGAGCTAGCTGTGGCGACCTACGCCGCGGCCCGCGTCAGCAATGAACCGCTGCTCAGCCCTTCGACCGCGGCGGCCGGATCTCCCGCGGCAGCGCGAACACCAGCGTCTCGTTGGCCGTCGTCACCGGCTGCACCAAGTCGTAACCGTATTCGGCCAGCCGCTCCAGCACACCGCGGACCAGCACCTCGGGAACCGACGCCCCGGACGTCACACCGACCGTCCGGACGTCGTCCAGCCAGGCCGGATCGATGTCGTCGGCCCAGTCCACCAGGTACGCGGCCTGCGATCCGGCGCCGAGGGCCACCTCGACCAGCCGCACCGAGTTCGACGAGTTGCGCGACCCCACCACGATCACCAGCTCACACTCCGGGGCCATCGCCTTGACCGCGACCTGACGGTTCTGCGTCGCGTAGCAGATGTCGTCGCTGGGCGGGTCCTGCAGCTTGGGGAAGCGCTCCCGCAGCCGGCCGACGATCTCCATGGTCTCGTCGACCGACAGCGTCGTCTGCGACAACCAGATCACCTTGTCCTCGTCGCGGACGCTGACGTGCTGGACCGAATCGACCCCGTCGACAAGCTGCACATGGTCGGGCGCTTCCCCGGCCGTGCCGATCACCTCTTCGTGGCCTTCGTGGCCGATCAGCAAGATGTCGTAGTCGTCCCGGGCGAAACGCTTGGCCTCGTTGTGCACCTTGGTGACCAGCGGGCAGGTGGCGTCGATGGTCTGCAGGTTGCGTTCGGCGGCCGCCGCATACACCGTCGGCGCGACCCCGTGCGCGGAGAACACGACGATCGCCCCCTCGGGCACCTGGTCGGTTTCCTCGACGAACACCGCGCCCGCCTTGGCCAGCGTGTCCACCACGTGCCGGTTGTGCACGATCTCGTGCCGCACGTAAACGGGTGCTCCGTGCTTCTCCAGGGCACGTTCGACCGTCTCCACGGCACGGTCCACACCGGCGCAGTAACCACGCGGCTCGGCCAGCAGCACCCGCTTGCGGGTCGGAGAATCGGCTAGCGAGCCTGCTATAGAGCTCGAAGCGCCGGGAATC
Source organism: Mycobacterium sp. 20KCMC460 (assembly GCF_022179425.1). NCBI lineage: Bacteria > Bacillati > Actinomycetota > Actinomycetes > Mycobacteriales > Mycobacteriaceae > Mycobacterium > Mycobacterium sp. 20KCMC460. The sequence goes on from NZ_AP025524.1 coordinate 5,337,112, forward strand.
CCCATGTCGATAGTGGGCACCATGGGATCCAGGGTACTTTCCGCGCGGACCTGCCTGCCATTTCGCCGGACCGGCGCGCGCTCAGCTTGGAGTTAGCCGCTGCTTGAGGCAGTCTTGGAGCCATGGCTACTGCACCGTATGGAGTTCGGCTGCTGGTCGGCGCGGCGACAGTCGCCGTCGAGGAGACGATGAGGCTTCCGAAAACCATCCTGATGTACCCGATGACCCTGGTCAGCCAGGCGGCACACCTGGTGATGCGGGTTCAGCAGAACATCGCTGAATTGGTCATCAAGGGCGACAGCACCTTGGAGTCGATCTTTCCGCCCAAGGACGAACAGCCCGAGTGGGCGACGTTCGACGAGGACCTGGAGGTCCTGGACGGCGGCGGCCAGAGCGGCTTCTCGTCCATCCCGGTCGACGGCATCGACACCGAACGCCGCACCGAGGGGCGCTTCGCGCTGTACTCGGTGTCCGACGCCGCCGACACCGTCGAGGCCGCCGAACCCACCGCCCCACCCGCCACCAAGCAACCGGGCAAAGCCGCCGGCGTGCCGGTCCCGGCCGTGGCCACCGAACTCGACTACCCGCAGTTGACCCTGGCGCAGCTGCGCGCCCGGCTGCAGTCGCTGGACGTCGCCGAGCTCGAGGCGCTGCTGGCCTACGAGCAGGCCACCAAAGCCCGGGCCCCGTTCCAGACGTTGCTGGCCAACAGGATCACCCGCGCGTCCGCGAAGTGACCCGCGGCGCTGCGCCGGAGGCCAACTCACCGGAAAACCCGTACCCCGTCCGCGCGGTCGCCATCCGGGTAGCCGGCTGGATAGACCGGCTCGGCACCGTCTGGGTGGAGGGCCAACTCGCCCAGATCAACCTGCGGCCCAACACCAACACGGTGTTCATGACGCTGCGCGATCCGGCCGCCGACATGTCGCTGACGGTGACCTGCTCGCGCGACCTGGTGCTCAACGCGCCGGTGAAGCTGGCCGAAGGCACTCAGGTGGTGGTGTGCGGTAAACCCTCGTTCTACACCGGCCGGGGTACATTCTCGTTGCGGCTCAGCGAGATTCGTGCCGTCGGGGTCGGCGAGCTGCTAGCCCGCATCGAACGGCTGCGCCGGCTACTGGACGCCGAAGGGTTGTTCGACCCGCGGCTCAAGCGGCCAATTCCGTTTCTGCCCAACATGATCGGGTTGATCTCGAGCCGCGCCAGTCACGCCGAGCGCGACGTGACGACAGTGGCCGCCGCGCGCTGGCCGGCGGTGCGGTTCGCCATCCGGCACGCCGCCGTGCAGGGCGTGAACGCCGTGGCACAGATCGTCGAGGCCCTGCGCGACCTGGACCGGAATCCGGACGTCGACGTGATCGTGCTCGCCCGCGGCGGCGGCAGCGTGGAGGACCTGCTGCCGTTCTCCGACGAGACGCTGTGCCGGGCCATCTCGGCCTGCCGCACACCGGTGATCAGCGCGGTCGGCCATGAACCCGACAATCCGCTGTGCGATCTGGTCGCCGATCTGCGCGCGGCCACCCCCACCGACGCCGCCAAGAAGGTGGTTCCCGACGCCGCCGCCGAGCAGCGGCTGGTCGACGACCTGCGCCGGCGCAACGCCCAAGCGCTGCGCAACTGGGTGACCCGCGAACAACGCGCGCTGGCCCACCTGCGCAGCCGACCCGTGCTGGCCGACCCGTTGCGCATGGTGACGACCCGGGCCGAGGAGATCTCGCGGGCGCGCTCCGCGCTGCGCCGCGACATCAACCGGATGCTCGTCGCCGAGACCGAACGCGTCGGACATCTGGGGGCGCGGCTTTCGACGCTGGGCCCGGCGGCGACCCTGGCCCGCGGATACGCGGTGGTGCAGGTGGCAGCGACGGGCGCGGTGCTGCGGTCCGTCGACGACGCGCCGGCCGGCACCGGGCTGCGGGTGCGGGTCGCCGACGGTGCCGTCGCAGCGCTGAGCGAAGGACAGACCGATGGATCCTGACCGCGAGCAGGCGACTACACCTATTAGTCAGCTCGGCTACGAAGACTGCCGGGACGAACTGATCGAAGTGGTACGGCTCCTGGAGCAGGGCGGGTTGGATCTAGACGCGTCGCTGCGGCTGTGGGAAAGAGGCGAACAACTCGCCAAAAGGTGCGAGGAGCACTTAGCTGGCGCCCGCCAGCGGGTGGCCGACGCGCTGGCCGCCGGCGACTCCGACCCGACCTGAGTCGGGCCGCGTCCGGACCGCGGGTTCTTGTTCAACTGGAACACGTTCCAGTTATTCTCTGCTATGCTCCGCGTCACTATGGGTGATGCATCTCTGACAACCGAACTAGGCAGCGTTCTGGTCACCGGCGGCTCGGGCTTCGTCGGCGCCAACCTGGTCAGGACGCTGTTGGATCGCGGACATCAGGTCCGCTCGTTCGACCGCGCTCCCTCGCCGCTGCCGCAGCACCCGAAACTGGAGGTGTTGCAGGGCGACATCACCGACAAGGCGGTGTGCGAAGCGGCCGTCGACGGCATCGACACGATCATCCACACCGCGGCGATCATCGAGCTGATGGGTGGCGCCTCGGTCACCGAGGAATACCGCCAGCGCAGCTTCTCGGTGAACGTCGGCGGCACCGAGAACCTGGTCACCGCCGGCCGCAAGGCCGGCGTCAAGCGGTTCGTCTACACCGCATCCAACAGCGTGGTGATGGGCGGCCAGGAGATCTCCAACGGCGACGAGACGATGCCCTACACCACCCGGTTCAACGACCTCTACACCGAGACCAAGGTGGCCGCCGAGAAGTACGTGCTGGCGCAGAACGGCGTCGAGGGCATGCTCACCTGCTCGATCCGGCCCAGCGGCATCTGGGGCACCGGCGACCAGACCATGTTCCGCAAGGTGTTCGAAAGTGTGATCAAGGGCCATACCAAGGTGCTGGTCGGCCCCAAGTCAGCCAAGTTGGACAACTCCTACGTGCACAACCTGATTCACGGCTTCATCCTGGCCGCCGAACACCTGGTTCCCGGCGGCACCGCGCCCGGCCAGGCCTACTTCATCAACGACGGCGAACCGATCAACATGTTCGAGTTCGCGCGCCCGGTGATCGAAGCGTGCGGCGAAAAATGGCCGACGATAAGGATTCCCGCGCCTCCGGTGCGTGCCGCGATGACGGTCTGGCAGCGGCTGCACTTTCAATTCGGCGCGCCCGCACCGCTTCTCGAGCCGTTGGCCATCGAGCGGATCGCCATCAACAACTACTTCTCGATCGCAAAGGCACGCCGCGATCTGGGTTACGAGCCGCTGTTCACCACCGAACAGGCGCTCAAGGAATGCCTGCCGTACTACGTCGAGCTGTTCCGCAAGATGAAGGCCGACGCGCAGGCGGCCAAGAAAGCCGGCAAGGGAGCGGCAGCGGCTACCGGAAGCTGACCATCTGGGCACCCCAGGCCTGGCGGATCCGCGCATCGACGTCGGACACGACGGCGTCGCGCTTGTCGATCACCAGACACGCGCGGTCGGGCTCCTGGTAGCACGGCCAGTGCGGCTCGCCGGCCAGACCGTCCGGCGTGCCGTGGGTGGCGAAGTTGATCCAACGGGCCCGCACTCGCTCCGAGACCGCAAAGGCGGTCTTGGCGCCACCCAGTTTCAGCGAAAAGTCTTGTGGGCCACCGAGATTGCCGAACACATACGGCAGCTCGGTGGCGTGCGCGGCGCGCACCATCAGCAGCTTGAGCAGCGGTGTGGCGTAGTCGAAGCGGTACAGATGCACCGGCGCCACTCTGCTGTGACCGTCGGCCAACCACACCGAGGGCATCCGGAAGCCGATATCGGTGGCCATCCCGACGCTGCGCGCCTTGCTCCCCCCCGAGTAGGCCGACTCGAACTGCGCCATGGCGGGCAGCTGCAGGTCCGGCTGCTCGGCGGCGATCTGGCTGAACATCGTGGTGATCGCGTGCGGCGTGATCGGCATCAGCGGCGAACGCAGCAACTTGAACAGCGCCGCTTCGTTCTTGTTGGTCCCGATGATCAACGGCACTGGGAGCAGCCGGCCCTCCTGCGCCAGCTTCACCGGCTGATCGTGGAGCAGGTCGCCGTCGACGATGGGCACGAACGCCAGCGTCCCCGGATTGCGCACCGGCACTTCGTTGAACACTTCGCTGGTCGCCGCGATCAGGGCCGCGGTCGGCGCATCCGCCACCTCCGACGCATCGGATTCGGAGATGCCCAGCTTGTCCAGGACGGCCAAGGTGACCCGGCGACCACGGTCGTGGTCGTATACCGAGGTGGCCGGGGAGCTCTGCGCGATAGCGCGGACGAACAGGCCCTCGGCCGCGGGGCTGGCCAACAGCGTGGTGACGATTCCGGCGCCCGCGGACTCGCCGAACAGCGTGACGTTGCCGGGATCACCGCCGAACGCCGCAATGTTGTCACGCACCCAGGTCAACGCGGCCAGCACGTCCCGCAACCCGACGTTGGAGTCGAAACTCCGCCGCGGCGTGCTGAACGACGACAAGTCCAGGAAGCCCAGCGCCCCGACCCGATAGTTCACCGTGACCACGACGACGTCGCCACCGGCGGCCAGCGCGTCGGCCTCATAGAGCGGCTGGCTGCCCGAACCCAGGACATAGGCACCGCCGTGCAGCCACACCATCACCGGTCGCGCGGCGCCCGATTGCGCACCGGCCGGCGCCCAGATGTTGCACCGCAGGCAGTCCTCGCCCTGCGGTGCGCCCAGATCGAGTTTCATATTCGGCAATGTCGACTGCGGACAGGCCGGCCCGAACGCGGTGGCATCGGCGACCTCGGTCCACGGCCGCGGCGGTGCCGGAGCCCGAAAGCGCAGGTCCCCCACCGGCGGCGCGGCGAACCGGATGCCTTTCCAGGTCTTGACCCCCGACTCGTCCACCCGGCTACCCCGGACCGGACCGTAAGCGGTCTCGACCACCAAATTGTCGATCGTCATATCTTGCGTACTCCCACTGCCGGCTCCGACCAGGTTAACGACCGGCCGCGCCGGCGTCCGCAGGGGAAATGCTCGACACGATCAACTGCAGATACGGGCGATAGAGATCTTCAGTGTCGAGATGGCTACCCAGGGTGATGCCGTCGTTGACCGCCAGGATGACCCGGGCCAGGGTATCGGCCGGGATCGTCAGAGTCGCGCCGAGTCGCGAAACGTTCTCGGTGATGAACTCGGCCAGCGACTCGATGGTGTGCAGCCGCTGCTCGGCGAGGCGTTCTCGGGCTTCGGGGTTCCGCAGCAGGAACAAGGTGAACTCGTAACCCAGCGCCGCCCGCTCGGTGCCCCCGCTCGTCGTCCGCCAGCGTTCGGCGAGCTCGTCCAGGTCGACGTCGCTGAGCTGGTGAAACGATTCGACGGCTGCGGTGAAACCCGCCAGGAATCGCTGCCGCTGACGTTCGACGACGGCCAGGAAGAGCTCCTCCTTCGCGCCGAAGTGTGAGTAGATCGCGCCCCGGGTGTAACCGGCGGCGTCGGCGATGTCCTCCAGCGCCGACCCGAGCAGACCCTTGCGTGCGAACACGTCCTCGGCGGCGTCGAGCAGCAGGTTGCGGGTGTGCTCGAGACGTCGCTCGCGGGTCCACCGTTGCGGCACAGGGTCGATCCTCGCATACCGGTTGACAAGGTCATTCCGCTAAAATATACATTCTTGTATCTGATATACACATTTGTATATTCGGAGCGGCCGGAGGAGTGCAACAAATGACGCGGACAATCCGCCCCGGAGAGTGGGTCCAATCCGATTCCGGGGTGGGGTCCGGCCTGGCCGACATCGGCCCCGGCACCTTCGACATGCGCATCACCACCGAGCGCTACACCTCCCGCGAATACGCCGAGCGGGAACGGCACCGGATCTGGATGCGGGTCTGGCAGATCGCCGGCCGAGTCGACGAGTTGCCCAGCGTCGGCGACTGGAAGCAATACCGGATCCTGGACCAGTCGTTCGTGATCGTCCGCGGCAAGGACGAGAAGCTGCGCGGCTTCGTCAACGCGTGCCGGCACCGCGGCAACATCTTGTGCAACGCTGCCACCGGAAACGCCAAACGCGGCTTTCTGTGTCAGTACCACCTGTGGTCCTACGAGTTGGACGGCCGGTTGCGCGGCATGCTGCGGGAGAACCTGGCCGGCCCGCTGGACAAGAGCGACAACTCGCTACTGGAAGTGCCGGTCGACACCTTTGCCGGCTTCATCTTCCTCAACCCGGACCCCGGCGCCGAGCCGCTGCTCGACTTCCTGGGCCCCGAGGTGGCCGAACTGCTCGCGCCCTACCATCTCGACGAGATGACCGCGGTGATGGACGTCCGAGAACCGTTGGACTGCAACTGGAAAGTCGTGATGGACGCCTTCGAGGAGGGTTATCACATCAACGGCATCCATCCGCAGTTACTGAATGTTCTGACGATCGATCCGGCCACCACCCGGTACCGGTTCTTCGCCAATCACAGCGTCGGCGTCGCGCCGTTCGAGGTGCGCGGGGCGGGCCCGGAGAAACAGGTCGAGGGCATCATGGACCTGCCCGAGACGTTCCCCTCGACGGCCGCGGTGATCCCGCGCTTCCGCGAACTCGTCGAACAGCACCGCGCACCGGACGGGACCCTGGCCTTCCCCGGCGACGTCACCGCGCGAAAACTGTTGCAACAGGCCACCCGTGACACCCTGACCGGGATGGGGCTGGACGTCAGCGGACTCACCGACGACCAGATGAGCGACAACCAGGGCTGGGTGCTCTTTCCCAACTACTTCATGACCGTCCGCGCCGGCGAGTGCCACATCGTCATGGCGGCGCCGCACCCCGACGGCGACCCGAACCGCTGCATCTGGCACGTCAGCAGCTACATGTACCTGCCGCCGGAGCATCGCGACGCCTTCCGGGTGGAATTGACCGACGTCACCGAACCGGGCAGCCACAAGTATTTCGAAGCGCTGCAACAAGATTACGAACAGATGCCGCGCCAGCAGCTCGGCCTGCGCAACAACCGCCTCGACCACATGACATTGGTGAAAGAGGAAGTCGTCATCGGCCACTACCACTCCGTCATCGACCGGTACATGGCCGATGGCGATTGAAATCGCAGTCGCCGCCCGCGCATCCACGATGGGAGCTCAGGCCTACGCGCTGACCTTCCCGGACGCCGCCATCGGTGTGCACCGCCCGTTCCAGGGCACCAGTAAATACGTCGAGGTGCTCGAACGCTACCTGAAGCGCGCCGGGCAATCGGTGTGATGACAACACGCAGAGTCGAAGACGTCATCGGCGACCACACCGGCCGCGCGCACACGGTGCTGCAGTACAGCCTCGTCGTCAAACGGCTCGTCGGCGAGGCCAAGGAACCCGGCTTCTGCGCCGAAAGCTGGTCGCCGCTGGCCGAACTCGTCGCCGTCGACGAATTTCAGCGCGTCGGAGCGTTCAAAGAAGTGATGAATTGGGCGACCTACGTCGAGTTCCTGACCGGCTGGGCCCGGTCCGCGCAATGGGAGTGCGAGTTCAAACGAATCACCGAAACCCCCGGCCGGGTGTTCCTCGAACTCGAAGAGCGCAGTGCCATGGGCAGTTTCACCAGCACCGTGAATTCGCTGTCGGTGTACGAATTCGACGACTCCGACAAGATCACGCGCATCGACCTCTACCTGCAGATGGAGCCGCTCCCGGCATCGGCGTGACGGCCCAGCAGAGCCACGAGGAGCGGGGCGTCGAATGACGCAGACTCCGCCGAAACCGCCCCGAGTCCGGTGATCAATCAGGTGCTCGCCGTCGACGGCGGATTCTCGGTCAGCTGATCGCGTCCACGACGGTCAGGCTCCGCTAGGGTTGCGGCCAACACCGACACGGAGGGTGGTCGCGGACCCGGCATGAACACCGAATTCACGCCCGCTCAGAAGCGCGCGCTGGCGGTGACCACCATCGTCGCCCTGCTGTTCGGCGCGTACTTCCTGCGCAACCACTTCGTCCTGATCGTGGTGGCCGCCGTCGGCGCCTACCTGTTCACGCCGCTGTTCAACTGGTTCAACAAACGCCTCAACACCGGACTGTCGGCCACCTGCACACTGCTGTCGGCGCTGCTGATGGTGATCGTGCCGGTCGGGCTACTGGTGACGCTGGCGGTCGTACAGATCGCCCGGATGGTCGACTCGGTAGCCGGCTGGGTGCGCTCGACCGGCACCAACAGCCTCGGCGACAAGGCCTTGAATCTGGTGAACGACCTGCTGAGCCACGTGCCGTTCGCCCACGTCACCGTCACCGCCGAAACACTGCGCAAGGCGATGGTCTCGGCCGCGCAGAACGCCGGCCACTGGCTGCTGAGCGTCCTGCAGAGCACCGCCGGCAGCCTGGCCGGAGTGATCACCTCGGCCATCATCTTCTTGTACGTCTTCGTCGCGATGCTGGTGAACCGCGACAAGCTGCGCACCCTGATCGGCCAGCTCAACCCGCTCGGCGAAGAAGTCACCGACCTGTATCTGCAGAAGATGGGCTCGATGGTGCGCGGCACCGTCAACGGCCAGTTCGTGATCGCCTTTTTTCAGGGCGTGGCCGGTGCCGCCTCGGTCTATCTCGCCGGGTTCCACCACGGCTTCTTCATCTTCGCGATCCTGCTGACGGCGTTGTCGATCATCCCGCTGGGCGGCGGCATCGTCACCATCCCGTTCGGCATCGGCATGATGTTCTTCGGCAACATCGGCGGCGGCCTGTTCGTGGTGCTGTTCCATCTGATCGTGGTCACCAACGTCGACAACTTTCTGCGGCCCATCCTGGTGCCGCGCGACGCCCGGCTGAACCCGGCGCTGATGCTGCTCTCGGTGTTCGCCGGCATCTCCATGTTCGGGCCGTGGGGCATCATCATCGGGCCGGTGCTGATGATCGTCATCGTCACCACCATCGACGTCTACCTGGCGGTGTACAAGGGTGTCGAGTTGAAACCCTTGGAGGACAAGCCCGTTCGGCGCGGATGGCTGCCCGGGCGAGCTAAGTCAGACGCTGGGTGAGGAACTCGACGACGCGCTTGCGCGCCTGGTAGGCGGGCTGCCCGTCGACCTCGCGGACCTCGTCGGTGAGCACCGAGTGCGCCATGCGGCCGAACCCGTGTTCGTTGCCGGGACCGGAGTCGATCTCGATCACCTCGAACGCGTCCCCGAGGCGCGCTTTGAGAGTGGCAAACCTTTCGCCGGGTGCCATCTTGTCCGCGCTGAAGCGTAATCCCATAGCACACAAGCCTTCGTCGGCGCAGCGCCCGGCGACCACGCTCAGCTCTGATTCACTGAGCCCGGGATCGCGGCGCTGCTTGGCGGTCAGCGGAAACGGCACCGACGGCTGGCTGAGTACCGGGGCGAGCACACTGTCGTCGACGGCAGCGGCGAGAGCGAACCCGCCGGTGAAGCACTGCCCGATCACACCCACGCCCTGGCCCGGCGTCGACGCGCTGAGGTCGCGGGCCAGGGCGCGCAGGAACAGCGATACCGGCCGCTGTTTGTTGGTGGCCATCGCGGCGAATTCCTTCGCCACACAAGCCCGGGTGATCTCGGCAACGATGTAGGGCACCGACCGCGGCTTGCCCGGCTCGCCGAACAACGACGGAATGGCGACGGTGAATCCGTGGTCCACCAAGTGATTCCCCAAGGCCAACACCCCCGGATGGATGCCCGGCATCTCCGGGATCAGCACCACCCCGGGACCCGATCCCTTCCGGTACACGTCGTGGGTGTAGCCGGCACCGGTGAACGGTGCGGCCGACCAGCCGGACAGGTCCGCCTCGGGTGCGTCCACGCGTAAACCCCTCCTACTTGTTGGGCAGCGGTTGCTGAGACTGTGTCGCCGCCGCCAGCGTACGGAACTGATCCGGCGTGCCGGCGCCGGTGATGGCGACCTGTGTGGGGCCGGCCGGGCTGGCCAGCCGGGTGGTCCACACCGGTTCCACCGCGCCGTTCTGGTCGGCGCCCTGGTAGACGACCCAGCTGATGCCGGCGACGTCGACCGTTCCGGTCGGGTACATGCCGGGGTGGATGGAGCCGACCAGTTTGTCCTCGTCGGCATTGCTCTGGGTGAGGCTCAGATACATCCCCGTCGGGCTGATGTAGCCGACGGTCGAGGTGGATGCGTGCAGCTTCTGGCCCGCGGCCGCGTCGGTTCGGCCGGCGTCGATACCGCCCCGACCTCCCGAATTGGGCTTCCAGTCCTGCGGCAGTTGGGGCAGCCGGATCGGAAAACCCAGCGTGGCCGCGTCGGCCTTCAGCGCCCCGGCCGCGTCGTAGGACGGGACCTTGCCCCGGTTCGTCCCACCCGGGGCGATCGAACACATCCCGACCATGCCGGCCAACAGGATGCAGCCCAACACCAGCGGCGCCAGCGACCAGAACATGTCCCGGCCGTCCTGCAGCAACCGTGGCTTGGCCGGCTTGGGCGTCGGCTGCGGCTCGGAGGTCACCCCCCGAGTATCCCAGCTCCAGACCGGCGTTCTGCTTCTGGGACAATCACCAGCGAATGAAGGAAGGGGCACCAACCGTGACTGCACAGGGATCCGGCTCGACCGTGGCCGGTGGGTCGCCCGCGCGACCGTCCCGGGGCGAAGCCCCCGACCGCAACCTGGCCATGGAACTGGTGCGGGTCACCGAGGCCGGCGCCATGGCTGCGGGCCGGTGGGTGGGCCGCGGCGACAAGGAGGGCGGCGACGGCGCCGCGGTCGACGCGATACGCCAGCTGGTGAATTCGGTGTCGATGCGCGGGGTCGTGGTGATCGGCGAGGGTGAAAAAGACGAGGCGCCGATGCTCTACAACGGCGAAGAGGTGGGCAACGGCGACGGGCCCGAATGCGACTTCGCCGTCGACCCGATCGACGGCACCACCCTGATGAGCAAAGGGATGCCCAACGCCATCTCAGTGCTGGCGGTGGCCGACCGTGGCGCCATGTTCGACCCGTCGGCGGTGTTCTACATGAACAAGATCGCCGTCGGGCCCGAGGCCGCCGACGTGCTGGACATCACGGCGCCGATCGCCGAGAACATCCGGGCGGTTGCCAAGGTCAAGGGACTCTCGCCGGCCGACATGACCGTCTGCATCCTGGACCGCCCACGGCACGCGCAGCTGATCGCCGACGTCCGTGATACCGGGGCGCGCATCCGGCTGATCACCGACGGCGACGTCGCCGGCGCCATCTCCGCGTGCCGGCCCGGCTCGGGCACCGACATGCTGGCCGGCATCGGCGGCACCCCGGAGGGCATCATCACCGCCGCCGCCATCCGATGCATGGGCGGGGCGATTCAGGCCCAGTTGGCGCCCACCGACGAGGCCGAGCGCCGCAAGGCGCTCGACGCCGGCCACGACGTTGATCGGGTGCTGACCACCCGGGACCTCGTCTCGGGGGACAACGTCTTCTTCTGCGCCACCGGGGTCACCGACGGCGACCTCCTCAAGGGGGTGCGGTACCAGCCCGGCGGCTGCACCACCCAGTCCATCGTGATGCGCTCCAAGTCCGGGACCGTGCGCATGATCGAGGCTTACCACCGGTTGTCCAAGCTCAACGAATACTCGGCGATCGACTTCACCGGCGACACCAACGCCGCCTACCCCCTGCCGTAACCCCCGACAAGCTAAGGAAACCCCAGAGCTATGGCCGAAGAAGGCGAATACCGCATCGAGCACGACACCATGGGCGAGGTGCGGGTACCGGCAAAAGCGTTGTGGCGCGCCCAAACCCAGCGTGCGGTGGAGAACTTCCCGATCTCCGGGCGGGGCCTGGAGCGCACCCAGATCCGGGCGCTGGGCCTGCTCAAGGGCGCCTGCGCGCAGGTCAATAAGGACCTCGGACTGCTGGCGCCGGAGAAGGCCGACGCGATCATCGCCGCGGCCGCCGAGATCGCCGACGGCCGCCACGACGACCAGTTCCCCATCGACGTCTTCCAAACCGGCTCGGGCACCAGCTCGAACATGAACACCAACGAGGTGATTGCGTCCATCGCGGCCGCCAACGGGGTCACCGTGCACCCCAACGACGACGTCAACATGTCGCAGTCGTCCAACGACACGTTCCCGACTGCCACCCACATCGCGGCCACCGAAGCCGCGGTGAGTCACCTGATTCCGGCGCTGGAGATTCTGCAGGGCGCGTTGGCGGACAAGGCACTCGAGTGGCAGACGGTGGTCAAGTCGGGACGCACCCACCTGATGGATGCCGTGCCGGTGACACTGGGCCAGGAGTTCAGCGGCTACGCCCGCCAGATCGAGGCCGGCATCGAAAGGGTGCGCGCGTCGCTGCCCCGCCTCGGTGAACTGGCCATCGGCGGCACCGCCGTCGGCACCGGCCTCAATGCCCCCGACGGTTTCGGCGTCCGGGTGGTCGCGGTACTGGTTGAGCAGACCGGGCTATCCGAATTACGCACGGCCACAAACTCTTTCGAAGCACAAGCGACCCGCGACGGACTGGTCGAGGCGTCCGGAGCGTTGCGCACCATCGCGGTGTCACTGACCAAGATCGCCAACGACATCCGCTGGATGGGGTCGGGCCCGCTGACCGGCCTGGCCGAGATTCAGCTGCCCGACCTGCAACCGGGCAGCTCGATCATGCCGGGCAAGGTGAATCCCGTTCTGCCGGAAGCGGTCACCCAGGTCGCCGCGCAGGTGATCGGCAACGACGCCGCAGTCGCCGTCGGCGGGCTCTCCGGCGCGTTCGAACTCAACGTCTACATCCCGATGATGGCCCGCAACCTGCTCGAATCGTTCAAGCTGCTGACCAACGTGTCAAAGCTGTTCGCCGAGCGCTGCATCGTGGGACTCAAGGCCAACGTCGAGCACCTGCGTGAGCTCGCCGAGTCGTCGCCGTCCATCGTGACGCCGCTGAACTCGGCGATCGGTTACGAAGAAGCCGCCGCGGTGGCCAAACAAGCCCTCAAAGAGCGCAAGACGATTCGCCAGACCGTCATCGACCGCGGCCTGATCGGGGACAAGCTCTCGATCGAGGAACTCGACCGCCGCCTGGATGTTCTGGCGATGGCCAAGGTCGAGACGACCGACGAGAACTAGCATCGCATCCAGCCCACCCGCATAATTGCGCTGACGCGGTTGCGTTGCCGCCCGACGGGGCGGCCGACGAGAAGTGAGAGTGGTTGAGATATGACGGTGCCTCCCGGCGGTCCCTACGGTCAGGACCCCTACGGAACGAATCCGTATGGGCAGCAACCTTATTGGAGTGGACAGCCGCCGGAATGGAGCGGACAGCCGGCTGAACCCACCCAGGCCGCCCCCTACCCCTACCAGCAGCCCGCCGCCCCATACGGCACCGACCCCTACGGCAACCCCGGCTACCCTCCGCAACAATTCACCCAGCCCGGCCAACAGCCGCCCGGCTGGCCGGGCGGACCCGTCGGACCGGGTGGCCCGGGTGGCCCGGGTGGGCCCTACCCGCCGGGGCCGCCGCCGAAGAACTCCAAGCTGCCCTGGCTGATCGTCGGCGGCATCGCGGTGCTGGGCGCGATCATCCTGGTAGTGGTCCTGGTCGTCTCCCTCAACAGCGGCAAGAGCTCAACGTCCGCGACATCCTCGCCGAGCACCACTACCGAGACCTCAGGTCCGGGCAGCGGCCAGCAGACGGCCACCGATTGCACCCCGAACGTGTCCGGTGGCGCCATGCCCACCGGCGACACGGTGACCGCCGGCACGCTGTCCTTCCCGGCCAGCGTGGCGTCCGGGTGGCAGCCCTACATCGACGACCAGAACCCGAACCTGATCGACGGAGCGGGCCTGGCCAAAGAGGTGGCCGGCGGCAACCAGTGGATGATGCAGGTCGAAGTGGCCGTGACCAACTTCGTGACCAGCATGGACGTCAGCGCCCAAGCGTCCAAACTGCTGGACTGCGTCGCCGCCGGACCCGGCTACAACCAGGTTTCGCCCTCGCTGGGCCCCAAGAACACGTCGTCTATCACCGTCGACGGCGTCAAGGCCGCCAAGGTGCAGGCCGACGTCGCCATCGGTGACGCCTCGCGCGGGGTCAAGGGCGACACCGTCACCATCGTCGCGGTGAACACCAAACCGGTGACCATCTTCCTGGGTGCGGTGCCGATCGGCGACTCGGCGTCGCAGGCCATCGTCGACGGCGCCATCGCGGCGCTGAAGGTCACCAAGAAGTAGCGCAGCCGGGCAGGCTCAGTCGTCGCCCACCGGCGCCGAGACGTGGGTGGGTTCGGAGCGGCCGCGCAGCACCGTGGAATAGCGCTCGCTCCAGCGTTTGCGCTCGGCCGTTTCGGCGCGTTCGATCGCGGCGCCCGAGCACAGGATTCGCCGATCCGAGGTCTTGGCCAGGTCGGCCAACCGCGCGGCTTCGTTGACGGCGTCGCCGATCACGGTGTACTCGTAGCGGTTCTCCGCACCGATGTTGCCCGCGAACACGCGGCCGGCGGAGACACCGATCCCGAAGTCCACCAACGGAAGTCGGCGCAGCTTGGCCGCCAGCGCACGCGCCGTGGCCAGCGCGTCGGAGGCCGGCTGTTCGGAGCGCAAGGGCGCGCCGAAGATCACCAGGGCGGCGTCGCCCTCGAATTTGTTGATCAAACCCCGGAATTCGTGCACGGTGTCGACGACGATCCGGAAGAAGTCGTTGAGCACCTCGGCAACCTCTTGCGGCGGAAGGCTTTCGGCGAGCCCGGTGGATCCGACCAGGTCGATGTAGAGGACCGCCGCCTCCACCACGTCGCCGGAGAGCGAGGAGCCTTCCTCCAAAGCGCGCCGGGCCACATCGGTCCCGACGTGCCGGCCGAACAAGTCACGGATCCGCTCGCGTTCCTCCAAACCGGTGACCATCCGGTTGAATCCGCTTTGCAGACGCCCGATTTGGGAACGTTCGTACACCCCGACATAGGTGCCCATGTGGCCGTGCTCGATTTCGGCCATCGCGTCGGCGACTTCGCCCACCGGGTCGGAGATCGACCGCGACGTCAGGATCATCGTCGGCAGCCCCAGAACCAGCGCGGCCAGCGACACCACCAGCACCGGCACGTCCAGGGCCGCGGACCGGTCGATGAGCCAACCGGCGGACCGCAAACCCACGAAGGTCGCGATGACGCCGATGGGCAACGCGCTGCACAGAAACCACAGCAGGACCAGCCGGGCGAGCACCCCCGGCACCACCAGTCGCGGTTCGCAACCCCGGGTCGCGACGCCCATGATCGGCCGCAGCGTGCGCTGCGCCAGCAACAGACCCGTGCCGGCAGCCGCCGCGCCGCCCAATGCCACTCCCAGCAGGATCGGCACCAGCAGCGCCCCACCGCCGGCACGGTTGACCAGCAACAGGATCGCGCCGCTGCCGATCCAGACCCCCGCCAGCAACGCCGACTGCTTGCCGGCGATTTTCATTGCGGCATCGCGTTGTTCGGCGGTGGGCTCGGCACCGGCCACATACCAGCGCAGCGTGGGCGCCAGGATCAGCGGCCCGGCGACCGCCACTGTCACGGTGCTCAACACCACCAGCAGCGCCACCAAAGCCGTGTTCCGCTCGGCGAAGTCGGCGTCGGCCACGCCGAGAGTGTGCCCGCGCAGCGGGATCAGAATGGCGGCAGCGTCGATCACGGCCAGCACGTAGGCCAGGCTCAGGTCGGCTGCATACTGCAGCGACAAGCGCAGGGCCGACTTGGGTCCCGAGTCGTCAGGCACCGTTGTTCGGTCCGCCGGAGTTCTGCCCCGGAATATCGGTGATCGGGAAGTTCGGCATCGGCTTCGGCGACGGCGTGTTGGGCAACGCCGGTATCTGCGCGGCCGGGATGTCGTGCAACTGGTTGGCGGGCGGACCGTTTTCCCGGCTGCCGTAGCTGCTGCCCGGCGCGCGGGGGCCGAGCAGCTCACTGACCGTGACCAGGTGATAGCCGTTGGCCTTGAGCACCGGGATGAACTGGTAGACCAGGTCGACGGTGCTGGAGTAGGTGTCGTGGAACAGCACCACCGACCCCGGTTTGATCTGAGTCATCAGCACCTGCCGCGTCGCCGCGGTGTTGGCGTCGTTGGCCCAGTCGAACGGGATGACGTCCCACAGGATCTCGGCCAGGCCGAACGTGGCGGCGGTCTGGCGCACCGCCGGGTTGGACAGCCCGCCCGCGGGCCGATACAGCACCGGTGTTCGTCCGGTCGCGGCGGTGATGGCGTCGTTGGCGCGGGCGAACTGGGCGGCGATGTCCTCGGGCGGGATCGTCGTCATGTTGGGGTGTTCCCAGGTGTGGCTGCCGATCTCCATGCCCGCGTCGGCGATCCGCTTGGCGCCCGACGGGTTGGCGGCCACCTTGTTGCCGATCAGGAAGAACGTGGCCTTGGCGTCGTTGTCCCGCAGGATCTGCAGTAACCGGTCCGTGTAGGGACCGGGACCGTCGTCGAAGGTCAGCGCGATGCACTTGACCACCGCACAGTTCGCGTCGTCGGCCCGGGTGACGTGGCCGGTCAGGCCACCGATCACCAGGACGGCCGCGGCCACGACCACACCGAAGACCATGCGCCCGTAGCGCCAGGCCTGGTTGTCGGGTCGTTTCGGCACCGGGAAAGTTTACCGAAACGCCGTCCCGGCCGGCCGAGCGCTCAGTTCGGACCGGCGATTTCCTCGAGCATCTCGGTGACCAGCGCCGCGATCGGCGACCGCTCGCTGCGCAGCAGCGTGATGTGCGCGAACAGCGGATGACCCTTGAGCTTCTCGATCACCGCGGCCACCCCGTCGTGCCGGCCCACCCGCAGGTTGTCGCGCTGCGCGATGTCGTGGGTGAGTACCACCCGGGATCCGGTGCCCAGCCTGGACAGCACGGTGAGCAGCACGTTGCGTTCCAGCGACTGCGCCTCGTCGACGATCACGAACGAGTCGTGCAGCGACCGGCCGCGGATGTGGGTCAGCGGCAGCACCTCGAGCATGCCGCGGGACAGCACCTCCTCGAGGACGGCCGGGCTGGCCAGCCCTTCCAGCGTGTCGAACACCGCCTGCGCCCACGGGCCCATCTTGTCGCTCTCGCTGCCGGGCAGGTAGCCCAGCTCCTGGCCGCCGACGGCGTACAGGGGCCGGAACACCACCACCTTGCGCTGGGTGCGCCGCTCCAACACGGCTTCCAGCCCGGCACACAAGGCCAGCGCCGACTTTCCAGTGCCGGCTTTGCCGCCGAGCGAGACGATGCCCACCGACTCGTCCAGCAGCAGGTCCAGCGCAACGCGCTGCTCGGCGGAGCGGCCCCGCAGGCCGAACACCTCCCGGTCACCGCGGACCAGTTGGACGCGTTTGGCAGGGGTCACCCGGCCCAGCGCGTGCGAGCTACCGCCGAGCAGCCGAACCCCGGTGTGGCACGGCATATCCCGGGCCTCGGCCAGGTCGATCTCGCCGTCGGCGAACAACTCGCCGATGTCCTCGGCGGCCACCTCGATCTCGCGCATCCCCGACCAGCCGGACACCACCACGTCCTGTGCGTGGTACTCGTCGGCCGGCAACCCGACCGCGGCGGCCTTGACCCGCAGCGGAATGTCCTTGCTCACCAACGTGACCCGCTTGCCCTCGGCGGCCAGGTTGGCGGCACAGCTCAGGATCCGCGAGTCGTTGCTGTCGGTCCGGAACCCTGCCGGCAGCACCGACGGGTCGGTGTGGTTGAGCTCGACGTGCAGCGAACCGCCCTGCGCGCCAACCGGAATCGGCTGATCCAACCGGCCGTGCTCAAGACGCAGGTCGTCGAACAACCGCAACGCCTGGCGGGCGAACCATCCCAGCTCGTGGTGGTGACGTTTGGCTTCCAGTTCGCTGATCACAACCAGCGGAACCACCACCTCGTGCTCGGCAAACCGACTGCAAGCCCAGGGGTCGGACAGCAGTACGGAGGTGTCGAGCACGTACGTCCGGGTTTCGGTCACGGGGCGCTCCTCGAGCGGATAGCGCTCGGGCGGACCCACGCGAGCGTGTCGGCGGGGGCCGCGGCACCAGGACCGGGTCCGGTCCTGCCTTTCCTACGACCGGTGTGGTTACCGGTGCAGAAACCGGGAGTGCCGCCCTGGCAGCAGAGCAAGTCGCTGGCCATCGAGGGGGACGCTACTCCGGTGGCCGCACCCCCGCAGCGCAGGCGCGCCGAGACAAAACCGTGACACGCAAATGCAATACGCCGATCGGCGAGATCGGGTCAGTCGGTGACGAACTGCTTGAGCGCCGGCTCGTCGGCCAGCCCCCAGGCGGTGATCCGCTCGGAGATCACCTGCTGCAGCTGCGCCGCGTCGAAGATGCCGGCGTCGGCGACGTTTTGCAGCTTGTCGGCGTAGGCCTCGATGTCGGCGCCGGGCACCTCGAGGTCGGCCGCGCGGGCGGCGATCGCCGCGATCGTCTCGTCGTGGGTGTAGTCGAGCAGATGGGCGACCAGGTTGGCGAAGAACTCCTCGTGCCGCGCTTCGTCCCGGGCGATCCGGTCGATCAGCCCGGCCAGGATCGGCTCTTCGATCCGGGCGGCGAGGTTGCGGCAGAAGGTGCCGTACGAACGCTCCGACAGGGCCATGTAGACCAGGGTCTCGACCTGCGAGTAGTGCTCGGCACGGTAGCCCTTCATCACGTACTGGACGCGGGCCTGTTCGTTGGCGGTCGGGTCGACCTCGCGGGTCACCACCAGGTACTCGCGCAGGGCGATCGCATGCAGGTGCTCTTCGGCGGTCCAGCGGCCGATCCAGCGTCCCCAGTAGTCCTCGAGGATGAAGTGCTCGACGAACTCGCGGTGATGCGCGGCCAGGTTGTCCTTGAGCAGCAGCAGGATCTCGCAGGCGTCGGTGATCGAGCGCGGCAGGGTCGCCTGGGAGGGATCCCAGTCCCGTCCGCCGAGGAACGCGAAGTTCTCGCCGCGGTCGAACGGCACGTAATCGTGGGCGAACCAGATGTCCTCGGTGCGCAGGTGGCGGTCCACGTTGGCTTCCACCACAGGCTCGAGTTCCAGAGTGAGCGCGTTAGCGACAGGTTTCTGTGCCATGCGGTAACTGTAACCCGCTGACACAGGTTCTTTCAACTCTGCGCGCGCCGTGTCGCGTCACAGTTAGGTGAAGCCGAACAGGCTGGAATTGCAGACCGGAGACGGTTGCTCCGGCGCCAGCTAGCGCCCGACCAGGCTCCAGTCCTCGAGCCCGTCGTAGAGCGGGAACTCCCTGGCCAGGCGGGTCACCCGGGCGCGCAGGCCGGACACATCGGCGGAGGCGCCCGCCGCCAGCGCGGTGGCGATGACGTCGGCCACCTCGGTGAACTCGGCGTCGCCGAAACCGCGGGTGGCCAGTGCGGGCGTCCCGATCCGCAGCCCCGAAGTGACCATCGGTGGCCGCGGGTCGTTGGGCACGGCGTTGCGGTTGACCGTGATGCCGACCTCGTGCAACAGATCTTCGGCAGCCTGCCCGTCCAGCGGCGAATCACGCAGGTCGACCAGCACCAAGTGGACGTCGGTGCCGCCGCTGACCACCGATACACCGGCCTTGGCGACGTCGTCGGCCAGCAGCCGGTCCGCCAGGATCCGGGCCCCGCTGAGGGTTCGCTGCTGGCGCTCGGCGAACTCGGGCGTACCGGCGATCTTCAGCGCCACCGCCTTGCCGGCGATGATGTGCATCAGCGGGCCGCCTTGCTGGCCGGGGAACACCGCCGAGTTGATCGCCTTGGCGTACTCCTGCTTGCCGATGATCATTCCGGAACGCCCACCGCCCAGCGTCTTGTGGATGGTGGTGGACACCACGTCGGCATGCGGCACCGGCGACGGATGCAGCCCCGCGGCGACCAGGCCGGCGAAATGCGCCATGTCGACCCACAATTTGGCGCCCACCTCGTCGGCGATGGACCGGAACGCCGCGAAGTCCAGAATCCGCGGGTAGGCCGACCAGCCCGCGATGATCACCTGGGGACGGAACTGCAGCGCCTGGGCCCGCACCACGTCCATGTCGACCCGATGCGAGGTGGGGTCGACGCCGTAAAAGGCGTTCTCGTACAACTTCCCGGAGAAGTTCAGCCGCATCCCGTGGGTCAGGTGCCCGCCGTTGGCCAGATCCAGGCCCAGCAGCCGCTCCCCCGGCGACATCAGCGCGGCCAGCACCGCGGCGTTGGCCTGGGCGCCCGAATGCGGCTGCACATTGGCGAAGTCGGCGCCGAACAGCGCCTTGGCCCGGTCGCGGGCGATGTTCTCCACCACGTCGACGTACTCGCAGCCGCCGTAGTAGCGCCGGCCCGGCAGACCCTCGGCGTACTTGTTGGTCAGCACGCTGCCCTGCGCCTGCAGCACCGATCGCGGCACGAAATTCTCCGACGCGATCATCTCCAGGGTGTCGCGCTGGCGCCCCAGTTCCTTGCCCAACAGCTCGGCGATATCGGGGTCGACCTCGTCGAGCGGCGACGACATCAACGAGGCGGTATCACGGGCGGAAACGTGGGCATCGGGTGCGGCAGTCACGTGCGTCAGTCTATCCAGCGTGCCTTTTGCCGGCTCAGGCACGGTTTGACCGGCCCAACGGTCAGCGCCGCTTACGGTCCTGCAAAAATGGCCCAATGCCGCGGCCGAGCGAGCCGAGCCCATACGTCGAGTTCGACCGAAAACAATGGCGGTCGCTCCGTATGGCGACCCCGCTGGCCCTGACCGAAGAGGAACTGATCGGCCTTCGTGGTCTCGGCGAACAGATCGACCTGTTGGAGGTCGAGGAGGTCTACCTGCCGCTGGCCCGGCTCATCCACCTGCAGGTCGCCGCGCGACAGCGGTTGTTCGCCGCCACCGCGGAATTCCTCGGCGAGCCGCAACAGAACCCCGACCGGCCGGTGCCGTTCATCATCGGCGTGGCGGGCAGCGTGGCCGTCGGCAAATCGACGACGGCCCGTGTGCTGCAGGCGCTGCTGGCCCGCTGGGATCACCACCCGCGGGTAGATCTGGTGACCACCGACGGCTTCCTGTATCCCAACGCCGAACTCAACCGGCGAAATCTGATGCACCGCAAAGGTTTTCCGGAAAGCTACAACCGCCGCGCGTTGATGCGCTTCGTCACGTCGGTGAAATCCGGGTCGGAATATGCGTGCGCACCGGTGTATTCACACCTGCATTACGACATCATCCCCGGCGCCAAACACGTCGTTCGTCATCCCGACATCTTGATTCTGGAAGGACTCAACGTATTGCAGACCGGTCCGACGCTGATGGTGTCGGACCTGTTCGACTTCTCGCTGTACGTCGACGCCCGGATCGAGGACATCGAACAGTGGTACGTGTCGCGGTTCCTGGCCATGCGCAGCACCTCGTTCGCCAACCCGGAATCGCACTTCCACCACTACTCGGATCTGTCGGACCCGCAGGCCGTCGTCGCGGCCAAGGAAATCTGGCGGTCGATCAACCGGCCCAACCTGGTGGAGAACATCCTGCCCACCCGGCCGCGGGCCACTCTGGTGCTACGCAAGGACGCCGACCACTCCATCAACCGGCTGCGGCTGCGCAAGCTGTAACTTTCCCCAGCTCGAATGCCGATGCGGGGCCACAACCACAACGCTCGGGCGGTGGCGACCCCGCATCGGTTCATGAGGGGAGTTACGCCGTGACGCGGCGCACTCCCAGGTACTGCAGTCCCGCGAACGCCGCGGTGTAGACGCCGGAGGCCAGCGTCGCGGCCACGCCGACCGCCGTCATCGGCACCAGCTCGGCCGCGACGATCGCCGCCACGGTGTAGGCCAGGTTGGCCACCACGACGCCGATCCCGGCACGGCGCAGGTCGGGCAGCGCGGCCAGACTGAACACGGCCAGCCCGTAGAGCACGAAGAAGCCGCCCATGCTGTACTCCTGGCCGGAAGTCAGGCCGGTCAGCCGCGAGATCGGGTCGGCGGCGGCGGCCACCACCAGGCCCATCAGGCCGGTCAGGGTGGCGTCGGCGCGCATGGCGAACCGCAGCAGCGAGTCCGTCGAGTCGTTGAGGGGCCGGGTGGCGGGGCCTGGGATGGCGGTCATGGGGTGCTCCTAGCTGTCTTGCACGGTCGGTTCGGACAGCTTCGACGGTGCCGTTCGGGCACTGCCAGATCGACGCATGACGCTGCCATCTACTGCCAGCTGCGCCGCGACCAGGAGTTTTGTGCCGCGGGCCTCAGACCGCTCGGGCCTCGAGCACGCTGAACGGCGACGCCGTCTCCACCACCCGCTGCAATTGGAAGCCGGCCCGGTCGAACAATCGCTCGAACTCGGCGGCGGTACGTTCGCGTGCGTCCAGGGCGATCAACATCTCCAGGTCCAGCCAGTTGCCCACGAATTCCCGGTGGTGCTTGGGAATCACGAACTCGACCAGTAGTAGGTGGCAGCCGGCCTCGGCCGCCGCCCGCACATTGCGCAGGATCCGCACGGCGTCGTCGTCAGGCCAGTCGTGGATCACGCTCTTGAGGATGTACGCGTCGCCGCCGGCCGGCACGGACTCGAAGAAGGACCCCTCGGCAATCCGGGTGCGCTCGGCGACGCCGCGTTCGGCCAGGACGGCCGGGGCCCCGGCAACCACCTGGGGCTGGTCGAACAGCACGCCGCGCGCCGCCGGGGTGGCCGCCAGGATCTCGGCCAGCAGCCGGCCGTGGCCGCCGCCGACGTCGACGATGGTGGCGAACCGGCTGAAGTCGTAGGCGGCGATCACCGGTCCGATCGACAAGGCGGATCCGCCCGTCATGGCCTGGTTGAAGATCTCGCCGAGCTCGGGCTCGGCGGCCAGGTACTCGAAGGCCGGTTTGCCGCGCAGCGCGGGTATGACGGACCGGCCGGTGCGGATGGCATCGGTGAGATGGCTCCAATGCTCGCGGTGTTGCGGGGAGCCCAGCCACCGCGCCCATCCGGTGAGCGGGATCTCCGCGTCGCGGCGCAGCGTGCCGGCAAGTGGCGTGAGGTCGTAACGCCCGTCGCGGCGCTGCCGGAAAATGCCTCTGCTGATCAGCGCCCTGAGCAGTCGGCGCAGCGCATCGGCGTCCGCGTTGACGGCGGTCGCCAATTCCTGGGCCGATAACGGGCCGCCGGCGAGCGCGTCGGCGATGCCGAGCTCGGCGGCCGCGACGATCGCCTGGGACACCCACGCGTTGGAGACCATCTCCATCATCGCGACCGGCGGGGGCACCATGCGGCGGTGCAACTGGGCCAAGTGATGACGCGCGGCGTCGATCATCTGCACGACCTTGGGCGGTGGAAGTTTGCTCGGCACAGCTGTTCTCCGTCTGTCGGTAGGCGCCTGGGAAACCGCGACTCTAGTCGCTGGTAACCGCGACCCGGCCGCGCAGGTCGGCGGCGATCAACTTCGCCGCCGCATTCTGCCAGTTGTGCAGCGAGCGCTGCGGCACCTCGGTCACCAGCCATTGCCATGCCTGCCGCGCGGTCGGATCCAGGCCGGCCGCGGTGGCGTTTTGCGCATACGCGCGTACCCCGACCACGTAGGGGAAGTACAGCGAGTTGTAGTAACGCCATTCCTCGGTGGTGCCGAAGTCGCCGCTGTCGCGGGGCTTGAGCCGCCCGATGCCGTCGGCCAGCACGGCCTTGAGTTCGTTGGCCCGCTCCACCGGGTGGTCGGGCGCCCCACGGGCGGCCAGCCGCTCGTCGATCACCGGCAGCGCGGTCAGCGGGCTGGCAACCAACTTGGTCAGATCGCCATAGTGGCCCAGCGCCCGTCGGGTGAGCCGCACGAAGGTGTCGTCGTCGACGTCGACGAGGGGGTCTTGCGACCGCAGCGGCAACGCGGCACCGGCGTCGCGCAGCGCGGCCCGGCTGGCCCGCAGCTCGGGTGACCGCGAGAACGCCAGCCGGTCCAGCAGTCCGGCCAGTGGGTCGGCCAGCACCTGGACCGTGATCGAGATCGCCAGGCTGGTGAACAGCAGCACGGTCAACGCCGTCTGCGCACCCGGCTCACCGCGCGTCACCGCCAGGCCGATCAGTGCCTGGCCGCCGAACAGCGTCGCCACCGCCGTGCAGCCGGCGAACGAGCGCGCCATGTCGGCACGCAGCGCCTGACCCTCGTCGAAGGCGTCCCACAGCGCCACCGCACCACCGAGCAACAACACGTCGACACCCGTCGACGCCAGCGCCAGCCAACTGGGCACCAGACCCAGCGGAATGATCAGAATCGCATTGGCCAGCGCGAAGAACAGAGTCGCCACCACGACGGCCCCGGTGACCGAAGCCGGCCGGGTGGGCCGCACGGCGTTGACCGCCATCGCGCCCAGCGTGGACAGTGAGATCACCGCGCACATCAGCCAGTGCCCGAGTCTTAATGGAGCGTCGACGTTGCCCGCCATCGCCGCTCCCAGCAGCGTCAGCGCGGCAACCCCGGTGACCAACACGATCTCCCGGTTGCGGCCCCGGGCGCTATCGGACGGTCGGGCCAGCTCGAGGAGCACCGCGAACCACGCCACGCCCGGGACGGCGACAAGGTAGACCTCGAGCTGGCTGAGCAGGTGCGCGTGCCGAACGCTGATGGTCCGCACCGCGTCCAGCGCCACCACCGACGCGAAGCCGCACAAGCCGACCGCGGCCAGCACGAGCACCGGCTTGCGCGGATCGCGGGCCAGCAGATACAGCCCGAGCCAACCGCTCAGCGTGAACACCACCGCCGACAGCGCAGCCATGCATCCAGTCTGTCACGCGGCAGATGCCCCAGCAGCTGCTATCCGACCTCGGTGTTGAAGTGGAAGGGAGAGATGTTCTGTGCCCACTGCGAGAACAGCTGTGTCTGGCCCTGCAGGATGCCGGAGAGATGGTTGCCGATGTTGCCGATGCCGGACATCAACGCGGCCCCGGCCACGTCGCTGGTGTTTGCGATGCCCGAAATCGCATTGCCCAGGTTCTGGAACCCGGAGACCAGCGAGCCGTTGTTGTACCAGCCCGACGTCAACGCCCCGTTGGCGTTGGCGAAGCCCGAACTCAGGTTGCTCGAGTTGAAGAACCCGGAGGTCCCGTTGGCATCTCCGTTGAAGTAGCCCGAAGATACGGATCCGCCCGAGTTCCCGATGCCGAGCAGACCCGGTACACCCAGGTTGAGTCGGCCGAGCAGTGTCAGATCGACGGGGATCTGGATGTTCGCCCCGACGGAGAGGTTGTTGAAGACGATCGGGTTGATGACGATGGGGTCGATCACCGGGGACGCGAGGGTTCCAGCGAAAGTGAAGGTAAGCAGCACTGAAATCTGCGCACGGACCGGGATGCCGAAAGTTGGGATCGGTTGGATGGTGATCGGGTGGATGTAACCGGTGACCGGGATCGCCACGTCAGTGTGGGCCACCAGGTCGATCGGAATCCCCGGCAAATCGATCGGGATGCTGTAGCCGTCCAGCCCCTGGCTGTCGGCCAGTTGGAACGAACCCAGGTTCATGCTGCCGGTGTTGAACGAGCCGGTGTTGAGGTCGCCGGCGTTGGCGAAGCCGGTGTTGATGCTGCCGCCGTTGAAGCTGCCGGTGTTCAGATCGCCCGGGTTGGCATCGCCGGTGTTGAAGCTGCCGACGTTGAAACTGCCCGTGTTGTGGTTGCCGGTGTTGCCGATGCCGGTGTTGTAGCTGCCGGTGTTGCCGATACCGGTGTTGGCGATGCTGGTGTTGCCGATACCGGTGTTGTAGTCACCGGCATTGCCGATACCGGTGTTTCCGGTGCCGGAGTTGAAGAAGCCGCGGTTACCGGTACCGGAGTTGAACAACCCGATGTTGTCGGTGCCCGCATTCAACCCACCGAAGCCGACATTGCCGCTACCCAGCAGGCCAATCCCGGAGTTGTTGTTACCCCAGTTGGCCAAGCCGGTGTTGCCGTCACCCCAGTTGCCGAAGCCGATGTTGCCGTTACCGGTGTTACCGAAGCCGATGTTGCCGCTACCGGAGTTACCGAACCCGATGTTGCCGTCACCGAGGTTGCCGAACCCGAAGTTGTGGCTGCCCAGATCACCGAACCCGAAGTTCAGATCGCCCAGGTTGCCGCCGCCGAAGTTGCTGCCACCGACATTGCCGAAGCCGAAGTTCAGCGCCCCGATATTGCCCCCACCCACGTTCAGGCCACCCTGGTTGCCGATCCCCAGGCTGAAAGTGGTGAAGTCGGTGACGGCGTCGTGGAACAAACCCGACACCTGACTGCCCGCGTTGCCGAGACCGGAGACCACCGCAGCCTGCGCGGCGTCCAGCGAGCTCACGTTGAACCAGCCCGACATCGAGTTGCCCAGGTTGCGCATGCCCGAGAGCATGTTGCCCACGTTGCCCACACCCGAGGCACTCAGCCCCATGTTCTGCAGCCCCGAACTGCCGGCACCCAGGTTGAAGAAGCCCGACGAACTACCCGAGCCGCTGTTGAAGAATCCCGACGACGGGGTGGCCGTGGTGTTGCCCAAACCCGGACCCGCCGGGATCCCAAACGGGATATCGATCGGGCCGACAGTGCCGGTGATGCCGCCGAACAGTGTGTATCCCGGGCCGCCGACGACCAGGCTCAGCTGTGGTCCGCTGACCGTGATGACCGGGACGTTGATCGGACCGACGTAGCCGCCGCTCAGCAGGCCGCTGACAGTGAGCGGGAATTGGGGAATGGTGAACGGCTGGGTAGTGATGTCGAAGGTGCCGCCGGAAATGGTCAGGTTCAACGGGATTCGCATCCCGAAGTCCACCGGAATCGCGTCGATGTGGGCGGTGTAGGTAAACCCGGGCATGCCCTGAGCGTCGCCCCGGATGAACATCCCGTTGTTCATGTTGCCGGAGTTGCCGATACCGGTGTTGATGTTGCCCGAGTTGCCGATACCGGTGTTGAGGTTGCCGCTGTTGAACCAGCCGGTGTTGGTGTCACCACCGTTGAAGTCACCGCTGTTGAAGCTGCCCTGGTTGAAGCTGCCGGTGTTATAGCTGCCGCGGTTACCGATGCCGGTGTTGAAGCTGCCCGGATTGAACAACCCCGTATTGGCGATACCGGAGTTGCCGATACCGGTGTTGTAACTACCGGTGTTGAACAACCCCGAGTTACCCACCCCGGAATTCAGGATCCCGTTCAGATCGAACCCGTTATTGCCGATGCCGATGTTGCCGTTACCGGTATTGCCGAACCCGATGTTGTTGTCACCGGTATTACCGAACCCGATATTGCCGGTACCGGTGTTGCCGAAGGCATCGGTGACGGCGGCTGTCGCGGCCGCGGGGTTCACGTGCTGCGACAAGAAGCTGCTCAGATTCCCGGAGTCCAGCAGGCTGGTCAGGGTCTTGCCGCTGAGCAGACTGCTCAACGTCTTACCGTTGAGCAGGTTACTCACGGCGGGGCTGCTCAACAGGTTGGACACCACCGGGCTGCTCAACAAGTTGGTGACCGTGCTCGGGCTGCTCAGCAGGCTGGTCACCGTGGTGACCGCCGGGCTGCTCAGCAGCGTGTTCACCGCGGGGCTGTTCAACTGGGCGGCTAATGCCCCGGAATCCACCCAGTTGGTGAACGCCGGCGAACTCGACAGACTGGTCACCACGGCCTGCAACCCACCATGGGTGTCGATGAACCGCGTGATCTGACTCAACGAGAAGTTGCCCCACGGCGTCGACAACACCGACGCCGCCGCACCCGCACTACCGCTGCTACCCAACTGGGACAACAGGTTGCTCAGGCTGCTGCCGTTGGTCAGGTGCACATGACTGAGCAGGCTACTCACCGAGGTGTTGCTCAACAGGCCGCTCAGCGCCGGACTGCTCAACAAACTGCCCACCGACGGGCTGGCCAGCAGGCCGCTCACCATCGGGCTGCTCAACAAACTGCTCACCGGGGGGCTGTTCACCAGGGTAGTGACGGCCGGACTACTCAGCAGATTGGTCACCGCGGGACTGCTCAGCTGGCTGGCCAACGCCCCGGAGTTCACCCAGTTGGTAAAAGCCGGCGAACTCGACAAGTTGTTCAGCACCGTCTGCAGGCCACCGTGGGTCTCGACGAAGTTCGTGATCTGGTTCAGCGAGAAATTGCCCCACGGGGTCGACAGCGTCGAAGCGGCACTAGGCCCGCCCGAACCGGTGGCGCCCACGCCCAGCTGAGTCAGCAGGTTGCTCAGGCTGCTTCCGTTGCTCAGGTGCAGACTGCCGATCAGGCTGCTGACCGTCTTGCTGCTCAGCAGGCTGCTCACGGTCGGGCTGCTGAGCAGGCTGCTCACCGTCGGGCTGCTCAGCAAGCTGGTGACGGTGGTGCTGCTGAGCAGGGTGTTGACCGCGGAGCTGTTCAGCAGACCGGTCACCGACGTGCCGCTCAACAGCGCGCTCACGCTGCCACTGCTGATCGCGTTGGACACGAAGTCGGTGTTCAGGAGGCCGGTCAGGAAGCCCAGGCCGCGGCCGGCGCCACCGAAGTCGCCGAAACCGTGACCCCACGCGCCGTGATGACCCCAACCTGCGGCTGCCGTACCAGCGCCCGAGACACCTAGCTGGTTGAGCACGCTGGTCACGTCGCCGGTGCTGACGTGCAGACTGGCCAGCAAGCTGCTCACCGACTTGCTGCTCAACAGGTTGGCCAGGCTCTTGCCGCTCAACAGGCTGCTCACGGCCGGGCTGCTCAACAGGTTGCTCACCGTCGGGCTGCTCAGCAGGCCGGTCAGGCTGCCGGTGCTCAGCACACTGCCGATGACACCGCTGCTCAGGACGTTGCTCAGAGCGCCGCCGGACAGACTCGACATCAGCAGGTTCGAGCCGCCGAAGTGACCCCACGAGCCGAAGTGGCGGCCGAACCCGCCGCCGAACCCGGCGGCAGCCGCGCCGCCGGTGCCGATGCCTCCCAGACCCAGGTTGTGCAGGTTCAGGTTGGCCAGGTTGCCGGTGCCCAGGTGCAAACTGCTCAGCACACCGCTGAGGTTGAATCCGCCCAGCAGGCTGCCCAGTTTCAGGCCACTCAGATTCCCGGAACCCAGGCTTGCGACGACGGCTTTGACATTGCCGCCGGCCAAGCCGGACAGTTGCGTGACTGCGGACTGGATGATTCCGCTGGCGCCGGCCAACTGACCCAACGGCCCCTTGGCAAACGGGGTCAATCCCGCCGCGGCCGCCGCGGCCCCGCCGTAGTAGTCGACCATCGCGACCACATCCTGGGCCCAGAACTGCTCGTAAATCTCTTCGGCGGCTGCGATCGCCGGCGCGTTCTGGCCGAACAGGTTCGACACCACCAACGACACCAACGAATTACGGTTGCCCGCGATCAACGCCGGATGCACGATCATCGACCGCGCCGTCTCATAGGCCGAGACCACCGCACGCGCTTGGGCGGCCGAGGCCTCGGCCGCCGTGCCCGCGGCGCTGAGCCACGCGGTGTAGGGTGTCGCCGCTGCGGCCATCGCCGTTGACGCCGGGCCCTGCCAGGCGTCGTTGATCAGCCCGGAGGTCACCGCCTCGAAAAACGACGACGCCGAGCCGAGCTCGGACGCCAAACCGTCCCAGGCCGCGGCCACCGACGCCATCGGCGCCGATCCCGCACCGATCAACATGTTCAGCGAGTTGATCTCGGGTGGCAAAGTCAGGAAACTCACCGGCTCAGTCCTCTTCCTTACATTGCAGGAAAGCTTCTCGGGGGTAGTTGCGGAAGCACGTCATCAGGGAGTCACCCAGTCCGCCAGCGTCTGCTGCAGCGCACCCATCTGGCCGTGCAAGAAGCCGGAGAGCTGGCTGCCGATGTTGCCGATGCCGGAGATCAGCGCGTTCCCGGCCACGGTGCTGGTGTTGGCGAGGCCCGACATCGCGTTGCCCAGGTTCTGCCAGCCCGACAGCAGCGAGCCGGAGTTGTACCAGCCCGAAGTCAGCGCGCCGTTGGCGTTGGAGAAGCCCGAAGTCAGATCGCTCGTGTTGAAGAATCCGGAAGTCCCGCTGGAGCTTCCGTTGAAGAAGCCCGACGACACTGGCACGCCGGAGTTCCCGATACCGGTCAGGCCCGGTAGCGACAGGTTGAGCCGGCCGAGCACCGTGAGGTCGATGGGCACCTGGACGTTCACCCCGACCGCGAGGTCCTTCAGGACGATCGGGTTGACGACGATTGGGGGTAGCGCTGGGCCCATCTGGGTGCCAGTGAAGTTGAGAGTGATCAGGAAGCTGGCCGAGACATTGACCGGGATGCCGAACTGCGGGACGTAGACGGTGATCGGGTCAATCTGACCGGTGATCGGGATCGTCGTGTTGGTGCCCGCCACCAGGTCGATCGGAATCGCCGGCAGTTCGATCGGGATGGAGATTCCCCCCAGACCTTGGCTATCGGCCAGCTGGAACGAACCGATGTTCATGCTGCCGGTGTTGAACGAGCCGGTGTTGAGGTCGCCGGCGTTGGCGAAGCCGGTGTTGGTGTTTCCGCCGTTGAAGCTGCCGGTGTTGACGTTGCCGGGGTTGGCGTCGCCGGTGTTGAAGCTGCCGACGTTGAAACTGCCGGTGTTGTGGTTGCCGGTGTTGCCGATGCCGGTGTTGAAGCTGCCGGTGTTACCGATACCGGTGTTGGCGATACTCGTGTTGCCGATACCGGTGTTGTAATCCCCGGCGTTGCCGATACCGGTGTTACCCGTGCCGGAGTTGAAGAAGCCACGGTTACCGGTACCGGAGTTGAACAACCCGATGTTGTCGGTGCCCGCGTTCAAGCCACCGAAGCCGATATTGCCGTTACCGAGCAGGCCGATACCGGAGTTGTTGTTACCCCAGTTGGCCAAGCCGGTGTTGCCGTTACCCCAGTTGCCGAAGCCGATGTTGCCGTTACCGGTGTTGCCGAACCCGATGTTGCCGCTACCGGAGTTACCGAACCCGATGTTGCCGTCGCCGAGGTTGCCGAACCCGAAGTTGTGGCTGCCCAGATCACCGAACCCGAAGTTCAGATCGCCCAGGTTGCCGCCGCCGAAGTTGCTGCCACCGACATTGCCGAAGCCGAAGTTCAGCGCCCCGATATTGCCGCCACCCACATTCAGGCCACCCTGGTTGCCCAGGCCCAGGCTGAAAGTGGTGAAGTCGGTCACCGCATTGTGGAACAGACCCGACACCTGGCTGCCGACGTTGCCGATACCGGACACGACCGCAGCCTGCGCCGCATCCAGCGAGCTCAGGTTGGCCATCCCCGAGATGCTGTTGCCAAGGTTGTGCATGCCCGACACCAGATTGCCGACGTTGCCCACACCCGAGGCATAGGAGGCCAGGTTCTGCAACCCCGAACTGCCGGCGCCCATGTTGAAGAAGCCCGAGGAGCTGCCCGAGCCGCTGTTGAAGAATCCCGACGACGGGCTGGTCGTGGTGTTGCCCAAACCCGGACCAGCCGGAATCGAGAACGGGATGTCGATCGGACCGACGGTGCCGAAGATGCCGCCGAACACCGTGTAGTTGGGCCCGCCGACCAGGAGGTGCAACCGCGGGCCGCTGACCGTGATGGACGGGACGTTGATGGGACCGACTGTCGAGCCGTCGTTGATGGTGCTCAGCGAGCTGAGATTGATCGTGCCGATGGTGTACGGCTGCGTGGTGATGTCGAAGGTGCCACCGGAGATGGTCATGCTCAACGGGATTCGCATGCCAAAGCTCACGGGAATCGCGTCGATGTGGGCGGTGTAGGTAAACCCGGGCATGCCCTGAGCGTCGCCCCGGAAGAACATCCCGTTGTTCATGTTGCCGGAGTTGCCGATACCGGTGTTGATGTTGCCCGAGTTGCCGATACCGGTGTTGAGGTTGCCGCTGTTGAACCAGCCGGTGTTGGTGTCACCACCGTTGAAGTCACCGCTGTTGAAGCTGCCCTGGTTGAAGCTGCCGGTGTTATAGCTGCCGCGGTTACCGATGCCGGTGTTGAAATTGCCCGGATTGAACAACCCGGTGTTGGCGATGCCGGAGTTGCCGATACCGGTGTTGTAGCTACCGGTGTTGAACAACCCCGAGTTACCGACCCCGGAATTCAGGATGCCCCGAAGATCGAAGCCGGAGTTGCCGATACCGATATTGCCGTTACCGGTATTGCCGAACCCGATGTTGTTGTCACCGGTATTACCGAACCCGATATTGCCGGTCCCGGTATTACCGAACAGATCGGTCACGGCCGCTTCGGCCGAGCCCGGGTGCAGGGTCTGCGACAACAGGCTGCTCAGATTCCCGGAGTCCAGCAGGCTGGTCAGGGTCTTGCCGCTGAGCAGACTGCTCAACGTCTTACCGTTGAGCAGGTTACTCACGGCGGGGCTGCTCAACAGGTTGGACACCACCGGGCTGCTCAGCAAGTTGCTGACCGTCGCCGGGCTGCTCAGCACGGCGCTCACACTTGGGCTGCTCAGCAGGGTGTTCACCGCGGGGCTGTTCAACTGGGCAGCCAACGCCCCGGAGTTGATCCAGTTGGTGAATGCCGGCGAACTCGACAGGTTGTTCACCACGCTCTGCAGACCACCGTGGGTGTCGACGAAGCGCGTGATCTGGCTCAACGAGAAGTTGCCCCACGGCGTCGACAACGTCGACGCCGCCGCACTGCCGGTGCCGGTGGTACCCAGCTGCGACAACAGGTTGCTCAGACTGCTGCCGTTGGTCAGGTGCAACCCACTGAGCAGGCTGCTCACCGAAGAATTGCTCAGCAGGCCGCTCAGCGCCGGACTGCTCAACAAGCTGCTGACCGATGGGCTGGCCAACAAGTTGCTCACCATGGGGCTGCTCAACAGTGTGCTGACCGTCGGGCTGCTGACCAGGGTGGCCAGGTTGGCACTGCTCAGGATGCTGCTCACGCTGCTGCTACTGACCAGGTTGGCGACGAAGTCGGAGTTCAGCAGCCCGCTCAACGACGACAGACCCCGGAACGAGCCGCCACCGAAGTGGCCCCACGAACCGCCGTGGCCCCACCCGGCCGCAGCCGTACCGACGCCAGAGGCGTTCAGCTGGTTGAGCACGCTGGTCACGTCGCCGCCGGTGACATGCAGGCTGCTCAACAGGCTGCTCACCGACTTGCTGCTCAACAACCCGGCCAGGCTCTTGCCGCTCAGCAGACTGCTGATCGAAGGGCTGGCCAACAGATTGGACACCACCGGGCTGCTCAACAGGCTGCCTACCGTCGGGCTGCTCAGCAGGCTCGTCAAGCTGCCGCTACTCAGCACGCTGGTCAGCACACCCGAGTTGGACACGTTCGAGACCAGCGCCTGCAGGCCACCGAAGGATCCCCAGCCGCCCGAGAAGTGCCGACCGTAAGACCCCCACCGCCCGGCCGCCGCCGCACCCGTACCCGCCTCGGCCAACCCCAGGCTGTGCAGATTCAGATTCGCCAGGTTGCCGGTGCCCAGCTGCAAACTGCTCAGCACATTGCTCAGGTTGAATCCGCCCAGCAGGCTGCCCAACCTGCCCACACCCAGCCCCGCCACATTGACCTTGACGTTGCCGATCTGCAGGCCGCCCACCCCGGCCGCCAACTGACCCACCACAGCCTTGACCGCACCCCCGGCCCCCGCCAACTGAGCCAACGGCCCCTTGGCAAACGGCGTCAACCCCGCAGCCGCCGCCGCGGCCCCGCCGTAGTAGTCGACCATCGCGACCACATCCTGAGCCCAGAACTGCTCGTAGATCTCCTCCGCCGCCGCGATCGCCGGCGCGTTCTGGCCGAACAGGTTCGACACCACCAACGACACCAACGAATTACGGTTGCCCGCGATCAACGCCGGGTGCACGATCATCGACCGCGCCGTCTCATAGGCCGACACCACCGCACGCGCCTGAGCCGCCGACTCCTCAGCCGCCGTGCCCGCCGCACTCAACCACGCCGCATACGGCGACGCCGCCGAGGCCATCGCCGCCGCAGCCGGACCCTGCCAGGCATCATTGACCAACCCCGAGGTCACCGCCTCGAAAAACGACGACGCCGAACCCAGCTCGGACGCCAAACCGTCCCAGGCCGCGGCCACCGACGCCATCGGCGCCGAACCCGCGCCCAGCAGCATGTTCAGGGAATTGATCTCGGGTGGCAAGGTCAGGAAACTCACCGGCTCAGTCCTCTTCCTTACATTGCAGGAAAGCTTCTCGGGGGTAGTTGCGGAAGCACGTCATCAGGGAGTCACCCAGTCCGTCAGCGTCTGCTGCAGCGCACTCATCTGGCCGTGCAAGAAGCCGGAGATTTGGCTGCCGATGTTGCCGATGCCGGATATCACCGCGTCCCCGGCCACGGTGCTGGTATTGACGAAGCCCGAGATCGCGTCGCCCAGATTCTGCGAGCCCGTCAACAGCGAACCGGCGTTTAACCAGCCCGAGGTCAGCGCGCCGTTGGCGTTGACGAAGCCCGAACTCAGGTCGCTCGTGTTGAGGAAGCCGGACGTCCCGTTCGAAACTCCGTTGAAGAAGCCCGACGCCAACGACCCGAGCGAGTTACCGATACCGAGCACTCCCGGCAGCGACAGATCGAGTCGGCCCAGCAGCGTCATCTGGATGGGTATCTGTACGTCCGCTCCGTACACGACGTCCATCAGGCGAATTGGGTTGATGACGATGGGGTCGACGATTGCGGACGGGACGGTTCCACTGATGGTGGCGAGACCGAGACCTGTCACGTTGACCGGAACGTCGACGATGATCGGGTAGATGGTGATCGGGTCGAACTGGCCGGTGATCGGGATCGCCACATTGGTACCAGCCACCAGGTCGATCGGAATCGCTGGGAAATCGATGGAGATGTTGAAGCCGTCGAGCACCTGGCTGTCGGCCAGCTGGAAGGACCCGACGTTCATGCTGCCGGTGTTGAACGAGCCGGTGTTGAGGTCGCCGGCGTTGGCGAAGCCGGTGTTGGTGTTGCCGCCGTTGAAGCTGCCGGTGTTCTGGCTCCCGGGGTTGGCATCGCCGGTGTTGAAGCTGCCGACGTTGAAACTGCCCGTGTTGTGGTTGCCGGTGTTACCGATCCCGGTGTTAAAGCTGCCGGTGTTACCGATCCCGGTGTTGGCGATACTCGTGTTGCCGATACCGGTGTTGTAATCCCCGGCGTTGCCGATACCGGTGTTACCCGTGCCGGAGTTGAAGAAGCCACGGTTACCGGTACCGGAGTTGAACAACCCGATGTTGTCGGTGCCCGCATTGAACCCGCCGAAACCGATATTGCCGTTACCGAGCAACCCGATACCGGAGTTGTGATTACCCCAGTTGGCCAACCCGCTGTTGCCATCACCCCAGTTGCCGAAGCCGATGTTGCCGTTACCGGTGTTACCGAAGCCGATGTTGCCGCTACCGGAGTTACCGAACCCGATATTGCCGTCACCGAGGTTGCCGAACCCGAAGTTGTGGCTGCCCAGATCCCCGAACCCGAAGTTCAGATCGCCCAGGTTGCCGCCGCCGAAGTTGCTGCCACCGACATTGCCGAAGCCGAAGTTCAGCGCCCCGATATTGCCCCCGCCCACATTCAGACCACCCTGGTTGCCCAGACCGAGGCTGAAGGTGGTGAAGTCGGTCACCGAGCTGTGGAACAACCCCGACACCTGACTGCCGACGTTGCCGAAACCGGAGACGACCGCGGCCTGTGCGGCGTCCAGCGAGCTCACGTTGAACCAGCCCGACATGCTGTCGCCCAGGTTGCGCATCCCCGACACCAGGTTGCCGACGTTGCCCACACCCGAGGCATTCAGACCCATGTTCTGCAGTCCGGAACTGCCCGCACCCAGGTTGAAGAAGCCCGACGAGCTGCCCGAGCCGCTGTTGAAGAAACCCGACGACGGCGCACCCGTGGTGTTGCCGACGCCCGGACCCGTCGGGATCGAGAACAGCGGGATGTCGATCGGACCGATGGTGCCGGAGATACTGCCGTACGTGGTGTATCCCGGACCGCCGAGGGTGAAGGTCAGTTGTGGTCCACTGATCCTGATGGTCGGAACGCTGATCGGACCGATGGTGCCGGACGTGCTGCTCAGCGCGCTCATGTCGATCGCCCCGATGTTGAACGGCAGTGTGGTGATGTCGAAGGTGCCACCGGAAATCACGGTGTTCACCGGGAATCGCATGCCGTAGTCGACAGGAATCTGGTCGATGCGGATCGAGTAGGAGATACGGGTGATGCCCTGGGCGTCGCCTCGGATGAACATCCCGTTGTTCATGTTGCCGGAGTTGCCGATACCGGTGTTGATGTTGCCCGAGTTGCCGATACCGGTGTTGAGGTTGCCGCTGTTGAACCAGCCGGTGTTGGTGTCCCCACCATTGAAGTCACCGCTGTTGAAGCTGCCCTGGTTGAAACTGCCGGTGTTGTAGCTGCCCCGGTTACCGATGCCGGTGTTGAAGCTGCCCGGATTGAACAACCCGGTGTTGGCGACACCGGAGTTGCCGATACCGGTGTTGTAACTGCCGGTGTTGAACAACCCCGAGTTACCGACCCCGGAGTTCAGGATGCCGTTGAGATCGAACCCGTTGTTCCCGATACCGATATTGCCGTTACCGGTATTGCCGAACCCGATGTTGTTGTCACCGGTATTACCGAACCCGATATTGCCCGTGCCGGTATTACCGAACAGATCGGTCACCGCCGCCTCGGCCGACCCCGGATGCAGGCTCTGCGACAACAGACTGCTCAAGGTCTTGCCGCTGAGCAGGCCGCTGAGGGTCTTGCCATTGAGCAGGTTGCTGATGGACGGGCTGCTCAACAGGTTGGTTACCACCGGGCTGCTCAACAGATTGCCCACCGACGAACTGCCCAACAGACTGCTCACCGACGAACTGCTCAACACGTTGGCGACCGTGGTCGGGCTGCTCAACAGGCTGGCCACGGCAGGGTTACCCAGCACCGCGGTCACATTGGCGCTGCTCAACGCGCTGTTCAGCTGGCCCGCCAGCGCATCGGAATGCAGCCACGCGTTGAACGCCGGCGAACCCGACAAATTGCCCAGCACGGCCTCGAAGCCACCGTGAGAGTTCACGTAATTGGTGATCTGGTTCAGCGAGAAACTGCCCCACGGCGTCGACAACATCGACGCCGCCGCACTCGCACCGCCGGAACCGGTGGCACCCAACTGGGACAACAGGGCGCTCAAGCTGCTGCCGTTGCTCAGGTGCACACCACCGAGCAGGCTGCTCACCGAAGAGTTACCCAACAAACCACTCAACGCCGGACTGCTCAACAGACTGCCGACGGTCGGGCTGGCCAACAGGTTGCTCACCACCGGGCTGCTCACCAGATTGGTGACCGCCGGACTGCTCAGCAGGCTGGTCACCGCCGGGCTGCTCAACACACTGCCCACCGCCGAGCTGGTCCACTGACTGGTGAACGCCTCAGACTGCACCCAACTGGTGAACACCGGCGAACTCGACAAAGTGTTCAACACACTCTGCAACCCACCGTGGGTCTCGACGAAACGCGTGATCTGGCTCAGCGAGAAATTGCCCCACGGCGTCGACACCGTCGCCGCCGCACTCGCCCCACCCGAACCCGTGCCACCCACACCCAACTGCGTCAACAAACTGCTCAAGCTGCTGCCGTTACTCAGATGCAGACCGCTGACCAAACTGCTTACAGCCTTGCTGCCGAACAAGCTGCTCACCGCCGGGCTACTCAACAAGCTGCTAACCGTCGGGCTGCTCAACAAACTGCTCACCGTGGAGCTGCTGAGCAGAGCATTGACGGTGGAGCTGGTCAGCAGGCTGCTCACCGCGGGACTGCTCAGCAAGGTGCTGACGCTGCCGCTGGTCACCAAGCTGGACACGACCTCGGAGTTCAGCAGGCCGGACAGGAAGCCCAGGCCGCGACCCGAACCGCCGAAGCCCACGTGTCCCCAGCCACCCCAGTGATGACCCCAACCCGCGGCGGCCGACGCCCCACCAGTGACGGTGGCACCCAGACCAAGCTGGTTCAGCACGCCACTAAGGGCGCCGGTCTTCAGGTGCAAACTGCTCAGCAGACTACTCACGGACTTGCTGCTCAGCAGGCCGGAGATGGCGGGGCTACTCAGCAGGCTGCTGACCGAGGGGCTGCTCAACAGCGCGCCGACGGCGGGACTGCTCAACAAAGTGCCGACGGCGGGGCTGCTCAACAAAGTGGTCAGCGTGCTGCTGCTGACCACACTGCTCAGCCCGCCCGAGCTGGACAGGCCGCTGACCAGCGCCTGCAGACCCGAGCCAGCAAAACTCCCCCACGAGCCAGTCGGCAAACCATGACGACCGTACGACCCCCAAGGCCCGGCGGCCGCCGCACCGGTGCCGATCCCGCCCAGCCCCAGATTGTGCAAGTTCAGATTGGCCAGGTTCCCGGTACCCAGTTGCAGGCTGCTCAACAACCCGCTGAGGTTGAAACCACCCAACAGCCCGCCCAACCGCACATTCACCGCGCCCAGCACCGCCCCAGCGCCGCCCTTGGTGAAAGTGCCGGCCAACCCGGCAAGCTCGGTTGCCGCGGCGTTGACCAAACCACCCGCCCCAGCCAAACCCAGCGGCAACTTCGCAAACGGCGTCAACGCCGCCGCTGCCGCCGATGCCCCACCGTGATAGCCCAACATCGCCGCCACGTCCTGGGCCCAGAACTCCTCGTAGGCCGCCTCCGCCGCCGCAATCGCCGGCCAGTTCTGGCCGAACAGGTTCGAAATCGCCAGCCTCACCAGCGCATTGCGATTACCCGCGATCAGCGCCGGATGCACGATCATCGACCGCGCCGACTCGAACGCCGACACCACCACCCGCGCCTGCGCGGCAGCCTGCTCCGCCACCGCACCCGCAGCACTCAACCACGCCGCATACGGCGAAGCCGCCGACGCCATCGCCGACGCAGCCGGCCCCTGCCACGCATCATTGACCAACCCCGAGGTCACCGCCTCGAAAAACGACGACGCCGAACCCAACTCAGCAGCCAAACCATCCCAGGCCGACGCCACCGACGCCATCGGCGCCGAACCCGCGCCCAGCAGCATATTCAGCGAGTTGATCTCAGGTGGCAAGGTCAGAAAACTCACCGGCTCAATCCTCTTCCTTACAGTGCAAGCGTTCGCTGTTCGACGTGTGTGGAGTAATACCAGGGGAGGCCGGTCTAGCGTGGCCGATTCGGTGAGTTCCTAGGTGCCGTTGGCGCCGTTGCTGCCGTTGGCACCGCTGGCCGCCTGCGTGCCGGTTCCGTTGAGTCCAAAGCCACCCACGGCGCCTGCGCTGCCGGCACCGCCGGTGCCGGGGGTGCCATTTGCGCCGGAAGCACCGGTCGTCGCGCCGCCCAGTCCGGCGCCGCCGCCACCGCCGTTGGCCTTGTTGGCGCCAGTACCGCCGTTACCGCCGGCGCCACCCGTGCCGCCGGTGGTGCCCGTGCCGGAGTTGCCGCCCTTGCCGGGTGTACCGGCTGCGCCGCCGCCACCGGAGTTGCCGGCCGCCCCGCCGGTACCCCCGGTCGGGGTGCCGCCACCGGAGTTACCCGCGCCACCGGTGCCGCCGACGCCGCCGCTTGCACCAGCACCGCCGGTGCCGACGGCGCCGCCCTTACCGCCGGCGCCCGAGCTGGAAGTGTTGCCGCCGGCGCCACCGTTACCGGAAGCCCCACCGGTGCCGCCGGTGCCACCTTGGCCACCGGTGCCACCCGGGGTGGTGGCGGTGCCCGCACCGCCCGTGCCGCCGGCACCACCGGCGCCCGCGACACCGCCGTTGTTGGAGGCACCACCGGTACCGCCGGTACCGGTGGTGCCCGTACCACCGTTACCGCCGTTTCCGGACGCCCCGCCGTTACCGCCGGCGCCACCGTTGCCGCCGGCGCTGGCGGCACCCGCGGTGCCCGCACCGATCGCCGAGCCACCGGATGCGCCGTTACCGCCGGTACCACCAGCGGCACCGGCACCACCGGTACCACCCGCACCACCGGCCGGGCCGGTCGTGGTGCTGCCACCGTTACCACCGTTACCGCCGGCACCACCGGTACCGCCGCCGCCGCCGTTACCGGCCGCACCTGCCGCGCCACCGGAGCTGCCCGCACCGCCGGCGCCCGCCGTCCCACCGTTACCGCCCGCGCCAGCAGTACCACCAGCACCACCCGTGCCGCCCGCGCCGGTTGTGGAGTTGTTGTTGCCGTTACCACCGGTGCCACCGTTGGCGCCGAGGCCACCCTGACCGCCGTTACCGCCGGTGCCACCCGGGGTCGTCGTGGTGCCGGCACCGCCCGCGCCACCGGCACCGGCGTTACCGCCCGCGCCGCCCTTGCCGCCGGTCGCACCGGTGCCGCCCGAGGTCGTGGCGCTGAAGCCGTTACCGGCCGTACCGCCGGCGCCGCCGTTGCCGCCGTTACCGCCCTTGCCCGCGCTGCCCGAGTTGCCATTGGTAGCGGTGCCCGCGGCACCACCGGTACCGCCCGCCGCACCGGTGCCGCCGGCTCCACCGGCGCCGCCGGCGGTGGCCGAAGCGGTGGAGGCCGAGCCGGAACCGCCCTGGCCGCCCGCGCCACCGTTACCGGCCAGGCCGCCGTTACCACCGTTGCCGGAGATGGAACCGCCGGCACCGCCGGCGCCACCGTTACCGCCGATACCACCGGTGCCGCCGCCACCACCGGCCACACCGTTGCCGCTGCCGTTGCTGCCCGCAGTGCCGGTCGCGCCACCACCACCGGTGCCGCCGTTACCACCATTGCCGACCGCGCCGCCGGCGCCGCCGTTACCGCCGTTGCCGCCGGCCGAGCCGTTGGTGAGCGCGCTGGCGTTGAAGCCGTTACCGCCCCTGCCGCCGTTGCCGCCGCTGGTCGCCGCGGCCCCGTTGCCGCCGGTCAGGCCGGTGCTAGAACCGTTGCCACCCTGTCCGCCAGTCCCGACGGCACCTGGATCGCCGCCCTTGCCGCCGTTGCTGCCGGCGATGCTGGTCGAGGTACCGTCGGAGCCCCTGCCTCCGTTTCCGGCGATGCCCGCCGCGCCACCAGCGCCGCCGTTACCACCGGCACCCTGGTTACCGGCGAGGGCAGCACCACCGTTACCACCCTGGCCACCGGTACCGCCGGCGCCGCCATTACCACCGGTACCACCGGCCTGGGACGGGTTCGTCGAGGGAGCGCCGACACCACCGGTACCACCCTGGCCGCCGGCACCACCCGTGCCACCGGCCCCACCGTTACCGGAATCGGAGCCACCGGCCCCACCGTTACCGCCGGTGCCACCGTTACCACCGACGACACCGACACCGCCGGCTGCGCCGGAGGTCGCCCCGCCGCACCCGTGCCCCCGAGCAAGCCGGCACCACCGGCACCACCGGCGCCACCGTCGCCGTTCGCACCGGCGTCACCACCGTTACCGCCGAGGCCGCCGCTGACCTTGCCCGCGCCGCCTGTGCCGCCCGCGCCACCGTTACCCGAGGTCGCGCCGCCGGCGCCACCGTCACCACCGATACCGCCCACACCGACCGACGACTGCCCGATGCCGCCGGTCCCACCGGCGCCACCGTTTCCGGTGTCGCCGCCGGCCCCGCCGTGTCCGCCGTGTCCGCCCTGACCACCAACCGTTCCGCTGGCGCCGCCCATACCGCCGTCGCCACCGTTCCCAGAGCCGTCGCCGGCCCCGCCGTTGCCACCCGTGCCGCCAGTTCCGACTGCGCCACCCGCACCGCCGGCGCCGCCCTTGCCGCCGGCCAGGTTTGAACCCTCCGCGGCGTTGAAGCCGGCGCCACCGTTTCCGCCGTCACCACCACTGGTGACCGCGGCGCCGGAACCGCCATTTCCGCCGGCAACGGAGCCGGTTCCACCATTGCCACCCAGGCCTCCGGTGCCCGGGTCGCCGCCCTTACCGCCAGCGCTGCCGTCCAGGTTGGTAGCAGTGCCGGCAGCGCCGTCGCCGCCCTTACCGCCGAATCCGGCAACGCCGCCCGTCCCGCCGGCGCCCCCGGTGCCGACGGTGCCCTTGGCCGACGCACCGCCGTTGCCGCCGACACCGCCCTGGCCGCCGACCCCGCCGTTCCCCGCATCGGTGCCGTTGACAGTCGGGTCGGTGGAGTCGACGCCCTCCGAGCCGGTGCCACCTTGACCGCCGGTGCCTGCCGCGCCGCCGGCGCCCCCGTTACCGGCCTGGCTTCCGGCGGCGCCACCGGCACCACCGTTACCGCCGATACCGCCGGTGCCACCGGTGGCCTGCGCGCCCAACGCGCCCGTGACGCCCGTGGCACCGTTACCACCGGCGCCGCCCGCGCCACCGTTGCCGAGATTCCCGCCGGCGCCGCCCGCGCCGCCGTTACCGCCGTTGAGGCCGCTCGCGGTCGGGTCGGTGTAACCATTACCGCCCGCACCACCGTTACCGCCACTGGTGGCCGCAGCACCGTTACCGCCGCTCGAGCCGACATTGAGGCCGACGCCGCCCTGTCCACCGCCACCGGCGCTGCCCGCGTTACCGCCGATCCCGCCGGCGCTGGCGTTGAAGTTGGCGGCGGTTCCATCGGCACCCCGGCCGCCGTTACCGCCGAGCCCGGCCGCACCGCCGTTACCGCCGTTACCGGCGAGGCCGATCGGACCGGTCGGGTTTGGCGCCGCGCCACCGTTACCGCCGTTGCCGCCCTGACCACCGACACCGCCGACCCCGCCGGTGCCACCGATCTGGGTGGGGTCGGCCGCGTCGGCGCCGACCGCGCCGGTGCCACCCTGGCCACCGACACCGCCCTGGCCGCCGGCGCCACCGACACCCGCAGCCGTCCCGGCGGAACCACCGTCACCGCCGTTACCACCGTTGCCGCCGAGCCCTCCGGCACCACCGGTCTGGGTCGGGTTGGTGCCGGTGGCGCCCTGTGCGCCACTGCCGCCGGCCCCGCCCGCGCCACCGTTGCCGACCAGGCCGCCGGCGCCGCCGCGACCACCGTTACCGCCGTTGGCCCCCGGAGTGGTGGCGTTCCAGCCCGCGCCGCCGGCACCGCCGTTGCCACCACTCGTCGCGCCAGTGCCGGTAGCACCAGTTGCCGCGATCGCGGTGCCGGCGCCGTTCACGCCGCCGAGGCCGCCGGCACCGCCGGCGCCGGGGTTGCCGCCCTGACCGCCGGTTCCGCCGTTGGGATTTGTTGCGGTGCCGGCTCCACCGATCCCGCCGTCACCGCCGATGCCGGCCGCGCCGCCGGTACCGCCGCCACCGCCGGCGCCGGTGACACCGCCGGTTCCAGAGCCCAGGGCGTAGCCCGCGGCACCGCCGGCGCCGCCGTGACCGCCGGCACCACCCGATCCGCCTAACCCGCCGGTGCCGCCGGTGGCACCGGCCACGGTGGCGTTGGCCCCGGTAGCGCCGGCACCGCCGCCACCACCCTGGCCGCCGAGGCCACCCGCACCGCCGTTGCCGCCATTGCCCGATATCGCACCGCCGCGTCCACCGGCTCCACCCACGCCACCGGTGCCGCCGACGGCGCCGGTGCCGCCAGCTGCACCTGCGCTGGCTCCGGCTGCGCCGGCGGCGCCCACCGCGCCTGCGCCGCCGGTACCACCGTTGCCGCCGTTACCGGTCACGCCGCCGTCGCCGCCGGCGCCGCCTTGGCCACCGACCACTCCGATGCCGCCGGCGCCACCGTTGCCACCTGCGCCGGAACCGTCGCCGTTACCGCCGCTACCGCCGGCACCGCCGTGACCGACCACCCCGGCGTTGCCGCCGGTTCCGCCATTACCGCCGGTCAGACCGGAGCCGCCGGGGGCGGTGAGACCCATACCGCCGACACCGCCGTTGCCGCCGCTGGTCGCCGCGGCCCCGGTAGCGCCGTTCGGCGCGCCGAGTGAGCCCGCACCACCCGCGCCGCCGATACCCGGGTTACCACCCAGACCGCCGGTCCCGCCGTGGATGAACGTGCTGTCGCCGTTGCCGCCGGCACCGCCGTTACCACCGAGTCCCGCCGCACCGCCGGCGCCACCCGCGGCGCCGGCACCGAACATGCCGGTGCTGCCGGCCGCGCCACCGGCGCCACCATTGCCGCCCTGGCCACCGGCGCTGCCCGTCGTGCCCCCGCCCGTGGCGTCGGCGCCGTTACCGCCGTATCC
Source organism: Mycobacterium sp. 20KCMC460 (assembly GCF_022179425.1). Classification (NCBI taxonomy): domain Bacteria; kingdom Bacillati; phylum Actinomycetota; class Actinomycetes; order Mycobacteriales; family Mycobacteriaceae; genus Mycobacterium; species Mycobacterium sp. 20KCMC460. Next base: position 5,380,870 of record NZ_AP025524.1, read on the forward strand.
ACCCGCGCCGCCGACGCCACCGGCGCCGGCCGTGCTGAACACGGTCCCGCCGTTACCGCCGTGGCCACCGACACCTCCGGTGCCGCCGGCGATGCTCAGTGACGGGTCGCCGGCACCGCCCGCCCCACCGGCGCCGCCCACACCGCCCGCGCCGAAGAAGCCGGCATTTCCGCCCATACCGCCGGCACCACCGGTCAGACCCGCAGCGGCGCCAACACCGCCGGTACCACCGATGCCGCCGTTGCCGAACAGGATGCCGCCGGAACCGCCGTTACCGCCGGTGGCACCGGCGCCGCCGGTACCGCCCCGGCCACCGTTACCGAACAGCCCGGCGGCACCCCCGTTGCCGCCGACCTGGCCGTCCGCACCGGATCCACCCGCACCGCCGTTGCCCCACAACAACCCGCCCGCGCCACCGTTGGCGCTGGTTCCGGCTGCCCCATCGGCGCCATTGCCGAACAACGGACGCTGAAAGAGCGCCTGGGAGGGCGCATTGATCAGGTCCGACACCGCCTGCAGTGGGTTGGCGTTGACCGACTCGGCGAGCGAGTAGGCGTTGCCCGCCGAGCTGAGGGCCTGCACAAACTGCTGGTGGAAGGCTTGCGCCTCCTGGCTGAGCGCCTGGTAACTCTGGGCGTGCGTTCCGAACAACGCGGCGATGGCGGCCGAGACCTCGTCCTGAGCCGCCGGCAGCAGCGAGCTGATGGGGCCAGCCCATGCCCCATTGGCCTCGCTGATCGACGTGCCCAGACTGTTCAGGTTCGCCGTCGCAGCAGCAAACAGGTCCGGGGCAGCCACCAAATACGACATCGCGGAAACTCCTGTGGTTCATGGCCGATGGGGTCACTCGAGTTGGGAATGTACATGCTCGCGAGCCGGAAACACCAGAAGTTGAAACAAGAATTTTCAGATTTTCTGAAACAGCACCGCGGTGGAGCAGATACCGCTCCTGCATCCACTCCCCGCCCAAGTTTGCGGAGGGTCAGTTGAATTCATCAGGTCGTTCTCCTGAGAAGCTCTGACCTAGCGATACACCTTTTCAAACGAACCATATTTCGTTGTGCCACAACGTATTACAGCGGCTATTGCAGGCCTGTGGAATAGGGCGTAGCGTACTGACAGAAGTTGAATACGTGGCCCGTTCCAGGGGCAAAAATCCCTAACTAACGGGCCCGTCAAACGGTCACGACGCACCGGTATTTTGTTTGCTAGAGCCCATAGCGAGGACACCGAGGCGGGTAGCCGCCGTTGACACTTCCCGTCCGGAGTGTCACGGGGACGACGCGCCAGCGGTTCCTGTGCTGATGGGTATTTCAATCCAGCAGACGGCGCCGCACCAACCGTCAGTTAACGATCGCGGTGGCTACTTGCCGTAGCGCCGATGCCGCATGCTGTAGTCCCGCAACGCACGCAGAAAATCGACGCGCCGGAACGCCGGCCAGTGCGCCTCGGTGAACCACATCTCCGAGTAGGCGCTCTGCCAGAGCAGAAACCCGGATAGCCGCTGCTCTCCCGAGGTGCGGATCACCAGATCGGGGTCGGGCTGTCCGGAGGTGTACAGATTTTCCGAGATTCCTTCGACGGTGACCGCGTCCACCAGTTCCTCGGCGGTCGCGCCGTTGGCGAGCGCCTTGTTCAACAAGGCGCGTACCGCGCCCACGATCTCCTGGCGGCCGCCGTAGCCCACCGCGACGTTGACGTGGAACGCCGCGTTCTGCGGCGTGGAGTCCACCGCGTCGCGCAGTCGTCGGGCCGGCTCCTCACCAAGCAACTCCAGATCGCCGACGGTGCGGACGCTCCAATGGTTGGCCGGCGCGCAGATCTCCTCGACGACGTCGGTGATGATCTCGATCAGCGCGCCGAGTTCCTCGGGATCGCGCTGCAGGTTCTCGGTGGACAGCAGGTAGACGGTGGTCATCTCGATGCCGGCGTCCTGGCACCACCGCAACATCTCGGCGATCTTCACCGCTCCCATGCGGTACCCGACGCTGACGTCGTCGTAGCCCAGGCTGCGCGCCCAGCGACGGTTCCCGTCGCACAGAACCGCGATGTGACGCGGCAGTTCGGATTTGGTGGCGGCCAGTCCCTGCCGTAGTCGCAGCTCGTAAAGCCGGTACAGCGGCTCCTTGAGCCGTGGCGGGATGATCTCCACGAGGATCCACAGTACTGTGACCGACGCCCTTTTCCCGGTGTCATCTCCGGCAATCTCACGTGGCGTCATACGGGCCTCTGACAGATGGTTTCGCTAACCTGATCGGTAACCCTCAACCGCCATCAAAAGACGGGGCACAAGCACAGATGAGCAGCCAGACCAGCACGCTCACCGACAACCAGCCGCAGTCGCAGCCTGAGCCGGACGGCCACTCGCCGATCGACGCCGCGCAGAAGGCCGCGCACCACCTCGTCGAGGGCGTCGCCCGGGTGTTGACCAAGCCGCGCTTCCGGGGCTGGATCCACGTCTACTCGGCGGCCACCGCCGTATTCGCCGGCGCGTCCCTGGTCGCGGTGTCGTGGGCGGTGGGCTCCACCAGGGCCGGCCTGGCCACACTGCTGTACACCTTCGCCACGATCATCATGTTCACCGTCAGCGCCACCTACCACCGGGTCAACTGGAAGTCGGACACCACCCGGATGTGGATGAAGCGGGCCGATCACTCGATGATCTTCGTGTTCATCGCGGGCAGTTACACCCCGTTCGCGCTGCTGGCGCTGTCCGGCCACGACGGGCATGTGGTGCTGGCGATCGTCTGGGGCGGGGCGGCGGCCGGCATCATGCTCAAGATGCTGTGGCCCTCAGCACCGCGCTGGGTCGGTGTGCCGCTGTACATCCTGCTGGGTTGGGTCGCGGTGTGGTACACCGCGTCGATCCTGCACAACGCCGGGGTGACGGCCATGGTGCTGCTGTTCGTCGGCGGCGCCCTCTACAGCATCGGCGGCATTCTGTACGCACTGAAGTGGCCCGACCCGTGGCCGACGACATTCGGCTATCACGAGTTCTTTCACGCCTGCACCGCGGTCGCGGCCATCTGCCACTACATCGCGATGTGGTTCGTAGTGTTCTGAAGCCCGTTACAGCCGGGTCACGTCGGCCGGCGACCAGTAGGCCTTCATCGCGGTGACCTTGCCGCTGCCGTCGAACACCATGGTCTCGATCGGCTCGATGCGCATCCTGCTGTCGCCGGCACCGACGATCAACCGGAAGTGAAACGCCGCCTCGTTTCCCGACACCCGCAGCGTCACCAGCTCGCATTCGCGCGCCACGCCCTCCACTGCCGAGTAGAAGCCGCGGATGGCGCTCTTGCCGATGTGGACCTCACCGCCGCCCACCGGGTCCTCGAGCGTCGCGTCGTCGGCGAAGAAGGCGGCCAGCTCGTCGGCGGTCCCGTTCGACACCGTCTCGATGTAGCGGTGAACCGTCTCGGTGATGGCTTGGGTCCGGTCGGCGGTGTTCGGCATGTGACGCACGCTACTACCCAGGTACAGCCAACGCCGTAGCGAGTGCCTGCGCACTGGTCACCGGCAAGTCGCAGACCCGGCCCCGGCAGACGTACGCGGCGTCGGCTCCGGCCACGCGGTCGCGTCCGGCCAGCAACGGCGACGAGTCCACCGCGCCACCGACCACGACGGCCCCGCCCGGCGCCAGCCGGCGGGCGTCGGCCAGCAGCGGCGACGCGTCCCCGGCGCAGGCGACCGCGATCTGCAACGGCCCGCGCACCGCGGCTTCGGCGACCGCCAGCCAGTGCCCCGCCGACCGCGGGGCGCGGGCCAGCAGCACCGAATGCGCGCCCAGCGTCTCACCGGCCAGCCGCAGATACCATTCGGCGCGCTCGTCGATCAGGTGAGCGCCCATCAGCAGCGCCTCGGCGAGCGCCGACGCGCCCGACGGAGTGGCACCATCCAGCGGGTCGGCTGGTCGCAGCACCAGCTGCTCGGCGTCGTCGGCGGTGTCGAACCAACGGCCCTGCGGGCCGCCGAAATGCTCGACGGCCGTGTCGAGCAGGCCGGTGGCCGCGTCCAGCCAACGCGCATCGGAATCCAGCTGGTACAGCGTCAGCAGGCCGGTGGCCAGCATCGCGTAATCCTCCAGGATCGCCGCGCTGTCCCCGACCGTCCCGCCCAGGCTGGCGCGGCGCAGCCGCCCGGCCACCAGGTGCAGGTCCAGCAGCGCGGCCGCGCATCGCCGTGCGGCGCGCACCAGCGCCGGCTGCCCCAGCGCCACGCCCGCTTCGGCGAGCGCGGTGATGGCCAGCCCGTTCCAGGAGGTCACCACCTTGTCGTCGCGGCCGGGCTGTACGCGGCGCGCCCGGGCTGCCAACAGCTCGGCACGAACCCGCTCCAGCCGGTGCAAATCCTCGGGGTCGTGCCGCAACTGCAGCACCGATGCCCCGTGTTCGAACGTCCCGGACGCGGTGACGTCGAAAACCTGCGCCGCCCACAAGCCGTCGTCGGCCCCGAGCACCTCGGTCAGCTGCGCGGGCGTCCAGACGTAGCTCGAGCCCTCGACGCCGCCGGCGTCGGCGTCCAGCGACGAGACGAACATGTCGCCGGCGGCGAGGTCGGTGAGCAGGAACTGAGCCGTCTGCGCGGCCACCCGGTGCGCGAGCGGGTCAGCGGTCCGGCGGGCCCAGTGCGCGTAGCACCGCAGCAGCAGCGCGTTGTCGTAAAGCATCTTTTCGAAGTGCGGGACCACCCAGGCGGCGTCCACGCTGTAGCGGGCGAACCCGCCGGCCAGTTGGTCGTAGATGCCGCCGCGGGCCATTGCGCTGCCGGTGCGCTGCACCGCCATCAGCACCTCCGGCGACCCGGTGCGCTCGTAGTGCCGCAACAGCGCCTCCAGCAGCGCCGACGGGGGAAACTTGGGTGCGCCACCGAAGCCGCCGTGGGCGGTGTCCTGGTCTTGCAGCACCGCGGCGACGGCCTGGTCGCACAGCTCGGGGACTAGCTCCGGGCCGCCGCCGGGCAGCCCCGAGCTCATCGCCCGCAACTCGCCGGCGATGTGTTCCGAGGCCTGCTCCACCTCGTCGCGGCGTTCCCGCCACGTTTCGGTGATGGCCGAAAGTAGTTGCAGGAAGCCTTCTTTCGGGTAGTAGGTGCCGCAGAAGAAGGGGCGGCCGTCGGGGGCGAGGAAACAGGTCATCGGCCAGCCGCCCTGACCGGTGAGCGCGACAGTGGCGTTCATGTAGACCGCGTCGATGTCGGGACGTTCCTCGCGGTCCACCTTGATGCAGACGAATCCTGCGTTCATGACGGCCGCCACGCCGGGGTCCTCGAACGACTCGTGCGCCATCACGTGACACCAGTGGCAGGCGGCGTAGCCGATGGACAACAGGATCGGCACGTCGCGCGCCGCCGCCTCGGCCAGCGCCTGCGGCGTCCACTGCTGCCAGTGCACCGGGTTGTCGGCGTGCTGTCGCAGATAGGGGCTGGTGGCCTGGGCGAGGGTGTTGGTGCCCGACTCAGCCGGGGTCATGAGCGGATCCCGACGGTCGCGCGGAGCCGTCGCCCTCAGGCGGGCCGGGCCCATCCGCGTCGACTGCGTCGGTGCCCTCGTCGGCGGCCTGGTCGGGCTCGGGGTGCTGCGGGTCGAAGGACGGCGGAACCTTTCTGAGCTGACGGTTCATCGACCGCACTAGGAACACGGTGGCGACCACCAGCAGCACGACGATCAGCAACCCCAGCGGGCTGGCCTTGCCGAAGTCGGGACCGTTGTTGCGAGTTCCCCCGGCAGCAATCACGGTGAGCAGAAGATGGTTCACCAGTCCTCGATCCCCGCGAAAAGATCCGTCTCCGGTAGGACCGCCGGGACCCGCGAGCGCGCCAACTCGAACTCCTCGGTCGGCCAGAGCCGCTCCTGCCAGGAGATCGGTGCGGCGAAGAATTCCGCGTTCGGGTCGATCTGGGTCGCGTGGGCCAGCAGCGCGTCGTCGCGCCGGCCGAAGTACGCCGAGCATTCGACGCGGGTGGTCACCCGCTTCTCGAAATGATCGTGCTCGGGCAGCCAGTGCTTGAGCCACTTCGCGAACGGGCCTTCCTGGCCGTGCTTGGCGAACTCGTCCTGCAGCAGTTGCATCCGGGCCCGTAGGAAGCCGTGCACGTAGTACAGCTTGGACACCGCCCACGGCTCGCCGGCGTCGGGGAATCGCCGGTGATCGGCGGCCGCCTCGTAGGCACTGACCGATACCTCGTGGCAGCGGATGTGATCGGGGTGCGGGTAGCCGCCGTTCTCGTCGTAGGTGATCATCACGTGCGGCCGGAAGTCACGGACCACGCGGACCAGCGCTTCGGTGGACTCCTCGAGCGGCACCAGCGCGAAGCAGCCGTCCGGTAGCGGCGGTGGCGGGTCGCCCTTGGGCAGGCCGGAGTCGACGAATCCCAGCCAGGTGTGCTCGACGCCGAGGATCTCGGCGGCCTTGGCCATCTCGTCGCGACGGATCTCGGAGATGTGTCCGTGCACGTCGGGCAGGTCCATCGCCGGGTTGAGGATCTCCCCGCGCTCGCCGCCGGTCAGCGTGACCACCAGCACCTGATGTCCCTCGTCGGCGTATCGGGCCAGGGTGGCGGCACCCTTGCTGGATTCGTCGTCGGGGTGGGCGTGCACCGCCATCAACCGCAGCTTGCTCACGTGCTCCCTCGTGTCGTGTTGATTCGAGTCGGTCTCGCCGGCCGCCCACCGGCCCGCTCGGATGCCCATATAATTCCAGTTCTCCTGTACCCCACAAATCCCGAGGGCATGACTGAAGGCTTGACTGACGGTTCCGATTCGCGTCCCGCGGCGCGTTATGGCCGTCCTCGACTGGCACCGAAATCGCGGCGACGGGTGATCGTGGGGCTCACCGCGGCGGTGCTGGCGGCGGGCGTGGTGGTTGCCGTCGTCGGCTACCAGCGCATCGGGACCGCAGACGTCACCGGCACCTTGGCGGGCTATCAGGTGATCGACGACGAGACGGCTTCGGTCATCATCAGCGTGACCCGCAAGGACCCCTCCCGGCCGGTGGACTGCATCGTGCGGGTGCGGTCCCGGGACGGCAGCGAGACGGGCCGGCGAGAGGTGTTGGTGCCGCCCGCCGACCAGACCACCGTGCAGGTGACCACCACGCTGAAATCCAGCAAGCCGCCGCTGATGGCCGACGTATACGGGTGCGGCACAGACGTACCCGCGTATCTGCGGCCGTCATAACCGCAGAAAAATCGCCGAACTGCGGATATGTCGGTCATTCATCGTTAGCACGGTGGTAACGTAGGTGAATGCACGGTCCTGCTTGGGACCGTGTATTGCTGCATTAGAGGCCGTGGGCAGGACGGAGCGGCAGCGCCGGGGGTGGGACCTGAAGACGTCCGACCGGTTGCCGTTACCTGGCCCAGGGCTCACATACTTGCGCAACTGCGCGGAACGACAACACGAGGAGCAGGACCAGATGACGGACACTCAGGTGACCTGGTTGACCCAGGAGTCACATGACCGACTCAAGGCCGAGCTCGATCAGCTGATCGCGAATCGTCCGGTCATCGCAGCCGAGATCAACGACCGGCGCGAGGAGGGGGATCTGCGCGAGAACGGCGGATACCACGCCGCGCGCGAGGAGCAGGGCCAGCAGGAGGCCCGGATCCGCCAGCTGCAGGACCTGCTCAACAACGCCAAGGTCGGCGAGGCGCCCAAGCAGTCCGGCGTCGCGCTGCCCGGTTCGGTGGTGAAGGTCTACTACAACGGCGACAAGTCGGACAGCGAGACGTTCCTGATCGCCACCCGCCAGGAGGGCGTCAACGACGGCAAGCTCGAGGTGTACTCGCCGAACTCACCGTTGGGCGGCGCCCTGATCGACGCGAAGGTCGGCGAGACCCGCAGCTACAAGGTGCCCAGCGGCAGCACGGTGGAAGTGACCCTGGTCAGCGCGGAGCCGTACCACTCCTGACCTTCTCCGCCGAGCGTGAACGGCGCGCGCTTCGCGTCGTCGAATTCACCGTCGGCGAGGAATTAACCCGGGATTCAGGCCAGCGCTTGCTCGAGGTCGGCCAGCAGGTCGGCGATGTCCTCGATCCCGACCGACAACCGCACCAGGTCGTCGGGAACTTCCAGCTGCGACCCGGCCGTCGAGGCGTGCGTCATGGCGGCGGGGTGCTCGATCAGCGACTCCACGCCGCCCAGCGACTCGGCCAGGATGAACACCCCGGTGGCGGCGCACAGCTTCTCGGCGGCTTGCCGTCCGCCCCGCATCCGCACCGAGACCATGCCGCCGAAGCCACGCATCTGGCGCGCGGCGATCTCATGGCCGGGGTGCCCGGGCAAGCCCGGGTACAGCACCGCGCTGACCGACGGCTGCCCGGCCAGGAATTCGGCGACGGCCAACGCGTTCTCGCTGTGCCGCTGCATGCGCAACGGGAGCGTCTTGAGCCCGCGCATCGTCAGGTAGGCGTCGAACGGGCCCGGCACCGCGCCCGCGCCGTTCTGCAGAAACGCGAACGCCTGATCCAGCTCCTCGTCATTGGTGACCAGGGCGCCGCCCACCACGTCCGAGTGCCCGCCGATGTACTTGGTTGTCGAGTGCAACACGATGTCGGCGCCCAAGGTCAGCGGCTGCTGCAGCGCCGGCGAGGCAAAAGTGTTGTCCACCAGAACTTTTGCCGAAGCCTCGGCGCCCAGCGCAGCGATACCCGCGATGTCGGCGATCGACAGCAGCGGGTTGGTCGGCGTTTCCACCCAGATCAGCCGCGTGCGCGCGGTGATCGCCGAACGCACCGCGTCCAGGTCGGACAGCGGCACCGGCGTGTATTCGACACCCCACTGGGTGAAGACCTTGTCGATCAGCCGGAAGGTGCCGCCGTAGGCGTCGTCGGGAATGACCAGATGGTCCCCGGGACGCAGCACCGCCCGCAGCACACAGTCGCTGGCGGCCATCCCGGAGCTGAACGCGCGGCCGAATGCGCCGTCTTCGACGGCTGCCAGTGCGGCCTCCAGCACGGCCCGGGTCGGGTTGCCGGTGCGCGCGTACTCGAAGCCGCCGCGCAGGCCGCCGACGCCGTCCTGGGCGAAGGTGCTGCTGGCATAGATCGGGGCGTTGACGGCTCCGGTGGCCGGGTCCGGTCGGTAACCGGCGTGGATCGCTTTGGTCGCCAACCCGGCGAACCGGGTCACGTCGTGGTCGTCGCTCATCGACCGTCAGCCTAATCGGACGACGGCGCGGGTCAGGTCAGAGCGGCAGGCAGACCGTGGTCATGATCTTGTCGGCCAGGGTCTGGCGCTTTTTGTCCCACAACGGAAACAGGAACCCGATGTAGCAGATGATCGCGTCGACCAGGTGCGCGATCTGGCGCACCAGCGACATGCCGAAGCCCAGGGGTTGGCCGCTGACCTCGCTGACGACCTTGAACTTCATGATCGACTTGCCGATGCTCGATCCGGTGGTGCCCTGTTTGTAGCCGTAGTTCCAGATCACGTAGGCGGCGATCGCCAGATATGCCAGCCAGTTGGCCAGGACGCCGATCATCGATTCCTGGCGCCAGCAGGTCGCGGCGACACCCGGGTACCCGCATTTCTCCTCTTCGGTCACCTTCGAGATCGCAAACGCGACGGCGTACACGATCAACACCGGCGCGTAGTCGATCAGGAACGCCACGGCCCGGGTGGCCCACGGGGTGTAGGACTCCGACGGCAGTTCGCGGATGGCGGGTCCCGGCGGCGGCGGCGCGACCGCACCGGCCGCTGGAGGCGGCGGCGGGTAGCCCCCGGGTGGCGGCGGGGGTGGCGGGGGCGGCGAGGACGGCGGAGTCGGGGGGGTCGAGCCGCCGACCGTCGCTGAGCCACCGACCGGGGGCGGGTCGAAACTCACCTCCCCGCGGGGTGCCGGAGGCGGCGCCGAGGGCGTCAAGAATCCACCCGACGGAGCTTCACCTGCTGATTCGGGCGGCGGGTACGACCCGCCTGGCGGCTGATCGGTCATTGGGCACCCTTCCGGTACGGATTTGCTGAACTAAGCCGGATAGCGTACCCGAGCGGGGAGAGCCAGGTCACAGCCGTCAGCGTCGCCGCGTCCCCTCGGACAGGAATCCCAGCAGGTCATACCGGGTTATCACGCCGACCGGCTTGCCCTCCTCGACGACCATCAGCGCATCCCAGTCGCGCAACGCCTTGCCGGCCGCACTGACCAGTTCGCCGGCGCCGATCAGCCGCAGCGGTGGGCTCATGTGCTGCGATACCGCGTCGGCCAGCTTGGCGCGGCCCTCGAAGACCGCCGAGAGCAGCTCCCGTTCCGAGACACTGCCGGCGACCTCCCCCGCCATCACCGGCGGCTCGGCGCCCACCACCGGCATCTGCGACACCCCGTACTCGCGCAGGATGCCGATGGCGTCCCGCACGGTCTCCGACGGGTGCGTGTGCACCAGGTCGGGCAGCGCTCCGGACTTGCGTCGCAGCACGTCCCCGACGGTGGCCTCGGCGGTGGAGCCGTCCAGCGGGCTGCGCAGGAATCCGTACGACGACATCCACGCGTCGTTGAAGATCTTCGCCATGTAGCCGCGACCGCCGTCCGGCAGCAGGACGACCACCAGCGACTCGGGGCCCGCTTCTTCGGCGACCTTCAGTGCGGCGACGACGGCCATCCCGCACGACCCGCCGACCAGCATGGCTTCCTCGCGGGCCAACCGCCTGGTCATGTCGAAGGAGTCGGAATCGGAGACCGCGATGATCTGGTCGGGGATGGACGGGTCGTAGGCCGCCGGCCAGAAGTCCTCGCCGACGCCTTCGACCAGATAGGGCCGACCGGTGCCGCCGGAGTACACCGACCCTTCGGGGTCCGCGCCGATGACCCGGACCCGACCGTCGGAGACTTCCTTGAGGTAGCGGCCTGCGCCGGTGATGGTGCCGCCGGTGCCGATGCCGGCGACGAAGTGGGTGATCTTGCCGTCGGTGTCGGCCCAGATCTCGGGACCGGTGGTGGCGTAGTGGCTGGCCGGCCCCTCCGGGTTGGAGTACTGGTCGGGTTTCCAGGCGCCCGGAGTCTCCCGGACCAACCGGTCGGACACGCTGTAGTAGCTGGCGGGGTCCTCGGGCGGCACTGCCGTCGGGCACACGACAACTTCGGCGCCGTAGGCGCGCAACACATTTCGTTTGTCCTCCCCGACCTTGTCGGGGCAGACGAACACGCACTTGTAGCCGCGCCGCTGGGCCACCAGGGCCAGTCCGACACCGGTGTTGCCCGAGGTGGGTTCGACGATGGTGCCGCCCGGCTGCAGCGCCCCGCTGGCTTCCGCGGCATCGATCATCCGCTCGGCGATGCGGTCCTTGGAACTGCCGCCGGGGTTGAGGTATTCGACTTTGGCGGCCACGACGCCGGACCCCTCCGGGACCACGGAGTTCAGCTGCACCAGAGGGGTACCGCCGATCAGGTCACTGATGTGCTGCGCGATTCGCATGTGCCTATGGTCTCAGGCGATTTCGCGCCGCGCACTCGGGCTTGGGCTTACCCGGTCGCCTCGCGGATGTACTCCCCGATCTGGCGCAGCGAGCGTTCGGCTTCCGGCAGGATCGGGCCGGCGACCTGGAAGTCGTGCACCTGCCCGGGCCAGACCCGCAGCTCGGCCGGAACCCCGGCCGCCGCCAGTTTGCGGGCCGCCAGCCTCGCGTCGTGCAGCAGCACCTCGGACCCCGACACGTGGATCAGGGTGCGCGGCAGGCCCGGCTCGATGTGATCGAGGGGTTCGTAGATCTCTTCGGGCTGGCCGTCCACGATGTTCTTCGCCGCACACCTAGCAACCAATTCTCCGAGCGCGTCGAAGGCGTTCGACGGGAACATCGCATCCGTTTTGATGTTCGGGTGGGCCTGCTTTTCTTCCTTTGCTAGCTGCAGCAGCGGTGAGATTGCCACCAGCGCGGCGGGCTCCTCACCGGCGCGCTGCAAACGCTGCGCGAGGGACAGCGCGAGGTAGCCGCCGGCGGAGTCGCCGGCCAGCACAATCTGGTCCGGTTCATGCCCGAGCAGGCGTAGCCACTGATAGCCGTCGTGGCAGTCGTCGAGGGCCATCCCGATTGAGTGCTTGGGCATCAGCCGGTAATTGACCACGAGAATCGGCGAGTCAGCAAACTTGGAGAGTGCTTCAACCAGTCGGCCGTGCGAGTTTGCGCCACAGGTCAGGAAGGCGCCGCCGTGCAAGTAGAGGATGACCCGTCTGGTGCCGTCCGCCGGCAGCACGCCGGGCGCGCGAACCAGCTGTGCGGAGGCGTTTGGCAAGTTCACGTCGGCCCGGACGGTATTGGTCGCGGGGAGCAGCACGCGGGCGGCGTGGTCCAGCAGCCCCCACGGCCAAGGGAAATGCGGGACGTTGCTGCCGACAGCCAGAACCGGCCGAATGGTTACGCGCGATGCAAGCGTAGCTAACCGCGCAGCGACGCTGGGACCAGACTCGACAACCTCGACGGGGGCGCCGTCGCTGATCGCGAATCTGCGTGCTTCGAGTCTACGAGCCTTCAACGCGTCGCGCGGGCGAATGGCGACTCTAGGTGCGCCAGAAACCTTGTTGGGTGCGGTCATGCTCAACACTTCCTACGCCGTTGTAGTCCGATACAGCATGTGACGAGGAGGCGGAGCGCTTGGTTCAGCCAACCTCGCAGACTTAGCTTGACAGTCGTTTACCCGTTCAACATCCAATGAATCAGTTTCGATACCACATGTGTTCCACACCGTAACCGGTTTGTTCGTCAGCTACTCACGAAATCAGCACAACCGTCCTAAAATGACTGCCGTGAGCATGCGCGTGCCACGACGGTCGACGATCGCCTGGGCCACCGCGGGTGCACTTGCCTCGACGGGCTCGGCCTATCTGGGTGCACGCAACCTGCTGGTGGGTCAGGCGATGCATGTGCGCACCGTGATCCCGAAGTCCTGGGATGCGCCGCCCCGGGCCGACGGTGTCTACAGCGCCGGCGGCGGACCCGTCCAACGCTGGGAGCGCGGGCTGCCCGTCGACCTGCACCTGATGGTGTTCGGCGACTCCACGGCGGCCGGGTATGGGTGTCTGACCGCTGAGGAAGTGCCGGGTGTGCTCATCGCTCGCCAGCTCGCCGAGCAGACCGGCCTCCGGATCCGGCTCAGCACCAAGGCGATCGTCGGGGCCACGTCCAAGGGCGTCCGCGGTCAGGTCGACGCGATGTTCGTGGCCGGGCCACCGCCGGATGCGGCGGTGATCATCCTGGGCGCCAACGACGTCACCGCGCTCAACGGCGTGGGGCCGTCGGCCCAGCGGCTGGGATTGTCGGTGCGCAAGCTGCGCGACCGCGGCGCGGCCGTGGTGGTGGGTACCTGCCCGGACTTCGGCCTCATCACGCCGATCCCGCAGCCGCTGCGGTCGCTGGCACGGACCCGCGGGTTGCAGCTGGCGCGGGCTCAGGCGGCGGCGGTCACGGCGGCCGGCGGGGTGCCGGTGCCGCTGGCCCATCTGCTGGCTCCCAAGTTCCGGGAGATGCCCGAGCTGATGTTCTCCGCGGACCAGTACCACCCGTCGGCGGCGGGATACGCGGTGGCGGCCGAGCAGCTGTTCGTGGCGCTGCGGGAGGCGCTGAGCGACAGGCTCGGTCCGCCTCCGGCGTCGGATCCGGTGCCGGTGGCACCCGTGACGGTGCCGGGCGAGATCGTCGTCGCACGACGAACCCGGGTGTCACGGTTGTGGACGCGGGGACTGGTTGCCGGGCCGCCGGACGAGGGCGCGGCTGTCGCCGCCCCCTGACCCAGGCCGTCCTTCGGACGCGCGTCGTCGCCCGGATAGGCTCGGCGCTGCCAGGCTCGAATGGCCACAGCCCACCGGAGGAATCTCATGCCCGAAGCCGTCATCGTCTCAACTGCCCGCTCTCCGATCGGCCGCGCCATGAAGGGCTCCCTGGTCAGCATGCGGCCCGACGACCTGGCGACCCAGATGGTGCGTGCGGCGCTGGACAAGGTGCCGGCGCTCAACCCGCACCAGATCGACGACCTGATGCTGGGTTGCGGTCAGCCGGGCGGCGAGTCCGGCTTCAACATGGCCCGGGTGGTCGCGGTCGAACTCGGTTACGACTTCCTGCCCGGCACCACGGTCAACCGTTACTGCTCGTCGTCGCTGCAGACCACGCGCATGGCGTTCCACGCAATCAAGGCCGGCGAGGGCAACGCCTTCATCTCCGCCGGCGTGGAGACGGTGTCCCGGTTCGCCAAAGGCAGCGCCGACTCGTGGCCCGACACCAAGAACCCGCTGTTCGACGAGGGGCAACAACGCAGCGCCGCCGCGGCCGCCGGCGCCGACGAGTGGCACGACCCCCGCGCCGACGGGAACCTGCCGGACGTCTACATCGCGATGGGTCAGACGGCTGAGAACGTCGCCGTGCTGACCGGTATCAGCCGCGAGGACCAAGACCACTGGGGTGTGCGCAGCCAGAACCGCGCCGAGGAGGCGATCAAGAGCGGCTTCTTCGCCCGCGAGATCGTCCCGGTCACGCTGCCGGACGGCAGCACCGTCAGTACCGACGACGGGCCGCGGGCCGGAACCACCTACGAGAAGATCAGCGAGCTCAAGCCCGTCTTCCGGCCCAACGGCACCATCACCGCGGGCAATGCCTGCCCGCTCAACGACGGCGCCGCGGCGGTGATCATCACCAGCGACACCAAGGCCAAGGAACTCGGCCTGACGCCGCTGGCGCGCATCGTGTCCACCGGAGTCAGCGGGCTGTCCCCGGAGATCATCGGTCTGGGGCCGATCGAGGCGACCAAGCAAGCGCTGCAGCGGGCCGGCATGTCGGTCAATGACATCGACCTGTTCGAGATCAACGAGGCGTTCGCGGTGCAGGTCCTGGGCTCGGCGCGCGAGCTGGGGATCGACGAGGACAAGCTGAACGTCTCCGGTGGAGCGATCGCCCTGGGGCACCCGTTCGGCATGACGGGCGCGCGCATCACCACCACGTTGCTGAACAACCTGCAGACGCACGACAAGACGTTCGGCGTGGAGACCATGTGCGTCGGCGGTGGTCAGGGCATGGCGATGGTGATCGAGCGGCTGTAGAGAAAGCCGGCACGCCGCGAGGCGTGCCGGCTTTGCCCGTTCAGGGACTAGCCGCCGCTAGTCGTTCTGTAGATAGCTGAGCAGACGCAGGATCTCGATGTACAGCCACACCAGGGTCACGGTCAGGCCGAGGGCGATGCCCCATGCGGCCTTCTCCGGCGCCCCGGCGCGGATCATCTGGTCAGCGGCGTCGAAGTCGATCAGGAAGCTGAAGGCCGCGATACCGATGCAGACCAGCGAGAAGATGATCCCGACGGGCCCGGCGCTGCGCAGGCCCAGGCCCTCACCGCCGCCGACGTGGAACATCGACAGCACCAGGTTGCCCAGCATCAGCACGACCACGCCGATCAACGCCGCGAACAGCATCCGGGTGAACTTCGGAGTGACGCGGATGGCCCCGGTCTTGTAGACCACGAGCATGCCGAAGAACACGCCGAGGGTGCCCAGGATCGCCTCGCCGATCAGCACCCCCGCGTTGGCGGAGCCCACCGAGAAGTGCGCCAGCACGAACGAGATGGCGCCGAGGAACAACCCCTCGAGCGCCGCGTAGGTGAGCACGATCGCCGGGTTGTCCTGCTTGCGCCCGAAGGTCGCGATCATGACCAGCGCGAAGCCACCGAATGCGCCGATCATGGCCAGCGGCATCGCCAGGCCCACGTTGGTCGCGGTCAAGAAGTAGGACACGACCGCCGTCGCCGACAGCAGGGCCAGCGTCAGGCCGGTCTTGGTGACGACGTCATCGATGGTGACCGGCCGCGAAACTTGTGCCGGCTGCTGGTAGGGGGCGTAAGGGTCGGGCTGGTAGCCCGGCGTTACGCCCGGGCCGAATTGCGCGTACCCGCCCTGCTGCTTGGGCAGCGAACGGAATACCGGGTTGCTTGTCTCCCGCACCGTCGGATCCTCTCTCAAAAGTGCTGTTGGCTTCGAGCGTGCGAACAACTACCCAACGAGTGGTGGTCCGCTCGAGTTCCCAGCGGAGCTGCTGTTTTCTCGGTCGTCCGGGACCTGCGTCCGCGGTCCGGATGATGGTCCGGATAAGCCTAAACCTTAGCCCCGCGGGCATCGCCGAGCGAGTAACGATCTAGATTGCTGGTCAAACTCTATGGCGGCGGCCGAGTCGCAGCTGAGTCGTGGCGAAGCGGCCGGGTCTGACAAGGATTCCGACGAGGGGAGACGTGGCGTGACTGGGGCCGTGACTGGGGAATCCGACGAGGTCCTGACCCGCGTCGACGGCGGGGTCGGCTTTGTCACCCTCAACCGTCCCAAGGCGATCAACTCGCTGAACCAGACGATGGTGGAGTTGCTCAGCACGGTGCTGACCCGCTGGGAGCGCGACGACGCGGTACGCGCGGTGGTGCTCACCGGCGCCGGCGAACGTGGGCTGTGCGCCGGCGGCGACGTGGTGGCGATCTATCACAGCGCCCGCAAGGACGGCGTCGAGGCGCGGAAATTCTGGCGTGACGAGTATCTGCTCAACGGTCAGATCGGCCGGTTCGCCAAGCCCTATGTGGCGGTGATGGACGGCATCGTGATGGGTGGCGGGGTGGGCGTCAGCGCACACGGGAACACCCGGGTGGTCACCGACACCTCCAAGGTTGCGATGCCCGAAGTCGGCATCGGGTTCATCCCGGACGTCGGCGGCGTCTACCTGCTGTCCCGCGCGCCGGGCAAGCTGGGCCTGCACGCCGCGCTGACCGGGGCGCCGTTCGACGGCGCCGACGCCATCGCCCTGGGCTTCGCCGACCACTACGTGCCGCACGGCCAACTCGACGCGTTCACCTCGGCGATCGCCACCGACGGCGTCGAGGGCGCGCTGGCCGGCTACGCCATCGAGCCGCCGCCGAGTAAGCTTGCCGCACAACGTGAATGGGTCGACGAGTGCTATTCTAAGGACACCGTCGCAGACATCGTCGCCGCCCTGCGCGACCACGACGCGGGACCGGCCCACGACGCCGCCGACCTGATCGCCACCCGCTCCCCCATCGCGCTGTCGGTCACCTTCGAGGCGGTGCGCCGCGCAGCTGAGCTGCAGACGCTGGAAGACGTTCTGGTGCAGGATTATCGGGTGTCGTCAGCGTCGTTGCGATCACACGATCTGGTGGAGGGCATCCGCGCGCAACTGGTCGACAAAGACCGCAATCCGAAGTGGTCGCCGGCGAGGTTGGACGACGTCACCGTCGCCGACGTCGCCGCGTATTTCGCTCCGGCCGACGACGACCTGACGTTCTAGAAAGGCGAACCATGACTTACGAGACCATCCTGGTCGAGCGCGACGAGCGGGTCGGCACCATCACCCTGAACCGACCCAAGGCCCTGAACGCCCTCAACACCCAGGTGATGAACGAAGTCACCAGCGCGGCAACCGAATTGGACAATGACCCGGGTATCGGCGCAATCATCATCACCGGCTCGGCCAAGGCGTTCGCCGCCGGCGCGGACATCAAGGAGATGGCCGGGCTGTCGTTCGCCGACGCATTCGGCGCCGACTTCTTCGCCACCTGGGGCCGGCTGGCCGCGGTGCGCACCCCGACGATCGCCGCGGTCGCCGGCTACGCCCTGGGCGGCGGCTGCGAGCTGGCGATGATGTGTGACCTGCTGATCGCCGCCGACACCGCGAAGTTCGGCCAGCCGGAGATCAAACTCGGCGTGATCCCGGGCATGGGCGGTTCACAGCGGCTGACCCGCGCGATCGGCAAGGCCAAGGCGATGGACCTGATCCTGACCGGGCGCACCATCGACGCCGCGGAAGCCGAACGCAGCGGCCTGGTTTCGCGCGTGGTCCCCGCCGACGACCTGCTGACCGAGGCCAAGGCGGTCGCCACCACCATCTCCCAGATGTCGCTGCCGGCCGCCCAAATGGCCAAGGAAGCTGTCAACCGTGCGTTCGAATCCACGCTGGCCGAGGGGCTGCTGTACGAACGCCGGCTGTTCCACTCGACATTCGCCACCGACGACCAGACTGAAGGCATGACCGCCTTCGTCGAGAAACGACCGCCGGACTTCACCCACCGATGAGCGATTCCGCGACCACCACCGCGGCCGAGAAGCCGGCCGGGGACGAGCCCGCTGAGGGCCCGGATCCCGCTGCGGCACAACCGATTCAGGGTCATTGGTGGGTTCGCAACTACACCTACACCGGCACCATGGTGGGCCTGATCTTCGTCTGGCTGTCGCTGACTCCCTCGCTGCTGCCCCGCGGACCGCTGTTTCAGGGCGCGGTCAGCGGGTGTTCGGGCGCCATCGGTTACGGGCTGGGGGTGTTCACCGTCTGGCTGGTCCGCTACATGCGCTCGCAGACCACCAGCCCCCCGGCGCCGGCCTGGGCGTGGGCGCCGCTGATCGCCGTCGGGGCGATCGGGATCGTGGTGATGGCGATCCGGTTCCACGTCTGGCAGGACCGGGTGCGCGACATCATGGGCGTGGAACACCTGAAGTGGTACGACTATCCGCTGACCGGGGTGTTGTCGGTGATCGTGCTGTTCACCCTGGTCGAGGTCGGCAAGTTGATCCGCTGGCTGGTGATTCTCCTGGTGGCGCAAGTGGATCGGGTTGCGCCGTTCCGGCTTTCGGCGACCATCGTGGTGGTGGGGCTGGTGGTGTTGTCGATCACCCTGGTCAACGGTGTGGTGCTCAAGTTCGCCATGCGTTCCATGAACGACACGTTCGCCTCGGTCAACAACGAGATGGATCCTGACTTCGCACCGCCGAATACGAAGCTGCGTTCGGGGGGACCGGAGTCGGCGGTGACGTGGCAGTCGTTGGGCCACCAGGGCCGGATCTTCGTCGGCGGTGGCCCTTCGGTGCGGCAGCTCACCGCCTTCAGCGACACGCCGGCCATCGAGCCGATCCGCGCCTATGCTGGCCTGGATTCGGCGAAGGGCATCGAGGCGACCGCGGAGATGGCCGCCCGCGAACTGGCCCGCACCGGCGGGCTGCAACGTGCGGTGGTCGCGGTGGCCACCACCACCGGCACCGGCTGGATCAACGAGGCGGAAGCCTCGGCGCTGGAGTACATGTACAACGGCAACACCGCGATCGTCAGCATGCAGTATTCGTTTCTGCCCAGCTGGCTGTCGTTCCTGGTGGACCGGGAACGCGCGCGTCAGGCCGGGCAGGCGTTGTTCGAGGCGGTCGACAAGCTGGTCCGGCAGATGCCGGAGGGCAGCCGTCCCAAGCTGGTGGTGTTCGGGGAGAGCCTGGGATCGTTCGGCGGCGAGGCACCGTTCATGAGCCTCAACAACATCCTGGCCCGCACCGACGGCGCGTTGTTCAGCGGTCCGACGTTCAACAACACCATCTGGACCCAGCTGACCGCGACGCGGGATCGTGGCTCGCCGGAGTGGTTGCCGATCTTCGATGACGGGCACCATGTCCGGTTCGTGGCGCGGCCCGAGGATCTGAACCGTCCGTCACCCGAGTGGGGCCGGCCGCGGGTGGTGTATCTGCAGCACGCCTCCGACCCGATCGCGTGGTGGCGGCCCGACCTGGCGTTCAGCCAGCCGGACTGGTTACGCGAGAAGCGCGGCTACGACGTGCTTCCCGAGATGCGCTGGATTCCGCTGGTGACGTTCCTGCAGGTCTCCGCCGACATGGCGGTCGCGGTCGACGTGCCCGACGGGCACGGTCACCGCTACGTGGCCAACGCCGCCGACAGCTGGGCGGCGGTGCTCTCGCCGCCGGGCTGGACGCCGGAGAAGACCAAGAAGCTGCGGCCGCTGCTGCACGCCGAGTCGATGCCGCTGGGCACCGGCGAGGGCTCGGACGGCTAGCTCAGCGAGGCGAGCACCCCGGCGGCGGCCAGCGCCTGATAGCCGCCGATCACGTCGGTGGCGCGGTGCAGTCCCAGGTCCAGCAGTGCGGCGGCGGCCAGGCTGGAGGTGTAGCCCTGCGAGCAGAGGATCACCCATTCGACGTCGTCGCCGGCGGCTTCGGGCAGCCGGGCGTCGCTGGTGGGGTCGCAGCGCCATTCCAGGACGTTGCGTTCGATCGGCAGCGCCCCGGGGATCTCGCCCTCGCGGGCGCGTTGGGCCTGCGGACGGATGTCGACCAGCACCGCTCCCCGCGCCACCGCCTCGGGCACCTGTTCGGCGGGCAGCCGCCGGTACCGGCTGCGGGCCGCCTCCAGCACGTCGTCGATGCGGCTCATCCGGGCCCTTCGGGTTGGTCGGTCAGTTCGGTGCGCTGCCGCCGCAGCGAGTTGCGCTCGGTGACTTCGTAGTACGACATCGCGGTCAGCGGCGGCGAGTACGCGTGCACGCTCAGCGTGGGCTCCAACGTGCGAGCAGCCAAGCCGGTCACCGGCGTCGGGCCGGGGATGGGCCTGGGCGCCCACACCACGTCGTGCACCCAGCCCAGCGGAAACCCGGCCTGATCGCCGGCGTCGAGCCGACGGCGACGCAGTTTCCTTCCGTCCCAGCGGAATTCGTTGAGCGAGCCGGAGAGCACCGTCAACGCGCCCAGTGAACCGCCGTGGTCGTGCAGTTCGGTGGCGTGTCCGGGAACCCAGCTGATCAGCCAGATATCGAGTTCCTCGTCGCCGTGGATGCGGGTGAACCAGCGTTCGGTCTGCGGGACGCCGCCCGGGGGCAGCAGGTGGTCGCAGCGTCCGCTGAGCACGTCGTCGGCGGCCTGATCGGTGGCGTGCAGCAGGTCGGGCACCCGCAGCCGGGTGGGCCCGGGATAGGGGGCGGTCAGCGCGGCGGACAGGGTCGGGTAGGGCCGGGACAGCGGTTTGGCGAGTGGCTTGGCAAGTGGCATGGCCATGGGAGAACTCCGGGTTGGGAACGTTTGGAGGCAGGCGGTGTCAGGGCCGACAACACTCGCAAAATCCGAACCGGGCCATCACGGGAGGAAGTTTTGCATAGATTGAGACGGTGCGTCGGTGCCGTCGTCTCCCGCTGCGGTGGTCAGTGCTGTGGAAAACGACTGTTGCGATCGTGGTTAGCGGGTGCGCGTTGACGGGCTGCTCGGCCGGCGGCGACGGCGGCAAGGCACCCTCGTCGTCGGTGTCGACGACGACGGCGACGAGTTCGCTGCCGCCCGGTGCCATCGGGGTCTCCCCCGCCGGTGTGACGACGCGGGTCGACGCTCCGGCGGAGTCGACCGAGGAAGAGTATTTCCAGGCCTGCCATGCCGCCCGGGTGTGGATGGACGGTCAGGGCGCCGCCGGCGACGCCGCGATCGAGCCGTATCTGGCGATGGTTCAGGGGTCCGCATCGGGCGTTGCCGGCAGCTGGAACAAGCGGTGGGCGGATTTGGGTCCGGCGCGGCAGGCGGGAGTGATCGTCGCGGCGCAGGCGGCGGCCCGGGGCGAGTGCGGCTAGCCGGCCCGGCAGCGGCTTCGGCGAATTGCGATCAGGGGTAGGCGAACTGCCGGCCGGGTCGGCGGAGCGGCCTGGCGCCAAGCAGAATGGCGGGATGGCCGAACCGACTGCCGTGCACCCGCGCCGGTCCCGCGTCGCGCTGGCCCTGGGCAGCGGCGGCGCCCGCGGGTACGCGCACATCGGCGTGATCCAGGTGCTGCAGGAACGCGGCTACCAGGTGGTCGGGATCGCCGGCTCGTCGATGGGCGCGCTGGTGGGCGGAGTCAGCGCGGCCGGCCATCTCGACGAGCTCGCCGAGTGGGCCCAGTCCCTGACTCAGCGCACCATTCTGCGGCTGCTGGATCCGTCGTTGACCGCGGCGGGCGTGCTGCGGGCCGAGAAGATCCTGGACGCGGTGCGCGACATTCTCGGGCCGGTCGACATCGAGGAGCTGTCCATACCGTTTACCGCGGTGGCCACCGATCTGCTGACCGGCAAGTCGGTGTGGTTTCAGCGCGGACCCATCGACGAGGCGATTCGCGCGTCCATCGCGATACCCGGGGTGATCGCTCCGCATGAGATCGACGGGCGTCTGTTGGCCGACGGCGGCATCCTGGATCCGCTGCCGATGGCGCCGATCGCCGCCACCAACGCCGACCTGACCATTGCGGTGAGCCTCAACGGCAGCGAACCGGGCGCCACGCGGGACGCCGAACCGGGTATGACGGCCGAGTGGCTGAACCGCATGGTGCGCAGTACCACAGCGCTTTTCGACATCAGCTCGGCCAAGGCCCTGCTGGATCGGCCGACGGCGCGCGCGGTGCTGAGCCGGTTCGGCGCGACCACACCGGAGCTCGAGGAATCCGAATCCGACCCGGAAAACGTTGCTGGACAACACCACAACGACGACGACGTCGAGGTGCCGGAGATTCCCAAGCTCGGCGGTTTCGACGTGATGAACAGAACTATCGACATCGCGCAATCGGCGCTGGCCCGCCACACCCTGGCCGCCTACCCGCCCGACCTGCTCATCGAGGTGCCGCGCACCACCTGCCGCAGCCTGGAGTTCCACCGCGCTGCCGAGGTGATCGGGACCGGCCGCGACCTCGCCACCCGCGCGCTGGATGCGTTCGAGGACACCGGCCAGACCCGCCAGCCGGCGATCGAAGGCTGAATCAGACACCCAGAAACGTTGCGACGGAACGAGCTTCGCGACGGCCCTGGGCGCGACCGGCCGTCGCCGACCCGATCCGGCAGCGTGGGTCCAGCGGGTTGGCCCCGAATGCCGCCAGCGACTGCTCGTCGGCGAACACGGTGATCGTCTCGCCCGGGAACGCCGCGATCTCGGCGGCCGGCCCGGCGCCGAACGGCGACGGGGTGTCCGCACCCGCGGGCACCAGCACCACCGCGACGTCGCAGTCGTCGACGACGCCGATGTTGACGGAGCTGTTGACCCCGCCGTCCATGTAGCGCCGGCCGGCGATGGTCACCGGTGGCCAGGCGCCGGGCACCGCGCAACTGGCGGCTACCGCGTCGACCAGGTCGACTCCCCAGTCGCGGTCGAACACCACCAATTCGCCGGTGGCAGTGTCGATTGCGGTGATCCTCAGGTCCCGCTCCGGCCACTGGTGCGACGGCAGACGCGCGGCGATGATCTGGCGCCGCACCGACTCGGGCACGGTTTCGGTGGCCAGCGCCACCGACCCGATGCGCTGCAGCCGTCCCCGCGTGCGGTCAAATCCGTCGGTGCGGGGCTCGCGCAGGGCATCCAGGAAGAGCTCGGTGATGGTCTCGATGTCGACGCCGGGATCGATCTCGGCGGAGGTCTCGGCGATCTGCCGGCCGAACAGCGCCTCCAGTGGGCTGCCGCTGCCGATCTGCGCGGAAACCGCCGAGCCCGCCGAGGTGCCGAGCAGCACGTCGGAGTCCAGCAACAGCCGCGCCGCCTCCGGCGATTCGTCGGCGATACCTTGCAGAACCCCGGTCTCCCAGGCGATTCCGGCGACTCCGCCACCGGCCAGGACAAGTGCGCGCCGGGTCATCTACGTTTCTCCGCGGGGCGCGGGGTGCCGCGTGCCCGGCAGCGCATGCTGGGCGCGAAACACCGGCTGAGCCAGATCATCTCGGCGTAGCAGCTGGCGGGGCGGGTCGGGCAGCACCAGGGTGCGCGTGACGTGCAGATCGGTGTCGACGTGTACCAACTCCCCCGCCTCGAGCAGACACCAGCGCGGGTCGTCGTCCATCGGCTCGGTGGCGAACAGCACCGACGACCTTTCGGCCAATGTGTCGCTCTGCGCATGAATCCGCACCGTGGACATGTCGAAATCGGGGTCGCCGTCCACGTGCCGATCCAGCATGAACAGCTGATGCGTGTCCGGGTAGCGCAGCGCCCACATCTGAGTTCCCATGCACAGCAATATATTGACGGCGTAGATCGGCACGTTGGCGGCAAGCCAGCCGACGGCGTCGGCGATACCGGTCGACACCTCACCGTGGGCACGGATGCTTGCGGTGATGAGTGCGAACACCCGCTCGGAATCGGTCTGACCCAAAACCAGGTCGTACGTGCCTAATTCGCGTAGTCGTTCGTCGAGGACGTCGAGACCTTCGATCATCCCGTTGTGCGCGAAGATCCGGCCGTCCTGCAGGAACGGGTGGGTGTTGAGCACATCTCTGGAGCCGGTCGTGGAATACCGGACATGGGCGATGAAGGTGGTTCCGGTCAGTCGGTGCGCCTCGGTGGCGAAGTCGTGGTCACGCCAGGCCGCGATCGGCTCTTTGAACAGTTGGGCGCGGCCGTGCTCGTCGAAGACGCCGATGCCGCTGCCGTCCGGGTTCTGCCGGCTCTGCCGGGCCAGGCTGTCCGGCGCGTCCAGCAGCCAAAAAGTTGCTGTCACAACCTCTGTCCCGGCATGCAGGCCGAATAGCCGACACACGTTTCAATCCACCAGCTGGGCGGACAGTTTTTCCAGCACCACGCGGGCGTAGCCCTTCCACATCTTGGCGAACACCGGCGTCACTGCCGCCGCCGCAGGTGATTTGGGGTGCAGCGTCCACTGCCAGCTCACCCGGGTGCCGGTGCCGGCGGGGGTGAACGACCAGAGGCCGTCGACCGAGGTGACCAGGGCTGCCAGCGGGCCGCTGAGTCCGGACAGTGTGTACCCGAACGAGTTTGGCGGTTCAACGCTGGTCAGCGTCTCGCGTGCGCGGCCGCCGCCGACCATCAGCAGCACGCGAGTCTGGCCGACGGCATCCCAGGCGCCGGTTTGCTCGCGCACCTCTTTGATCGGCGGGATCACGCCGTACCACTGCGAGAAGATCCGCGGCAGCGGTATCGGCATCGTTGCGGTGAATGCATCCTCGACCGAGACCGGGATGGCCCGCGACTGTTCCACTACGACAGGTCGTGGCATGCCTATCCTTCTTTTCGCGAAAGTTGCGGCGCCGCACGGCCGGTGATCAGCGGCAGGTCGAAGAAGCTCTGGATGCCGGCCGGGGCCGCGCACGTCGCGGGTACGGCGTTGACGCAGTGCGCCGCGGTCGCGACGATGCCGGGATTGCTGATCAGTCCGGCTGCCACGCTTTCCGGCTGCCAGCCCTTGACGGTGACGAAGGTGTCCGGGTTGCCCCGCACCTCGATCTCGTAGCGTTCCCCGGCCGGCCCGAAAGACCAAGGCGGATCCAGGTTTTCCTCGCCCATCAGCCAGTTCACCGTGATCTGGACGACGGGCGTGTCACCGACCAGGGCCTCCCAGTGGAATCGGCGGCCGGCGACCTGGCCGGGCTCGATCACCCCGATCGGGGAATCGATCGGGGCGCTGGCCACGGCCACTTCCTGGGAAGGGCGGATCTCGGGTTCGGCGGCGAAGCCGAGTTTGTCGACGATCAGCCGAACCGATTGGAAGAAGCCGCCGTTGAGCAGCTTCTGCATGGGGCCGGTCAGCGCACTGTCCGGGGTGCCGCCGAAACCCATCACGTAGCGCAGCACGTCCGGCGCCCCGTAGGTGCGCAGGTCGGAGAACTCTTCGGCGCGAACGAATGTCACGCCCGTCGACATCACCGACAGCAGCAGCGGGAACAGCTCGGTGGCCGCGCCGGGGCCGATGCCGGCGCCGTGCAGCGTGGCGTTGCCGGCCTGCGCGGCGACTTCGAGTGGGGCGGCCTCTTTTTCGGTCGGGTAGTACCAGCCGAGCGGGGTGATCACGTTCTTGCCGGAGCGCAGCAGCGCGGCGACCTCGTCGACGCTGGGCAGCAGCGGCGCGTAGATCACCGCGTCGGCGTCGAGCGTGAGGATGTCGTCGATGTTGTTGGTGGCGGTCACGCCCAGCGGTGCGGTGCAGATGATGTCGCCGACGTCCTTGCCGCTCTTGGCTTCCGAATGTACCCAGCACCCGGCGAGTTCAAGTTCGGGGTGTTCGAGCACCCCCTTGATGGCGGCTACGCCGACCCCTCCGGTGGCCCACTGCACGACCTTGAGGCTCATGGTTACCTTTCTACCGCGAGCCTAGTCGTGCGCTTCGGCGACGTCGTATTCACCGTCGGCGTACCGCGCCCGGATCGTCTTCTTGTCGTATTTGCCGACGCTGGTGCGCGGGATCTCGTCGACGAACGCCCACCGTTCCGGCAGCCACCATCGAACGACCTTGTCGGCCAGAAACTTTCGCAGGCCATGCGCGTCGACCTCGGTCCCTTCGCGGGCGACGACGACGGCCAACGGCCGTTCTTGCCAGCGCTCGTCGGGAACCGCGACCACGGCGGCCTCCTTGACGTCGGGGTGCGCGATCAGGCAGTTCTCCAGCTCGACGGAGGAGATCCATTCGCCGCCGGATTTGATCACGTCCTTGGCGCGGTCGGTCAGGGTGATGAAGCCCCGCTCGTCGATGCGACCGACGTCGCCGGTGCGTAGCCACCCGGAGTCGAACTTGGACTCGTCCTGCCCCAGGTAGTACGAGCCGGTGATCCACGGCCCGCGGACCTCCAATTCACCAACTGCCACACCGTCTTTGGGCAGTACCGCGCCGTCGTCGTCGACGATGCGGGCTTCCACCCCGAACACCGGCTGGCCCTGCGTGACCCGGTAAGCCCAGTGCTGGTCGTCCGGGCTTCCCGGCGGCGGCCACGCCATGGACGCCAGCGGCGACGTCTCGGTCATGCCCCACAACTGCCGGATCTGGACGTTGTGCTTGTCCTCGAAGGTGCGCATCAACGACTCCGGAACCGCCGAACCACCGCAGGCGACCATGCGCAGCGAGGACATGTCGTGGCCGGGGTCTTTCTCGAGGTGGTGCATGACGTCGTTCCAGATGGTCGGTACCGCGCCGGCCAGGGTGGGTCGCAGCTTCTCCACCATGTCGATCAGCGAGGGCGCGTCGAGGTGGCGGTCGGGCAGCACCAGGTCGGCGCCGGCGGCCAGCGCGGCGTACGGCAGCCCCCACGCGTTGGCGTGGAACATCGGGACGATCGGCAGCACGCGGTCGCTGGACCCGACGCCGATGCCGTTGGTGCTGCACGCCGCCATGGTGTGCAGGAAGCTCGAACGGTGGCTGTAGACAACGCCTTTGGGGTGGCCGGTGGTGCCGCTGGTGTAGCACATGGCGGCAGCGGATTTCTCGTCGATGTCCGGCCACTCGAATTCGGTCGACTCGCCGTCGAGCACGTCGGCGTAGCGGACCACCGTCTTGCCGGATTCCGCCAATGCCGCGGTGTCGCCGTCACCGACCGCGATGACGGTGTGCACGGTGTCGAATTCGCCGAGTACCGGCGCCAGCAGCCGGGCCAGCGACAGGTCGACCAGCACCACCTGATCTTCGGCCTCGTTGGCCACGTAGACGAGTTGTTCGGCGAACAGCCGGATGTTCAGCGTGTGCAGCACCGCGCCCATCGAGGGCACCGCGAGGTAGGTGGTGAGGTGTTCGGTGTTGTTCCACATGAACGTGGCGACCCGCTGGTCGCCGGTGATGCCGAGGCGGCGCAACGCGTTGGCCAGCCGCGCGGCCTGTTGGCCCACTTCGCGATACGTGGTGCTGCGGTAGCCGTCCTCGGTTGCGGTGACGACCTCCCGCAGGCCGTGTACGCCGCAGCCGTGCCGCATGATCGCGGTGATGGTCAGCGGGAAGTCCTGCATTGTGCTGTACATCGACGTACCGCCTCCCGCGTCTCGGCGCACCCTACGTGGGCGAATGCTATCGCCGCACCACGAGCGGGGATACGCCGGGCGTCAGACGAGCGCGGCGTCGTATCGCAGCAAGTCGGGCACGAACAGATCCGCCGACCGGTTGGCTTCCAGCGCCGCCTGTTCGATCCCGGCCGCGCCCGCGCCGACCGGGACCACGGTGATCACGCCCGAATAGTCGGCGATGTACAGGTTGGTGCCGTCGCGGCTCTCGACCACGCAGGACGGCTGGGTGCCGACGTTGATGGAGTCGACGACGTCCTGGGTGAGCGTGCACAGCACGGTCACGCTGTCGTCGCTGACCAGATACGCGCGGTCGCCGTCGGCGCTGAGCGTGAGCCGGGTGAGCAGGCCGGTGAGCTCGGGGATCTTGCGGGTGGCGGTGACCTTGTTGGCGCTGGTGTCGACGACGTCGATCGCCACGAAGTCCGGTCCGCTGCTGGCGACGTAGACCAGCGCGCCGTTGGGGCTGACGGCGACGTCGCGAACGGGCAGCCCGATGTCGATTGTGCCGATCACCGCGGGTCCGTTGACCCGCACCTTGGGCCGCGGCTTGGTGTTGGTGCGGCGCCACCGTGTACGGCCGCCGGTTTCCTCGGTGGCCAGCCCGGTGTCGACGACGACGACCTGGCCACCGGACGGGCCGTTGACGCCGACGTAGGCGCGGTCGCCGTCGGGGCTGACGCGGACACACTCGGTGACGGTGCCGGCGGTGGTGGCGACGTCGACCACCCGCAGCTGCCCGGATTCGGTGTCCAGGACGGCGAGGTCGGCGTTGCGGGCACCGTTGCGGGCGATGTAGACGTGCTTCCCGTCGGCGCTGACCGCCAGGTCGCTGACGCTGAGCGCGACCGGATGGGTCGCGACGACGACTCCGGCCACGCAGTCGACGACCTGGATCGCGTCGTAGGCGGGCGACACGCTGCTCACATACGCGCGGTCGGCGGCGGCCAGGGCGATCGCGAAAGGCTCGTCGACGCCGGGGATGGTTTCGGCGACCCGGCAGGCACGGGTGTCGACGATGGAGACGCTGTCGCCGCCGTGGTTGGTCACCACCAGGCGCCGCCCGTCGGGGCTGATGGCGATGCCGCTGATGGCGCCGTTGTGCACGGGAATCTGAACGGCCACCGGGCCGCCGTCGAGGACCTCGACATCCCGGCTTACCCGGCTGTTGTGGTTGTTCCCGAGGCTCATGCTGGCACCGCCTTCACTCTTGTCGGTCCCCGGGAATTGGGTGGGTGTGCGTGGCGCGGAGCTGTGCGACGCCCGGTTCCCGGGGCGGGCACGAAACAGCACGAAAATAACCGTTTCGATGCGTATGACTCGATATTCTAGTCGCATAATTGCCGGTAATTGATTGCCGAATCTGCGCTGTTATGCAGATCACGACCGGGGTTCGGGTCAAAATCAGGCGGGGAAAACCATCGGCCTCATCTGCCCCAACGCAGCGAATGCCATCAAGGTTGTTGAAATGCCCATAGCGCAATCGTGGCTAATTTACGCCCCGTTAAGCCGCCCACGGCATCAATTTAAGAAAATCTTAATTTCATGCGTGAAAACGAGGCGCACATCACAGTCCCCAATAGGCGAGTCGAGTCGATTATTCCCGAATCGCCTGCTCAGCTGAACTGCGTACGTGGCCGCGGCAACCGCACGCCGTCGACGGTCAGGTCCAGTTTCTCGTTGTAGAAGGCCACCAATCCCGCGATCGGGGCCACTGCGGGCAGCGGATAGTGGTAGGTCCAGGCCAGATCGGGTTGCACCGCCCGGCCCGTTCGCACCGACCAGTAGCCCGACGTCACCCCCTTGTAGGGACACAGCGTCTGACTGGACGACGGTTCCAGGTGCTCGAAGAAGACATCCGCCGGATCGAGGTAATACCTGGTGGGCAGTCCGGTCTCGAACAGCAGCACCGGGCAGCGGGTGTCGGCGAGCAGGATGCCGTCCAACTCGACCCGGACGTGACGGTGCGAGCGCAGCGCGTCGACCCGTGCGTACGGGTTGCGGGGGTGCCCGTAGATCTGCTCGTCCTCCTCCAACCAGCGCAGCGGAGCCCAGTCGAATCGCACCAGGCCCGCGACCGGGCTGTCGCTGCCCTCGTCGAACACCCGCGCCGCCGACGGGTGGCTCTGGCCGCCGCCGGTCAGGGTGTGCAGCCGCGAAGGGCCCAATTGCACGCGCTGCGGATGGTTCTCGTCGTGCAGGAATTCGGTATGCACGTCGGCCAGCGGGATGTAGTACTGCGGGTAGTACGGCAGCTCCCACACGTAGCGCGCCGCGGTGGTGTCGAACACCAAATCATGGCCGAGAAAGCCGCGCACCCGGCGCGGTGCCGACTCGATTCGCCCACGCGCAGCGGCACTTTCGGGGTAGTCACGCATCTGGTGGCTACTGATCCCGGGAGGCCAGCCCGACGGGCGCATGACCGATCGCCTTGTGGATCGCCTCGGCCAGGGCCAGCGCGCTTTCCTCGGTGAGTTCCAGGGCGACCCGGGCCGACGGGCCCAGGTCCGGGTTGAGCACGTCGATGTTGACGGTGTGGCCGTAGGGCGCGTGTACGGGATGGTCGACGTACACCGTGGCCCGGCTGGCGCCGAACCATCCAGTGGCGCCTTTGCCGCTGCCGTCGATCTGGACATGTTCGGTGAGATAAGTGCACATTGCCTGGCAGACCTAGCCTTTCAGGTGGGTGGCGAAGAATTCGTCGATGCGGCGCCAACCGTCGACCGCGGCCTCCGGGCGGTAGGCCGGACGGTCGACGGAGAAGAAACTGTGGCCGGCCCCCTCATAGGTGTGGAATTCGTGCGGCTTGCCCAGCCGCGTCAGCTCGGCGTCCAGCGCGGCCACCCCGTCGGGCGCCGGGAAACGGTCCTGCGCGCCGAACAGGCCGAGCAGCGGGGCACTCAGGTTGGCGGCCAGCCCGAGAATGGGTTTCATCGTCTTGGGCATGCCCTCCGGTGCGTCCTCCACGATGAAGGCGCCGTAACAGTCCACCGCGGCGTGCAGCGGCAGCGAACAGGCCGCGAGAAAGGCGTGCCGGCCACCCGAGCAGTGCCCGATGACACCGAATTTGCCGTTGGCGCCCGGCAATTCACGCAGATGTTCGACGGCGCCGGCAACGTCGCCGACCAACCGGTCGTCGGGCACGCCGCCGGCCGCTCGGGCGGCCGCGGCCGCGTCGTCGGGCGCGGCACCGGGAGCTTCGCGCGAATACAGGTTCGGCGCTATGGTGTGGAACCCGCTGACCGCCAGCCTGCGAACGAATTCTTTTGTCTCCCGGTCATATCCGGGCATGTGGTGGATCCAGACGATGCCGCCGCGTGGTCCGCCGGCCAGCGGCATGGCGCGGTAGGCTTCGATCTCGTCGCCGCCGTGCCCGGTGATGGTGACGGTTTCGGCGCGGATGGCGTCGGGGCTGATGTCGCTCACCGGTCCAGCTTGCCACTCGCGCGGGGTCCGCGGTCGCGCGCCGGGTCAGCCGACCCTGACCGAGATCTTGACCTGTTCGGTCGTGGCGGGCAGCTTGGTGGTGTCCACGACCAGGAACTCCCCGCTGTCCTGGGCGCCGTTGGGCAGCGTCTTGGGTTTGAGCCGAAACGGCGGGGTGTCCGACGCCAGGCCGGCCAGCCCGAAGTCGCTGTCGTTGGCGATGATCAGCGTGTTCCCGCCGTCGGGGGTGATCAGGCCTTCGACCTTGTTGTGACCGAAGAAGTCCCCGGCGGGCGACAGCGAGCGCACCAAGCCGCCCAGGTCGAGCTTGAGTTGCTTTGTGACGACCGAGATTCCGGCCGCCTTGAGTTTGCCGACGGCGTCGCTGTCGGTGCTGACGCCGACCATCGTCTCGATCGGCGCCCGGTTGATCAGTAGCCCGCCGGCGTCGGCCTGATACACGGCGCCGGGCAGTGTCGACAGCGGGCCGACGTCGGTGGCCCCGGCGATGTCGATCTGGTAGATCTTCTTGTCGGCGTTCGGCGCGAACTTGGTGTCGCTCTCGTCGACCAGGAACTGGGTGGCGCTCAGGGCGGTGATCTCCGAGACCCCGACGCGCGTCTGCTGCGGGTTGGCCAGCGGGTAGAGGTATTCGTGCACGATACTGCGGTCGGTCAGGTTGACGGTCACGATGCGGGTCACCGGGACCGATTTGGCCGGGCCCTGCAGTCCGGGCGTCTGCAGGGCCGACTGCATGATCGCCACCAGTGTGTTGCCGTCCGGGGTCATGGTCAGGCCTTCCAGGCCCTGGTTGGGCGTACGCAGCGAAAGTTCCCGGGGCAGCGTTGCGTCGAATGGCGAAAGCCGTTCCAGCTCTTTGCCGTTGGCGTCGAAATGGATGATGTAGGGGCCGTATTCGTCGGACACCCAGAAGGTGCCGTCGCGGGTGGCCACCAGGCCCTCGGGGTCCACGCCGTACTCCGACGGCGGCAGCGGCGTGCCGTCGAGGTCGACCAGCGACTCCCCGGTGGTGGCGTGCGGGTCCACCAGCCCCACCATCGGGACGCCGTCGGTGGCGTAGAGCAGGACGGTCTGCTGCACGGTCGCGACGCCGTCGGCGAGCTTGAATTTGGCGATCTGCGGATGGAAGTCGGGCAGTGGCAGCACTTTCTCGCCGGGGCTGCGGCCGTCGACGTTGGGTCCGCGGTCGGTGAGGCCGTAGATCTCGTCGGCGCTGCCCGGTACGGCGGCGATGGCCGAGCCGTGGGCGGCGGCTTTGATCGTCACCCCGGCCATGGTGGCCAGCGGCAACTGGTCCTCGGCGTAGACCTTGACCGCGCGACTGGTGGTGACGCTGAAGTCGTCGTTACCGGAGAACCCGGAATCGGGGGTGTAGATGATGGCCCCGTTGTCGCCGTAGCTGATCTTGCCGTGCTGGGGCTTGCCGAACGCCACCGGTGTGACGCCCCCGGTGGCCGCCAGCAGCTGGCGTGGCGAGATGCTCAGCGGGCCGGCGGCATGGAACTGTGCGTTGCCGGCGGGCGCCGAAGGCGACGGCGCCGCGCTGGACGCGCAGGCCGACACCGTGACGAGCACGGTGGCCAGGACCGTCAGAGTTCGCGCAGTATGTGCCATTTGCCTTGCTTAGCAATCGAAGTTGACGCCTCGGTGTACTGCGGCTACCGCTTCTTGTCCCGCACCTTGTAGGTCGACGGCCACGACTTGCGGGACTCGTCGCCGGTCAGCGGGGTGCCCATGCCGCCGACCTTGACGTTGTAGGCCTCTTTGCCCGGGCCGACCTCCCGGTTGGCGTGTTCCTGGGCCAGGTAGTAGAGCTCGTCGATGGTGGCCTCGTCGTAGGCCACGAAGGACGTTTCCCGGGCCACGTCGTCGATGCCGGCCAGCATCCGCTCCGGCAGGTAGCGCGACATCAGCGCGGCCACGCCCAGCAGGGCGAACGGGATCACCCAGTAGAAGACGAACGAGGTCGGGGTCTTGGTGTCCAACAGCGTCGCGTTGCCCTGCAGAATCGGCGGAATCGCCGACGCGACCGTCATACCGCCGAATGCGGCCACCCACACCCAGGTCAGGATGCTGGTGGTACGGCGGAAGAGTTCGGTGCTGACCACGTCGGCGGGCTGCTCGGCGGCGGCGTACTCACGCACGAACGGTTTACCGATCAGCACACCGACCAGCGTGACCAGGAAAATCCCGGCGTTACTCAGCGGTTCGATCCAGCGGGCCAGGAAGGCGTCGCTGGCCGAGAACGCCAGCACCGCCAGCACCGCAAACGTTGCGACACCACCGATTTCGAGCGATTGCGCGGGCTTGCCGCCGGCCCGTCCCACCGCGAACACGCAGACGGCCATCAGCAGCGCGATCGACACCGCCGTGGCGAACGGGACGTTACCGACCAGAACCCAATAGACGATCCACGGCGCAAAGCCAAAGAGCATGCCCACGAAGGGTCAGTGTATTGGCGGGCCAGATGTCGTAGCGGCGCGGGCGGCACTGCTAGCGTTCACACCGCAAACATGTCGCCGAGGAGTGTCCATGGCCAACGCACTGACCACCATTGCGCAGAAACTGCAGCAAGTTAGCGAGGCCGGGCGTGCGGTCAAACGACTCGCCGACACCGGCATCATCGACCTGCGGGACCTGAATTCGACGGTGCAGGCCGGCAAGCTGTCCCGGGTCTACGGGCCGCAGGCCACGATGACGATCCTGGGCGGGCGCCGCTATGCGGATCTGCCGGCGATCGTCGACGAACGCGGCACGTTGACGTACAAGCAGGTCGACGACCAGTCGTGGGCGCTGGCGCACGGACTGCAGTCGTTCGGCGTTTCCGCGGGCTCGGTTGTCGGGTTGCTGTGCCGCGATCACCGCGGCCTGGTCATCGCGATGGCCGCGTGCGGCAAGGTGGGTGCGCGCCTGGTGCTGATGAACACCGGTTTCGCCAAGCCGCAGTTCGCGCAGGTCTGTGAGCGCGAGCACGTCAAGGTGGTGCTGCACGACAGCGAGTTCCTCGGCCTGCTCGACGCGCTGCCCGCCGAGCTGCCGCGGGTGTTGATCTGGGTGGACGACGACGCCGAGGTGCCCGAGGAGGCGCACACTCTCGACGGCATCGTCGCGGCGCACCCCACCGAGCCGTTGCCGCCGCCGAGCAAGTCGGGCGGATCGGTCATCCTGACCAGCGGTACCACCGGGCTGCCCAAGGGCGCGCCGCGCGACACGGTGTCGCCGCTGGCGACCGCCCAGATCATCGATCGAATTCCGTTCCCGCGCAAGGGAACCATGGTGATCGTTTCGCCGATCTTCCACAGCACCGGGTGGGCCACCTACACCGTCGGCGCCGCGTTGGGCAACAAGGTGGTGACCGCGCGGAGATTCAAGGCGGAGGGCACCCTGCAGCTCATCGCCGAGCACCGGGCCGACATGCTGGTCGCGGTCCCGACCATGCTGCACCGGATGGTCGAGCTCCCACCCGACGTGATCGGCAAGTACGACACGTCCTCGTTGCAGGTGATCCTGATCGCCGGGTCGGCGCTGAGCCCGGAGCTGTCCAATCGGGTGCAGGACACGTTCGGCGACGTGCTCTACAACATGTACGGCTCCACCGAGTGCGCGATCGCCAGCGTCGCCACCCCGGCCGAGCTGCGCGCCGCCCCGGGCACCGCCGGCCGCGCCCCGCTGACGTGCGAGGTGGTGCTCTACGACGACCAGGGCAAGCGCATCGAGGGCCCGAACCGTCGCGGGCGGATCTTCGTGCGCAACGGCGCGCCGTTCGCCGGGTACACCGACGGCCGCCACAAGCAGATCATCGACGGCTACATGTCCAGCGGCGACATGGGGCACTTCGACGAGAACGGGCTGCTGTTCGTCGACGGCCGCGACGACGACATGATCGTCTCCGGCGGGGAGAACGTCTTCCCGCAGGAAGTGGAGAACCTGCTCGAGGAGCGGCCCGACGTCGCCGAGGTCGCGGTGGTGGGTGTCGACGACGTCGAGTTCGGAAAACGGTTGCGCGCGTTCATCGTTGCCGAGCCGGGCGCTTCCCTGGATGGCGCCGAGATCAAGCAGTATGTGAAGGACAACCTGGCCCGCCACAAGGTGCCGCGCGACGTGGTGTTCATCGAAGAGCTGCCGCGGAATGCGACCGGGAAGCTGCTGCGACGGGTGCTGGTCGAGATGGACGTCCAGCAGCCTGGGTGACACCTCTTGGCTCTTGGCTGTTACGGATTCAGCACGGCCACACCGGGTATGCGTAAGAGCATGACCATGTCTGCGATGATGCATGCCCATCTCACCGGCTAGTAAATCCCTGACCGCGGTGCTCGTCGCCGTCCTGCTGCTCGCCAGATGCTCGACCGACTCGCGTCCCGAAGCGGCCTCCCCCGGGCCTGCGTCGCCGGCAGCGGCGTCGGGTGCATTGGTGCCCGCCAACGTGAGCGTTGCCGCTGACCTGGCGCAGGCGCCGTTCGACCAACCCCGCCAGGCGCTCATCCCCCACGGCTGGACGATCGCGGTGTGGGCGCGAATTCCCAAGGCGCGTCTGGCGGTGTGGACACCCGACGGCGCCCTGCTGGTATCGACTCCGGCCGGTGGGCAGATCGTCAAGCTGACACCCAAACCCGGTGCGGCGCCGGAACAATCGACACTGCTCGCCGGTCTGGACCAACCGCACGGCATGACGTTCGCGGGTTCGACGCTCTATGTTGCCGAAAGCGACCAGATCGATGCGTACGACTACGTCAACGGCGCGGCGGTCAACCAGCGCACCATCGCTGCCGGCCTGCCCGACGCACGCAGCCCGGATCTGCACGGCGCCTACGCCCACGCGCTGAAAAGCGTGGCCGTAGGACCCGACGGCGCGGTCTACTTCTCGATCGGTTCGACGGCCAACATCTCACCGCAGGACCGCACCGCGAATCCGCC
Source organism: Mycobacterium sp. 20KCMC460 (assembly GCF_022179425.1). NCBI lineage: Bacteria > Bacillati > Actinomycetota > Actinomycetes > Mycobacteriales > Mycobacteriaceae > Mycobacterium > Mycobacterium sp. 20KCMC460. The sequence goes on from NZ_AP025524.1 coordinate 5,416,723, forward strand.
GCGGGCGACGATCATGCGGATTGCGCCCGGCGGCGGCCCGGCCGCGCCCTTCGCGACGGGTGTGCGTAACGGAACCGGCCTCGCCGTCGCCCCCGACGGCTCGCCGTGGACCGCGGTCAACAACCGCGACAACGCACCCGACCCGGACGGCAATGTCCGAACCGAGTACGTCAACGATCATCCGCCCGAGTCGCTGGCACGCCTGACGCCGGGACGCGAATTGGGTTGGCCCTACTGCAATCCCGACGGCGGGCCCGCGAATCTCAGGTTCGTGCGCGATATGACGACCAATAAGGACGGATCCCAGCTGGACTGCAGTGCGTTGCCACCGGTGGAGCAGAGCATGGGCGCGCATTCGGCGCCGTTGGGGCTTTCCTTCACCACGGGTGTGTTGCCGCAGCCCTATGCCGACGGTGCGCTGGTCGGTGTCCACGGCTCCTGGAACCGGCAGCCGCCGCGCGCCCCCGAGGTGTCGTTCTTTCCTTGGCGCAGCGGCAGTCTCGGCGATCAACAAACGCTCGTCGGCGGTTTCCAGGGCGGTGACGGGAGCCGATGGGGCCGTCCGGTCGCCGCCGTCGTCGGATCCGACGGGGCGGTGTACGTCACCGACGACGACGCCGGCGCCGTGTACCGGGTGGCCCCACCGGGGCGGTAGCCACCCACCGCGACGCCGAGTGAGCCTGCGTCAGCGCCCGCCGAGGTCAGTTTGCGGGGGCCGGCCCTTCGGGTGGAATCGCCCCGTTACAGCCGCCGGGGGGTGCCGGACCGGGCATAGGTTCGTCGCCGCTGACGCAGTCGTAGTAGAACTGCGGACCGACCATCCAGGTTTTCATCCACTGGTGCCAATACGACCCATCCGGGTATCTCTCGCCGTCGCACACGGCGAGGTTGCCCCAGCCCCAACGACCACCCGGGCAGAACCCTTTCGTCATGTCGGGTTGATGGGGGTCCGGCGGATCGGCGCTTGCAACCGGAGCGGACAGCAAAAACGCTGCAACACAACCCAATATCACAGTGCCGTGGCGGAAAAGTTTGGCTTTCATTTTTCGACTCCCGTTAGCGTTGAATCAAATACGCCGATTACAGGCGATGGGCTGAACTCGCCGACGCACCTTCCTCATGTCAACTCCGGTTCGGCCTCTCGGAAGCCGAGTCTTGATCCACTGGCCTGGAAAGGAACAACGTTTTCGAAAATCCTATGACGCGCGTTGCGATAGTTTACGACGCGGCGGATTGACCATGTCAACACTGATTTGTGTCGGCACCGGGAGTGCGATCGAAGCCTGGCGCAGCACTCAACCACATTATACAGCCGACAATTCGCGCATGGCTGTTGAGAAGTGCTGCTGGCGAATTCGCCTATCCGGCCGACCATCTTCCACCGGCGGAACCTTCCTAAGACCCGGACGCAGCGGCCGCATTGATGCTGGCGCCGCGTGCCAAGAATTTATCAAGGCGCTGATAGCACCGTCTCGTTCTACGTCCCGGAAACCAGCCCGGGCAATTACCCGAGAGAGAACTTTCATGAGCACGACCCATGACACCTCAGCGCGTCGCAATCCGAGCGCAGCCGTTACGGCTGCGCTGACCGTCGGACTATTCACCTCATTCTTCGCACCGGCTGAGGCGAGGGCGACACCTCCGGCCTCCCTTCCCGACCTGGTTTCTGGGGTGCCATATGCCGGCAACATCCGTATCGGCGAGACGGCAACGATCACAGTTGTGGTCAAGAACAATGGCGACGGCCCTACCGCTTCCAATGGGATCGACATCGACCTGCATATGGATCTCGGGCGCGGCCTGGGGCTGCTGGAACTGCAGCCCACCGCGGGCCAGGGTTGGTACTGCTCAAGTCCGGTGCGTGGCGGTAGCGACGGCTCGACAAGGATGGACTGCGGGTCAATCAAGCCGCTGCAGCCTGGGCAGATCAAGAGCATCTCACTTCGCGTGCACGGCGAGAGCGGCCAGGAGGCAAGGAACTTTTGGTTGGGGCTCGCCGTCGATCCGAAACATCGCATCGCCGAGTCGAACGAGGACAACAACGTAGCAATTCTGCATTTCTAGAAAGTGGGTCCGCGGCCCACGACGCCTCTCCAGAGATCGCAAACTGAATGCACGGCAACGATTTTGGGGGCTGGACTGAGCGGGAAGCCTGGTGAATGTTTCTCAAGCCGCCGTCCAACGGTCGCTGGGTTTGGCTCGACGTGCCTCGCGGGCGCATCCGCGACTCACCTTGCCGCCGGGTGTCCGATCAGTCGTGCTTGGCCTCGTAGCGCAACAGGACCGCGCCGCCCGGGAAGGTGCGGTTCTCCAACAGTCGCAGCGAGATCCAGGACGGCAGCGTCGGAAAGAACGGGGTGCCGCCGCCCACCGCAGTGGGCGCGACCACGATGCGGTACTCGTCCACCAGTCCGGCCTGCACGATCGGTGCGGCCAGCGTCGCGCCGGCCACCTCGAGCGTGCCGTCGGTTTCGGCTTTCAGCTTCCTCACCACCTCGACCGGGTTCCCGCGTTCCAGGCGGGAGTTCCAGCCGACGGATTGCAGGGTCCTCGAGAAGACGACCTTGGGCATCTCGCGCCAGATATGGGCGAAGTCGACGATCAGCGGGCCGGCGTCGGGCGCCTCGTCGGCGGTCGGCCAGTACGCGGACATCAGTTCGTAGAGCCGCCGCCCGTAGCAGGACAGGGCGGTGTCCCGCTCGAAGTCGTTCCAGTACTGGTGCAGTTCATCGCAAGGTGCGGACCAGTCGATGCTGCCCTGTGCGTCGGCGATGTACCCGTCCACCGACACGTTGAAGCCATAGATGAGTTTGCCCATGCAGGAAAGACTGCATCGGAGGTGAGAACTCATCGCGACGCCAGGCACCCGCGCATCCAGAGTTTGGCAAGCCCAGGGGCTTTGCGCCGGGTGAGCCGCGCCGCGCATGGACTGCGGACAACGGCGGCGCGGCGCCGCGTCAGCAACGAATCGCCTCTGAGATGGACAAATGCGGTGCGCCCAGTCGGACTCGAACCCAGCCGGTGCATTTGCCCGAGGGGATGATCATCGACCGCTCCGGCTCCGAGTGGGGTCGCTACCTCGCCCCCGACGGAACCCCGTACGCCGACCGCGCGCCGCCAGAATCGGTCGGCGCCGACTACAAACCGATATGTGATCACCGGAAAACCGCTGCCCCCAGGCTGGCACTTCGTCCAAGGCCCGATAGAACCCTGGTTCGGCCAGACGCCGCAAGCAGGCACAACCCAATACTTGATTGTGGGACCCGAAGGTACCCGGGTGAATGTAAGGGAACTTAGACGGGGGAATAATCGAAAATTATGGGCCTCCACTCGGGCGATAACACCGAAGTTCTGCAATCCGAAATTGACCGACTTTCAGCCGAGCTCAGCGTCAGATCCATGCCTGTAGGACTCCGTACCAACGACGGCCTAAATCTCTTCGTTGCTGACGACGGTAACTTCCACTTCGCTTTCTTTGACCGAGGCCAACTCAGCTTCGACCGCGTTGGCGGGCTAGACGATGTTCTCTATTGGTACTGCGAGGACATTGTCACAAGCCAAGCCGCTAAACGGATCGGGGACCGCGCAGAACGCTTCAGGTACGAGTACCAGATCTTGAGTCGCCTCGATCCTGCATGGGCGAAACGACGTGTGCGTGAACTTGCCGCGCTGTTCCGCGATGGACAACCAGAGGATATCGCGTTACTTCCCGACATTGGCGAATCGCTCTAGTATTTCAATTGTCTAGTTCAACCACATGGTCGGCTAGGTGCAGCTAAACAGATGGTGCGGCGCAAACTTGGCCTACCTGGGCTGGATGCCCTCCCCGACGGCGCGATACTGGAATGGCATGTTTCGGATCCATATGGCGCTGCGGCGCTACGCGACCTGTTCAACTTCAACGGGCTGTCTGAGATAAGGGTCCTTTACACTCCGAAGATATGACCCAGCAATCGCCGGTGAGGCCGGTGTGGGCGGCCAAGGCTTTACTTCGCGCCATCTGGGTTGCAGAGGGAGAGTCTCCCAAGTGGATTGCCGAGCGCTGCGATGCCCTCGTACAGGCACTGCAAGCAATTTTCGGTGTCGAACGTTGGGAGAAACCGCCGCGCTCCATCCTACGAATTTCGTCGGATCTGACCCCACGCAGTGATTAGTTCCGTTTTGAAATGTTTTGCCGCTCAGCACATTATCTCCATAATTGTATCGTTGGAAACTGATGCCCGTTGCCACCCGACATATAGCCGCCTGACGCTGCCTGCTGGGAGCTGGGGTTGGCGCCGCTTGCGTTGCCAGTTTGTGCCGGTGTTTCTCCTCCGCACGCGACAAGTAATGCCATTAGAGAAGGAAGAGTGACATACGCAGAAGGAAACTGTTTACATCGACGTACAGACATGACGCGTCTCCTGGAGTCAGAGCTGCTAATTTGTTCAATTGTACCGTGCGATCCAATCTTTGGCAGTATTAACCATCCTAGGAACTGCCAGGCGAGAGTTTAATTATAGGATGGTGTCTGGTCACTTTGGCTTGGGCAGTAAATTTGAGATAAGTTTGGGAACATAATTGGCTACTGCATCCTCAGCGGCTCTAATTGCCTCTGCCGGATGATGAACCGTGTAGTCCACTGTATTGGTGAACGTCTGAACGGTGAAGTTGCCGTTCTGGACGTTTTGAGCCACCAGGTTGGCCACATCACCGGTCTGCTGGATAGCCACGCCTGTTAGGTATCCGACTGCGGAATGATCCGCGACGTTTTTGACAACGCCGCCCAGGACATCAGTAAGGCCGTGGGTGGCTGCGACAATTTTGTCTGCCGGGCTGAGCGAGGGATCAAATGCGATGCCGAGGCTGTTTATCAGGGACTGAACATCTCCGCTATAGGGCGAAAGAATGTTGGTAAGTAGTGACAGCCGCGTCCCAATTTGGGATTCGAGAAAGTGTCGTCCGTCTACGAATAGTTGTTCGGTTAAGGTCAAGATATTAGGCGGTGTCGGGCTGGGATTGGTCGTGGGTGGCGGGGTAGTGCCGCCAGTGCCACCCGTAGAAGAATTCGATGAAACCACTGCTGGATCGATCACAGCGATGTGGTTAGTGCCTAAGCCCTCGCTGAGATAAATCAACCCGTTTGGCATTGTTACTCCGAGGTGTGGACCGCCGCCACCTGCCAAACCGGTTTGCCCCCAGTCGACAGGGATGGGGCTTGCAAGAGCATTAGTGGCAGTATCCAGCACATTGATGCCGCCAGGGCCGGGTATGAAGACATAGTGTCCGTCTGAGCTGACGGTCGTCCCCCAACGGCTCACGCTCGCGAAGTTCCCGTCACCGATAGTGATAGGAGTTCCAGCACTATTAGTTGCGGTGTCGAACACAGTGACGGTGCCGAGATTCGGGTCTGGCACATAGATGTAGTGCCCGTCCGGGCTGATGGTCAGCGTCGCAAACCCGTTGTAGGCATTAGAGATAGGTGCTGGGGTACCGACGACGGCGTTGGTCGCGGTATCGATAGTGGTTATACCGAAGGCCGAACTAGCGGTCTCAACGTAGACATGTGCTCCGTCAGGGCTCATCGCCAAATAACTTGGCTCGGTGTAGCCCGGACCCAGCCCTATCCCGGACGCCGTATCAGTCGCGGTATTGATCACCGTAAGTTCACCGTAGTTTCGCGTACTTACGTAGAGGCTTTTGCCGTCGGGCGTCATCACCATGTCAAAGGGTGAATTAGCGAGAATCGGATTCGGTGCGAACGTATTGGTGGCGGTATTCAGCACTAGGACATTGTTATTTGTGTCTTCCATCAGGTAAAGATGATTACCATCGGGCGTGATCGCCATCACCGGATCGACTGTATAATTTGTCATTGCCGGCGACCCGACCGCATTGGTCGCGGTGTTGATGCTTACGACTCCTGTTGGCTGATAACCAGGTGAGTCGCTGATGACCGCGCCGGAGACGTAAACATGGCTGCCATCCGGGGACACGATGATTTCCCTCGGATTAATCCCGACAGGGAGAGTGGCAGTGACGGCTTTCGTTGTCGTGTCGATTACCGAAACGGTGCCAGCGTCATAATTGGCGACGTACACGTAACGCCCGTTCGGACTGGCGACGATCCCTTCAGTTGCCCCGTCGACAGGGACGGTGGCTACCACGGGGTTCTGGGTCGCTGACGTCGTGGAAGAGCCGGCAGCAGCACCACCCGTGCCCGAACCGGCAGCGGCTGATCCACCGGTCGATCCCGTGCCCGAAGTCGTGCCCGATTGACCGGTCGTAGCAGAAGCGAGGGTCGGTGTTTGGCCCGTCGACGTCGAGGTCTGGGTGCCGGAGTTGGTGCTATTGGTATCGCTGCCATTGACCGCCGCGCTTGCTTGTGCAGCTTGCGGCTTGGCCGCACCAGTTGGTCCGGTCTTAATCAATGGATGGCCAAGTAGGAGTTCGGCGGGCGTGTTGATAGCGCTGATCAAATTCTGCGTCACCGCGTCGACCAGGGAAGCATTGGACGCCTCCGCTGCGGCGTAGACGCCTGCCGAACTATGGAGGACTTGCGCGAAGTCACTTTGCAGCGCAGCTACCTGCTGACTGAGGAATTGGTACTGCTGGCCGTGTCCGGCAAACAGCGATGCGATGGCCGCGGAGACCTCATCCTGCGCCGCCGCTGCGATTTCCGTCGTGGGAATAGCTGCCAGCGCCCGGGCCTGATTGACCGCCGTGCCGATGTCGGCGACTTGGGACGCTGAGATGCCCACTACTGCCGGTACGACACCAACGAACGACATCCGCAGACCCCCGACTTGTTTGAAATTTGTAAGGGGGAGCGCTGCTCCCCAGCCTTGCGTACCGTACGACGTCGACGGCGAGATTGCTTGAGTTTGGTCAGAAGTGTCTTTGAATGTTTGCCAGCTTCACGAAGTTCCCTGACTAGAACTCCCACTCAGGATCAGATGGACGCGGTTGGTCCGCGTCCGTTCTTCCAGTACGCGCCGTTCTCAGCTATCTGGTTTCCAAGGAGCCCTCCCTCACGCGTAGCCTCGCTAGCTTCTCCGTTGCCTCTTCTGATGCCATGCCGCTGACCCCCTGTTCAACAACTCCACAGTTATCGGCGGCACCACCCACGTCTCTGAGCTACGAACTGTGCGCAGCCGCAGTGATCGAGGCCCTGCGATCGCACCCGACGCACTTGCCGACGACACCCTCAACCCTTGACGGACTGCCCAAGCCGGTAGGTCTCAGGGATCAGCATCACGACGGGTCTCACCCGTCGACGCCCACACCCACGCTCATCGTCACCACGCCGTGCAGCACAGCGTACAGCAGCCACAGAGCTATCACGGTGGCGGCGATCAAGCCGCTCAGCCAGGGGAACCTGCGTGCGTCGTTCATCGTATTCCGTTGCGTCGCACTACACATCGGTCCGAGCACACCACCATTGGGCGCGCCCTCCCGCGCGGGTGTCGGCGCTGCACCTCGAACGCCACGGTCGAGGCGGGTGCACGGGGAGGCGCGCGATCCTCGACGCGTCGGCGAAGTCTGACTCACCGTGAGCCACGTCGACCGGCGTGCGCTGCACCGCCGCGCGGTGCACATCGCGGATGCTGATGGCGCGCTGCGTTCCGGTGCGGTACCAGCTGCAACACCACGGCGTAACGCCGCCGTGGGTTGGGCAGCCCTGCCGATACCGCGCCGCAGCGGCCAGCAACGACAACGGCGCGCTGGCGACGAGCGCTAGTCTAGGGCGGCAGTGCGATTCGCGTCGTTGCGCCATGCTTTGGTGACATGTTCGCCGCAATCGCTGAGGACAAACGTTAAATCGTCAATCTCGTTATCAGTCACCGTGTTACGGGGATTGCGGCCGGATTGCCGTCAGCGTCGTCGACCTCGATGACCACTGCCGGGCGGCCATCGAACCCTTCCGGAGCGAACCTCAGTCTGCGGTTGCCTACAGAGCTCATCGTCTGTCCGTGCGGGCAGATGAGCGCTGCGGCTGGTTGTTCGGTGTCAAGCAGCCACCGCAGTCCGATCAGCAGCAGTGGCAGATGAGCCGTAGCCTCCACAGGCGCGCCGGTGTGCGGTGGGGAGGTCATGGTTGCCGCCGATAGGCCGCAGTGAATATCTCGGGCTTGCAGGGCCACGCCGCGCCGCCCGAAAGCAGCACGACGTAGTCGCCCAGATCTGCGCGCACGTCACCGACCGGTGTCGGAATCAGAAGATAGCCCGGCTTTTCGGCGCCGGTGATCGGATTGACCCCGGCCGGAAAACAGCATCGGTCAGCAAGTCCCAGCCATGCGACGATGGACGCCGCGGACGCAGAGGTCAGTTGGAGCGCTTCGGCTTCGACGGTCGCGATGTAGTTGTCTGGCTTGATGGTGTCTGCCTCAGCGTCCAGGCCCACGCCAGTGCAAACGTCGGCCGGCGTCCCTGTTTTATCGTCCACGACATCCCTCCCTGTTGATCGAAATCCCTGCCTCGACAACACAGCTGGGCACACCGGCCGGCGCAAAGACCAGACCCGAGGGCATCGGCCACGTCGTCAGTTTGTTCTCACCCGCGGCGATGCAGCTGAACACCAGCGTCAACACCACGACCACCAGGGCGTCGACTGCGGCGATCCACATGGCCTCTCCCGCAACAGCGGTGGGTGTGGCCGTCCTACGCTCACCGGCGCGGGTGCGGGTGCTCATTGCCGTTGTCCCCGCTCTGCTGGTGGCCGGGCGTTGTGCGTCAGCTCCCAGTGCGCCAACCGGCCCGGCTGGTCATGGACGCGGCGTACTGCGCCTTGGCGTTGCAGGATCAGTAGCGCCCGGTAGACCTCTTCGGCGACCACGGGCCGCACGCGGTCGCCGGCTCTATTGCTCAGCGCGATACGCGCCGCGCTGGTCGTCGTGGGCTCGTGAGTCCTCAAGCAGCAGATCATCACCGAGCTGTTGTTTCTCCCCCTCGGTGAGCATGCGGCCCCTCTTCGAGGCCATGGGTGTGGTCACCTGACTTGGCCCCACTTTGGTCGGGCGGATTCCAGTGAACGTCGCAACACCGAGGCTATTCGGAGGTTGCGGTGGCAGCAGAGCGGAAGACCCGGCCGCGTGGACGCCCAAGTGGCGGAATGCTGGTGGAGGAGTAGCAGTGGTTCGGTCGGCTGATCGCGCAAGGGTTGGGTAACTCCGAGGCCTGCCGGATTGTCGGAATCGACCGCAGAACAGGGACACGCTGGCGTTATGGGCGCACGATGCGCAATGCTGTCAGCGGTCGGTGCACTATCCACCGGTGAGGCTCACCGCTCCCAAGCCCCGGCATCCGCGGTATCTTTCGTTGGCTGAGAGGTCGACGATTGCTGATCTAAACCGCGCGGGAGTCGGTGTGCGCGCTATCGCCGAGGAGGTGGGCAGGGCGGCCTCGACTGTGTCTCGGGAGCTGCGCCGTAACGCTGACGATCGGGGCCGCTACTTGCCCGCAACGGCGGAGCGAATTGCGCTCGAGCGGCAGTCCCGGCGGTCGCGGACACGCCGTGTAGCACATGACGATCAGCTCCATGGTGTCGTCGCAGATCTGTTGGGCAAGCGGTGGAGTCCCGAACAGATTGCTCATGAGTTGCCGGTGCGCTTCCCCGACCAGCCCGAGCGTCATCTGTGTACTGAGTCGATCTAGCAGGCGATCTATGACCCGCGAACCGATTTAACCCGTCCGGCCAAATGGCGGCGCCGGCGACGCCGGGTTCAGGGTCTAGAAAGGCGTGGTTGGCTCACCGGTATGACGATGATCGCTGATCGGCCCGTCGAGGTTACCGACCGGGTCGAGGTTGGGCACTGGGAGGGTGATTGCATCATGGGCGTTGGAAATCGTTCGGCGATCGGCACTTTGGTCGAACGGGTAACTCGCTTTGTGATCCTCGTCCATGTTCCCACCGGGCGGCCGACCGCAGCGGCGATGGCTAACGGCATCGTCGATGCTCTGGGTGCTCCTGCACCGCAACTGCGTCGGACCCTGACCTGGGATCAGGGCAAAGAGCTTGCGTTGCATCAACAGACCACTGGCGGCGGGTGGAGGTTCGAGATGTAGCTTGGCTGGCCGGCTTCGAGGGCTCCCACGTCCACCGCTCCGCGCTTAAGGGCCTCGTGCTGAGCACGAGTCAGCTGCGCCACGTCGCCGAGCAAACCTCATAAGTTGGAATCGCCGGTTCGAGAAAGCGCGGGGTAGTCACGGCAGGGGGTGGCCAAATACAATGCGCGAAGACCCCGACCGAAATCCGGTGCGCTGGACTGCTTTGTCGCCTTCGGCGTGCCAAATCGCAGGCCATGGAGGTAGACACGTGTCTTCCGTGATCGCCACGCCAGAGCTATTCTCTGTCGCCGCAGCGGATCTGGGAAACATCGGCTCGGCGGTCAGCCAAGCAAACGCGGCCGCCTCGGCCCAGACAACCACCCTACTGGCCGCCGGTGCGGACGACGTCTCGGGGGCCATCGCCGAGGTCTTCGCCGCGTACGGGCAGGCATACCAAGCACTCAGCAAACAAGCGGCAGCATTCCACAACGAATTCGTCCGACTCATCAACGCGGGCGCCAGCGCATATGCCGGTGTCGAAGCGGCCAACAGCAACCCGCTGCAGATCATCGCGCAAGACCTGCTCGGCGTCATCAACGCGCCCACCGAGGCGCTCCTGGGACGCCCGCTGATCGGCAACGGCGCCAACGGAGCACCGGGCACCGGAGCCGACGGCGCGCCCGGCGGCATCCTGATCGGCAATGGCGGCAACGGCGGATCCGGTGGCGGGGCCGACCTCAACGGCGGCAACGGCGGGGCCGCAGGCCTGTTCGGCAATGGCGGATCCGGCGGCAACGGCGCGGGCGGTGCGATCTCCGGCGTGGGCGGAAAGGGTGGCGCGGGTGGCCTGATCTTCGGCACTGGTGGCGCCGGCGGGGCCGGGGGGCTCTCAACAGATTTCAACCATAAAGGCGGGAATGGCGGCAACGGCGGGTCCGCCGGGCTGTTCGGCATGGGCGGCGCGGGCGGCGCGGGCGGTTACGGCGACGTGGCCCCCCCGAACGGCACAACCGGCGGACATGGCGGTAGTGGGGGCAACGGCGGGCTACTCTTCGGGACCGGCGGCGCCGGCGGGAGCGGCGGTGTCGGCGCGGCTACCGGGACCTTTGTCAACTCCGGCGGTGGCGGCGGCAATGGCGGCAACGCCGGGCTGTTCGGTTTCGGCGGTTCCGGCGGCGTCGGCGGCAGTGGCTCCGAAGGCGGCTGGGGCGGCAACGGCGGCATCGGCGGCACGCTCGTAGGCGTCGGCGGTGCCGGAGGAGGCGGCGGCACTGGGGTCTCGGACGGCGGCGGATGGGGCGGAAAGGGCGGCGCCGGTGGCGGGTTCCTCTATGGAGTCGGCGGCGCGGGAGGCGTCGGCGGGTTAGGCTACGCCGCAGGCGGTGCAGGCGGTGCTGGGGGGGCCGGCGGCACGCTGGCGGGTGACGGCGGCGACGGCGGTGCCGCCGGGTATGGGCGCGACGTTGGCCTCTACGGCGGAAACGGCGGAAACGGCGGCCTGCTCATCGGTTCCGGCGGCAACGGGGGTGCCGGCGGCGACTCGTCAGCTGGTAACAGCCCGTCCTCTTCCCATGGCGGCAATGGCGGCAACGCCGGGCTGTTGGGCATCGGCGGCAACGGCGGCAACGGCGGCGTCGTCCCTGGGCATCCCGAACGCGGCGGCGCAGGCGGGGTCGGCGGCGCCGGCGGGACGTTGTTCGGGGCGAACGGGCTCCCCGGGTTATCGACCGCATAGCGCAGACCGTTGTGCACGCGCACGCTGGCCGAATGCCGAACGCCCGATGAAATTGCCGGCACGGCACGATCTACACCGCCGATGCTGAGCGCGTCTTCGATCAGGCACCTCGAACGTCCACCGGTACTTCACCGGTATTTTTGGTCTCCCGGCACGCCGCCGACCGCCCCGTAACCCTTCTACCTGCTCAAACTCTGTGCCCCCAGTCGGACTCGAACCGACACTTGGCGGATTTTAAGTCCGCTGCCTCTGCCAATTGGGCTATGGGGGCCCGCACACCATGACGTTAGTGCGCGCGGCGTGCGGAGCAGCTGCGGGTGCCGCAGCTTGGCGTCCGCAGCAAGGGCATTGCGTATCCGAGGGCCGATCGCACCGTGTATTGAATACGCAACGGACCCTGTCGCCGAGGAGACTCACCGATGCGCATTCTCATCGTCGGCGCCGGCGTCGCGGGCCTGAGCAGTGCGGTCAACCTCGGTGCCGACGGCCATGACGTCACCATCGTCGAACGCGCGGAGCACTCGGGGGTCAACGCCCCGCCGATCGACGTTCGTGGGGACTCGATCGCCGTCGCCGACAAGATGGGCCTGCTCGAGCAGATCCACGAACGCAGGATCGACATGACGCAACGGGTCCAATTCGTCGACCGCGACGGCACGGTGGCGGCGGAACTGCCGGTGGACGAGATCAACGACAGCCCGGATGACATCGAGATCTCCCGCGACGACCTCCTGACCCTCCTGCGCGCCCGCCTGGGGCCGTCGGCGAAATTGCAGTTCTGCGAATCCATCGCCGAACTCGACGACGGCGCATCCGGCGTCGCCGTCCGGTTCTCCTCGGGCGCGCTCGAACGTTACGACCTCGTCGTCGGAGCGGACGGAATGCATTCGGCCGTAAGGCAACTCGCGTTCGGACCCGAACGGCAGTTCCTGCACCACCTCGGCTTCTACACCGGGATGGCCGCGCTGCCCGGGCCTCACCCCAGCGACCGGATAAACCCGATGTACAACTTCCCGGGCCACATCGTCGGCATCATGTCCTACAACGCAAAAGCACTGGCGTTCTTCATGTTCCGCTCACCTTGGATCGACTACGACTACCACGACCTCGCGGCAAAGAAGCGAATCCTCGCCGACGCCTTCGCCGGTCACGACGAGTGGCGAGTCGCCGAATTGGTCGACGCCGCCCTGCAAGACCCGGGGCTCTACTTCGACTCGGAGAGTCAGATCAAGATGCCGGGCTGGCACAGCGGTCGCGTCGTCCTCGTCGGCGATGCCGCACATTGCGCCTCGACCCTCTCCGGCCGCGGCACCAGCCTGGCCCTGACCGGCGCCTGGTTCCTCGCGCAAGCCCTGCGCGAACATCCCGGCGACCTCAGCCGGGCGTGGGAGCAATACGAACGCGATCAGCGGCCGCGCGCCGTCCGCGGTCAAGCTACGGCGGCGCCGGGAGGCGAGCTCCTGGCCCCCGCCACCCAGGAAGCCATCGACGCACGCAACCGCGCCCTGACCCACGGCTGAGTTCCACCAGGCCGCGCCTACGCCGACTAGGGACAGCAATCGGCACCGAGCCCAGGCGAAAAATGCAGCGCGCGTGAACGGCGTCACACGCACCCATCCCCCTCCAAACACGATGTGCGCGAACACGACTGTTGGTGTAAGGTCCGCGCGCCGCGCACCCGCGCGTGAGAGTAGAACGCGTCGGGGCGCCACGCGTCAGATGACATGAAAATGTCGGCCGCCAAGGCCTTGTTAAAACTGCCCGCGCAAGCGTTAAGACGCCGTAAACGTCCGTCACCCGGCCCTTTTCGACAAGGACTGTGGAGCCAGGGCTGGTTAGCGTTACGCCAACGCACAGGGGCAGTTACGCAAACACCCAGGGTCGACCCGCAACGTCGGGTCGGCATGTTTCACACACCAAGGAGCAATAGATGTCATTTCTGACAGCAGTGCCCGCAGAGCTGGCCGCCGCGGCGTCCCAGCTGGCAGCGATCGGTAGTGCACTCGCGGCGCAGAACGCAGGTGCTGCAGCCCCCACCACCGCCATCGCGCCCGCCGCCGCCGACCAGGTGTCGATCCTGCAGTCGAGCATCTTCACCGCGTACGGCGCCCTGTACCAGCAGCTGGCCGCCGAGGCTCAGGCCATTCAAGAGCAGTTCACCCAGACACTCGGACTCAGCAGCGGTACCTACGAGCAGTCCGAATCGGCCAACGCTGCCGCTGCATCGCTGTCGTCCGCTGCTTCTTCCGGAGCAAGCAGCAGCCCGCTGTCGGGAATCACCGACGCCATCAACTCCATCGACACCTTGCTGGGTGGAGCCGGGCCTACATCCAACCCGTTCAGCCTGTCCGGCAACCTCTCCAACTTCAACAGCTACGAGATCGGCAACTGGGCCTCGGCGTCGTCGAACCTGCTCGGTCTGACCGGTGGTGGCCTGATGCCGGAGGGCTACGGCGTCCCCGAAGATCTGGCGGAGGCCGCAGCCGCGGCTTCGGAGGCCCCGGCCGCCGCGGCAGGTGCAGTCAGCGCGGTCTCTGGCGCGGGCGCACCGGTTGCCGCCGGCCTCGGCGAGGCGACGATGGTCGGCTCGCTCTCCGTTCCGCCCAGCTGGGCCACCGGAACCTTGGTTTCCAGCACCGCCCCCAGCGCCCTCACCGGCGCCGGCTGGACCACCGCTGCACCGGCCGCCGCCGCCCCCGGAGCGTTCTACCCCGGCATGCCGGGCATGGCGTCGGCGGCGCGCAACAGTGCCGGTTTCGGCGCGCCGCGCTACGGCGTCAAGCCCATCGTGATGCCGAAGCCGGTGAGCGTCTAAGCGCCGAACCACTACTCCTACAGACAAATCCGAATCACGCCGACAAGAACGGGATAAAGATGTCTTACTTCGCTACACCCCCCGAAATCACCTCCGGGCTGATTTACGCGGGCTCGGGCTCGGGGCCGCTGATGGCCGCGGCCACCGCCTGGAACAACCTGGCCTCCGAGCTGAGCACCACCGCGACCCAGTACGAGTCGATCCTCACCCAGTTGACCACCGAGCAGTGGACGGGCGCGGGATCGGCGTCAGCGGCGGCAGCGGCACAACCGTACGTGGCGTGGTTGACCCAGACCGCGGCGGCGGCCGAACAGGCCGGCATCCAGGCTGCCTCGTCGGCGGCCGCCTACGAGGCAGCCTTCGCCGGCGTCGTTCCCCCGCAGGTGATCGCCGCCAACCGCAGCTTGTTGGCCACCCTGGTCGCGACCAACTTCCTGGGCATCAACACCCCGGCGATCATGGCCACCGAAGCCCAGTACCTGGAGATGTGGGTGCAGGACGCGGTCACCATGGCCACCTACCAGGCCGCCGCAGCCGCCGCAGCTGTCCTTGAGCCACTGACGCCAGCGACGCAAACCACCAACCCCGGCGCGGCCGGCATCCAGTCCGCCGCCGTCGCCGCGGCAGCAGCGGAATCACCCGCGTCATCGCTGGGCGACATCGTCAGCGGCCTGCAGGGCGAGTTGTCGAACCTTGCCTCGGCTGTCGAACCCATTGGTGAGGGGCTGTTCCAATCGTTGCCGGTGCCAGTCCAGGAGCTCCTGAGCGCACTCGACGGCCTGCTGGGCACCCCGCTGATCTTCAACGGCATCCAGCAGGTGGGTGTGACGGCCTCGTGGTTCGTGTTCGCCGCCATTCCGAACGCGATCTTCGCCGGGCACACCATCGACGGCAATATCGCTTCCGCGGCTGCCGCGGTGGCCGCGGCAGCGCCCGCAGCCGCCGAGGGGGCCGCAGCGGGTCTGGCCTCCGAGGTCGGAGCGGCCGGTGCGGCCGCCAGCCTCGGCGAAGCCTCGTTGGTGGGCAGCCTGTCGGTGCCGGCCAGCTAGACGGCGGCCGCGCCGGTGGCGGCGAACGCCGGAACCGCGCTGGCGGGCAGCGGCTGGACCGTTGCGGCCGAAGAGGCCGGCACTCCGGCCATGATGGCCGGCATGCCGGGCATGGCGGCCGCCGCCAAGGGCGCCGGCGCGTACGCCGGGCCGCGGTACGGCTTCAAGCCGATCGTCATGCCCAAGCAGGTCGTCGTCTAACGGCGAAAAAGATCGCCCGTTTCGGGCCCAGTGTCGCCAAGTGGCCGTAATATCCGCGGGGCGTTACTAGACCCATGACCAGGTACGAACCCAGAATTACGAGATAAGGAGAAACCAAGTGGCTACTCGCTTTATGACCGACCCGCACTCGATGCGGGCGATGGCAGGCCGTTTCGAAACCCACGCGCAGACCGTCGAGGACGAGGCACGCCGGATGATGGCGTCCTCGCAGAACATTTCCGGCGCCGGCTGGAGTGGTCTGGCCGAGGCCACCTCGATGGACACCATGACCCAGATGAACCAGGCCTTCCGCAACATCGTCAACATGCTGCACGGCGTTCGCGACGGACTGATCCGGGACGCCAACAACTACGAGCAGCAAGAGCAGGCCTCCCAGCAGATCCTCAGCAGCTAGAAGGGACTACCACGATGACGATCAACTACCAGTTCGGCGACGTCGACGCCCACGGTGCCCTCATTCGGGCGCAGGCCGCAAACCTGGAGGCCGAGCACCAGGCCATCGTTCGCGATGTGCTGGCTGCCGGTGACTTCTGGGGCGGCGCCGGTTCGGTGGCTTGCCAGGAGTTCATCACCCAGCTGGGTCGCAACTTCCAGGTGATCTACGAGCAGGCCAACGCTCACGGCCAGAAGGTGCAGAGCGCCGGCAGCAACATGGCGCAGACCGACAGCGCCGTCGGGTCCAGCTGGGCCTGACACCAGCCTCAACGAAGCGTGGCCGCACACCGCCAGGTGTGCGGCCACGCTGCTTTGCCAGACCCCCTCCAACTCGCCGGCCGTTTTGCCGGTCGCGGGCCGTAACGCCGCTACGCTGACCGCTGGTGCCCGCGCGTAGCGCGAGCCCGCCGATGGCCCCGCCGGCCTGCCCACCGCTTCATCGCGGTTTAGCACGGCCGTTCCGCCCGGAAGTGCGCCGGGGCCGTTCCGCCTTGCCCCTCCCCCCGCGCCGCCAACACCCCGCCTCTGGCGCGCGGATGGCCGAAGCCCCACAAGCACAACGACTTTGGCCACACCTGGCCGCTCGTCACACGATGCCCAGCAAATTCCGCCGTATTTGCGGCAAGCGACCCCCGCCGGCGTCCGGCAGCCGAACATTTGAGAAATATATGAACACCGTGACAAGCGCATTTGTGGTTGAAAGAATGCGGGAATATGACGTCAATGACGAGTTACGCGCGCAGTCAACGTCCACGCCAGGCGATTTTGGTGCAACTGCCCCGGATCAACCGTGCCGACGGCTCGCCCATCCGAGTGTTGCTGGTCGACGACGAACCGGCCCTGACCAACCTGGTCAAGATGGCGTTGCACTACGAGGGATGGGACGTCGAGATCGCCCACAACGGGCGCGAGGCGATCGCCAAATTCGACCGGATCAATCCCGACGTGCTGGTCCTGGACATCATGCTGCCCGACGTCGACGGTCTGCAGATCCTGCAACGGGTCCGCGAATCCGACTCCTACACCCCCACCCTGTTCCTCACCGCGCGCGACTCGGTGATGGACCGGGTCACCGGCCTGACCGCCGGCGCCGACGACTACATGACCAAGCCGTTCAGCCTCGAGGAGCTGGTCGCCCGGCTGCGCGGGTTGCTGCGCCGCTCCAGCCATCTGGCCCCGCCGGCCGACGAGTCGCTGAAGGTCGGTGACCTGAAGCTGGACGCCGCCAGTCGAGAGGTCACCCGGGGCGGCACCCCGATATCGCTGTCGTCGACCGAATTCGAACTGCTCCGGTTCCTGATGCGCAACCCGCGTCGCGCCCTGAGCCGCACCGAGATCCTCGACCGGGTGTGGAACTACGACTTCGCCGGTCGCACCAGCATCGTTGATCTGTACATTTCGTATCTGAGGAAGAAGATCGACGCCGACCGGGAACCGATGATCCACACGGTCCGCGGAATTGGGTACATGCTCCGACCACCGGAATGAGTTTCTAATGACGGGGGAACGCTACACCCCGCGCTGGTTTCCCCGTTCCCTTCGCCGTCAGCTGCTGTTGGGCGTCCTCGCCGTCGTGTCCGTCGTCCTGGTGGCGGTCGGCGTCGTCTCGGTGCTGACCCTGCGCGGTTACGTCACGTCGATGAACGACGCCGAAGTCGCCGAGTCGATGCACGCGTTCAGCCACGCCTATGCCCGGTACCGCAACGGCGAACACACCTCGGTGCACCGCGGGATTCCGCCGGTATCCCAAGCGGTGCTGGAGTTCACCGGACAAACCCCGGGCAACCTCATCGCGGTGCTTCGCGACGGCAAGGTGATCGCATCGGCCGTGTTCTCCGAGGACGAACCCCGTCCCGCCCCACCCGACGTCGTCCGCGCCATCGAGGCGCAATCGTGGACCGACGGCCCGTCCCGGGTCGAGACGCTGGGCAGCCTGGGCCCCCACCAGGTCGACAGCCGCGCAGCGGGAACCGACCGCCTGGTGGTCGGGGTGTCGCTGAGCATGGCCGAGGCGATCATCGCCCGCAAACAGCTCACCACCACCGCGCTGGTTGCGACGGCGCTGCTGGTCACGGCCGCCCTGACGGCGTGGGTGGTGGGCTATGCGCTGCGGCCGCTGAGCCGGGTCGCCGCGACCGCCGCCGAGGTGGCAGCGATGCCGCTGGCCGACGAAGACCACCAGATCCGGGTGCGGGTCCGGCCCGAAGACACCGACCCCGACAACGAGGTCGGCATCGTCGGACACACCCTGAACAAGTTGCTCGACAACGTGGAGAGCGCACTGGCCCACCGCGTCGAATCCGACATGCGGATGCGGCAGTTCATCACCGACGCCAGCCACGAGCTGCGCACCCCGCTGGCGGCCATCCAGGGCTACGCCGAGCTGACCCGTCAGGACAGTTCGAATCTGCCCCCGACCACCGAGTACGCGCTGGCCCGCATCGAGTCCGAAGCGCGCCGAATGGCGTCGCTGGTCGACGAGCTGCTGCTGCTGTCGCGCCTGGGTGAAGGCCAGGACCTGCAGACCGAAGAACTCGACTTCGCCGACCTGGTGATCAACGCGGTCAACGACGCCGCGGTGGCGGCGCCGACGCACAATTGGGCCACGAATCTGCCCGACGAGCCGGTGTGGGTCAACGGCGACCACGCCCGGCTGCACCAACTGCTCGCCAACCTACTCACCAACGCCTGGGTGCATACTCCGCCGGACGTCACGGTGACCACCGCGATCACCCGCCATCCGGCGTCGGCGCAGGGGCTCGACGTCCCCTACGCCGAGTTGACCGTCACCGACAACGGACCGGACATCGATCCTGAAGTCCTTCCCCATCTTTTCGAACGGTTCGTCCGCGCAGACAAGTCACGCTCCAACGGATCCGGTCACGGGCTGGGGCTGGCCATCGTCAACTCGATCGTCAAGGCGCACGGCGGCACGGTGGCCGCCGAGTCGGCCAACGGCATCACCGTCTTTCGGGTGCGGCTGCCGATGATCGACACTCCCGGTCCGCGAAATGAGTTGGGGGCGGATCATTCTGGTGAGCGCGCTGCCAGCTTGGGTGACAGCGGGCCCTGAACTCAGCTTCAGACGCAGATGCTGCCCAGCCGCGCATAGGCATCCGACCAGGTGGCCCGGTGCTCGGCCGCCGTCAACGCACCGGACGCCAGGAGTGGCGCCGTTTTTCAGGTTTTTAAAGCACTGTGTCATGCGTCACCGGGGCCGTTAAGGAACCGTAAATGTGCCGGGTGGGGGCGTTAGGAAAGCGTCAATCGAACTTCGGGCTCACCCCGCCGGATCTAGCTTTCAAGCTGGCCTTTGAGGTGTGCGCAACCTCGACGAGAATGCTTGCTGAAGCGGACTACGCACGGAACGGAGATGAGATGGGCGTGTTGGCATACATCGCGCTGACAGTGGCGGTGTTCGCGCTGCTCGGCCTGACCCAGAAGTTGGTCGAGCGGCTGTGAGCTACCAGAACATAATCGGCTTGGCGCTGTCGGTCGTCATCGCGCTGTATCTCGCTGGCGCCCTTCTGTTTCCGGAGAAATTCTAGTGAGCACCACTACCGCGGGGATCATCTACCTCGTCGTTCTGGTCGTTGCGCTGGCCGTGGTGCATGTGCCCCTCGGCGACTACATGTACCGGGTCTACTCCTCGAAGAAGGATCTGCGCGTCGAGTCGTGGGTGTACCGGCTCATCGGGGTCGATTCCCGGGCGGAACAGACGTGGGGCGCCTACGCCCGCAGCGTGCTGGCGTTCTCGTCGGTCAGCATCCTGTTCCTGTTCGGCTTGCAGCTCGTCCAGGGCAAGCTCCCGCTGCACCTGCACGATCCCGCCACCCCGATGAGCCCCGCGCTGGCGTGGAACACCGCGATCAGCTTCGTCACCAACACCAACTGGCAGGCCTACTCCGGCGAATCAACGCAGGGTCACCTGGTGCAGATGGCCGGCCTGGCGGTGCAGAACTTCGTCTCGGCCGCCGTGGGCATGGCGGTAGCGGTGGCGCTGGTACGTGGATTCGTGCGCAAGCGCACCGGCGATCTGGGCAACTTCTGGGTAGATCTGGTGCGCGGCACGCTTCGCATCCTGCTGCCGCTATCGGTGCTGGCGGCCGTTCTGCTGGTAGCAGGAGGCGCGATCCAGAACTTCCACCTGCACGATCAGGTGGTCACCGCCCTCAACGGCACCCAGCAGACGGTCACCGGCGGCCCGGTGGCCAGCCAGGAGGCCATCAAGGAACTCGGCACCAACGGCGGCGGGTTCTACAACGCCAACTCCGCCCACCCGTTCGAGAACCCGGTTGCGTGGACCAACTGGCTGGAGACGTTCCTGCTGCTGGTGATCAGCTTCTCGCTGCCCCGCACGTTCGGTCGGATGGTGGGCAACAACAAGCAGGGCTACGCCATCGCGTCCGTCATGGCGTCGCTGTACGCCATCAGCGTGTCGCTCACGTTGTGGTTCCAGTTGCAGCACCACGGCACGGTGCCCGCCGCAATCGGCGGTGCGATGGAAGGCGTCGAGCAGCGGTTCGGTGTGCCGAATTCCGCGGTGTTCGCCGCCTCGACGACCCTCACGTCCACCGGTGCCGTCGACTCGTTCCACGACTCCTACACCAGCCTCGGCGGGATGATGACGATGTTCAACATGCAACTCGGTGAAGTCGCGCCCGGCGGCACCGGCTCGGGTCTGTACGGCATGCTGATCCTGGCGGTCATCACCGTCTTCGTCGCCGGTTTGATGGTCGGCCGCACGCCCGAATACCTCGGCAAGAAGATCACCCCGCGCGAAATCAAGTTGGCCGCAGGGTATTTCCTCGTCACTCCGCTGATCGTGCTGACCGGTACCGCGGTCGCGATGGCGCTGCCGGGTGAGCGCGCCGGCATGCTCAACACCGGGCCGCACGGGCTCTCGGAGGTGCTCTACGCATTCACCTCCGCGGCCAACAACAACGGCTCGGCGTTCGCCGGCATCACCGTCAACACCACCTGGTACAACACCGCCCTGGGTCTGGCCATGGTGTTCGGCAGGTTCCTGCCGATCGTGCTCGTGCTGGCCCTGGCCGGCTCGCTGGCCAAACAGGGCTCCACCCCGGCGTCGGTGGGAACGCTGCCCACTCACCGCCCGCAATTCGTCGGGATGGTTGCCGGCGTCACGTTGATTCTCGTTGCCCTGACCTTCCTGCCCATGCTCGCGCTCGGGCCCCTCGCTGAAGGAATACATTGATGACAGCCACCACCAAACCCAAAGCCAACTCGGTGGTTTCGGCGCACCAGGAGACCGCGCATGCCGCCAACACCAAACGCGTGCAAGGCGGCTTGCTGGACCCGCGGATACTGTGGAAGTCGGTGCCCAGTGCGCTGCACAAACTGAATCCCCAGACGCTGTGGCGCAATCCGGTGATGTTCATCGTCGAACTCGGCGCCGTGTGGGCCACCGTGCTGGCGATCATCGACCCCACCTGGTTCGCGTGGCTCATCGTGGTCTGGCTCTGGCTGACCGTGCTGTTCGCCAATCTGGCCGAGGCGGTAGCCGAGGGTCGCGGCAAGGCGCAGGCCGAAACGCTGCGCCGGGCCAAAACCCAGACCTTGGCCCGGCGACTCAAGAACTGGGAACCCGGCAGTGCGGCGGTGGAGGAACAGGTTGCGGCGCCCCTGCTGCAGCAGGGCGACATCGTCGTGGTCGAGGCCGGCGAGGTGATCCCGGGCGACGGCGACGTGGTGGAGGGCATCGCCTCGGTGGACGAGTCAGCGATCACCGGTGAGTCGGCGCCGGTGATCCGCGAATCCGGCGGTGACCGTTCGGCGGTCACCGGCGGCACCACGGTGCTCAGCGACCGGATCGTGGTGAAAGTGACCCAGAAGCCCGGCGAAAGCTTCATCGACCGGATGATCGCGCTCGTCGAGGGCGCCAACCGGCAGAAAACACCGAACGAGATCGCGCTGAACATTCTGCTGGCCGCGTTGACGATCATTTTCGTCTTCGCCGTGGCGACGCTGCAGCCGTTGGCGGTCTACTCCAAGGTGAACAATCCCGGTGTGGCAGACACCCAGGCGCTCAACGTAAACGGCGTATCCGGCATCGTCATGGTGTCGCTGCTGGTGTGCCTGATCCCCACCACGATCGGTGCGCTGCTGTCGGCCATCGGCATCGCCGGCATGGACCGGCTGGTGCAGCGCAACGTGCTTGCGATGTCGGGGCGCGCGGTCGAGGCCGCGGGCGACGTGAACACCCTGCTGCTCGACAAGACGGGCACGATCACCCTGGGCAACCGGCAGGCCGGTGCCTTCATCCCGCTGGACGGCGTCTCCCCGGACGAACTGGCCGACGCCGCGCAGTTGTCCAGCCTGTCCGACGAGACCCCGGAAGGGCGCTCGATCGTCGTCTTCGCCAAACGCAACTTCGGGCTGCGTGCCCGCACGCCCGGCGAACTCGCGCAGGCCCAGTGGGTGGCGTTCTCCGCCTCGACCCGGATGTCCGGCGTCGATCTGGAGGGGCACCTGCTGCGCAAGGGGGCGGCCAACTCGGTCGCGGAATGGGTACGCGCACAAGGTGGTACGGTGCCCCACCAGCTCGGCGATGTCGTCGACGGCATCGCGGCCGGCGGCGGCACCCCCCTGGTGGTCGGCGAGAGCCGCGACGGCAAGGCCGCGGTGCTGGGCGTCATCCATCTCAAAGACGTTGTCAAGCAAGGCATGCGGGAGCGTTTCGACGAGATGCGCCGGATGGGCATCCGCACGGTGATGATCACCGGCGACAACCCGTTGACCGCCAAGGCAATTGCCGACGAGGCCGGTGTCGACGACTTCCTCGCCGAGGCCACACCCGAAGACAAGCTCGCCCTGATCAAGCGCGAACAACAAGGCGGCAAGCTGGTGGCGATGACCGGCGACGGCACCAACGACGCGCCCGCACTGGCCCAGGCCGACGTCGGGGTCGCGATGAACACCGGCACCTCGGCGGCCAAAGAGGCCGGCAACATGGTGGATCTGGACTCCGACCCCACCAAACTCATCGAGATCGTCGAGATCGGCAAGCAGCTGCTGATCACCCGCGGAGCCCTGACGACCTTCTCCATCGCCAACGACATCGCGAAGTATTTCGCGATCATCCCGGCGATGTTCGTCATCCTGTTTCCGGGCCTGGACGTGCTCAACGTGATGCGGTTGCACAGCCCGCAATCCGCGATCCTGTCGGCGGTGATCTTCAACGCGCTCGTCATCATCCTGCTGATCCCGCTGTCGCTGCGCGGTGTGCGCTACACGCCGAGCAGCGCCTCAAAGCTGTTGAGCCGCAACCTTTACGTGTACGGCCTCGGCGGCATCGTCGCGCCGTTCATCGGGATCAAGCTGATCGACCTGATTATCCAATTCGTCCCCGGGATGTCCTGACATGAAACTCGCCAATTTCGTCCGCCTGCACTGGGCCGCGTTACGCGCGCTGCTGGTGCTGACCGTGATCACCGGCCTGGGCTACCCGCTGTTCGTCTGGCTGGTCGCTCTGCTGCCGGGACTGCACGACAACGCCGAGGGTTCGATCCTGCGCGCCCACGGCACACCGGTCGGCAGCGAGCTGATCGGCCAGCAGTTCACCGACAAGGACGGCAACCCGCTGCCGCAGTACCTGCAGAGCCGCCCCTCTGCCGCGGGCGCCGGATATGATCCGCTCTCCTCGGGTGCAAGCAACCTGGGACCGGAGAGCATCGTCGACACACCCGCGGACCCCGCGCTGCTGGCGGCCGGAAAATCCGCATCCGACGCCGGGTTCAAACCCAGCCTGCTGACCCAGGTGTGCACGCGCAGTGCCGCGATAGGCCGGCTGGAAGGCGTGGACGGCTCCCGTCCGTTCTGCACCGGTGGCGGGGTGGGCGCGGTGCTGTCGGTGCTCGGTCCCCGCGACCAACGTGGCAACGTCGTGCATCCCACTCACGTCGTCAGCATCAACGAACCGTGCCAGACCACGACGGCGCCGTTTCAAACCATGTTCGAAGGTGTGCGGGTCGAGTGCGCCAAATACGGCGAGGACTACTCCACCGGCCAGATCGTTCCGATCCGCGGCGCCGCAGCCGCCAACCCGGCGGTACCCGCAGACGCGGTGACTGCCAGCGGCAGCGGCCTGGACCCGCACATCTCTCTGGCCTACGCAGACCTGCAGGCCGCACGGGTCGCCAAGGCACGCGGTATCAGCGCCGAACAGGTGCGTGCCGTGATCCGCGACAACCAGGAGGGCCGGGAACTCGGATTCCTGGGCGAGCCGGCGGTAAACGTCCTGCGAGTCAACCTCGAGCTGGACCGCAAGTACCCGGTAAGCCACTAGCCCGCCGACTCGGGCAATGACACCGTTGGTGAAGGTCTTGGTGGTCGACGTCGAACCACACCTGCTGCGGTCCCTGCGCAACGCGTTGGCCGGGCAGGGCTACCAGGTGGTCACCGCCGATTCCGGCGCCGCCGGTCTGCGTGCCGCGGTCACACACGACCCGGCCGTCGCGGTGCTGGATTTCGCGCTACCGGATATGCCCGGCGTGCAGATGCTGCGAAAGCTGCGGCGACGCACCACCGCACCGGTGCTGGTGTTGTCGGACCGCTCCAGACCAAGCGACAAAGTGCAGGCATTGGATGCCGGCGCAGACGATTACGTGACCAAACCCTTTGACATGGAAGAGTTTCTGGCCAGGTTGCGGGCCGCCATCCGACGCGCCAAGGTGGCCGATGCCGCCGAGCAGGTGGTCGAGACGGCCTCGTTCACCGTCGACCTGCGGGCCAAGAAGGTGTCCAGGGACGGAGCCGACATACACCTGACGCCCACCGAGTGGAACATCCTTGAGCTGTTGGCGCGCAACCGCGGCAGGCTTGTGCAGCGCGAGATGCTGCTGGACGCGGTTCGCGGACCTACCCACCCGACCGGAACCACCTACCTGCGGGTCTACCTCGCCCAGCTGCGGCGCAAGCTCGAACCCGACCCATCCCACCCCATCCACCTGGTCACCGAGGCGGGCATGGGATACCGCTTCGAGCAGCGATGACCCCGTCGCCGGTGCGAACCCGACGGCGGTTTCGCGGTCCGAACCAGCCCCGCGGGAGGGATGATGGTTGACGTGAGCGCCAGCGACCCCCGGGCCAAACGCGGCGAGCTGCGCATCTATCTCGGCGCGGCACCGGGGGTCGGCAAGACCTTCGCGATGCTCGGCGAGGCGCACCGGCGCCTGGAACGCGGCACCGACGTGGTGGCCGCCGTGGTCGAGACACACGGCCGGGCGAAAACCGCCGAAATGCTGCGCGGTATCGAGGTCATCCCGCCGCGCTACATCGAATACCGCGGTACCAGCTTCCCGGAACTGGATGTTCCCGCGGTGCTCGCCCGCCGTCCGCAGGTGGTCCTGGTCGACGAACTCGCGCACACCAACACCCCCGGTAGCAAGAACCCCAAGCGCTGGCAGGACGTCGAAGAGTTGCTCGACGCCGGCATCGCCGTGATCTCCACGGTCAACATTCAGCACCTGGAAAGCCTGAACGACGTTGTCGCCGAGATCACCGGCATCGAGCAGAAGGAAACCATCCCGGACTCCATCGTGCGCCAGGCCGCGCAGGTCGAGCTGATCGATATCACGCCGGAAGCCCTGCGGCGCAGGTTGTCCCACGGAAATGTGTACACGTCCGAACGCATCGACGCCGCGCTGTCCAACTATTTCCGCCGCGGAAACCTCACCGCCCTAAGGGAATTGGCGTTGCTATGGCTGGCCGACCAGGTCGACACCGCGTTGGCGAAATACCGGGCGGAGAACAAGATCACCGACATCTGGGAGGCGCGCGAGCGCGTCGTGGTGGCGGTTACGGGCGGTCCCGAGTCCGAGACGTTGGTGCGGCGCGCGTCGCGGATCGCCTCCAAGTCCAGCGCCGAATTGATGGTGGTGCATGTGCTGCGCGGCGACGGTCTGGTCGGCCTCTCCGAAGGCCGGATGGGCAAACTGCGCGAGCTGGCCAACAGTCTGGACGCCTCGCTGCATACCGTGCTCGGTGACGACGTGCCCTCGGCGCTGCTCGATTTCGCCCGACAGATCAACGCAACTCAGTTGGTGATCGGAACCTCGAGACGTCCCCGCTGGGCACGCATCTTCGACGAGGGCATCGGCCCATCCATCGTGGAGCACTCCGGCAAGATCGATGTGCATCTCGTCACGCACGAGGAGTCCCGGCGCGGGGTGCGCACCGCACCGATCGCACCGCCGACCCGGCGCGTCGCGTCCTGGCTGGCCGCCGTTGTCATCCCGTCGATGATCTGTGTGGTCACCGTCAGCGAACTGGACCGGTTCCTGAACAACGGCGGCGAGAGCGCCCTGTTCTTCATCGGGGTGCTGCTGGTAGGTCTGCTGGGAGGTGTTGCGCCGGCGATACTTTCGGCGGTCCTGTCCGGGTTGCTGCTGAATTACTTTCTCATCGCACCCCGGCACAGCTTCACCATCTCCGAACCCAACAGCGCGATCACCGAACTGGTGCTGCTGATGATCGCGGTGGCGGTGGCCGTTCTGGTCGACGGCGCGGCCAAACGCGCCCGCGAGGCCCGGCTGGCCTCGCAGGAAGCCGAGTTGTTGACGCTGTTCGCCGGTTCGGTGCTGCGCGGTGCGGATCCTCAGACGTTATTGGAGCGGGTGCGTGAGACATATGCGCAGCGCGCGGTCGCCATGTTGCGCGAGCAGGGCGGCCAGAGCCGGGTCGTCGCGGCGGTCGGTGAGAATCCCTGTACCACAGTCGATTCCGCCGACACCGCGATCGAGGTGGGCGACGACGAATTCTGGATGCTGCTGGCCGGCCGCAAACTCTCGGTGCGAGATCGGCGGGTGCTCGGTGCGGTCGCCAAACAGGCCGCCGGCCTGGTCCGGCAGCGCGAACTCACCGAAGAGGCCAGCCGCGCCGAGGCCATCGTGCGCGCCGACGACCTCAGGCGATCCCTGCTGTCGGCCGTGAGCCACGATCTGCGCACCCCCCTGGCGGCGGCCAAGGTCGCGGTGTCCAGCCTGCGCGCCGGTGATGTCGCCTTCTCCCCCGAGGACACCGCCGAATTGCTGGCCACCATCGAGGAATCCATCGACCAGCTCACCGCCCTGGTGGGCAACCTGCTCGACTCGTCGCGACTGGCCGCCGGCGTGGTGCGCCCCGACCTGAACCGCGTGTATCTGGAAGAGGTGGTACAGCGTGCGCTGGTCAGCATCAGCAGGGGCGCAACCGGATTCGTCCGATCCGCGATCGACCGCGTCAAGGTCGACGTCGGCGACGCGGTGGTGCTGGCCGACGCCGGGTTGCTGGAGCGCGTGCTGGCCAACCTGATCGACAACGCGCTGCGCTACGCGCCGGGCTCCGTGGTCCGGGTCAACGCCGGTCGGGTCGGGGATCGAGTGCTCATCAACGTCATCGACGAGGGCCCGGGCATCCCGCCGGGCACCGAAGAGGAGATCTTCGGCGCCTTTCAGCGCCTCGGCGATCACGACAACAGCACCGGGGTGGGCCTGGGCATGTCGGTGGCACGCGGCTTCGTCGAGGCCATGGGCGGCGTGATCGCTGCCGGCGACACCCCGGGCGGCGGGCTGACGGTGACGGTGGATCTACCTGCGCCGCCGAAGGACGTCCGTTGACTCGCGTACTGGTGATCGACGACGAACCGCACATCCTGCGTGCGCTGCGGATCAACCTGTCGGTGCGCGGCTACGAGGTGGTGACCGCGTCGACCGGCGCCGGAGCGTTGCGCGCCGCCGCCGAACATCCCCCGGACGTGGTGATCCTGGACCTCGGCTTGCCCGACATCTCAGGCATCGAAGTGCTGGGCGGGTTGCGCGGCTGGCTCAGCGCACCTGTCATCGTGCTGTCGGCGCGCACCGACGCGTCGGACAAGGTGCAGGCTCTGGACGCCGGAGCCGACGACTACGTCACCAAACCCTTCGGGATGGACGAATTCCTGGCCCGGCTTCGGGCGGCGGTGCGCCGCAGCACCACCGCGTTGGAGGTGGAGCAGCCGGTCGTCGAAACGGATTCGTTCACAGTGGATCTGGCCGCCAAGAAGGTGACCAAGAACGGCGCCGAGGTGCATCTCACGCCCACCGAGTGGGGCATGCTCGACGTGCTGGTGCGCAATCGGGGCAAGCTGGTGGGCCGCGAGGAGTTGCTCAAGGAGGTGTGGGGTCCGGCGTATGCGACCGAAACCCATTATCTGCGTGTGTATTTGGCGCAGCTGCGGCGCAAGCTCGAGGACGATCCGTCCCATCCCAAGCATCTGCTGACCGAGTCCGGGATGGGCTACCGGTTCGAGGCGTGAGCCGCCCGCATCGTCACACGCCGGAAAGGCTGAGCGGATCCCTGCGATCAGCCGCCGTGCGACGCCCGAGTTCGACGCCGCCATGGTCCGGCAAACTCCTGCCGCAAAATGCTGGCCGCAAGCTGGCCCGACTGCTATGGTCTGCACGCAAGTTAATCCTGGTTCCACCTGGTCGGGGGGAGGTGACTTGACCGCTGCCGTCGATCCGCCCGCGCGAGCTGTCGAGCGTTCGGCCATCGGCGAAGTCATCGACTGGTTTCGCCGCTATGTGCGCAATCACCCGCTCTTATCGCTGAACACAGTCGGTAAGCAGTTCGTGCTGGGGGTGCGGGCCATCCAGTACCTGTTCGTCGGCCTGGTGACCCGTAAGTTCATGTTCGGGGAGTTCATCGAGCAGACCTGGTTCATGACCAGCACGGCGTTCACCCCCACCGTTTTGGTGACCATCCCGATCGGCGTCACCTTGTCCATCCAGTTCAGTTTGCTGGCCGGACAGGTCGGCGCCGCCTCGCTGTCCGGCGCCGCCGATGGGCTGGTGATCATCCGGCAGGGGGCGCCGCTGGTGGCGGCGCTGATCATGGCGGCGGCGGTGGGCTCGGCGGTCTGCGCGGACCTGGGCGCCCGGACAATGCGCGAGGAAATCGCGGCGATGGAGGTGATGGGAGTCTCCCCGCTGCAGCGCATGGTGGTTCCCCGACTGGCGGCGGTCATCCTGATCGGGATTGCGTTGACGGGTACGACGATGTTTGTCGGCTACCTCGCGGGCTACGTGTTCAACGTTTATATGCAGAACGGCGCTCCGGGATCGTTCATCGCCACGTTCTCCTCGTTCGCCACCGTCGACGACCTGGTGTTGGCAATGTTGAAAGCGGTGGTCTACGGCGTGATCGTGGCGATCGTGGCCTGTGAGAAGGGCCTCGATACGCGCGGCGGCCCCGCCGGCGTGGCGAACTCGGTGAACGCAGCGGTGGTCGAATCCGTGCTGCTGCTGATGATCGTCAACGTGCTGATGAGCCAAATGTGGCTGCTCATCTTCCCGCGGCAGACCATCTAACATGGCTGCCCCCGCGGCGTTCAAAAATCCGAGCCGTGTTCAGCTGATCAAGGCTGCCGGCGCCATGGGCCATGGGGTGGGCCGGGCCGGCCACATGGTTTATTTCTTCGGCAAGATCGTCGCCTCGATCCCGGGCATGCTGCGCGACTTCCGGCGGGAAATGCTGCGACTGCTGGCCGACATCTCCTGGGGGAACGGATCGATCGTCGTCGGCGGCGGCACCGTCAACGTCGCAGCGGTACTGGGGATCACGGCCGGCGCGCTGGTGGCCGTCGAGGGCTACAACGCGCTGAATCTGCTGGGCCTCGGCCCGGCGACGGGCCTGATCTCGTCGTTCGCCACGACGCGCGAACTGGCGCCGGTGATGATCGCGATGGCGTTCATCGCCCAGGCGGGATGCCGGTTCACCGCGCAACTGGGCGCGATGCGAATCAACGACGAAATCGACGCACTCGAGGTGCTCGGCATCAATTCCGTGGCCTACCTGGTGGTCACCCGGGTCACGGCGTCCGTCATCGCGGTCATCCCGTTATTCCTGACCGCCCTGGGTTTGACCTACTTGACCAGCCAGCTGGTCAGCATGGCCAACGGTCAGGCCCCCGGGTCGTATCTGCATTATTTCTCCGTGGGCCTCAGCGGCCGCGATGTGGTGTACGCGACCATCAAGGCCGTAATTTTCGTCTTCATCTCCTCGACGATGCAGTGCTATTACGGCTTTTTCGCCAGCGGCGGTCCCGCCGGGGTCGGGATAGCCGCGGGGCGGGCCATGCGATCGAGTCTGACCGTCGTGATCATCGCGAACATGCTGCTGACCATGGCGCTGTGGGGTGTTGAGTCCGGGGCGAGGTTCGGCGGGTAGCGATGCCGAATTCATACGATTTCGACCCCCGCAGCCCGTCCAACCGGAGCCTTGTCTTCGTGGGCGTGTGTTTGACGATTGTCACGCTCCTGATCGCGGCGGCCATGGTCGCCAAATCGAAAGGCACATTCGACAAACTGGTGCGCGTCAACATCGAGTTGGTCAATATCGGCGACGGTCTGCCGGAGCGTTCGGATGTGAAGTTCCGCGGGGTGCTGGTCGGGATGGTGTCCAGCATTTCCCCGTCCCGCAACGGACAGCCCAATATCGTCCATGTCGACCTGAAGCCCGGATACGCCGCCGGGATCCCCAACACCGTCACCGCACGGGTGGTGCCGGCCAACCTGTTCGCGGTGTCGGCGGTGCAATTGATCGACAACGGGAAGGGCTCGGCATCGCTGCGCAACGGCTCGGTGGTGCGCGAGGACAAGTCACTGCCCACGGTGTTGTTCCAGAACGTCTTGGCAAAACTCCACGACCTGCTGTTCGACGTCGCGCGCGATCGCAACGACCACACCATCGGGGTTCTGGAAGCACTCAGTGAGGCGACCCGCGGCCGCGGCCAGCAGCTGACCGACGCCGGACGCGACCTGAACCAGATTCTGGCGGAGCTGAACACGGTGGTCAGCGCCGATGCCAGCGGGCCGTCCACGCTGTCGGCGCTGACCGCGGCCGCGGCAGGCCTGCGCCGTGCCTCGCCCGAACTCTTCGACGCGCTGGACAGCTCGATTCGGCCGATGCGGACCTTCGCCGAGAAGCGGGTGCAATTGACCGATTTCCTGTCCGGGGGTCTGGGCACCGTCGGCACACTGGGCGATTCCTTCGATCATCAGACCGACCGGCTGATCACCATCAGCACCGAGCTGACACCTGCCCTCGGTGTGCTCGGCGAGCACGCCCGCGACTTCCACGGCATAGCCACCCGGATGAAGGTGTTCGCGAACAAGCTGTACGACGAAGGCTGGGATCCGGACGGCAACCGGCTGACCATCAAGGCCGTCGTCGCGCTCACCCCGAGCCGGCGCTACGTCCGCGCCGACTGCCCCCGTTACGGGGCGCTGGCCGGCCCCAGCTGCCAGACCGCGCCGGAAGTCCCGACGGCTCCGGACCTGTCTCCGGCGTTGGGGTCGCAGGGCGTTACTCTCCCGCCCGGGGTGACCGAGAACCGCCCCAACGTGACCCCGCCGCGACACTCCATGCCGGACGATCCGCAAGGGCCGGTGCCACCTGCACCGGGACCCCGTCAGTTACCGCCCTTCCCACCCGGTTCCGCACAGTTGGGCGGCGGTCCCGGGTCGCCGGCCACCGAAGCCCCGGCCGCCCCAGCCGCCCCCGGCGTCCCGGCCGCCCCGGCGCCGGGATTTCCCGCGGAAGGGGCGATGCTGCCGGGCGCGGTCATCGGCGGCAATGTCGGTCCGGTCGGCAGCCACGAAGAGAAGGATCAACTCGGCCGCATCGTGGGCGGCGGACCGGCGAATTCGACCGTCGTGCTGTTGTTGGGCCCGGTGGCGCGCGACTCGACCGTCCACATCACGTCGGATCTGCGAGGCGGCCAATGAGTTACCGCAAGCCATTCATCGGAACCGTGATCTTCCTGATCTTCGCCGTGACCGTCACCTGGATGGTGTTCGGCACCATGCGGCGCGAGGTCTCCGGTGAAACGAACACCTACTCGGCGATTTTCACCGATGTCTCCGGACTGAAAGTCGGCGATGACGTCCGGGTGGCCGGGGTCCGGGTCGGCCGAGTGGACAAGCTCGACCTGCTGGACGGCAACCTGGCCAAGGTCACCTTCCGGGTGCAGCGCAACCAGGTCCTGTATTCCGACACGATCGCGTCGGTGACTTACCAGAACATCATCGGACAGCGCTACCTGGGGCTGTCGCCCGGTCCGGGCAGTAACCACCTGCCGCTGAAGGACGGCGGCCAGATACCCCGGGAGCGCACCAACCCGTCGCTCAACATCACCTACGTGCTCAACGGGTTCGAGCCGCTGTTCACCCAGTTGGATCCTCAGCAGGTGGACAACCTGACCAACGCCATCATCCAAGCGTTCCAGGGGGATTCCAGCTCGATTCTGGTGTTGACCACCCAGACCTCGACGCTGGCCGAAACACTGGCCGGACCCGATGAGGTCCTCGGTGATCTGATCGGCAACCTCAACACTCTCACGGACAGTCTGGCCGCACAGAACACCAACCTGCAGACGATGATCCGCGAATCCCGCGGTGTGATGGCGGAATTGGCGGCCCGCCGCCAGGAACTGGTCGTATCAGTGGGATCGGTCAATTTCACGGTTGGCCGGCTGGCGACGATCGTCAACAACATCACCCCCGACTTGCAGCAATTCGTCAGCCGCGAACCCGGTCTACTCGATTACGGCCTGCACGAAGGGCATCAGCGGTTGTCCTACATGGCAGCCAACATCCCTGCCATGCTCAAGGCGCTCGCCCGCGGCACCCAGGCGGGCAGCTACATCAACGGCTACGCGTGCGACATCGACTTCAGCCTGTGGCGCGGCCTGTTCCACTGGTTCCGCGCGTTCGTAGCGTCGGCCACCCCGGGCGATGGCGTCACCCCGGGTTACCTCAACAAGATCAAGCACTCACCGGTATGCAGGTAACCGCGATGTTCAACCGACCTCAGCTGCGCAAGCTACTCAAACGACTCAAGCGACCCATCGAGTCCTACAACAAGACCTGGCTGGGAATGATCGGGCTAACCGTCATCGCTCTGCTGCTGGGCGGGGTGGTGTTGTTCGGCAGCCTCAATGTGGGCACGACCCGCTACCAAGGTGAGTTCGCCCAGTCCGCTCAGATCAACAAGGGCAACCAGGTCACCATCGCAGGTATCCAGGTCGGCACCGTCGAGGGCGTCAAACTCGCCGGCGACCACGTGGTGGTCACGTTCAACGTCAAAAACGGCACACATCTGGGTGCCGACACGCAGGCCAGCATCAATATGACCACCATCCTGGGGTCGCGCTACCTCGCCCTGACCCCGGCCGGCAGCGGCGAGCTGAAGGACCGAACCATCAGGTTGGCCAACACCGAAGTTCCCTTCGATCTGCAACGGACCCTCGCCGGCGCCACCAGCACCTTCGAAGCCGTGGACGCCGACCGCGTCGTCGAATCGGTGCGATCGCTCACCCAGAACCTGCAGGGACTGCCCGACGCCCTACCGGAGGCGCTGGAAAACCTGCAGTCGCTGGCCACCGTCATCTCCGATCGGCGCGATCAACTGGGCACCCTGCTGTCCAACACCGAGACGCTGACGACGATGCTGCGAAACCAAAAGGCCGATCTCGGGGTGCTGGTGCTGCAGGGCCGTGACCTGCTGGCCGAAATCGCCACGCGGCGTGCGGCCGTGCAGCGACTGTTCGCCAGCGCCACCACACTCGTCGACCGGGCAAAGACGATCCTGGCCGACGAACCGGAACTCAACAAGCTGCTCGCCAATGCGCGGGAGTTCACCGCGATGATCAACAGCCACGACGCCCTGGTCCGCAACATCTTGCAGTCGATGCCGATCACCGTCCGCAACCTGGCCAACACCACCGGCAACGGCAACTACCTCGACCTCAATCTCCCAGCCGGTGTGCTCGTCGACTCCTGGATGTGCGCGATCAGCGGGCGGGCGAGACAGTTCAACCTGGTCGAGTACTTCAAGGACTGCCAATGAGCCGCCGGGTCAAGATCATCGTCGCCGCCACGGTGGCTGCCGTGGTGCTCGTCGGCGCCCTGGCGATCGCTGTGATTCCGCGCCTGACGCACCCGAAGATGAAGGTGACCGCACACTTCGAAGACACCGTCGGGTTATACGTCGGCAACGACGTCTCGGTCTTGGGTATGGCGGTGGGCAAGGTGACCGGCATCGCGGCCAAGGACAGCTACGTGCAGGTCGAGCTGGAGATCGATCCGAGCATTGACATTCCGGCCGACGTGCAGGCTGTGACGCTGTCGAACTCGCTGCTGACCGACCGCCATGTCGAGCTCACGCCGCCCTACCGGGGCGGGCCGAAGCTGAAGAACGGCGACGTGCTGGGTCTGGGGCGCACCCGAACCCCGGTCGAAATCGACCGGACACTCGCGATGATCGACAAACTGGGCAAGGCGCTGCGCGCTGATGACAACGGTCAGGGTGCGCTCGGGGACCTGGTCAACCTCGGATCCCAGATCACCTCCGGCAACGGGGCCAACATCAAAGCCACCCTCGCGAAGTTGTCACAGGCGCTGCGGGTGGGCAGCGACAAGGGTGCGCACAGCAAGAAAGACATTCAGGCGATCGTCAACAGCATTTCCGACTTGGCTCAAGCGGCGGCCAAGAACGATGCCGCAATTCGCGAATTCGGATCCAACCTGCACCAACTCAGCTCGATTCTGGCCGACGAGAGCCTCGGCTCGGGCACCACCGGGGCGAAGCTCAACGAGATCCTCGCCGAAGCCGCCCGACTGCTCGAGGGACACCGCGAAGAGCTCACGCACACGTTCGCCGACCTGCGGGCCATCACCGGGACGATCGACGATAACCAGCGGGAGCTGGCGGAAACCCTCGATGTCGCGCCGCTGACCGTCGACAACCTCTACAACATCCTCGACCCCGTCGCCGGCAGCGCCCGCGTGCACGTGCTGGCCGACAAGCTGGTACTCAACGGTCAGTTCGGTAAAGAGCTCTGCAACCTGCTGGGGCTCAAACAGCTGGGCTGCGCCACCGGAACGCTGCGAGATTACGCACCGGATTTCGGCCTGGGCAAAATGCTCGACCTGATGGGCGACGGGATCAGTGGTACGCCATGAAATACGCACTGGGAGTTCGCCGCGGCTGCCGATTTGGCCTACTTTTCGTGCTGGTCACGCTGTTGGCCGGGTGCGGCCTCGATCTGTCTGCACTGCCATTGCCCGCCCCGACGGGTCGCGGCAGCAGCTATCGACTGACGGTGGTCTTCTCCAACGCGCTGAACTTGCCGGCCAAGGCGAAGGTGCGGCTGTTGGGGGCCGATGTCGGCGAAGTCGAATCAATCGACGCCCAGGACTTCACCGCGCGGGTGCGCGCGCGAATCCACGCCGACGTCCCCCTGTATGTCGGCGCCACCGCCGAACTGCGCCAGGCCACCCCGCTCGGCGACGTGTTCCTGCAGATCAGGCCCGGCCCGGACCAGGGGGCAACCGCCGCCCGGCTACGCGACGGCGACACCATCGGACTGACGTCCACCAGCGCCGCCCCGACGGTGGAAGACCTGCTCACTTCGATGGCGCTGCTGGTCAACGGGGGCTCGGCCCGGCACCTGATGGCGATCGCCAACGGCGCGGGCAGGGCCGTGGGCGGCCGCGGCGAGAAGGTCCGCCTGCTGCTGGACGAGAGCAAGACGCTGCTGTCCCGGCTGACGGCACGCTCGGCTCAGCTGGATACCGCGCTACGCCGGACATCCGAGCTGGCGGCCACCGTGTCAGCGCGCCGGCCGACCATCGACGCGTCGCTGGTCGCCGGTGCGCCGGCGCTGGCCGTCATCGCCGACAACACCACGCGGATAGCCGACCTGGCCGACGGCATGGCACGCATCACCCGCCAGCTGTCCCGGTTCCCGTCCATCCAGGGCACTGACACGCGCAGCACGGTCGCCGACCTGAACGCCCTGGCAGGCTCCTTCAACGACATCGCCATCGACCCGAATCTGTCGTTGTATCCATTCAACCGGCTGATCGGGGTGTTGATGCACTCCTTCAACTCGCCTGCGCTACACGTCGACGCCCAGATCGCGAAGCTGGCGTTGGCGCCTTGGCCCGATCTGAACTATCCCGGTGATCCCGGCTTCCATTGGTCCGACGGCACCGACTGGCACCTGATGATCGGCAGCATTCGGTACGAGTGGAACCTGTTGTTGGACAAGATCTATGGGTCGCAGCGATGACCGCGTCGCCCAACCCGGTGGAATGGTCCGCTCGACACGGGGTCGACCTGATCAAAGCGGTGGCCAACCGCCGCATCGTGATGTCCGTCATCGGTCTCGCGGTGATCACCGTGATCGCCCTTGCCTACATCACGCTAGGCAGCTTGGGGGTCAACCCGGTCAGCAGGAAGATGTCTGTGCGGGTGTCGCTGCGGGAGTCCGGCGGTCTGCTCGTCAACCAGGACGTCACCCTGCGCGGCATCCCGATCGGCCGCGTAACCGCGATCAACCTCACCGAACACGGGGTGGAGGCGGTGGTGTCCCTCGACCGCGCCACCCGAATCCCGCGGGATACCCGGGTGCGGGTATCGGGCCTGTCGGCCGCAGGTGAGCAATACCTGGACTTCCGCCCCGAACACGGTGGCGGACCGTATCTGACCGACGGCACGTTGATCGGCGAAGGGCAGACCACGATCCCGGTGTCGCTGCCGCACATCATCGACGACAGCCGCGGCGCGCTGGCCCAACTGAACACCACGCAGCTCCGGGCTCTCTTCGGCGAACTGCGGGTCAGCCCCGACGGGCCGAAGAAGCTGGCGGCGATCTTCGACGGCTCCATCTTCTTGTCGTCCACCCTCGGCGGCGTGCTCCCGCAGACCGTCAGCCTGTTACGCAACACCCAGACGGTGTTCGGCACCTTCGGCGACGTTTCGCCGGGTCTGCGGGGAACGTCGGTCGACCTGCAAAACGTCCTGGGCGGCGTGAACAAGATGGATGGCGGGTTCCGGACGCTCGTCGACCGGGGAGCATCCCAACTGGCCGACGTCGACAACCTGATCGGCGACAACCGCCAGAACGTAGTTCAGTTGCTGGGCAACCTGACCACTCTTTCGCAGTTGCTCTACGTCCGAGTCCCCGCGCTGCAGGATCTGTGGCGCCCCGACCACGAGTCCCTGCTCGAGCGGCTCACCAGCGTTGCGCACGACAACGGGCTCTGGCTGATCGGGGACATCTACCCCAAGTACAGCTGCGACTACAACCTGCCCGCCGGGGTGCTGTCGCTACCCGACTTCCCCGAACCGTACCGCTACACGTACTGCAACAACCCCGACCCGTCGGTGCTGGTCCGGGGCGCCCGCAACGCGCCCCGCCCGCCCGGTGACGACACCGCCGGGCCGCCGCCGGGATACGACCCGAACGCAACGACCGACGCCACACCCGTGTACCCGCCGTACACCTTGCCCACCACATTCGGGGGGCCGGCCATGCCGCCCTGGATACCGAACTAGAGCCCACCTGGAGCCGCGGTGCGTAAGCAAACCTCAACCAAAAGCGTTTTCCACCAGCTCGCCGAGCTGGACGATCCGGCCGGGCCGGTCGATCTCGCTGAGCCGGACGATCGGGACGATCCGGACAGCACATCACCCGCCGTAGCGGCCGCCGCGGACGCTGACGCCGCTGACGACGCTGAGGCCACCGAGGACGTTGCCGACGCCGACGACGCCCAGGCGTGCGAAGCCGACGGCGCCGAGGAAACCGAGGAAACCGACGGCGCCGACAAAGCCGAGGAAGCCGATCAGACCGGCGAAACCGCCGGCACCAAGCCGCCCGGACGTCGGCGCCGGCGCGTCGTCGCCGTCATGGTCGGCGCCCTGCTGGTCGCGGCCCTGGGGTGCGCGGGATATCTGGGCTGGCGGGTCAAGCAGATCGACGAGACCACCGCGGCCGGTCAGGCGGCGATGGAGGCCGCGCGCAACTACGCCGTCATCTTGACCACTCTCGACTCGAAAGACATCGACAAGAACTACCGACAGGCACTCGACGGGGCCACCGGGGAATTCAAGGACCAATACAGCCAGGGGTCCGCGCAGCTGCGTCAGATCCTGATCGACAACGGCGCGGCGGGCAAAGGCATCGTCGTCGACTCGGCGATCAAGTCGGCGACCAAGACCAAAGTCGAGGTGCTGCTTTTCGTCGACCAATCGGTCACCAACGCCGTGCGTCCCAGCCCGCGCATCGACCGCAACCGGGTCATGATGACCATGCAGCTCGTTGACGGTCGCTGGCTGGCCAGCAAAGTCGAAATCATCTAGCAAACAGCGAAGGTATGAGATCTGTGGAAATTACGGTGCAGACCGGCGTTGCCGAACTGGGCGACGAAGAATCGGCCCAGGAACCCTCGTCCGGACCCTCGGCCGACGCCGACGCCGACGACGACGAAGAGCAGGACGACGAGAACGACCAGTCCCAAGGTCCCGGCGGTGAGCAGGAAAAGGCAAGTAAGCGCCGCCCATGGCGGCGCGCCGCCGCGGCCCTGGCCACTCCGCGGCGCTGGATCAGATCAGCGATTCGATGGGTTGCCGCGGTGCTGTTGGGGGCCGTCCTGGCCGCGGCCGGCTACGCGGGCTGGCTGCTGTATCAGCAACACCAAACCGACATCGACGCCAGGCAGGCCCTCGACGCGGCAAAGCAGTACGCCGTCACACTCACCAGCACCGACCCCAACGCGGTCGACACGAATTTCAACGACATCCTCAACGGCGCAACCGGAGAGTTCAAAGATCAATACACCAAGGCCGGTTCGCTGCTGCGCAAGGCGATGATCGACAACAAGGTTGCTACGCACGGCACCGTGTTGGACTCGGCGGTCAAATCCGCGAGTCCGCACCGGGTTGAGGTGCTGCTATTCGTCGAGCAGTCGGTCACCAACTCCTCGACCCCCCAACCGGGAGTCGAGGTGAACGCCATCGCGATCACCATGGAGAAGGTGGGCGGCCGCTGGCTGGCCAGCAAGGTCGTCTTACCGGGACAACGCCGGTGAGCGGCATGAAGCTGGTGATGGCGGGCCTGGGAGCCCTGGCGGCGGTGGCGTCGGTGGCGACCCTGGTGACCGCGCCTGCGGCAACGGCGGCCGCCGACCAGTTCTGCTCCGAGCTAGCTGCGACCTGGGACGGGGCACGGTGTACGACCGTGGTCACCTCGCAACTCAAAGCCGAGCGGTTGATCTCCTTCGACTTGCCGGAGCCGATGCTGGACAACCCCACCTCAGGTCCGGCCGTCCGGGGCTTCTACCACAAACTCATGGACGGTTGGCGTCACAGCGGTGCGGAAGCACCGCGGGACAGCCGCGCGAGCGCCGATTACCAGCTTTACGCCGGGCCGGGGGCGGTGCAGTCGTTGATCGTTCACGAGGTGTTGGAGCCGTTCGGACTTCAGGCCAACAACGCCTACCGGTCGTTCGTGTTCGATATGGCCCAGGGACGCCGGCTCATGATTGCCGACCTGTTCAAGCCGGGCGTCGACCCGTTGAGCGCGATACCGCCGGCCACCGAAGCGATCCTGCCGGGGGCGCTGGACGCCGCCGCGCCCCCGCACCCGCCCAATAACTATCCGTTCACCGTTGCCGAATGGACACCGGGGCCCAACGGCCTCGGGTTCACCGGTGGGTATCAGGCCTTTGCGCTCACGCCGGACAGTCTGATTCTGTACATGCCCGACGCGCCGATGCAGCAGGGAAACCCCCGCCCCGGCCGATCGTCAACGCTGAACCCGGCGTGGTCGATGGACGGCGGAACCGTCACGATCCAGGTGCCGCTGTCCGCGCTCGCCGGCTCGCTGCGCCCGGAATTCGGTGGCGCGTAGGCGAATTCGGACCGAAGCCGGCAAGCGTGCGCGTCGGCTCGGCGCTCACCCGGTTGTGTAGACGGACCATGTGCAGTACCGGCGCGCCGCCAGCAAATGACTCCTCGCCGCATTGAGGTCAGCCGTCAACCAGAGTTCGTCCGAGCCTTCCTGCAGGTAGCGCCGATCGTGATCGAGCTTGGCGGCCAAGATGTCCGACCAGTTCCGCAGGTCCACCGCGGTCACGCCGGACACCTGGTACAAGGGCTGCGCGGCCTGGCGGATCTGACTTCCTACGCCCGGCGGCGTATACCCTTGCGGTTCAACCTGATCGAAGGCCGCTTCGAGCTGATCGCCCGCCGCCATGATGGTGTCGCATTCCGGATCGTGCGCGGTGGCCACCGGCGCGGTCAGCAAGCAGACCACCATTGCGGCGATGGCCTGAGTCAAGAGCAGAATTCGTCCAGTCCTGCTGAACATGACCATGACTCTAGGGCAGCCCGCTTAGTTGGTGAAGAGGTTTGGGATCACCGACCGCGCAGCGGGTCCGGCGCCTACCCATCGCCCGCCATGGACAGCACAATGCCGTCCAGGATGTCGTGTTCGCTGACCACCAACTCGCCGATACCGGCCCGCTGGTGCAGTTCGCGGGCCAGCTCCTGCACCACGATCGCCCCGCCGCCGATCACGTCCACGCGGCCTTCGTGCATGGGCCCCAGCGCGGCACGCTGCGCACGGGTCATGCCGAGCAGCCCGTCGCACACGTCCAGCAACGAATCGAGCGGCACCCGCGAAAGATGAATGACCGCAGGGTCATAGGAGGTCATGTGGTGCGCCAACGCCGACAGCGTGGTCATGGTCCCGGCCAACCCCACCCAGGTTCGGGCGGCTTCGACCGGCACCGCGCGCAGCGCAACGTCGAGCCGTTCCCGCACCACTTTCCGCGCTGCGGACACCTCGGCGGCGGTCGGCGGGTCGGCGTGCAGGCAGCGTTCGGTCAGCCTGACGCAGCCGATGTCTGCGGAGTAACTGGCGGCGACCTCGCCGCTGCGGTCCCCGGCCTGGCCGAGCACGATCTCGGTCGACCCGCCACCCAGGTCGACAACCACGAAAGGTGCTCCGGCGCCGTCTAACTCACCAACCGCGCCGCGGAACGAGAGTTCGGCCTCCTGCGCGCCGCTGATCACCTCGGCTCGCGACCCGACGATCACCGAGCCCAGCACTTCGGCGGTCATCGCAAAGAAGACGTCGCGGTTGGCGGCATCGCGGGTGGCCGAGGTGGCCACCATCCGTACCCGCTGCACGTGGTGTTCCGCGAGCAGCGCGGCGTAGTCGGTCAGCGCCGCCCGGGTGCGCGCGATCGCCTCCGGCGCGAACTCGCCCGTCGCATCCACCCCTTGACCCAGCCGCACGATCCGCATCTCGCGATGGACATCGCGCAGCCGCCCGTCTCTGAAGTCCGCGATCAACAGGCGAATCGAATTGGTACCGCAGTCGATTCCGGCGAGCCGAGTCAAAGCCACTGTCCCCCAACCAAAGCCGCCGTGGCCGGCTCGGCGACCAACAGCACCAGCGCTTCGTCCCCGAACGGATTGACACCCGGGCCTTTGGCCAGCGAGTGCGCGATCAACACGTGCAGGCATTTGACCCGATCGGGCATGCCGCCGCCGGAAAACGTGGTGCCCAGCTCTTCGATCGCGTCCCGCTCGGCCAGGTACGACTCGTGGGCCCGCCGGTAGGCGGCGGCCAGATCGGGGTCGTGGTGCAGTCGTTCGGTCATCTCGCGCATCAGTCCGGTGGTCTCCAGTCTGCTCGCCGCCGCCGTCAGCACCGGGTGCGTCAAGTAGTACAGCGTCGGAAACGGAGTTCCGTCAGGCAGTTTCGGGGCGGTCTTCACCACGCCGGGGGAACCGTCGCGGCATCGGAAGGCGACCTCCAGCACCCCGCGCGGCTCACGGCCGAGTTGGCGGGCCACCGCGTCCAGGTCGGCAGGCTCAACCACCGGGCGTCGTCGGGTTCGGCGGCACCGGAGCGGGTTCGGGGGCCGGGTTGGCGCCGGGCGGTAGGTGCGGGGCGTCGGCGATGGTGTGCCACAACGCCGTGTACCAGGGCTCGTTTTTGGCGTGACCGCTCGCCTCGGTGCCGGGCTGCTGCGGGGTCGCCGCGCCCGGCGGCAGCTGCACCTGGAACGGGATGTCGCCGGGCTTGACGAACCCGAGGCGCTCGCGCGCCTGCGCCGCAATGTACGCCGGATCGGCCAACTGGCCCTTGCGCTGTTCGAGTTCGGCGATCTGGCGGCGCAGCGCGGCCTCGGACGCCGACAACTGCTCCATCTCGGTGCGCTGCGCGAAATAGGTGCGCACCGGTCCGGCGATGGTCAGGGTCAGCACGCACATCACCGCGGCCAGGATCGCCGCGCGGCGTGCGGTGAAACCCAGCCGCTGATCCGAACGCTGGTCCACCGATTCGGTGAACGACCGTTTGATCGGCTCGACGACGTGCTCCTGCAGCGAGCGGGTCGCGGCGCGGCTCTCGTCGGGCGCGGTCTGGGTGGGCTTTGACGACGGCCGCGCGACCGGCTTGGCCGCGGGTTTGGAGTAGGAGTTCGCCGAGCGCCGGCCCCGACCCGAATCGCCGGCCTTCCCCGGGCGCGATGCCGGGGAACGACGTCTCGGATCGGACTTGGCGGCCAAGCTGCGTTACTTCGCGTCCATCGCGAAGCGCGGGAACGCCAGATCACCGGCGTACCGGGCGGCATCGCCCAGCGCCTCCTCGATCCGCAGCAACTGGTTGTACTTGGCCACCCGCTCACTGCGCGCCGGCGCACCGGTCTTGATCTGACCGCTACCCACGGCCACCGCCAGGTCGGCGATGGTGGTGTCCTCCGTCTCGCCGCTGCGATGGCTCATCATCGTGCGGTATCCGCTGTGGTGCGCCAGCGCCACCGCATCAAGGGTCTCGGTCAGCGTCCCGATCTGATTCACCTTGACCAGCAACGCATTTGCCACACCCCGCTCGATACCTTCTTCGAGGCGTTCGGGATTGGTGACGAACAGGTCGTCACCGACGATCTGCACCCGGTCGCCGATACCGGCCGTCAACGCGGCCCAGCCGTCCCAATCGTCTTCGGACAGCGGGTCTTCGATGGACACCAGCGGATAGGAGCCGAGCAGCCCGGCATAGAACTCCGTCATCTGCTCGGCGGTGCGGGTCGACCCCTCGAAGCTGTAGCCGGTGCCTTCGGTGTGAAACTCGGTGGCGGCCACGTCGAGGGCCAGTGCGACGTCCACGCCGAGTTGGAAGCCGGCGGACTCGATGGCCCGGCTGATCAGGTCCAGGGCCGCGGTGGTGCCGGACACGTCCGGCGCGAAGCCACCCTCGTCGCCCAGCCCGGTGGACAGCCCCTCTTTCTTCAGAACCGACTTGAGTGAGTGGTAGACCTCCGCGCCCCAGCGCAAAGCCTCGCTGAAACTCGGCGCGCCGATGGGCGCCACCATGAACTCCTGGACGTCGACGCCGGTGTCGGCGTGCGCGCCGCCGTTAACGATGTTCATCATCGGCACCGGCAGGATGTGCGCGTTGGGACCGCCCAGGTACCGAAACAACGGCAGGGCGGCGCTGTCGGCGGCCGCCTTGGCCACCGCCAGCGACACGCCCAGGATGGCGTTGGCGCCCAGCCGGGATTTGTCCGGGGTGCCGTCGAGGTCCACCAACGCCTGGTCGACCAGCCGCTGGTCGTCGGCGTTGAGCCCGATCACCGCGGGCCCGATCTCGTCCAGCACGGCCTGGACGGCGTTTTTCACGCCCTTGCCGCCGTAGCGGTCGCCACCGTCACGCAATTCGACGGCCTCGTGCTCGCCGGTCGAAGCGCCCGAAGGCACCGCAGCCCGTGCGAAGGTCCCGTCGATCAGCGCGACTTCGACCTCCACGGTCGGGTTGCCGCGGGAGTCGAGAATCTCACGCGCTCCGACCTGCTCGATAATCGGCACTGGGCTCTCCTTTGCGTGCGGGTGCGTCAAACGTCAGCGATCA
Source organism: Mycobacterium sp. 20KCMC460 (assembly GCF_022179425.1). NCBI lineage: Bacteria > Bacillati > Actinomycetota > Actinomycetes > Mycobacteriales > Mycobacteriaceae > Mycobacterium > Mycobacterium sp. 20KCMC460. Next base: position 5,460,753 of record NZ_AP025524.1, read on the forward strand.
TCTTTCTACAGCGGATGGCCGGCCGCATAGGCGGTCGCCCAGTCGCGAACCGCCCGCGCGTACACACCGGAGTTGTTGTAGGCGCGCAGCGCGGTGATCCATCCCCGAGGTGTCCCGAGATCCTTTCCGCGCCAGCACAAGTAACCTGCGGCCGACAACGCGGCGTCGTCGATGTTGTCGACGTTGGGCTTGGCGTGTTCTTTCGCCGAAACCCCGTAGAGTCGCCAGGTTTCGGCGATGAACTGCATGGGACCCATGGCGCGCTGCACCCCGTCGTCGTCAGACGCGCCGCTCGAGGCGGCCGTGTCGTCGTCGACGATCCGCAGATTGCCGCCGGTGCCGTCCAGGCGGACACCGCGAATGGGCGGCGTCACATCCCCGTTGGGCGCGATCGTCGCACCCCGATAGGTGCCGTTGTGGCTTTCCACCTGCCCGATGCCGGCCAGCGTCGTCCAGGCGATATGACACTTGGGGTTTTCCACCTCGGCCACCCGGGCGGCGTACGCATAGGCCTCCAAGGCGGTGACGGGCATCTCCAGGGCCGGCGCGCGTTGCTGCGCCCAGTCCCGCAACTGGTCGGCCGGCCTGCCGGGGGCGTGGGTGTCCACCGGCGGCACCGGGTCCCCCGCCGGCGGCGGCACGCCCTCGGGGATGAACAGGCTCAGTTGCCAGGTACAACTTGACGCCAACAGCATCGCGGTCGCCCCTATCACGGCGACCGCGCGCAACCAACGTCTCGGCGACACAACTTCCCCTGTCGGTCTCCTTGCCGGAGCCATTCACCCGTTTTCGTCCCGCTCATCGTCCCACGGCTTGGGGGTGGGCCCCGGCTGGTGCACCACCCAGCAAACAGAATTGGTGCGCCACTTTCGTCACTATGGGATGCCGCCGCGCAAGACAGCAATCGTAGAAGACGGTCAATCAGCTGTTATTGCCAATGTTGGCAAACTTCGCTATGTCCGTTGATGTGCGAAACGCCTGAGTCCGCGCAAAGCTCGACGCTCGGCGCTTAACGGCGGCCTTTGCGCTTTTTGGCGCCACCGCGAGATTCCTTGGCGGCACTCGCTTCGGTCGCCGCCTGCTCGGGATCCAAGACGTCGACCAGGGAGTCTTCCGGGGCCTCGTCGGGCCCCGTTTGGTAGCCCGCCGCGCCCCCGCCCGTCGGCCAATGGGCTCGCCACTCCTCCTCGGTGACGAAGCCGAGCGGAGCCATGTCGAGTTCCTCGGCGATGCTGTCCCCGCGCCGGGCCGCAGCGATGGCCCGCTCGGCAGTGCGGACCGTCTCGACGAAGTCCAAAACAGCGGCCCGAAGATCGTTCTCCGCATCGACCTCGGGAGTCAGCGTGATGGTGGTGAGTTCAGCGGGGATGAACTCACCGGGCACCCCGGCCTGGGTCACCCGCTGAATCACCTTCTGCGCCAACGCCAATGCCGGCTGTCCCGTGTGCACGTCGTCCAGCACCGAGTTACGCGACTTGCGCGACCGCTCCGACGCCTTGGCCTCTTCCCACTGGGCGAGCTGGTCCTGCAACGAAATCTCTTCGCCCGCAAGCACTCCCGGCACGCGGTTGCCGAGTTTACGCATCAGTGTGTCGGCGACGTCGTCGATGCTGAACGGTAGCAGCGCCTCGTCCTCGGCGATGCGGGCGTGAAAGAGGACCTGCAGCAGCAGGTCACCGAGCTCGTCGCGGAGTGCGTCGATGTTGCCGCTCTGCACGGCGTCGAGCAGCTCGTAGGTCTCTTCCAGCAGGTACCGGCGCAGCGAATCGTGGGTCTGCTCGCTTTCCCACGGGCCGGCGGTACGCAGCTTGTCCATCATCGCGACGGCGTCGACGAGCCGTTCGCCGCGCTGCCGCTCGGGTGCCGCGATCAGCCGTGCACCGGCGGCCAGCCGGGCGGTGACGGCGGGATGCTTGGGGTCCGACGACAGCAGCACCGGCGCCTCCTCGCCGGTGTACGCCGGGTGCGCATCCGGCAGCGACCACGGCACCGCGATCGGCATCTCCTCGGTGTACTGCACCTGACCGCACAGCAGCTCGATCGCCTCCACCGGCACCAGCGCCGGGCGGCGGGGGTCGACCAGGACGACAATCATCAGCCTTGCCGCTCCTCACTCGGCGTACTCGACTGGCCGACATCCTGTTGCGGCTTGCCCGCCAGCGCGGTCACCAAGTCAGCCACCATCTGCACCAATTCGACATCACGGATGTGTCCCGCGCCAATACCGCCCGCCCGCGGAATCGGAACCTGCACCGTAGCCGTGGTGGCCCGGTACCGTCCGCCCGGGTACATCCGCGCCAGCCGCACCTGGGCGGAGTCCGGCAGCGTCAGCGGGGAGAGCCGCACCGTCGCCGCCGACACGGCGCTGACCTCGGTGATGCCGGACGCCCGGCACAGCAGCCGCAGCCGGGCCACCGCCACCAGGCGGTCGGCCGGCTCGGGCAACGGCCCGTACCGGTCTTTGAGTTCCTCGACCACCGACTCCACGGCCGCGTCGTCCTGAGCCGAGGCCAACCGCCGGTAGGCCTCCAGCCGGAGCCGGTCGCTGGCGATGTAGTCCGGCGGCAGGTGTGCGTCGACCGGCAGGTCGATCCGCACGTCCTTGGGCTCTTCCGCGGTGGTGACGGTCTCGCCGTCGGCCGCGGCCTTGTACGCCTCCACCGCCTCGCCGACCAGCCGCACATAAAGGTCGAAGCCGACGCCGGCGACGTGTCCGGACTGCTCGACCCCCAACACGTTGCCGGCGCCGCGGATCTCCAGGTCCTTCAACGCCACCGCCATGCCCGCGCCCAGCTCGTTGTTCTGCGCGATGGTGGCCAACCGGTCGTAGGCGGTCTCGGTCAGCGGCGCGTTCGGCGGATACAGGAAGTAGGCGTAGCCCCGTTCCCGGCTGCGCCCCACCCGGCCGCGCAACTGGTGTAGCTGGGACAGGCCGAAGGTGTCGGCGCGCTCCACGATCAGGGTGTTGGCGTTGGAGATGTCCAGCCCGGTCTCGATGATCGTGGTGCACACCAGGATGTCGTAGTCGCGGTTCCAGAAGCCCTGCACGGTGCGTTCCAGCAGCTCCTCGGGCATCTGACCGTGCGCGACCACCACCCGCGCCTCGGGCACCAGCTCGCGCAGCCGCGCGGCGGCCGAGTCGATCGAGCTGACCCGGTTGTGCACGTAGAACGCCTGTCCGTCGCGCAGCAGCTCGCGCCGCAGTGCCGCGGCGATCTGCTTGTCGTCGTGCGGGCCAACGTAGGTCAGCACCGGGTAGCGCTCCTCGGGCGGGGTGAGGATCGTCGACATCTCGCGGATGCCGGCCAGGCTCATTTCCAGCGTGCGCGGGATCGGGGTGGCGCTCATGGTCAGCACGTCGACGTGGCTGCGCAGCGCCTTGATGTGCTCCTTATGCTCGACGCCGAACCGTTGCTCCTCGTCGACCACGACCAGGCCGAGATCCTTCCAGCGCACCCCGGTCTGCAGCAGCCGGTGCGTGCCGATCACCACGTCCACCGACCCGTCGGCCAGGCCGTCGATCACCGCGCGGGATTCGGCGGGATCGGTGAACCGGGAGAGGCCCTTGACGGTGACCGGGAAGCCGGCCATCCGGTCGGTGAAGGTCTGCAGATGCTGGTCGGCCAGCAGCGTGGTGGGCACCAGCACCGCGACCTGCTTGCCGTCCTGCACCGCCTTGAACGCCGCCCGCACCGCGATCTCGGTCTTGCCGTAGCCGACGTCGCCGCAGATCACCCGGTCCATCGGGATCGGCTTTTCCATGTCGGACTTGACTTCGGTGATCGCGGTGAGCTGGTCGACGGTCTCGGTGAAGCCGAACGCGTCCTCCATCTCGGCCTGCCAGGGCGTGTCCGGGGCGAACGCGTGCCCCGGGCTGGCCTGCCGCTTGGCGTACAGCGCCACCAGCTCGCCGGCGATCTCCCGCACCGCTTTGCGGGCCTTGGTTTTGGTGTTGGTCCAGTCGCTGCCGCCGAGACGGCTCAGCGCGGGCGCCTGGCCGCCGACGTAGCGGGACAGCTGATCCAGCGAGTCCATCGGGACATACAGCTTGTCCGAGCCGCCGCCCCGCTTCGCCGAGGCGTACTCCAGCACCAGGTATTCGCGACGGGCCCCGCCGACGGTGCGTTCGACCATCTCCACGAACCGGCCGATGCCGTGCTGGTCGTGCACCACCAGGTCGCCGGCGTTCAGCGCCAGCGGGTCGACGGTGTTGCGCCGCTTGGCCGCCAGCCGTTTGCCCTCGACGGCGGTGGCGCGGCTGCCGGTGAGGTCGGCTTCGGTGATCACGACGAGGTTGGCGCCCTCGACGATGACCCCGTCGTGCAGCGGGCCCTTGAGGACGCCGACCACCCCCGGTTTGGGTGTGGCGCCCGGGTCCAGCATGGCCGCGGCGATGTCGGACTCGGCCAGCCGCTCGACCATGCGGTGGGCGGTGCCGGTGCCGGGTGCGACCATCGCGGCGTACCCGCCGGTCGCCACGTGCGCGCGCAGCATGGCGAAAATTCCGTCGATATCGTGCTGGTGTCCGCGCGCCGACGGCGCCGGGCGGATCCCGAGCTCGACGGCCGCCTCGTCGGAGAGCTGGCTCAACGTCCACCAGGGATGGCCCGCGGCGGCCGCCGCCGTCTGGACCTCGTCCAGCTCGGCGAACCCGGAGCCGCCCAGCGCTTCGACGTCGACCGGCGCGTCAGTGCCCAGGGCCGCCACCGACCACGACGCCTCTAGGAACTCCCGGCCGGTCTTGATCAGGTCGCCCGCGCGGGTACGCACCTTTTCCGGGTCGCACACCAGCACCGGAGTGCCGTCGGCCAGCTGATCGGTGAGCAACGCATGATCGTCGGGGCGCAGCACCGGCAGCAGCGCCTCCATCCCGTCGGTCGGGATGCCCTCGGCCAGCTTGGCCAGCATGTCGATGATGCTGCCGGTGACGGTGTTCTCGGTGGCGGGATGTTCTTTGGCGAGTTCGCCCGCACGCGCTTTCACCTCAGGGGTGAGCAGCAATTCCCGGCAGGCGACCGCGATCAGCGTCTGCACCTCGATCTCCGGGATCGAGCGCTGGTCGGCGACCGAGAACATCCGCATCTCGGTGATCTCGTCACCCCAGAACTCGACCCGCACCGGATGTTCGGCGGTGGGCGCGAAAATGTCCAGAATCCCGCCGCGGACGGCGAATTCACCGCGGCGGCCAACCATGTCCACCCGGGTGTAGGCCAACTCGACCAACCGCTGCGCGACGTCCTCGAACGGGATCTCGTCACCGACCGTCAGCGTCAGCGGTTCCTGGCGGCCCAGCTGCGGCGCCATCGGCTGCAGCAGTGATCTGACCGCCGTCACCACCACGCGCAGCGGGGGACCCAGCCGCTCGTCGTCCGGGTGAGCCAGCCTGCGCAGCACCATCATCCGGCTGCCGACGGTGTCGATGCCGGGCGACAGTCGCTCGTGCGGCAGCGTCTCCCAGGACGGGAAGACGGCCACTGCGTCGCCGAACACCCCACGCAACTCCGCGGTCAGGTCGTCGGCCTCCCGGCCGGTGGCGGTGACCACCAGCAGCGGGCCGAGTTGGGCCAGCGCGCTGGCCACGAAAAGGCGCGCGCTGGCCGGCCCGACCAGCGGCAGTTCGGTGGGGCGATCGGAGGCACGCTCGATGAGCTGTTGGAAAGTCGGTGCGGTCAACGCCAATTCGACGAGCCCCGCGATCGGGGTGTCTGGGCTAGCAGCCCCCGGTGCGGTCATGATGTCGCCATTCTAGGGGCGTTCGAGGTCGTCAATTTTCGGCCCTGCGCCGTCAAGGATCCGTAAGCAAAGCGGAATCCGCCCGGATCGAGGCGCACGTTTAGTTCATGACACTGCTGGATTTGCTGCCCACCATGGGCAAAGCCGCACCTCGTCGGCTGGACCCGGCGCTCTGGCCGACGACGGCGTCGTGTGACGAAGGAGGCCGGATCTGTGTCGGTGGGGTACCGCTCACAGACGTCGCCGACGAATTCGACACCCCCGCCTATGTGATCGACGAAGCCGACTTCCGGCAGCGGGCCCGCCGCTGCCGCAAGGTGCTGCGGGACGTCGAGCTGGTCTACCCGGGAAAGGCGCTGCCGGCCACCGCGGCGGCGTGCTGGGCACGCGAGGAGGGGCTCGGCATCGACGTCAGCTCACCGGGTGAACTGGCGGTGGCCCTGGCCGGTGGCGTGGACCCGGCGCGGATCGTCATGCACGGCAACGCCAAGTCCCCCGCCGAGCTGCGCCAGGCCGTCGCGGTGAGCGTCGGGCGCATCGTGCTGGACTCCGACATCGAGATCGCCTACCTGGCCGGCCTGGCCCGGCGACGCCAAAAGGTGCTCATCCGGGTCACACCGGACCTCGACGTGCACGGACAACGCAGCTGGGCCGCAATCAGCGCCGAGTTCGGGTTCGCCCTGGACCGGGGCCAGGCCGTCGACGCAGTGGGCCGGGTGCTGGCGCATCCCATCCTCGACCTGGTCGGGCTGCATTGCCACTTGCCCAGCCGGGGCTCGCACGCCGCCGACGCCGCGTGGTTCGGCGAGGCGATCCACCGGATGATCGCGGCGATGGCCGACATCCGCGCCCGTCACGGCGTCATCCTCACCGAGCTGCACATCGGCGGCGGGCTGCCGCAGCGCCGTGGTTTCGATCTCGGCGAGTTGGCTGCCGTCGTTGAGGACGCGCTGGACGAAGGCTGCGCGGCCGAGCACTTTCCGCGGCCCACCGTGGTGGTGGAGCCCGGCCCGGCGATCATCGCGCAAGCCGGTGTGGCGCTCTACCGGGTGTGCTCGGTGCAGAACCGACCCAGCGGGCGCGTCGTCGTCACGGTCGACGGCAGCATCGGCGATCCGGTTTCGGTCGCGTTGGCAAACCGGCATCCCCTGGTGAACCGCCAAGTCGTCACCGTGGCTGATCGGCACTGCGTGGCCGGCGAGGAGATCGTCCGCGACGTCGAGCTACCGGCCGACGTGCGGCCGGGCGACCTGCTGGCGGTCGCGGGCATTCCGGCTCACCATGGCGTGGCATCCAACTTGGTCGGCCGTCCGCCGCTGCTGGCGCTGAACCGTGGGCGGGTGCGCGAGCTGGTGCGCCGCGAGACGGTCAACGACCTGCTGTCCCGCGACTGTCTCGCCGTCGAGCGTGGAGCCTGATCTCTATTCGTCCTGCAGATGCGGGTCGGCCTCCAGGTGAGTCAGGCCGTTCCACATCAGGTTGACCAGGTGCGCGGCCACCACTTCCTTCTTGGGTTCGCGGGTGTCCAGCCACCACTGCGCGGTCATCGACACCGAGCCCACCAGCGCCTGGGCGTACAGGGGCGCCAAGTCGGGGTCCAGGCCGCGACGGGCGAAGTCGCCGGCCAGAATCGAGCTGACCTGGCTGACGGCATCGTTGAGCAAACTCGAATAAGTGCCCGAGCTGATCGCGGCGGGCGAGTCGCGGATCATGATCCGGAAACCGTCAGTGCGTTCTTCGACGTAAGTGAGCAGCGCCAGTGCCACCCGCTCGACGCGTACCCGGGACCGGTTGTTGGTCAGCGACGAGGTGATGCCGTCCAGCAGCGCCGACATCTCCCGGTCCACCACCACGGCGTAGAGGCCCTCCTTGCCGCCGAAGTGCTCGTAGACGACGGGTTTGGACACATTGGCGCGCTGGGCGATCTCCTCGATCGAGGTTCCTTCGTAGCCGCGTTCGGCGAACAGCGAACGCGCGATGCCGATCAACTGATGTCGGCGCTCGCTGCCGGTCATCCGGGCGCGCGGCGTGCGGGCTGGGGCCGAGGGTGCCGGGGATTCCCGATTGGGATTGGGCGCTTTGTCCGGTTCCGCCACGGGGATCAGCGTATCGGGCGGTCAAGCGTGCTGGTGGCCGCTTGGCGGGTGAACTGGTGGCGTTGAGTGTGCAGTGGCGGCGTCGAGTGTGTATTGAAGGCGTTGAGTGTGCATTGGAGGCGTCGAGTGTGCAGCCAGGGCGGGAAAATCGCGAAAATCCCGCCCTCAGTTCACACTCGACGCCGCCAGCTCACACTGGACGCACCAGCTCGCCCTGGATGCGAGCTCCGGGCGCAAGCGCCCGGCATCGTCGGCAGACTCAAGCCGGACTGTCGGCCTCCTCCTCCGGCCGCAAGCGCCCGGCATCGTCGGCAGACTCAAGCCGGACTGTCGGCCTCCTCCTCCGGCCGCAAGCGCCCGGCATCGTCGGCAGACTCAAACCGGATTGTCGGCCTCCTCCTCCGGCCGCAAGCGCCCGGCATCGTCGGCAGACTAAAGTCTCTGGGGCGGCGGCACGCACACCGCCAACACCCAATCCGTCGTGGTGTAATCGGCAGCACCTCTGATTTTGGTTCAGATAGTTCAGGTTCGAGTCCTGGCGACGGAGCTTCCGGCGGAGCGCCTTTTGCCCCGAGCGTCCCCAAAATGTCACCCTTAGCGGCGTATCCGCGTGCATTTGCGGACGCTCGGCCGAAACGTGAGGAGAGTTGATGACGTTTCGTGGTGACACCGACACCGCGGTCCTGGTGCTGGCCGCCGGGCCCGGCACCCGGATGCGCTCGGACACCCCCAAGGTGCTGCACACGCTCGGCGGCCGCAGCATGCTGTCGCACTCGCTGCACACAATGACCAAGCTGGCGCCTCAGCATCTGGTCGTGGTCCTAGGCCACGACCACCAGCGGATCTCCCCGCTGGTGGCCGAGCTGGCCGACACCCTCGGCCGCACCATCGACGTCGCGCTGCAGGACAAACCACAGGGCACCGGACACGCGGTGTTGTGCGGGCTGTCCGCACTGCCCGACGACTACGCGGGCACCGTGGTCGTCACCGCGGGCGACACCCCACTGCTGGACGCCGACACGCTGGCCGACCTGATCGCCGCCCACAACGCCGCCCAACCAACCGGCAAGGCCGCGGTCACCGTGCTGACCACCACGCTCGACGACCCGCACGGCTACGGCCGCATCCTGCGCACCCAGGACAATGAGGTGATGGCGATCGTCGAGCAGACCGACGCCACCCCGTCGCAGCGCGGCATCCGCGAGGTCAACACCGGCGTCTACGCCTTCGACATCGCCGCGCTGCGCTCGGCGCTGACCCGGCTGAGCTCCAACAACGCCCAGCAGGAGCTCTACCTCACCGACGTCGTCGCCATCCTGCGCCGCGATGGTTACACCGTCAGCGCCCGCCACATCGACGACAGCGCCGTGGTGGCCGGCGTCAACAACCGTGTGCAGCTCGCCGAACTGGGCGCCGAACTCAACCGCCGGATCGTGGCCGCCCACCAGCTGGCCGGCGTCACCGTCATCGACCCTGCGAGCACCTGGATCGACGTCGACGTGACGATCGGGCGCGACACCGTCATCCACCCGGGCACCCAACTGCACGGACGCACCCAGATCGCCGACCACGCCGTCATCGGCCCGGACACCACGTTGACCGACGTCTGCGTGGGCGCCGGCGCCTCGGTGATCCGCACCCACGGCTCGGAGTCGACCATCGGCGACGGCGCCACCGTCGGCCCGTTCACCTTCCTGCGGCCCGGATCGGTGCTCGGCGCCGACGGGAAGCTGGGCGCTTTCGTCGAGGTGAAAAACGCCACCATCGGCACCGGGACCAAGGTGCCGCACCTCACCTACGTCGGTGACGCCGACATCGGCGAGCACAGCAACATCGGCGCGTCCAGCGTGTTCGTCAACTACGACGGCACCACCAAGAGCCGCACCACGATCGGCTCCCACGTGCGCACCGGCTCGGACACCATGTTCGTCGCGCCGGTCACCGTCGGCGACGGCGCGTACACGGGCGCCGGGACGGTGATCCGCGAGGATGTGCCGCCGGGTGCGCTGGCGGTGTCGGCGGGTCCGCAACGCATCATCGAGAACTGGGTGCAGCGCAAACGGCCCGGGACCGCCGCCGCTAAAGCCGCCGAAGAAGCCAACCGCAAACCCGACGCCGGCCCGACATCGTGATTTCAATTTCCGGCAACCCGGCTACGATGGGGCGTTCTTGTTTTGATTCTGTTCCGATCCCGACATAAGGCAGCCCGGTGAGCCACGACTGGACCGATAACCGCAAAAATCTGATGCTGTTCAGCGGCCGCGCCCACCCGGAGCTGGCCGAACAGGTGGCCAAGGAACTCGACGTCCACGTCACCGCGCAGACGGCGCGCGACTTCGCCAACGGCGAGATCTTCGTGCGCTTCAACGAGTCGGTGCGCGGGTGCGACGCCTTCGTGCTGCAGTCCAACCCGGTGCCGGTCAACACCTGGCTGATGGAACAGCTGATCATGATCGACGCGTTGAAGCGGGGCAGCGCCAAACGGATCACCGCGGTGTTGCCGTTCTACCCCTACGCCCGGCAGGACAAGAAGCACCGCGGCCGCGAGCCGATCTCGGCGCGACTGGTGGCCGATCTGCTCAAGACCGCGGGCGCCGACCGGATCGTGACCGTGGACCTGCACACCGACCAGATCCAGGGCTTTTTCGACGGCCCGGTGGACCACATGCGCGGGCAGAACCTGCTGACCGGCTACATCCGCGACAACTACCCCGACAGCAACATGGTCGTGGTCTCCCCGGACTCCGGCCGGGTGCGCATCGCCGAGAAATGGGCCGACGCATTAGGTGGCGTTCCACTTGCCTTTATCCACAAGACCCGCGACCCCCGGGTGCCCAACCAGGTGGTGTCCAACCGCGTGGTCGGTGAGGTGGCCGGACGCACCTGCGTGCTGATCGACGACATGATCGACACCGGCGGCACCATCGCCGGCGCGGTCAAGTTGTTGCGCGACGACGGCGCCAAGGATGTGATCATCGCGGCCACCCACGGGGTGCTGTCCGACCCGGCCGCCGAGCGCCTGGCCGGCTGCGGAGCCCGCGAGGTGATCGTGACAAATACGCTGCCGATCAACGAGGAGAAGCGTTTCCCCCAACTCACCGTGCTGTCCATCGCACCGCTGTTGGCCAGCACCATCCGCGCGGTCTTCGAAAATGGCTCGGTAACAGGACTTTTCGACGGAGACGCATAGATGGGCTCGGGTCACACCGTCATCTACCACAACCCCAAGTGCAGCACCTCCCGCAAGACACTGGATTTGTTGCGCGACAACGGATTCGAGCCGGAAATCGTGCATTATCTGAAGACGCCCCCGTCCCGGGACGAATTGGTGCGGATGATCCGCGATGCCGGCATCGAGGTGCGTGCCGCGGTGCGCAAGCGGGAGGCGCTGTATACCGAACTCGGGCTGGCCGACGCCGATGACGAGAAATTGCTCGACGCGATGGCCGAGCACCCGATCCTGATCGAACGACCGTTCGTCGTCACACCGAAAGGCACCCGGCTGGCCCGTCCTATCGACGCGGTACGCGAGATTCTGTGACGTTTCGGGCAATTCAGGCACGCGCGGCAGTAATCCTCTGCCTGGCCATGACACTGGTGGCGTGTGGACCGAAAAGCCCCGACTACCAGTCGATCTGGACGACCAGTTCGACCACCAGCAGCGTCTCGGCCGCCCCGACGACACCGATCGTGCCGCTGTCGAAGTACCTCGACAGCGAGGGCGTCACCGGCATTCCGGTCTCACCGGGTGAGCTGACCGACCTGACGGTCTCGATGCCCACCCCACCGGCCTGGGGACCACGGGAGCCCGACGCGAAGACCGCGCCCAAGGCCGTGGTGATCTCCAAGGGGAACAACTATCCGGCTGCCATTCTGATCGTGCTTCGGCTGCGCGGCGACTTCAACCCAACCGAGGCGATCAAGCACGCCAATGCCGATCTGCCGCAAGGCTTTCGCCGGCTCGACGGCTCCGAGGCCGACTTCAACGGCTTTCCCTCGTCGATGGTGCAGGGCACTTATGAACTCAAGGGTGCGCGGATGCGCAGCTGGCAACGGGTGGTGCTGGCCACCGGTTCCGGCCCGGACAACCAGCGGTATCTGGTTCAGCTGAACATCACCAGCTTCGACGGGCAGGCGGTGGCGGAGTCCAACGACGTCGAGGCGATCATCCGCGGGTTCGTGGTCGCCAAGAAATAGCGCCCTAGTGGCGACCCGCTTCTTGGACCAGCTGCACCCGGGAGGCCAGGCCCAGTTTGGCGTAGACGTGGGTGAGGTGGGTCTGCACGGTGCGGGGTGAGACGAACAGCCGCGCGCCGATCTCCTTGTTGCCCAAGCCTTCTGCCACCAGCCGCACCACATCGAGTTCCATCGGCGTCAGCGACCCCCAGCCGGTGGCAGGGCGCTTGCGTTGACCGCGGCCGCGCTGCGCATAGGCGATGGCCTCCTCCGTGGACAGCGCGGCGCCCTCGGCCCAGGCGGAGTCAAAAACATCCTGCCCCAATGACTCTCGCACCGACGCTACCGTCACCTCATAATCGGGCTGATGCATGGGAAGGCGGGGATGTTCCATGCGTCGCCGGATGGCATCGGCGGCGCCGAGCAGACGCGCCGCGTACCCGGTGCTCTCCTCGCCGGCCGCAAGGCGAGCAAGGCATTCCAGTGTGTCGTCGACCCGCAGATAGGCTTGAGCGCTGGTGGCGACAGCGAGGGCTTCATGGGCGTCGCGCTCCGCCTGCCCCGGATCACCTTGGGCCAACGCGATATACGCTCGAGACAGGAGCGCCTCCGCCCGGTACCAGCCCGGTACTAGCGCGACCGCTTCGTCCGCCCAGCGACGCGCGGCGACCAGGTCACCACGAGCCAACGCCGCTTCGGGCGCCATAGTGATACTCCTCGTTAACAATTCGCGCATCGGATTCGTATTGCGAAACGCCATCTCGACTGCGGTCATCGCCGCCGTGGCATCGCCTTCGGCAAGAGCGGCATAGACGAGCACCCCGTAGACCGCGTCGGCGAGGTAGCCACCTATCGCGTTCGCGGTGTTCAGGGCCGACTGCGCTGCGGCCCGCGCAGCAGCTGATTGACCCTGCGCCGAAAGCGATACGCTGAGGCTCACGTAACCGAACACCGTCAGGATGTGGTTGCCGGCCTCCCCGGCTTCCTCGGCCGCGGACCGGGCAACTTTAGCGCCGGCGGCCGGATTGCCATGCAGTGTCAACGAAATTCCCAGCCAGGCGCGGCAGTTTCTTGAGAAGAACCGGTCACCGATCGCGTCGGCGAGGTCAAGTCCTTGTTCGGCGGCGGCTATCGCCGCGAACGGCTCTCCGGCCATAGCCGCTGCAACCGCCTGGTAACTGAAGATTTGGCACAGGTTCCACCGATCACCGGTCGCGACGGCCAGCTCGACTGCCTCGGCGAAGTAGGGCTCGGAGAGTCCGGGCGCGTAGACGCACACCATTCCGCAGGCGATGAGCGCCTGGGTAATCAGCACAGGGTCACCGATTTCACGCGCGGTCGCCAGCGCATCCTGCGGTCGGGCCCACCCCAAAGGAATGCCGACCCACGACGCGAGGATGCTGTAATAAGCCACCGCGCCCGCCCACACCGCCGGTGTTATTCCCGAATGATCATCGTCGGCCAGGATGTAGGAAAGACCGGTCAGCGCCTCCTCGGCTCGGCCCGTGTGTAACCACAGCGGCCGCAACGACGATATGAGCTGAAGTGCTGTCTCCAGTTCGGATTTCTCGCAGCTCCACGCGAAGGCCGCCCGCAGATTGTCGATCTCGGTCTGTGCCCAACGGACCAATTCGTCATCGGCGGAGTGGCCGCGCGAGGCGAACTCGGCGGCCGCGGCGGTGTAGTAGTCGCGGTGACGCGTTCGCACCTGGTCGGCCTCGCCGGATTCACCGAGCTTCTCCTGCGCGTACTGGCGCACGGTCTCAAGTAGCCGGTAACGCATCCCGGTGTCCGATTCATCAGCCACCACAAGAGATTTGTCGACCAGCAGGCCAAGCTGGTCCATCAGCTGATAGCCCTCGACCTCGCTGCCGGCACCCACCGGCTGGGCGGCGTCGAGATCGAACCCGCCGGCGAACACCGCCAACCGGCGCAACAGCACCCGCTCAGGTTCGGTGAGCAACGCATGCGACCAATCCACCGAGGCCCGCAGCGTCTGCTGACGGCGCACCGCGGTGCGCGCACCGCCGGTCAACAATCGAAACCGGTCGTGCAGGCTGTCGACGATCTGCTGGAGCGACAGCGCCCGAATACGTGCCGCGGCAAGCTCGATGGCCAACGGCATGCCGTCCAGACGTTCGCAAATCTCACCCACCAACGCGCGGTTGTTCTCGCCGACAACGAAATCCGCGCGAGCCCGGCGGGCGCGGTCGGCGAACAACTCGACGGCCTCGTCGTCAAGCGCTAGCGACGGCACCCGCCAGGCGATTTCACCGGGCACCGCCAGTGGCTCGCGGCTGGTAGTCAGAATCGCCAAGTACGGGCAACTTCCAAGCAATTCAACGACAATCGATCCACACACGTCAAGCAGGTGCTCGCAGTTGTCGAGCACCAGCAGCACTGTCTTCTCGCCGATGAACCGCTTCACCGTGTCCATGGTGGACAGCCCCGGCTGATCGGGTAACCCGAAGGTGCGCGCGACGGTAATCACAGCCATAGCGGGATTGGTCAGCGGCGCCAGGTCGACATACCAGATCCCGTCGCCGAAGTCGGCGGTCAGTTGGGCACTGACCTCGACCGCCAACCGCGTCTTGCCCACTCCGCCGGCACCGGTCAACGTCACCAACCGATTGCCGGTGATGATCGAGCCCAGCTCGGCGATCTGTGCCTGGCGACCAACGAAACTCGTAAGTTGCGCCGGAAGGTTGTGTGACGCTGTAGCGCTACGCACCCGCAGCAGCGGGAACTCGTTACGCAAAGCCGGATGACACAACTGCACCACCCGCTCCGGACGCGGCACACCTTTCAGCGGATAGCTACCCAGATCGGTCAGCCACACCCCGTCGGGCAGACGGTCGGCCACCAACTCCGCGGTAACCCCCGACAACACCGTCTGCCCACCATGCGCCAGATCCCTTACCCGCGCCGCCCGGTTGATCGTCGGCCCAGCGTAGTTGCCCTCGTCACGCAACTGAATCTCACCGGCGTGCAACCCAATCCGGATCCGGATCGGCGCCAGCGGGGCACGCTGCAACGCCAGCGCGCAGGCTACGGCGTCAGATGCGCAGGCAAAAGCAGCCACGAAACTGTCGCCCTCGCCCTGCTCCACCGGTCGCACCCCGCCATGCCCGGCGACGGCCTCGTCGACGGCGCGATTCAGCAAGCCCAACGCGGCCGTCATCTGCTCGGGCTGGGTCTCCCACAGCCGCGTCGAGCCCTCGACGTCGGCCAGCAGCAACGTCACCGTCCCGGTCGGCAGCAACTCACTCAAGCTCCAGCTCAGCGTTGGTATCTCCGTGTGTTGGCTCATGGTAGCCAGCATCACGCCCGCAACGCGGGCAATACATCCGCCTAAGCGCGCATATACGCGCACCGGCGCCGGCAAACTACGCGCTGCGGCGGATATTTTCGGCTCTCAAACGCCGGATAGTCGCTGCCATGACTACCACCACCGCACTCGACTGCCCCACCATCGCCTACCACCACCTCACCGATCCAGCGGACGCACACCGGGTCATCGCCGCGGCCCGCGCCCAGTCCCCGATCGCCATCGGGCCGTACGGGCCCGAGGTGCTGACCTATGAACTGGTCCGCACCGTATTGCGGGACGACCGGTTCGTCACCGCCGACGGCCTGGGATTGGGCACCTTCGGCATCACCTCCGGCCCGTTGTGGGAGCGGGCGGTGCGCAACATCCTGGGCATGGACGGGGTGGAGCACCACCGGTTGCGCCGCTTGGTGTCCAAAGCGTTCTCTCCCCGCGCCGCCGAGCGGCTGCGCTCCCTGTCCGTCGAGATCGTCACCGGGCTAATCGACGACATCGAGGACGGGCATTGCGACGTCGTCGCCGATATCGCCCGGCCCTACCCCACCCCGATCATCAGCGCGCTACTGGGCGCCCCGCCCGAAGACTGGCAGCTGTTCTCCGCCTGGACCGAAGACATCAAGAAGGTGTTCGAGCCCACCGTCGCCGAGGACGCGCCGCGGATCCTCGCCGCGTGGAACGCGTTGGACGCCTACCTCAAGGACCTGATCGCAACGCGGCGCAATTCGCTGACCGACGACCTGGTCTCCGATCTGATCCGCGCCGAAGACGACGGCGACCGCCTCACCCGCGACGAACTGCTGATGCTGTGCGGCACACTGCTCGGTGCGGGCACCGACACCACCCGCAACCAGCTCGCCGCGGCGGTACAAACGCTGGCCGCCCATCCGGATCAGTGGGCGATGGTGGCCCGCCAACCCGAATCCGCTGCCGACGCCGTCCATGAGCTGATTCGTTACAGCCCAATCATTTTCGGGGTCATCCGGCAAGCCGCCGAGGACATCGAGCTGGGCGGCTTGCCGATTCCGGCCGGCACGCTGGTGGTGGCCAACACCGCCTCCGCCAACCGCGACCCCGCAGCCCACCACGATCCCGACGAACTCGACATCACTCGCCGCAACCCGGCGGCCATCCTCAGTTTCGGCGGTGGCGTGCACTACTGCCTGGGCGCGCACCTGGCCCGACTGGAGCTGACCGAGGCGCTGCGAGTGATCACCGCACGCATGCCCAACCCGCGCCTGGCCGGTTCGGGCCGGTGGCCGGGGATGGCCGGGATCACCGGACCCCTGAGCCTGCCGCTCGAGTTCGACCGCTGCATACAGTGGGGACATGACTTGGACCGCAGCTGATCTTCCCTCCTTCGCCGGACGCACCGTCATCATCACCGGAGCCAACAGTGGCCTGGGCGCGATCACGGCCCGCGAGCTGGCCCGGGTCGGCGCAACGATCGTGATGGCCGTCCGCAACACCGAGAAGGGCGAGAAGGCGGCAGCAGGAATCGCCGGCGACGTGCAAGTGCGTGCGCTGGACCTGCAGGACCTGTCGTCGGTGCGGGCGTTCGCCGAGGGCGTCGACGCCGCCGACATCCTGATCAACAACGCCGGCATCATGGCCGCGCCGTTCACGCTGACCAAGGACGGTTTCGAAAGCCAGATCGGCACCAACCACCTGGGCCATTTCGCGCTGACCAACCTGCTGTTGCCCAAGCTGACCGACCGGGTCGTCACGGTGTCGTCGATGGCGCACTACCCCGGCCGGATCAACCTCGACGACCTCAACTGGCAGCACCGCCGGTATTCGCCGTGGCTGGCCTACAGCCAGTCCAAGCTGGCCAACCTGCTGTTCACCAGCGAACTGCAGCGCCGGCTCGACGCGGCCGGCTCCAAACTGCGCGCGCTGGCGGCCCATCCCGGTTACTCGCACACCAACCTGCAGGGCGCCTCCGGACGCAAGCTCGGGGACGCCGTCGTCTCGGCGGCGACGAGACTGATCGCCACCGAAGCGGACTTCGGCGCCCGGCAGACCCTGTATGCGGCCTCCCAGGACTTGCCCGGCGACACCTTCATCGGTCCCCGATTCGGCCAGTGGGGCCGCACCCAAGCGGTCGGCCGCAGCCGGGCGGCGAAAGATGGCCAGACCGCCACCGCGCTGTGGGAGCTGTCCGAGCAACTCACCGACACGAAATTCCCGCTCTGAGCCCGTGCCGAGCAAACCCAAAGGTGCCTCGAATCGCCTGCTCGAAGGGGCTTTTGCGTCTGCTCGCGCTGCTGGGGTAACCTGACCGGGCGTCACGGCGAGGGTGCACCGGCTAGACCAGCACCGTTATCGACGGAGACCGACAGATTCGTCGCGATCCTGGCCGTGCCCTACACACAGGAGCGACTTTTATGGCTAAAGCCACCGTCAACCAGCTTCCCGCCACGGTGCGTACCGAGACCGGCAAGGGCGCCTCGCGCCGCGCCCGTCGCGAAGGCAAGATTCCCGCCGTGCTGTACGGCCACGGCGCCGACCCCCAGCACCTCGAGCTGCCTGGCCACGACTTCGCGGCCGTGCTGCGGCACTCCGGCACCAACGCCGTGCTGACCCTGAGCATCGACGGCAAGGAGCAGCTGGCGCTGACCAAGGCCCTCGACATCCACCCGATCAAGCGCAGCATCCAGCACGCCGACCTGCTGGTGGTGCGGCGCGGCGAGAAGGTCAACGTCGAGGTGAACGTCATCGTCGAAGGTGAGGCCGGGCCGGACACCCTGGTCACCCAGGACGCCAACGCCATCGAGATCGAGGCCGAGGCGCTGTCGATTCCCGAGCAGTTGACCATCTCGGTCGAGGGTGCCGCGGCCGGCACCCAGTTCACCGCCGGCCAGATCCAGCTGCCCGACGGCGTCTCGCTGGTCTCCGACCCCGAGCTGCTGGTGGTCAACGTGGTGCAGGCGCCGACGGCCGAGGATCTGGCCGAAGAGGGCGCCGGCGAGGAAGGCGCGGCGGCCGGGGCAGCGGCCGGCGAAGAGGCCGAAGGCGAGCCTGCTGCCGAGGCCGAAGCCGAGTCCGAGTAGCGCGACGTGGCCGAACCGCTGCTGGTGGTCGGCCTGGGCAACCCGGGCGAGAACTACGCCCGAACCCGGCACAACGTCGGGTTCATGGTCGCCGATGTGCTCGCGGCCCGGCTGGGCGCAAAGTTCAAGGCGCACAAGCGCTCTGGTGCCGAGGTGAGCACCGGCCGGCTGGGCGGACGCGCGGTGGTGCTGGCCAAGCCACGCTGCTACATGAACGAATCCGGGCGACAGGTGGGGCCGCTGGCGAAGTTCTATTCGGTGCCGCCCGCCGACGTCGTCGTCATTCATGACGACCTCGACCTGGATTTCGGCCGCATCCGGCTGAAGCTGGGCGGCGGTGAAGGCGGCCACAATGGGCTGCGTTCGCTGGCTGCCGCGTTGGGCAGCAAGAACTTTCAGCGGGTGCGTATCGGAATCGGCCGTCCGCCCGGACGCAAGGATCCGGCGGCGTTCGTGCTGGAG
This sequence comes from Mycobacterium sp. 20KCMC460, assembly GCF_022179425.1. NCBI lineage: Bacteria > Bacillati > Actinomycetota > Actinomycetes > Mycobacteriales > Mycobacteriaceae > Mycobacterium > Mycobacterium sp. 20KCMC460. The sequence continues at coordinate 5,479,598 of NZ_AP025524.1, forward strand.
CCGTTCAACGCCACCGAGCGCCCGGAGATCCCGACCATCTGCGAGCAGGCTGCCGATGCCACCGAGCTGCTGATCGAACTGGGCCTCGAACCCGCGCAGAACCGCGTGCACGCCTGGGGTTGAATCGACGCCACAACAGCCGGCTACGCGTTCAGACGCGTGAATCCTGGGCGAAACCAGGCGTCAGAACCGCCCTGTGTTCACGCGACGCGAGCGCCCAGCCGCCGGGGCCCGCTGCAGCCTAGGTGACCAGCGTGACCGAGTTCGCCCGGCGCAGCTTGCCCGACGGCGTCTTCGGGATGGTCCCGGGCCCGAGCACCACGACGTTGCGGGGCCGCACGTCGACCTCCTTGACGACCTCGTGGGCCACATCGTGCTCGATGCGCCGCACCTCGGCCGGGTCCTCGAACGCATTCGATTCGACCGCGACGGCGAACGACTCCCGCGAATGCCCGGCGTCCAGACGTACCGCCACCGCACAACCCGGACGGACACCGTCAACGCGGCCGGCGGCCCGCTCGATGTCGGTCGGATAGATGTTGCGGCCGGCCATGATGATGACGTCCTTCACCCGGCCGCACACCACCACATGCCCTTCGTCGGTGAGGTAGCCCAGGTCGCCGGTGTCGTACCAGCCGTGTTCGTCCTGGGCCGGCATGAAGCCGCCCATCGTGATGTAGCCGGGGGTGACGCACTCGCCGCGCAACTCGATGACACCGACGCCCCGCGCCGGCACCACGTTGCCGTCCTCGTCGACGATCCGTGCTTCCAGATCCTGCAGCAGCGGCCCCAGCGTGGCCAGCCGGCGGGTGTTGCCCTTGGTGGCGGGCACGGCCCGGCGCAGCGCGACCAGCAGGTCGTTGTCGACCTCGTCGACCACCAGCCCGGAATTGCACTTCGAGAACGACACCGCCAGCGTCGTCTCGGCCATGCCGTAGGCCGGCAGAATCGCCGAGGGCCGCAGACCGAACGGCTTGCCCGCGTCCAGCAGGTCTTCGACGTCGGCCGGCTCGACAGGCTCGGCGCCGGACAGCGCGAACCGCAGCGTGGACAGGTCGAACTGGCCCGGCTTGGCCTGCCGGCGCAGCCGCTTGGCCAGCAGTGCGTAGGCGAAGTTGGGCGCCGCGGTCATGGTGCCCTTGTACTTGTCGATCAGCTTGGCCCACAGCAGGGTGTCCCGCAGGAAGTCCATCGGGGTGACCTTGACCAGCTCGGCGCCGAAGAACATCGGGATAGTCAGGAACCCGACCATGCCCATGTCGTGGAAGCAGGGCAGCCAGCTGACCATCACGTCTTTGTCGACGTCGTACTCGGCCCCGATGAACATCGCCTCGGCGTTGGAGTAGATGTTGCGGTGGGTGATCTGGACCGCTTTGGGAGAACCGGTGGAACCGGACGTCAGCTGCATCAGCGCCAGGTCGTCCTCGCCGACCTCGATCGGGTCGATCGGCTGCCACGCCAGCAGGTCGGCGACGGTGAGGACCTTGATGCCCTTCTGCTCGAGCACCGGGATCGCGACGGTGAAAGGCTCCGAGACCACCACGGCTTTGGCCTCGATCATGCCGATGACGGTCATCGTGTCTTCGGCCCACACGGCCAGGTCGGTCCGCGGCGTGGGCTGGTGCAGCATGGTCAGGCTGGCCCCGCGCATCCACAGGCCCTGCGCGGTCGGGGCGATTTCGACCGGGAAGCCGGCGAGCACGCCGACGGCGTCGCCGAGGCCGATACCGGCGGCGGCCAGCCCACCGGCGATGCGGCGTGCGCGCTCGTGCACCTCGCCCCAGGTGTGCCGGACGGGTTCGTGGGGTTCACCGGTCACCATGCCCGTCGTCGCCGTGCGGGCATTGTGGAACATCTTCTCGGTAAACCTGCTCACGCAAACCTCCTCGGTCCAACGCTTCCCCAAGGTCCGGGTTTTCATGTTCCACCTGCCACATCTCGCTTCGAGGCAGGCACGCATACATATTGGGAAGCGTTTAGGTCTCGATTTGGTGATGAGCTCTCAGTCGTGGCTACTCGTCACCGCGGCTCATCTTAAGCAACTCTTAAGTAACTGCCAAACGTAGACACGATTTGAGTGACATGTCACAGCTAGGTAAACGGCGTCACACGTCGTTGGCGGGTGCCGGCACCACCCGGGCACCCGGCGCCGGACCGGTGGCAACCCGAACGGTGCGGCAGACGCCCGCACCCGACAGCTGAGTGCCGACGTCGACGGCGGCGTCGGCGGAATCGCAGAGGAAGGCACAGGTGGGCCCGGAGCCGGACACGATCCCGGCCAGCGCGCCCGCCTCGACCCCGGCGCGCAGGGCGCGTCGCAGCGCCGGATCCAGGCTCACCGCGGCGGCCTGCATCTCGTTGCCCAACAGCGGGGCCAGCTGCCGCGGGTCGCCGGCGGCCAGGGCGGCCAGCACCGGGCCGGGCTCGTCCAGCCGCGGCGGGTCCCCGACTTCGCGGAGCCGGTCCAGCTCGTTATACACCTGTGGCGTCAGCAGCCCGCTGTCGGCGAACGCCAGCACCCAGTGGAACGTGTTGCGCGACAACACCGTCGCCAGCTCTTCGCCGCGCCCGGTCCCCAGCGCGGTGCCGCCATGCAGCGCGAACGGCACGTCGCTGCCCAACTGGGAGGCCATCAGGCGCAGGTCGCGGCGGGGCAGATTGAGTTCCCACAGGGCGTTCATGGCCACCAGCACCGCGGCCGCGTCGGCGCTGCCGCCCGCCATGCCCCCGGCCACCGGGATCGACTTGTCGATGAAGATCGACACGTCCGGGGCGCGGCCCACGTGGTCGGCCAGCAGTTCGGCGGCCCGCCACGCCAGGTTGCCGTCGTCGGTGGGCAGCGTGTCGGCGCCCTCGCCGACCACCTCGAGTGAGAGCACGTCGGCGTTGCGGACCGTCACCTCGTCGAACAACGAGATGGCGTGGAACACCGTCGTCAGCTCGTGGTATCCGTCGTCGCGCCGGTCACCGACCGCCAAATAGAGGTTGACTTTCCCCGGTACCCGAACGGTGACGGATCCAGTCGGCACCCATAACTCGGCGGTGTTCCCCTCAGTCCCAGCCACCGCAGCAGACTATCCCCGCACCGCGTGCACCACACGCGGTGGCACCGTCCAGGCGGCCCGACGACGCCCGTCCGGGCCGGGTCAGCCTGCCGAAATCTGCGCCGGATCCTGGTCCGGCCCCGCGTCGGCGCCCGGTGAGTCGTCGAGGTCACCCGAGCGCTGCAGCAGCCGCACGAAATCCTCGATCGACAACGTCTCGCCCCGGCGGGCGGGGTCGATGCTGGCCGCCAGCAGCCGGCTCGCCGACTCGTTCCCCGACCCGGCCCACTGCACGAATGCGTTGCGAGATGTCTTGCGGCGCTGCGCAAAAGCGATATCGACCAGCTCGAAGACCCGCTTGCGGAACGCCTCGTCGGTCGGCCACGGCGAAACTTCGTAGCGGTCGATGCGCACCAGCCCCGAGTAGACGCGCGGAATGGGCCAGAACACCGTGGGAGACACCGTGCCGCAGCGCCGGACTCGCCCGTAGAAGTTCACCTTGACACCGGGCACGCCGTATTCCTTGCCGCCGGGCTCGGCCGCGAGCCGCTCGGCGACTTCGGCCTGCACCATCACCGTTACCGTGCGGATGGACGGGAACTCGGCGAGCAGATGCAACAGCGCCGGAACGGCGACGTTGTAGGGCAGGTTGGCCACCACCGCGGTCGGCGCCTCCGGGAGGTCGTCGCGGTGTAAGCCCAGTACGTCCCGGTTGACCACGCTGAATCGCTGGACTTCGCTGTTGGAGTGCTCGGCGATGGTCTGCGGCAGCCGGGCCGCCAGCACCGGGTCGATCTCCACGGCGATCACTGTCGCGCCCCGGTCGAGCAGCGCCAGCGTCAGCGACCCCAGGCCGGGGCCGACCTCTAGGACGACGTCGGATTTGCCGACACCGGAGGACGCGACCACCCGTCGCACCGTGTTGGCGTCGTGGACGAAGTTCTGCCCGAGCGACTTCCGTGGCCGGAAATCAAGCTCTTTGGCCAACCGCCGGATCTCGGTGCGCCCGAGCAACCGGATCGTCAGCGCGCACCCACTCGTCCACTGCACACGGGCCAGGCGCCCCAGCCCTGACGCTGCCGGGTCACTTCGGCGATGGCGATCTGTTCTTCGCGGGTGGCCAGGTCGGCGCGCGGCGCGTAGCGCAGCCCCCCGTTGGCCACCCAGGTGCCCTGGTCGAACTGGACGCCACCGTAGAAGCCGTTGCCGGTGTTGATCGCCCAGTTCCCGCCGGCCTCGCAGCCGGCCAGGGAGTCCCAGATGCCGCCGTCGCTGACGGGGGGAACCTCGGTGCCCGGCTTGGTGCCGACCCGGACCACCGCTTCGCGGGCCGGTGTGACGACCGAGTTGGAGATCGGCAACCGTCCGGTCTCGACGCCGTTGACCTCGGCGACCGCGAAGGTCACGTCCTGGGTGCCCGGGGCGCCCGGGTCTTCGACGACCTCGCGGCTCATGTTGAGTTCCGGGTCTTCGATGCGGCGCGCCGGGGGCGGCAGCGGGACCCGCTCGGTGACCCGCTCGATGCGGTTACGGGTGACCTGGATCTGCATGCCGTCGGTGATCGGAGTATTGGCCGCCGGCACCACCTGGTCGCTGTCCTGCAGCGGGGCGCCGGCCGCGGCCAGCAGCCCGGCGACATTGGGCGCCGGCAGGTGCACCGTGCGGACCACCGGGCCGTCGGCGATCTCGACGGTCTTGGCGCTCACCACCGGCAGCGTCATTCCCGCCAGCGGGACGCGGCTGGCGCGCGACGCGGCGGCGGGGGCGGTGTCGGTCATGGCCAGCTGCGCCAGCGCCTCGTCGACCGTGGACGCGGTGGTCCACACCTGCCGCGAGTTCTGGCCGTCCAGCGTGATCTGCAGCGGCCGGCTGCGACGCAGCACGATGGTGGCGGCGTTCGGCACGGTGACGTCGCCGGCCGGGTAGAGGTCGTCCCGGTCGCCGACGGAGAACCCGTTCTCCTGCACGATGTCGATCACTCGGGACTTCATCGTGCTCACTCGCGTGGAGGTTCCGTCGACCGTCAAGGTCACGGTCTTGGAGGAGGAGACGGCAAAGCCGCCGGCGAATATCAGTGCCACGAGCAGCGCGCCAACCAACAGGCGCAACATCGGTGATTCAGTTTGATGAAGTTTAGTAAGCAAACTCAATGTCTATATCCCAGTCTGTCCCGACCCACTGCAAACGTCAGCGTCAACTCTTCGATGAGCTCTCGACCATATTCAGCTGAAATGACGAAATGGGCCCGCAGGCCCACCCGTTCGATCACAAGACGGTAACGAACCGTCCAATGCGGGGCAACTCGACCCCCTTCGTGTCGGGGTCGCGGCAGGCGATCGGCGACCGCTCATCCACCCTCGGCGCCCAGCTCATAGGCGCGGCGGGCATTGCTGGTGGTGATTTCGGCCACTTCCTCGGGTGCGCGCTGGAGCAGCTCAGCCAGCGCCCGAACGGTGTAGGGCAAGCAGTACGGTTCGTTCGCTGCGCCGCGGTAGGGGTGCGGAGTCAGAAACGGCGCGTCGGTTTCCACCAGAAGCTGCTCCATCGGTATCAGCGGAACGGCTTCCCGCAACTGGCGGGCATTTCGGAAGCTCACTGTCCCGGACAGGCTCAGTAACCATCCGGCGGCCACGCATTCGCGCGCCATTGCACTGTCCGAGGAGAAGCAATGGAAGATGACGGTGTCCGGCGCACCCTCGGCGCGCAGCACGTCGAGCACCTGCCGGTCGGCGTCGCGGTTGTGGATCATCAGCGGCTTACCTAGCCGCTTGGCCAGGTCGATGTGCCAGGCGAACGCGTCGCGCTGCACCTCCGGCTGCGCACAGCCGTCGAGCTTGCCCGGCCAATACAGGTCCAGGCCCGTCTCTCCGACGGCGACAATCCGCGGCTGGGCGGCCAGCTGTTCGATCTCGGCGCGGGTGGCCTCAGTAAGCGCGTCGGCGCGGGTTGGGTGCAGCGCCACCGCGCCGTACACCCGCGCATCCCACTGTGCGGCCGCTGCGACCCAGCGCGCCGATTCCATGTCGTCGGCGATGGTGACCACCGCGCCCACCCCGACCGCGGCCGCGCGATCGACGATGGCGCGCACTCCGTCGCGGTCGGCGGCGCCACATGCGTCCAGATGGGTGTGTGCGTCGATCAGCGGCGCCAACGGCTCCGGCGCCGGCGGCGCCTCTCGCTTACCAGATCGGTTGGAACCCACGCGCACACAATAGGGTGAGTCTCGATGAAGCCCTACTACGTCACCACCGCGATCGCCTACCCGAACGGCGCGCCGCACATGGGACACGCCTACGAGTACATCGCCACCGACGCGATCGCCCGGTTCAAGCGGCTCGACGGCTTCGACGTCCGATTCCTCACCGGAACCGACGAGCACGGCCTCAAGGTGGCGCAGGCCGCCGCGGCCGCCGGCATCCCGACCTTGCAGCTGGCCCGGAGCAACTCCGACGTCTTCCAGCGCATGCAGGAGAAGCTCAACATCTCCTTCGACCGGTTCATCCGCACCACCGACGCCGATCATCATGCGGCGTCCGAGGAGATCTGGCGGCGGATGGAGGCAAACGGCGACATCTACCTCGACAACTACGCCGGGTGGTATTCGGTGCGCGACGAACGGTTCTTCGTCGAGTCCGAGACCCAGCTGCTCGAGGACGGCAGCCGGATCGCGGTGGAGACGGGGACCCCGGTGACCTGGACCGAGGAGCAGACCTATTTCTTCCGGCTGTCGGCGTACGCCGACAGGCTGCTGGCTCACTATCGGGCGAACCCCGGCTTCATCGCGCCGGAGACGCGGCGTAACGAGGTGGTCAGCTTCGTCTCGGGCGGCCTGGACGACCTCTCGATATCCCGGACCTCCTTCGACTGGGGTGTGCAGGTTCCCGGGCACCCGGACCACATCATGTACGTGTGGGTCGACGCGCTGACCAACTATTTGACCGGAGCCGGCTTCCCCGACACCAATTCAGCGCTCTACCAACGCTTTTGGCCGGCCGATCTGCACATGATCGGTAAGGACATCATCCGGTTCCACGCGGTGTACTGGCCGGCGTTTCTGATGTCGGCCGGAATCGATTTGCCGCGACGGGTTTTCGCGCACGGATTCCTGCACAACCGGGGCGAGAAGATGAGCAAGTCGGTGGGCAACATCGTCGACCCGGTTGCTCTGGTCGACACGTTCGGAGTCGATCAGGTCCGCTATTTCTTGTTGCGGGAGATTCCGTTCGGCCAGGACGGCAGCTACAGCGACGAGTCGATCGTCACCCGGATCAACACCGACCTGGCCAACGAGTTGGGCAATCTGGCGCAGCGGTCGTTGTCGATGGTGGCCAAGAACCTGGACGGGGTGGTCCCTGAACCCGGGGCGTTCACCGACGCCGACTCCGAACTGCTGGCGACGGCCGACGGCCTGCTGGATCGGGTGCGCGGACACTTCGACGCCCAGGCGATGCATCAGGCGCTGGAGGCGATCTGGCTGATGCTGGGCGATGCGAACAAGTACTTTTCGGCACAACAGCCTTGGGTGTTGCGCAAGAGCGTGTCCGAGGCCGACCAGGACCGGTTTCGGACCACCCTCTACGTCACCTGCGAGGTGGTCCGCATCGCGGCGCTGCTGGTCATCCCGGTGATGCCGGACTCGGCCGCCAAGCTGCTCGAGTTACTCGGCCAGCCTGCAGACCTGCGGACGTTCACCGCGATCGGCCGGCGGCTGACACCCGGGACCGCATTGCCGCCGCCGAGTGGCGTGTTCCCCCGCTATCAACCGCCCGAGTGAACCGTGGCGGCAAAGTATTTCGGTGAAGTCGCGTGAACTTAACTTCTGCCATAGGCCATAATCGCCGTGTGGAGCGAAGACGGAATCGGCCAGTCAGCCAATCGCCGATAACCACGCTGAAGGAGTTGCCGGCGCTGGTGGTGCTCGAACGCATCCCGGTTCCGGTGCTCGCCATCGCCGAAGACGGCAGCATCCTGTTCACCAACACCGCGTTCGCCCAGATGGTCGGCTGCGAGCCCGAAGAGGTGCTCAAGCTGAGGTTTCACGAGATCTTCTACCAGGCGCCGGACACCGAGTCCTCGTTGCTGTCGTTTGTACACGCGCTGGCGAACATGGTGGTCGAACTGGCGCACAAGGACGGTTCGGTGGTGCGGGCGCTGATGAGCAGGTCGGCGGTGATGCGCGCCGACGACAAGTTCGCGCTCGCGGCGTTCCAGGATCTGACCGAGCAGCTGTGGGAAGAAGAGCGCTGACGACGCCCGCTAGACCCTAGACATACCATCAGTCTCCGTCTAGGCGTTTGTTGATACTTGTAGTATTTTATTGCGGATGATCCAGACTCGCACCGACTTGGAGTCCTATCTGGCCGCGGATCTGCGTGCCCAAGGCCTGGAGCGGTGGCGGCACCGGTACCGGATCATTCATCGCGCCCCCTACTTTCAGCGCATGCTGCGCAAGACCGAGTACTGGACGAACACCGCCCGCACCCCCGGCGGTCGCCTGGTGGCCGCTTACCTGCGCCTGCGGCTGAAGTTCCTCGGCGAAAGGCTCGGGTTCGGCATCCCGCTGAATGCGTTCGGGCCCGGCCTGTCGGTCGCCCACGTCGGCTGGGTGCACGTGCACCATCGCGCCAGGATCGGCGCCAACTGCCGGATCCACCAAGGAGTCACGCTGGGCGAGGGGCGGCCGGGCGAATACCCCAGGATCGGCGATGACGTGTTCATCTCGCCCGGCGCCATGGTGCTCGGCGCCACGGTCGGCAGCCGAGTCGGGATCTACGCCGGAGCGGTGGTGAACCAGGCGGTGCCCGACGATGTCGACGTCGCCGGTGTCCCGGCCCGGATCGTCCGTGACCGTCGGCCGGTGTCGAGCACCCGGCGTTAGCCGCCGTCCGGTACCGCCACCGGACCGCTGACCGGAGCGGTTTCCACAGCACGGTGCTGGCGCATCACTTCGCGAGCCAGGTACTGACGGAAATACGGCAAGGACGCCTCGGCCGCGACGCCGGGCAGCAACAGCATCCAGATCTGGCTGAGTTGGGCGTTCAGTTCCTTGGCCAGGCCCTCGCCGGCGCGACCGCAGGTCATCGCGATCGCCAACATCCGGGTTCCGAACATCGCCCCGACGACCGCCTCGCTGAGCGCCTGCGCATCGACGTCCTCGCGCAGATCGCCCTCGGCTATCGCCCGTTTCGCCTGCGTCGTCATCGCCGCGACCCAGGACGTGCAGCACCGTCCCGCCGCCTCGTTGAACCCGCTCAAGGCGCCGACCAACTGCTCGGCCGCCCGCGCCGTCTTGTCCGAGCCGAGTACGTGGGTGATCGCGAAGGTGCCGTGGATCATGTTCTCCAGCGCGGGCGACGCCGATCCACAGACGTTCTCGAAGGCGGCGAGTAGCACCGCACTACCCTCGTCGATGATGTCGGACGCGAGCGCTTCCTTCGAGTCGAAGTGGTGGTAGAGAGCGCCCTTGGTCATGCCGGTGCGGTCGATGATGGTGCCCCACCCGGCGGCTGCGTAACCTACCTCGCTGAACACGTCGATCGCGGCGTCGAGAATCCTTCGCCGGGTTAACTCGGACCGAACCTGGCGCGCCATTGCCGTGCCCTTTCCAATGTCGGTCCCGTTATCACCCGGACCTTTTGCATGCCATTTATCCTGGTCAGCCGGTCAAGCGTAGCAGCCGTCAACGCCGTATTCTCGGGCGCACGTCCCAGAACCGCCGGTGTCGCATCACTCGGGGCGCGTCGCCGCGGTGGCTGACGAAATGGCCAGCGCGGTACGGCGCCTGATGAACTGCTTGAAGTAGTCGAATCGGTCGGGTTCCAGGATCCCCGCCAGGACGAGCAGGCAGTTTCTTTCCAGATCAAGCAGATAGCGCTGCGGATCGTCGAGGTCGCTGGCCTGACGCAGCCCCATGTACATCGACACGATCAGGCGCGCGACGTCGCGGGGCTCCCATTCCCCGGAGACGTCGCCCTCGGCGATCGCCCGCTCGACGACGCCGGCCAGCATGGTGATCCACCCGCCGAGCAACTGTGCCTGCAGGCCTTCAGTACGGCCGACCGATTCGATCAGATGCGATGCGGCCCTGGCTACGTCCTTGGACATGTCCTGGACCGCCGCCAAGTAGCAGAAGTCGATCAGCGTTTCGAGGCCGGACAGCTGCCGGGCCAGCAGTTCGTCTACCGCGACCCGACCGTCGGCCGTGTGCTGATCGATGATCGCCACCGCCAGAGCGTGCTTGGAGCGGAAGTGAAAGTACATGGCGCCCTTGGTCAACTCGGCTTCGGCGAGGATGTCGTCGAGGCCGACGTCGTGGTACGGGCGGCGGGCGAACTGGTGAGCTGCGGCCCGCAGAATCTGTTGCCGAGTGGTGTCTGCTCGTCCGTCAGCCGGTTCAGTCGACATTGGACCCGTGCGACTTGCCCGGCGATCCCGGATAGCCGGGCGCGTTACGTGCGCGGACCGGGGTAGCGCGGTCAGCGCCGTTGCTCGTCCCCGTCACCATTCCTGTGCCTTCCTCAAGCAGAGCGACCGGCCCCCCTGCTGGAGCACCGGCACATGTTCTCCGGCGGTGCCCCCGGGCACCACTTGCGAGGTTATCAGCCGGGCACCGTCCCGACGTGTTCTACGCCACAAATGACTGCAAAGATGCTGTGTAGGTACTTTAAGTTGGTTTTAGGCGCCCAAAGTGTTCCAAAAGTATGTATATTGGGCAATCTACGGGGTGGAGGTCTAGTTGAGACGGCCCTCGCCCGCGGCTCATGCCCGATTGGTTAGGAGAGACACATGTCGTTCGTGACCACGCAGCCCGAAGCCCTGGCGGCTTCGGCCGGCACCCTGCAGGACATCGGCTGCGCCTTCAGTTCGGGAAGCGCCGCTGCAGCCGGTCCGACGACCGCCCTCGCGCCGGCGGCCGCCGACGAGGTGTCGGCGCTGACCGCGATGCAGTTCGCCGCGCACGGCCAGCTGTACCAGGCGGTGAGCGCGCAGGCGGCCGCGATCCACCAGTTGTTCGTGCAGGCCATGCAGGTCAGCGCCGGTTCTTACGCCGCCACCGAGGCCGCCAACGCGGCCGCCACGGGTTGATCCGCGGGGGACTGACAGCAATGGACTATGGCGCACTGCCCCCGGAGTTCAACTCCGCCCGGATGTACGCCGGCGCGGGCGCGGGGCCGCTACTGACGGCAGCCGTCGGCTGGGACAACCTGGCGACCGAACTACAGGCGGCGGCTTCGTCGTACTCGGCAGTCATCGCGGGGCTGACCAGCGGACCCTGGCTCGGTCCGGCGGCGATATCGGCCGCGGCGGCCGCCACCCCGTACGCCGTCTGGATGGGCGCCACCGCGGCTCAGGCCGAGGAAGCCGCCGGCCAGGCCAGAGCGGCCGTCGGCGCCTACGAAGCCGCCTACGCGATGACGGTCCCGCCCACGGTGGTCGCGGCCAACCGGACCTTGTTGGCCGCGCTGATCGCGACCAACTTCTTCGGCCAGAATTCGCCGGCCATCGCGGCCACCGAAGCCCACTACAGCGAAATGTGGGCTCAGGACGCGGCGGCGATGTACGGCTACGCGGCCAGCTCCGCGGCGGCGTCGACGCTGACCCCATTCGACGCTCCGCCGCAGGTCACCGATGCCGCGGGAGTGGCTTCGCAGGCCACGGCCGTCGCGCAGGCCACCGGCGAGGCGGGCGCGACGCAGACCACGCTGGCATCGCTGGTGAATTCGCTGCCCACCGCGCTGCAGGGGCTGGCGACGCCCACGTCGTTGGCGTCGGTCGAATCGGCCGCCGCGTCGGTCCTGCCCACCACCGGCTCTACCTCCAGCGGCGACCTGGCCAACATGCTGAACATCGCCGTCATGCCGCTGTTCGCATTGAGCAGCCTGTTGAGCATCGCGCAGACCATGCAGGGCATGGCGCAGGCCGCGGCCACCCAGGTCGCGGAGGTTGCCGCGGACGCGGCCGGCGCAGTGGCGGGTGCGGCGGACGCCGTGGGCGCGGGAGGCGCCGGCGCTTTCGGCGCTATGGGGCAGGCCGCCGCGCTGGGGTCGCTGTCGGTGCCGCCGGCCTGGACCAGCGTCATCCCCACCGCACACCTGACCGGCATCAGCTCGGCGTTGCCCGCCGCGGGTGGTGGGGGGCCGGTAGGCGCGGTGCCGCCGAGCCTGCTGGGTGGGATGCCGCGCAACGCCGCCCAAGGACCGGTTGCCGGACCTCGCTACGGCCTGGTTCCGACGGTCATGGCGCAACCGCCGTCCGCGGGGTACGGCGCGTTCGCCTGAGCCGGCCGGGTGGCAGCCCAGCCACCCGAAAAGCGCAGACATTGCGCATCCGGCGCGTCTCCTCGCTCGAGCCTCCAAATAAGGTAGTAACTGTACTAGCAGTTTAGTTTTAGGCTTTAAACCGTTCTAATAGTATGTATACTAGGCACTACTTAGTTATCGGGTATGGACTGCCCGGCCGCCGACGCAGAGCTGCGATCAGCGGCTCGCATCGGGCAACCGAGAGCCGTCGCCCGTTCGAGCCCGAAGGGGGCAGGTAGATGAAGGTCGTACTCTTCTGCGGCGGATACGGGATGCGGATGCGCAGCGCCGACGGTGACCTGGTCCCCAAGCCGCTGCAGATGGTCGGGCCCCGACCCCTGCTCTGGCACGTGATGCGCTACTACGCGCACTACGGCCACACCGAATTCATCCTGTGCCTCGGCTACGGCCAGGCCATGGTCAAGGAATTCTTCGTCAACTACCGCGAGACCGAGTCCAACGACTTCGTCATGCGTGGCGGCCAGGTGGAACTGCTCGACACCGACATGTCGGACTGGACCATCACCTTCGTCGACACCGGGCTGGAGTCCCCGATCGGCGAGCGGCTGCGCCGGGTCCGCAAATACCTCGGCGAGGACGAGTACTTCCTGGCCAACTACGCCGACGTGCTCACCGACGCCCCGCTGGACACGATGATCGACCGGTTCCACGACAGTGGCGCGGCCGCCTCGATGCTCGTCGTGCCGCCGCAGTCGTCGTTCCACTGCGTCGACGTCACCACCGACGGCGACATCAAGGAGATCGCCCCGATCACCAAGTTCCCCATCTATGTCAACGGCGGCTACTTCGTGCTGCGCCAGGACGTCATCGACCTGATTCCGGAGAACGGCGACCTGGTCGGCGACGCCTGCACCGAACTGGCCGGCACCGGACGGCTGCTGGGGTACCAGCACGACGGGTTCTGGAAGCCGGCCGACACGTTCAAGGAGCGCGCCGAACTCGACGCCGACTACAACCGCGGCGTGCGTCCCTGGGCGGTCTGGGAGACACCGACGGACCTGTCGGCATGATTCCGTTGACGTTTGGTGCCCCCATCGGCTCGGTCGCCGTCGTCGGCGCGCACTGCGACGACATCGCCATCGGCGCCGGTGCGACACTGATGCGGATCGCGCGCGACAACCCCGCTCTGGTGATCCACGCGCTGGTGCTCAGCGGCGCGGGAACCGAAAGGGAAATCGAGGAGAAGAACGCGTTCGCGGCCTTCTTCCCGCGCGCCGACGTGCGGTTGACCGTCGCCGATCTGCCCGACGGGCGCCTGCCCGAACACTGGGGCACCGTCAAACAACGACTCGCGGACTTCCGCCGCAGCTGCGAGCCGGACCTGGTGCTGGGACCGCAGCGCGACGACTACCACCAGGATCACCGGCTGCTCGCCAAGCTGCTGCCCACCGAGTTCCGGGCGCAACTGGTGCTGGGCTACGAGATTCTCAAGTGGGAGTCCGACCTACCCAATCCCACTGTCTACGTACCGATTCCGGACGACGTCGCGCAACAGAAGGCTCGACTGCTGGCTCAGTCGTATCCGTCCCAGACCGGCCGGGACTGGTTCGACGACGAGACGTTCCTCGGGTTGATGCGGATCCGCGGCGTGCAATGCCGCTCCCGGTACGCCGAAGCCTTCGTGGCCGAAAAAGCCGTGCTGACCCCGATCACCGGCTCTCCCGGCGCCTGACGACGCGGCTCGAATCATCAGAGGGGACAACAGATCCGGATGAAGTACACACCCACCAGCGTCGCCGGCGTGACGATCGTCGACATCGAACCGCACCGCGACCACCGCGGCTTCTTCTCGCGCGTCTTCTGCGCCGAGGAGTTCGCCGAGCACGGATTGATACCCGAGGTCTCCCAGACCAGCATCTGCTTCAACCAGACCCGCGGCACGGTGCGCGGTCTGCACCGCCAGCTCCCACCGCACGCCGAAGCCAAGCTGGTCCGCTGCGTCCGCGGCGCCATCGCCGACGTCGCGGTCGACGTGCGCCCGGAGTCGCCGACCTTCGGCAAGCACGTGATGGTGGAGTTGAGCGCGGCCAACCATCGCGCCCTGTTCCTGCCGCCCTATGTCGCGCACGGCTTCCAGACGCTGACCGACGACACCGAGCTCATCTACCAGATCAGCGGCCCTTACGTGCCGGGCAGCGAAGAGAACTTCCGTTACAGCGAACCGGAATTCGGCATCCAATGGCCGCTTCCGGTGACGGTCATCTCCGAAAAGGACGCCAGCTGGCCCCTGCTGAACTCCGGCCTGGCCCCGACCGGAGCCGCACCCGCATGATCCGCCCACACGAAAAGCATTGGGGGTAGCGCGATCATGGCCAACAACGCGCCGGCCCAGGCATCGGTACGGATGGTCGTCAGCGGCAGCATCGTCGAGCGCTGCGAGACGCACCAGGTGCTCTCGATCATCGACTCCCGACTGCGCTGTACCTCGGGGCGCGGCTTGGCGGTGGGTTCGGTGAACCTGGACCACCTGCACCACTTCCGCAAGTTGGGCGCCGCCCCCAGCGGGCTGCTGGAGTGGCTGCTGCTGGCCGACGGCATGCCGATCGCCTGGCGGGGTCAACTGCTCACCGCCCGACCGTGGCCGCGGGTCACCGGAGCCGACCTGCTGCCGGCAACACTGGCACTGGCCGAAGCCGACGGGCACCGGGTCGGGTTCTTCGGCGGCAGCGCGGCGACCCATCAGCGCCTGGCCGGGTACCTGCGCGAGAAGCATCCCGCACTGGTGGTATCCGGGATGTGGTCGCCGGACCCCTACGACATCGAAACAGATTCTGCTGCACTGTGTTCAGCGATCCGGGCCGCCCGAACCGACCTGCTGATCGTCAGCCTCGGCAAACCGAGGCAGGAGCACTGGGTCGACCAGCACGGGCACGCCACGGGAGCCAAGGTGTTCCTGCCGTCGGGCGGTGCCATCGACTTCTTGGCCGGCACCACCAGCCGCGCGCCCGAATGGATGCAACGGTCCGGGCTGGAATGGCTCTATCGGTTGACTCGCGAGCCGCGCCGCCTGGCTCGCCGCTACCTGCTGCAGGGGCCGGTCGCGCTGCTGCGCGCGCTACGTGCCCAGCTGATCTGCTATCCCGGCATCCACTACGTCGCGTTACCGACGCACGAACACGTCGAAAACTCAAGCGCCACAACCCAAGCAGTGTCCGCATGACAGAGGGAGCTGCCGGCATGACTGCCACCCTGCGGACACAGGCCAGCCTGCCCACCGTCGTCACACTGCCCACCACCAAGGACAAGGTGGGAGGCGTGCCGCGCTGGCAGCAGCAGTATTCGGCGCGGCTGCGGTTCACCGACTCGCTGATCGTCTGCGCGGCAATTGCCCTCGCGCAGTTGGTCCGGTTCGGCGACACACCCAACATGTCGGGCTATCCGGGCCCGGTGATGACAATGTTCTCCTGCTTGTTCGCGCTGCTGTGGCTCACGTCCATCTCGGTGTTCCAGGCCCGTTCGGCCCGCGTCATCGGCGCCGGCATCGACGAATACCGTCGCATCGCCAGCGCGTCGTTCTCGGTGTTCGGCATCATCGCGATGGTCACGCTGCTCGCCAAGATCGACCTGGCCCGTGGGTATCTGGCCGTCGCGCTGCCGGTCGGCACGCTCGGCCTGCTGCTCAGCCGCAACCTGTGGCGCAAATACGTGTGGCGCAAGCGGGCGCAGGGCCACTACCAGACGATGGTGCTGGCAATCGGCGACCGGTCCGGCGTCACGCACTTGGCGCACGAATTGGTCCGCAATCCCAAAGATGGCTATGTCGTTGTCGGCGTGTGCATCCCGGGCTACGGCCCGCATCGCGGCGAGACCATCAAGGTGGGCGGCCAGGAGATCCCGATCCTGGGCGACGAGACCGGCGCCGTCGCCGCCGTCGGCGCCTGCGGAGCCGACACCGTCGCCGTGACCCGTACCGAACATTTCGGTGTGCACGGCATCCGCGACCTGATGTGGCAGCTCGAGACGATGGACGTCGACATGGTGGTTTCCCCGGGTGTGATGGACGTCGCGGGGGCGCGGCTGACGATGCAGCCCATCGCCGGGTTCCCGCTGCTGCACGTCGACAAGCCGCAATACGAAGGGACGCAACGCCTGCAGAAGCGGGCGTTCGACTTCTGCTTCGCCCTGGCAGCGCTGCTGGCAACCGCTCCCATCCTGGTGCTGGCCGCCCTGGCCATCAAGTCGACCAGCAAGGGTCCGGTCTTCTACCGCGCCGAACGCATCGGACTGGACGGTCAACCCTTCACCATGCTGAAGTTCCGCACCATGGTCGACGGCGCGGACAAACAGGTCGAACACCTGCTGCCGTTGAACCAGGGAGCCGGCGGCATGCTGTTCAAGATCCACCAGGACCCACGCGTCACCCCCGTCGGAAAGACGTTGCGCCGCTACAGCATCGATGAACTGCCACAATTCATCAACGTGCTCAAGCAGGACATGAGCGTCGTCGGCCCGCGCCCGCCGCTGCGGCGCGAAGTGGAGAACTACGACGGCCAGGTCAAGCGCCGGCTGCTGGTGAAGCCCGGGGTCACCGGACTGTGGCAGGTCAGTGGACGCTCGGATCTGTCCTGGGAGGACTCGGTCCGACTCGACCTGTCCTACGTCGACAACTGGTCGATGGCCGGCGATCTCGTCATCATCGCCCGGACCCTGCGCGCCGTCCTGGCCAGCGACGGAGCCTACTGATGAAGGGCGGCACCGTGTTCGAGCCGACGAGTCCGGGGGCTCCTCTTGCGGAGCCTGCGCCGCCGGGCACGCCCGACGTGCCACAGGCACGGATCGCCCACGCTTTCTCGATCCAGCTGATCTGCCGGGCACTGGGGATGGTCGCCTCGGTGGTCTCGGTGTCGATCACCGCGCGCTACCTGGGCCCGGGCCGCTACGGGCAGCTGATGGTCGCGGTCGCCTTCATCGGAATGTGGACCGCCATGACCGATCTCGGCATCACCACCGTGATCGTGCGGCGCGTCACGTCCGGCCGCGGCGAGCTGGAGCGACTGGTACGCGTCAACAGCGGCCTCTCCCTGGTGTACTGCATTCCGCTGGCCGTGATCGCGGCCGTCACCGGGTGGCTGATCTACCGCGACGCTGACGTACGGGTGATGCTGGTGGTGTTGTCCGGTCAGCTGCTGATGCTGACGATGCGGACCCGATTCGAACCGGTATTCCTTTCCACAGTACGGTTTTCCGCGGTCGCCATCTCCGACGTGGCCGGCCGGCTGGGCACGCTGGCGATGGTGGCCTGGCTGGTGACCACGCACGCCGACGTGGTGTGGTTCGCGGTCGCCCAGCTCATCCCGCCGGCTCTGGCCCTGGCGATCCAGGGCGCGGCGGCGGCCCGGCACATCTCGCTGCGCCCGGTGTTCTCGGCGGCCGAATCCGTCGACCTGCTCCGGGAAAGCCTGCCGCTGATGGGCGTTGCGGTGATCGGGATCCTGTACTGGCGTGCCGACGGGGTGATCCTGTCGCTGCTCAACACCCACGCCGAGGTAGGCGTTTACGGGCTGGCCTATATCGTCGCGTTCAACACCGAGGCGCTGTCGGTCTTCTTCCAGAAGTCGACGCTGTCGACCGCCACCGGGCTCTACGCCCGTGACGTGGGTGCCTACGTCGCGTTCCTGCGCCGCAGCGTGGAGCTGATGAGCTTCCTCGCCTTTCCGGTGGCCGTGGTGGGCGCGTTGCTGGCCGGGCCGCTGATCGAGCTGTTCGGCGACCATGATTTCGTCGACCGGGGCGCGCCCACGCTGGCGCTGCTGCTGGTCGCCGCCGCGTTGCGGTTCGTCACCGGAACCCTGGGGCAGGGCCTGTTCGCCTGCCACGAACAACGGTTCTTCTTCGGGCTTTTCATTGCAACACTTGTCGTCAACGTGGCGCTGAATCTCGCTCTGGACGGCCGATTCGGGGCGGTGGGGGCCGGCATCTCGCTGGTGTGTACCGAGCTCTTCGGGTTGGGGCTGGCCACCTGGCGGCTGGGTCGGCACTGCGGTTACCGCACGCCGGTGGCGTTCCTGGCCCGGTTGCTGATCCCGACGGCGGCCAGTGTGGTTGTGGTGCTGCTGCTTTCGGCTCAGCACGTGGTGTTCGTCCTCGTCGCGGCCGCAGTCGCATATCTGGGCGTCAACATGACCGCCGGGCCGGTCAACTGGTCGGCGCTGACCGCACTATTCCGCAAAGAGGTGACCACATGACAATCGAACTCGATCGCGCGTATCTCAAACGGCCGTCGCCGGGTTCCGGGCCGACCGAGCTGCCGTCGGACCGGCCGTTGTCGGCGCTGATCGTCACCTACAAAAGCCACGACCTGGTGGAGCAGTGCCTGGCCGGGCTGGCCGAGCACGCCCCGGAATTACCGGTCTACGTCTACGAGAACAGCGGCGAGGGCTATCCGGGTCGCCGGGAGCTGGCCGCCCGGCACCCGAACGTGCACTGGGTGTTGGGCCCGGTGAATCTCGGCTTCGGCGGCGCCTTCAACGCATTGGTGGAGCACACGCCGCCCGACACCGATCTGCTGCTGCTCAACGCCGACACCCGGCTGACCGGGCCGCTCACCCGCACCCGTGCGCTGCTTCGCCAGCCCGGTGTCGCGGCCGTCTCACCGCTGATCCAGGATGCCGGCGCTCCCGGACCGCAGCGGTGGGACATCGCGACCCGCCGCCGCACGCTGACCAGGGCGCTGGTGGCAGCCGCGGGTTACTCGGACCGATTCCGCGGTACCCCGATCTCGCACCTGTACCCGGAGCAGCCCGGCGAATCCCACAGCATCGAAGGCTATCTGGCCGGCATCTGCCTGGCCATCAACCGCGTGGCCTGGAACCAGATCGGCGGGTTCGACGAGGAATTCTTTCTCTACGGCGAGGAAACCGACTGGCAGGAGCGAGCCGCCGCGGCGGGCTGGCGCATCCTGCTGGCCGACGAACTCGACGTCGACCACGGCAACCCGGCCGCCAGCGAGGCCGTCTCCGCACACGGTGCGCAGGTCTCCACCGTCGAACGGTTCCGCAACCGTGACCTGTTGCGCGCCAACATCGCCCTGCTGCTCGAGCGCCAGGACAGCGTGCATCACGCCGATGCCTACCTGGCCGCCACCTCGGTGCTGGACCGGGTGCAGCGCTCCAAACGTGAAGTCCGCAGGGCCGTGCTGAGGGCGACCACCGCCAACCGCACCGGCAAGCCCGTCATCGTCATCACCACCAACCGGCTGGTGTACGGCGGCGCCGAACGCCAAAAAGCTTTGCTGGCGGCAGAACTGGACCGCCGCGGATACCCGGTCACCATCGTCTGCATGCAACGGTTCGGGCCGTTGATCAAGGAGATCCCACACAGTGTGCGGGTGGTGCGCCAACCCTGGTGGGCGCCGATGGTCGACCTGCCTGCCGGCCCGTCGGTGTTGATCAGTGGCGACACCAACACCGAGACGGGTTTTGCGACACTGTGGCGCGCGAGGTCCCGGGACCGGCGCTGGTTGGTGGCCCCGCACGTTCCACCGGAGACCGAAGGGCCGATCTACTCGCGGCCGCTCACCGCCGCGATATGCCGCTCAGACGGATTCATCGTTCTGGCGCAACGGCATTGGGACATGCTGACCCCCCACCATAGGATCAAGGGCCGTCCGTTCGTCGCCCCCAACGGGGTTGAACCCGCCGTTGCCGCCGGGCCGCCGCGCCGGACCGGGCCGGCGGGCGCACCGCCACACCTGGTGATGCTGTCCCGCATCGTCGAACACAAGAACCCCCAACTGCTGATCGAGGCGCTCGACGAGTTGGCGGAAATGCCCTGGCGACTCTCGATTTTCGGAGACGGACCCGACCGCGAACGATTGGAAGCCGGCACACCCGAGGCGCTTCGGAACCGCGTGCAGTGGCGCGGCTGGTCGCCCGGGCCGGGCCCGGCGCTGGCCGATGCCGACCTGCTTTGTGTCCCAAGCCGTTCCGAAGCATTCCCGCTGGTGATCCTGGAAGCCATGTCCCGCGGCGTGCCGGTGGCCGCGTCGGGCATCTGCGCGGTCCCGGAGATGCTGGACTTCGGCAAGGCCGGCTTTGTCGTCGAACCGGTTTCGGTGTCGGCGTGGCGCGACCAACTGGCCGAGATACTGGCCGACCCGGACCGACTGCCGGAAGTGGGCCGGCGTGGTTTAGAGCGGCTGCGCACCCACTACACCGTGGCGGCGATGACCGATGCCTACCTCGACGCGATCGGCGCGGTGATGTGAACGCCCTGAACTCCCAACCAGAACAACGGACTCAGAGAATCGAGGCCTGACATGAAGTGCCGCCTGTGCGACTCGGACCGGATGCTCAGCGTCCTGGACCTAGGTGCGACCCCGCCGTGCGAAAAGATTCTTTCCGCAGCCGAACTCGACCTGCCGGAGCCCACCTACCCGCTGCACCTGCGGCTGTGCGAGGACTGCCTGCTGTTGCAGATCCCGGCACTGATCACCCCGGAAGAGACCTTCACCGAATACGCCTACTACTCGTCGTATTCCGACAGCTGGGTGCAGCACGCCGGGACCTTCGTCGCGCAAGCCGTCGAGCGGCTCGGACTGGGGCCCGACTCCTTCGTGGTGGAGGCCGCCAGCAATGACGGCTATCTGCTGCAGCACGCGGTCGCCAGAGGCATCCCGTGCCTGGGCATCGAGCCGTCGTTGAACGTCGGCGCGGCTGCCGTCGAGCGCGGGGTACCCACGGTGTCGGAGTTCCTGGACCAGGATCTGGCCCGACGAGTGCGTGCCGAACACGGCCCGGCGAATCTGGTGGTGGCCAACAACGTCTACGCCCACATCCCCGACCTGCGCGGGTTCACCCAATCACTGCGTGGGCTGCTCGCCGACGACGGTTGGCTCAGCATAGAAGTGCACCACGCGCTGAACCTGGTGTGCCTGGGCCAGTTCGACACCATCTATCACGAGCACTTTCAGTACTACACGGTGTTCTCGGCACAGAATGCACTCGCCAGCGCCGGCCTGGCCGTCGTCGACGTCGAGATGCTGCCCACCCACGGCGGGTCGATCCGGGTGTGGGCCCGCCCGATCGAAGTCGCCGGGCCGCCCACCGACCGGGTCGCCAAGATTTTACGGATCGAAGAGGCTGCCGGGCTGCACCGTCCCGAGGGCTATCGGCAACTGCGGCAGCATACCGAGCAGATCCGCCACGACCTGTTGCGCTTCCTGCTGGAATGCAAGGCGGAGGGCAAACGGGTGGTCGGCTACGGCGCCCCCGGCAAGGGCAACACGTTGTTGAACTACTGCGGGATCCGCACCGATCTGCTGGAGTACACCGTCGACCGCAATCCGTACAAGCACGGCCATTTCACGCCGGGCACCCGGATCCCGATCCACGCCCCGGACCTGATCGCCCAGGACCGCCCGGACGTGGTGTTGGTGCTGCCGTGGAACCTGGAGACCGAGATCACCGAACAACTCAGCTACGTCACCGAGTGGGGCGGCCAGATCGTCTACCCGCTCCCGAGCCTGCACTGGGCCAGCAATGTGAAACCGCGCAGTGCCGCACTCGCGTGAGAAGCTGTCGAGCATGCGGCGACGCTGACCTGACCCGGGTCCTCGATCTGGGGAATGTGCCTGCGGCCGACCACTTTCCACCGGCCGACCAGCCGGTCGACCCCCAGGAGACGGCGCACGCGCTGGCGATGGACCTGTGCGGTCGCTGCGGACTGGCTCAGCTGGCCGACGACGACACCGTCACCGAAGAGCCCCGAGGTGTCGAGCCGCAGGCCTTGCGCGACCAGGCCGCCGATGCCGTGCAACGGGTCGCCGATCGGGGCTGGTTGCGCGGTCGCACCGTCCGCGAATTCGGCAGCCCGCACGGCGGCACCTGGTTGTCGCTGCTCGCCGAGCGTGGCCTGGCCGAAGCCGAAGTCGCCGATCTGGTGCTGGACTCGTTCGGCGTCATGCACGAGGCCGACCAGCGGGCCGGTTTCGAGCTGCGGGCCAAGGTGACCGCTCCCGACGGGGTGCTGCTGGTGCAGTTCCCGTCGTTGATGGCGATGATCGAGCAAGGCCAGTGGAACTCGTTGCGGCACGGCCACTTCGGCTACTACTCGCTGACCGCCATCGGCAATCTGCTCCGTGCGGCGGGGATGAGCATCGCGACCGCCTGGGAGTTCGACCTCTACGGAGGAACGTTCCTGGTGGCCGCCGTGCACGGCCACCTCGAACCGGACCGGCATGTCGAGGACATCTTGGCGCGCGAGCGCGAGTTCGGTGTGACGCGACCCGAGGTGCTGCGACGCATGCAGCAGGCGGTCGACGCGCATGCTGTGCAACTACGTGAATGGCTTGTCGCACAAGCAGATCAGGGCCACAGGGTGTATGGGTATGCGGCCGGTTCGCGGGTGCCGGCGCTGTTCAGCATCGCGAAGGTGGACCGGCGGCTGGTGCAGGGTGTCGCCGACGGGTCTCCGGCCAAGCAGGGCCGCCGGCTGCCCGGCACCGACATCGCCATCATCTCCCCCGAGCAACTCATCGCCGCCGATCCCGACCGGGTGCTGTTGACGCTCCCCGATCTCTACGGTGAGCTGCAGCGGCAGTACCCGCAGTTCGCCGGACGCTGGTGGGTGGACAACGGGCCGCTGCAGAGTCCGACGTCGTCGTGAATCCACCTCGGGTGCTTTGGCTTTCACCGTGGATGCGGCCGTTGGCCCGCGTTCAGGCCGAGGCGTTGCGGCGCCGCGGTGCTGACGTGCTGCTGGTCACCTCCGATCAGCATCCGGAGTCCGATGCCGCCCGCGCCTACGAGCTGGTGCTCGACCCGCGGTTCCGCTCCGCCGCGACGTGGCCGGCCAGCTTCGCCGCCTGGCGCCGCATCCGCGACTTTCAGCCCGACGTGGTGCTCACCGAGCTGGTGCGCGATCCTCGCTGGATCGCGCTGGCCGGTGGCGTGCCGCGGGTGCAGTTGGTGCACGACGACTGCCCGCATGACGACTCCGAACGGCGGCCCGTCTACGAGGCGGCTGTCTTCGACCGGTGGGGTGCGCGGTCGACGGCGACGGTTGCCTACAGCCGGTATGTGGCGGCCGGGGTGGCCGACCGCCGCGACGTGGCGGGCATGCCGGTGCGGGTGGTGCCGCTGACCAGTGACCTGGACCCGCGGCTGGTCCCCGAGCCGGTGGGCGCCGAGCGGCGTCGCGACTTCGTGATGATCGGCCGGCTCAACCCGTACAAGAACATCGACGTGGTGCTGTCGGCGTGGCAGCGACATGTGGACGGAAGTGGCTGGCGGGGAGACAATCTGGTCTTGATCGGCGACGGGTCGATCGATGCGCGACGGTTGCCGCGCCACACCGAGTGGCGCTCGGGCAGCTACCGCTATGCCGATGTGCTGCCCACGCTGTCCGCGGCCAAGGGCTCGCTGGCCCACTACCGGCGCGCCTCGCAGAGCGGGGTGCAGGTGCTCTCCATGCAATTGGGGGTGATGCCTATCGTCTCCGATCTCGGCGCGCTGCCGGAATACCAGCCTGCCGACTGCCCACCGGTCGACGTCGACGACATAGCTGCTCTGGCAGCCACTTTCGATACGCTCGCCGACCCTGCCACCGCCGCTCGGCACGGCCATGCCGCGGCCCGCCACTACGCGCAGAACTATGCCGTCGACCACGCCGCCGAGCGATTGCTCGAGGTGATCGACCAGGCTCGCCGACCGTGGTGGGCCACCGCCGCTCTCTAGAGAGCGCGCAATGCGCGCCAAGTGTGGCAGCCGGCTACGGCACGTCGTCGTCTTCGTTTGGTGGGTAGCGGCGTTCGGGGTGGTGGAAGGTGTTGATGCGGGGTTGGCCGTGGTCGAGGTGGGTGGGGGGTAGCCATTGGGTGTGGCCGCGGCTGGTGGTGTGGGTGGTCCAGCCTTTGTCGGCGAGGCGGTTGTGGATGCCGCAGGCTAGGGCGAGGTTGGTGATGTGGGTGCTGTGGCAGGTTTGCCAGGCGGTGAGGTGATGGACCTGGCAGTGGTAGGCCGGGGTGGTGCAGCCGGGGCGGGTGCAGCCGCGATCCCGCGCATACAGCATCAGGCGTTGGGCGCGGTTGGCCAGCCGCTTGGTGTGGTAGAGGGCCAGCGGTGTGGCGCCGTCGAACAGGGCGAGGTAGGGGTGCGCGGCGCCCGACCAGCGGATCACATCGGACATCGGCACTAAACTGCCGCCGGCGGTGCGGGCTTTGCCGGTGCCGGCTTCCAATTCGGTCAGGGTGGTGGTGACGATCAGGGTGACCGGCAACCCGTTATGGTGGCCGAGTTTGCCGGAGGCCAGCAGCGCCAGCAGCCCGGCCTGCAGCCCATCGTGCTGACGCTGAGCCGTGGTGCGGGTGTCGCGGCGGACCGCCTCGGCATCGGGCTCGCCCTCGTCGATGTGGGGCAGGTGGTCGTCGGGGTTGGCGATGCCGGGGCGGCCAGTTGGCCCAGGCGGCTTGCAGGGCGGCGCGCAGCGCGGGGGTGATCCAGCCGGTGAGTTTGGACATGCCGTCGGGGTCTTGTTTGCCCAGACTCAGGCCGCGCTTTTTCGCGCGTTCGTCGTCGGAGAATTCCCCGTCGGGGTGCAGGTAGGTCAGTAGTGCGGTGGCGTAGTCGGCGACCTCGTCGGGCCGGGTGGCGGTGGCTTGGTCGGCCAGGTCGGCTTCGGCGTGTTCGCGGGTGCCGGCGTCGATGTCGGCGGGCAGGTGTGTGAAGAAGTCGCGGATTTCCGCCACGTGCTCACTGCCGATGCGGCCGCGGCGTTGGGCGGCGGCGGTGGCTTCCAGCTTCGGGGGCAGCGGCTCCCCCGTCAGCGACATCCGGGGACCGAGGTCGGCGGCGTCGGCGATGCGCCGGCTGGCCTGGGCGCGGGTGATGCGCAGCCGGTCGGCCAGCGTATTGCGCAGGGTGTCGCCCAGCTCCTCTTTGGTGGCGGTGCCCAACTGGTTGAGCAGCTGATGCTGCGGCACCGGCAACCGCCGCGCCACCGTCTCGAGCCGCTCCAGGATCGCCATCCGCTCCGGAGTGGTGAGCACATCAAAGCTCAACTCGCACAACCGCTCGACGGCCGCATCACACGCGTCGAGGACCTCGACTATCTCCGCACGCGTGTTCGCAAGCATGTTCGAATACTATCCCCGCCCGGCGACACCAGCCCGGCCGTCACCCACCCGAAAGCCAGCCTGTAGACCAAAGCCCAACTGTGGACAACCCACGCCGGCGACCCCCCACGGACCGCGTAGAAGAACAAGCGGCACAGCAGATTTCAATCCACCCAAGGTGATATCACCGGCGATATCGCCCCTGGACATCGGGACAACATCGGGACACGACCTCCGAGTCACTAACGGAACCCGGCCACCATTTCCGGTGAGCGCACCGCGCAGAAGTCGTGCACATATCCCTTGGGCATCGCGAAGGGATGGAACTCACCGGAATTCACCATGTCCATCTGGTCCCGCTGCACGTCGAATTCGGCGATCGGCCGCAACCCGGACTCCGCGACGTAGAACAGGTGATACCCGAATTCTTCGATCAGCCCGAAGACCTCGGCGATCGGGAACGACAGATGCCGCTGCTCGATTTCGATCAAAATCGTTGGGCGGCAACGCTGGAACATCTCCGATCCACCGCGCAGCACCGACATCTCGTGCCCCTCGACATCGATCTTGACGAAGTCGACCTGTAAGTCCGGCGCCAACACTTCGTCCAGTCGCAGCAACGGCACGTCGATCGTGCACACCTCTACGCCCTGCCCGTCGAATCCGTGGGACAGACTGCCCTGCGCGGTCACCTGCCGGTTGTGCTGCGCGGGCACCAACAGTTGCGCGGTACCGACCGTATCGGACACCGCGGCCTGACTGAAATGCACATGAGGCAAGGCCTCGTCGAGCTTACGCAGCATCGGCGCATTGTCGGGATGCGGCTCAAAGCTGAACAGCTGCCCGCTTTTTCCGACCCGGCGGGCCAGGTGATAGCTGAACAGACCCCAACTCGCGCCCACATCAAGCACCGTTGACCCACGGGTGGCGAAGTGGTCAGCCACCGACATGGCTGGGTCCTGGCGCAGCCGGCGACGCCACAACGCCTCCGTGGCCGTGGCCATTGCGGTGCGGCCGAACACCCGGCCGACGTTGCGCACCGTTACATATTTCGCGGCCCAGTTCGCAACATCGCTGTGCGACAGGCGTTCTTTCGCTGACAAGTTGCCGCCCTCGGCGGTCGGCACGCACTGGACGTCCGTCCACACCTGATCCAACCGCTCATACCATCGCTGCAGCCCGAAGTCGGCGGCTCGGGCGCGGGCCGCCTGGGCCAGTTCCGCCCGCAAGGTGTCGTCTTTGAGTAATTCCGTTAGCGCAGCGGCGATTTGGGCGGGGTCGCCGGGCTCTATCAGCAGCCCGTTCACCCGGTCGGTGATCGCTTCGCCGATGCTGCCGACCAGTGTCGTCACCGGGGCCAGCCCATAGGCCATCGCCTCCAGCAGTGCCATCGGCAGGCCTTCGTCGTAGCTGGGCAGCACGAAAACATGTGCGCTGCATAGCAATGAGTCTCTGGCCGCCGGATCAAGCCATCCCGCCACGTGAATTGTTTCGGACAATCCCGCCGCCCGCACCGCCGCGCGCACTTCGTCGACCTCGCCGTCGCCGGCCAACGTCAGCTGCAACCGACCGCGTAACGAAGAATCAAGCCTGCCGACCGCGTCGATCAAGTCGTAACTGCCTTTGCGCACGCCTAACCTACCAAGTGAAACCGCATGCACGCGTTCGACATCCGACTGGGCTACCGAGTGTGACGGCATCGCCACCGCATTGTTGAGCACCCAAATCCGATCCGTGGACACCCCCAGCCGAACGGCGTACTCCTCGACGTGACGCGTACCCAGCACCAGCCACCGATCTGCGACCAGCGCCCGTCGCACCAGGCGTTGCACCAGCGCGGGCAGCCGGTCGAACCAGCCGCTGAAGTCATAACTGTGCGCGTGCACCACGGTGGGCACTTTCACCATCCGCGCCGCCGCCAGCGGCAGCGCCTTGCGCACAACGCTGCCGCCGTGCGCCAGGTGGACGTGCAGGATGTCGGCGCGGCCGCGCAGCACCAGCCAAGTGGCGCGCACCATTCCGGACACTCCGACCCAACGCCGGTACCAGAACGAGCCCTCGATGTACGTCGGCACCGGGGTGATGCAAATCCGCGGGTCCGGGTGCGCGGCCATCAGGGTCATCACCGTGGCCATGCCGCCGCGACTGGCCGCCTGTGCGGGCGCCGGGCCGACCACCAGTATCCGTACCGTCATCGGACCGCCTCGGCACCAGCCTCAGCCGGAATCGCTTCGAAATCCTCGTATTCCGGCCGCGGCGCGCGCTGCCGCAAGGTGGCGAAGGCCATCGCGGCACCCAATGCGACACCGAGTGTCATCGAATTGGCCGGGTCTTCGGGCAGCGGATCGATGACGCACATCACCAACAGCCCAACACTTGTGGCCGCGCTGACCTTGGCCGGCACCGACGCGCTGCGTAGCGCCCGCACCAGCGGTGCTAAAGCGAACACCGCAAACCCCAGCATGCCGACCGTACCGGACTTCGCGAGCCACCACAGGTAGAAGTTGTGCGCATAGGTCGTGCCCAGCGTCTGGGTGAACTCGGTTGGGTCATCGCCTCCGAAGGGCAGCTGATAGGCATAACCCAAGCCGTGGCCGAAGACCGGGGCGGCGGCAATCGCCTCGTTGAGATGGCGGTCCTCGGCAAACCTGGCCAGCGTCGAGGGATCCTCGGTGAGCGCGGTACCGGTCGACCTGCCGAGCACCCGATGGCTGAAGCCGGTGATCTGATTGGCCAGCCACACCCCCGCTGTGGAGTCCCCCAGCAGGAACAGCGCCAGCGGGATCGTCACCGCCAGGATGCCGGCGCCGATGAGGGTCAGCCGGGCGGCCCGGCGGACTGCCGACCAGCCCATGCTGGCGAAGAAGGCGACGACGGCGGCGACACCCACCGACAGAATGGTGTTGCGCGAGAAGGCCAATACCGCGATCACCAGTGCCGGCAAGCCCAGCGCGAGATACGCCGACGGCCGCACCCGGCCGGCTATCTGAGCGGCCACCAGCGCGGTCAGCACCGCGATCGCCGGGATGAGGCTGGAGGTGATCACCCGGTTGGCGGCGTCCCCGGTGTCGGCCTGCAGGCTCTCGGTGCGACCGGCCAACCGAATGCCGCCGGAGGAGCCCAGGATGGCCATGCCCGCGGAAAACCACAGGGTGAAGGCCATCGCGTGAATCGACAACATAATGTAGTCGCCGTAGACGATCACCAGCGCGAGGACGAATCCGGCGATCATCTCGAACAGGAAGGTGGACTCTCGCACCACGATCGCAGTGTTGTGGCCGGTCGAAAAACCAACGGCGGCAAAGTAAATGACCATCAGCCCGAACATGCCGGGCAGCAGGTAGTCGGACATGCGCAGCCGCACCACGGGCAGCACGAAGCAGATCGCCAGGATCAGTACCACGTGCGAGGCGTAAATCGACACGGGGCCAATCACTTTGCCTACATGCAAACCTTGTGGCAGCGCCGCGCAGCCCAAAAATAATGCCAGCCCGATCATCAACTCCGGCTTGGCCCAGTACACGATCAGAAAGAACGTCAGCCCGATCAGCAGGATGCCCTGGGTGGTGTTACGCACCGAAAGTGCGCCGTAGAGAAAGCACCCGAATACGAACAGCACCAACACGGCCGCAGCCATCGCCAGGCGATGACGACTCCGCAGATAGACGATCACGCCGGTCCACTGATCTTGGTGCGGTAAGTCCGGGTGGCAGCCCTGGTGTGGCGGGCGATGCGGGCGTCGGTCAACACCGTGCCCACCACGTCGGCGCCGGCCGCACGCAGCGCGGTCAGCGCGTCGGAGAGTTCGTCCTCGGTGGTGCGACCGGCCCGGGCCACCAGCACGGTGGCATCCACCGCGCCGCCGAGTAAGCCGGAGTCGGCCGACGCCAGTACCGGCGGACCGTCGACCACCGTGCGCTCGAACGTTTTCGCCACGTCGGTGAGCACCTTGTCCAGCACCTCGGGCAGGAAGGCGCTGGTGGGCAACGTCTCTCGGCGCACCGCACGGGCCGCAAGTACGAATAACCTCGGAATGGACGTCGGTTTGGTTGCCTCGGTGGCGATGTCGGGGTTGGACAGCACGTTGGACAGACCCTCCCCCGACTCGACCTTCAACAACCCGGCGATCGTCGGCCGCCGCGGGTCGCCCTCGATCAGCAGCACGTCCTCGCCCAGCTCCGCGAAGGCCCGGGACAGGTTGATCGCGGTGGTGGTGGTCCCCTCACCGCCGAACGGCGCCGTCAGCAACACCCGGTTGGCGCCGGGTCCAATCGCCCGCAGCAGCCGTGCGCGCAGGCCCCGCACCGCGTCGTCGAACGAGATGTCGGTGCCGAATCGCGGGGCGTTGCCGCGGTGCCCGGGCAGCTCGGCCAAGGTCGGCAGACCGGTGAGGTTTTCCAGCTTCGCTCGGTCGCGCACCGTGCGGTCGGCGGCCTCGCGGGTCAGCGCCACCCCGGTGCCCAGCAGCAAGCCGGCCACCAAGCCCATCGCCATGTTGCGCACCGGCACGGGCTTGACCGGCTTGTCGGGCACCCCGGGCTGTTCGACGACGGTGGCCCGGGCCATCGGCAGCTGCGACGGCGTCGGTGAGGCCTGCTGCGTCGGCTCCTGCTGTGCGTCCGGTGCCGCCGTCGGTGCTGCCGTGGTGGCCGAAACCGGCGCCGGCACCGACGCCGACGCCGACAGCGAAGGAGTGGTGTCACCGGCCTGGGGCTGGTCGGTGGACGGCGCAGCCGAGGGCGACGGCGTGGGCTGCGGGGTCAGCGGTGCGCCGGGGGCTTTGGGAGCACCCAGCGTGCCGACCATCATGGTGAACTCGTCGGCGACCGCTTTGGCCAGTGCCGCGGCGCGGTTGGGGTCGGTGTCGGTGACGGTGACGGTGAACAGTGTCGACTTCGGCGTGAACGCCACCTTGGTTTCGTTCGCCAGGACGTCGGCGCTGACCGGCAGGTGGAAGTGCTCGACCGCGCGTTCGGCCACGGCATGCCCACCCGCTATCGCCGCGTAGGAGGACAGGCGTTCCTCTGCGGCCTGCGTGCCCTGGTACACCTGCATCAGGTCGGTTTCGCCGGAGAAGGAGAGCAGGACGGTGGCCGAGGACTCGTAGCTCTTGGTCTGGAACGCGGTGATCGCTGCCGCGCCGGCCAGACAGGCCAGGACCGCCCCCACCACGAGCTTCCAATGCAACAGAAGCGTCCGGACGAACGTGCGGAAATCCATCCACTAACCTCTCTGGACGCCCCCGGGGCGGGGCGGCCGGGACCGTGGACGATTTGCATTTCGCAGGTCGCGACGATCCCGGCGTCAAGTGCCGTGGTCAAACCCGGCGGTTTCTAGATACCCATGTTGCCATACTTTTAGTACGCCAACCAAACCTAGAACAGTCTCCAGGTATGCCGAAGCCCGCAGCGGGTCTACACCTGGCCAGGAGTGCTGAGGACGCTGCGGGGCACATCCAGCGTGGCGATCGGATAGAAGCCCGCATCGTCGCGCCCGTCGCGGGCCAACCGCATGGGCGGATAGTTCACCGCGTGCGAGCCGTTCGGCTTGTGCTGCTGCCACTCCACCGCGGCCCGCAGCGTGTAATGGCCCGGCGGTAGTCCTTTGAGTTCGACCCGCACCGTCTCGGCCGCCGACACCGGCGGCGGCGTGTCGCTGCTGCCGCTGCCCGAAGAATCCGGAACCAGGCCCCGCAGGTTCACCGACCCGGGTATCACCCGCACCGTCTGCCCGGTGAAATCCACCACCCGGTACGCCGCCGCCCACTTCTCGGTGGCCGCGGCGGCGCCGTAGTTGGTCCAGTTGACCGAGATCGACGCCGTGTTGTCCTGCAACGACTGCGAACCCGGCCGCGCTTCGACCGAATAGCGGTAGCCGGCGACCGCGTTCGCCTGCGCCCACAGCACATACAGCTTGGGATCCATCGGCGAGGTCGCGTCCTGATCCGGAAAGTTGATACTCGAGGTCATCGACACGTGGTAGCCGATGACGTCGTGCAGTCCTTTCTCGTAGTACTGCTGCGGCGTCATCCCATTCTGCAACTGGCACCACTCGGTGATCACCGGTGCTTTTCCGAGCCGCTCCTTGAGCTTGTCGACCAGTGCGCCCTCGGTCTGCGGATAGTGGCCCGACTCGGCCCAGACGGGCAGCGGTGAGTAGACCCCCAGACAGTCCGAGCGAATACCCACCGGCGCAACCAGCTTCTTGGTCACGTCGTCGGAGAGCAGCTGCCGGGTGATCTCGGGGTTGTTCGGGGTGACCACCAGCTGCGTGTGCGGGAAGGCGGCGACATTGGCCGCGACCAGCTGGGTGATGGACGCCTTGGTGATGTTCTGGTCGCGGTACTGGCTGTAGTAGCCCAGCACGCGTTCGCTGTTGTCGGGATCCGGGCCCGGCACGCCGAGCGTGTCGCGCAGATAGGCGACGTGGTTCTCGCTGAAATCGCCGTAGCCGGAGAACTCGAAAACGCTGAGCCGTTCGTCGTTGTCGTAGCGGCGGCCGAGCGCGGCCAGCAGCTGCCCGAAATCGTTCAGATAGGTGGGGTCGTTGAAATTCGGCACCACCTGCGTGACGCCGGGCGCGGGCGCCTTCGCACCGCCGGAGTAACTGGTGCTGGTGCCGGGCTTGGCGCGTTCCCAGTCCGGGATCTCGATGTTGGTGTTGTCCGGGTAGCTGGGGTTGCAGCAGGAGTTGTAGGCCTGCACCCGCAGCGTCAGCCGCATGTGCCGCTCGGCGAGCTTGGTCAAAGCATCGTCGATGACGCTGAAGTCGAATCTGAGGTCGTCCGGCGCATCCGGCGGCAGGGTGGCGGGATCGGTGGGCTGCAACTGACGCCAGGTGACCCGAAGGCTGGCGTCGTGCGACGCGGGCCAGGCCGGGTAGCGCTGCTGGGCGAGATCGCGCTGCGGAAACAGCGGCTCGAGCAGGTCCTCGTACTGCCCGCGCAGCGGATTGGGTATCTCCTGCGCCGCCGGCGGGATGGCCGGGCTCACCATGGCGTTCAGCGGTCCGGGATCGGTGTGGTGGCGGCTGCACCCGCCGATCATCAGGGCAGTACCCGCGACCAGGACGGTGGCCAGCGCCGTCGCGCAGGCGACAGCGATCAACGTGGGATTTCTGATTGTTCGAACCATTCTCTGCGTTGGCTAGATCACGCCGAGCGTCAGCGCTTCGCGATCGGCGAGGAAGGGCATCGGCATCCAGCGTGCGGCCAGCAACTCCTCCATGGCGTTGCCGGGGACGGGGCGTGACAGCAAAAACCCCTGCGCGCGATGGCAACCGTGCTGCATCAAGGTGAGCGCGGCGGCCGGGGTCTCGACGCCCTCGGCAACCAGCTGCAGGCCGAATGCCTCGGCCAGGCCGATGATCGCCCGCACGATTGCCAGGTCACCGGCGTTGGTCCCGAGGTCACGGACGAACCCGGTGTCGATCTTGAGCATGTCGACCGGCAGCGACTTCAGGTGCGACAACACCGCATAGCCGGTACCGAAGTCGTCGATGGCGATCTGCACGCCCACGTCTTTGAGCTCGTGCAGCGTCTTGCGGGTGGCCTCGATGTCGTGGACCACCGCGCGCTCGGTGATCTCCAAGCAGACCGACCCGCCGTCGATGCCGAACTCCTCGATCGTGTCCGCGACGGTGCGGACGAAACCACGGGTGATCAGCTGCACGGGCGAGACGTTGATGCGCAGGATGGCGGTCTGCCCGACACCGTGGGACCGCCACCGGCTGAACTCCGCGCATGCGCTGCGCATCACCCAGCGCCCCAGCTCACCGGCCAGGTTGGTCGATTCGGCGACCCCGATGAACGAATCCGGCAGCAGCAATCCCCAGATCGGGTGCCGCCAGCGCACCAACGCCTCGGCCGCAACGATGGCCCCGGTCCACAGGTCGACCTCGGGCAGGTAATGCAGCAGCAGGGCCTCGCTGTCGATGTCTCCCTGCAGGTGCAGCTCGATGTCGTTGCGGAACGCGCTCTTGAGCGACATGTCGTCGGTGGACACGGCTACCTGGTTGCCGCCGGCGCGCTTGGCGGTGAGCACCGCCTCGTCGGCACGACGCAGCAGGTCGGTGCTGTTGTCGCGGCCCGGCATGCCCACCGCCAGCCCGATGCTGACGGTCCGGGTGATCTGATGGCCACCGATCGCCAGCCGCTCGCGCAGCATGGTGCCGAGGCGGCGGGCGAACGATTCGGCTGCGCCGCTGGACATCGTCTGGTCGGGGATGACGACGAACTCGTCGCCGCCCAGTCGGGCGATCATGCTCTGCGAGCCCGCGCAGACCCGCAGCCGCTGGGCGAAGACCCGGATGAACCAGTCACCGGCGGTGTGCCCGAGGTAGTCGTTGATCGACTTCAGCCGGTCGAGGTCCATGTAGAGCACGGCGACCGGGCCGGGGTTGCCGGCCGCGAGCCGGTCGGAAAGGTGCGCGACCAGCGCCCGCCGGTTGTACAGGCCGGTCAGGTCGTCGTGTTCGGCCAGGTAGCGCAGCTTCTCCTCGGCCGCGATCCGGGCCTGCAGCTGCGCGAACAGCGCCGCCACCGCCTCGAGGGTGTTGATCTCCTCCTGCTTCCACTTGCGGGCGCCGAACTTGACGAAGCCCAGCACCCCGGTGGTCATCTCGCCGGAGACCAGCGGGGCGGCAGCCACCGACGGCGATGCGGCCTGCTTCCCGCCCCCGATCCAGCGGGGCAGCGTCCGATTGTTCTGGTCGGGCCGGATCACCACCGGCTTTCTGCCGTGCTCGCACTGCGCGAGCACCGGGTCGGCGCTGGTGAAATGCACGACGCCCTGCGGATCGGGATCCGGCACATTGGCCCGCGGCGGCCATTCGGCGACCAGCACCGAGGCACGGATGTCGTGATCGTGGTGACGCAGAAAACTGGCGTCCACGTCGAACTGCTCGACGAGCTGAGCCAGGACCCGTTCGCTGACCTGCGTAGCGGTGGACGCGGTCGCCTCCATGAGCTGGGTAGCCACGGAGGTGACGACGAGGTCCAAGCTGCGCGGCACCGGTCCTCCGATTTGTGCACGAGTCGAGTGGCTGCACCGGTTGGGCAACTGACCCGGCCACCGTCAGTTTTGACGAACCGCCGCATCCGAACACCCACCGATGCGCTTCGAAGCGGCCCCTTGCCTAGCCTGGTTCCCTGAGAAGTACCCGGACCGGCGCAGGTCACGGACGAATTATCTGTCGGTGAGATTATCACGCGGGCCGGTCTGGACCCTTCGAAATCTTTGTGACCTGCACGATCCCGACGCCTCACCCCGGACCCCCGTCCGATACTGTCGTCACGATGTCGCTCGCCCGCACCGCCAAACATCGGCTCGCGCCCGCGGCGAAGTTGATCGCGCCGGGCCTGTTCTGGCGGCGCAAATACCGCATCCTGCAACGTCTCGGCGAGTCCCGGCCGGACGTGGCGCTGGTGCGATCGCTGTGCGATCCCCATCGGGTGTCGCTGGACATCGGCGCCGACATCGGTGAATTCGCCATCGCCATGGCGTCTTCGTCGCGCTCGGTGATCGCCTTCGAGCCCCGCCCGGCCCAGGCCCGCGAGCTGACGACGATGTTCGCCGCGGTCGGCGCGCCGGTGCGCGTCGAGGCGCTGGCCCTTTCCGACCAGCCCGGCGTAGTGGCCATGCGGGTCGTCGAGTCCGACCCGGGCCGCAGCACCATCGACGCGGACAACGTGCTGGACACCGCGGTCGGCGGACCGGTCGCCACCATCGAAGTCCCCGTCCAGCGCCTAGACGACCTCAGCCTGGACGGCGTCGGCCTGATCAAGATCGACGTCGAGGGTCACGAACTGGCCGTGCTGCGCGGCGCCGTGGAGACGCTGGACCGCAACCGGCCGACGATCGTCGTCGAGGCCGAGGACCGCCACCACGCCGACGCGGTCGCCGAGATCACCCGGCTGCTGACCGGCCTGGGTTACCGGGGCCACTTCACCCTGGACGGCGAGCGCCGGCCCATCGAGGAGTTCGACGCCGCCGAACATCAGAATCCGGCCAACATCGGCGGCGCCGAAGACGGCTGGGCGCCGCGGGGTGTCTACGTCAACAACTTCGTCTTCGTTCCGGCGGAGTGAAACAGCTCACAATCCGCGCCTGTTCTGTCACGTCTGGCCGCCCCACGGTGTCTTGAGGGCGTAACCCGATCAGAACAGGAGACAACGATGTCCAAGCTGTCCAAGGAGTCCAGGCCTGCCGAACCGGCCGCCCCCAAGACCCGGGTGGTCGTCGTCGGCGGCGGATACGCCGGCACCATGGCCGCCAATCATTTACGGCTGCGCGCCGCCGTCGATATCACCCTGGTCAACCCGCGGCCGCAGTTCGTGGAGCGAATCCGCCTGCACCAGTTGGCCGCCGGCACCGCCACCGGCACCGCGGACTACGGCACGCTGCTGGGCAGGGGCATCCGGCTGGTCGTCGACACCGCCACCCACATCGATGCGACGGCGCGGCGGGTGGAACTGAGCTCGGGCGGCGCGCTGGAGTACGACTACCTGATCTACGCCGTCGGCAGCACCGGAGCCACACCGGCCGCGGTGCCCGGCGCCGCCGAATACGCCTTTGCCCTGGCCGAGCTGGAAGGCGCGCAGCGGCTGCGCTACGCGCTCACCGATCTGGCCCCCGCCGCGCCCATCACCGTGGTCGGCGGCGGCCTGACCGGCATCGAGGCGGCCGGCGAGCTGGGTGAGCAGGGCCACCCGGTGACCCTGGTCTGCGGCGGCGTCCTGGGTCCGTCGCTGAGCGAGCCCGGCCGGCGCTCGGTGGCCAAACAGCTGGCCAAGCTCGGCGTGCGGGTGCTCGAGTCCGCGACGGTGACCGAGGTCCGGTGGGAGTCGGTGGTGCTCGGGGACGGCGCCGTGCTGCCCAGCGCTGTCACCGTCTGGACGGCCGGCTTCGGGGTGCCGGACCTGGCCAGCCGCAGCGGATTGCGCACCGACGCGCTGGGCCGCCTGCTCACCGACGAGACGCTGACCAGCGTCACCGACGACCGGATCGTCGCGGCCGGTGATGCCGCCGCGCCCTCCAACCAGCCGTTGCGGATGAGCTGCCAGGCCGCCATTCCGCTGGCCGCCCAGGCGGCCAACACGGTCCTGGCCCGGATCGCCGGCACCACCCCGGACCCGTTGAACCAGGCGTTCACCGGGCAGTGCGTGAGCGTGGGCCGCAGCTACGGCACCATCCAGCTGGCCCGCGCCGACGACACCCCGCTGAACCTCTACATCGGCGGCCGCTTGGCGGCGTCCGTCAAGGAGCTGGTCTGCAAGGGCACGTTGTGGGGCCTGCGCAAGGAGGCCGCCAAGCCCGGCTGGTACCGCTGGCTCAAAGGCGGCAACCGGCCGGCGCGGCTCGGCACCGACGAGCAGGTCGCCGTCCGGTGAATTCTCCCAGCCCGGTGAGTTCGCCGGGGAACGGCGGCGGGCACGCGGAACGGTTCACCCTGCTGCGCCCGCTGCTGTTCACCATCGCCTACGAGATCCTCGGCTCGGCGACCGAGGCCGACGACGTACTGCAGGACAGCTACCTGCGCTGGGCGCAGGTCGACCTGGACGGCGTGCGGGACACCAAGTCATACCTGGCCCGCTTGGTCACCCGGCAGGCGCTCAACGCATTGCGGGCTCAGGTCCGCCGCCGGGAGGAGTATGTGGGGCCCTGGCTGCCCGAGCCGCTGCTGCTCGACGACCAGGACGCCAGCGCCGACGTCGTGCTGGCCGAATCGGTGTCCATCGCCATGCTGGTGCTGCTGGAGACCCTCAGCCCGGACGAGCGGGCGGTGTTCGTGCTGCGCGAGGTGTTCGGGTTCGGCTACGACGAGATCTCCGACGCGGTGGGCAAGCCGGTGCCGACCGTGCGGCAGGTCGCGCACCGGGCGCGTGAGCACGTCCAGGCCCGGCGCACGCGGTTCGACGGCGCCGGCCCGGTGGATCCCGATCGGCACGCGCGGATCACCCGGCAGTTCCTGGCCTCGGCGGCCAACGGTGACGTCGAGGCGCTGCTGGAGATGCTGGCCCCGGACGCGGTTTGGCTGGCCGACGGCGGCGGCAAGGTCACCGCCTCCCGCAAGCCCATCGTCGGCGCACGGAAGGTGGCCGGCGCCATCGTCGGATTGCTGCGCAAAGCGCGCGGCGAACTGCACGTCGAGGCCGTGACCTGCAACAGCGCTCCGGCCGTGGTGCTTTACCTGGACGGCCGGCTGCAGGGGGTGATCACGGTGGAGATCGTCGACGACAAGATCACCAACTTCTACGCGATGCGGAATCCCGAGAAGCTGCTGGCGCTGGGTAATCCACGCAAGATCAGCCGCGGGTGAGGGCTTCTGTCAAGCTAGGCCGGTGCGAATCGAGCGGCTCGGCGATCTGGGTGGCGCACCGCAGGTGCTGCGGTCACTCGGTCGCGCCACTGCTCGGCTCGGGCTGGCCCCCCCGGCGGCCCTGACCGGCGAGTGGTTCGGCGCGCTGGCGGTGATCGCGCCGAGCGTGCAGGTGCGCCCTACCCCTGCCCGGGAAGCGTTCGCCCTGCCGACTGCGCTCCCGGCGGGGACCGCCCCGCCCGGACCGGTGGATGCGGTCGGAGGCGGCTGGATCGGTTACCTGTCCTACCCCGACCCCGGCGCCGACGGGTTGGGGCACCGGATTCCCGAAGCGGCCGGCGGCTGGACCGATTGCGTGCTGCGCCGCGACCGCGACGGGCAGTGGTGGTTCGAGAGCCTTTCCGGTGCCCGGATGCCGGATTGGTTGACGGACTCGCTGGCGGCGCCGGCGCCCAGAACTGGACCGCTGTGCCATATCGAATGGCAGCCGGCGAACCGGTCAGCACACACAGAAGGTGTGCTGGCATGCCTGGAGGCGATCGCGGCGGGCGAGGTGTACCAGGCCTGCGTCTGCACCCAGTTCAGTGGCGCCCTGACCGGGTCCGCGCTGGACTTCTTCGTCGACGGCGTGGCCCGCACCGCGCCGGCCCGCGCGGCGTACGTCGCCGGGCGATGGGGGGCGGTGGCATCGCTGTCTCCCGAACTTTTCCTGCGCCGCCACGGTGGCCTGGTGATGTCCAGTCCCATCAAGGGAACGCTGCCACTGGACGCTTGGCCGACGGCACTGCGGGCATCGCCCAAAGAGGTGGCCGAGAACATCATGATCGTCGATCTTGTTCGTAATGACCTTGGGCGCGTTGCGATTACCGGAACAGTCACCGTCCCGGAACTGTTGGTGGTCCGGCGCGCGCCGGGCGTCTGGCATCTGGTGTCGACGGTCTCGGCCCAGATCCCGCCCGAGTTGCCCATGGCGGCGCTGCTGGACGCGGCCTTCCCGCCCGCATCGGTGACCGGAACACCGAAAATTCGTGCCCGCCAACTTATTTCGCAATGGGAACGCAGACGGCGGGGAATCTACTGCGGCACCATGGGATTAGTTTCGCCGATAGCGGGATGTGAACTCAACGTCGCGATCCGCACAGTGGAGTTCGATGCCGGTGACAACGCCGTCCTGGGTGTGGGCGGCGGGATAACCGCCGATTCGGACCCCGCGGCGGAATGGGCGGAGTGCCTGCACAAGGCCGCCCCCGTCGTCGGGCCGCCGACCGCCGCCACGGCGAGTCGCGTGAGTTAGCCCAGCAAATTTTACCTCGATCGAGCTGGTTGGGCTGATTTCGCAGAAAGCCCGCGGCGGTCGTCGGGTGCGCCTAAGCTTCAGCCAGCAGTGTGTCGATTTGCACACTTGAAGGCGCGAGCGGGTGCGAAAGGTCTGTCATGAGAGTTGCCATCGTCGGCGCCGCGGCCGCCGCCGTGTTGGGCGGCGCGCTGGCGGTTGCGCCGTTGACCCTGTCCAACCAGAGCAAGGTGCTGTCCGGCGGCACCTGCACCGCCGGTAAACAGTGCGACAAGCTGGCTTCGGTCCTGATGCCGCCGGCGGGTAAGCCGGGCGCCGACACGGTGCCCCAGGCTCCCGCAGCACCCGCGGCGGTCGAGGCGCCGCAAACACCCACGCCCGCACCTGCTGCGGCGAAACAACCGGGCTCACCCGAATCGGCCGCCTACACCTCTCCCGGCGGGTCCAGCGGCAGCACCAGCGCGTTGCCCGACGCGTCCAACGCCGCCGCACCCCCTGCAGGTCCGCCACCCGATGCGGCCGCCCAACCCCCCGGCTCCGGCGACCCGGTCGACATCTACTCGATTCCCGGTGTGTCGGACCTCTACGGCGCTGCGGCCGGAGGCACCGCCCTGGCCAACGTCCCCAACGGCGTGAACGCGGCGACCGCCGTCGTCAACGGAGTGCTGGGCGTGGGCAACACCATCTCGGGCACGGTCTCGACCACCGCGCTGGCCGTCACCTACGTGGTGCTCGCCTACAACACGCTGAATTCCTCGGGTCTGCTCCCCGCCGTCAACAACCAGGTACAGGGCGCCGTCAACTCGGTCAGCAATCTGCTGTTGCCGATCACCAGCAAACTGCCCACCGCCGCGCTGCCGAGTCTGAGCCTGCCCGGCGTGCCGAACCTGAATCTGGCCGGGCTGCCCGGCGTTTCGCCGGCCGGCATGATCGGTTTGGCCGCCGCGGGCGGCCTGCCGGGCATCAGCCTGCCCGCCCTGCCGGGCGTATCTCCGGCAAGCCTGATGTCCCTGGCCGCCACCGGACTGCCGGGGCTGCCGGGCGTTTCGCCTACCGACCTGCTCGCGCTGGCCTCAGCCGGCGGCATTCCCGGCCTGCCGGCCCTGTCCGGGGTCAACCCGGCGATACTGACGGCCGCCCTGCCGGCGTTGACGGCTGGAATCCCGGGACTGCCGCCGATCCCCGGCGTGGACCCGGCGATGCTGGCGGCCGCGCTGCCTGCGCTGGCCAGCGCCCTTCCGGCGGTCAACCCGGCGATGCTGGCCCAGGCCCTGCCCGCCCTGGCCGGCGGCGCGCTGCCCGGCGTGGACCCGGCGCTGCTGGCCGCCGCACTGCCGGCGCTGGTCGCGGGCGCACCACAACTACAGGGTGTGGACCCGGCCGCGCTGGCCGCAGCACTCCCGGCGATGCTGGCCGCTGCCGGGGTTCCCACCAGCCTGCCGGCGCTGCCCGGGGGCCTGCCGGCGCTGCCCGCGGGCTTACCGGCACTGCCCGGGGGCTTGCCGGCGCTGCCCCCGCTACCCGCCCTGCCCGCTCCGCCGCCGCTACCGGCCCTACCGCCGCTGCCTGCGCTGCCCGGTCCGCCGCCGCACCCCCCGATCTGTCCCGTACCGCTGCCGGGCGTGCCCTGCCTCTAACCCCGGCGCGCTGACGGGCCGGGCCTACTCCTCGGTTTCGCGGCGCGACTTCAACACCGCCTCGTAGAGCTGGCGCGACCGCACCTCCGGATAGCCGGCCGCCACGTGACTGCACGCGTCTTTGACGCGGATGCCGCCTTCGACGAGGTTCTCCACCTCGGCAACCAGGTCGGCCACCAGCGTGGACAGGTCGGCCCGCGGGGTGGCTCCGGACAGCACGACGGTGATCTCGCCGAGGACGCCGCCGGCCGCCCAGTCCGCCAGCTCGTCCAGCGATCCCCGCACCACTTCCTCGTGCACCTTGGTCAGTTCCCGGCAGATCGCGGCCTGCCGGGCCCCGCCGAGCTGGTCGACCGCGTCGCGAAGGCAGGCGGCAAGCCGGCGCGGAGACTCGAAGAACACGCAGGTACGCCGCTCGTCGGCCAGCGAGGCTAGCCAGGATCGGCGGGCCGCGCCCTTACGCGGCGCGAAACCCTCGAAGCAGAACTTCTCGGCCGGCAGCCCGGAAACCACCAACGCCGTCGTCACCGCCGACGGCCCCGGCAGGCAGTGCACCGGCAGGCCGGCCTCGATACACGCCGTGGTCAGCCGGTAGCCCGGGTCGCTGATGATCGGCATCCCGGCGTCGCTGACCACCAGCACCGTCGCCCCCGAGCCGATCGCGTCGACCAGCGTGCCGACCCTGGTGGCCTCCACGCGGTCGAATAGGCTGAGCACCCGCCCGCCGATCGTCACGTTCAGCGCCTTGGCCAGGTTGCGCAGTCGCCGGGTGTCCTCGGCGGCCACCACGTCGGCTTCCGCGAGTGCCTCGATCAGGCGCGGCGACGCGTCCGAGGGCTGGCCCAACGGGGTCGCGGCGAGCAATAGGCGGCCGGTAGTCACGACCGACAGCCTACGATCGACACCGATGACTGCCCCGCCCCGAGAAACCTCCGTCTGCGACGAGGACCCCGCCGAGGACGGGGTCTTCGAGCGCGAGTCGATCCGCCCGGCAGCCACCGTCAGCCCCGCGCCGCTGCTTCCCGCTGCCGACTTCGGCCCGCGCGACCGGCTGCGGGGCTGGGTCACCACCGCGGTGATCACCCTGCTTGCCGCGCTGACCCGGTTTCTGAACCTAGGCTCCCCGACCGACGCCGGCACCCCCATCTTCGACGAGAAGCACTACGCGCCCCAGGCCTGGCAGATGCTGAACAACCATGGGGTAGAAGACAATCCGGGCTTCGGCCTGGTGGTGCACCCGCCGGTGGGCAAGCAGATGATCGCGCTCGGCGAGGCGCTGTTCGGCTACAGCGGCTTCGGCTGGCGGTTCACCGGAGCGTTGCTGGGCGTGCTGCTGGTCGCGCTGGTGACCCGCATCGTGCGGCGGATCAGCCGCTCGACGCTGGTCGGTGCGATCGCCGGGATCCTGGTGATCTGCGACGGGGTCAGCTTCGTCACCGCACGGACCGCGCTGCTCGACGGATTCCTGACGTTCTTCGTGGTCGCGGCGTTCGGTGCACTGATCGTCGACCGGGACCAGGTTCGGCAACGCATGCATGTCGCGTTCAGCGAAGGTCGCTGCGCCGCGACGGTGTGGGGCCCGCGGCTGGGGGT
This sequence comes from Mycobacterium sp. 20KCMC460, assembly GCF_022179425.1. NCBI lineage: Bacteria > Bacillati > Actinomycetota > Actinomycetes > Mycobacteriales > Mycobacteriaceae > Mycobacterium > Mycobacterium sp. 20KCMC460. The sequence goes on from NZ_AP025524.1 coordinate 5,521,855, forward strand.
GCGCTGGTGGCGGTTCGGCGCCGGCGTGCTGCTGGGGCTGGCGTTCGGGACGAAGTGGTCGGGACTGTATTTCATGGCCTTCTTCGGCCTGATGTCGCTGGGCTTCGACGTGTCCGCCCGCCGCCAGTATCAGGTGCCCCGGCCCTGGCTGGGCACGCTGCGCCGCGACGTCGTGCCCACCGCGTATGCGCTGCTAGTCATCCCGTTCGCCGTCTATCTGGCCAGCTACGCGGCGTGGTTCGCCTCCGAGACGGCGATCGACCGCCACCAGGTCGGCCAGACCATCGGCCCGGACAGCGTGGTCCCGCTGCCCGACGCGATCCGCTCGCTGTGGTGGTATACCACCAAGGCGTTCCACTTCCACGCCACGCTGACCAATTCCGCGGGCAACTACCACCCTTGGGAATCCAAGCCGTGGAGCTGGCCGATGTCGCTGCGGCCGGTGCTGTACGCCATCGACCAGAACAACGTCGCCGGCTGCGGTGCCCAGTCGTGCGTCAAGGCGGTGATGCTGGTGGGCACCCCGGCCATGTGGTGGCTCGCGGTGCCGGTGCTGCTGTACACATCGTGGCGGATGTTCGTGCGCCGCGACTGGCGCTACGCGGTGGTGTGGGTGGGCTATTGCGCGGGCTGGCTGCCCTGGTTCGCCGAGATCGATCGGCAGATGTACTTCTTCTACGCGGCGACCATGGGCCCGTTCCTGGCGATGGCGATCGCGCTGATCCTCGGCGACATCCTGCACCAGCCCGGCCAGAACAAGGAACGACGTACGCTCGGCTTGATCCTGGTCAGCTGCTACGTCGCGCTGGTGGTGACGAACTTCGCCTGGCTGTTCCCGGTGCTGACCGGGTTGCCGATCTCCCAGCAGACCTGGGACATGGAGATCTGGCTGCCCAGCTGGCGTTAGCACGACTGCTGCGCGCCGAACGTCACGCTAGCGTGACGTTGCGCGCCGAACGTCACGCTAGCGTGACCCCGTCGGCCGACCGCGAGGGTGATGCGAGCCACCCTAAAGCGGGTCGCGGGCGGCCGGGCAGGTCATGCAGCGGGGGCCGCCGCGGCCTGTGCCCAACTCCGAGCCCGCGATGGTGAGCACCTCGATGCCGGCGTCCTGCAGCCGGGCGTTGGTTTGCGCGTTGCGCTCGTAGGCCACCACCACGCCGGGTGACAGCGCCAGGGTGTTGTTGCCGTCGTCCCACTGCTCGCGTTCGGCGACCACGGGATCGCGGCCGGTGTCGATCACGCGCAGCTTGTCGAGCCCCATCGCCGCGGCGGCGGCCGCCACGAACGGCGCCGCGTCGCTGATCGTCACACCGTCGGGGGTGCGCGCGATGGTGAACGCCGACAGCGTGTCGACGACGTTGGCGTACATCACCATCGCGTCGACGTCGACCATGGTGCACACCGTGTCCAGGTGCATCTGCGCGCGCTGCTGGGCGATCGGCACGGCCAGTACCGTATGAGCCAGATCGTCGTCGAAAAGGCTGCGCGCCAACGCTTCTGCACCGGCCGGGGTGGTCCGCTCCCCCACCCCCACGGCGATCACGCCCGGGGCGAGCAACAGCACATCGCCGCCCTCCACGGGCGCGGTGCGCGATTCGTAGGCCCGCCGCACCCCGGTGAACCGCGGGTGGTGTGCGTAGACGATGTCGGTCAGCGAGGCCTCGCGCACCCGCGCGCGCAGCGCCAGCGACGGGATCACCACCCGCGGACCGATCCAGATCGACGAGTCGCGGGTGAACACCAGGTTGGGCAGCGGGTCGATCACGAAGTCCGACTCGTGGTGCATCCGCAATACCAACGACACCGCGGTGCGGGCCGCCGCGGGCAGTTCCTCGAAGGTCATCCCGGCGGTCAGCACCCGCGCCAGCGCGGCCGGCTCGAGGCCCCGCAGGTGGGCCGAAACCGATTGCGCCAGCGGCGTTCCCAGTCGCCGCGCGTCCACGGCCGCCGCGACCCCCTGCATCCGGGCGGCCCCGCTGTGCTGCAGCGCCTCGGTCAGTAGCTGCGAGAGCAGCAGCACCTCGACCCCGCGCGAGCGCAGCAGCGCCGCGAACTCGTCGTGCTCGTCCTGGGCGCGCGACACCCATGGCAGCGCGTCGAACAGCAACTGGTCGTTGTTGCGCGGGTTGAGCCGGCGCAGTTCGTCGCCGGGGCGATGCAGGATGGCCACCCGCAACTCGCCCACCTCGGAATTGGTCCCCAGCGCGACACCCACGCCTCAAACCGTAGCGGCGGCGGCGGCCGCGGGCGCGTCACACACCGAGCGATCGAACTGGTGTGCGATAGACTCGCGGGGTGGCGATCGCGGTTCAGGGCTCGCTATTCGAGCACAACGAGCGCAGGTATCTGGGCGACGGCGCATTCCTCGACGTCCGCGCGAACTGGCTGCGGGACTGCGACGATCTGCTCGGGGAACTGCTGCGGACCGTGCCCTGGCGCGCCGAGCGCCGCCAGATGTACGACCGGGTGGTCAACGTGCCACGGCTGGTGAGTTTCCACGACCTGACCGTCGAGGATCCGCCGCACCCGCAGCTGGCGCGAATTCGGCGGCGACTCAACGACATCTACGGCGGTGAGTTGGGCGAGCCGTTCACCACCGTCGGATTGTGCTGCTATCGGGACGGATCCGACAGCGTGGCGTGGCACGGCGACACCATCGGGCGCAGCAGCTCGCAGGACACCATGGTCGCGATCGTCAGCCTGGGCGCCACCCGCACCTTCGCGATGCGCCGGCGCGGCGGCGGGCCGTCGTTGCGGTTGCCGCTGGCCCACGGCGACCTGCTGGTGATGGGCGGATCCTGCCAACGCACCTGGGAGCATTCGGTTCCCAAGACGTCGGCGGCCGCCGGTCCACGGGTCAGCATTCAGTTCCGGCCGCGCGACGTGCGGTAACCCGCAGCTGAAGCTACTGGCCGCGGACTGCGGCCACCGCCTTGACCAGCAGGTCGCGGGCGCGCTGGGTGTCGACCTTGGCGACCGGCTGGCCGGGTATCACCAGCGGGTTGGCGATCACGATCACCTGGTAGTCGCCGAACTGGGCAGAAAAGTCGTAGAGCTCGCCGGTGTGTGCCGAGCCGTCCACCAGCGCCTGCAGCACGCGATGGATGCCCTGGGTGTGCACGCCGTCGATGTGCGGCGCCTCGACCACCTCGATGCCGCCGCGCACCTGCGCACCTGCGAAGCCCACCTTGGCGCAGTCTTTGCCCGGATCGTTGACGGGCAGCGCCTGGGACGTCTCGACCGCGATCGCCACGAATCGGTTGCCGTTGCCCTCGGCGGAGATGGCGGCCATGTTGCCCTCCAGGCCGGGTGGCATCTCCGGGCCCACCGCCGTCTTGGCACAGGCGGCCGGGTCGAAATTGAGGCCCGCGGGCAGTTTGCGCGCAGCGAAGAACTGTGGGTCGATGGCGCGCGGGGTGACGTCGGTTACCTTGAATTCCGGCCCGAAACTGGACTTCACCTCGCTGATCTTGGCGATGTCGACCTTGGCGGGCTGCGAACTGTGGGTGCCGCCGGAACAGCCGACGAGCACACACACCGATCCGACCGCGAGCGACACCCTGAACATCGTGGCCAATCTACCGAACCGGGGAGGCTCAGCCGCGTAACGTCGACACCGTTTTGACCAGTAGATCCGCGGCGTATTGCGGTGGCAGCGGCGGCAGCATGGACCCCGGGTCGGTGGTCAGCGCGGTCAACACGTAGTAGGCGCCCAGGTATGCGACGAATGTGTATGCCCGCGAATCGATTTCGCTCCCCGATTCGACCGCGGCGCGGATGTCGGCGACCATTCCGAGCGTGTCGGCGCCGTCGATGTGCGGGGCTTCGATCAGGCCGACGTTCACCAGGGTGCGCCCGGCGGTCAGATCCCAGTGCGCGCACGCCGTTTGCGCGTTGCGGTCCAGCGTCGCCAGACCCCCGGACATCGTCACGACCACCGAGTCGACGATGCCGCCCGGGCCGGACCCCGACACGCCCTGCGCGGCCGGCTGATGCGCGTCACCCGGATCGGCCAGCACCATACACAGCGGCGGATTCGCCACGGTGTCTGCGCCCAATCCCCAGATCGCCTTCGGCGATGCGGCGCGGGCGACGTTGCTCACCTCGTAACCTGCGGGCAGTTCACGGCCGATCCGCCTGATGTTGCCCGGGTTGACGGCAGCGCCGGGGGCACGGCTCGACGTCGGTACCGACAGTGAGGCAGGCGCCGCGGTGGGCCGCTGCTCGGCGCAGCCGGCCAGCATCGCCACCGCGAGCCCAATCCATATGCGCCGCATGATCGTTGATACCACGACGGACGGGCTTCGTCGGGGAGCTCAGCTGACCACGTCGATAACCTGACGAGCGACCTGCTTGATCTGATCGGCCATCGCGGCGTCGATCTTCAGTTCGCGGGGCACGTCGATGACGGTGGCGATCACCCCGACGTCCTCGCGCTGCCATACCGCGCCGGCGCGGTCCATGATGGTACGCATCGGCAGGTTGTCGGAAAGCATTCGCGCAGAAAATCTTTCGACGCCGTCCGCCCGGGCGGCCACCGACAGCGCGTCGATCAGAAACGTCCCGATGCCACGTCCCTGATAGGCGTCGGCGACGGTGAAGGCGATCTCGGCGACCGTCGGGTCTTCCTGATCGCGCACGAAGCGCGCGTCGGCGACCGGGTCGCTGCCGTCGACCATGACCCAGACGAAGTGGTCGACGTAGTCGACCTCGGCCAGGTAGTGCATCATCGCCAGGCTGGGCGCCCGCGCCGACATGAACCTCCGGTAGATGGTTTCACTGGAGAAGTGCACGTGGCCGTGCACGGTTCGTTCGCTGTCGCCGGGCAGCACCGGACGCAGCATCAGCTCGGATCCGTCGCGCAGCCGCACCGGAATCGGGGTGATGAAGGCGGCCAGACGCTGGCGTACCGTGCGCACCAGCCGGTCCATGATCCCGGGGATGTGCACCATCTCATTCAGGGCGTCCCGGTCGCCGATCCAGCCGGTGAGCGGTTCGACGGTGGCGATCGTCGCCGTGCGCGGGATGTCGCGCAGCAAAGCGATCTCGCCGACGAGCATGCCCGGCACGGCCTGCTCGACGATTACTGCGTGGTCGCTGCCGACGTGCATGACCTCGGCGCTGCCCGATGCGATGAGCAGGAACGACAGCGCCTGCTCGCCTTGGCGCATCAGCACCTGGCCGGCCGGAGCGGACAGCGGAGACAGGCGCGCTGCCAGCGGCAGCAGATCCTGCACCGGACAGCCCCGGAAAATGTCCATTCCCGCGAGTGCTTCGACCCCCACGCCGGTCAATTCGGCCATCCCTCCGCGGTCTACTGCGCCCCAGGCTAAGACGTGCGGCGCCGCTCCGGCAAGGACGGGCACTAACCTGAGGGCAGGGAGGAACCGGCGACGATGATCGATAACCAGGATCGGCTCGAGCTCACGCGCAGTCTGCTCACCAAGCCCGCAGTGCTGCGGCACGGCTACCTCGACGTGCTCGGAGAGTCGACGGCCGCACCCGTGCCGACGTTGGCTCAGCTCGCGATGAACAACTCGTTCGTAGCGACGGTCTACGAGCAGCTCTGGCGCCCGATGTCGTTCTACCTGGCCAGCGGTGTCACCACCGGAGCCGAGCAGCGTCGCGCGGCGACGGCCCTGGGTTTGCGCGGCGCCACCACGTTGCTCGATGTCGCTTGCGGGCCAGGCAATTTCACTGCTCCGCTGGCCGAGCAGCTGTCCACCGGCAGCCTCGCGGTCGGGTTCGACATCTCCGAGCCGATGCTGACCCGCGCCGTGCAGGACAACAGCGGACCGCGGACCTGCTACGTGCGCGGCGATGCCCGTGAATTGCCCTTCCACGACGAAACCTTCGACGCGGTTTGCTGTTTCGGTGCGCTGTACCTGATTCCGGAACCGTTCCGGGTGGCCCAGGAGATGGTGCGGGTGCTGGCGCCGGGTGGTCGTATCGCGATCCTGACGAGTTATTACCCTGCGCCACAACCACTGGGCTTCGCGCTGAGCGCGGGCGCGCGCCTCATCGGGCTTACCATGTTCGACAGTGACGCATTCGTCGACCTGTTCACCTCGGCGGGGCTGGTCGACGTCGAACAGCAGACCCAGCGGGTGTTGCAGTTCGTGACCGCCGCCAAACCGCGCTGAGGTCGAGACTCGGGAGGCTTCAGGACGCTGCCCTCGCGCAGATGCCGAAGAGCCGCACAACCGGTGTGCCCGCTTCGTATTGCAGCGTGGCGGCGGTATCCGAAGTCAGGGTGACCGTCACCGGTTGGCCGCCGCGCCGCGACACCTCGATGCCTTCCACTTGGAACAGCCGGAACTTGGCGCCACCGGTGCGGACGGCATCGCGGATCGCGAGCGAGTAGCCCGGCTCGACGGCCTCCACGGGAATCTTCTGCAGGTAGTACTGGGTGTTCATTCCCTCGACATTAGAGACGTCCCCGGACACAATTCGACGCAGAAACGCTGTCTCAGCGAATGTTCAGCTGAATATTGGACGTTCATCAGGCTGCGGCGCGGCTCGCCGGTCCGTGGCTGTGCCGGAGGGCCGGCGGCCCAGTAGCGTTTGCGACATGGTCGACGATTGGGGTGTTCGATGAGTGTCGCCGGCTTCGTGCTGGGCTTGGTCGCCACCGTTCTTGCGGTGGCGTCCCTGGGCTGGCAGATCGGCACGTTCCTGCGGCAGCGACCGCGTCCCAGACTCACGGCGGTCATCGGCCGGCTGACGCCCGACGGATTGCTGACCAACGACGCCAGTGCCGATGTCCGGGAGTGCCTGAGCAATGCCGCCGAGCAATTCGACGATCTGGTGATCGGGGTGAAGGTGGTCAATGCCGGACGGGCGCCGTTCCACGTCGACGGGTGGGCGATACGTTCCGATCCGGACGGTACGTCGCTGGTCCCGATCGGCAAGCCGGTCGCGGGCGCCGATGTTCCGCACGAGATACCGCCCGCCGGCAGCGCGGTGTTCCTCACCGAGCTGGCGCATGCACACCACTTCAGCGACGTCGCCGCGGGTGTCGCGGATCAGCGTCTGGTACTGACAGTGTCTTCAGGTGCACGCACGTACGCAACCAAACCTATTGCGACCGAACTGTTTTCAGCCGGTTAACCGGGCCCGGTCGGTGCGCAGCGTAACCTGCGGACTTTGACCGTACTGTTCGCGGTAGTGCACGGCGAACCGGCCCGGGTGCGCGAATCCCCAACGCCGTGCTATGTCGGCCACGGTGGCCTCGGCGCGGTCGGCGATCAACAGGTCACGGTGGGCGTGGTGCATCCGTACCCGGCGCAGGTATTCCGTTGGGGTGCAATCGCGGTGCTTGCGGAACATGTACTGCAGCGCGCGGGGCGTGATGTGCACCGCTGCCGCGATGTCGGCCAGCGAAAGGTCGGTGTGGGCGTTGTCGTCGATGAATCTCATGGCACGCTTCAGCAATACCGGTGTGATGCCCCGCATTTCGGCCCTGGTCGGTTGTTGTGGTGCGGTGCTGGGGAAGATCGCCAACAGCACCGCCGCCAGGTATTGCTCCAAGTTGCTGCGGATCAACTGATTACGGTCCGCATATCCGGCGGCCGCGACGCCGTGCAGGTAATCGATGCAGTCGAAGAGATGCCGGTTGGCAGCCGGCGACAAGGGTGTGGAATCGGTCAGCCGGACGGGTTCGCTGTTGTGCGAAGGTGTTCCGGCTGCCCTGTTCAGGAGGGACCGGTCGACGACCACGTGGTAGTACTTGCCCCGCCGGACTCGCCCTCGGTATCCCAGCCCGTCGGCCGCGCCGAAGGCGTAAACCTCGCCGGGTCGGCAGAAAGTGGCTTCCCGCCGATCGGGCCCCGCTTCCAGTCCACCGGAGACCACGCCGCACACCACGATCGGTTCCGGCGGGTCCATTTCGTAGGTGAAGCCGCATCCGTAATCGGCGGCGTCGACGCCGATCGAGCCGAAGCAGCTCCGTTCGATACGCATCGCGGCGGGGGTGCCGTCCGGCGTCGCGTTGATGCGGATCTTCGAGTAGTTCGCGCTGAGGGCTGTCTCGGCCTCGGCGAGATCGCTGGTGTCGAGTAGGACAGTGGGCACTACGGTGACTTTCGGTGCAGGGAACGGCCACTACGGCATCGTTCTGAACCGACTTTCCATCTTAGCCACGCTCGTCAACCTGCGCACCGCGCCTGCAGGCGGACCGCCACGGCAGGCCGAACCTCATTTGATTGACGACTGTCATTGACGATCGTCAATCAGCTGGGTAGCGTCACCGGCCATGCCCATCCCACCAGCCAGCAGCCTGCGGGAGACGCGGCGACTCGAAACCAGGGCACGCCTATCCGCGGCGGCGCTGGACGAAATTTCCCGGCGCGGCCTGGCCGGGGCCGACGTCAGTTCGATCGCCGCCGCGGCCGGCGTGGTGCGCGGAACCTTCTATTTTCACTTCCCCACCAAGGAGCACGTGCTCATCGAAGTCGAACGCACCGAGGAAACCCGCATCGTCAGTGAACTCGGTGCGGCCGCGGGGCCCTTGGAATCGGTGCTGGCCCGCGTCGTCGAACTCGTCCTGGACGCCGAGCGCCGGCTGGGCGCAGCGGTGTTTCGCGACATGCTCGGACTGCACTTCTCCTCGACCCGGCCCGTCGAGGACGAGCTGGGCCGGCACCCCCTGGCGCAGTTCCTGGTGGGCGTGATCAGCCGGGCGCAGGACGGCGGGCAGGTTTCCCCGGACGCAGACTCCGCCGAGCTCTCAATGTTCTTCCTGACCGGGCTTTTCGCGCTGCTGGCCACCGGGGCGCACGACGCCGCGCTGCTCAACAGATACGTCACGACGATTGTCAAAGGAATGGAAAGATCATGACGCTCAATGGGATTGACGGTTACCGGGACTTTCTGGCCCGGCGCGACGGCGAGGCCGATCTGCTCAATCGGCGGTTGGCGAATCGTGAGGACTTCTTCGTCGAACTCGAGGCGAACCCGGTCCGCTCGGCCCGGCCGGCCGATCGGGTGACGTTCCTTCGCAACCTGCGGCGGCGGCGGCCCGAACCCGGCCTGGACCGCAGGATGTTGTTCCTGCTGGCGACGGCCAAGCTGAATCAGGCGGAGCGGTTCGGCGTCGGTCTGGGTGAGACGTACGGGCGCAACAGCGACGCGAACCTGCCGCCGGAGAACGTCTATCTCGAACTCGAGGAGCACTACCACACCCGGCTGCTGGCCTACGTGCTCGACGTGTTCGACCTGACCTTCCAGGTGGTCCCGCCGCCGTTCGTGCTACGCCAGTTCGTCAAGGCCGGGGTGTTCATGCCCCAACGGCTGGGCTTCCTGTTCGTCGGGGCCGCCGAAATGGCCGGCTGCATCATGTTCGACGAACTGCGACGCGTCGGTATCGAGCTGTTCGGCGACGAACCGGCCGTGGCGGCGCGAATCGAGTTGCTGTACAGCGAGATTCTGACCGATGAGATCGGACACGTCGGTTATTGCGCGTCCCGGTGCACTGCTGCCGAGCGCGCGGTCATGCGCCGGATCTACCCGATGATCGGCCGGTTGTTCGCCCGTCAGACCGCGGAGATCAGCCTGCTCGTCGATCCGAAGGCCCTGCACGCCCGCCTCGACCGACCGTTCGATGTCGAAGAACTCAGAGCCGGGCTGAGCAACGAGACGTATCTGCTCGCCCATCCGTGATGAGCACGAACTTTGTGGAGCTATGGGGAATCGAACCCCCGTGCTTTGGTGGGGAAATAGCCTTCGAACTGCAGTGATTGAAAGTCTGCATCGTTACGCACGTTGGCGTTGTTCTGGCAATATGTCTCCGCGTGTTACGCGACGTAACAGCGTGTGCGCCCATTGCGCCGCGCGGCAATACTGGGTCAGTTACGAAGGTCGCAGTGGTCGCAATCGCGATCGAGGCGCCGAGAAGGGCTCTCCGCAGTCTGTTCTCACTCGCTGCGGCACGAATTGCGACAGCCCGTCCTCATAGTCATGAGCTGCTGGCTCGGTCGCTCGAAACTCGATGGTCTCGAGCGCACAGTTCAACACCGGCCTATGTCCGCATGGTTGCGCACCGATCCGTGGGACTTCCCGGAGTTTTTTTCGGCACTGATCCTGCGGCGGATGCTCAGCGACCAACCCATCGCATATGTCGATCTGCGAAGTCCCGCCGGAATCGGCCTGGGAGCCTTCGTCTACAACTACGACGGAACCGTCTTCGCCTCCGACGAAGCCCGCATGCTCGCCGAAATGGGCGATCGGCGCTTCGAGCTGGGCAACGTCGGCGAGCACCACTACCGGGACCTGGTGCTATCGGACACCCTGGTGTCAGCGGTCGCGGACTCCCTCACCCAAACCGCACCCCAATGCTCAACCTGCGTCTTCGAGCCCAACTGCGGCGCCGATCCCGTGTATCACCATGCAACCCAGGGTGATCTGCTGGGGATCAAACCGCTCTCAGAGTTCTGCGAGCGACACAAGGGAGTCATCACCCATCTGTTCGAGCTGCTCGAACACTCCCCCGAGGACGCCGCCATACTCCGGAACTGGGCACAATGAAACCGCTCGTCCTGTCCGCTCGGACGCCGACGGCTGACATCATCGGACTGGGTGCACAGCGGCGATCCTGGCGACTGCGGCCCCCCAGCACCGTCCCGACCGACGCCCGCGACGCCGCACTCATCACCCACCACGGCGAATGGACACTGGCCCAAGCGCACGGCTATCACGTCGCCATCGGCCGCCGCGCGCGCCCGGACGACGTGATGCTGAACTATGTGAGGCTGCCCGCCGCGTTCGCCGAACTCGGCGACGGCGACGTGCTGAGCATCCACCCGCCATCCGGGCGAGTGCGGGTGCTCTACCGCCGCTCCTCGCGCCACAACTATTTCCTGGTCACCGAACGCTGCAACAACTACTGCCTCATGTGCTCGCAACCACCCAAGAAAAGCCGACGACGGTTGGCTGATCGACGAGATCGCCGACACTCTGCCGCTCGTTGACCCATCGACGCCGGCGCTGACCTTCACCGGAGGTGAACCGCTCACGGATTGGCGCCGGTTCATCGGTCTACTTGATCTGGCACGAAATGTGCTCCCGGACACCGCGGTACACGTGCTGACCAACGGCCGAGCCTTCGCCTCGCCCGAGATCGCGGATGCCTGGGCAACGGTTGGTCACCCCGAACTCTCGGCAGGCATACCAATCTATGCTGCCGTCGACCACATCCACGACTACGTAGTCCAAGCCCGGGGCGCGTTCGACCAGACAGTGCTCGGTGTACTACAGCTGAAAGATCGCAGCCAGCGAGTTGAAATCCGTGTCGTATTGCACGCGATCACCGCGCCACGCCTGCGCGAAACGTGCTCATGGAACGCCCGGAACCTCCCCTTCGTCGACCACGTCGCACTGATGGGCATGGAACACACCGGCTTCGCGATCGCCAACGAAGACACACTGTGGATCGACCCCGTCGACTACCAAGAGAAATTGAAGGCCGGCGTCCATATCCTCGCAGCAGCCGGGGTGAGCGTATCGATCTACAACCTCCCACTGTGCGTCCTCGACCCCAGCGTGAGACCCTTCGCAGTGCAATCGATCTCAGACTGGAAGAACGCCTACATCCACGAGTGAGAAGGATGCTCAGCCCGCAGCCAATGTGCGGGCTTCTTCTCCACCGGGCGACCCTGGTTCAGCCGAGGCATAGCAGCGATCTAGATTGTCCTGTCGCTGTCTCGGCCCGCAGACGTTCTCCGAGTCGCGGTTGGCCGGCTGACCTGACCAAGTGGTCAGTGCGACAAATCAACAGGTCCTCAGCGGCGACTGGAAGACTCACCACCGAGCGCACGCTTCAGCGACAGAGCGCCCCCGTCGACGGTGTCGTGCAATCGCCGTTCGGGGGGTCGAACGCGACAGCTGACGGCGTAGCGGAGGTACTCCCGGCGGGAAGCCTTGCGTCATCGTTGTCATCAGCGCTTGACCAGGGCAGCTTCAACGAGTCATCGACGACCCGGTCGTCGGGGGCCACGGGCAAAGCCAGGTCGGTCAGCGTCGCCATGGCGCAGCCGACCCTCGCCAACTCTTCAGCCGGTCTGACTGTAAGACCCATGACCCGCCAGGTCACTCGCGCCGGGGGAGTTTTCGGGAAGCCTTCGCAGCAGCCAGATATTCACGCACGCCCACGTAACAATAACGAGGATAAAACTGATAAAGATCGGTGAATAGAAATAGGAATCGATAAAGCTGTAAGCGGCCAGTAGCGCTAGGGCTTGGGGGATTTGCGTCAGTTGCATAAGGACGGACTGCCCCTGACGAGATTGCCTGCGAATCATTAGAGCTGTACTGAATGGAAGTGGCGAAAAGACCGTCACGGCAAAGCTGACGAAATAAAGTTCGTCGTTTATCGCATCCTTTACGAGAAGCCAAAAAACGGACAAACCTACCGTGGCCAGTATCACCAGAACGGTAAAACCCTTCTGTTTCAGGAAGGGGAAGGTTTCCGCACGACCATAGCGGGCAACAAAGTAGATCAACAGCATTTCGAGCGGGACAGTAATAAGCAGCACAAACCACCACGCTTTGCACCACCAGTGGCCGTACTGGTTGAACCATTTGTCATAGTAAACCAGGAATGATAAGTCGTGAGCGAAAATAAATATTGCGGTGGCCAGAGGTACTGCGTAGACCTTTTGCGAAATGGTCAATCTTATCGCTTCTATAAAGTAGACGAATCCAGCCAACACCGCAACGGCGTAAAACAGCAAAATAGATAGTGTATGGCTGTCGATTGCTTCCAATGCGGCATGCGGGTCGTACATAGCTACCTCGTTTATTCATGGTGTGAGACCTGGAGTAACAAAGGGGCCTGCGGTGATTTCCTGTTGGTTGAACCGGTCGTTCGGGTTTAATCCATCCAAGCGGTGAATGAGTAGGGACCCTGTGGGCTGCACGTTCAGTCAAGAGGCGGACCAGCCGCCGTCGGCGGTGAACTCGCAACCGGTTGTGTAGCTGGACTCGTCGGACGCCAGGAAGAGGATCATGTTGGCGATCTCGTCCGCTCTCCCGATCCGGCCCAGAGGCAGGTTCGGAGGAAGTATCTGATCAACTATGTCCCGTATGCCGCCCAGGATCGGGGTGTCGATCACGCCTGGGTGCACGGAGTTGACCCGGATGCGATCTGCGCCCAAGTCGAGGGCGGCTGACCGGGTCATGCCGCGCACCGCCCACTTCGACGCGCAGTAGGCCAGCGACTGCGCCATACCGACGAGACCGGCCAGAGACGACACGTTGATGATCGAGCCGCCCCCTGCGCGGCGCATGGCCGGGACGACCGCTTGCAAGCCGAGGAAGGTACCGAGGGCGTTGATGTCCATAACTCGGCGGAACTCGGCTTCCGCGAGATCGTCGATCGGAGCGCTTGAGGCGACGCCGGCACTGTTTACCAGGACGTGCACTGGGCCGAGCTCGGTGTTCACGCGCTCGAGGAGGGCGGTCCAGGCGGAGCCGTCGGTGACATCCAGCCTTGTCGGTCGGGCCTGCGACCCGATCTGCTCGGCGACTGTGGCAGCACCGGTCAGGTTGATGTCGGCAAGGACAACAGTCGCCCCCTCGGCCGCCAGCCGCCTGGCGGTTTCGGCGCCGATTCCGCTGGCTGCTCCGGTAATGATTGCGGTCTTGCCCGCTACCCGCTCCACGTCGGAGGTCCTTCCGGTCAGCCGACGGCGGGCAGCAGCGCCCGCCGGGTGGTGGCATGAAACATGGTGGCATCCACGCGGCGGCTGCGGCGGAGCATGTGGCGCATCGTTCCTGCGTACACCGCATGTACGTCGCCGCTGGGGTCCTGGTACCAGCTGTCGCAGCCGCCCGCGCCGAACACCGCCTTTGCGTGCTTCTCGCGTTGCTCTTGCTTCCAGGCATCGACCACCTCGGCCCGAATGTCCAGACTGGCCGCGCCCAGTTCGACGCGTGTGCGCAGCGCGGCGACGATGTAGTTGAGCTGGGCCTGCACCATCACGAAGTTGCAGCCGGTGCCCGCATTCGGGCCCCAGATCTGATACGCGTTCGGGAAACCCGGGACGCTGCTGCCCATGTACGCCTTGGGGTTGTCCCCGTACACCTCTGCCAGGGTGCGCCCATTTCGTCCGAGCAGCCGGGCTAGGAACGGCGGGTCAACGGTGTGGAAGCCGGTCGCCCAGATGATGGTGTCCACTTCGTGTTCGCTGCCGTCCTCGGCGACTATGGAGTGTTTTCGTACCTCTTTCAGCCCGTGTCCGACCACGGTGACATTGGTACGGGTAAGCGCGGGGTAGTACACGTTCGATGTCATGAATCGCTTGCAGCCAATTACATGGTGTGGCGTGAGGGTCCGGCGCAGCTTCGGGTCGCGCACGCTGGCCAGCAGGTGCAGCCGCCCGACCACGTGCAGCAGCCGGGCCAGGCGCACGCGCAGAAAGAGCATCAACACCAGGTCGTCGAAGGTGAATTGCAACCAACGGGCGAACCGCAGCAAGGTCGTCGAACGACGGTAGAGCGCGTACTCGAGCCGGCTGGTCCGCCAGTCCGGCTTGGGCATCACCCATCCTGCTGTCCGTTGCAGATAGGTCAAGTGAGCCACGTCCGGCTGAATCGAAGGGACAACCTGCACGGCGGTAGCGGCGGACCCGACCACCGCCACGCGCTTGCCGCGCAAATCATGGTCATGATTCCACCTGGCGGAGTGGAACTGGACGCCCTGGAAATCCGCGACGCCCGGCACGTTCGGTATGAATGGCTCGTTGAGGGCGCCGACACCGAACACCAGGGTCGCCGCAGCGAAGGCTCCGTTGGTGGTGTCCACCAACCAGCGCTGGGTGTCCTCGTCCCAGACGGTCCGGGTCACCTCGGTGCCCAGCAGGGCGCGGTCGGTAACCCCCAACTCGTCGGCCACTCGTCGCACGTAGGCCAGAATCTCGGGCTGAGGGGCGAACATCCGCGACCAGTTCGGGTTGGGAGCGAACTCGAAGGAATACAGCAGTGACGGGATGTCACAGGCGGCGCCGGGGTAGGTGTTGTCGTTCCAGGTGCCGCCGAGGCCGTCGCTCTTCTCGATGAGCAGAACGTCGTCAATCCCGGCCTCCTTGCGCAGCCGGACCACCGCCGCAATCCCGGAGATTCCTCCGCCGATCACGATCGCACCTCGCTCCTGGCGGACGGAGTCATTGACCTGACCGTTCACTGGGCATCACTTCCTCGGCGGAACGCATCGAGAACCTGCTGGTAGGCGTCGGCCGTCTCGTCAGCGGACAGCGGTGGCACATAGGGCGGATGCAACATCACGTGATCGATAACACCTTCCCAGCAGGCCAATTGTTCGCGACCTTCGTCGGGGGTGCCGGCGATGCTGAACGTGCGCACCAGCTCGTCGTCGGTCACCTCCGCCAGCGCCGCCGGGCCGCCGCTCATGATGGCGTCGCGTACCTCGTCTACTTGTTTGCGCAGTCCGTGAGCATCAATAACCCCGTCACTGACCGGATTTAGCACCAGCTGACCGACGTGGATGCGGGCGCGGCGCATCGCCACCTCTCGGTCCGGGTGCACGCAGCACACCACTTGGGTGATCGTGTCGAGTTCGGCGGCGTCGCGACCGGCCCGCTCGGCACCGATGGCCAGGTTTGGCCGCACCACGTCGGTGACGAATGTCCGCGAGTAACCGCCGCCTACCAGTCCGTCGCCAAGCTCACCGGCCAGCTGAATCATCTTCGGATTCATCCCGCCGAGGTACAGCGGAACTCTCCGGCGCACTGTCCGAGTGCCCAGCGGGTTACCCGGCAGCGGGGTGAACTGATAGTAATCGCCGCTGAGGTCCTCGGCCTCGCCGCCACTGAGGTAGGCCCAACTGCTCCGCAGCGCCAGCACGTACTCCCGCATGCGGGACAGCGGTCGATCGATCGCCGCGCCGTGCAGGGTAGCCATCAGCCCAGGAATGCCCAGTCCGACGCCGAGCAGTAGCCGGCCATCGGACAGGTCATCGACGTCGGCCGCGGCATTGGCCAGCTCGAACGGCGTCCGGGCCAAGGCGGTGACGACTCCAGTACCGAGCTGTATCCGGTCGGTGCGCATCGCGACGGCGGCCAGGACAGCCAGGGGGTTCTCGTACACCTCGTAGGTCCACACCGAGTCGAAACCAGACTGCTCGGCAGCTCGCGCCATCTCGGGGTATGCCCGCAGTGGATGCTTACCCATAGGCATAGTCACGCCGACTTGCACAGCGCTCCTTCCATACAGCTCGAAGTCGCTCTCACGATGAGTCGCATGAAATAATCTCAACAAAAAACGCTCTGTGTCAATGTTTGATAGTTCGGCACACCGTTGGGGTAGAGCTGGTCTGCCAAGCACGCAGCCTGCATCGAGCTCTAGAGTGAACAGCGTGTCCGCGTTGTCTCCCACTCCTGCGTCGGGCCACCGTAAACGCGGTCCAAAATCGATCCTCGGCGAGAACCCGCGTGACCGAATCCACGATGTCGCCTTAGCCTGCTTCGAACAACAGGGAATCGCCGCAACCAGCATGGACGATGTTGCCGGAAACCTCGGCGTATCTCGGCCGACGCTCTATTACTACTTCTCTTCCAAGGACGAACTAGTTCTCGAAGTCGTCGCGCGCCAGGGCGGAGCAATCCTGCGCGACCTGCCACACCGCCTGACTGCCACCGGCCTGGAGCGAATCGCCGAGGCCGCCTACCTCGGACTGATTGCCTCCCTGGATAATCCGTACGCTCGGCTGACAGTTGAGGCCGGCGCAACTTCGTTCACCGGTGCCGCGATGGAGAGTCCCCGGATGTGGGAGCTGCAACGGGCCTTCTGGCTACCACTGCTGGAGTATGCTCAGGGAAACTCTGACCTGCGGGGCGACCGCAGCCTCGACGAGATCATGAAACTGATTGTTTTCACCCAGTTCTCGCTAGCCACAGCTGGCATCGCGTTCGGCATGACTCGCGAGCAGATGCGCGAAATAATCACGACTTACCTGATCCCAGCTTTGCGTGGATAAAGTCCGGCCCTACCGTCGTGGTTGGCCGGAAATGCCACTGGCACAACGTATCGAATTCACTGACAATCTGTCTCTAGCGTCAATATTAACGACCGTCCCCGCCCGAAGCCGAGGGGGCCATCTGCGCTCCGATCGCAGCGTCCACCGCCAAGCGCAAGGCCGCGCGCGTCATCAAGTACAAAGGCAACAACAAGCTGGTTGCCGAGCGTGAACAAGAGGGTGATGTGCCCCGGGTTGCATGGAGTCAGTTTGCTTGACTTTTGGTCACGACATCCGATGAAGGAGCCGTGTCCGTGCCCAAGCGTTATCCCGAGGAGTTCCGCCGTAAGGTGCTCGATCTGGTGGCCGCTGGCCGCCCCGTGGCCCAGATCGCTGCCGATCTGGGCATCAGTGACCAGACGATTTACGGCTGGCGCAAACAAGAACTGATCGACACCGGGCAACTACCCGGTTTGAACCGCGCCGAACAAGCCGAGCTGACTGCGGCCAACAAGCGCATCCGCGAACTGGAGAACGAGGTAGTCATCCTGAAAAGGGCTCGTGAGCTGCTGCGGGAGCCGGACGACCCAAAAGGCGGTACGCGGCCATAGCCACGATGGCCGCGGAAGGACTGCCCGTGCAGCTAGCCTGCCGACTGTTGTCGGTGGCCGAATCGGGCTATTACGAGTGGCGCTCACGACCGCCGTCAGCGCGGGCTGTTCGTCATGCGTGGCTGACCGAACAGATCCGCGCCGTGCACAGCGCCTCACGGGGCACCTGACGGCGCCCGCAGGGTCCACGCTGAACTGACCCTCGGGCTCGGACTGCAGGTCGGCCACAACCAGGTCGAGTTGTTGATGGCGCGGGCAGCGATCAAGGGGCTGCCGGGTAACCGCCGTCCTCGGCCGCGTCACGAGACACCGACAGCCGCTGATCTGGTCGAGCGAATGTTCACACGTGAAGCGCCAAATCGGTTGTGGGTCACCGACATCACCGAACATCGCACCTACGAAGGCAAGGTGTACTGCGCGGTGGTTCTTGACACCTTCTCCCGCCGGGTCGTCGGGTGGTCGATCGATTCCAGCCAGACCGCAGCGCTGGTCACCAACGCGCTGAGCATGGCCATCGCAAACCGTGATCCGCAGGGCGGTGGCGTCATCCACTCCGACCACGGCGTGCAATTCACCTCTTGGGCATTCACTGATCGAGCCAAGCGCTCGGGGCTGGTGCCCTCGATGGGCTCGATCGGGGATTGCTATGACAACGCAATGATCGAATCATTCTGGGGCAGAATGCAAACCGAGCTACTCAACCGCAAACGCTGGAAGACACGCATCGAGTTGGCCAACGCCATCTTCGACTACCTGGAAATCTTCCACAACCGCCAACGCCGCCATTCCGCCCTCGGGATGCGCACTCCGATAGAGTTCGAACTGCTACACCAATCCGCCCAACCCGTGGCCTGAAACCAAGTATGACGACACCGCCGAACCCGGGGTACATCAGAGTCTCCGGACATGCCGGGGCGATTCAGAAACCTGTTCTGTGGTCATGAATTCGCCGCCATCCACCGGGCGCAGTTGTGGCGGTTGACTCGGGGGCATTCCGTTGCTCCTTGTGTTGGCGCGCCATCAGTTAGGGCGCTCTAGGTGCCAATGGTGCAGCACGCCGTTGACAGCGCCCACGTACAAAAGGCGTTATCTAGCAACGGAATTGCGCTTATGCCACCATTTGGTGGTTGCACCGCAACCAATCTCGGCGTGCACGGCACGTAGGCATAGGACGGCCACAAGCGGTGTGACCTGCACATTCACCTTGCAACCACAGGCACCCAGGGTTCCGGCCGCAAGAGGAGTTGTCCAGTTCGGCGAGGTCGTGGTTGTTGTCGACGTTGCCGAAGGCAATTACCTGGAACAGACTTAGTAGTCATGTTGACCTGGCGCACAGAACTTTTGCAATTCGTTCAACGCGTTGGGCACTTCGGTTGCACAGTGCATCATGTTGGTGGAAAGCCCACTAGCTACCAGGGCGGACAGACATGGCAACGAAACGCAATCGGCGCGCTGGCGTGGAGGACCGTTGGACGAAAACAGTGCGCGATGCCGATGGCAATGCCACGACGGTGCACCGCGCCACGCATGGCAAGGGGAAGCGTTGGCGCGCAATGT
The DNA here is from genome assembly GCF_022179425.1 of Mycobacterium sp. 20KCMC460. NCBI lineage: Bacteria > Bacillati > Actinomycetota > Actinomycetes > Mycobacteriales > Mycobacteriaceae > Mycobacterium > Mycobacterium sp. 20KCMC460. The sequence goes on from NZ_AP025524.1 coordinate 5,540,995, forward strand.
ATGTGGACGATGCGGGCCGTGAGCACGGCAAGGTTTTTGAACGGAAGGCGGCCGCGCAGCCGTGGCTCGATACCGAGGTGACCGCCAAGTTCGCGACGGGCAGTTATGTTGCGCCTTCGGCCGGAAAGGTCACCGTCGCCGCCGTCTACGCGGTGTGGTCGGCGGCGCAGGCGCACGTGTTGCCTGAGACAGTGGCGTCGCGGCGCAGCAGTTGGCGTAGCCGCGTTGAACCGCAGTGGGGCGACATGGCGGTGGCCGACGTACGGACAGCGGCGGTCCGCGCGTGGGTTGCGGCCATGGCAGCGGAAGGTGCTGGTGTACCGACAATGGAGAATGCGTTCGGGCTGCTGCGGCAGGTGCTCGGCGCGGCTGTCGAGGACGGCGGCCTTGCCCGCAACCCGTGCCAGGGTGTGCGGCTGCCTAAGCGTCAGCACGCCGACCGGGGTTACCTGAGCCATGTGCATGTGGCCGCGCTGGCCGCGGCCGTTGACCGCCAACCGGAGGTCATTCGGTTCCTTGCCTACACCGGATTGCGGTGGGGCGAGATGGCGGCGCTGCGGGTGTGCGACTTCGATATGCTGCGCCGCCGCGTCAACGTGTCACGGCCGGTCACCGAAGCTGGTGCGCTGGGAATGGCACCGAGCGCCGCTCCCACGTCTTCGGCGTTGACCACACAAGGCCGGCGGGGTGCTGCGGAATTCCAACTACCGCGGCCGCGTCTTTCAGTCCGCCGTGGAGACGTGCCAGGAGGCCGCGCTGGAACAACGGGCGAAGGAGACCGCAGCCAGCGGCATACCGAGCACCCCCGAGTTCCCGACGATCACACCGCACGACCTGAGGCACACCGCAGCCTCGCTCGCTGTGTCGGCGGGAGCCAACGTCAAGGCAGTGCAGCGGATGCTGGGGACGCGAAGGCGTCGATGACGCTCGACGTCTATGCCGACTTGTTCGACGACGACCTGGACGCCGTAGCGGCGAATTTGGACGCGGCGATCGAATCTGCTGCGGCACGACTGCGACACGCAGGCAATTCTTGAAATGTCCGGCCAGCGAAACCGCTGGTCAAGTTGTGGAGCTATGGGGAATCGAACCCCAGACCTACTCGATGCGAACGAGTCGCGCTACCAACTGCGCCATAGCCCCTGACCGCTAGCAGGCTACCAGCCGCTGGCCCGTTGGGCCGAACCGCGGGCTACTGGCCGACGGCGCGGGGAAGGTCGCGCGGCCAACCGTAGTTGCGGGCGGCCACCGCGTAGTCCAGGTGCTCGAAGATCGGGTCCTCGTCGTCGATCTCGAGGACCACCGCGCCCGGGCGCCGCAGCCGCGAGGGCACCACGTCGTAGTCGCGGTCCTCGGTGTTCTCCACACCCATGCGCGCGCGGGCCATCCGGCGCATCCGCCGCCGCCGCACCTGCTCCTCGATCTTGGTCTGCCGCCGCAGGTAGGCCAGGTAGAACAGGGTGATCGTGGTGGCGATCCCGCACACCCACCAGGCCAGCGAGGTCACCTCGAACGCCGCGATGGCCGAACCGACCAGGACCAGCGCCATCACCACCAGCACCCGCTTGCGGAAGGCGTACTTGCGGGCGCTGACCGCCGCAGCGGTCTTGTTGTCGTAGCGGCGGCGCCGCGACGCACCCGACGCGTAGGTCAGCGGCGCGTCCTCTTCGTCGTCCTCCTCGGGCTCCAAACCCGAAGAGTCGTCGACGTATTCGTACTCGTCCTCGGCGAGGTCCGCGTCGGTTTCGGTCTCGGTGCCGGTTTCGTCGACAGGCTCGGCCTCGTCCTCGGCTACCTCGTCTTTGACCACGAGCAGCGCCGCGCCGTCGGCAGCGGCGGCGCCGGCACCCACCGGCAGTGCGGGCGCATCCTCGTCGACGATATCGACGTCGAGGTAGTCGTCCCCGCCGTCTGCTGCGGCCTTGTCGGCCTTGGTCAGCGTCGCCACGGCGGACCGCTGGCCCACCACCACGTCGGTGTCGACGTCGTGGTCCTGGTCAGCGTCGGCGTAGGCCCCGTCGATGCGGTCGGTGTCCCACTCCTCCTCGGGCTGCCAGTCGGGATCGGTGCGGTGACCCGCGGCGGGTCCGGTCCGTTTGAGCAGGCGGGAACCGGCGCCGCCGTTGAGGACTCTGGTCGCCAGGGCCACATCGCTGGTGCGCCGTACCGCGTCCCGTTTGCTGATCAGCATCGGCACCAGCACGAACAACCAGAGCACCACAAGCGAGATCCACAACAACGACTGCGGGATGCTTGGCATGATGACCTGCTCTCTTCGGTTCCGCTATCCGCGAGGCACCTCGTTGGCCAGCGCGGCCGGGTCTGTCGTGACCAGGGCAATTACACACCTGTAATTTGCCTCTTTCAAGCATCACACGCCACATATGTCACGCCAGCCACACTTTTATTTCGATTTACTCAGCAAAAGCGCGCCCGGATCGTGTCCCAGTGCCTCCCAGCGCCTCCCAGCGCCCTTCGAGACGCCCGGCCGGCCGCGCCCCCGGGCTCAGACCCAGCTGGCGCGACCGGCCCTGACCAGCGTCGATGCCACCGACCCGTACACCTCTTCCACCGTCAGCCCCACCAGCAGATGGTCGCGCCAACCGCGGTCGACCTCGAGATATCGGCGCAGTAGGCCCTCTTCCCGGAACCCGACCTTGGCCAGCACGGCGCGGCTGGCCGCGTTCTCCGGGCGCACGGTGGCCTCCACCCGGTGCAGTCGCACCGGGCCGAAGCAGTGATCCAGGCCCAGCGCTACGGCTCCGGTTGCCACGCCGCCGCCGGTGCATTCACTGGACACCCAGTAGCCGATCCACGCTGAGCGCAGCGCCCCGTGCGTGACGTTGCCGATGGTCAGCTGCCCGCAGAACTGCCCGTCCAGCTCGATCGCGTAGGGCAGCATCCGGCCCTTGCGCGCCTCGGCACGCAGACTCGAACACACCGCCGGCCACGCGGCAGTGGAATGACGGATCGCCCAGTCACCGTCGGCGCTGGGTTCCCACGGCTCGAGGTGCGCCCGATCCGACAACCGAATCCGGCTCCACTGCGCGCCGTCGCGCATCCGCACCGCGCGCAGCCGGATCACCCCCGCGGCAACCCGTAGCGGGCCCACCGTCATCGGCCAACCCGGGTGCCGGGCACTGGAACGCAGCAGGTTCACGCGCGGTGGGGCTCAGCCGTGCTGAGCCAGGAAGGCGACGTCGACGATCTCCCCGGTACGGATCTGCTCCGCCCCACTGGGAACCACCACCAGGCAGTTGGCCTCGGCCAGCGTCGCCAGCAGATGCGACGACGCCCCCGGCCCGCCACCCAGGGCCTGCACCAGGTACTCGCCGCTCTCCTGATCACGCATCAGCTGACCGCGCAGATACCCCTTGCGCCCGGCCACCGAGGTGATCGGCGAGAGCGTGCGCGCCTGTACCACCCGCCGCATCGGGTGCCGTCGGCCCAGCGACAGCCGGATCAGCGGACGGACCATCACCTCGAACACCACCAGCGCGCTCACCGGATTGGCCGGTAGCAGAAAGGTCGGCACACCGTCTCGGCCCAGTTGCCCGAATCCCTGGACGGAGCCCGGATGCATCGCGACCCGGACCACCTCCATGTCCCCGAGTTCGGACAACACCGCACGCACCCCTTCGGCCGCGGCGCCGCCCACTCCCCCGGCGATCACCAGCACCTCGGCCCGGTTGAGCTGCCCCTCGACCACCTGGCCGAGTTCCTTGGGGTCGTTGCTGACGATGCCGACACGGTTCACCTCGGCACCGGCATCGCGGGCGGCGGCTGCCAGCGCGTAGGAGTTCACGTCGTAGACCTGCCCGTTGCCGGGGTTGCGGGAGATGTCGACAAGCTCGCCGCCGACGGCCATCACCGACACCCGCGGCCGTGGATGCACCAGCACCCGCTCCCGGCCGACCGCCGCCAGCAGTCCGACCTGGGCGGCACCGATGATCGTCCCCGACCGCACCGCCACATCACCGGGCTGCACGTCGTCACCGGTGCGCCGCACGTATGCGCCCGACGGCGCACCGCGCAGGATCCGCACCCGGTTCATCCCCCCGTCGGTCCAGCGCAACGGCAGCACGGCGTCGGCGAGCGTCGGCAGCGGCGCACCGGTCTGCACCCGGGCTGCCTGGCGGGGCTGCAGCCGGCTGGGCGTGCGCGCGCCGGCCTCGATGGTCCCCATCACCGGTAGGGTCACCACCTCACGACCTTCGACACCGATCTCGCCGCCCTCGCCGCCGAACGCGACTTCGACCGGTCCCGAATCGCCGACCCCGAGCACGTCGACGCTGCGCACCGCGTAGCCGTCGATGGCGGCCTGATCGAACCCGGGCAGCGGGCGTTCGGTCACCACCTCTTCGGCGCACAACAGTCCCTGCGCCTCGGCAATGGCAACCTTGATCGGCCTCGGAGCCACAGCGGCTGCCGAGATCCGTGCCTGCTGCTCCTCCACAGAACGCACAGTGCGCCTTCCTGCCGCCGGCTTGCGCCTACTGTTCGGTCAGGCCCAATCGCGCTACCAACCACCGCCGAAGTTCCGGGCCGTAGTCGTCACGATCCAAAGCAAAGTCAACCGCAGCCTTGAGGTAGCCGCCGGGATTTCCCAAGTCGTGTCGGGATCCGCGGTGCACCACGACGTGAACCGGATGCCCCTCGGAGATCAGCAGCGCGATGGCATCCGTCAGCTGCACCTCACCGCCGGCGCCGCGGTCGATGCGGCGTAGCGCGTCGAAGATCGCCCGGTCGAGCACGTAGCGCCCGGCTGCTGCGAGCAGCGACGGAGCATCCTCGGTCTTGGGCTTCTCGACCATGCCCTTGACCTTGAGGACATCGGGGTTGGCGGCCCCTGCGTCACCGGCCAGGGGCTCGACGTCGAACACGCCGTAGGCGCTGATCTCGTCGGGCTCGACTTCGATGGCGCACAAGACCGTGCCGCCGTGCTGCGCGCGCACCTGCGACATCGTCTCCAACACCCCGGTCGGGAGCACCAGGTCATCGGGGAGCAGCACCATCACCGCGTCCTCGTCGGCCGACAGCGTCGGTTCCACGCAGCCGATGGCGTGGCCCAACCCGAGCGGCTCGGCCTGCACCACCGACTCGACCTTGAGCAGCGCGGGCGCCCGGCGGACCTTGGCCAGCATGGCCTTCTTGCCCCGGGCCTCGAGGGTGCCCTCCAGCACCAGGTCCTCGACGAAATGGGCGACCACGCCGTCCTTGCCTTCGGAGGTGATGATCACCAGCCGTTCGGCACCGGCGTCGGCGGCCTCCGCGGCGACCAGCTCGATGCCCGGCGTGTCGACGACGGGAAGCAGTTCCTTGGGCACCGTCTTGGTCGCGGGGAGGAAGCGCGTTCCCAGTCCGGCAGCGGGGACGATCGCCGTGAACGGGATCGGGTTTGGCGAGGGTAGTGACATCGATTCACACCATAACCTGCTGCGACGCTGTGGCGCCGGGAACACCGCAGCTGTCATGGTGGACGGCATGACCGACGGCGGTGGCGCAGCGAGTAAGGCTGCCTGGCGAGAACGGCTGAGCGCGGCCCGGTCAGAAGTTGCCGACGACGTCCGCGCCGCCGAGGCCGCGATGCTCACCCACCACCTCGAGGCAGCGGTGACCAGCGGCAGCACGGTTTGTGCCTACGTGGCGGTGGGGTCGGAGCCGGGTTCGATCGCCATGCTCGACGCGTTGCTGAGCCGCGCCGCCAGGGTGCTTTTGCCGGTGGCGCGCACCTCGACCAACGACGCCGCGGAGCCCCTGCAGTGGGGGGAATACCGAACCGGAAACCTGGTGACCGCGCGGTGGGGGCTGCGCGAACCGCCCGGGCCGTGGCTTGCGGCCACAGCCCTGGCCGAAGCGGATCTGGTGCTGCTGCCGGCGCTGGCGGTCGACCGGCGCGGCGTACGGCTGGGCCGCGGACGCGGCTTCTACGACCTGTCGCTGCCGCTGCGCAATCCGCGGGCCCGCCTGGTTGCGGTGGTGCGCGACACGGAACTGGTCGACGAGTTGCCGTGCGAACCGCATGATGTGCCGATGACGCATGCGCTCACCCCGACGTTGGGACTGATCGCACTGCCGATCCGGGAATGATTGCGATCACGTGGCGGTTCTAGCACTTAAGACGGTAGAGTGCTAACTCAGACTTACTCATCATCCGGAGGTTTTTGTGCCCACGTACAGCTACGCGTGCACCGAGTGCGGCCACCGCTTCGACAAGGTGCAGGCCTTCACCGACGACGCGCTGACCACCTGCGACCAGTGCTCCGGCCGGCTGCGCAAATTGTTCAACTCGGTCGGGGTCGTCTTCAAGGGCAGCGGGTTCTACCGCACCGACAGTCGCGAGGCGAGCAAGAAGAGTTCGACCAACGGCTCCTCGTCCAGCGATTCGGGGTCCAACGGCTCGGGCTCCGGCGACACCAAGTCGTCGGCCTCGGGTGAGAGCAAGTCGTCGGGGTCCGGTGAGAAGGCCAGCAGCTCGCCTGCGCCCGCCGCGGCCGCGGCATCCAGCTAGACCGGTTATCCACACCCCCGTCGCCCCGCGGACCCCATCGGCGCGCTACGCCACCTAACGTGGCGGACGTGCGGGAGTCACCGACGCTCAACCCTTCGCTGATCGACCGGATCGGCGCGCTCGTGCGTCCGGATTGGGCGCGCACCGTGCTGGCCCGGCGGGTCGCTGCCGCTGCGCTCGTGGTGCTGGCAGGCATCGCGGCGCTCCGCGCCAATCCCGAGGGCGACCGGGTCGACGTGCTGGTGGCCAGCCACGACCTGACCTCGGGAACCGCGCTGACCCCGGACGACGTGCGGCTGGAAAGACGGTTGAGCACGACCGTTCCCGACGGCTCGCAAGCGAAGCTGGAAACCGCACTGGGTTCCACGCTGGCCAGTCCGGCCCGCCGCGGCGAAGTGATCACCGATGTGCGGCTGCTGGGCAGCCGGCTGGCCGAGTCGACGGCGGGGCCGGGCGCCCGGATCGTGCCGCTGCACCTCGCCGACTCCGCGCTGATCGACCTGGTCAGGGTCGGCGATGTGGTCGACGTCCTGGCCGCACCGGCCGGCGAGGCGTCGGCATCCTCCCGCGTGCTGGCCGCCGATGCGACGGTGGTGCTGATCTCGGCTCGATCCAAGACGCACACCGACAGCGACGACCGCGTGGTGTTGGTGGCGCTGCCGGCCCGGCTGGCCGCCGCGGTCGCGGGCGCGGCGCTGGGTCAGACGGTGACCGTCGTGCTGCACTGACACGCACGAATCGCTGCCGGCAACAAGGCAACTCAGCGCGATACCGGCCCAGCCCCTATGTTGTACGCGTGAGCTCTGCATCCGAGAACGCGTGCCGTCGGCTGGACGACGCCCGGTTCGCCGCCGGCGTGCGCGACGGTGTCTCCCGGATCGCAGACCTGATCGACCGCGAACTCGCCCTGGACGACGACGTCGTACACGACGGCGTCACGCAGGACGACGTCGTTGCCGCAACCACCCAGCTGCGAGCGCTGTTCACCGTCCTGGCCGCACAACTGGGCCCCGACCCAGACGCGTGGCAGGTCACGACCGTCGGCGCAGCACTCGAGTTGATGCACCAGGCCACCCTGTGCCACTACGACGTTGCCGAAGACGAAGACGACGTTGCCGAAGACGAAGACGACGTTGCCGAAGACGCCGCCTCCGAAGACGGCGGCGCCGAGGGCAGGGCCGCCTACCGCGCACGGGTCAGCTCGGCCATTCTCACCGGCGACCACCGGTACGCGACAGCCTCGCGCCTGGGCTCGCGGCTGGGCCCGGAAGCCTTCGGCGTGATCGCCGAGACGTTCGCCGAAGTGGTCACCGGTCAAATGCGTCAGAAACGTTATACTGCAACACATTTCGAAAACGCCGAGCACCACTTGCGCATTGCGCGGGAGAAATCCGGCTCGCTGCTCGCGGCGTGTGGGCGGCTGGGTGCGCTGTGCGCCGGCGCGCCGGACGACGTGATTGCCCGCATGGGGCGGTTGGGGCACCTGGTCGGTGTCACGGTGCATCTGGGTTCTGTCGAAGCCTCGGGCGAACTGCCCGGCATCAGGGCCGCGGCCGCGAGCCATGCCGCGCGCGCACATCAGGAACTGGTCGAGCTACCCGATTCCGAGATCCGACAAGCCTTCTCGATCCTGGTCGACTCGGTGTACCCGGGCGGCGAATCCGAGCAGCGTTCGCACTGACCGGAACTGCCGCCGCAAAGGCGCGCCCCACACTTAGTCGTGGCAAATCGCGCCGACTGGGTTAGGTTTGCCCTGGGGTAGGAATTCTGAGATCAACCGAAGCCCACTGCAGAAAGGACGTCCCATGCTCAAAGGGTTCAAGGAGTTTCTCTCGCGGGGCAATATCATCGACCTGTCGGTCGCGGTCGTCATCGGTACCGCGTTCACGGCGTTGGTCAAGAGCTTCACCGACAGCGTCATCAACCCACTGGTGAGCTCGGTCGGCTTCAACCAGGAGTCGAAGCACGGCATCCTCAACCTGCACATCCCGGGCACCGACCTCTACATCGACCTCAACACGGTGCTGTCGGCCGCGATCAACTTCTTCCTGGTCGCCGCGGTGGTGTACTTCCTGATCGTGTTGCCGTACAGCAAACTGCGCAAGCAGGGCGAGGTGGAGCAGGCCGACGACGCACAGGTCGTGCTGCTGGAGGAGATCCGCGATCTGCTCGCGCAAACCAACGGCGCAGCCTCCTCGGGCCGGCACGGCGGCGCACCCGCAGCCGGCGAGGTTCCGCTGTCGCCGCCGCCCAACTACGGACCGCGCGGCGACCGCTGAGCCGGAGGCAGCCTCAGATCTCGAGGCTGGACAGCTGCCCGATGATGTGGGCTGCCAGGGGGTTCAGGGTCGCCATACCGTCCCGCACGGCGTAGCGCGAACCGGCCAGGTTCACCACCAGCGTGCTGCCGGAGACCCCGGCCAGCCCGCGGGACAAGCCGGCGTCCGTGATGCCGGCGGACAGGCCGGAAGCGCGGATGGCCTCGGCGATGCCCAGGATCTCCCGGTCCAGGATGTCGCGGGTGGCTTCCGGGGCGACGTCGCGCGGCGTGACGCCGGTCCCGCCGACCGAGACCACCAGGTCGACCCCGCCGATCACGGCGGTGTTCAACGCATTGCGGATCTCCACCTCGTCCGCCTCGACCGCCACGACACCGTCGACGACGAACCCCGCCTCGGTGAGCAACTCGGTGACCAGCGGGCCGCTGTGGTCCTCGTCGCCGTGCGCGGTGCGATCGTCGACGACCACCACCAGCGCCCGGCCGACAACCAGCTCCGCGTCCTGTTCCATGGGTGCGACCGTATATCCGAGGTCGGACAGCTGCCCCTCGGCCTTCATCACTGATCCGCCTTTCCGAGCGTGACCTGCACCGTGCGGCTCCCGCCGGCAGGATCCTCAAATGTCAGCGACACCTTGTCCCCCGGCGCTTTGGAACGCACCGCGGCGACCAACGCGTCGGCGCTGTTGATCGTACGGTCGTCGACTTTGGTGACGATGACCCCCTTGGGCACCCCGGCGTTGGCGGCGGCGCCGTTGGCGACGACCTCCATCACCTTGGCGCCGGGGACGCCCTTGTCGGTGGTCACCTGCACGCCCAGCGAAGCGTGCGAAGCCTTACCAGTGCTGATCAACTCGTCGGCGATGCGCTTGGCCTGGTCGACCGGGATCGCGAAGCCCAATCCGATCGAGCCGCTCTGCGCGTCACCGGAGTCAGCGCCCAGCGTGGCGATCGCCGAGTTGATGCCGACGAGTTGCGAGTTCATGTTGACCAGTGCACCGCCGGAGTTGCCCGGGTTGATGGCGGCGTCGGTCTGAATCGCGTCGAGCACGGTGTTCTGGTTGCCGGCCTCACCGGTGGTCGACACCGGCCGGTTGAGTGCGCTGACAATGCCGGTGGTGACGGTACCCGCCAGTCCCAGCGGCGAGCCGATGGCCAGCACCGGCTGCCCCACCCGCAGACCCGCCGATGAACCCATCTGGATCGGGGTGAGCCCGGAGGCGCCCTGCACCCGCACGACGGCGATATCGCTGGTCGGGTCCGCTCCGACGACGGTGAAAGAGGAGGTGTGCCCGTCGGAGAACGTCACCGTGGTCTTCGGCGGCGGGCTGCCGGCCGGCGGTTTCGCGGCGGCGGCCACGACGTGGTTGTTGGTCAGGACCAGACCGTCAGCGGACAGGATGACTCCGGAACCTTCCTCGGACTGACGCCCCAGGTCGGTCTCCAGCATCACGACGCTGGGCACCACCTTGGCCGCGACCTGTTCCACCGAGCCGGGCGGCATGTTCGCCGCCGGGACGCTGGGCGCCGAACCCGAGGCCACCGTGGTGCCGTGCGCGCCGCCGGACTGATGCCCCAGCTCGACCACCGTCGCCGCCGCGCCACCGATTCCCGCCGACACCACCGCGATGGCCAGCGCGCCGAAGATCAGTCCGCCCGAACGGCGTCGCCGCGGCGGGGGACCCATCGGCGGGTACATGCCGGGGATGGGGCCCGACATCGTCGCTCCCGGTAGGGGGCCGTGCATGGTTGCGCCGGGGACCGGACCGACCCCGGTGCCACCGGGAATGGTGCGGGCGCCGGTTCCGCCGGGTATCGGGCCGGGCCCGGTCCCGCTGGGAACCGGGCGTCCCCCGGTGCCGCTCAGCGGGTCGAAGGATCGGTACTCCGGCTGCGTGGCCGATTGGTAGCGCCAGTCGAACTGCTGGTTGTAGCTTTGCTGCCCCTGGGCATAGGCGGGCGGCACCGGCTGGTTGGACGCGGCACTGTAACCCGGCTGTTGCGGCGGTGGCGAATACCTCGGGTGATTCGTCATGGCGCTAAGACGCTCTTCCTCTACTACTACGTGGGGCTTGCTTACGGCCTAGAACATGCGTGGCTTGCATGGCTCAGGTTTTCAACACTAACTGCAACCAGCGTCCGCGCGCGGACTAAGAGTCCACTGAGATAACGTTCGCCGAACCCCGTGAGTTCTCGTTGTGACCAGTTTCTTCGTGCCGCATTTCCGCGGCAGCCGGGGGGTAGGCGCCCGGCGGCATCGGCCGGCCGGGTAACAGCACGTGAATCGAGGTTCCCGGCGGTTGAGCGGTGGGATCGGTGTCCTCGACGCGCAGTGATCCACCGTGGTTGAGCACCACCTGTTTCACGATCGCCAGACCCAGACCGGAGCCCGGCATCGCGCGCGCCGAGGTGGACCGGTAGAAGCGTTCGAACACCAGGCGCCGCTCTTGGGGCGGGATTCCCGGCCCCTGGTCGGACACCACGAGTTCGGCGTGCGACGGATCGAGCTGGCGCAGCACGACGCCCACTCGCCCGCCCGGCGGGCTCCACTTGGCCGCGTTGTCCATCAGGTTCAGCGCCGCCCGCGACAAACCCGCGGAATCGCCGTAGACCTGCCAGGGAACGACATCGACGTCGAAGTGAATGTCGTTGCGCCGCCGGCGAACTCGTTCCAGGCTGCGGTCGACCACCTCGGCCAGGTCGACCGGCTCGTGCACCACCTGACCGGCGTCGCCGCGGGTCAGGTCCACCAAATCGCCGACCAGCGTGGACAATTCCTCGATCTGCGCCAGCACGTCGGCGCGCAGGTCGACCATCTCCTGCTCGGGCAGCCGGGGGGCGCCGGGCTCCATCGAGGCCATCAACAGCTCGACATTGGTGCGCAAAGACGTCAGCGGGGTGCGCAGTTCGTGCCCGGCGTCGGTGACCAGGCGCGCCTGCCGCTCGCGCGATTCGGCCAGCGCCCGCAGCATCAGGTTGAACGCCTCGGTGAGCCGGGCCAGCTCGTCACTGCCGAACACCGGGATGGGCCGCAGGTCGTCGGTGCGGGCCACCCGCTCGGCGGCCTCGGTGAGACGCCCGACCGGTCGCAGCCCCGCGCGGGTGACCATGCCCCCGGCAACCGCGGCCACCGCGACGCCGACCCCGCCGACCATCAGCAGCACGAACCGGAGTTTGGCCATGACGTGATCGGTGGGTTTGAGGCTCTTGGAAATCAACAGCGAGCTGCCGTTGGGTAGGTGGATGGCGAGTACCCGCTGGTCGGAGGCGGTACGACGGGACATGAACAACTCACCGCGGATGACCGCCTTCTCCGGCGAGCCGACCGGCAGGGTCTGCCCCGGCTGGTTGGCGGTGTAGATGGACCGGCCCGGGTTCACCAGCATCGCGTTGACGTCCGAGTAGGCGGTGCCCTCGATGGCTTTGCCCGGGTCCGCGGCGAGCGAGCCGCTGGCGATCAGCAGCTGCGCGCGGCTCTGCAGTTGATTGTCCAGGTCGCTGTAGAGGGCAGCCGAGATCACCGCATAGACGGCGAACGACATCAGCACCACGCCGAGGGCGACCATCGACATCGCCAGCAGCATCACCCGCCACCGCAGCGACAGCGAGCTCGTCGCGCGCAGCGGCACGCGCCTCTTGCGGCGGAGCGAAAGCATCAGGGCGGCGTTTCGCGTAGCACGTAACCCACCCCGCGCACGGTGTGGATCAGCCGCGGCTCGCCGTCGGCCTCGGTCTTACGGCGCAGGTACCCGACGTACACCTCGAGCGCGTTGCCCGAGGTGGGGAAGTCGAATCCCCATACCTCCTCCAGGATGCGGCTGCGGGTCAGCACCCGGCGCGGATTGGCGATCAGCATCTCCAGCAGGGCGAACTCGGTGCGGGTCAGGCTGATGCGACGCTGACCGCGGGTGACCTCGCGGGTTACCGGGTCCAAGGTCAGATCGGAGAAGACCATCGCCACCGAGTCGGCGGCGTCCTCGGGCTTGGTCCGGCGCAGCAGCGCGCGCATCCGGGCCAGCAGCTCTTCGAGCGCGAACGGTTTGGGCAGGTAGTCGTCGGCTCCGGCATCGAGACCCGCGACGCGCTCGGAAACCGAGTCGCGGGCGGTCAGGACCAGAATCGGCAGGTCGTCGCCGGTGCTGCGGAGCTGCCGGCACACCTCCAGGCCGTCCAGCCGGGGCATCATCACGTCCAGAACGACCGCATCGGGCCGGTCGCTGGCTATCCGCTCGAGAGCCTCCACCCCGTCATGGGCCAGCTCAACCGAGTAGCCGTTGAAGGAGAGCGACCTGCGCAGCGACTCGCGCACGGCGCGATCGTCGTCGACGACAAGTATTCGCACGGAGCCTAGTTTCGTACGAGCGCCTGAGACTGGGCTGAGAGGCGCGCCGACGCCCGACGAGGAGGCGCTGCTGCGCAGCCGGTCAATCCAGCGCCGACCGTCGGGTCAGCGCTTGTCGAGGTCGATCAGGCCCAGGCGTGCGGCCTTGAGCAGCCGGCGCGGCACCTTGTGCTTGTGACCTGCGACGTTGACGCCCACCAGCTCGGTCGAGGTGGCCTTCCACTGCGAGCGCCGGCTGCGGGTATTCGAGCGCGACATTCTGCGCTTGGGTGTGGCCATGGTCGGGCCTTACTCCTCGATCGGGTTTTCGGGTGGGGCGTGTCGCAGGGGCCGTTGCTGACCGGATGTGGCGACAGTTGTCGATCAGGATAGTCGGTGGGCCTGCCGCTCACCAAAATGACTTCGGCCGCGGCGCCTCATCCCGGGGCGGTGCCGGTTGACGGGACACCCGACAGACGGGCTAACCTACCGGTTGGTTGGTCGTGTTCACGCCGATCCCGGGAGGATGCGCATGGCAGCTCTGGACGCCGTCCGGATCGCGAACTGCTCCGGTTTCTACGGCGACCGGCACTCGGCGATGCGCGAGATGCTCACCGGCGGCGACGTCGACTACATCACCGGGGACTACCTGGCCGAACTGACCATGCTGATCCTGGGCCGCGACCGGATGAAAAGCCCCGAACGCGGTTACGCCAAGACCTTCCTGACCCAACTCGAGGACTGCTTGGGACTGGCTCACCAGCGCGGCGTGCGCATCGTCGCCAACGCCGGCGGGCTGAATCCCGCCGGGCTGGCCGACGCGGTACGCGCCTTGGCGCAGCGCCTGGGCATCCCGGCCCGGGTGGCCCACGTCGAGGGTGACGACCTGCAGCCGCGCGCCGCCGAACTCGGTCTGGGTTCGCCGCTGACGGCGAATGCCTACCTGGGCGGCTGGGGCATCGCGGACTGTCTGCGGGCCGGGGCCGACGTGGTGGTCACCGGGCGGGTCACCGACGCCTCGGTGATCGTCGGGTCCGCCGCCGCGCACTTCGGTTGGGGCCGTAACGATTACGACGCACTGGCCGGCGCGGTGGTCGCCGGACACATCATCGAGTGCGGCACCCAGGCCACCGGCGGCAACTTCTCCTTCTTCACCGAGATCCCCGACCTGACCTACCCCGGTTTCCCGCTGGCCGAGGTGGCGGCCGACGGCTCCGCGGTGATCACCAAGCACCCGGGCACCGGTGGTCTGGTCAGCGTCGACACCGTAACCGCCCAGCTGCTCTACGAGATCGCCGGCGCCCGATACGCCAACCCGGACGTGACGGCGCGGATGGACACCATCTCCCTGTCCTCGGACGGGCCCGACCGGGTACGGATCAGCGGCGTGATCGGCGAGCCGCCGCCGCCCACGCTGAAGGTGTCGCTGAACAGCATCGGCGGGTTCCGCAACGCGATGACGTTCGTGTTGACCGGGTTGGACATCGAGGCCAAGGCGGAGTTGGTGCGACGCCAGCTCGAGGCCACCCTGACGGTCAAGCCTGCCGAGATGCAGTGGACGCTGTCGCGCACCGATCGCCCCGACGCCGACACCGAGGAGACCGCCAGCGCGCTGCTCAGCTGCGTGGTCCGCGATCCCGATCCCGCCAACGTGGGACGCAAATTCTCCGGCGCCGCAGTCGAATTGGCGCTGGCCAGTTATCCGGGCTTCACCGCCACCACGCCGCCGGGCGACGGCCAGGTGTACGGGGTCTTCACACCGGGCTACGTGGATGCCGCCCTGGTGCCGCACGTCGCCGTGCATGCCGATGGCACCCGCGTCGAAATCCCCTGTGCTGAACAGACTTTGACGCTGGCGCCGACCGCTGCCGCGCCGCTGCCCGACCCGCTGCCGCCCGGACCGGCCCGCCGCGTCCCGCTGGGGCTGATCGCCGGGGCCCGCAGCGGCGACAAGGGCGGCTCGGCCAACGTCGGGGTGTGGGTACGCACCGACGACCAATGGCGCTGGCTCGCACATACTTTGACCGTCGAGTTGCTCAAGGAACTACTACCCGAGGCCGCCGAGCTCGACGTCACCCGCCATGTACTGCCCAACCTGCGGGCGGTGAACTTCGTGATCGAGGGAATCCTCGGCCAGGGCGTTGCCTACCAGGCGCGTTTTGATCCGCAGGCCAAGGGGCTGGGCGAATGGTTGCGCAGCCGCCACGTCGACATTCCGGAGGCGCTGTTATGACCATCTGGACCACACCGGAGCGCGAGCAGCTGCGAAAAACGGTCCACTCCTTCGTCGAACGGGAGGTCCTGCCGCACGTCGACGAGTGGGAGCGCACCGGCGACCTGCCTCGCGAACTGCACCGCCGCGCCGGCGAAGCGGGCCTGCTGGGCGCCAACTTTCCCGCCGCGGTCGGCGGCGGTGACGGCGACGGCGCCGACGCGGTGGTGATCTGCGAGGAGTTCCACCAGTCCGGCGCGCCCGGCGGGGTTTTCGCCTCGTTGTTCACCTGCGGCATCGCGGTGCCGCACATCATCGCCTCCGGCGACGAGCGGTTGATCGAGACCTACGTGCGCCCGACGCTGGCCGGCGAGAAGATCGGTGCGCTGGCCATCACCGAGCCGGGCGGTGGCTCGGACGTCGGGCACCTGCGGACCTCGGCGGTGCGCGACGGTGACCACTACGTCGTCAACGGCGCCAAGACCTACATCACCTCCGGGGTGCGCGCGGACTTCGTGGTGACCGCGGTCCGCACCGGCGGCCCCGGCGCTGCCGGGGTTTCGCTGCTGGTGGTCGATAAGGACACACCCGGGTTCGCGGTGACCCGCAAGCTGGACAAGATGGGCTGGCGGTCCTCGGACACCGCGGAACTGTCCTACACCGATGTACGGGTGCCGGTGGCCAACCTGGTCGGCGCCGAGAACAGCGGCTTCGGCCAGATCGCGCAGGCATTCGTCTCCGAGCGGATCGGCCTTGCCGCACAAGCCTATTCGAGTGCGCAGCGGTGCCTGGACATCACCGCGCAGTGGTGCCGGGACCGGGAGACCTTCGGCCGGCCGCTGATCTCGCGCCAGGCGGTGCAGAACACGCTGGCCGAGATGGCTCGCCGCGTCGACGTCGCCCGTGTCTATTCACGCAATGTGGTGGAGCGGCAACTGGCCGGCGAGACGAACCTGATTGCGCAGGTGTGCTTCGCCAAGAACACCGCCGTCGAAGCCGGCGAGTGGGTCGCCAACCAGGGCGTCCAATTGTTCGGCGGGATGGGCTATATGGCCGAATCCGAGATCGAACGCCAGTACCGGGACATGCGGATCCTGGGTATCGGCGGGGGCACCACCGAGATCATGACCGCATTGGCCGCCAAACTCCTGGGGTATCAACAATGATCACAGCTCCTTTTCCTCATCGCTTCGCTCTGCATCGCCGGAGCTGGCAATGATTCTGCGGTCCACGCTCGATCCCGCTGCCGACGCTTTCACCGAGGCCGCCGCGGCGGCGACCACCAAACTCGACGAGATCGCCGCCGAACTGGCCAACGCTGTCGAAGGCGGCGGACCCAAATACGTTGAACGCCATCATGCCCGGGGCAAGCTGACCGCCCGGGAGCGAATCGAACTGCTGGTCGACGCGGACTCCCCGTTCCTGGAGTTGAGCCCCCTGGCGGCCTGGGGCAGTCCGTTCAAGGTGGGCGCCAGCGCGGTCACCGGAATCGGCGTCGTCGAAGGCGTCGAATGCATGATCGCCGCCCACGACCCCACGGTGAAGGGCGGCACCAGCAACCCGTGGACCTTGAAGAAGATCCTGCGGGCCAACCAGATCGCCTTCGAGAACCGGCTCCCGGTGATCTCGCTGGTCGAGTCCGGCGGCGCGGACCTGCCGACGCAGAAAGAGATCTTCGTTCCCGGCGGCCGGATGTTCCGCGACCTGACCCGCCTTTCGGCGGCCGGAATACCGACCATCGCACTGGTTTTCGGCAATTCGACCGCCGGTGGCGCCTACATCCCGGGCATGTCGGATCATGTGGTGATGATCAAGGAACGCTCCAAGGTGTTCCTGGCCGGTCCCCCGCTGGTGAAGATGGCCACCGGTGAGGAATCCGACGACGAATCACTGGGCGGCGCCGAAATGCATGCCCGGGTATCAGGTCTGGCCGACTACTTCGCCCAGGACGAATTCGACGCGATCCGCATCGGCCGCCGCGTCGTGGCCCGGCTCAACTGGCGCAAGCAAGGCCCGCAGCCGCGTCCGGTGACCGAACCGCTGTTCGACACCGAGGAACTCATCGGCATCGTCCCGGCGGACCTGCGGATCCCGTTCGACCCGCGCGAGGTGATCGCCCGGATCGTCGACGGCTCCGAATTCGACGAGTTCAAACCGCTGTACGGGTCGTCGCTGGTGACCGGCTGGGCGCAGCTGCACGGCTATCCGATCGGCATCCTGGCCAATGCCCGCGGCGTGCTGTTCAGCGAGGAATCGCAGAAGGCCACCCAGTTCATCCAGCTGGCCAACCGCTACGACACACCACTGTTGTTCTTGCACAACACCACCGGCTACATGGTGGGCAAGGACTACGAGGAGGGCGGGATGATCAAGCACGGCTCGATGATGATCAACGCTGTGTCCAACTCGAAGGTCCCGCACATCTCGCTGCTGATCGGCGCATCCTACGGCGCCGGGCACTACGGCATGTGCGGCCGCGCCTACGACCCCCGGTTCCTGTTCGCCTGGCCCACCGCCAAATCCGCGGTGATGGGTGGCGCCCAGCTGGCGGGGGTGCTGTCGATCGTGGCCCGGGCGGCTGCCGAGGCCCGCGGTCAGCAGGTCGACGAAGAGGCCGACGCCGCCATGCGGGCCGCCGTCGAAGGCCAGATCGAAGCCGAGTCGCTGCCCATGGTGCTCTCCGGAATGCTCTACGACGACGGGGTGATCGACCCCCGCGACACTCGCACGGTGCTGGGAATCTGTCTGTCCGCCATAGCGAATGGCGCGATCGAGGGGACGCCGAACTTCGGCGTCTTCCGGATGTGAGCCCCATGATTACTCGAGTGCTGGTCGCCAATCGCGGTGAGATCGCCCGGCGGGTGTTCGCCACCTGCCGTCGGCTCGGTCTGGGCACCGTCGCGGTCTACACCGAACCGGACTCCACATCCCCGCACGTCGGCGAGGCCGATGCCCGGGTCCGATTGCTCAACACCAACGACTACCTCAACGCCGAGGCCATCATCGCGGCGGCCGAAGCCGCGGGCGCCGACGCCGTGCACCCCGGCTACGGATTCCTCTCGGAGAACGCCGAATTCGCCGCTGCCGTGCAGAACGCCGGCCTGGCCTGGATCGGGCCACCGGTGGACGCGGTGCGCGCCATGGGCTCCAAAATCGAATCCAAGAAGCTGATGTCGGCGGCCGGAGTCCCGGTGCTCGAGGAACTCGACCCGGCCACCGTCACGCAGCAGCAGCTGCCGGTACTGGTCAAGGCCTCTGCCGGCGGCGGCGGTCGGGGCATGCGTGTGGTACGCGAATTGTCCGCACTACCAGGCGAAGTCGAGGCGGCCCAGCGCGAAGCGCAGTCGGCATTCGGCGACCCGACGGTGTTCTGCGAGCGCTACCTGCCCGCCGGGCACCACATCGAGGTCCAGGTGATGGCCGACAACCACGGCACAGTCTGGGCCGTCGGTGAACGGGAATGCTCCATCCAGCGGCGCCACCAGAAAGTGATCGAAGAGGCCCCCTCGCCGCTGGTGGAGCGTGTTCCGGGGATGCGTGCCAAGCTGTTCGAAGCGGCCCGGCTGGCGGCCGCCGCGATCGGTTACAGCGGCGCGGGCACCGTGGAGTTCCTGGCCGACGACCACGGCGAGTTCTTCTTCCTGGAGATGAACACCCGGCTGCAGGTCGAGCACCCGGTCACCGAGGAGACCACCGGGCTGGACCTGGTCGAGTTGCAGCTCGACGTCGCCGGCGGCGGCAAGCTGGGCGCCGAACCATCGGTGACACAAGGACATTCGATCGAAGCGCGACTCTACGCCGAAGACCCCGCACGCGGCTGGCAGCCGCAGGCCGGCCAGGTGCACGCCATCCACCTGCCGTCGGTGCGAGCCGAGTTCGGCGCCCTTGGACACCGGACCGGGATCCGGCTCGACTCGGGCATCGTCGACGGCTCCGTGGTCTCGATCCATTACGACCCGATGCTGGCCAAGGTGATCTCCTGGGCCCCGACTCGCCGGCAAGCGGCGCTGGTGCTCGCCGACGCGCTGGCCCGCGCCCACCTGCACGGCCTGCGCACCAACCGTGAACTGCTGGTCAACGTGCTGCGCCAGCCCGCCTTCCTCGACGGCGCCACCGACACAGCGTTTTTCCACACGCACGGGCTGGCCGAGCTGGCCGCACCGCTGGCCGATGCCCAGGCGGTCCGGTTGTCGGCACTCGCCGCCGCGCTGGCCGACGCGGCGCACAACCGCGCCGCTGCCACCGTGCTGGCCGCCGTTCCCAGCGGCTGGCGCAATCTGGCATCGGGCTTTCAGTCCAAGGCCTACCGGGACGACGACGACAACGAACAACTGGTCCGATACCGTTACACCAGAACGGGTTTGGCCCTTCCCGATGACCCTGCCGTGCAGTTGGTGTCGGCAACGCCGGATCAGGTGGTGCTGGCCGAACACGGGGTCGCGGTCGGCTTCGCCGTCTCCCGCTACGGTCACGACGTCTACGTCGACTCGGCACGCGGACCCGTGCACCTGCACGTACTACCGCGCTATCCCGAGCCCGGATCTTCCGTCGAGCAGGGGTCGCTGGTTGCGCCCATGCCCGGCAACGTGATCCGCGTCGGCGCCGACGTCGGCGACACGGTCACCGCCGGCCAGCCGCTGATCTGGCTGGAAGCCATGAAGATGGAACACACCATCGCCGCACCGAACGACGGCGTACTCGCCGAACTCAACGTCCAAGCCGGCCAACAAGTCGAAGTCGGCGCCCTATTGGCGCGCGTCGAAACACCCGAAGCACCGCAAGCAGAAGGGGATCCCCAATGACCGACACCAGTTTCATCGAGAGCGAAGACCGTCAGGCATTGCGCAAGGCGGTGCGCGAATGGGCGTCCGGCTACGGCGCCGAGTACTACCTGAAGAAGGCGCGCGCCCAGGAACACACCGACGAATTGTGGAGCGAGGCAGGAAAACTCGGCTTTCTCGGGGTGAACCTGCCCGAGGAGTACGGTGGCGGCGGCGCCGGCATGTACGAGCTGTCGCTGGTGATGGAGGAGATGGCGGCCGCCGGCAGCGCACTGCTGCTGATGGTGGTGTCACCGGCCATCAACGGCACCATCATCAGCAAGTTCGGCACCGAGGAGCAGAAGAAGCGCTGGATTCCCGGCATCGCCGACGGCACGCTGACCATGGCGTTCGCCATCACCGAACCCGACGCGGGCTCCAACTCGCACAAGATCACCACGACCGCCCGCCGCGACGGCAGCGACTGGATCCTCAAGGGCCAGAAGGTCTACATCTCCGGCGTCGACCAGGCCCAGGCGGTGCTGGTGGTCGGGCGCACCGAGGAAGCGAAAACCGGCAAGCTGCGGCCGGCGCTGTTCGTGGTGCCCACCGACACCCCGGGCTTCACTTACACCCCGATCGACATGGAGATCGTCAGCCCCGAACGGCAGTTCCAGGTCTTCATCGACGACGTGCGGCTACCGTCGGATGCCCTGGTCGGCGCCGAAGACGCCGCCATCGCACAGCTTTTCGCCGGCCTGAACCCCGAACGCATCATGGGCGCGGCCAGCGCGGTCGGCATGGGGCGCTGCGCACTCGGCAAGGCTGTCGAATACGTCAACACACGCAAGGTCTGGTCCACCCCGATCGGGGCGCACCAGGGCCTGGCACATCCGTTGGCGCAGTGTCACATCGAGGTCGAGCTGGCCAAGCTGATGATGCAGAAGGCCGCGACGCTCTACGACAGCGGTGACGACGCCGGCGCGGCCGAGGCGGCCAACATGGCCAAGTACGCCGCGGCCGAGGCCGCCAACCGCGCGGTGGACCAGGCCGTTCAGTCGCTGGGCGGCAACGGGCTGACCAAGGAGTACGGCGTGGCCGCCATGATGTCGTCAGCTCGGCTGGCGCGGATCGCGCCGATCAGCCGCGAGATGGTGCTGAACTTCGTCGCGCAGACCTCGCTGGGCCTGCCCCGCTCCTACTGATGGACACCCTGGTCGACTACGCACGCGTCGGTGTCGTCGCACGGCTGACGCTGAACTCCCCGCACAACCGCAATGCCCTGTCGACCGCCCTGGTCACCCAGTTGCACGACGGCCTGCGGGCCGCCGCGGCGGACCCGGCGGTGCGGGTGGTGGTGCTGGGGCACACCGGCGGCACGTTCTGCGCCGGCGCCGACCTCAGCGAAGCGGGCAGCGGCGACCCCTACGAACTGGCGGTGGCGCGGGCCCAGGAGATGACCACGCTGCTGCGCAGCATCGTCTCCTCGCCGCTGCCGGTGATCGGCGCCGTCAACGGGCATGTGCGGGCCGGCGGGTTCGGTCTGGTCGGGGCGTGCGACATCGTGGTCGCCGGACCCAGGAGCACCTTTGCCCTGACCGAGGCCCGGATCGGCGTCGCGCCCGCGATCATCTCGCTGACCCTGCTGCCGAAACTGTCGGCGCGGGCGGCGGCGCGCTACTACCTCACCGGAGAAACGTTCGGCGCCAGCGAAGCCGCCGAGATCGGGTTGATCAGCCTGGCCGCCGACGACGTGGACGCCGCGGTGGCCAGGCTGGTCGCCGACGTCGGCCGCGGGTCACCGCAGGGCCTGGCGGCGTCCAAGGCGCTGACCACCGCGGCCGTGCTGGATGGTTTCGACCGCGACGCGCAGCGGCTCACCGAGGAGTCGGCCCGACTGTTCGTCTCCGACGAAGCACGCGAAGGGATGCTGGCATTCTTACAGAAACGGCCCCCCAGCTGGGCTTCTGCACCGGAATAGGACTGGGCCGACGGCGCGAAGATTGCAGTTTAGCCAAACCCTCTTGCAGCAAAAATATGAAGTCGTAAGCTCGCCTGTGAGATGACCAACCCAGCCCAACGTAATGTGAAGGCCTTACGCGACGAGCTGTCGCGCGCAGAGGACACCGATCGCATCCAGATTGCGCAGTTGCTGGCCTACGCCGCCGAGCAGGGCCGCCTGCAGCTCAACGAGTACGAAGATCGGCTGACCAAGGCCTACGCGGCGACGACGTACCGGGAACTCGATCAGTTACGCGCCGACCTGCCGGGCACCGTGGTGAGCGAGCGCCGCGGCGGTAGCTGCAATCCGGCGCCGTCCACGCTGCTGCTGGCCATCATGAGCGGCTTCGAGCGCCGCGGGCGCTGGAACGTGCCGAAGAAGCTGACCACTTTCACGTTCTGGGGCAGCGGGGTGGTGGACCTGCGCTACGCCGACTTCACCTCCACCGAGGTCGAGATCCACGCGTACTCGATCATGAGCGCGCAAACCATCCTGTTGCCGCCGGAGGTCAACGTCGAGATCGACGGCCACGGGATCATGGGCAACTTCGACCAGTCGGTGGTCGGCGAGGGCAGCCCGGGCGCACCCAACATCCGGATCCACGGCTTCTCGCTGTGGGGCGGGGTCGCCATCAAGCGCAAGCCGCGCAAGCCTCGCAAGTAATCCACAGACACCACATCGGGTAATCCACACGGGCCACCGCAGTGAGTGGCCCGTCGTTTTGACCGCTGCCACGCTTTCGCCGGAAGTTCACCTCGGCGGAGGACGGATGGTATGGCGGAAGAACTGCGCGTGGCTCCCCACGTGCTCGCCCAGGTTGGGACGGCGCTGGCCGACCACGGCCAGGCGTTGCTGGATCTGCAGCAGGCGTGTCACACCGACGCCGACGGCGCCCAGCCCGGCTGGGTGGGCGCTTCGGCCGGCGCCCTGTCGGGGCTGTTGGACGGCTGGACGGCCTCGAGTGCTGACCACCTTGGTCGCATTGACCAGCATGCGGCTGGGATGCATTGTGCTGCAGCCGGTTTCGCTGAGCTGGAGCACGCCGGCGCGGCACAGCTGACCGGTCGGTCGGCGCCATGACCGTGACCCCGGCCGATATCGAGCGCTGGGATCCCGAGGCGATCCGTGCCGTGTTCGACGCGGCGATCCGGCGCGCACATGGCACCCGCACCGCCTCGGCGGCGGTCACGGAGACGATGCGGCTGCTGAACTTCGGCGGCGACACCGCCGACGCGGCGCAAGCAGCCACCCGGCACACCGCACTGGTTCTGGACGGCCACGCCGACGCCTGCGAAGCCGTCGCGCGCGCCGCCGAGCAGTCCGCCGACGAAGTCACCGCAATCAAGCTGCAGCTGAGCACAATCCGCGATCTGGCCCGGTACAGCCGGGTGGTCATCGACGACGAGAGCGGCGCGGTGCTGCCGCCCTCCGACTTCACCTCGCTGCCCGCCGACGACCAGCAGCGCATCCTGGACGCGGCGCTCAGGCTCACCGAAAGTATGTGGAATCTGTTGGTGTCGGCCGAGATCGCCGATGAAGATCTGGCGGCGGCGATCCGCGGCGCTGACGGCGATCTCTCCCCCGACCAGCTCAGCGCGCAACTCGGTCACCAACCGACCGGCCTGCCGGCGCTGCCGCCCAGCGGCAGCACCCCCGATCAGGTGAGCAGCTGGTGGCATGCATTGACACCGAGCCAGCAGGACCGGGTCGAGGAATCGGCCCCGGACGCCATCCGCAACCTCGACGGTATTCCAGTCGCCGTCCGCAGCCGGCTCAATCTGCCGGTGCTGCAACACGAAATCACCCGTCTGCAGCGAGGCTGGTTCGACGGCGCCGGCCTCTGGCACACCGATCCGGAGAAGATGGCCGACCTGCGGGCGCTGCGCAGCGCCCTGGACGCCAATCCCGGATCCAGCCTGATCCTGTTGGACACCACCGGGCTTGCCGGAAAGGTGCTGGCGGCGGTCGGAGTCGGCGACGTCGACAACGCCGAGTGCGTCGGCGTCATGGTGGGCGGCTTGAACACCCGGGTCAGTGCCAGCGTCTTCGACGTGACGAATCAGGCTGCGGCACAGCGGGACAAAGCGCGCGAACTCCGCACGGCGGCGCACCGCAGCAATCCCGGCGCGGTCGCGTCCATCGCCTGGCTGGGATACGACGCACCCGACAGCCTGCGCGACGTCACGCACGACTGGCATGCCCGCGACGGAGCCGACAAACTCAACCGCTTCTACAAAGGGCTTGCCGCGGCGAGTAACGTTGCCGATCAACACATCACCGCGTTCGGCCACTCCTACGGCTCGCTGGTCACCAGCCTGGCCCTGCAGCAGGGCGCACCGGTGAGCGACGTCGTCCTGTACGGTTCGCCGGGCGGCGAACTCACCGACGCGTCTCAGCTGGGCGTACAGCCCGGCCACGCGTTCTACCTGAACGGCGTGAACGACTATGTGGCGCAGACCATTCCCGGATTCGGCGCGTTCGGCCCGGCTTTGCAGGACGTGCCGGGGATGATGCCACTGTCGACCGGGACGGGCGTGGCGCCGCCCAACGAATACGGCGACGGGCAACTGCACGAACGCGCCTACGGCCATTCGGACTACGCCCGAATGGGCAGCAACGGGCAACTACGCATGAGCGCCTACAACATGGCCGCGGTGCTGGCCGGCTTGCCCGACGACCTGATCCGGCCGGCCGGGCCGCGCCGATGAGCCGGCCCCTCCGTCCGCGAGCCCTACCGGCGACGCCGCCGCGACCGCAGGTAGTCCCCGACCACCGCGGCACCCAGCCCGTCCAGATCGGGCACCACCACCCGGCCCTCCACCCGCCGGGCCACCTGGTCGATGAACCGCGCCAGCCCGGGATCGCTGCCCAGCCGGAAGATGGTGATCTGCGCGCCGAGCCGGGCCATGTCGTCGAAACCCTTGACGGTGAACGAGATGGTGCGCGGATGCGGCGGATAGTCAAAGAACACCGACGTGCCGTCGCCGTTGAAATCCTCCAGGTGGGCCGTCGGTTCGCCGTCGGTGACGATCAGCACCACCGGCTGCGCATTGGGGTGACGACGCAGGTGGCGCCCGGCCAGCGCCAGCGCGTGATGCAGGTTGGTGCCCTGCTCGTACACGCCCTCCAGCCCGGTCAACTCACCCGCCGTCACGGTGCGCGCGTAACGTCCGAAAGCGATGATCTGCAAGGCATCCGAGCGAAACCGGGTGGTCACCAGATGGTTCAGCGCCAGCGCCGTCTGCTTCATCGGCAACCAGCGGTTCTCCATCACCATCGAGAACGAGGTGTCCACCAGCAACGCCACCGCGGCCTGGGTGCGGGTCTCGGTCTCGGAGATCTCGACGTCGTCCACGGCGATGCGCAGCGACGGGCGGCCCTCGTCGAG
Source organism: Mycobacterium sp. 20KCMC460 (assembly GCF_022179425.1). NCBI lineage: Bacteria > Bacillati > Actinomycetota > Actinomycetes > Mycobacteriales > Mycobacteriaceae > Mycobacterium > Mycobacterium sp. 20KCMC460. The sequence goes on from NZ_AP025524.1 coordinate 5,566,467, forward strand.
GGTGTGCGTACCCGCTTGGCGCAGTACGGCATTGGTGAGCGTGCGGGAGATGTTCCACGGTTCGGTGTCGCCGAATTGCCAGGGCCGGGTCGCTCCGGTCAGCTCGCCGGCCGCACCCGCGCGCCGATGGTCACGCTCGCCGTGCCGGCCGGAAAGCTGTTGCGCCACATCGCGTAACGCGGTCTCCCCGAGCCTGCGCAACGCCTTCGGGGACAGCCGCCACTGCCCGTCGGAACCGCGATCCAGAAAGCCCTGATTGACCAGGGCGCGTTCGAGTTCGGCCAGGGTGCGGGCGTCGACGGCGGCCTCGTCGCCGAGCTGGCGGGCCAGCGCGTCGAGGTCGACGTCGTCCATGGTGGCACCGGGGTACGCCTGCGAAAGCTGTTCGGCGAGTTGCTCGAGCTCTCCGATGTCGGCCAGCGCCTGCGCTCCCTCGCCCATGCCCAGCGGGTTGTCACCGGAGAACTGCTGCGACCCTTCCCAATCCTCGCCCGGGCGGGCGGCCTGCAGATGCGCGTCCAGCCGGCCCAGCGCCTGCATCAGCGACGGTGAACCGAAAGCCTGCTGCGCCAAGGCATCCAGCTCGTCGCGCTGCTCCTGGGACAGGCTGTTGCGGAACCGCTGCGCGGCAGCGGCGCGCTTGGCCAGCGAGTCCAGCAACTCCTCCACGTTCTGTGGGTTCTCCGGGAAGAACTCACCGTGGGCGTCCATAAAATCCTGAAAGTCCTGCTGAGTGTCCTCGCCGCGAGAGTGCTTGTCCAGCAAGTTGTTCAGGTCGTTGAGCATGTCGTTGACCCGCTGGCGGTCCTCGTCGGTGGCGCCTTCCAGCGCCTGCTTCATGCCGGCGAAGCGTTGGTCGAGCATCTCGCGGCCCAGCAGATCCTTGATCTGCTCGTACTTCTGCCGGGCCTCGGGACTGCGCCAGTTGTATTCGGACAGTTCCTGCACGGCCTTGGCCGGAGACGGCGGCAGCGCTTCCAGCTGCAGCTCGGAGAAGCGTGCGTCGTCGTCCAGTGCGCGCGCCAGTTCCTTGCGCTCGGCCAGCACGGCCTCGTCGAGCAGCTTCTTGATTTCCTGCAGCGTGCCGTCCAAGTTGTTGCGGCGCAACAGGTCCCGGCGGCGGCGGTTGGCCTCGGCGGCCAGCCGGTCGGCGCCGCGCATGTTCTCGGTGCCGCGCCTCAGCAGCTCGGACAGCGCGCGGCGCGGCGAGGTGCCGGCCATCACGTCCTGGCCGATCTGTTCGAGCGCCTCACGCAGGTCCACCGGCGGAGCCAGCGGGTCGGGCCCGCCGGTGTACGCCGAGTACCGCGACGAGTGCCCTCTGTTAGCCATAGACGGTCTGCCCTTCTCCGGACACCTTGTCGACCCGCTTCGCCAGGTACAACGCTTCGAGTGCCAACTCCAAGGCGGCGGCCCGCTCGCCCTCGGATTCGGCGCCGAGCTTGCGGGCGATGGCGTCCACCACCGGCAGTCCGGGCACCGCGGCCAGCACGTCCTTGGCCGACACCCGTTCGCCCGTGGTCACCGCGGAACCGCCTTCGACAGCGGTCACCAGGGTGCCGACGTCGATGCCACCGAGCACGCGGGACGCGGTGTCGGCGGTGGCGCGGCGCAGCAGGTGCTCGAGCACGGCCTGCTCGCGACCCTCCTCGCCGGACTCGAATTCCAGCTTGCCGCGCAGCACGTCGATCACGGTGCCCAGGTCGACCACCCGGGCCACCGGGTCGGTTTCTCCCAGGATCGCACCGCGGTGGCGGGCCGCGGCGGCGACGGTCTCGGCGGCGGCGATGGCGAACCGCGCCGACACCCCGGAGCGCTGGTCGACCGAGCTGGACTCCCGCAGATAACGGGCGAACCGGGCGATCACCTGCAGCAGATAATCCGGCACCTGCGCGCTCAGGTGCGCCTCCTGGGCGATGACGCCCATTTCGGCCTCGAGTTCCAGCGGGTAGTGGGTGCGGATCTCGGCGCCGAACCGGTCCTTGAGCGGGGTGATGATCCGGCCGCGGTTGGTGTAGTCCTCCGGGTTCGCGCTGGCCACCACCAGCACGTCCAGCGGCAACCGCAGCGTGTAGCCGCGGACCTGGATGTCGCGCTCCTCCATCACGTTGAGCATGGACACCTGGATGCGCTCGGCGAGGTCGGGCAGCTCGTTGACGGCGACGATCCCGCGGTGCGCGCGCGGGATCAGGCCGTAGGCGATGGTCTCGGGGTCGCCCAGGCTGCGGCCCTCGGCGACCTTGATCGGGTCGATGTCGCCGACCAGGTCGGCGACGCTGGTGTCGGGGGTGGCCAGCTTTTCGGTGTAGCGCTCGCTGCGGTGCTTCCACGCGATCGGCAGGTCGTCCTGGGCCTGGGCGGCGCGGCGGATCCACTCCGGGGTGATCGGGGTGTAGGGGTGCTCGCCCAGCTCGGAACCCTCGATCACCGGGGTCCACTCGTCGAGCAACCCGGTCAGCGCGCGCAGCAGCCGGGTCTTGCCCTGGCCTCGTTCGCCCAGCAGCACGAAGTCGTGCCCGGCGATCAGCGCCCGCTCCAGCTGCGGGATCACGGTGTCTTCGAAGCCCAGGATGCCCGGCCACACGTCGTCGCCGTCGGCCAGCGCGGTGAGCAGATTCTCGCGGATTTCCTGCTTGACGCCGCGCTCGCGATGACCGGAGGCGCGCAGCTCGCCGACGGTTCTGGGCAGATTGCTCGGTGAAGTCACCTCTCCACGCTACGACCATGCCGCGGATTCGGCACGGGCGCGTTCCTCGAATGCACACAAGGCCGGGCAATCAAGTTGATCGCCCGGCCCTCGCGCATTGCCTCGGTCAGCTGGTCGTGACGGTGGCGTCGGCGTCGCCCGGCTTCCAGGTGATGGTGCCGTGCTCGAACGTCGACTTGTAGGTGCCGTCCGGCTGCACCTGCTCGTCAGCGGTGGGGTAGCCCAGCTTGCCCTGCGAAGCCTGGTTGGCGTTCCACGCGTCGCGGATCTTGCCCCAGACGAAGTAGACCGGGCCACCATTGCGGTAGATCAGCACTCCGCCGTCGAACTGCTGGTAGACGCCGCTGTTGTCGAGGGTGTTCTTCTGGTTGTCGAAGGGCGCGCCGAGGTCCTTCTTCTGGGCCTCGGTCAGGGTCTGCCACTTCGCCAGAATGGGCCCTTCGACCGTGTACTGGGTGCCGTTGGCGCCGGGGATCTGGGTCGAGCTGGCCGCCGCACTCGAGCTGGGGCTCGACGCCGACGACGTCGCGCTGGATACTGCGCTCGAGGCCGCCGAGCTCGCCGAACTGGCGGAACTGGAAGCCCCGCCGGACTTGTTCGAGTTGCTGCAGCCGGCGCCGATCACACCGAATGCGGCAATCGCCGCAGCAAACGCCGCTGTTTGTCTGGTTATCGCACGCATCATTGCCTCCGAATCTTCAGTCCCGTCCCTAATTGACGATGCTTTCAGTTTCGGGGTCGCACGACAAGGGCCCTCAGTGCGCGAAGTGCCGGGCGCCGGTCAAATACAGCGTGATCCCAGCGTTGGCGGCGGCGGCGGTCACCTCGTCGTCGCGCACCGAACCGCCGGGGTGCACGATCGCCCTGACCCCGGCGGCGGTGAGCGTCTCGAGGCCGTCCGGGAACGGGAAGAACGCATCCGACGCGCCGACCGCTCCCCGGACCCGCTCGCCGCCACGCTCCACGGCAAGGCGGGCGGCGTCCACCCGGTTCACCTGGCCCATACCCACCCCGATGGTGGCGCCGCCGGCGACGATGACGATCGCGTTGGATTTCACCGCCCGGCAGGCCCGCCAGGCGAACACGAGGTCGGTCAGGGTGGCCGGGTCGGCGGGTTCGCCGGTGGCCAGGGTCCAGTTGTTGGGGTCGTCACCGGTGGCGTCGAGTTGGTCGCGCTGCTGGATCAGCAGTCCCCCGCTGATCGGACGCAGTTCGTGGGCGCCGCTGAGCGGTTCGGAGGCCACCAGCACCCGGATGTTCTTCTTCTTGGCCAACACCTCCACCGCACCCGGCTCGTAGGCGGGCGCGACGATCACCTCGGTGAAGATGGTGCTGACGTACTCGGCCATCTCCACGCTGACTTCGGTGTTGGCCGCGATCACCCCGCCGAAAGCACTCAACGGGTCGCATTCGTGGGCTTTGCGGTGCGCATCGGCAACCGAGATGTCGGAAATCGCGATGCCGCACGGGTTGGCGTGCTTGATGATCGCCACGCAGGTCTGCTCGTGGTCGAAGGCTGCCCGCCAGGCCGCGTCGGCATCGGTGAAGTTGTTGTAGGACATCTCTTTTCCGTGCAACTGCTCAGCCTGCGCCAGGCCCGGCCACGCGGCGGGGTCGGTGTAGAGGGCGGCCTGCTGGTGCGGATTCTCGCCGTAGCGCAGCGTCGCCGCTCGGCGCCAGTTGCGGGCGAAGAAATGCGGGAATTCCTGCGGGGGATCCTCGGGCGCGAGGTTGGACTGCATCCAGTTGGCGACCGCGATGTCGTATTCGGCGGTGTGCTGAAACGCCAGGGAGGCAAGCTTTTTGCGCTCGGCGAGGGTGAAGCCGCCGTGCCGTACCGCGGCCAGTACGCCGTCGTAGCCGCGCGGATCGGTTACCACGGCGACGCTGGGGTGGTTCTTGGCCGCCGCACGCACCATCGACGGACCGCCGATGTCGATCTGCTCGACGCATTCGTCTTCCGACGCACCGGATTCGACGGTCTGGGTGAACGGATAGAGGTTGACGACGACGAGTTGGAACGCCTCGATGCCGAGTTCAGCCAGCGCCTTCTCGTGGGCGGTCTTGCGCAGGTCGGCGAGCAGGCCGGCGTGCACCCGCGGGTGCAGGGTCTTGACGCGCCCGTCGAGCACCTCGGGGAAGCCGGTCAGTTCCTCGACCCGGGTCACCGGAATCGCTTTGTCCGCAATGGTCTTCGCGGTCGAACCGGTCGACACGATCTCGACGCCGGCGTCGGCCAGCCCCCGCGCCAGATCGACCAGACCGGTCTTGTCGTACACGCTGATCAACGCGCGGCGGATCGGCCTCTTGTCGATGGTGCTCATCCCAGGGTCGCCTTTCGTCCCGTCACCGTCACGCCGCGGGTGGCGATCGCGGCTACCACATCCACCAGCAGTTGTCGTTCCACGACCTTGATGCGTTCGTGCAGCGTCTCTTGGTCGTCGCCGTCGAGTACCTCGACGGGTTGCTGGGCCAATATCGGACCGGTGTCCACGCCGGCATCCACCAGATGCACCGTACAGCCCGTCACCTTGACACCGTAGGCCAACGCGTCGGCCACACCGTGCGCGCCCGGGAAGGCCGGCAGCAACGCCGGATGGGTGTTTACGGTACGGCCGGAGAATCGCGAAAGAAATTGCGGGCCAAGGATTCTCATGAATCCGGCGGACACTATCACGTCGGGGCGCTGCGCGGCGGTGGCGGCGGTGATGGCGCCGTCCCAGGCGTCGCGGCTCGGGTGGTCGCCGACCCGGACGGTGAAAGCGGGGATGTCGGCGGCGGCGGCGATCGTAGTGGCCCGGCAGTCGCGATCGACGCCGACGGCCACCACCCGGGCCGGATAGTCGCCTTGGGCCGCGTCGAGCAAGGAGTTGAGCAGCGAACCGGTGCCCGAGGCCAGCACCACCAGCCGCGCCGGTGCACTTGGGGGTACCCGGAGCGGTTCCTGCACACGGCGAGCCTAATCTGCCGCCGCCGAGTGTGCGTGGGGGGCTTTGGGTATGGATCCGGCCTCAGTCCCGGCTCTCGCGCGGGTGGCCGGACGACGGGTTGCCGCCGTCGTCGGGCAGGATCTCGTCGCCGACCGGGTTCGCGCCGCCGGTCGGGCTCTCCCCGCCGACCGGGGCGTCACCGTCGTCGGGCACATCTTCGTCGGCGTCGTCGGCGAACTCGCCGGCCTCGAGGTCGTGGTCGAAAGATCCCAGCAACGGATCTTCCTGGTCGTTGTCGGGCTCCGGCGCAACGGGCCGGGGGCGGGGACGTCGCCGCCGTCGCCGGACCCCGCCGGCCATTATGACGGTCATCGCGCCCACGACGGTGAACCAGAACAGCACCCCGAGGAACATCGCCGACAGATCCACGCCGACGTCGCCGAAGTTGCCCAACCGGCCGCCGCCACCTAACCCGAGCAACGTCATCATCAGCGCCCCGACCACCGCGGCGACCACCAGCTTGGCCATCGCCGCCGGCAATGGCAGCGGCCGCCGCGCGCACTGCTGCCCGACCGCCACCCCGGACGACGCACCCACGATCAGCAGCGCCACCCAGGCCGGACCCAGCTGCGGGGTGGGCGCGGCGGCCAAGATCGGCACCGCCGGCACGTCGCCGCCGAACACCGCGAACGCGCTGAAAGTCGCAAACCCGATATGAGCGCTGGAACCGACCGCAACCGCCGCGGCCCCCACCATGACGTTAGGCGTATAGAGCACCGACAGCACCGCAAGGTTGAACTGTCCCCAGATTGAATCGGTGATGCCGAACAGGTCCTGCATGGTCGCCCAATGCACCACCAGCGATCCCGTCGTCACCGCGCCGGAGAGACCCAGCAGGGCCAGCACTCCGGCGACGGAGGCGCGCAGTGCATCGCCCAGCCAGTTGGGCAACGGGGTCGCGGCCAGCGCACGCCGGCCGACCTGGGACCACACGCCGATCGTGGCGCCGATCAGATGTACCGCCAGCACGCTGGTGAACGCCCGCAGCGCGTTGGGCGTCTGCAGTTCGGTGAGCACCGACGAGGCGTCGTGGATGACCGCCAGCGCGATCGCCGTCATCAGCAGCGGCCCGCCCAGGGCTGAGGCCACCACCCACCGCACCACCAGCCACGACGAATACGGTGACGTCGCGCGCGCCGTGGTGCGTGCGGTGCCCCAGATCATCAGCAGCACCGGCAGTAGCGGCATGATGCCCAGGTCGCGGCCACCGATCGAGACCGGGACCTGGTGCACGCCGAGCCACATGCTGGCGATGGCGCCGAGGGCGCCGGTCATGTCGCTGTTGGCGATCAGCAGTTCCAGCAGCGTCACCGCGGCGATGATGACCAGCGCCACCACGGCCGGCGCGAACGCGACCCTGACCAGGTCACGTGCCTGACGGGCGCCTGCCCGATTGTCCCCGCGTCTTGCCGACACGCTGCTCACTCTTCGCGTGTCACTCTTCGTGCACCGACGCGACTAGGCGCGAAAGCGCATGGTTAGGCCGGCGCCGAACCAGGCTGGCCGTAGGACTGCTGTCCGCCGGACGGATTCGAGTAGTTGGCAGGCGCCGAGCCGCCGCCCTGTGAGTCGCTGCCGGCCGACACCGGTGGCGGCGGGCTGAAGCTGGGGAAGCCGGTGGGCGGGGTGTGCGTCGGCGGTCCCTGATGCTGCGGCTGGTTGACCACCTGGGTGGGCTGTGCCGCGAAACCACCGGATTGCGGGTTCGGGCTGGACGAGTAGCCGCCGTATTGCGACCCGTAGCCGGGCGCCTGGCCCGGGTTGGGCGTGGGCTGCTGTGCACCTGGCTGACCGTAGTACCCACCGGGCTGTGCGCCGTACTGGCCGTACTGACCGTATTGTCCGTAACCGCTGAACGGGTCGTATTTGGGACGCGGCGTCGGCGCGGTGATCACGCCGGCGTCCAGCAGCAACGCGCCGATCGCGGCCACCGCTTGGAACACGATGCAGACCAGGACGATCCACAGCGCCCAGCCGGCCGAGAAGCCCTCCGGTTTGTTGAACGTCGAGGAGATGATCAGCAGCACCGCCGCAACCGAAAGCACCGCCGCGACCGGTATGTAGTTCTTGACCTTCGGCAGCAGGCTCACCCCGGCCAGCAGCGCGGCCAGAATCGCCACCGGAACCGCGTACCCGGCATCCCCGTGCAGGTCGCCGGTGATCTCGGATTTATAGGTGAACATCGGGCCGAAGCTGAAGAAGTAAGCCAGCAGGCCCAACCCGAGCACCGCGCTGGCCAGAATCAGGCCCAGCTTGCTTTCGGGGGCGGCCGGTTCGGCCGCCGGCTGGGTGGCCACCGGGCCGGAGGCCGGGTTTGCCGCGGGGGTGCTGCCGCTGTAGGAGCCGCCCTGCTGGGATGGATAGCCGGGACTACCGGGCGAGTAGGTCATGGACTCCTCCTATTGCTTCCGGTCTGTTGCTTCCGGTTCGTTGCTTGCTTCTGGTGCTCTGCGAGCCGGGGCGGCGCCACTGCCGCCGTAGCAGGCAGTGCAGTGCCGCGCTGCCCGCGACGCGTTCCGATCACCCACGCTAGCGCACTGCGCCGGACAAATACCCCCGCCGGTCGCCGCAGCTCGCGCCGGTGGCCCCGGCTCGCGGGAGGGGTGCCTGCGGGCAAAAATAGAACACGTTCTAAATTGGGGCATGGACTACGGACTGGTTCTGTTCACCAGCGACCGCGGCATTGCCCCGGCGGCGGCCGCCAAATTGGCCGACGACCACGGTTTTCACACCTTCTACGTGCCCGAACACACCCATATCCCGATCAAGCGGGAGGCTGCCCACCCGACCACCGGTGACGAGACGCTGCCCGACGACCGCTATATGCGCACGCTGGACCCGTGGGTCAGCCTGGGCGCGGCCTCGGCGGTCACCAGGCGGGTCCGGTTATCCACCGCGGTGGCTCTGCCCGTCGAGCACGACCCGATCACGCTGGCGAAAAGTATCGCCACGCTGGACCATCTGTCCGGGGGCCGGGTCAGCCTCGGCGTCGGATTCGGCTGGAATACCGACGAGCTCGCCGACCACAACGTGCCGGCCGGGCGGCGTCGCACCATGTTGCGCGAGTACCTCGAGGCGATGCGCGCGCTGTGGACGCAGGAAGAGGCCGAGTACGACGGCGAGTTCGTGAAGTTCGGGCCGAGCTGGGCCTGGCCCAAGCCGGTGCAGGCGCACATCCCGGTGCTGGTGGGTGCGGCGGGCAACGAGAAGAACTTCAAGTGGATCGCGCGCAGCGCCGACGGCTGGATCACCACGCCACGGGATTTCGACATCGACGCGCCGGTGAAGTTGCTGCAGGACACTTGGGCGGCGGCCGGTCGCGACGGGGCGCCGCAGATCGTGGCCCTGGACTTCAAGCCGGATGCCGAGAAGCTGGCACGCTGGGCCGATCTGGGTGTGACCGAGGTGCTGTTCGGGCTGCCGGACAGCGACGAGGACAAGGTCGCGGCCTATGTAGAGCGATTGGCCGCCAAGCTGGCCAGCCTGGGGTAGCGCGAAGCTCTGCGGCGGGCGATCGACACGCAGGTAGCCCAATACTCGGTGCTGCCCATTCCCCGACGGCGATACTGATGCCCGGGACCGCCATCGTTCGCGTCGGAGGGTACGAAATGTCGTTCGTCATCGTGACACCTGATCTTGTGACCGCTGCTGCGTCGGATCTGTCGAATATCGGCCGGGCAATCGGCCAGGCCAATGCGGCGGCATCGGCACCGACGACTGAGCTGCTTGCGGCGGGCGCCGACGAGGTGTCGACGGCCGTCGCCGAGCTGTTCGGTGCGCACGCCCGGGTGTATCAGCAGCTGAGTGCGGATGCGGCCGCTTTCCACAGCCGATTCGCGGAATTGATGAGCACCGCCGCGGGGCAGTATGCGTCAGCCGAAGCCGCGGCCGCATCGCCCTTGCAGCAGGTACTCGACGCGATCAACGCGCCCACCCAGCTGCTGCTCGGGCGCCCGTTGATCGGCAACGGCGCGAACGCCGCCCCGGGTAGCGGCGCCAAGGGGGGCGACGGGGGGTTGCTGTTCGGCAACGGTGGCGCGGGCGGCTCCGGCCAGTCCGGAGTTCCCGGCGGAAATGGTGGGGCAGCCGGACTGTTCGGCAACGGCGGAGCCGGCGGCAGCGGCTCTGGAAATGGCGGGACCGGCGGCCTCCTGTTCGGCAACGGCGGAGCCGGCGGACCTGGATTCAACGGCGGCAATGGCGGCGCCGCCGGTCTGTTCGGTAACGGAGGCGCCGGTGGCGCGGGCACACCCGGCATACCTGGGAACGGCGGAATGGGTGGTACCGGAGGTGCCGGCGGAATGATCTTCGGCTCCGGCGGGATCGGCGGCGGCGGGGGCGCCGGGTTGGAGGAAATCACCAACAGCATCGGCGGCGCCGGCGGAACCGGCGGCAGCGCCGGCATGTTCGGGTTCGGCGGCGCCGGCGGCACGGGCGGGTTCGGCCGGCTTGCCGGCGGCGCCGGCGGAACCGGCGGAGCCGGCGGCACCCTGCTCGGAGTCGGCGGGGCCGGCGGCACCGGCGGGCCGGCCTCGGCGATGTACCCGGGCAATCCCGCCGGCGTCTTTGCAGGCTACGGCGGAACCGGCGGAACCGGCGGCACCGGCGGAATCCTCTACGGAGTCGGCGGCACCGGCGGCAACGGCGGATACGGCTACGTTGGCGGGTTGGGCGGCGACGGCGGCAGCGGTGCACTGCTGGGCGGCGACGGCGGCGAAGGCGGCGCCGGCGGGTACGGACTGATATACGGCGGTCACGGCGGTCACGGCGGGCACGGCGGCACCATCATCGGCTCCGGCGGCAACGGCGGCGTCGGCGCGACTTCTCGCTACCCGTTTGCCGCGGCCGCCGGCGGCGTCGCCGGTGGCGACGGCGGCGACGGTGGCGATGCGGGGCTGTTCGGCATCGGCGGCAGCGGCGGCAACGGCGGCCGCATTGCCGGCAATCCCGCGATAAGCGGCGAGGGTGGTGCGGGCGGCGCGGGCGGGCCGTTGTTCGGCCTCAACGGGTTGGCCGGCCTGCACGGCTGACGCCGGATCCCGCGCCGCGGAACCGTCAGCCCGGCAGGCAGCGGTTGCCGTAGTCGAAGGACTTCACCTGCACCGGCTTGCCGAGCGGATCCCCGTCGATCAGCTGCGCCAGTAGGTCGTCGTCCTCGGTGGTGGCCAGGAAGCGGCTGCCGTCGGCGTCCAGTCGGCCGATGATGATTCCGGTGGGCCGGCCGCCGTCGCGGCGCACGGTGTAGGTCTCGATGACGCCGGCGCCGTCGGGCGACTCGGTGACCGGCACGGTGGGCCGACTGTCGATCTGGGTCTGCAACGCGGCGCTGCGATCGGCACGCCAGGGCGCTGGTGCGGTGGAATAGATCCCGACCGAGTACTTGCTCTGGATGCCGCCGTTGGCCCCGACGAGACCGAATTGCCCTGGCGCACTTCGCATCCGGGCCACCGTCTCGGCGACGCCGTGCATCGAGTAGTTGTTGCCCGCGCCACCGAAGTACGGCAGTCCGCCGGTCAGGGTCAGCCCGCGGGGGTCGTCGGTGGCAATCCCGAGGCCGTCGCAGAAGTTGAACACCGGCACCGGGAAGCAGCTGTAGAGGTCGAAGGTGGCGATGTCGTCGACGCCGATGCCGGCCACCTCGAGAGCCTCGCGCGCCGCCAACACGGCCGCCGGGTAGCTGCCCAAGTCCTCGCGCTGCAGGAACGGCTGCGACTCGAGATCGGCGTGCCCGCGCAGATACACCCACTTGTCCTCGGGCACACCGAGTCGCCGCGCCGCTGCCACCGACATCAGTAACGCCGCCGCGCCCTGGTTCACCTGGTCACGCGCGACCAGCAACCTCGGATAAGGCTCGGTGATCATCCGGTTGCTCTCGGTGACGGTGATCAGTTCGTCGACGGTCCGTTCGACCGGCGCCGCGGAAAACGGGTTGGCGGCAGCAACTTTGGTGAACGGCGAGAACAGCTCGCCCATCCGCCGCAGATACTCGGCCGGCCCCAGCCCGGTGCCGGCCCGCCGGGCGTTCTCCATCAACGCGTACTGGGTGGGCGCGTCCACCAGGCCGTGGATCACGGTGTAGCGCGAGATCAGCTTCTCGATGCCCGGCCCGCGGTCTTCCAGGTCGCCTTCGACGGTCTCGCTGAAGTCCGGCTTGTCGTCGCGCCCCGCGAAATAGCGCAGGGTAGACGTCGCGTCCGAACCGAAGATCAGGGCGACCTCCGAGTGGCCCGCGGCGATCTCCCCGGCCAACTCGGTGATCAGATGCTGCGGCCCCTGCCCGCCGACGATCTCCAGGATCGCGCGCCGCGGTTCGGCACCGATCCGTTTTGCCACCGAGCGGGGGTAGTTATTGGATCGGCCCAGCGGGGCCGTGGCCACCGGCCCGGAGATCTCGAACTGCCGGGTGGCCGCGATGGTGTCGATCTCGGTGGCCACCGCTGTGGCGCCGGAGTCGTCCAGCGCGGCCTGGGCCGCGGCGGCGGCCAGTTCGACCGGTGACATGGCCCGGTATCCGGGGTCGTCGATGCGTTCGGCGGCCTGCCCGACGCCGACGATGACGGGCGTCCGGGGGTCTAAATTCATAGCCTTACTATCTACCGGAGTGGCAGCAGACGCAAAATCCCCCTGTCTTGGGTTAGAAAAGGCGATTTTGCGTCAGCCCGGCGAAAACTTGGGATCGGTAGCCGGCAGGGTGACAATACGGTTCTGCTTATCGGGGACCAGCGGGCGGTCGCCGCAGCATTCGGAGGCCGGAAATGGCGTATGTAATCGCGGTACCCGAGTTCCTGACGGCGGCGGCATCGGATTTGGCAAATATCGGCTCGGCGATTAGTGCGGCCAATTCGGCGGCGACGGTCCCGACTTCGACGCTGCTGGCCGCCGCCGGCGATGAGGTGTCGGCGGCGGTCGCGGCGTTGTTCAGCGCACACGCGCAGGCCTACCAGGACCTCAGCGTCGGCGCGGCGGAGTTTCACCAGCAATTCGTCCAACTCCTGACCTCTGGGGCCGGCACCTACGCGACCGCCGAGACAGCGAACGCCAATTCCCTGCTCGCTGCGATCAATGACCCATTCCTGCGGTTCTTGGGCCGCCCACTGATCGGCGACGGCGCCAACGGCGTCGACGGAACCGGCGCCAGCGGCCAGAACGGCGGGCTGCTGTGGGGCAGCGGCGGCAACGGTGGAGCCGGCGCCGCCGGCCAGAACGGCGGCAGCGGCGGTGACGGCGGCTTCCTCTACGGCAACGGCGGCCGTGGCGGAGCCGGAGGTGCCGTTCCTAACGGCTTCGCCGGCTCCGGCGGCAACGGCGGCAACGCCGTCGGCCTCTTCGGCAACGGCGGTCCCGGCGGGATCGGCGGGGCCGGCGGGACCGGCGTGGCCGGCGACGGCGGCAACGGGGGCAGTGGCGGGCTCCTGCTGGGCAACGGGGGTGCCGGCGGTGCCGGCGGGCGGGGCTTCGTCGCTGGCTGGGGCGGGTTCGGCGGCGACGGACTCGGGCTGCTCTACGGTGCCGGCGGCGCCGGCGGCGGCGGTGGCGAGACCCCGTTCAACGGCGGCGTCCCCGGAGTGGGCGGCACCGGCGGCAGCGGCAACGTCCTGTTCAACCTGATCAGCACCGGCGCCGACGGTGGTGCCGGCGGGGCAGCAGCCGGCACCACCACCGGCGGCCAGGGTGGCCAGGGCGGTGGCGGCGCCGGCCAGCTGTTCGGGTTGGGCGGCAACGGCGGGGCCGGCGGGGCAAACCTCGGCTCCGGCCACGGCGGCCCGGGCGGAAACGGCGGCGACGGCGGCGCCTACTTCGGAATCGGTGGCTCCGGCGGCGTCGGTGGAGCCTCGGGGGCGGGTGGCACGGGTGGCGTCGGCGGCATCGGCGGGCTCGGCGGACTGATCTTCGGGCTCGGCGGCGCCGGCGGCAACGGCTTCGGTGCGTCCAATCTGGCTATCGGAGGCAACGGCGGCCAGGGCGGCTACGGCGGCGTCATCTTCGGCATCGGTGGGCCCGGCGGCAACGGCGGCATAGGGGCTACCCCGGGCATCGGCGCCCCCGGTGGCTTCGGTGGCTATTTCTTGGGCGGCCCGATCGGACGGCCCGGGGTGACCCCGCTGTGAACCAGTCCTACGCAACGCGAAATCGTCGCGGGGTCGGCAGCGACGGCGGCGACGCGGGACTGATCGGGAACGGCGGCAATGGCGGCTACGCGCCGTTCTGGGCGCCCCTCAGTACGCCCAGCGCCGGCGGGCAGGGCGGGCTGCTGCTGGGCGCGGCCGGCCTGCCCGGCTACCCGGCAGCTAACCAAACAGTCACAGCGGCGGGTCTGCGGCGATGGCTCCGGTGCGGCTTCCTGCGTCTGCGGGTGAAACCTACTCGTGTGAACTCGATGTGCATTCGCCTGGATCGTCCTATTATCCAAGTCAGCCGATCACATCAATTTGACTTGTTCGGGCGACGTCTTAATCAATCTGGCCACATGCGGGAGGTGGCAGGTGTCGTTTGTCATTGCAGCGCCAGAGTTTGTGACGGCGGCGGCTTCGGATCTGGCAAATATCGGCTCTACTATCCGGGCGGCAAATGCGGCCGCGGCCGGATCGACCTCGCAGGTGTTCGCCGCGGGCGCCGACGAAATCTCGGCGGCCGTGGCCGCGCTGTTCGAGGCGCATTCCCAGAGCTATCAGGTGCTCAGCGCTCAGGCAGCGGCATTCCACGACCAGGTTGCTCAACTCATGAGCGCAGGTGCGGGCCAATACGCGATGGCCGAGGCTGCGGCCGCTACTCCGCTGCAATCTGTTGAGCAACAGTTGCTGGACGTAATCAACATGCCCACGAACCTACTGCTGGGACGTCCGCTGATCGGCAACGGAGCCAACGGAGCCCCGGGGGCCGACGGCCAGGCCGGCGGCCTCCTGATCGGCAACGGCGGAGCAGGCGGGGCCGGCACCACCGCCCATCCCACCGGCGGGAATGGCGGTGCCGGCGGGATCTTCGGCTCGGGCGGAATCGGCGGAACCGGCGGGTCCAAGGGCGCCGGCGGCAACGGCGGCGCCGGCGGGTTGTTCGGCAATGGCGGCGCTGGGGGCAGCGGCGGATTCAGCGGTGCCGGCGGCGCCGGGGGGTCGGCCGGGCTGTTATTCGGCACCGGCGGTGTCGGCGGTGCCGGCGGACTCGCAGTCGACGGCGCCGGTGGGGCAGGCGGCGCCGGCGGAGCCGGCGGATTGTTCGGCACCGGCGGAGCCGGCGGGCGCGGCGGCACCGGTAGCTCTGGCGCCTTGGGTACCGCCGGACCCGGTGGCGCGGGCGGCGCCGGTGGCGCCGGCGGAATCGTCCTGGGTTCCGGCGGAAATGGCGGCGCCGCCGGGGATGGGTTTGCGGGGCCCGGGGCGACCGGCGGAGCCGGCGGCCACGGCGGATTCCTCAACGGCACCGGCGGCATCGGCGGCGCAGGCGGATTCGGCGGAACCGGCGGAACCGGTGGGGCAGGCGGTGGCGGCGGCACGCTGTCCGGCTCGGGCGGCGCCGGCGGCCTCGGTGGCGCGGGCGGCAACACCGGGGGCACCGGCGGCGCCGGCGGCGACGCGGGCTTGCTGTTCGGTGACGGCGGTACTGGCGGCTCCGGAGGATCCGCGATCACCAAAGGCGGCAACGGCGCACCCGGTGGACACGCCGGTCTGATCGCCGGTTTCGGCGGAAACGGTGGCAACGGGGGACCCGGAAACCAGGTGGGCAAGGGCGGCGCGGGCGGCGACGGGGGGCAGTTGCTCGGGGCGCCAGGCGCGCCCGGTTTGCCCTAGCGCGACCTGCACCAGCCCCATCAGCAGACGCGAAATCCCCCATTTCGGCACGAATGGGGGATTTTGCGTCTGTTCGCGATCTACAGCGTCTGGAGGATCTCCCGGGCCAGCGCCGCCGTCTCGGACGGCGTCTTGCCGACCTTCACCCCGGCCGCCTCCAACGCTTCCTTCTTGGCGGCCGCGGTGCCCGACGAGCCGGACACGATCGCACCCGCGTGGCCCATCGTCTTGCCCTCCGGCGCGGTGAAGCCCGCGACGTAGCCGACCACCGGCTTGGTGACGTTGGCCTTGATGAAGTCGGCGGCCCGCTCCTCGGCGTCGCCGCCGATCTCCCCGATCATCACGATCAGCTTGGTGTCGGGGTCCTTCTCGAACGCCTCGATGGCGTCGATGTGGGTGGTGCCGATCACCGGGTCGCCGCCGATGCCGATCGAGGTGGTGAAGCCGAAATCGCGCAGCTCGTACATCATCTGGTAGGTCAGCGTGCCCGACTTGGACACCAGGCCGACCGGGCCGGGCCCGGTGATGTTGGCCGGGGTGATGCCCACCAGCGACTGTCCGGGGCTGATGATGCCCGGGCAGTTCGGCCCGATGATGCGGGTCTTCGGAGTCTTGCCGCCACCTTTTTGTAGGTTGTAGGCCCACGCATATGCGCTGTCCTGCACCGGAATTCCCTCGGTGATGACCACCAGCAGCGGGATCTCGGCGTCGATGGCCTCGATCATCGCGTCCTTGGCGAATTTCGGCGGCACGAAGATGATCGACACGTCGGCGCCGGTCTTCTCGATGGCCTCGACGACGGTGCCGAACACCGGCAACTCCACGGGGTTGCCGTCAACGTCCTTGTGCGACACCGTCGTTCCCGCCTTGCGGGCGTTGACGCCGCCGACGATCTGGGTGCCCGCCTTGAGCATCCGCGCGGTGTGGGTGGTGGCCTCGCCGCCGGTGATGCCCTGGACGATGACCTTGTTGTCCGAGTTCAGAAAGATAGCCATTGGGTCATGTCTCCTTGTCAGGCGTTCGCCAGCTCGGCGGCTTTGTCGGCACCGGCGTCCATGGTCTCGGCCTGGATCACCAGCGGGTGGTTGGCCTCGGCCAGGATTCGCCGGCCCTCCTCGACGTTGTTGCCGTCCAACCGGACCACCAACGGCTTGTTGGCCTCGTCGCCCAGGATCTCCAGCGCCTTGACGATGCCGGTGGCCACCGCGTCGCAGGCGGTGATTCCGCCGAAGACGTTGACGAACACGCTCTTGACCTCGGGGTCGCCCAGGATCACGTCCAGCCCGGCAGCCATCACCTCGGCCGAGGCGCCGCCGCCGATGTCCAGGAAGTTGGCCGGCTTGACCCCGCCGTGCTTCTCACCGGCGTAGGCGACGACGTCCAGCGTCGACATGACCAGGCCGGCGCCGTTACCGATGATCCCGACCTCGCCGCTGAGCTTGACGTAGTTGAGGTCGTGCTCCTTGGCCTTGAGTTCCAGCGGGTCGGTGGCCTCTTTGTCCTCGAACTCGGCGTGGCCGGGCTGGCGGAAGTCGGCGTTGGCGTCCAGGGTGACCTTGCCGTCCAGCGCCAGGATCCGGTCGTCAGGCGTGCGCACCAGCGGGTTGACCTCGACCAGGGTTGCGTCTTCGCCGACGAACACGTCCCATAGCTTCGCGATCGTGACCGCGGCCGCGTCGAGCACCTCGGCCGGCAGGTGGCCCTGTTCGGCGATCGAGCGCGCGAAGGCCAGGTCGACACCCTTGACGGCGTCCACCGGCACCTTGGCCAGCCGGTCGGGCTTGGTCGCTGCGACCTCCTCGATCTCCATGCCGCCCTCGACCGAGCACATCGCCAGGTAACTGCGATTGGCCCGGTCCAGCAGGAATGAGACGTAGTACTCCTCGGCGATGTCGCTGGCCTCGGCGACCAGCAGCTTCTTCACGATGTGGCCCTTGATGTCGAGGCCGAGGATGTTCTTGGCGTGCTCGTAGGCCTCGTCCGGAGTGGCGGCGTACTTCACCCCGCCGGCCTTGCCCCGTCCGCCCACCTTCACCTGGGCCTTGACCGTCACGGGCTTGCCGACTTCTTCGGCGATGGCGCGCGCGCCTTCGGCGGTGTCGGTCACCCGGCCCTGCGTGCCGGGCACACCGTGTTTGAGGAACAACTCCTTGGCTTGATATTCGAAAAGATCCATTGGGCGTCACTGCCTTCGCTCGGCTTGCTTACTAGGCCAATTGGTGGCGGTGCCGGTAATCGGCAACTCGCACGCAGGCACTGTATCCACATGCCGAACGAGGCCCGTCGCCGCATCCGATCGCTGTGGCATACGTCACGTATGATTCGGGCGCTTCAAACGTGATCCAAGTCACAAAATTGGCCGGTTTTGGCACCGAGGTTGCCAGTCCCATACGTTTGCGGATACCTTCTCAAAGGTCCAGATAACGTTATGGTCACGATACAAGGACATTCAGGTTGTCCCAGCACCGTTTCGCCCGCACTGCCGCAGCCGGCTCGACTCTCGCATCCCGGGATCGCTGGCCGCATCACCACCGCAACGAAGTCACCGAGATCATCCCGTTAGATGGGTTTGATGAACTCGACGACATGGAACTCGCCGATCTGGACGAGCTGGACTTCGGAGAAGCCGAGTTCGACACCTCGGCGCAGCTGCTGCAGGCACCCGAACTCGACGATCTGGACGACACCGACAACCTGAGCCCGCTGTGGCTGGCCGCGCCCGTCACCGAGGTGCTGCCCCCGGTCGCTGCCGACGACCCGCGCCCGCCGCGCATTGTCCGTACGCACACCACGAACGTCACCCCGGTGCCCCGCCGCGGCGGAAGCCACCGCAAGCAACCCACCAGCGCCGCCAAGGGCCGCATGCTGATCGGGGCGATGGCCGCCGGCGCCGCGGCCGCAGCCACCCACTCGGCGCTCAACCAGTCGGACGCGCCGAAGATCGAGACGGTGCTGACCGCCAACGCTTCCACGATGTCCGGCGGCTCCGGCACCAACGGGCCGCGCGGCGTCCAGGTGGTGGCCGCGCAGCCGGGCAATGTCGCGGTGCACAACGAGGAGTTCGCCCGCGGGGTGGCCTTCGCGCAAGAGCGCGCGCAGCGTGAGGCACGGCTGCAGCAGCCGCTCTTCGTGATGCCGACCAAAGGCATCTACACCTCGAACTTCGGCTACCGGTGGGGCGTGCTGCACGCCGGCATCGACCTGGCCAACTCGATCGGCACCCCGATCTACGCAGTGTCCGACGGCGTCGTGATCGACGCCGGGCCGACAGCCGGCTACGGCATGTGGGTCAAGCTGCTGCACGCCGACGGCACCGTCACCCTCTACGGCCATGTCAACACAACTCTGGTCAGCGTCGGAGAGCGGGTGATGGCCGGCGACCAGATCGCGACGATGGGCAACCGGGGCTTCTCCACCGGGCCGCATCTGCACTTCGAGGTACTGCTGGGCGGCACCGAGCGAATCGACCCGGTGCCGTGGCTGGCCAAGCGAGGACTGTCCGTCGGCAACTACGCCGGCTGACCAGTGACCGCGCCGAACGACCCCGCCGACGCCGCCGCACCCGAATCGCAAGAGTCAACCGAGGAACCACGGACTCGGATCATCAGGCGCGCGCCGACGGCGCCGCTGCCGCCGATCGCGTCGCCGCCCACCACCCAGCTTCCGCGCAGCCCAACGTCTTTGGATGCGCGGACCGGCGTACCGCCGCTGCCCGGCCTGTTGCCTCCCGCGCCGCTTGCCCGGACGGCCGTGGCGGCCAGTGCGGTGAGCATCGTCAGCGGCTGGGCCACTTCGGTGGTCGCCACCGACCTGATCGCCGGCTGGTGGCACACCGACCGGTTGTTCTGCGTCGCGGTCGGATTCCTGGCCATGGTCTTCGCGATCACCACGGTCTCCGGGGTGATCACGCTGCTGCTGCACCGCCCGGTCGGGCGGTACCTGATCATGGCCGGCGCAGCCGTCGCGCTGTTGACGTATCTGGGCGTGTTCATCGCCGGGGCGCGCGTGGCGTGGGTGGTGCATGCGCTGCCGCTGCTGCCGGTCGCCAGCGCCGTGCTGGCGTCGCTCCCGGAAACGAAGCGTTGGGTCGACTAGCCGGGTCAGGCGCCGGAACTGCACCGGGACAAGACTTCTCGCGCTTCGGCCCCGGGCCTGCCTCGGGGCCGAACGCTCACAGCTTGCTGATCGGGGCGTGGTTGTGCATCAGCTTCACCCGGCCCGCGCTGCCGAAGTCGATCAGCGACATCGCCGATTCGCCGGCGCCGGAGACTTCCTCGACCCGCCCCAGACCGTACTTGTCGTGCGTCACCCGATCACCGGGCTCCAGCACGATCAGTGGGCGCTTGCCCGCCCCGGAACGCGCCGGTGCGACGCGCGGCGTACCGAACCGGCCGGCGCCGCTCACCGGCGCACTGAACGACGGCTTCGGCGCGACGCGGCGCCAGTCGATGAGCTGTTGCGGAATCTCGCGCAGGAACCGCGATTCCGGGTTCAGCATCGGCTGTCCCCACGATGACCGGACGATGGCCCTGCTCACGTACAGCCGCTGCCGGGCCCGGGTGATGCCGACATAGGCCAGCCGCCGTTCCTCGGAAAGCTCCACCGGGTCGTCCAGCGCCCGCATGTGCGGGAACATCCCGTCCTCCCAGCCGGTCACGAACACCACCGGGAACTCCAGGCCCTTGGCGGTGTGCAGCGTCATCAGCGTGACGACGCCGGAGCTGTGCTCGGGGA
Source organism: Mycobacterium sp. 20KCMC460 (assembly GCF_022179425.1). Taxonomy (NCBI): domain Bacteria; kingdom Bacillati; phylum Actinomycetota; class Actinomycetes; order Mycobacteriales; family Mycobacteriaceae; genus Mycobacterium; species Mycobacterium sp. 20KCMC460. Next base: position 5,586,683 of record NZ_AP025524.1, read on the forward strand.
TCTCGTCGCTGTCGGCGACCAGCGACACCCGCTCCAGGAACGCGGCCAACACCCCGGTGTCGGGGACGTCTTCGGTGTCGGTCTCGGATTCCAGTGCGGCCGCTTCGTTGGTTTGCAAGGCCCGGTCGATGCTGAATTCGTGTGCGACGCTGACGAGTTCGTTGAGGTTGTCCAGCCGCGCCAGCTCCTGCGGGTCGGTCGAGGACTCCAGCTCGCGCCGGTATCCGGTGCGCTCCAGCACCGCCTCGACCAGATCACCGAGGTCGTCGTCGAGATGCCCGCGCAGTTCGTCGAGCAGTTCGACGAAACCGGCGATGCACTTCTCGGCGCGAGAGTTGAGCATCGGCACCTTGCCGGCGGCGGCGGCCTGCAGTGCGTCGGCGAAGCTGGCGCCGGTGTTCTCGGCGTACACCGCCACGCACGCCTCGGCTCGCTCGCCGATGCCGCGGCGCGGCGTGTTCAGGATGCGCCGCATGCTGACCGCGTCGCCGGGGTTGTCCAGCACCCGCAGGTAGGCGACGATGTCGCGGATCTCTTTGCGCTCGTAGAAGCGCACTCCGCCAACGACTTTGTACGGGATCCCGGCCCGGATGAACACCTCTTCCAGCGAGCGCGAGGAGTTGTTGGTGCGGTAGAACACTGCGACGTCGTTGTAGGTGATCTCACCCCGGTCGGCCAGCGCGTCGATCTCGTCGGCCACGAAGCGGGCCTCGTCGTGCTCGTTGTCGGCGACGTAGCCCACGATCAGTTCGCCCTCGCCGGCGTCGGTCCACAGCCGCTTTTCGCGGCGCCCGGAGTTGCGGGCGATCACCGAGTTGGCCGCCGACAGGATGTTCTGCGTCGAGCGGTAATTCTGTTCCAGCAGAATCGTTGTCGCGTCCGGGTAGTCGCGCTCGAAGTCCTCGATGTTGCGAATGGTGGCGCCGCGGAAGGCGTAGATGGACTGGTCGGCGTCACCGACCACACACAGCTCGGCCGGCGGCACGTCGTCCTGGGCATCGTGGCCGACCAACTCGCGCACCAGCACGTATTGCGCGTGGTTGGTGTCCTGGTATTCGTCGACCAGCACGTGCCGGAACCGCCGCCGGTAGTACTGCGCGATATCCGGGAACGTCTGCAGGACCGCGACGGTCTCGCCGATCAGATCGTCGAAGTCCAGTGCGTTGGCCGCGCGCAGCCGCCGCTGGTATTCGCCGAAGACGGCGGCGACGGTGCGGGTCAGCTCGTCGGACTCGTCGGTCAGGTTCGCCACCGCCTGGTGCGGGTCGATCAGTTCGTTCTTCAGATTGGAGATGGCGTTGGCCAACAACCGCGGCGAGTACCGCTTGATGTCCAGTCCCATGTCGCGGCCGATCATCTGCAGCAGCCGGCGCGAGTCGTCGGCGTCGTAGATGGAGAAGTTGGAGTTCAGTCCCTCGATCAGCGCGGCCTGGTTGCGCAGTATCCGCACGCAGGACGAGTGGAACGTCGACACCCACATGTAGCGGGCACGGGGACCGACGAGGTTGACCACCCGTTCGCGCATCTCGGCGGCGGCTTTGTTGGTGAAGGTGATCGCCAGGATCTGGCCGACGCTGACGCCGCGCTCGGCGATCAGGTAGGCGATGCGGCGGGTCAGCACCGCGGTCTTGCCCGAGCCGGCGCCCGCGACGATCAGCAGCGGCGAACCCTGATGGACCACCGCCTGGCGTTGTTGCGGGTTGAGGCCCTCCAGCAGTTGGTCGGCTTCGGATTTTGCGTCAGCAGCGTGCACACTCATGTCGGTCCAAACTTACCGCCGTCCACCGACGGCCTACCCGGCAACCGATCGAGTCACCCGGCGATGGGCAACGGGAGCCGGTTGACCCAACTTGCGAACCCGGATTGCTGGTTGCCCTGGTGGAATCCGCCCGAGCTGCCGTTACCGGAGTTGGCCAGACCGGAGTTACCGGTGCCGGTGTTGCCGTATCCGGAGTTGTCGGTGCCGGTGTTCAGGAAGCCCACGTTGCCCGGCCCGCCGCCGTTAGCCCAACCGATGCTGAGGTTGGCCGTGTTCGAGATACCGACGTCGTTGGTGCCCGAGTTGAAGAATCCCGTGTTGTTGGCGTTGGTGTTCTGGAACCCGGTCTGGTTGTTGCCGACGTTTCCGTAACCCTCACTGTTGTTGCCGGTGTTCTGGAATCCCGAGGTGTTGTTTCCGTGGTTGTTGAATCCGGACGTGCCGGTGCCGACGTTGCCGAAGCCCGAACTCGACGCGCCGGTATCGGTGGCGCTGCCGAACCCGGTGTTGACATCGCCGGCATTGCCGCCACCGGTGTTGACGTTGCCCGAGTTCCAGATTCCGGTGTTGGTGTTGCCCGAGTTTCCGTAGCCGGTGTCGCCCGAACCCGAATTGCCGAAGCCCACGCTGCTGCTGCCGGAGTTACCGAAGCCCACGGTTCCGCTGGCGCCGGAGTTCAGCCCGCCTACCGCGAAGCTGCCGGCGTTGCCGAATCCGACGTTGTCGTGGCCGGCGTTCCAGAACCCCAGATCGCCGGCGCCGGAGTTGCCGAACCCGAAGCCGGTGTTGGCGGAGTTCGCCCAGCCGGTGTCCAGGCTGCCGGTGTTCCAGAAGCCGGTGTTGGTGCTGCCGGCGTTGCCGAAACCGGTGTTGAAATTGCCCGAGTTTCCGAACCCGAAGTTGCCGTTGCCGGAGTTGAAGAAGCCGACGTTGTTGTTGCCGGAATTGAAGAGTCCGATATTGCCGCTGCCTGAATTCAGCAGGCCGGCGAAGTTGATACCGACCTGGTTGTCGCCGGACAGCCCGATGCCGAAGTTGTTGTTGCCGGTGTTGCCGAAGCCCAGGTTGTTGTTGCCGAGATTGCCGAAGCCGATGTTGCTCAGACCGTTGTTGCCGATCCCGATGTTGAGGTTGTTGGTGTTGCCGAAGCCGAAGTTGTTAGCGCCGCGGTTGCCGAAGCCGTAGTTGGTGTTCCCGAAGTTCCCGCTGCCGATGTTGTAGTTGCCGGTGTTGCCGCTGCCGACGTTTCCGCTGCCGCTGTTTCCGCCGCCGACGTTGCCGCCCCCGGTGCTGGAGTAGTTGCCGAAGCCCACGTTGGCGTTCCCGCGGTTTCCGCCGCCGAGGTTGCTGCTGCCGATATTGCCACTGCCCAGGTTGAAGCTGCCGGTGTTGCCGTCGCCGACGTTGAGGTTTCCGTTGGCGTTTCCACTGCCCAGGTTGAGGTTGCCCTTGTTGCCGCCGCCGAAATTCACACTGCCGGTGTTGCCGCTGCCAAGGTTCAGGCTGCCGATGTTGCCCAGCCCGAGGTTCGCGGCACCGATGTTGCTCGCGGACGCGAGCGCGGGAAGCACCTGCTGCCAGGGCAACAACGCCTCGGCCACCGCCGACACCCCGCTGTGGTAACCGAACATCGCCGCGACGTCCTGGGCCCACATCTCCTCGTACACGCCCTCAGCGGCCGCGATGGCCGGGGCGTTCTGGCCGAACAGATTCGACAGCACCAGCTGCACAACCTGCGAGCGGTTGAGCGCAACCGCCACCGGCTGCACCGTCGCCGCCCGGGCCGCCTCGAAGACTCCGGCCACGGTGCGTGCGAGTCCCGCCGCACCCGCCGCCTGCGCGGCCGCGGCATTGAGCCAGCTCGCGTAGGGGGCCGCCGCGGCCGCCATCGCCATGGACGCCGGCCCCTGCCATGCGGCGGCCGTCAGTCCCGACGTCAATGCACCGAAAGACGTTGCCGCCGAATCGAGTTCCCCGGCCAGGCCCTCCCAGGCGGCTGCGGCCTCCAACATCGGCATCGATCCCGCTCCGGAGAACATCCGCAGCGAGTTGATCTCGGGGGGCAGCAACGAAAACGTCATCAGCACATTCCTTCCCCGCCCTTCCGAGGGCGTCAATATGGCGGATGGAATTCTAGGTCGCAGCCCGGCGTCCGCACCGGCGTTTCTTCAGAACCGATCCGATCGCTCGGTGGCGACCAGTTGATCTGCAGGACAACGCCGATCGGCGGGCGGCGGCGACGGGCGCGGCTCGCTCCCGGTTGGCGAACGCGGGGAATTTGCGCCAAGTTTTTGCGCGGGCGCGGCCCTTAGTGGCACACTCGACGCGTGCTCAACACGCAGCCTCGATTTTTTTACGGGTACCCGACAGCGGTGCCCGTGGTCTAGCTGCTTTTCGCAGAGCCCCGTGGTCCGCTTCGGATTCGGGGCTCGTCTCTTGTGTGAGGCCCGAACCGGATGAGACCAGACCCCCCACCTCACGAAAACACGGAGATTGCAGAGATGAACACCGAGACCCTCGATTCCGAAGAGCTCAGCATCGAAGAATTGCGCGCGGAGATCGACCGCCTGGACGCCGAGATCCTGGCCGCGGTCAAGCGTCGCGCCGAAGTATCCCAGGCGATCGGCCGGGCGCGGATGGCATCGGGCGGCACCCGTCTGGTGCACAACCGCGAAATGAAGGTCATCGAGCGTTACAGCGAGCTGGGTCCCGAGGGCAAAGATCTCGCGATGCTGCTGCTGCGGTTGGGACGGGGACGGCTCGGCCACTAAGAGTCGGCCTCTAATCGGTTGCGACCGTCGTTACATTCGGCTGATTCCGGCTTTGCTGGGGTAAATTTCGCCGAAAATGGTTACGGCATCGACAGCTGGGCTTTCGCCGTTGCGCCGGTTGAGATTCCTGTCGGCCGCAGCGTTGCTCGCTCTGCTGGGTGGGGTGTCGGGTACGGGTTCCTCGGCGGCGTGGTCGCGGCAAGGCCAGCCGTACCTGCTCGACGGGATGCTGGCCCGAGACGACTTCAACGGCTGGGACATTCACCTTCCGGTGTTCGAATGGTTCGGCCAGTCCGGTCTGTCCCTGGTGATGCCGGTCGGCGGGGAGGCCAGCTTCCGCTCGAATTGGTACCGGCCCGCCGTCGGCAGCGGCGGCACCCACACCTACAAGTGGGAGACGTTTCTCGCCGACGAACTACCTCAGTGGCTGGCGACCAACGGCCAACGACCCGACGGTCAACGTGCCGAAAATGGTCGCCAACAACACCCGCGTCTGGGTGTACACCGGCAACGGCGGCGACCGGCACAAAGCTGGATGCCAGCCTGCTGGAGAGCGCCACCCGGATCAGCAACAAGGTCTTCGCCGCCAGATACCAGGCCAAGGGCGGTACAACGGCGTCTTCAACTTTCCAGACAGCGGCGCTCACCTGGCAGTACTGGGGTGAACAGTTGCAGACGATGCTGCCGGATCTGCAGCAAGTGCTCGGTAGCGCGGGGCCGCATTAGGGTCGAACTATGACCTCCCAGCCATCAGACATCACCGCCACCTCTGAGTGGGACGCCCTGCGCAAGCACCACGACCAGATCGGTTCAACCCACCTGCGGCAGTTGTTCGCCGACGATCCCAAGCGCGGCCGCGACCTGACCCTGACGGTCGGCGATCTGTACATCGACTACAGCAAACATCGCATCACCCGCGAGACGATAGAGCTGCTGATCGACCTGGCTCGCGCGGCGGGGCTGGAGCAGCGCCGCGACGCCATGTTCGCCGGCGAACACATCAACACCTCGGAGGACCGCGCGGTGCTGCACACCGCGCTGCGGCTGCCGCGCAACGCACAGCTGGAGGTCGACGGCCAGAACGTGGTCAGGGACGTGCACGAAGTGCTCGATGCGATGGGTGACTTCACCGATCGGCTGCGCAACGGCGACTGGACCGGGGCCACCGGCGAGCGGATCCGCACCGTGGTCAACATCGGCATCGGCGGCTCGGACCTGGGCCCGGTGATGGTGTACCAGGCGTTGCGGCACTACGCCGACGCGGGGATCTCGGCGCGTTTCGTCTCCAACGTCGACCCGGCCGACCTGGTCGCCACCCTGGCCGACTTGGAGCCTGCCACAACACTTTTCATCGTCGCGTCGAAGACGTTCTCGACGCTGGAGACGTTGACCAATGCGACGGCGGCGCGGCGCTGGCTCACCGATGCGCTGGGTGACAGCGCGGTGGCCAAGCACTTCGTCGCGGTCTCCACCAACAAGCGACTGGTCGACGAATTCGGGATCAACACCGACAACATGTTCGGGTTCTGGGACTGGGTCGGCGGACGCTACTCGGTGGACTCGGCGATCGGGCTTTCGGTGATGGCCGTCATCGGCCGAGAAGCGTTCGCAGACTTCCTTGCCGGGTTCCGCATCGTTGACGAGCATTTCAAGACCGCGCCGCTGAAGTCGAATGCCCCTGCGCTGCTTGGTCTTATCGGCCTGTGGTACTCGAACTTCTTGGACGCCCAATCCCGGGCGGTTCTGCCGTACTCCAACGACCTGGCCCGGTTCGCGGCCTATCTGCAGCAGCTGACCATGGAATCGAACGGCAAGTCCATCCGCGCCGACGGTACCCCGGTCACCACCGACACCGGCGAAATCTATTGGGGTGAGCCGGGAACCAACGGTCAGCACGCTTTCTACCAGTTGCTGCACCAGGGCACCCGGTTGATTCCGGCCGACTTCATCGGGTTCAGCCAGCCCCTCGACGACCTGCCCACCGCCGAGGGCGACGGCAGCATGCACGACCTGTTGATGAGTAACTTCTTCGCCCAGACCCAGGTGCTGGCGTTCGGCAAGACCGCCAAGGAGATCGCGGCCGAAGGCACCCCGAAGGACGTGGTGCCGCACAAGGTGATGCCCGGAAATCGGCCGTCGACCTCGATCCTGGCAAACCGTCTGACGCCGTCGGTGCTGGGCCAGTTGATCGCGCTGTACGAGCACCAGGTGTTCACCGAGGGTGTGGTGTGGGGTATCGACTCGTTCGACCAGTGGGGTGTGGAACTGGGCAAGACACAAGCCAAGGCGCTGTTGCCGGTGATCACCAGCGAGGCGTCGCCGGCCAAACAGACCGACAGCTCAACGGACGCGCTGGTGCGCCGCTATCGCGCCGAACGCGGCCGGGTGGAGTAACGCCAGCGCCCCGACGGCCCCGAGCCCCGAGTGCCGACCGCCGACCGCCGACCGCCGAGCGCCGAGCGCCGAGCGCGAATTTCACGACACGACACGCCGTTTCGGCGTCGCGGATTTCACACTGGGCGGCTGGAGTTGGGTCGGGCGAACGGGCTGGGATCGGGTCAGGCGAAGGGTTTGGTCAGCTGCGGCGGCAGCACCCGCATCAGCTGCACCAGCGGCGCCCACGGCCACCACGGAATCGCGGCCCGGCCGGGCTCGCGTTCGATGGCGCCGACGAGCGCCTTGACGCCGGTTTCGTTGTCCACCATCAGCATTGTGCTGTTCGACTTGGCCGTCATCTCCGACTCGATGTAGCCCGGCTCGATCACCGACACCTTGATCGGCCCCTTCGCATACTCGGCGCGCAGCGATTCACCGAGTGACCGCAGGCCGGCTTTGCTTGCGGCATAGGCGGCTTTGACGCCCGGGACGCCCTTGTTGCCGAGCACGGACGAAATCAGCACCAGGTGACCCGAACCGCTCTTCTGGAACATCTCCAGCGCGGTCTCGATCTGGACCAGCGCCGCGATCAGATTGGTCTCTAGCGTCGCCTTGTTGGCCCACACCTTGCCGGAGCCCAGCCGGGCACCTTTGCCGATGCCGGCGTTGACGATCACCCGGTCGATGCCGCCGAGCTCGTCGCTGAGCTCGGCGAACACCTTGGGCACCTGCTCGTGGTCGTTGACGTCCAACTGCGCCACCGCGACTTTGATCGACGGATACCGTTGTGTCAGTTCGTCTTTGAGCTCATCGAGGCGGTCGGTGCGGCGGGCGCACAGCGCCAGGTCGCGCCCTTTGGCGGCGAAGGCCCGCGCCATCCCGGCGCCCAGGCCGGAACTGGCTCCGGTGATCAAAATTTTCTGACGAGTCACCCGCGCAGCATATCGGTGCTACTTGAGCAGTCGCGACATGCGCCGGTCGGCCAGTACCTTGCCACCGGTCTGGCACGTCGGGCAGTACTGAAATGACTTGTCCGCGAACGACACTTCCCGCACGGTGTCGCCACACACCGGGCAGGGCAGGCCGGTGCGGGCGTGCACCCGCAGTCCCGAGCGCTTCTCGCCCTTCAACGTGGCGGCGCCCTGCCCGACGGAGCGGCGCACGGCATCGTTGAGCACCGAGATCATCGCGTCGTGCAGAACGGTGAGTTGTTCCGCGGTGAGTTTGCCGGCGGTGGCGAACGGGGACAGCCGGGCGACGTGCAGGATCTCGTCGCTGTAGGCGTTGCCGATGCCGGCGATCACCTTCTGGTCGGTGATGACGGTCTTGATCCGCCCGGTGTTGCCGGCCAGCATTCGGGCCAGGTCTTCGGGGCCGAGTTCCAGGGCGTCGGGACCCAGCGAGGCGATCTGCGGGACCTGCTGCGGATCTTCGACGAGCCAGACCGCGAGCCGTTTCTGGGTGCCGGCCTCGGTGAGGTCGAAGCCCGGCGCCGCACCCGGGGTGCCCAGGTGGACGCGCAGCGCGATCGGCCCCTTGCCCGGCCGCAACGGCGCGGCGGCGAGCTTGTCCGACCAGCGCAGCCAGCCGGCCCGCGACAGGTGGGTGATCAGCCACAGGTCACCGGCCTGCAGGCCCAGGTATTTGCCCCACCGGCCGGCGCCGGCGACGGTCTGGCCGTGCAATGCGTGGATCGGCGGGTCGAAGGTCTTGAGCACCGACAGTGCCGCGACGTCGACGCGGCCGATGGGCAGTCCGACGGCGTGCCGGCGCAGATGGTCGGCCAGCGCTTCGATCTCGGGGAGTTCGGGCACCGGTCCAGTCTGCCCCTAGGTCCTGATGCCCGGCGTTCCGGCGGCTCCCGAGATAAGCCCCATGTTGCCGCCGGCGGCCGGGGGGTCGCCGTTGCCGCCGCGGCCGCCGTTGCCGTACAGGCTGGCGTTGCCGCCGTGGCCGCCTGCGCCGTTGGCGCCGAGGGTGCCGGTGTACGTCGTGCCACCGACCGTGTTTTGCCCGGGAGGCCCGCCCAGACCACCGTCGCCGCCGTCGCCGCCGTTGCCGAGCCAGCCCGAGGCGCCTCCCGCAGCGCCCGAACCTCCGGCACCTCCGTTACCCGAGGCCGGGGCCGCGACGCTCAAGCCCTGGTTCCCGCCTCGCCCGCCGCCACCACCGAACCCGCCGGCGCCACCGTCGCCGACGACGTAGCCGCCGCGACCGCCCAGCCCACCGTTACCTCCGGCGCCACCGTCGCCGCCGTTTTCGTACCTGGCGCTGCCGCCGAACCCACCCAGACCACCGTTGCCGCCGGCACCACCCGCGCCGAATAGTCCGGCGTCGCCACCCGCTCCAGCCGTAAGACCGGCCGCGCCACCCTCGGCGCCCTTGACGACTTGGGACCCGCCGCCGGCCAGACCCCCGCCATCTCCGCTGTCGCCGCCGTGCCCACCGTTGCCGGACAACCACCCCGCATGGCCGCCGTTGCCGCCGAGGCCGCCCGTTCCGCCAGTGCCGGCAACCGTGGTACTGGTGTTGTGGCTGGTGGAGCCGCTGCCCTGCCCCCCGGCGCCGCCCGCCGCACCGGCACCGCCGTCACCGAACAGGTAGCCGCCGCGGCCGCCGGCGCCACCGTTCCCACCGATGCCGCCGTTCGCGCCGGAGCCGCCGGAAGCGCTGTTGTTGAGACCGGCATTGCCGCCGGTCCCGCCTATCCCGCCCTGCCCGCCGTTACCCCAGATCCAGCCGCCGGCCCCACCGTTGCCGCCGTTACCACCGTTGGCACCCGCCAGGGCCGTGCTGCCCGACAGGCTGTTGGCGCCCGCTCCGCCGGCACCGCCGCGACCGCCGTTGCCGAAGAACCCGGCCGACCCGCCGTTACCGCCGTTCTGGCCGGCCCCACCATTGGCGCCGTTACCGCCGTTGCCCCACAGGATCCCGCCGTCCTGACCGTTGGCGCCGGCGGTGGCGCCGTTGGCACCGTTGCCGATCAGCGGCCGGTTCAGCAGAGCCTGGGTGGGCGCGTTGATCGCAGCAAGCACCTCCTGCTCGGCGGTCTGCAGCACGTTGGATGCCTCGGCGCTGGCGTACTGCCCAGCACCTGCGCTCATCAGCTGCACGAACTGCTCGTGGAACTGCGCCGCCTGCGCGCTCAGCGCCTGATAGGCCTGGGCATGCGCCCCGAACATCGCGGCGATGGCGGCCGAAACCTCGTCGGCCCCGGCGGCCAGCACGCTGGACGTGGGAAACAACGCCGCTGCATTCGCCTGGCTGATCGTCGAGCCGATCCCGGCCAGATCGGATGCGGCAGCATTGACAAACTCCGGCGTAGCGTTCACAAACGACACAAGCGGACCTCCTACGACCCGCATGCTACTGCGATCAAGATCACATTTTGGGCGTTTGGCCCGAATTCGATTGAGGCCGAAGAAGTTCAGCCCCGGCCGCTATGCGGACCCGGGTGCTCCGTCCTTGCCGGAGATCGTCCCGCCGGAGCCGCCGCTGCCCCCAGGCTGGTTGAACCTGCTGTCCCCGCCGTGGCCGCCGGCGCCGAACAGACCCGCGTCGCCGCCGTTGCCACCGATACCGGTGTGAATGTTGAACGGCGCTCCCGACGGCGAAAGCCCGGCGTTGCCGCCGCCCCCGCCGTTGCCGAACAGCCAGCCGCCCTGACCGCCGTCGCCGCCGTTGCTGACCGCGGGAACCAGGAAGGAGGTGGTACCGGTGTCGCCGCCGTCACCGCCGCGTCCACCGCTGCCGAACAGCCGGGCGTCGCCGCCGAGGCCGCCGTCGCCGCCGACGCCGGAGTATCCGTTACCGGCATCTCCGGGCACGCCTATGGTGCCGCCGTTGCCGCCGGCGCCGCCCCTTCCGCCGGCACCCCCAGAGCCGATCACGCCGCCGCGGCCGCCGTCTCCGCCGGTGCCTCCGACGCCACCGTTGCCCCCGTCACCGCCGTTACTGGTTCCACCGAGGCCGCCCGTTCCGCCGACTCCCCCGACGCCACCGTTGCCCCACAGCAATCCGCCGTCGCCGCCGTTGCCGGCGAAGCCACCCTGCCCGCCGTATCCGCCGGATCCGTTGGCGACGCTCGCAGCCTGGCCGTCGCCCCCGTAACCGCCGTTCCCGCCGGCCCCACCGTGGCCGAACAGACCGGCATCGCCGCCGTTACCGGCGTGGACGTCGAACAGGTAGTAGCCGTTGGCAGAACCGTTGACCCCTTCGTCGATGGGCGTGTTGCCCGGGTTGGTGAAGGACCCGCCCCTGCCGCTGTCCCCGCCGGCGCCGCCGTCGCCCGCGATCAATCCACCGTGGCCTCCGTCGCCACCGGCACCGGCCAGGCCACTCACGCCGGCCCTGCCGATCCCGCTGATGGCCTGGGAACCCACGGCGTCGCCCCCGGCCCCACCGGTGCCGCCGGTGCCGCCGCTACCGAACAGCCCGGCCGACCCGCCGTTGCCGCCGCCACCGCCCGGGCCCGCGTTGCTGCCGCCCGTGATCGAAGACTGGTAGTAGCCGTTGCCGCCGTTGCCGCCGAGACCACCGCCCCCGCCGTTGCCGTAGAGCCACCCGCCATTGCCGCCGTTGCCGCCGAGGCCGGCCGCCTGCCCGGATCGGGCAGTGCTGTCGCCGGCGACGCCGTTGGCGCCGTTCCCGCCGGTGCCGCCTTGGCCTCCGTTGCCGATCAGCCCCGCCGAACCGCCGTTACCACCGTTCTGGCCGACGCCACCGGCCGCGCCGTTGCCGCCGTTGCCCCACAGCAGTCCGCCGGCTTGGCCGCTGGCGCCCGCTGTGGCCCCGTTGGCGCCATTGCCGATGAGCGGCCTGTTGAATAGCGCCATGGTGGGGGCGTTGACGACGCCGAGCACATCCTGGCCGGCCGCAGCAAGCACGTTGGACGCTTCGGCGCTGGCATATTCCGTGGCGCCGCCGCTCATCAGCTGCACGAACTGCTCGTGGAAGAGCGCCGCCTGCGCGCTGATCGCTTGGTAGGCCTGGGCGTGCGCACCGAACATCGCCGCGATGGCCGCCGAGACGTCGTCGGCGCCGGCCGCCATGACCGCCGCGGTGGGCGCGGCCGCGGCGGAACTGGCGGCGTTGATCGAGGATCCGATGTTGGCAAGGTCCGACGCCGCAGCGGCAACCCACTCCGGCGTGGCGAACACATACGACATCCGGCAACCTCTTCCCGACCGAATCTCTTTCCCGGCCGATGCTGTGTTTAACACGTGTCAAGCACGCGAGCAATGATCGTATCGTGCCGGGGGGCGCTTGGAGCACACGTTCTTCGTGGGATTCGGCGAACCTCAGCTACCGGTCACCGGCGTCACGGCCCTCGGGCGCCCGCAACAGGTAGGTATCCATGATCCAGCCGTGTCGGGCGCGGGCCTGCGCACGAAGCTCGGCGATGCGCTTCCCCACCCCGCCGACCGTTCCCGCCACCAACAATTCGTCCGGGGTGCCCAGGTAAGCGCCCCACCAGATCCGGGTGTCGGGCGCGCAGGCCGCAAACGAGCATTCGGCATCGAGCATCACCACCGCTGTCCCGGACAGCCCGTGCGTGCGCAGTTGGCGGCCGGTGGTGATCAGCACCGGTTCGCCGACGTCGTTGAGGGGGATGCGGTGCCGCGCGGTCAGCGCCTGCACCGCGGTGATCCCCGGGATGACGTCGTAGCTGAGGTCGATCTGCGCGGCCACCGCGTCCAGGATCCGCAGCGTGCTGTCGTAGAGCGATGGATCACCCCAGGCCAGAAAGGCCCCGCACCCGTCGGGCCGCAATTCGTCGGCGATCGCCGCCGCCCAGATCCGGGCGCGCTCCGCGTGCCAGTCGGCAACGGCTTGCCGGTACTGCGCAGCATCCCCGGCGCCAGCGGCGCGGCGCGGATCGGGCAGCTCGACGAACCGATAGCCCGGCTGGCGGATGTAGCGGGCGCAGATCTGCTGCCGCAACGCCACCAGATCACTCTTGGCTTCCCCTTTGTCCACCGCGAAGAACACCTGGGTGTCGTTGAGCGCCTCGACCGCTTGCACCGTCACATAACCGGGATCACCTGCGCCGATACCGATGACGTGAATGCGCCGGCCCATACGGCTCAACCTAGATAGGGCGCTGGGTCAGCACCAACACGAGACCAGCGGTACCCGGTACCCGGGGTATTGACTAATGAGTGTGACCTCCCTAACGTTTTCAACTATCCGACGGAGGGAGGCCAACGATGACCACTGCGGTGCGGCCAAGCGGGCCGAGTCGCGAAGAATTCTCCGAACGCCTGTTGAAGGGCTCGGTCAAGAAGTCCTACGAACCGGTCGTCGACATCGACTGGGATGCCCCACTGGACCCCGACCGGTTCTTCCTGCCCCCGCGACTGGTGTCGCTGTATGGCACTCCGATGTGGGACGAGATGACCCGCGACCAGCAGATCGAGTTGTCGCGGCAAGAACTGGTCAACACCCTATCGGCCGGGATCTGGTTCGAGAACATGCTCAACCAGTCTCTGTTGCGCACCATCCTGCACGAGGATCCCACCAGTCGCTCGACGCACTACAAGCTGACCGAACTGGGTGACGAAACCCGCCATATGGTGATGTTCGGCAAAGCCATCGAGCGTGTCGGCGCAAAACCGGTGCGGCCGAAGCGGTTTCACCGCTGGGTCATCAACCTGCTGCCGCTGGCCTTCCAACGCGGTTCGATGCTGTGGGTGGCGGCGCTGATCGGTGAGGAGATCTTCGACTCGTTGCAACGGCAGATGATGGACGATCCGGAGTTGCAGCCGATCATCCAGCGGCTCATGCGAATTCACGTCACCGAAGAAGCCCGCCACATTCAGTTCGCCCGCGACGGAGCCCGCAAACGGGTGGCCGAGATGCCCCGGCTCAATCGGTGGTTCATGGCCAACATCAACGGGCTGGGCGGATACTTTTTCAACTACCTGTTCAGCAACCCGGTGCCGTATGCGCGCACCGGCCTGGACGTCAAACGCGCCAAGCATCTGGCCCGCACCAGCGCGCACCGCCGCGAGGTACAGGTTGCCGGATTCGCTCCGCTAGCAGCGTTTCTGACCGAGGTGGGGTTGATGGGCCGGATCGGCCGCCGTGCCTGGCAGCGCAGCAGGTTTCTGTGACGGTGATCGTCGTCGGGGCGGGTGTCCCGGACGTCGAGGCGGCGTTGTCGCAAGCCGGCATCGGTGACGTCACGACACTCGAGCGGGCAGTGCTGCGTTCGGAATTCGATGAGGACACCGACTCCTGGATCCTGCACACCGACGCAGCACCGCTGCGCACTCGCGTCGTAATCGCCACGGACGGAGGTCTTTTCACCCCATTCATACCGACAATCAACGGCCACAACGAATTTCGAGGCGAATCCTGTCACGCGGCGGCATGGGACCCGCATTTCCATCCGGCCGGAAAACACGTCGCAGTCATCGGCACCGATTCGTGGGCCGGACATCACCTCGGCCGACTGGTCGAATCCGCGCGGTCGGTGACCGTCTTCCCGCATGCCCCGCGCCGGGTGGTCACCGAATTGCCTCGCTGGACCACGCGCACCGCGCGCCGGCTGCGGCGCCGCCGTCCCGCTGCGGGCCCGCAGATCGGATCGACCATCACTGCCGTCACCGCGTCGGGCATCCGCACCCCCGATGGCCTCGAGCACCCCGTCGACGCCATCGTCTACGGCACCGGCTTGGCGACCACGGATGAGTCGCTGATCGGGGTCGGCGGACGCACCCTGCGCGAAGCCTGGCACGACGGGATGGAGCCCTTCGCCGGAGTTGCCGTGCACGGCTTCCCCAACTACTTCTTCCTCGCCGGTCCCGACGTCGCTGCGCAAGCGCGCTACATCGCCCGCTGCCTGGCGACGATGGAACGCACCGGCAGTCGCCGGATCGAGGTGCGTCGCTCCACCCAGCAGGTGTTCAACGAACGCGCTCAGTTGGGGCCGTTCTCGCCGCCCGCGCCGACCGGCGCGTTCGAAACCTTCGAACTGTCGTCCGGCGCGCCGGACTACGAAGACACCTACGACGGCGCCGCCACCCTCGAAATCGGCGGCACCCGCCATTCGGTGCGCGTCCGCCTGGTCGGCCACCTCGACCCGCTCGACGGGAACTACCACTGGCAGGGAACCCTGTTCGACGCCCCGCCCGACGACTCCCTGACCAAGGCCCGGGCGGGCACCCTGACCGTCGGCCAGCGCAGCGCGGCGGCCCGCATCGTCGAGAAGACGCCGTGGGGTACCCACTCGGTCACCGGGGTGGGCGCGCCGCCGTATCCCTGCTGACCTCGCCAGGCCCCGCTGCCCGCCGCCCGCCGCCCGGTGCCTTTTCTGCCGAGCGTCACGCCAGGGCAACAGCGGACGCCGAACGTCACGCCAGCGCGACGCTCGACGCGGGTGGGGCGGGAAAAATATTTGCCGCTGAGGATTGATCGCGCTCCAAACGGGTAACTCGTGTTTGGGGTGCGCGCCACGGGCGCGCTGTTGCGGTAAGCGATACAGCGAGAACGGCGAGCTCGGCGTGTTGGTGACCAGGCGAAACGCACGGCTCCGGGGGAAGTCTGCCGGCGGTGCATATTCGCGTATCCATGTCGGTCCAGGCGTGTCGACCGCACCCTTTTTTCACAAATCGGGCAGTTTGCTTGAAGATAGGTCCTTAGCAACGACGGGGGCGCAGCACTGAAGACCATCGATGACGGGGCAGAAGTTCGAGGAGCTGGAATGAGCGCGGTGGCCAAGTCCTCCGGTTCGTTGGCCCTGCAGGCCCGCACCGAGCAAGGGGTGGTCCTGCTGGCCGCCGAGGGCGTGCTGGACGCCAACAACGCCGCGGCGCTGCGCGACAGCGTCACCAAGGCCACGCTCGACGTGCCCACCGCCGTCGTCGTCGACGTCAACGCCCTGCAGGTACCCGACGAATCGACCTGGTCGGCGGCGTTCGTCAGCGCGCGCTGGCAGTTGAACTCACGGCCCGATGTCCCGATCGTGCTGGTGTCGGGCAACCGCGCGGCCCGCGACGCGATCACCCGCAGCGGCGCCGCCCGGTTCATGCCGGTGTACCCGACCGACAAGGGCGCCCTGAAAGCCGTCACCCGGCTCGGGCGGCGCAAGTTGCAGCATGCCCAGGCGAAGCTGCCGGCCAATCTGTCCAGCCTGCGCGAGTCCCGCCAACTGGTCCGCGAATGGCTCACCAACTGGTCGAAACCGGGACTGATCCCGGTCGCGTTGGTGGTGGTCAACGTGTTCGTCGAGAATGTGCTCGAGCACACCGGCAGCGAACCGGTGATGCGGATCGAATGCGACGGCCAGACCGCTACCATCGCCGTCTCCGACACCAGCACCGCACCCGCGCTCCGGTTGGCGTCGCCCCCCAAGGGCATCGACGTGTCCGGGCTGGCCATCGTCGACGCGTTGTGCCGCGCCTGGGACAGCACACCGACGTCGTCGGGCAAGACGGTATGGGCGATCATCGGGCCGGAGAACCAGCTCTGAGGAAGCCCGCTGCGGGCCGAACTGCAACACGTTCTAACCTCGATCGGGATGCCCCTCCGAGGAAAGCAGGGACGACGTGCGGTTCAGTTACGCCGAGTCATTGACCGACCCCCAGTTCTATATTCCGCTGGCCAAAGCGGCCGAGGCGGCGGGCTATCACAGCATGACGATCGCCGACAGCCTGGCGTACCCCTTCGAGTCCAACTCGAATTACCCCTACACCCCAGACGGTGGCCGCGAGTTCCTCGACGGTAAGGAGATTGTCGAATCTTTCGTTCTGGCAGCGGCATTGAGTGCGGTGACGACGACCTTGCGGTTCAATTTCTTCGTCCTGAAGCTGCCAGTGCGACATCCGGCGTTGACGGCCAAGCAGGCCGGGTCGCTGGCCGCATTGTTCGGCAACCGGCTGGGCCTGGGGGTGGGCAGCAGTCCGTGGCCGGAGGACTACGAGCTGATGGGTATCCCATTCGTCAAGCGCGGCAAGCGAATGGACGAATGTATCGAGATCGTGCAGGGGCTGACCACCGGGGAGTACTTCGAATTCCACGGCGAGTTCTACGACATTCCCAAGACGAAGATGAGCCCGGCGCCCGCCCAGCCGATCCCGATCCTGGTGGGCGGACACGCCGACGTCGCACTGCGACGGGCCGCGCGGCTGGACGGCTGGATGCACGGCGGCGGCAGCTCACCGGAAGAATTGGACCGACTTATCGCCCGGGTCAGGAAGTTTCGCGACGAGGAGGGCAAGACGGGACCGTTCGAGGTGCATGTCATCTCGACCGACGCCTACACCGTCGACGGCATCAAGCGCCTCGAAGACAAAGGCGTCACCGATGTCATCGTGGGGTTCCGCTGGCCCTACATCATTGGGCCCGACAAAGACCCGCTGGGCAAGAAGGTCCACCTGCTGGAGAAGTTCGCCGACCAGGTGATCGCGAAAGTCTAACGCTTACAGCGAATCCCAGTTGGGCGCCCGCTTCTCACGGTGCGCCATAGCCGCTTCGGTTGGATTGTTGGTGAAGCCGGTCAGGATCTGGGTGCGGTTCTCGATTTCGATGGCATGCCGCAAACTCGGCGCATCCAGCGCGGCATTCAAGCCGATCTTGGTCTGCCACACGCCGAAAGCGTTGTTGGCGGCTATCTCTCGCGCCTTGTCCAGCGCGGCGGTCATCAGGTCGGCGGCCGGCACCACCTGGTGCACCAGCTTGATGCGGTAGGCCTCGTCGGCGTCGATCATCCGCCCGGTCAGCATCAGTTCGCGCGCCACGCCGGCGCCGACGATCTTGGGCAGCAGGTAGCTGGTGCCCATGTCCATCGAGGAGAACCCGGCCTTGATGAACGCCGACCCGAAGCGGGCGCTCGCCGCGGCGATCCGGATGTCGGAGTGCAGCGCGAACGCCAACCCGCCCCCGACCGCCACCCCGTTGACGGCCGCGATCACCGGGATGGGCAGCTCGTAGAGCCGGATGAACAGCTCGGCCAGCCGCACCTGCGAGTCGTAGCTGACCTTGAAACGCGGGGTCGACGGCTTGACCTCGGTCCAGGCCTCGCCGGTGCCGCTCAGGTCGGCGCCGGCGCAGAAGCCGCGACCCGCGCCGGTGAGGATCGCCACCCGGTGCTCGCCGCGGCTCAACACGTCCAGGGCGTCGTCGGTGGCCCTGATCAGCGCTCCGTCGATGGCGTTCAACAGCTTGGGCCGGTTGAGGGTGAGGCGCGCGATGCCGTCTTCGAGGGTTTCCAGCGTCACTGCGGGTTCGGATGCCATACCCGAACCGTAAGCGACTCAGCACACGTCCAGGCAGCGGGCATACCGTGAACGTCATGACACGGTCGGGCCTCGGCTCGCGGAGTTTCTGCAACGCCCCCAGCATCGCCGGCAAAAATCCAGATCGCCTCCCGGGCAGAACGCTGTCAGCGCCCGGCGCGCTCCCGCTCGATTTCCTGCTCGACTTCCTGGCGAACGCGCTGTCGAACATCATCGAAGTACCGGTCAGGGTTATCCAGGATTTCTTTCGCTCGCCGGTCCTCAGGAGGTGCTATTTGAACCGCCATTGCAGCCGCCGCCCTTCTCACACGGTATGGGGTTTCACACCTATCGTTCGCCCGACCTCTCAGGCCGGTCATTCTAATCTGTAGTCTGCTGGACGCCGAGCTGATCAGAGCTTCCAGCCGTAATGCTACGGACGCACATTCTCAGCCTTCCAGCTATGGATCATGAGTGGTGGCCATCGCCGCAGCGACAACATCAGCAACCACCCTCAGTACATCGAGATCCAGCGCCGAGAGGTCGCCGGGACTCAGCGAATCAACCGTTAGTAACCCGTAAGCCACATTCCCCGCGACTACGGGGACGGAGATGCACGTTTTCCATCTGGCCCCAGCGGCCACGAAGTCATCGAACCCCGGGGGCGCATCCTCGTCAAGGTTCGGGTAGAACTCGGCCTGATTCCTCCTCACCTTGTCGAGTGCGTAATCACCATGCGGCGTCCCTTCTTTGAACGCGAATTGGACTACCTGATCTGGACGGCCACCCCAGTAAGTCGATGCGACAAGCTGTTGCGGCGGCCCGGCCTCGAAATAGGTAGTACGCGCGCGAGGAATTCGGTGGCCCCATGATCCGGGGAGTGGTTTCGACTGCAAGCCTCAGAACTGTGTTGCGAAGTCCCCGGCGGATTCCGGGGCGCTGAACTGGCCTGGCTGTGCGTAGGTCCGCGGCACCGTCGGCCAAGCTGCGAACGATCGGGTCAAGCGCTCCGCCTACTTCCACACGCGCCTTGGTGCGCGCGTCGATTTCCTCCGCTTTGCAAGCGGCGGCCGTACGAGCTTCTCGCCGCTTCGAACGAAGCGCCGTGATCGCGGGCAGCGCCGTGGCAAGGAGAACGGATCCGATCTGACCGACAAGTACCCATCCGTAGACCCCGTCGCCCTCCGGGCGCTTGAGTAGCGCTGCGCAGACGGTTGACGTAGCTACGAATATTAGGGTCAACGGGATCGCGACGTAGTCCCACCGCGTTAGTGTCGAGCGCAATTGCACACGGTTAGCCGATGTGTCGCCCACGGCGCGACGATAACAGGCAGCTCCGACGCTATTGTCGCTGGCTCGTAGCAACGGCTCCGGGCCCGAGGCCGCCCTGGGCAATGGAGTCCAGTGTCATACCTACTGATGCTTCGCCAGCCACTCCGCCTGCATCGCAAACAAATTCAGCAACTCCGGCTGCGGGGTGTCGGGATCCAATTCGCAGTAGCGCCGGAAGATGTTGACCACCACCCGCTCGGAGTCCAGCCAGGACGCGTACTCCCCCAGTTCGACGGCATCCACCGCTTCGGCCAGCGACAGTCCCTTGCGGTGCGCCTCGTCGGCGTACTCGGTGATGTGCACGAAATAGCCTCGCACTGCGCGGATTCCGTCGGAATCGGTGATCGGCCCGTGCCCCGGTACCACGATCGGCGCGTCCAGCGCGATCATGGTGTCGCACGCCGCGATCCAGTTGGCGATCGGCCCGGCCCACACGATCGGGGTGCAGCCGATGAACAACAGGTCCCCGGCGAACAGCACCCCGGCGTCGGGCACGTGCGCCACCGAGTCCGCGGCTGTGTGCGCCGGCCCCAGATTGAGCAGGTCCACCCGCCGGCCGCCGACCTCGATGGTCAACGCGCGCTCAAATGTCTCATCGGCGTTGCGCAGCACAATGCCGCTGAAATCGAAGGGCCCGAACCGGTCTCGCGCGAACGTCGTCGCCACCGGACCCAGGTCGGCGGTCTGGATGCCGACCAGCCGGTCGACGCCGGCCTCGTGCGCGATTTCCGCCGCGGTGCCGGCGGCGGCGAGGATGCGAACACCCCTGTCCAGCAACTGGTTTCCGTGGGTGTGGTCGCCGTTGGAGTGGGTGATCAGGGCATCGGTGATGGGCGCCGAGTCGGTGACGGGCCGCATCGCGTCGAACATCTCGCGCGTGAGCGCCAGGTCGAACAGGGTATCCACCAACAGCGACGCGCCGTCACCGGCGACCAGACCGGCGTTGCTCCAACCGTATCCGCCGTCGGGCAGCGTCCAGGCCCACACCCGGTCGGCGACCTGGTGCAGGCCACGGGTGTAGGGCACCTTCGCCGGAGCCGGGTTGACCCGGGAAGCTACCCCCACTGAGGCCGGATTAGGCCGCGGCGCAAGCGGATACGGCGCCGGCGTGGCCCGCACCGTCTGCCGGGTCTCACCCAGCGCCTCGACCTGCAGCGTCACCACGTCCCCGGGGGACAACCAGCCCGGGAAGGCGTCACCTTTGGGCAGGTGCTCGACGAGGGTGCAGGTCGGCACGGTGCCCGAGCCGATCACGTCACCTGGATGCAGGGTCACCCCGCGCGAGATGTAGGAGATCACTTCGGCGAACGTCCAGTCCATGGTCCCGGTCGATCCCGACCCGATCACCGTGTCGTTGACCAATGCGCTCACCTGCAGGTGCAGCCTGCCGTCGCGGCGGTAGGGCTCGAGTTCGTCGGCGGTGACCAGGTAGGGGCCCAGCGTGACACCGCTGTCCTTGCCTTTCGCCTGCCCGATCCGCAGCTGACCTTCCAGCATCTGCAGGTCGCGGGCGGACCAGTCGTTGAAGATCGTGTAGCCGACGATGGCCTGTTCGGCCTGTTCGACGGTCAGGTCCTTGCCGGTGGTTCCGATCACCGCGGCGATCTCCAATTCGAAATCCTGCCAGGCACTTCCGGGCGCCATCGGGGCGTCGTCGTAAGGCCCCAATACCGTTGCCGGACAGGCGAAGTAGAACGCTGGGATGCGATACCAGGTGTCCATCAGCACCCGTCCGCCGCCGGTGGCCTGCTGGCAGTTGCGCATGTGGTCCAGAAAGCACAGCGTGTCGCGGATCGACGGCGGGCGCGGGATCGGGGCGGCCAGTGTCACCTCACCCAACAACACGGTCGTATCGGGCGACACCAGCGCCTGCGAGCCCTCCTCCGGCAACCGGCCGGCGGCGATCAGGTCAAGCAGGGTCGCGCCCGGCGCGAGCGCGTGAATCCGATCGCCGTCGAGTACCCCGACGCGTTCGCCGTCGGAGTCCCGATAGGTCACCCACTTCATTCCCGTACCACCTCACTCGCTTTCTTGTCGCGTCGCAGTCCACGCCAACTCGACTGCCGTAACCGGTTGTCCGGGGTCCACTCGCCGTAGCGCACCTCGCCGACCAGCGTCGGCTTCAGGAACGTGACGCCCTTGGCCTCGCGGGCGGGAAGTGAAGTGCCGAAGGGTGATTCGTCGGTGTGCAGCGGTTTGAACACCTTCTTCAGGTCGGCCAACTCGCGTTCGGTGAACCCGGTGCCGACCCGGCCGACGAATTGCAGGCCGTCGGGGCCGGGTACGCCCATCAGCAGCGCCCCGATACCGCTGCTGCGCCCGCCCTCGCCGGCTCGCCAGCCGCCGATCACGACTTCCTGGGTGTTCCAGTGCTTGTCCTTGACCCACGATGCCGAACGACGCCCCGGCTGGTAAGTCGAATCGCGCCTCTTGGCGACCACGCCTTCCCACCCGTGCTTGTGGGAATAGTCCAAGGCGTGTTCGCCGTCGTCACCGGGCAGCAGCGGCGGGACAATGAGATCGCCGGTGCTGCCCAGAGTTTCCAGCAACTTACGCCGATCGGCGTACTTGGCCCGCAACAGCGATCGCCCGTCGAGGTAGAGCAGGTCGAAAGCCCAGAACTCGATCCGGGTGGCCCGGACACGGTTCTGCAGTTGGTTGAAGCTGGGCACTCCGGCTTTGTCCAGGGCCACCACCTCACCGTCGAGGACGACGTGGTGATCGGCGAAAGCATCAGCCAGGGAAGCTAATTGGGGAAAATCCTTGGTGATGTCGCGGCCGCTGCGGGACCGCAGCCGGACTGCGCCGTGGTCGGCGTCGACCAATAGCCGGTAGCCGTCCCACTTGCCCTCGAATGCCCACTGTCCCTTCTTCAGAGCGGCCACCGACCCGTGCGTGGCCAGCATCGGGGCCAACCCGTCGAAGTCGAATACCTTCTGCTCCTTCATGCGGTGCGCCAGCCATTGGTCCCCGTTGGTCTGAATCAGCGCATACCGTCCGGAGATTCGACGACCGTGCAGGTTCACGATCACCTCGTGATCGTTGAACTTCTCGGCCTCGTAGGTGCCCGAGTCCCAGATCACCACCTTGCCCGCACCGTACTCGCCTTTGGGAATCTGGCCCTCGAAGCCGCCGTATTCCAGCGGATGGTCCTCGGTGTGCACCGCCAGGTGGTTGACCGAGGTGGTCTCGGGCAGATTCTTGGGCACCGCCCACGACACCAGCACCCCGTCGCGTTCCAGCCGGAAGTCGTAGTGCAGCCGGCGGGCGTGGTGCTCTTGGATGACAAAGGTATTGCCTTGCCCGGCTTGGGGTTTGGATTTCGGCACCGGCTCGGGAGTTTTCGACGCGTCCCGCATGCTGCGGTATCTGGTCAGCCGGTCAGGATCGTCGGCGCCCGGCGCTGCCGGATCCAGCGCGGCGAGCAGGTCGCCGTCGCGCTGCACTCGCGCCAGCACTTCGTCGTAGCGCAACTGGCTCAGGTCGGGGTCGTCGAGTTCGTCCCAACTGCGCGGCGCCGCGACTGTCGGATGGTCCCGACCGCGCAGTGAGTACGGCGCGATGGTGGTTTTCGAGCCGCTGTTCTGGCTCCAGTCCAGGAACACCTTGCCGGTGCGCAGGCTCTTGGTCATCGTCGAGGTGACCAGTTTCGGCATCGACTTCTCCAGTTGCTGCGCAACGCGTTTGGCCAACACGGTGGCGCCCCGGCTGCTCACCGGCTCGGCCAGCGGCGCGTAAAGGTGCAGCCCCTTGCTGCCGCTGGTCAACGGGTAGAGGGTCAGCCCGATATCGGAGATGAGCTCTCGCACGGCCCGGGCCACGTCGGACAGTTGGGCGATTGTCACGCCCTCGCCGGGGTCCAGGTCGAAGACCAGCCGGGTGGCCGGGCCCGGCGCAAGGCTTTCCCCGGCACGGGTCCACTGTGCGACGAACCGCCACTGCGGGACGTGCACCTCCAGCGCGGCCTGCTGGGCGATCCAGGCCAGCCCGTCGGTGCTGTCGATGATCGGGTAGGTGGTGGTCCCGGACCGGTGGGTGACGCTCGCGCGGGGCAACCAGTCCGGGGCCGACGACGCCAGCTGTTTCTCGAAGAACGAAGGCTTGTCGACTCCGTTGGGCCAGCGTTTGCGCGTCACCGGCCGCCCGGCGATGTGCGGGATCATCACCTCGGCGATGCGGGTGTAGTAGTCGAAGATGTCGGCCTTGGTGGTGCCGGTCGCCGGATAGAGCACCTTGTCGGTGTTGGTCAGCTTGACCCGCTGCTCCGGCGCCGAACTCATAAGGCCAACCTAGTCGTCCTCGCCGCGGCAATCTCGTACGCTCGGCGAATGGGCAACCCGGGCCATCTCCTGCAGGGCGACGTCGACGAGGGCTACGGGAAGGTCGCCGACGCCTTCCGCGCGAATTTGAGCAGCGGGCAGGAGGTCGGCGCCGCCGTCTCGGTGTATCGGGAGGGCCGCAAGGTCGTCGACCTGTGGGGCGGTTACCGCAACGGGGAGACCAAAGCGCCGTGGACCCAAGACACCCTGGTGAACGTCTTCTCCTCGACGAAAGGTGTTGCCTCCCTTTGTGTCGCGCTCGCCGTGTCCCGGGGCTATCTCAGCTACGACGCGAAAGTCACCGACTACTGGCCGGAATTCGCGCAGGCGGGCAAGGCGGCGGTGACCGTGCGGCAGCTGCTGGCGCATCAGGCTGGGCTGCCGGTCGTCACCCCAGCGCTGACGCTGCAGGAGCTGGCCGACCCGCCGGCGATGTCTGCGAAACTCGCGGCGCAGGCACCGGCCTGGGCGCCCGGCACCCGGCACGGCTACCACGGGATCACGCTGGGCTGGTATGAGGGCGAGCTGATCCGCCGCACCGATCCCGCGGGACGGACTTTGGGCCGGTTCTTCGCCGACGAAATCGCCGGTCCGCTCGGCTTGGATTTTCATATCGGCCTGCCGGCCTCGGTGGACCGCAACCGCGTGGCGCACCTTTCCGCCTGGTCGTTCGCCAGCCTGATCTGGCATGTCAACACGATGCCGCCGCGCTTCGTCGCGGCATTGCTCAACCCGCACAGCCTGGCGGCGCGCGCGCTGGTGTTCGCCAAGGACGTCAACCACCCCGCTGCCTTCAACCGCGACGAGCTGCGGGTGGTGGAGATGCCGGCGGTCAACGGCACCGGCACCGCGCGGTCCCTGGCCAAACTCTACGGCGCTGCGGCAACCGGCGATCCGGCGCTGGGGTTGAGCGCGGACACGTTCGACGCATTGCAGAAGCCGGCACGGCCGCCGACGAAGGGGTTGCGCGACAAGGTGCTGCACATCGACACGACGTTCTCCCTCGGCTTCAACAAGCCGATTCCCAAGTGCGTCTTCGGAACTTCGGACAATGCGTTCGGAACGCCGGGCGCCGGAGGATCTTTCGGGTTCGCCGACCCGGACACCGGTATCGGCTTCGGGTATGTGATGAACAAGATGGGCTTCCACCTGATCAGCGATCCCCGCGAACTCACCCTGCGCAACGCCGTGTTCCGCGACGTATTGGGCGCCCGGCCGCAAGTCTGAAACGCCCGGAGCTCATGAATCCGCGGGGGTTGGTGATCGGCGAGGCGCTGATCGATATCGTCGAGGGGCAGCCCGAACAGGTCGGCGGCAGCCCGCTCAATGTCGCCGTCGGCCTGGCCCGGCTGGGTCGCGGTGTCGACCTGCTGACCCACATCGGCGGCGACGCCCGCGGCCGGCTTATCGCCCGGTACGTCAAAGACGCTGGGGTGCAGCTTGTTTCGGGAAGCGTCACGGCGCAGCGCACACCCACCGCGGTGGCCACGCTGGCCGCGGACGGCTCGGCGAGCTATTCGTTCGACCTGGATTGGCGCCTCGATGCCACACCGCCGGTACCGCCGCCGCTGTTCGTGCACACCGGATCGATTGCCGCGGTGCGCGAACCGGGCTGCCTGGCGGTGGCCGCGTTGCTCAACGCCTACCGGCCGTCGGCCACCGTCAGCTTCGACCCCAACGTCCGGCCGTCGCTGATCGCCGATCGCGACCAGGCGCGCGGCCGCATCGACAAGCTCGTCCAGCGCAGCGACATCGTCAAGGCCAGCGACGAGGACCTGCGCTGGCTGGCACCCGAGCGGCCGGCACTGGACACCGCCCGCGGCTGGCTGGCGTCCGGACCTGCGATCGTCGTGCTCACCATGGGCGCGCAGGGTTCGGTGGGACTGTGCGCGGCCGGGGAAGTGACGGTCGCGGCCAAACCGGCCACGGTGGTCGACACGATCGGCGCCGGGGACGCCTTCATGGTCGGTCTGCTGGACAGTCTGTGGAGTTCGGGCCTGTTGGGCGGTGACCGGCGCGAGCGACTGCGCGGCATAGGTCTGCAAGCAATGCGGTCGGCACTCGACGAAGCGGCTGCGGCGGCGGCGCGGGCGGTCTCCCGCGCCGGCCCCTGATGGTGGCGATAGCAGACGCAAAATCCCCGGCACGCCGGGCGTGCCGGGTGATTTTGCGTCTGGTCGGCACCTAGTGGGCATACTGACCCAATGCGCTCCATTTGGAAGGGCTCGATCGCCTTCGGCCTGGTGAACGTGCCGGTCAAGGTGTACACCGCCACCCAGGACCACGACATCAAGTTCCACCAGGTGCACGACAAGGACAACGGACGCATCCGGTACAAGCGGGTCTGCGAGGTGTGCGGGGAGGTGGTCGACTACAACCACATCGCCCGCGCCTTCGAATCCGACGACGGCAAGAGCGTGGTGATCACCGACGACGACATCGCCACCCTGCCCGAAGAGCGCAGCCGCGAGATCGAAGTGCTCGAGTTCGTCCCGGCCAGCGAAGTGGACCCGATGCTGTTCGACCGCAGCTACTTCCTGGAGCCCGATTCGAAATCCTCCAAATCGTATGTGCTGCTTGCTAAGACGCTCGCCGATACCGACCGGATGGCGATCGTGCACTTCACGCTGCGCAGCAAGACCCGGCTGGCCGCGTTGCGCGTCAAGGATTTCGGCAAACGCGACGTGATGGTGATCCACACGCTGTTGTGGCCGGATGAAATCCGCGACCCGGACTTCCCGGTGCTGGACAAGGAAGTGGAGATCAAGCCGGCCGAACTGAAGATGGCCGGCCAGGTGGTGGAGTCGATGTCCGACGACTTCGACCCGGACCGCTACCACGACACCTACCAGGAACAGTTGCTGGAACTGGTCGAGGCGAAACTCGAAGGCAGCGAAGCGTTTACGGTCGAGGAGCAGCCGACCGAGTTGGACGAGTCCGAAGACGTGTCCGACCTGCTGGCCAAGCTGGAGGCCAGCGTGAAGGCCCGCTCGGGCGGCGCGACGGAATCGTCGCCGAAGAACGACACGGCGAAAAAGAGTCCGGCCAAAAAGACTCCGGCCAAGAAGGCGCCCGCGAAGAAGGCGCCGGCCAAGAAAGCGGCCAAGAAGGCACCTGCCAGGAAATCCTGAGCGGCACGGGCTTCAGCAAATCAACATCGTGTGTTCAACTCCTATGGGGTGTTTGTTCACCTATGCTCATCGTGCTGCCGATTCTTCGGAGGAGTCGCCATGAAGTTTCCTCGATCCGCCGCCGCAATCGGACTGCTTGTTGTTGCGGCATTGGCGATGTCGGGTTGCGGCGGCAATTCGGGCAAGACTTCGTCGTCGGGATCCAGCGCCGCCCCCGTCGTCCCGGTGAACTGCGGCGGCAAGAAGAAGATCCTGGCCGGTGGCTCCACCGCGCAAAAGAACGCGATGGAGCAGTTCGTGTACGCCTACATCCATGCCTGCCCGGGTCACACGCTGGACTATGCGGCCAACGGTTCCGGTGCCGGCATGGCGGCTTTCATTGCCGGCGAGACCGACTTGGCCGGCTCTGACTCGCCGATGAATCAGGACAAGGGTGAACCCGACAGCGCGCGAGCGCGCTGCAACTCGCCGGCCTGGGACATTCCGGTCGTGTTCGGACCGATCGCGGTCACGTACAACATCAACGGCGTCAGCTCGCTGAACCTGGACGGGCCCACCACCGCGAAAATTTTCAACGGCGCCATCACCAGGTGGGACGACCCGGCGATCAAGGCGCTCAATTCCGGGGTCAACCTGCCGTCGACCCCAATCCACGTCGTCTTCCGCTCCGACAAGTCCGGTACCACTGACAACTTCCAGAAGTACCTGGACGCGGCGTCCAACGGCGCCTGGGGCAAGGGTGCCGGCCAGGTGTTCAACGGCGGCGTCGGCGAGGGAGCCGCCGGTAACGACGGCACGTCGCAGGCCATGAAGGCCACCGACGGCTCGATCACCTACAACGAATGGTCCTTCGCCGAGGGCCACCAGCTGAACAAGGCCCAGATCATCACCTCGGCCGGTCCGGAGGCGGTGTCGATCAGCCCGGAGTCGGTCGGCAAGACCATAGCCGGCGCCACCTTCAAGGGCGGCACCGAGCCCAACGACCTCGTGGTGGACACCTCGTCGTTCTATCGGCCGACTCAGTCCGGCTCGTATCCGATCGTGTTGGTGACCTACGAAATCGTCTGCTCGAAGTATCCCGACTCCCCCACCGGCCAAGCGGTAAAGGCATTCATGCAAGCCACAATTGGCGACGGCCAGATCGGTTTGCAGGAGTACGGTTACATTCCGCTGCCGGACTCGTTGCAGAAGAAGCTGATACCGGTGGTCAACGCCATCGGGTGACCGCTAGTCACCGCCGCGAGCGCCGGGACACGTTGCGGGGCGGTCGGTTCCGCCGCCTTCGCCACCTCGAAGAGGTTAATGTTCAAGCACACCAACGGTTTTCAGGGCTGGCAGCGTTTTCAGACCGGTACCCGACCGGCCGGACGACCCAACCCCGTTACGCACTCGTGATCAAAAATCGTGCCGAGTCCCCGGATTTGGTTGTGTGCCCACTCCACGAGGATTTACCGTGTGTTAACCATTCGTTTCGGCGCCGCGGCAGCGTGGCCGCCGGTACGTGACCGCTACCGGATGCGGCGTGGGGTGTCCGGGCGAAGGGAGCGTCGACGGTGACCAACACCGGTTCGGAATCGCGGGTGGGCTCGCATTTTGGGCCCTACCAGTTGGTGCGCCTGATCGGCCGCGGCGGCATGGGCGAGGTTTACGAGGCCGAGGACACCCGTAAGCATCGGGTGGTGGCGCTCAAGCTGATTTCGACGGCGTACTCGGGCAATCCGGTTTTCGCTGCCCGGATGCAGCGCGAAGCCGATATCGCCGGGCGGCTGACCGAACCGCACGTGGTGCCGATCCACGACTACGGCGAGATCGACGGACAGTTCTACGTGGAGATGCGCCTGATCGACGGGGTGTCGCTGCGCTCGATGCTGACGCAGTACGGGCCGCTCACGCCGGCCCGGACGGTGGCCATTGTGCGGCAGGTCGCCGCGGCGCTGGATGCCGCGCACGCCAGCGGGATCACGCATCGCGACGTGAAGCCGGAGAACATCCTCGTCGCCGCCAACGACTTTGCGTATCTGGTCGACTTCGGCATCGCCCGCGCCGGTCAAGATCCCAGTCTCACGCAGAGCGGGATGGCGGTGGGCACCTACAACTACATGGCTCCGGAGCGGTTCACCGGCGACGAAGTCACGTATCGGGCCGACATCTACGCGCTGGCCTGCGTGCTGGGTGAATGCCTGACCGGGGCACCACCGTACCGGGCGGACAGCGTGGAGCGGCTGATCGCGTCGCATCTGATGGAGCCGATCCCGCGGCCCAGCGTGCTGCGGCCGGGCCGGGTTCCGGAGGCGCTGGACGCGGTGATTGCCAAAGGCATGGCGAAGAACCCCACCGAGCGCTACATGACGGCCGGCGACCTCGCCGCCGCCGCCCACGACGCGCTGACCACTCCCGAGCAGCGCCAAGAGGCCACCATCCTGCGGCAAGGCGACAATCAGACGCTCATCGCGCCCGTCGTCGACCCGAGCCTGGCCGGCGGCTGGAACAGTCGCGGCGGCGCCAGCGGGCAACCGTCCGGCCCGGCGGCCATGCCTGCTGCGCCCGCTCAGTACGCCGCCGCGGACCAGACCATGCGGACACCGATTCCGCCGTACGGCTCCGGCACGCGGACACCGGCGCCGCCGTACCCCACCGGCGACCAGACCGCCCGAATACCGTCGTATCCGACCGGGGACCAGACCGCGCGGATCCCGTCGTATTCGACCCGGGACGAGACCAGGGTCGCGCCGGCGAACCCCACCGGGTGGCGCTCCGAACCTGGACAGAACTCCGAGCAGTGGACGCAAGCCGCCCCGGTCGCAGCCGCCGCTTGGGCCAGCCAGCCGGGCGCTGCCGCCGGTGCGCGTGCTGGTGCGCCACCGTCGCCCAGCCAGCCCCCGGCAAGCGGCCCGCCGCCGGCGAAGTCGCGTAAGCCGCTGATCATCGGTGCGATCGCGGCGGCGCTGCTGCTGGTAGTCGGCGCGGTGACCGCGTTCCTGCTGTTCGGATCGAAGGACAGCGGCGGTGATGCGGCGGACGCCAAGGGCCAGCAGGTTATGCCCTTCAAGGACTTCAACTTCCGCTTCGCACCGGGTGGGGTCACGGTCGACGCCAACGGCACCGTCTACGTCACCAACCAGACCATGTACGGCAAGGTGGTGACGCTGCCGCAGGGATCCAGCTCCCCCACGGTGATGCCGGTGAGCGGACTCTACGAACCACAGGGCATCGCCGTGGACGGCAACGGGACGATCTACGTCAGCGACTTCAACAACCGGGTGGTGTCGGTGCCGGCGGGCTCCAACAAACCAACCGTGCTGGGGTTCAGCGGCCTCAGCTACCCCGAGGGTGTCGCGGTGGACCCCCAGGGCAACGTCTACGTCGCCGACCGCGGCAACAACAGGGTGCTGAAGCTGCCGCCGAACAGCAACGCGCAGGTCGAGGTGCCGTTCAGCGGACTGAAGAATCCCGACGGCGTGGCACTGGATACCGACGGGAACATCTACGTCACCGACACCGACAACAACCGGGTGCTCAAACTCGACGCCGGCACCACCAATCAGACGGTGCTGCCGTTCACCGGCTTGAGCGCACCGTGGGGCATCACGGTCGACGGCGCCGGCGCCGTCTACGTCACCGAACACGACAACAACGTGGTGGTGAAGTTGCCCGCCGGTGGTGCGGCCAGCGAAGAACTGCCGTTCACCGGGCTGAACACCCCGTTGTCGGTCGCGGTGGATAAGAAAGGCAACGTCTACGTCGCCGACCGCGGCAACGGCAGGGTGTTGCGACTCGCGCCTTCCCCGAAGTAGCGCGGCTCAGCGCGACCGCGTGGCCACCAACCGCATCCCGGCGGCGATCAGGTTGATCACCGCCACCAGGATGATCAGGGTCAGCGCCGCTCCCCACACGCGCAGGAACCCGGCGTGTTCGGGGTTGGTGAGTTCGGTGTAGATCAGCAGCGGCAGCGAGGCCATGTTGCCTTCGAAGATGTCGAGGTTGATCGAGCGGCTGTACCCGACGAGCACCAGTACCGGCGCGGTTTCCCCGATCACCCGGGCCACCGCCAGCAGCACGCCCGACACGATGCCCGGCATCGCGATGGGCGTCACGATCCGCACGATCGTCTTCCATTTCGGAACGCCCAAGGCGTAACTGGCTTCTCGTAGTTCGTCGGGTACCAACCGCAGCATCTCCTCGGTGGAGCGCACCACCACCGGCAGCATCAGCAGGACCAGGGCCAGCGACACCGCAAACGCGCTCTGCTGGAATCCCAATGTGGCGATCCACAGGCTGAAGATGAACAGCGCCGCCACGATCGAGGGCACGCCGGCGAGGACGTCCACCATGAACGTGGTCACCCGGGCGAGCCGACCGGTGCCGTACTCGACCAGGTAGACAGCGGTCATCAAGCCGAGCGGCACCGCGATCACGCCCGCGACACCTGCCTGCACCAACGTCCCGTACAGCGCGTGGTAGACGCCGCCGGCGAACTCCTCGGGCAACACCCCACGCAGCGAGTGGGTCCACCAGTCCGCGGTGATGACGGCGTGGTAGCCGCGGATGATCACCACCGCGAGCACCCAGACCAGCGGCACCAGCGCGATCACGAACGACGCGAGGAAGAAGGTCGTGGCGATGTCGTTCTTGATCCGGCGAACCAGGCTCAGCGGACGGAAGACGACGGCCTTGACGGGCTGCTCGAGCGCGTCGGCGCTGAGTTGGCTCATCCGTTGACCTTTCCGCCGGCGACCGCGCGCGCTGCCGCGTTGACCACGAAAGTCAGGACGAACAATGCGAAGCCGGCCGAGATGTAGGCCCCCGTCGGCAGGGGCCGGCTGAATTCGGCTGCGGCAGAAGCGATCTTGGAGGCGAACGTGTAGCCGCCGTCGAACAGCGACCATGTCCCGGGCCGCGCCGCCGAGCGCAGGATGATCAGCACCGCCACCGTCTCACCCAGCGCACGACCCAAGCCCAGCATCGAGGCGGCGATGACACCGCTGCGCCCGAACGGCAGCACTGTGGTGCGCACCACCTCCCACTTGGTCGCACCGAGCGCTTGCGCCGCCTCGATCTGCATCGGCGGGGTCTGCCGGAACACCTCGCGTGACACCGACGTGATGATCGGCAGGATCATCACGGCCAGCACGATGCTCGCGGTGAAGATCGTGCCGCCGCCGGCCAGGGACACGTTGCCGCTCTTGAACAGGAAGAACCAGCCCAGATGACGGTTGAGGAACTCCGCCAGCGGCTCCAGCTTCGGTGCCAGCACGAAGATCCCCCACAGCCCGAAGATGATCGAGGGCACCGCGGCCAGCAGGTCCACCATCGCACTGAACGGCCGCGACAGCCGTTTCGGTGCGTACTGCGTGACGAAGACCGCGATGCCGACGGCGATCGGCACCGCGAGCGCCAGCGCGGTGATGGAACTGAGCACCGTGACCATCAGCAGATCGCTGATCCCGAACGCCAGCTTCTGGTCGTCGGTGGTGTCGAACCGCGCGCTGGTGAAGAAGTTGACGGTGTTTGCGCGCAGCGACGGGACGGCCCGTAGCAGCAGGAACACCGCAATCAACACGATCGCCACCACGATGGTGGAACCGGCGGCCGCGGCAAGCGATCTGAACAACCGATCGGCTCGCCGCGACGCGCGCGCGTCCACCTCCGCTAGCGCATGCTTTGCCAGCGGGGGATTGGCCACGTCAACCTCCGATCAGGAGATCGCGTTGACCGCGGTCGACAGCCTCGACTTGAAGGAATCCGGGATCGGGGCATACCCGTTGTCCCCCAAGCCATTTTGACCGGGTCCGATGGTCGACTGCAGGAATGCCTTCACCGCGGTTCCGACGGCGGCGTCGGGGTACTTCGAGCAGACGATCTCGTAGGTGGCCAGCACGATCGGGTAGGAGCCGGGCTGGGTGGGCCGGTAGAACGAGGCGGTGTCGAGCACCAGGTCGTTGCCCTGGCCCTTGACGGTGGCGCCGCCGATGGTCTTGCCCACCGACTCGGCGCCGATGGCGACGGCGTCCGGTCCGGCCGAGGTGATGATCTTCGCGATGCTCAGCTTCTGGGCCTGCGCGAACGACCACTCGTTGTAGGTGATGGCGCCCTCGGTGTTCTTGATGGCCGCCGACGTGCCGTCGTTGCCCTTGGCGCCTTCACCGACGCCGCCCTGGAACGACTTGCCGGCGCCTTTGCCCCATGCGCCGTTGGAGGCGGCGTCGAGATAGTGCTGGAAGTTGTCCGTGGTTCCCGACTCGTCGCTGCGGAACACCACGTGGATGTCCGTTCCGGGCAGGTTGGTGCCGGGGTTGAGGGCCGCGATTGCCGGGTCGTTCCACTTCTTCACGCCGCCGTTGAAGATCTTGGCCAGGGTGGGCCCGTCGAGGTTCAGTGAGCTCACTCCCCCGACGTTGTAGGTGACCGCGATGGGGCCGAACACCACCGGCAGGTTCCACGCCGGCGCACCGCCGCAACGTTGTTGGGC
The DNA here is from genome assembly GCF_022179425.1 of Mycobacterium sp. 20KCMC460. NCBI lineage: Bacteria > Bacillati > Actinomycetota > Actinomycetes > Mycobacteriales > Mycobacteriaceae > Mycobacterium > Mycobacterium sp. 20KCMC460. The sequence goes on from NZ_AP025524.1 coordinate 5,620,059, forward strand.
CGCGGCCGCCTGGTCCTGGGTAAGCGGAGAGTCGGAACCGCCGAAATCTGTTTGGTTGCCGGTGAATTCGCTGATGCCGGCGCCGGAGCCGTTGGCTGTGTAGTTCAACGTCTGCCCGGGACAAGCCGATTCGAATGCCTTGACGAAGCGGGTCATCGCGTTGTTCTGCGCGGACGAACCGCTGGCCTTCAGCGCCTTCTTGCCGCCGCAGCTCACGTTGCCCGACGACGCACTGCCCGACGCGCCTGAGCTGCCCCCGCCTGCGTTGTTGTTGTCGCTGCCACAAGCCGACAACACCAGCGCGCCTGATGCCAGCACACTCAGAGCAGCACCAAATCGGTTGAGTTTCAATTCAGTTCCTAACTGGTAGTGATGAAAGATGCTAGACGCCGCCCACCCGTCGCGGCTTCCTGAGAACCCCTTTCATTACAGCTATTCACCTACATTAACAACAGGTTACGTGCGGTGAAAGAGTTGCTGACGGACGCGACGCAAGCCCTTCGGCACCCCTGTGCCAAACTAGAACCTGTTACAGAAATCATCGAGGCGATGGCCGCCGCCGTCGTGTCGTCCGACGAATGAAACGAGGCCGCCGTGATCCTCGACAGGTTCCGACTCGACGACAAGATCGCCGTCATCACCGGCGCGGGCCGCGGCCTGGGCGCGGCCATCGCACTGGCGTTCGCCGAGGCGGGCGCCGACGTGGTGATCGCGTCGCGCACCCGGTCGCAGTTGGACGAGGTCGCCGAGCAGGTGCGCGCCGCCGGGCGCCGTGCCCACGTGGTGGCCGCGGACCTGGCTCGCCCCGAGGAGACCGAGAAGCTCGCCGCGGTGGCCGTCGAGGCATTCGGGAAGCTGGACATCGTCGTCAACAACGTCGGGGGCAGCATGCCGAACACGCTGCTGACCACGTCGACCAAAGAGCTCAGGGACGCGTTCACGTTCAACGTCGCCACCGCCCATGCGCTCACCGTCGCCGCGGTGCCGCTGATCCTCGAGCATTCCGGCGGCGGCAGCATCATCAACATCACCTCGGCCATCGGCCGGCTGGCCGGGCGCGGCTTCGCCGCCTATGGCACCGCCAAAGCCGCGCTGACGCACTACACGCGATTGACGGCACTGGACTTGTGCCCCCGCATCCGGGTGAACGCGATCGCGCCGGGATCGATCCTGACCTCCGCACTCGACGTGGTGGCCAACAACGACGAGCTGCGCAAACCGATGGAACAGGCGACGCCGTTGCGCCGCCTCGGTGATCCGCTTGACATCGCCGCTGCCGCAGTCTATTTGGCGTCGCCCGCGGGTGGTTTCCTGACCGGCAAGACGCTGGAGGTCGACGGCGGCCTCACCTTCCCCAATCTCACGATCCCCGTCCCGGATCTGTAAGGAGTCGGTCATGGCAATACGTGTCGCCCAACTGGGCACCGGCAACGTCGGCATCCACTCGCTGCGTGCGCTGATCACCAACCCGGAGTTCGAGCTCACCGGAGTGTGGGTGTCGTCGGACGCCAAGGCCGGAAAGGACGCGGCCGAGTTGGCCGGACTCGAGCAGGCCACGGGAGTCAAAGCGACCACCGATCTGGACGCCGTGCTTGCCACCGCGCCACAGTGTGCGGTCTACAACGCGATGGCCGACAACCGCCTTCCCGAAGCGCTGGAAGACTACCGGCGCGTGCTGGCGGCCGGGATCAACATGGTGGGCAGCGGTCCGGTGTTCCTGCAGTACCCGTGGCAGGTGCTGCCGCAAAACTTGATCGAACCGATCGAAGAGGCTGCGCGGCAAGGTAATTCGAGCCTGTACGTCAGTGGCATCGACCCGGGCTTCGCCAACGACCTACTGCCGATGGCGCTGGCCGGCACCTGTCAGAGCGTCGAGCAGGTGCGCTGCATGGAGATCGTCGACTACGCGACATATGACAGCGCCGTCGTCATGTTCGACGTGATGGGGTTCGGCAGGCCGATGGAGGACATCCCGATGCTGCTGCAGCCCGGGGTGCTCAGCCTGGCGTGGGGCTCGGTGGTCCGCCAACTCGCTGCGGGACTTGGCATTTCGCTCGACGAGGTGACCGAGAAGTACGTCCGGGTGCCCGCGCCCGAGGCCTTCGACATCGCATCGGGCCACATTGCGCAGGGCAGTGCCGCCGCGCTGCGGTTCGAGGTGCTCGGCATGCTCGACGGCCGCCCCGCCGTCGTGCTCGAGCACATCACCCGGCTGCGCGAAGACTTGTGCCCGGACTGGCCGCAACCCGCGCAGCCCGGTGGTTCGTACCGCGTGGAGATCACCGGTGAGCCGTCGTACGCCATGGACATCTGCCTGAGCAGTCGGCTCGGCGACCACAACCATGCCGGGCTCGTCGCGACGGCGATGCGCATCGTCAACGCCATACCCGCGGTGGTGGCCGCCCCGCCTGGGATCCGGACCACGCTCGAGTTGCCGTTGATTACCGGCCGCGGCCTGTACCTCCCCGCCGACTAAGCTCGGGCCGCCAACAAACCTGCGGCCGGTTTCGGATAACCTCACTTTTTTATTCGAACCCTCTGACCTCTAGGGCGGTGAGTTGGCGCAGGACGTCACGACCTCGGACAAAGCAAGCTGGTACCTGCTGGGACCGGCGTTCGTCGCCGCAATCGCCTACGTCGACCCCGGCAACGTCGCCGCCAACGTCAGCTCCGGCACCCAATTCGGCTACCTGCTGTTATGGGTCATCGTCGTGGCCAACGTGATGGCCGGGCTGGTTCAGTACCTCTCGGCCAAGCTCGGCCTGGTCACCGGCCGCTCGCTGCCCGAATCGATCGGCGACCGGATGGGTCGGCCCGCGCGGCTGGTCTACTGGGCACAGGCCGAGATCGTCGCGATGTCGACGGATGTGGCCGAGGTGATCGGCGGGGCCATCGCACTGCGCATCCTGTTCGGGTTGCCGCTGCCGCTGGGCGGGCTGATCACCGGCGTGATCTCGTTGCTGCTGCTGATGGTCAAGGACCGTCGCGGCCAGCGGTTGTTCGAGGTGGTCATCACCGGGCTGCTGCTGATCATCGCGCTGGGCTTCACCGCCAGCTTCTTCGTCGCCACACCGCCGGCCGGCGAAGTCGTGTCCGGCCTGCTGCCACGCTTCCACGGCACCGAGAGCGTGTTGCTGGCCGCCGCGATCCTGGGGGCCACCGTGATGCCCCACGCGGTCTACCTGCACTCCGGGTTGGCCCGCGACCGGCACGGCCAGCCCGCGCCCGGGCCGGACCGCCGTCGACTGTTGCGCATCACCCGGGTGGACGTCGGGATCGCCATGGTGATCGCCGGCGGAGTCAACGCGGCGATGCTGCTGGTCGCCGCCTTCAACATGCGCGGGCACGGTGACGTCGGGTCCATCGATGCCGCCTACGTCGCGGTCCGAGACACGCTAGGCCCGACGATCGCGGTGCTGTTCGCGGTCGGTTTGTTGACTTCGGGTTTGGCGTCGTCGTCGGTGGGCGCCTACGCCGGCGCGATGATCATGCAGGGGCTGCTGCACAAGTCGGTGCCGATGGCGCTCCGCCGCCTGGTCACCGTCTGCCCCGCGATAGCGCTGTTGGCGCTGGACGTGGACCCCACCCGGGCACTGGTGATCTCCCAGGTGGTGCTGTCGTTCGGGATACCGTTCGCGGTGCTGCCGCTGGTCAGGCTCACCGGAAACCGGGAACTGATGGGCGCCGACGCCAACCACCGGTTGACAACGGCCATTGGCTGGGTGGTCGCGGTGATGATTAGTGTGCTCAACGTGGCGCTCATCTATCTGACGGTGACGGGCTGAATGAAAAGGTGCTTCTAGCTGTGAAAATGCCCTTACTGGGTGTCGGCCAGGACAGCGCGCGGCACCCAAGCAAGCGGGTGGCCGTCGACCTCAAGGTGGTCAGCGAGGCAGGCAACGGTGGCGATCAGCAGTTCGGTAGTCATGCCGACATGCTGCACCAGTCCTGACCTGCGGTGAAGCACAACATTGTGCGCTATTACCAAGGGCGGCAATGGTTTACAAGACTTTCTTTGCGCCGCCGTGTCCGCTGCATGTGTCATCCTCGCTGGGATTCTCACTGAACGACCAGCAACCGTCGTTACACAACGCGGTGGCACCGTCCGGCTGTGTAGACACTCCGCAGATTGGCCGGTGTACGCAGTTGCCAGAAGCGGCCTTGTAGTAGCCCTTGGAGCACGATTGCGCGCTGGCTTGCGGCGGCGGGGCAAGCGCGGCCGTGCCGATGAACGCTGCGACGACAACTATCCGAAGAAACATGGCTACCCCTTCCCGGTGGTGATCCAACAGGGCGCAGCGTAGGCGGACACCGACCCGACTGGGAACAATTTCGGTGAAATGCCGCACCAAGAAGCCCGCAAGAGAGTCGGGCACTACGGGGGTGATGTACTTGATTGGTGCACCGCTCAGGAGACGCCACGGACGGGTCGGCTCACCTTAAGATAATGAGCCGCACAACGGACACCAGCAACCACGTTTTTGCAGGTCAAAGCACAATGGTGAGTAAGTGCTAACGCTGATCTATCTGACGGTGACGGGCTGAATGCGAGCGGGCCGACACCTCTACTTCGCATACGGATCGAATCTGTGCGTGCGCCAGATGGCGGCCCGCTGCCCCGACGCAGGCGACCCGCGCCCGGCGGTGCTCGGCGACCACTGCTGGCTGATCAACCAACGCGGCGTAGCCACCGTCGAGCCGCTGGCCGGTGGTGAGGTGCACGGCGTACTGTGGCGGCTCTCCGACGACGACCTAACCCGGTTGGACAGCGCCGAGGGCGTGCCGGTGCGCTACCGGCGCGATGAGCTGACCGTGCGACTGGGTAATGGTTCGACAGCGGCGGCGTGGGTGTACATCGACCCGCGGGTGAGCGCGGGGCCGCCCCGGCCGGGCTATCTGCAGCGCATCATCGACGGCGCAGTGCACCACGGGTTGCCGCAACGCTGGATCGACTTCTTGCACCGCTGGGATCCGGTGAGCTCCGCGCCGGCCGCGCGGTGTTTCTCCTAGTAGAGGGAGTTTATTGGTGGCCAAGGACTTTCGGTTCGGGTTGAGCCTGCGATTCTTCAAGTCCCGCGATGCTCTGGTGGACACCGCCAAGCGCGCCGAGGATTCGGGGTTCGACATACTCTGTGTGCCGGACCATCTCGGTGCGGCGGCACCGTTTCCGACGCTGACCGCAGCCGCCATGGTCACCACGACGCTGCGGCTGAGCATGTATGTGCTCAACGCCGCCTTCTACAAGCCGGCCCTACTGAGCCGAGACCTGGGTTGTCTGGACTTGATCAGCGACCAGCGTGTCGAGGTCGGGCTCGGAACTGGTTATGTCCGTGAGGAATTCGAGGCGGCCGAGCTGCCATACCCCAGCGCCGGAGCACGCGTCGACTACCTCGAGCACATGACGAAATGCCTCAGTGAGCATCACCCGAAGATGCCGATCCTGATCGCCGGCAACGGTGACCGGGTGCTGACCCTTGCTGCGCGTTATGCCGACATCGTCGGGTTGACCGGGGCCCGGGTGCGCGAGGCCGACGACCCGCTGACCGAACGCGTCGAGTTCGTCCGGGCCGCTGCCGGCGACCGCTTCGACTCGCTGGAGCTGAACCTCGCGGTGACGGCGATGCCACGTGCTGGGGAGACCGTGCCCGACTTGGCGATGACGCGGCGCTACTCGCCGGGGATGTCGGACGAGGAGCTGCTGGCGATGCACTCGGTGCTCACCGGGTCGCCGGGTGCGATCGCCGACACGCTGCGGGAATACCGGGACAAGTACGGCGTGACGTCGATTACCGTGCAGGACAACAACCTCCAGAATTTCGCGAAGGTGATCGACAAGCTGCGCTGATCGCGTTTGGGCTCCCGAACCCTGCATTCCCAGCGCCCTCGCTGCTTGGGTTGTCGGGCCTGAGCGCCGCGCGTGAAGCCTCGGCGTCCGGCGTGAACCCTGGGCGTCGGGCGTGAACCCTAGGCGTCCGGCGTGAAGCCTGGGCGGGAATTCGGCCAAAATGCCGCCCTACGCTCACACCCAAAACCCTTAGCTCACACCGAAAGCCGTAGATTCACACCCATCGCCAAGGATGCACAACCAAACGGGGTCAACCCGACCCCGCCCCTGCTCTATACCACACTTCGGCCCCGCTCCCGCTTCCCGCGTGAACCCTCGGCGTCGGGCGTGAACCCTAGGCGCCGGGCGTGAAGCCTGGGCGTCGGGCGTGAAGCCTCGGCGGGAATTCGGCCAAAATGCCGCCCTACGCTCACACCCAAAACCCTTAGCTCACACCGAAAGCCGTAGATTCACACCCATCGCCAAGGATGCACAACCAAATGGGGTCAACCCGACCCCGCCCTGCTCTGTACCACACTTCGGCCCCGCGCCCGCTTCCCGCGTGAACCCTGGGCGCCGGGCGTGAACCCTGGGCGCCGGGCGTGAAGCCTGGGCGCCGGGCGTGAACCCTGAACGTCGGGCGTGAACCCTGGGCGCCGGGCGTGAAGCCTGGGCGTCCCCCGTGAAGCCTAGGCGGGAATCCGGCCGAAATCCCGCCCTACGCTCACACCCAAAACCCTTAGCTCACACCGAAAGCCGTAGATTCACACCCATCGCCAAGGATGCACACACCAGCGCAGAAAATGGCTGCCACGACTACGACGCGGGATTCACTCGCGGTAGCAGGTATCGCGCGTGATTCAGGCTGGGGCTGGTCGTGGCGCAAAGTTGCCGTGGAACCCCTGCGGGATGTGGTGGGTGAGCTGAGCAGTGGCGACCGGTCCGCTGCTGGGATCACGCGCGTCCAGGATCACCAGTCGGGACACATGTTGCCGAGCTTGATATTCGACGGTGAGCAGCCAGCCTTCGTCCTCGGCGGACGCATCGGGACGAGGGACGAACACCGGTTCGCAGAAGCTGTTGCCGGCGCCCGCCGCGGTGTAGGTGTTCTCGGAGTGGTCGCTGAGGTCGACCTTGGTGATCGAGTCGTACAGCGACGACAAGTGCCGGCGGCTGGTGAAGTAGGCGTAACGGTGTGGCATACCCTCGCGGTCAGGATGATGACGTGGGAACTCACAGATGCTGTCGCTCAGCGTTTCTCGAAGCACGCGTCCAAATTTGGTGAGCCGGAATCGGGTCAGCTTCGAGGGTGATTCGCGCAGCGGCGTGGTCTGAAAACGTGCGATACTCCTGAGCAGCTGCGGGTTTTCGTAGGTGACTGCGTCGACAACGACTTCGTCGCCGTCGTCGTAGGCGTTGCTGAGGTGGAATTGCAGGACTGCCGGCGACTCAATGCGGCGGATCTCCCCGCCGTCGCGGGGCACGAGGATGAACGCAGTGCCCTTCTCGGGGCGGTAACGCAGCGCGTCGCCGATCGGCTTGCGGCCCAACGCAACCGACATAAGGTCCGGGATGATCGGCGATACCAGGAACACCAGGTAGCGCTCGGTGATGGCGAAGTCGTGCGTCATGGCCAGATAGGGCAGCCGCGCCGAACGCAAATATCGCAGGCTGCCCTTCGGGTCGGTGTGGTAGATGCGAAGGTGCGGACGCGGAATGAATTCGACACCGAAGTTGTACATGTCGCCGGTGCGAGGACATATGCTCGGATGCGCGGAATAGGCGCCCATCCTGGCCAACTCTCCGCCGAATCGGCGTGGCCCAACGGTTTCCAGCGTGTCAGGGTTGATCTCGTAGGGAGCCCCGCCCTCCCACAGCGCGTAGAGGCGGCCAGCGTGCTCGACGATGTTGGTATTGGCCAGGTTTGGCGGCGTCTTGCCGATGTTGGCCCGCCAGCCGCCCGGCGCCGCGGTGCCCAGATGGGTGACGCCGCCCTTGCCCTGGTAGTGCCGGGTACGTACGTAGCGGTTCCGATAGTGCACTGCACCATCGCGGATGGTGAACGCCGAGAGCATGCCGTCGCCGTCGAAGAGGTGGTGCAGCGGCCGGCCCGTGTGGTCCTGCCAGCGGCCGGGGCCGTTGCGGTAGAGCGTGCCGCACAGTTCGGCGGGGATGGCGCCGTCGACCTGGTCCACCGCGTAGTCGAATTCGCTGGGTTGGGGTTCGCTGACGCCGAGGCTGAGCAGGTCGTCGCCGGACAACGCCGAGAGCCGCGCGGTGGCCCTGGCTCGCTCCTCCAACGGCAGCGACGCCAGATACCGGCGTAGCGCCGGTAGTGCGGTCAGGTCGAGCGGGGTCGTGGTCTGCGTCGGTTGCGTCACCGCGCACCGTCCTCCGACTAGGAAACTGAGACGAATCGTAAAGTTAGTCTCAGTTGGCGGTGGAGTCAACAACCTGCGGTACAAATACCGGTGATGCCCTCAACTCGTTCCTGGGACGCGCTGGTACAGGCGACGTTGCTGTTGATCGCCGAAAGCGGCATCGACTCGCTGACCTTGAGCCAGGTCGCCGAACGGGCGGGGGTCTCCCGCGCCACGGCCTACCGCGAGTTCGGCGACAAAGACGGATTGATATCCGCGGTGGCGCAACACGAGATCCAGCAGATGGCCGTCGCGGTGATGACCCGCGCCGACGCACACGCCGACCCCGCGACGTTGGTGCCCACGACCGTCCTGGCCGCCTTGCGCTACCTGCGCAACCACGCCGCCTTCACCTATGTGCGCGACCACGAACCGCACTGGCTGCTACAGGCAGTGGTGCGAGTCGGCGAGGCGCGGATGAACGTCATACAAACCGTGTCCGCAACCGTCGCGCCGGCGATCGCCGCCACAAAGTATCCGTATCCGCTGCTGCCGCCACTGCAGGCAGCCGAAATCATCGTTCGCACAGTGCTTTCGCACACCTTGATCGAGCGCAGCGCGCTCACCGACGAGCAGGTCGCCGACGCGGTGACGCGCGCGATCACCATCGGCTGAGCCGTGCGGCGGTGAGCACGGCGCGGACCACCGGCGCACGCCCTGATGCCGCACTTTCGCCGCCCTCCGATTAGCATGAGGGATCCTCGCGGGTTCTCAGCACCTATTTCGGTAGGCCACTCGCCCCCGTAGCTCAGGGGATAGAGCACGGCTCTCCTAAAGCCGGTGTCGCAGGTTCGAATCCTGCCGGGGGCACGAGGTCTGAAATGCCTGCTCAGTGCCGATTTTTAGTCAGCGTCAGCCAGCACCTGAATCCAGCGTGTCGGTCAGCTGACCGAAGGATGACCGCGCCGGATGGCGCCGCGGTTTTCGGGTGGTTCCGGGCCCGCGGCGGTGACGGTGACTCAGTGCCGGGATTTTGGACTTGCGATTCGTCCCGCACCGGCCGCCCCATCTGGTTACTATCGCGCTGTCGTCGTTTCGGGCTCGCGACATCTCTCGACGTAACTGATTTGTTGGAGGTGCGGGTGTCCTACGTCAGCGTAGTGCCGGAAACGGTGGCGGCTGCGGCGTCGAACTTGGCGAATCTCGGTTCCACGATCAGCGCGGCCAACGCAGCGGCGGCAGCCCCGACCACCAGCGTGTTGGCTGCTGCCCAGGATGAGGTGTCCACGGCGATCGCCGCGCTGTTCGGCAGCCATGCACACCAATTCCAGGCGCTCAGTGCTAAAGCTGCGGCGTTTCACGACCAGTTCGTACAGGCCTTGACCGGCGGCGCCGCCTCCTATGTGAAAGCTGAGGCCGCCAACGTGCTGGGGTTGATGTCCGGCTCGCAGGCCGGAGCACTTGGAGCGGCAGCGGCCGCGGGCGGCCCGGCGGCTTTCGATGTCGGAAGTATCTTCAATTTTCTTGGCGAGATCGCGCCCGCAACGGAAAAGTTTCTTGACCAGTTAACACCAAAGTTAGAGGCGGACTTCAAAGCAGCGGAATTAGCGGCGCGAGATCTGCGTAGTAAGCAGCTGGTAGCCAAGGGTCTCAGAATCCTTGCCAAGGACGGAGCGATACTCTATACCGACGGTAAGGAAATCCTCGCAGTCGGGGGCCGCTATCCGTTTCTCTACAGTCCAGACTTCATCTATGCCAGAAAATTCATTACGGACGCCTGGGGAGTTACCCCGCAAACTTTGAATACTCTTTTGCAATCGGAAATACACGTCTTTGCGCGCAGCGAAGGGCTCGCCCAAAATTTCTTCCAGAAGGTCGGCAACCAGATCTATCAGATCGAGACCAACGCCCAAGGCACCGTCATCAACAAGTTCTTGACGACCGAAGCGATATTCAAGCGGTGGGTAGCCATGACCGCCAACGGCCCCCGGTTGAGGGTCTAGCCGTTCCATCCGTCCCGAGTTGGCTCATCTTAGTGTTCAAGTTGGACGCCGATTGGGTATTACCTCGGGTGAGGCCTGACAGTGTTTCGGCTGACGCTTGACAGTTGTGTCGCTTGATCTTTGACTCTCCGATCCGGCTCAGGAGTGGTTCCGGGCGATCTCCTTGAGTGCCGCCTTCTCCAGCTCCGCATCGGCCAACAGTCGCTTGAGCATTGCGTTCTCGCGCTCGCAGTCTTCGAGCCGCTTGGCGTCCTCGGCCCCCAGCCGGGACGGGACGCATAACCCGCCGAGCACGATGTCGCTGATTTGCGCGATCATGTCGTCTCCGCCGATCGGGCCTTCGGGATTCCACCACTTGGTGAGCCAGTTGCAAGCCCCGATCATGGTCATGGCGGCTACATGGGGGTGGACTGTGCTCCGGAAGGTGCCATCCGCAACTGCGGCCGCCATCACCCCCTCCACGAGGCGAATGTATTCGCGGTCTCGCTCGTGCCAGTCCTCGGCGAGGTTCGACATGGCGATCTCGTGCAGGTATACGGCGGCGAAGTCGTAGATGTCGATGATCACCCGGATATGAAGGGCGATGAGCGCACGAACCTTCTGTTCCGAAGTCTGGTCCGACTCGGCGATGACGCCCGACTCCCGCACGATGCGCTCGGTGGGAATCCGAATCACGGCGGTAAGCAGGTCCTCTTTGGTGCTGATGTAGTTGTAGAGGCTCCCCTTGAGCATGCCGAGATTGTCGGCGATCTCCTCTAGGGTCGCTTGGGCGAATCCACGCTGACGAAACACCTTGGCAGCGGATGCAACCACGTCGTCCCAGCGGTTCGGTCTCGCCATCGATTGTCTTCTCCCCGCGCCCTCGCGCCGTTGAATCAAACATTGGTTTGCTCTGCAGCATACCAAAACCGGCGGGTTGACACCGCAAAGTTGGACAAACTACGGTTTGGTTAAATTCACGCGACTCGATCCAGGAGGTAGAGCGTGGTCGAGGTCCACATCGTCGAGGCGCTACGCACACCGATGGGCCGCAAGCGCGGCAGCCTCAGCCAGGTGCACCCGGTCGATATCGGGGCCTACGTCCTGAGCGGCCTGATCGACCGGGCCGGGATCGACCCCGACCGGGTGGACGACGTCATCTTCGGCTGCGTCGGGCAGATCGGACCACAGTCGGCGAACCTGGCGCGCTACTGCTGGCTGGCCGCCGGGCTCCCCGAGCACGTGCCGGCAGTCACGATCGACCGCCAGTGCGGTTCTTCGCAGCAGGCGGTTCATTTCGCGGCCCAGGGCATCCTGGCGGGCAGTTACGAGATCGCCGTCGCGGGTGGCGTCGAATCTATGAACACGGTGCCGTTGAACTCCAATTTCGAGTGGGGACCGAAGCTTGGCATGGGTCTGCCCGCCGAGGCCAAGCAGTGGGTCAAGCGTTACGGTGACGAGCCCGTCCACCAGTTCACCGCGGGCGATCTGATCGCCCGCCACTGGAACCTGGACCGCGAATCCATGGACCGGTTTGCGGTCGAGAGCCATCACCGGGCGGCGGCCGCATGGGACCAGGGCCGCTTCGACAGCCAGATCCTGCCCATCGAGGGGTTCGAGCGGGACGAGACCATCCGGCCGGACACCTCGATGGAGGCGGTCGCGGGTCTCAAGCCCATCCGTGCGGGCAGTCGGCTCACCATCGGCACCGCCAGCCAGATCGCCGACGGCGGATCCGCTGTGCTGCTCGCGTCCGGGGACGCGGTCCGCAGGCTCGGACTGCGCTCGATGGGAATCATCCGCGGCATGACGGTTGTGGGCAGCGATCCGAAACTCATGCTGACCGGCCCGATCCCGGCCACCCGACAGCTGCTGGACAAGGCCGGTCTGACGGTAGCCGACATCGACTTGTTCGAAGTGAACGAGGCGTTCGCCGCCGTCGTGCTCGCGTGGGCTATCGAGACCGGCGCGGACCTGGACCGCACGAATGTCAACGGAGGTGCCATCGCTCTCGGACACGCGCTCGGCTCCACCGGAACACGTCTGTTGACGACCCTGCTCCATGAGCTCGACCGACGCGGCGGACGGTATGGAGTCGAGACGATCTGCGAGGGCGGGGGCCTGGCCAACGCGACGTTGATCGAGCGGGTGCCCTGACAAGACACGGCAAGCGATCGCAAATCTACGACGTGCTGGCCTTCGCGCTGCGCAGCTCACTGTTCAACGCCGGCACAAAGGCTGTGACCGATGTCTTGGTCTCGAACCGGTAGTCGTTGAGCGGGAAGGTCCTGCTTGCCCGCTTCGACTGCCGTCCCGAGGTGGGGCGGATGGCGGTGACGTCTCCATGTTGATCGAAGTAGTAGCTGTTGGCGGCGGCGCAGTTGTTGGTGAACCACAGTGACGTAGTCATCTTGCTTGCGACGACCCGGTGGTAACGCTCGGTCGCTTCCCGCGTCACCTCGACCGCCGTCGCGCCGCGCCGGCGTGCTTCCTGAATGACGCGGACGATGTGGCGACCGCCGTTTTCGACCATCACGTGGTAGGCACCCCCCGTCCCCCCGTACGGGCCGTAGATCATGAAATGGTTGGGCAGGCCGGGCATCGTGATCGACTCGTAGGCCTGGTAGCGCTCACGTTCGAAGTAGTCGGCAAGGTTGAAACCATTTCGCCCCACCACGGGTGACCGACGGTAAACCTCGGGTGAGAACGCCATGTGGAAACCCGTGGCCAGGACAATCGCGTCGACGGGGCGGTCCTTGCCGTCGACGGTGCGGATGCCCTCGGGCGTGATCTGTTCGATCGTGTCCGTCACCAGATCGACATTGTCGCGTTCGAACGCCGCGAGATAGGTGTTGCTGAAGCTCGGCCGTTTACAGGCGAAGCCGTAGTCCGGCGTCAATTGCCGGCGCAGCACGGGATCGCAGACTGATCGTTCGAGATGGTCACGCGCCGCGCGCTCGATGCGATGGGCGAACCACGGCGCCTTGGCATGGTGGACGGGCAGTTTGATGGTGAACAGCTCCGAGAGCGCGGTGACGATGCGGTTGCCGAGGCGCGTCGCCAGGGGCACCCGGGTGAACAGGTCCTTCATCCACGGCGGGATGTCTGGATCGAACTTCTTCAGCACCCAGATCGGAGTGCGCTGGTACACGTCCAGGTGGGCGACCTGAGAAGCGATGGCCGGCACGATCTGCAGCGCACTCGCACCTGTACCGACCACCGCGACCCGCTTGCCGGCGATGTCGTAGTTCTCATCCCATGTGGTCGAGTGCATGATTTTGCCGCGGAACTCGCCGATTCCGTCGATCTGGGCGGGCTTGGGCTCGGGGAATACTCCGATCGCACTCACCACGTACCGGGTGGTTATCTCCCGGGTCCCGTTGAGCACCACCCGCCAAACGTGCTCCTGCTCGTCCCAGGTCCGTGACGACACCGACGTGCGCAGTTCGATGTGCGGCTGCAGACCGTATCGATCGACCATGCCGCGCAGGTACGCCCTGACTTCCGCCCCGGGGGCGAACACCCGCGACCAGCCCGGGTTGGGATCGAAGCTGAACTGGTAGGCCATTGCCGGGATGTCGACGGCGACCCCCGGATATCGGTTTGCGTGCCAGACACCGCCAACTCCGTCAGCGCGGTCGACGATCTTGAAGTCGGTGATTCCTGCCTCGCGCAATGCGATACCGACGCCGATTCCCCCGATCCCGGCTCCGATGACAAGAACCTCGTGGTCGGGCGTCATTTCGCCACACAACTTTGCACGAACCGGCCGATAGCCTCAATGGCTTCCTGCGCCTCTGGGAGTTCGTGGGCAAAAAGTTGGTATACGTGCACCATCTCGTAGGCGACCTGCAGATCCACGCTGACCCCAGCGCCACGTGCCCGCTCGGCGACCCGGACGGCGTCGGCCAACAGAATGTCACTGGTGCCGACCTGAACGAGAAGCGGCGGCAGCCCCTTCAGGTCGCCGAACAGCGGCGAGGCGCGCACATCACGCGGATCAGCTCCGGCCAGGTAGCCCGCAACCATTTGCTCCGCCGACTCGCGCGAGCTGACCGGGTCGGCTTCGGCGAACAATTCGATCGTGTCACCGGAAAGGGTGAGATCGGCGAACGGGGACAGCAACACCGCGCAGGCTGGCAGCGGATCCCCGGCGTCACGCAGACCGACCAGCGCGGCCAGCGCCAACCCGCCGCCCGCGGAATCACCGGCTAACACAAGGTGATCCGGATCGGCGCCGTGGTTCAGGAGGGCGTGATACGCGGCGAGGACGTCGTCGTAGGCCGCGGGGAACGGTCGTTCTGGGGCCAGCGAGTAGTCCAGCAGCAGGACGCGCGCGCGGGCGGTTCGCGCGATCCTGGCCCCGAGATCGGCGTAGCCCGCCGAGGAACCCAACATGAATCCGCCCCCGTGCAGATACAGCAGTGTTGCCGGCCCGGGCTCGCCTACTTCGACCTGCCTGCCCGGGACCCCGCCGACGACCACATCCTTCACCACCGCGTCGGGTGCCGGCCCTGGCAGCATCCGGTCGAACCCCTCGCGCATCCCGGCCAGGTCGACACCGCCTCCGTGCCATGCCCCATAGGCGGCGGTGGCTATGGCATTCACCCGCTTTGACACCACCAGTCATCACTTCCTTCGTCCAGGGCGGTCGCCGCCACGCACCAGAATGAGCAAACCATAGTTTGTTCATTGAGGGCAAGAGGTCTCCAAGAAATGCCCGGTCCGAGGTTTGGTTTTGATCTGCTGGCTTAGCCTTTAGTTGACTTTATGTTTGTTTAAAAGCTAACGTGCCCTCAGGCACTCACCCCGAGGGCCCGTTCGAGGGAGGACAGCGCGTCCGTGCCTGCTTCGCCCACCCATAAGAGTGCCGCCCCGGCACCCGACCCGCGCCCGGTCATCCGCGTCCACGGCGATTTCGCCATGGTCGCTGGCGTGCGTTGCATCGCTTGCGGGCATCCCCTGATCGAGCAGGTGGACGCCTGCCCGGTGTGCCGCGCGCGGGTGAGCCGGGACAATTTCGGGCCCGGCGGCACCGTATTCGCCGCAACCGTCCTGCGCATCGCCCTGCCCGAACGCCCGCCGCCCTACGGCCTCGCCTACGTGGATCTCGACGGCGGTCCCCGCATCCTGGCCCATGGCTACGCCGACCGCGACACCTGCAGACCGTTGGCACCCGGGGACCGGGTGCGACTGACCGGGCAGACCGCCCTCGGCGATCCGCTCGTCGAGCTCGAAACTCCGCTATGAGACCGGCGATATGGGGCGTTGGCACAACGTCGTTCGGCAAGCAACCGGGCCGGTCGGCGGGCGCACTGGTCCGCGAGGCGGTGCACGAGGCCTTCGCCGATGCCGACGTCACCGAAGTGGACGCGGTTTACGCCGGCACCGTATTCGGGGCGCCCGGGTCGACACAGCGCGCGCTGCAAACCACCGGGGTGATCGACGTTCCGATCGTCACCGTCGAGAACGCCTGCGCCAGCGGCACAACGGCGTTCCACGAGGCCGCTCAGGCGGTCTCGACCGGGCGCTACGAACGGGTGCTGGCCCTCGGGTTCGAGACCATGACGACCCAGTTCGCGACCGCGATCGTTCCCGAGGAAACCGACCGCGAAGGCCGAACCGGCCTGGCGATGCCGGGGATCTACGCGATGGCCGCGAGCCGTTACGTCGCGGAGTTCGGCGTCACCCCGGCCCAACTCGCGGCCGTCGCGGTCAAGAACCGCCGCCACGGCGCCGCCAACCCCAGGGCACAACACGGCAGCGTGGTCACCGCGCAGGAGGTCCTGGCCTCGCGCATGATCGCCGACCCGCTGACCCTGCTGCAGTGCTGCTCGATCTCCGACGCCGCGGCGGCGGCGGTTATCGGACCCCCCAGGCACGATCGGGAGGTCCTGCTGCGCGGCAGTGCCTTGTGTTCCGGCGGACTCTGGGACCACCGCTGCACCCGTGTGTGGGGGTGGAACCTCATCAACCGGACCGCCGAGCTGGCCTACCAGACTGCCGGGATCGGGCCCGAGGACGCAGACCTGTTCGAAGTGCATGACGCGTTCACCATCGGGGAGATCGTCACGGTGGAAGCCCTGGGGCTAGCGAAGCTCGGTGACGGGGCCCAGCTAGCCGTCGACGGCACCAGCGCGCTCGGCGGCCGCTCCCCAGTGAACCCATCCGGCGGACTGCTGGCCAGGGGCCACCCGCTCGGCGCCACCGGGCTCGCGCAGGTTGCGGAGGCGGTCTGGCAGCTGCGCGGCCGGGCCAGGAACCGCCAGGTCGACGGGGCCCGGCTCGCTGTCGTCGAAACCATGGGCGGCGGCGCCGCCGGCGTGGACGGCAACGGATGCGTGGTTGCGGTTCTGGAAGGGGTTGGACCGACGTGATCACCAGGGTGGACGACAATCTGCTCTCACCGGCGAACGTGGCCGATCCGTATCCGGCGCTCGCACAGCTGCTGGCAGAGGGCCCAGTTCGATGGAGCAACGCGCACGAAGCCTGGATGGTGCTCGGCCACGCGAGCCTAATTCAGGCGCTGCGGGACGGCAGCCTGTCATCCGACCGGGTCATGCCCGTGTTCGAGACCCAGCTGTCACCCGAGGCCAGACAGCAGCGGGCCCCCACTTTCGAGGTTCTCCGCCATTGGATGGTGTTCAACGACCCGCCGAATCACACCCGACTGCGCGCACTGGTCAGCCGGGCCTTCACCCCACGCTCAATCGAGCGCCTTACGCCCAGAATCGAGCAGATCGTCGCCGACACCCTCGACGAGTTGCAGGACCGGGGCACTGTCGACCTGATCCGCGACTTCGCCTTTCCGATCCCGGCCATCGTCATCGCGGAGTTGCTCGGCGTCCCCGTCGCGGATCGCGACCTGTTCAAAGATTGGTCCGACTGCATCATGACGTTGGTCTTCGGCGGATCCACTACCGTCGACCGGCGTGAACGCGGCCAGGACGGGTTGCTCGAACTGGGAGCCTACCTGCGGTCGCGCGTCGCGGACGCCCGTTCCGGCCGCGCGGACAACATGCTGGGCATGCTGGCGACCGCCCAAGATGGTGACGACACCCTGACCGAGGACGAAATCGTCGCCACCTGCACACTGCTGCTGTTTGCCGGACATGAGACGACGACGAACCTGATCGGAAACGGCGCCCGCGCATTGCTGGAGCATCCCGCCGAGTTGGTCCGTTTCCGAACCGATCCGGGCGTCGCCCGCACTGCCATTGAGGAGATCCTGCGCTTCGACGGCCCCTCGAAGGTGGAAGTCCGCCGAGTCGTGCGACCCGTGAGCTTGGGCGGATGCGAGCTGCGAGAAGGCCAGCAGGTCCTGTTGCTGCAAGCCGCCGCCAACCGCGATCCCGACCAGTTCGATAACCCCACCCTGTTCGATCTCACGCGTTACCCGAACCGCCATGTCGGCTTCGGGTTCGGCCTGCACCACTGCCTGGGTGCGTCGCTTGCCCGGCTCGAGGGCGCGATCGCGCTGCGGAGGCTCTTCGAGCGCTTCCCTGCACTAGCGCCCGCAGGCCCGGACCCGACGTGGCACCCCGTGCTCATCAGCCGGGGCATGTCGTCCTACCGCGTCAATCTCGGCCACCCACGATAAGCATTGGCGATAAGCGGGCCGACGCGAACCGCCACGACCCGAAAACCCTAGCGACGATGCTTACCGCGTACCGGCCTGCTGCGGCCGCACCGCGCGGCGCCGCCGCGTCCCCTGCCGCGCACCGGAGTCACCGACCGGACCCTGAACACGATGTCCCCGAACAGGTTTGCGCCCTCGCGCCGCCGACGGCCGGCTCCTGGCCGGCTGACTGGGCGCGACTGCGGGCGGATATGCCGGCATGGCGACCTCACCGACCAGCACGTGCACCGACTCCGAATCGGCCGTAACTTGTTGCGGGCGAACGTCGATGCCGGCCTTACGCATCAGCGACTGCTGGTCGCGACGTTGTTCGGGCAGCACCACGGTGACCACGTCACCGGCATTGCCGGCCCGCGCGGTGCGACCGGAGCGGTGCAGGTAAGCCTTGTGGTCAGCCGGCGGGTCCACATGGACGACCAGTTCCACGTCGTCGACATGCACGCCGCGCGCCGCGATGTCGGTGGCGACCAGGACGCGGGCCTCGCCGCTGCTGAACGCCGCCAGGTTGCGGTCGCGAGCGGGTTGAGAAAGGTTGCCGTGCAAGTCAACTGACGGAACACCGGACTGGGTGAGCTGCTTGGCGAGCTTGCGCGCCTGATGCTTGGTGCGCATGAACAACACTCGGCGACCGGTGCCGGAGGCCAGTCGGTGCACGAGTTCCTTCTTGGCCTCGGCACCGGTGACGTGGAACACGTGGTGGGTCATCGCGGCCACCGGCGACTCGGCGGAATCGACACTGTGTGTCACCGGGGTGTTCAGGAAACGCCGCACCAGCTTGTCGACGCCGTTGTCCAGGGTCGCCGAGAACATCATGCGTTGGCCACCCGTCGGTGTCGCCGCCAGGATTCGGGTAACCGACGGCAGGAAACCCAGGTCGGCCATGTGGTCGGCTTCGTCGAGCACGGTCACCTGGATTTTGTCCAGGCTGAGCAGGCGCTGCTTCATCAGGTCTTCCAGGCGGCCCGGGCACGCGACGACGATGTCGATGCCGGCCCGCAGCGCCGCCACCTGGCGGCCCTGCGGCACGCCGCCGAAGATCGTGGTGACCTTCAGGCCGTGAACGGCCGCCAACGGCTGCAGGACAGCGGCGATCTGAGTGGCCAGTTCACGGGTGGGCGCCAGGATCAAACCGGCCGGGCCGGACGAACGACGGGCGCCGGCCAGCCGCTCGACCAGCGGGATACAAAACGCCAGCGTCTTTCCGCTGCCGGTCTTGCCGCGACCAAGCGCGTCGTGCCCGGCCAGGGTGTCTGGCAGGGTCGCGACCTGGATTGGGAACGGTGAGGAGATGCCGCGGGCCGACAGCGCACGGACGGTCGCTTCGCCGACACCGAGTTCGGCGAAAGAAGGTGTGGTCATATCAAAGTGCTTTCACGTCTGGATGCGCCGATCGTGGCGCAGCTTGGCGAGATTGCCGGTGGGCAAAATCGATCGCCGTAAGAGAGCCGATGCGGGTGCACGGACAGCTACGTTCAATGGCTTCGGGGGCCGGGGAGAGAACGGTGTACGCGGAGGCGATTGTCACGCGTAACGCTTGTTGCCCACCCTATCACGGGGTGGCCGGGCATCCCGAATCGTCGGTGCGGGCATCCAGTTCAGGCAACAGCCACCTCGGCGGCCCGGTCTTGCGGTTCCTTCCGGTATCCGCGGCTGTGCAACAGATTTGCCGCCGCCACCGCCACACACATGGCAGCCGGAACCACCAGCGCATACCCCCCGATCCGGGCACCGATCAGCAACCCCGCGATGGCACCGACCAAGAACAGCAACAGCGTCACCGAAAGGATTGCGGCCTTCCACTTCTCGATTCCGTGCTCGCGACTGCGGCCCAGCATCAGCCCGAGATCGGTGACGGTGCCGGTGAAGTGGGTGGTGCGCACGGCCATGCCGCGGAAACTCGACGTCAGCGCGTTCTGCAGGCCAAGGGCGGTGGCAGCGAAAAACGCTTGCGCCGCGGCCAGTTCCACGCCGAACGACTCGATCTGCGTCCTGACGAAGGGTTCCTCGACGCCCAGTGCAGCCAGCAGCAACAGTCCAGCCTCAAGCGTCAGCACTACCGCATGTCGGCGTCCGGTGATGCCGTCGGTGGGTGCCAGTAGCGCCCCGGCCATCGTCGCGCCGGCCAGGAATCCGATCAGGATCGCAGCCAGCATGTGGCCTTCGTACAACCACGGGTTGGCGGTGTTCATCCCGATCTGCGTGGTGACAGCGGTGAGATTGCCGACCGGGAAGGCCAGGATCAGCAGCGCGACCGCATTGACGAATCCCGCGATCAGCGCCAGGACCGCACTGTAGGCGAGCATCTGCGCACGAGGAGGATGCCCGTCCGCGCGGGCCGGATTGGGCTGCGGCATAGCTGCCCTCTACCCGCCGACCGCGTCCACACAAACCCTGCGCCGCGCCGTCGAACTCCCTCGCTGCTCCCGGAATCGTTAGGCGGCAATGGTTTACGATGAAGTTAGGAGTTTTATCTGAACACGCGATCAGGCGGCGTTGGCTTGCCGCGGCCTTGAAAAGATCGTCTCGGCCGCCTTGCGCGGGAAGTCGTTGGGCAGCGACAGCCGGAACACCTTCTTCCAGGCCGAGGCGACCTGGTGCGGCAGGCTGCCGGTGGTGTAGGTGAGTCCGTAGCGCTCGAATATCTCCTGCACTTTCGCCGCGATCTCCTGGTAGCGGTTGCTGGGCAGGTCCGGATAGAGGTGGTGCTCGATCTGGAACGACAGGTTGCCGGTCATGAAGTGCAGCACCGCGTTGCCGCTGATGTTGGCCGAACCGAGCATCTGGCGCAGGTACCACTGGCCGCGGGTCTCACCCACGATCGAGGTCTTCTCGTAGGTCTGTACGCCTTCCGGGAAATGCCCGCACATGATGACCGAGTGTGTCCATAGATTCCGGACCAGGTTGGCGGTCAGATTCGCCGTTATGGTCGTGACCGCCGAGGGTCCCGACAGCAGTGGGTGTAGTACGTAGTCGCGCATCAGGTGCTTGCGCACCTTGGCCACAACCTTGGCGCCCTGACGGCGGAATTCGTCTTTGTCGCTACGCCCCTGCAGGTACTTGCCGATCTCGAGATCGTATGCGGCGATGCCATATTGGAACAGGCAGGCATTGATCAGGTTCCACAGCGGCTGAGCCAGGTAGAACGGCTTCCAGCGCTGGTTCTCGTCGACCCGCATGATCCCGTATCCCAGGTCATGGTCTTTGCCGAGCACATTGGTGTAGGCGTGGTGCACCTCGTTGTGCGAGTGCTTCCACATCTGTGCCGGGGAGGCGTTGTCCCACTCCCAACTGGTGGAGTGGATCTTGGGATCGCGCATCCAGTCCCACTGGCCGTGCATCACGTTGTGCCCGATCTCCATGTTCTCCACGATCTTGGAGACCGACAAGCCCGCAGTCCCCACCAGCCATGCCGGCGGAAACAACGAGAACAGCAGCACCGCACGGCTGGCGAGCTCGAGCCTGCGCTGTCCGTCGATGACCCGGCGGATGTAGGCGGCGTCCCGCTCGCCGCGGCCGGCGAGCACGTTTTCCCGGATCGCGTCCAGCTCGCGACCCAAGTTTTCGATGTCTTCGTCGGACAGGTGGGCGGTTGGATCCGCTTGGGCGGCAGTCATGTTGGCTCCTTACAGGTCGATCTCGC
This sequence comes from Mycobacterium sp. 20KCMC460, assembly GCF_022179425.1. Lineage (NCBI taxonomy): Bacteria > Bacillati > Actinomycetota > Actinomycetes > Mycobacteriales > Mycobacteriaceae > Mycobacterium > Mycobacterium sp. 20KCMC460. Next base: position 5,641,504 of record NZ_AP025524.1, read on the forward strand.
AGGCGCCTGCGGCGGCTGACACGCAGGTTTGGACTTGCACGTTGTCCCCGGCGGTGGTGATCTCGCCGTTGCGCAGGTCACGCACCGCGCCCTGCTTCAGGGGCGCGACGCAGCCGAAGCAGATTCCCATCCGGCATCCCGACGGCATCAACACCCCGGCGGACTCGCCGGCGTCGAGCAAGGTCTGAGCTCCCTCGGCGGCTACCACGCTGCCGGTTTTCGCAAAGGTCACCGCGCCGCCTTCGCCGGTGGCGATGACGGCCGGACGGAATCGTTCGATGTGCAGCCGGTCGGCGATTGCGTCGGCGGTCCATCGTTGTTCGAGGGCATTGAGCAGTCCGGCCGGACCGCACGCCCAGGTCTGACGCTCGGCGAAGTCGGGGACGATCTCGTCCAGGCGTGCCACGTCGAGCATGCCGTCGACGTCGGTGTGCTTCTCCACCAACCGGATTCGGCCCTGACGGGCCAGCATGCGCAGGTCCCAGCCGAAGATCGCGTCGTCGGCAGTGGGTGCGGAATGCACGACGACGATGTCGGGGTCACCGACGCCGCCCAGGTTGCGCAGCATCCCCATCACCGGGGTGATGCCGCTGCCGGCGGTGAGGAACAGGATCTTGGCGGGTGGCTGGTCGCCGAGGGTGAAGTCGCCGGTCGCCTGGTCGAGTTGGACGACGGCGCCGACGGTGGCGCGTCGGACCAGGTGGTTGCTGACCACGCCGTCGGGGATCGCCTTGACGGTGATCGCGAGGCAACCGTCACGCCGGTGGGTCTTGGAGGTCAGCGAGTACGCCCGCCAGTGTCGGACGCCGTCGACGTCGACGCCGACCCGGACGTATTGGCCGGGGATGTGGGGGCGCCAGCCGCGGCCCGGCCTGATCAGCAGGGTGGCGGCGTCGCGGGTCTCCGGGTGGATCGCCACGATCCGCCCGCGCAGGCTCACTCCGGAGCGCAGCGGATCGATCACGTCGAGGTAGTCGGCGGGAACCAGCGGCGTGGCCAGTGGCATGGCTACCCGCTCGGCAAACTTCAGCACGCGCTGACGCAGTGCGCCGGCGAAGGTGGGCCCGGCTGCCGCTCGGCCTGCGGTGGTGGTCATGTCCACCATATTGGTTGTTCACGGATGTAAACTCTTGGACGTAAAACGTGAAATTCATCGGTTATTTTGTTCAGAAAGAATAGATTTGTCGGATTCGGCACCACGCCTCGCTGGCCTCCAGCTGGACGAACCCGTGGTCAGAGCGCTGGAGGCGAGCCTGCCGGCGATGGCCGAGCGCACCGTGACGGCTATCACCATCGAGGTGCCCAGTTACGCCGACGCGTTCAGCGGGCACATGGGCCAGAACATCGAGAACGCGGTACAGACGTCGCTGGGGGTGTTCCTGCGGCTGGCCACCCGCGCCGCGGATTCCGACCCCGGCCCGCCGCTGTCGCCCGCCCTCGATGGCGCCTACGAACTCGGCCGCGGCGAGGCCCGCCAGGGCCGTTCCATCGACGCGTTGCTGTCGGCGTTTCGGGTGGGCGCGCGGGTGGCTTGGCGTGAGTTGTCCACGACGGCGGTGGCAGCGGGGCTGCCGGCGGCGACCATCGCCCGCTTCGCCGAACTGGTGTTCGCCTACATCGACCAATTGTCCGCGGCCAGCGTGTCCGGCCACGCCGACGAGCTGGCCACCTCGGGACGGGTCCGGCAGCGCTACCTCGATCGGCTGGCCCAGGACCTGCTGGCCGGCGAGCCCGCGGCCACCCTGCACGCCGACGCCGACAAAGCGGGCTGGCAGCCGCCCGAAACCCTCACCGTGGTGCTGCTGCCGGTCACCCAAACGCGAAGTCTGGCAGCATATTTCGGCCAATCGACGCTGCAGCTGTCCGAAGACCTGCCCGGCGTCGACCCGGCCGCCGGACTTTCGGCATTGCTGGTGCCGGACATGGCGGGAAGCCAACGGCGTCAATTGATTTCGACGCTATCCAACCGAAATGCATTGGTGGGTCCGGCCCGCCCTTGGTTGGCGGTCAGCTCGTCCTACCGACGCGCACTGCGGGCGCGGGATCTGGTGCACACCGAAAGCACCGACGTGGTCGATACCGACGACCACCTGGTCGAACTGGTACTCGGGGCCGATCGCGAAGCCGCCGCTGACCTGCGGGCCCGCGCACTGGCACCGCTGGCCAACCTGCCGCCGAACACTGCCGAACGACTCACCGAGACGCTGCGCTCGTGGGTGCTGAACCAAGGCCGGCGCGATGCGGTGGCCGCCGACCTGTTCATCCACGCGCAGACCGTGCGCTACCGAATGACTCAACTACGCGAGCTCTACGGCGACCGGCTCAGCGATCCGCGGACAGTGCTGGAACTGACCGTCGCGCTAGGCTTGGAGGCTGAACACCCATCAGGCGTCGGCACCTAATCATGTTCTAGGAGAACATCTTTCATCGGGGGCCGGCGCAGTTGTCCAGCCGCGCACCAGGTGGCCGCTGTCCAAACAGCAGAAACTGGGCTAGGCTTCGTTACTAACAAGTTGAAGGCACAGCCTGTGGACACGCGCAGCAACACATCCAATGACGTCGCGCTCCCCTCGCGAAGTGATGGGCACAGCACTCGTCAGATCTGACTGCGGCGTATCGAATCATTTTGCAGCAACGATCGAATCGAGTTCCGAGGATGATCACTTCGCATTACCCAGACTCCGCAGCACGCGGATTCACCACCCACTCCGGCCCCTGCACCGTCTACTGCAATGGCACCCAGATGCGAGCGTACTGCCGGCACGGGGTGACTGTGGTCCAAGTCACCGGCGAGATCGACGCCACCAACATCGACCGCGTCTACCACTACGCCCATCGATTCGTCGACGTCGCCCCCGGGCTGATCCTCGACCTCAGCGAAGTCGACTTCATGTGCGCCAGAGGCATTTTCGCGTTGTACGCGCTTTCCCACGAATGCCGTATCGCCAGAACCGACTGGATCGTGCTGACCAGCCCGGCCGTGGCCCGACTGCTGGGCGTCGGGGACCCCAACCGGGTGATCCCCGCCACCGACTCGGAGCACCTGGCACTGGCTGGCGTCGCAGGTCACCAGCGGGCGGGCCGGTCGGCGTCCTGACCTCGGAGGCCGATCCGTGCGGGCGGGCGGCGCCGTTCAGGTGGTGCCGGATCTCTGCCAACATGTTTGTCATCGGCCAGAGATGGCAATGATCAAACGGAGGTGGGCGTATCGGCCGGCCTATATGCCCACCGAGGTCCCGTCGGTTCAGCCCGAGAGCCGACGGGACCGCTTTAATTTCCGGGGGGTCGCAGCAGCCGCGAGCCCGTCACCGGGATGGGCGGGGATCACCGGGGATCGCACGGATAACCATGCCGACCTCGGAGTACCGTGCCGCGTATGGACAGCGTGTGGATTCTGGGCGGGTACCAGAGCGACTTCGCCCGCAATCTGACCCGTGAGCAGCGGGACTTCGCCGCGCTGACCGCCGAGGTGGTGGACGCCACGCTGGCCGCGGCCCAGGTGGACGGCGCCGAGATCGAAGTGGTGCACGTCGGGAACGCCTTCGGCGAGATGTTCGCCGCCCAGGGGCACCTCGGTGCCATGCCCGCCACGGTGTGCGGCGACCTGTGGGACACGCCGGCGTCGCGCCACGAGGCCGCCTGCGCCTCGGGCAGCGTCGCCGCGCTTTCGGCGATGGCCGACCTACGCTCGGGATCCTACGACTGTGCGCTGGTCGTCGGCCTCGAATTGGAGAAGACCGTTCCCGGCGACACCGCGGCCCGGTATCTGGGCGCGGCAGCCTGGACGGGCCACGAAGGAGCCCAGGCGCGCTACCTGTGGCCTTCGATGTTCGCCCAGGTCGCCGACGAGTACGACCGGCGCTACGGCCTGGACGACACGCATCTGCGGGCTATCGCCGGCCTTAATTTCGCCAACGCGCGCCGTAACCCCAACGCCCAGACCCGCAGCTGGTCGGTGCCGGACCCGATCACCGACGACGACGCCGTCAACCCGGTCACCGAGGGCCGGTTGCGCCGATTCGACTGCAGCCAGATGACCGACGGCGGCGCAGCAGTGGTGTTGGTTAACGACGGTTATCTCCGCGCGCACCCGTCGGCACGACCCATCGGCCGGATCGACGGGTGGGGGCACCGCACCGTCGGGCTGGGATTACGCCAGAAGTTGGACCGTGCCAACGACGATCCGTATGTCCTGCCGCACGTGCGGGCCGCGGTCCTCGATGCGCTGCGCCGCGCGCAGGCAACCCTGGACGACGTCGACGGCTTCGAGGTGCACGACTGCTTCACCCCCAGCGAATACCTCGCCATCGACCACATCGGGCTCACCGGGCCCGGCGAATCGTGGAAGGCAATCGAGAACGGCGAAATCGAGATCGGTGGCCGGCTGCCGATCAACCCCAGCGGAGGCTTGATCGGCGGCGGGCACCCCGTCGGGGCGTCCGGGGTGCGCATGCTGCTGGACGCGGCCAAGCAGGTCAGCGGCGCGGCGGGTGACTACCAGGTCGAAGGCGCCCGGCGGTTCGGCACCCTCAACTTCGGGGGGAGTACGGCCACCACGGTCAGTTTCGTTGTCAGCAAAGGCGATTGATGATGGACGTGCAGATTGTCGGCAAATACCTGTCCACGCTGCCCGAGGACGACGACCATCCCTACCGTACCGGCCCCTGGCGGCCGCAGACCACCGAGTGGGATGCCGACGACCTGACCGTGCTGGACGGCGAAATCCCGGCCGACCTGGACGGCGTCTACCTGCGCAACACCGAGAACCCGCTGCACCCGGCGTTCAAGACGTATCACCCGTTCGACGGTGACGGCATGGTGCACGTGGTCGGATTCCGGGATGGAAAGGCGTTCTACCGCAACCGTTTTGTGCAGACTGAGGGCTTTCTGGCCGAAAACGAGGCCGGTGGCCCGTTGTGGCCCGGCCTTGCCGAGCCGGTGCAGTTTGCCAAACGCGAAAAAGGCTGGGGTGCACGCGAACTGATGAAAGACGCATCCAGCACCGACGTCGTCGTACACCGCGGCATCGCGCTGACCAGCTTCTACCAGTGCGGCGACCTGTACCGATTGGACCCGTATTCGGGCAACACGCTGGGCAAGGAGAGCTTCAACGGTGGATTCCCGGTCGACTGGGGCGTGTCCGCACATCCCAAGGTGGACAACAAGACCGGCGAGCTGCTGTTCTTCAACTACAGCAAGCAGGACCCGTACATGCATTACGGGGTGGTGGATGCGAACAACGATCTGGCCCACTACGTCGACATCCCGCTGCCCGGACCGCGTCTGCCGCACGACATGGCGTTCACCGAGAACTACGCGATTCTCAACGACTTCCCGCTGTTCTGGGATCCCGCGCTGCTCGAACACCGGGTGCACCTGCCGCGCTACCACCCGGACATGCCCTCGCGATTCGCGGTGATTCCGCGCCGCGGTAACACCGCCGAGATCCGCTGGTTCGAGGCGGATCCGACGTTCGTGCTGCACTTCACCAACGCCTTCGAGGACGGCGACGAAATCGTGCTGGACGGCTTCTTCGAAGGGTCGCCGCAGCCGCTGGAAAGCGGCGCCGGCCCAACTGGCAAATGGGAGAAGCTTTTCCGATTCCTGGCCCTGGACCGAATGCAGGCCAGGCTGCACCGCTGGCGGTTCAACCTGGTGACCGGGGCGGTGCGCGAGGAGCAACTGTCGGACTCGATCACCGAGTTCGGCATGATCAACGCCGACTACGCGACCAGCAACTACCGCTACGTGTATGCCGCGTCCGGCAAGCCGGGCTGGTTCCTGTTCGACGGGCTGGTCAAGCACGATCTGGCCACCGGCAACGAGGACCGCTTCGCATTCGGGGACGGGGTGTACGGCAGCGAGACGGCGATGGCGCCACGCCGAGGAGGCGCAGGTGAGGACGACGGCTACCTGGTCACGCTCGTCACGGACATGAACGCCGACGCCTCCTACTGCCTGGTGTTCGACGCCGCCCGAGTGGGCGACGGCCCGGTATGCAAACTCGCACTGCCCGAACGTGTTTCCAGCGGCACGCATTCAACCTGGGTAGCCGGCACAGAGCTGCGCCGGTGGGCGCACGCGGAGTCGGCGGCGGATGCGGTGGCGTTGTGACCGCCAAGCGGGAAACCCATTGGCCCGCCCGGTTGGCGTCGATCGGTGGCATCCGATTCGCCCGGCGCTCGGCGAACTACGCCGAGACGGTGCGGTTCTACCGCGAGCTGGTGGGGCTGCCGCTGCACGAGACGTTCAGCGAGAGCTACGGCAGCACCGGCGCGATCTTCGGGCTGCCGAACTGGAACCTGACGATGGAGATCGTCGAGGCAACCGAGGATGTGCCGGTGGACCCTCACGACCAGCTGTGCCTGTACTTCCCGGACCGGCCGGCCCGCGACGCCGCCGTCGCGCGCCTGCAGGCGGCGGGGCAGCGACCGGTCGAACAGCACCCGTATTGGGCGGCGACGGGCGCGCTCACCTACCGTGATCCCGACGGCCGGGAGGTCGTGTTCGCACCGTTCATCTACGGGGTCAACGAGCCGGCCGACAGCTCGGCCGCGGGCCGGCACGACTTCCAGTAGACCCCGGCGCCGTCAGCGCCGGGCGCCCCCGCCGAACAACGATTCGGCCACCGCCCACAACGCGCACAGCACCGCGCCTCCCGCGGCCACCGCACCAAGGTAGAGCCCGTACTCGGCGCTCACCTGGGCACCGACGTTGCGCTGGTAGTACAGCACCAGCATGCCCACGACAAGCAGCGAAATGATCAGTGCGGCAATCGAAGCCGCACGCTGCGAGAGTCCGCGTCCCACCATCGCGCCGGCCACCAGCATCGCCGAGGACAACAACACGATGAGCTGTCCCGCCCCGAACCCACGGGTGTGCGGCAGGCTGCCGTGGACGCCTCCAATCGCACTGGCCCAACCGCCCTTCGACGTCAGCCACGGCAGCCAGGTGCTGGCCGACAGCACCACGGCGCACAGCGCAACCAGCCAACCGGGGCGGGGACGGCGACTCATGGTTGCGAGGTTAACCCGTCGCCTCCCGCAGGCCGGCGCGGTGACACCGTCCGAGCCGACGCAGGTGGAGTTTTCCCACCAATACCAGGGAAAACCCTGGTTCGCCGACGCCCGCCGCGGACTATCGTTGCGTCAGTGAGCCCGCCGGCCGAGCCGTACTTCCTGGTCGAGTGGTATCGCCCTGACCTAGTCGAGCGGTACCGCGACGAGCCGATCGACTGGCTGGGTTTGCCGACGGCAAACGCGACCGCTGCGAGTCATCCGGTGCGGTTGCTGTTGACGGTGGCCACCCCGGCCGACGAAACGGTGTTCGGCCTGTTCAGCGCCGACTGCGCGGATGCGGTGGTTCAGAGCTGCCAACTGGCCGGCTGGCCGGTCGACCGGATCACCTCCGGCGTCGACGTGAAATTCAGACCGACGACGGCCGACCGCCGACGGTGAGGCTCAGCCGCGACTCGCGGCGTTATCGCCGCCGCTGAGCTTGGCGTGCAGCTGCGAGCGCGAGCGGACGCCGAGTTTGCGGTACACCCGGGACAGGTTCATTTCCACCGTCTTCGGCGAGACGAACAGCTCGGCGGCGATGTCGCGGTTGGACAGCCCGACGGCAGCGCGCTCGGCGATACGCAACTCCGCCGGGGTCAGCCCACCCCCGTCGGAGGCGGCGGCGTTGACCCGCGCCAAGTCGGCCCGGGCGCGGGCCGCCCACAACGGCGCGCCGACGGCGTCGAACCCGTCGAGCGCCTCGGTGAGCGTTTCGACCGCCGCCTGCCGCCGCCGGCGACGGCGCTGCAGCTGGCCCAACAGCAACTGGGTGCGTGCCCGCTCGAAGGGCATCGGCAGCCGCGCATGGTGTGCCAGCGCCTGCTCGGCGAGCTCCGCGGCGGCGCCCAGGTCCCCCTGCGCGGAAAGTAGCATCGCCCGGCCCCGCGCCGCCGTCGTCAACATCCAGGGCCGGTCCAGCCGTGCGCCGTTGGTTTCCAGCGCGGCCACCAGGGGTTCGGCGTCATCGAGGTGACCCAGGGCCACCAGGGTCTCGATCGCGTCGGGCAGGAATCCACCCACCACGATCTCGGTGCCGTGGATCGGGTCGAATACATCCAGCATCGGCTTGAGCAACATATGGGCGGCTTCGTAATTGCGCAGCGACACCTCCAGGAAGACCAGGGGCGCGGTGGCCGCCGCGATCTTGAAACCGAAGCCGTTCCCGGCGGCGGCGTCGATCGCCGCGTTGGCCGCGAGCCGAGCTTCGTCCTCGCTGCCGCGGTGAGCGGCGACGGCGGCCTGGCACGTCAGCGCGTCGATGAGCGACAGCGCGCCGCCGATCTGCTTGGCATGCTGCACCATCTCGTCGGCGGCTTGCGCCGCATCGTCGAAATTGCCCAGCCAGAGTTCGACCGTCGTGCTGAATTGGGCGGCCCAGACGACGTCGACCTCGTTGCCGCGATCTATGCAGCGTTGCGTTATCGCGGCCATCTTGGCGCGCGCGTCGTGCAGGTTGCCGGTCCAGGTCTGATTGACCGCGGCCACTGCGCTGGGTTGCAGGGTGATCGGAGCGGGGACATCATGGTTCTCCAGTTCGAGCGCGGTACGCAGCGCGTCCTCGTCGGTGCCCAGTCCGTACATGAAACTCACGTGCGCCCACAGCGCGAGTGCGTGACTGCGTGCCGTCGCGTCGCCTGCCTTTTCGGCGTCGGCGACCGCGCGCCGGGCGTAGTCGACCGACGAGCTCATGTCGCCGGTGAGGCCGACCGCGAGCGCCAGCAGCAACAGACCCTGCACACGCAGGCCCGGGCTGTCGTCCCCCACCTCGGCGAGGCCCTGCTCGAGCATCGGTACGGCCAGCGTGAAACGGTCACCATATCCATACACGGCGCCACGCAGCATCAGCGCCAGCGCTCGCAGCGTGCCCGGCGGTGTCGTGTCGATGACCTGTTGCAGGTGCTGGTCAGCGCGATCGAAAGCGCCTGCGCGGAAATGCTGTTCGGCGACACCGAGACGCCGTAACGGGTTGTCGCCGCCGAGTCCGATGGCCAGTTCGATCAGTTCGGCGGCAGCGCTGGGCGCGCCGCGCGCGGCTGCTGCGGCGGCAGCTGAGTCCAGCGCCTGCAAGGTCGCCTCGTCGGCACTGACCGCCGCCAGAGCCAGATGTCGGGCACGCAGCTCCGGAATGCCGGTCAGCGACGCCAGGGTGCGGTGCATGGCGCGACGTTGCGAAGCACCGGAATGGACGTACACGCCGTAGGACAACAACGGGTGAGTGAACTGCACCCGGTTTCCATCCAGGACGATAATGCCCTGCTGTTCAACGCTTTCCAGCAGTGCAACCACTTGTTCGACCGAAGTGGAGGTGGCTTGAGCCAGTTCCTCGACGGTGGGATCCGCCGCGCACGCGGTCGCCAGGAGCAACCGGATCGCCTCGGAACCCACAGTCTTCAGATGCTGTTCCACCAGTTCCCGCAATGACGGCGGGAATCCGAGGTGGCCGTCCGCGCGATCCGCGTCGACGGTGCGGGCCAATTCCAGCGCGTAGAACGGGTTGCCGCCCGAGATCTGGTGGATCCGGGTGATCACCGGTCGCGACAAGGTCCGACCCAGCCGGGTAGCGAGCACGGCGTGCAGAGCACCGAGACTCAGTGGACCGAGCTTCAGTCGGTCCACTGCGTCGGGATGGGCGAGTTGCAGCCATGAAACGTCCGGGACTTCAGCAACATTGGTGGGTGCGGTGACCAGCACCCCGACCGGGCCGTTGAACCGGCGCGCGGCATAGCCCACGACGGCCTGACTGGCCGCATCCAGGAACGGCAGGCCGTCGATGGCCACCAGCACCGGCGACTGCCGAGCCATCGACTCCACCACCGACCGAAAAGCCGCAGCAGCCACCCGCTCGTCGGTGGCCGGCCCTTCGGCGCCGCGCAGCAGCACTCGATCCAGCGCCAGATGCTGCACACTCGGCAACCGTTCCAGGACGGCGGGTTCGACGTCGTCGAGCAAGTCTGCCAGCACGGAGAATGTCAGGCGTGTCTCCGACGGGCTGGCCCGCGCGGTGAGTACCCGAAACCCGGCCTGCGCCCCCCGCTGTAGGACTTCGGCCCACAACGTGGTCTTGCCGATACCGGCCTCGCCCTCGATCAGCAACCCTGCCGGGCCCGCGGCGGCGCGCGCTAGAAACGCGCTGACCGCGCGCGTCGCCGCCCCAGCCTCCCTGGCCCGGTGATGCCCCATCGCGCCATGATTTCAGTTATTAGACAGTCATCTCACAGGAATCGCCAAACTTTTTGCTATTGATCTCACGTAGTTGATCAGCTAGCTTGCTTCGCTCGGCAACGACTGCCGATGATCACCGTCCCGCCGTTGTCGACCAACACGTCAGCGGTGCAGAACGCTGTCGCCGTTCGTACCGGGATCGGGACGGGCGAACACCCTGACGAAGTTCTGCAGCGACTCGCTGATGTCGCTGCGCAACGCGGCGGCCACCACCATTCCGATCGGCCCGAACAGCGCCGGCCCGCCGAGGTGGACGTCGAAGCCAACCACCGAGCCGTCGTCCTTCGGCGACACCTTGGCAATCAGCTTCACCTTCACCCCGCCGACACCGTCGCCGTTGAGGGTCATGCCCTCGGGCGGCTTGTACCGCACGATCGTCCACTTGATCCGGTTGGTCATACCTTTGACCTCCACATAGGACTCCAGCACGGTGCCCTTCTCGATGACCTCGGGCAAGGTGCTGCGCCAGACCTTGTGGATGGTCAGCCACTCCTTGTACCGGGACAGATCCGAGGCGTGTTGCCACGCCCGTTCGGGCGGCAACGGGACGTCGATGGCTCCCGACAGTTTCGCCATGCCCGGTTACCCCTGCTGCTCGCCCGGTGCGGCGACCTTCTTGGCTTCCTCCTGCACCTTGTGGATGGTGTCGGAGTATTTGTGCTGCGTCTTCTCGTCGACGAATTCGCCGGCCTTGTTGATTGCCGTCTCGACCTTGTCGGCGTTCTGCGACAGCAGGTCCTTCGCTTTATCCATGAAACCCATGGCAGTGTTCCTTTCCCCGGTCCTGTCCCAGCGCTGCTCCCCCGGGAGCCCTGACTCGCTCGGCAAAACCCTACTTGGCACGCCACACTCGCGGTTTGACGCCCAGTATCCGCGCCCGAATCCACCACATGGCCTCGATAGCCCCCGCTCCCAGCGCGCCGATCCCCAGGGCCGTCGCGGTTGCCGTCAGGTTCGACGGGTCGAGGAAGAACTTCTGTTGCGTCCAGGGCAGGCTGAAGATCACCAGGTATGCCACGGCCGAGACGACGACCAGTGCCAAGCGCCACCACTGGTAGGGCCGGGCGGCCACCGCCAGCACCCACACCGCGCACACCAGCAGCGTGATGAGGGCGGTCGTGGACGCCTGGTCGTGCTGCACGCCCGTCGCATTCCGGCCGTGATAGGCGGTGAGATACGACGCGAAGGTCGCGATTCCGACGATCAGTCCCGACGGCAGCGCGGAAGTCAGCACCCGCCGCACGAAGCCCGGGTAGGCGCGTTCGTTGTTGGGGGCCAGCGACAGGATGAACGACGGGATGCCGATCGTGAACCACGCTGCGATGGTGACGTGAATCGGCTGGAAGGGAAAGAGCAGCGGGTCGACCCCGAACGGCTTGGCGAGCAGGCACTCCAGGCCCACCAGCAGCGCCAACAACGCCGAGTACACGGTCTTGGTCAAAAACAGGCTGGCGACGCGTTCGATGTTGCCGATCACCCGCCGGCCCTCGCCAACCACGTAAGGCAGCGTCGCAAACTTGTTGTCCAGCAACACAAGTTGCGCCACGGCGCGGGCTGCCGGGCTGCCGGCCCCCATCGCGACGCCGATGTCGGCGTCTTTGAGGGCGAGTACGTCGTTGACGCCGTCACCGGTCATCGCCACGGTGTGCCCGCGGGCTTGCAGCGCGTGCACCATGGCACGTTTCTGGTCGGGGCGGACCCGGCCGAAGGTGGTGTGGGTGTCCAGCGCTTCGGCCAGTTCATCCGCGTTGTGCGGCAGTCGGCGCGCATCCATCGTCTGACCGCGCAATCCGAGTTCGCCGGCCACCGCGCCGACCGACACCGCGTTGTCCCCGGAGATCACCTTCACCGTGACATCCTGCGCGGCAAAGTAATCCAGCGTCTGGCGCGCGTCGGGGCGCACCTTCTGTTCGAGCACCACCAACGCGACCGGGGTGACCGTGCCCGGGGCGTCGGGCTGATCCACCCCGGCCGTGGCCGAACCCAGCAGCAGTACCCGCAGTCCCTGCGCGCCGATCTCCTCGGCCCGCGCGGCCGCCGCCGAATCCGGTTCCAGCAGCACGTCGGGAGCGCCGATCACCCAGTTGCCGTGCTCGCCGAATGACACCCCGCTCCACTTTGTTGCGGACTTGAAAGGCGCTGTGGCGGTGGCGGTCCAACCCGGATCCGTGTCGTAGGCCTCGGCGATAGCCTGCATGCTGGCGTTCGGTCGGGGGTCGGCGGCGGCCAGGGCGGCCAGTACGTCGGCGACTTTCTCGGTGGCCGAGTCGAGGTCTTCGACGGCGGATATCCGCATGCCGTTCTCGGTGAGGGTGCCGGTCTTATCCGCGCAGACCACGTCGACCCGGGCCAGTCCCTCAATCGCGGGCAGTTCCTGCACCAGGCACTGCCGCCGGCCGAGTCGTACCACGCCGACAGCGAACGCGATCGACGTCATCAGCACCAGGCCTTCGGGCACCATCGGCACCAGCGCACCCACCGTCGCCAGCACCGACTCGCGCCACCCCACGTTGGTGGTGAACAGTTGGGTGTAGATGGTCAGCAGGCCCACCGGAATCAACAGGTAGGTGATGAACTGCAGGATCCTGTTGATGCCGTTGCGCAGTTCGGATTTCACCAAGGTGAACTTGCTCGCTTCGGCGGCGAGCTTGGCCGCGTACGCCTCATGGCCCACCTTGGTGGCCCGATAGGCGCCCGATCCGGAGACGACGAAGCTGCCCGACATCACTTGTTCGCCAATGTCTTTGGCGATCGGGTCGGCCTCACCGGTGAGCAACGATTCGTCGATCTCGAGGTTGTTGGCTTCCAGGATTTCTCCGTCGACGACGATCTGGTCGCCCGGGCCGATCTCGATGATGTCGTCGATCACAACTTGGTAGGGTGGCACGGTGCGGGTGCCGGACTGCCTGCGGACCAATGGTTTTGCTTGCCCGACGATGGCGAGCTTGTCCAGCGTCTGCTTGGCGCGGATCTCCTGGACCATGCCGATCACGCTGTTGGCGATGATGAGTATGCCGAACAAGCCGTTGATCACCGAGCCTGTTACCAGCACGATGGCGAACAGCACGCCCAGGATGGCGTTGATGCGGGTGAAGACGTTGGCCCGCGCGATGTGGGCGATGCTGCGGGTGTTGCGTTGCGGAATGTCGTTGGCATGGCCTTCGGCAATCCGTTGCGCCACTTGCGCATCGGACAGCCCGGTGACCGTCATCGGTTGAACGTCCCCAGCTTGGCGGAGTCGAAGTACTCGAGGTTGAGTGACGCGCCCGTGAAGGTGGCTTTCGAAATCGATCCGGGCAAAGCGTTTTCGGTTGCCAGCGGGAAGGTGAAAGTGTCGCCGTCCCAGTGTGTCAGCTCGAAGGTCTGGTTCTTCGGCCCGAGCGCCAACTGGAGTCGGCCGTAGTGGTCGGTGACGGTGGCCGGCCCCCAGAAGTCGTTGTGGTAGACACCGACGTAGTCGCTCAGCGGCCTGGGTGGCGCGGGGTTGGCCGGGGGCGGCTTGCCGACCAGCGAACCGTCCGGGTTGTTCATCGGCGTGAGTATCTGGCGGTACAGGTTCGCCCAGTCCTCGCGCAGCTGGCCGTATTGCACCAGGTCCATGAATTCGGCGGTCAACGCCTCCGGCACACCGTGGGGTGCGGCGTTGGTCAAGGCGATGATGCCGACGTCCTCGGAGGGCAATACCACGAAATTGGTTGCGGCGCCCAGACCGAACGCGCCGGAGTGGCTGTACTGGGTGCGTCCGGAGGAGGTCACCGATACGTTGAAGCCGTGGCCGTAGGTGCCGGCGCGGGCCTTCGGGTTGCTCGCTGCGACCGAGATGACCTGCGGCGTGATAGCGGGGAGTAGGGCTTCCGGCGAAGTGATCCGCTGACCGTTGTAGGTGCCGTTGGCCATCACCATGGCCAGCCAGCGTGCCATGTCGTTGACCGATGAGCTCACCCCGCCGGCCGGCGTCTGGTCGTCGGGGTCGCGTTGGTAACGGGCTTCCCATTTGTCGCCGACCTTGATGTGGTTGACGGCGTGGTTGGGGCGGGCCAGGAAGTCGGCGAATTTCGAGCTGGTGGACGACATGCCCAGTGGGCGGTAGAGCACCTCGTCGGACAGCTCCTCCCAGGGCTTGCCGGCTGCGGCGGCGACCGCCTCGGCCGCGGCGGTTACGCCGAAGTTGGTGTAGGCGTAGCTGATTCGAAACGGCGCCAGAGAGAGGTACTTCAGCCTTTCCAGCACCTGTCGACGGTCGTAGCCCAAGTCTTCGAGGGCGTCGCCGGCGTGGTCGGGCAGCCCGGAGCGATGCGAGTAGAGGTCGGCGACGCTGACGTGCTGGGTGACGTAGGGATCGCTGAGGGTGAACCACGGCAGCTTCGTCACCACCGGGGTGTCCCAGGTGATAGCGCCTTCGGTTACCTGATGGGCCACCACCGTGGCACCGACCGACTTGGAGATCGAGGCCAGCTGAAAGACGGTGTCGGGGTTCACCTTATTGTCCGGATTATCCGGCTTGCTGGCGTCTCTGATGCCGAAACCCTTGGCGTATAACGTTTTACCGCGGTATACGACGGCAACGGCCATGCCGGGGATGCCGCTGTCCTTCATCAGCTCCGCCACCAGGCCGTCGACCTTGGCGACGGCTTCGTCGATGCGCCCGGCGGGGATCTGCAGACCTGACATTTCGTTAGGGGGCACGTTCGCGGATGTGGTTGCGGGGGTGGAGGTTGGTTGGGTCGGGCTGCAGCCCACCAGCGCCAGCAGCGTCAGGAGTGTGGCCGTTGCCCGACGTGTCCTCATTGCCGAACTTTAGCCCGGGCCTCAGCCCGGCGACGATGCGCGCCGCGAGCGGCGTGAGGAGGAGCCGGGCAATCGGGCTTCAGCCCGGCGACGATGCGCGCCGCGAGCGGCGTGAGGAGGCCGGCGAATCTACAACCGCCACCACGGGTTGAACCGCAGCGTCTCCCCCGAATCAATCCGCTGCCCCGGCGTCGGCACCGCCACCTGGACCTGATGAGGCTCAGCGGCCTTCAACACCCGCTCGACCGGCTCCGACCACGGGTGCGGCGCCAGCCGGAACGTTCCCCAATGGATCGGCACCAGCAGCCCCGAACCGGAGTCGGTGACGTCCAGGTGGCCGCGCACCGCCTCCTCGGGGTTCATGTGGATGTCGGGCCACGCGCTGTTGTAGGCCCCGATCGGCATCAACGTCAGATCGAACGGCCCGTGATCGGCGCCGATCTGCGCAAAGCTCTTGGTGTAGCCGGTGTCGCCGCCGAAATAGGTGCGGTGCGACGGCCCGATGAACGCCCAGGACGCCCACAGCGTGTTGTTGCGGCTGAAGAACCGGCCCGAAAAGTGCCGCGCCGGCAGGCAAATCACCGTCAGCTCGTCCACCGAAGCGCTCTGATTCCAGTCCAGCTCGATAATGCGCTCGTCAGGAACCCCCCACGCCCGCAGGTGCGCACCCACCCCGAGCGGGACGAAGAACGGTGCCCGCTGCATCCGGGCCAGCGCCAGCACGGTGTCGATGTCGAGGTGGTCGTAGTGGTCGTGGCTGATCACCACCGCGTCGACGGCGGGCAAGCCTTCCAGCAGCACCGGCGGCGGGTGCAGCCGCTGCGGGCCCACCAGGTCCGACGGCGAGCAGCGGTCACTCCACACCGGGTCGGTCAGCACCCGATAGCCGTCGATCTCGACCAGGGCCGTCGAATGCCCGAACCAGCTGACCGCCAGCGGCGCCGGCTCGCCCTGATAGATCGACGGTGCGGCCAGCGGGATCGGCTTGGCGGGCAGGCTGCCGCCTCGTCCGCCGACCAGCTCCCAGGCGATCTGCCGCATCTCTTCGCGGTTCATCACATACAGCGATGCCGGGTCGATATTGACGAACACCCCGTCGCGGTAGTTCGGCGAACCTTCCGACACCGCCGCGATCGCCGAGGGATCAGCGCCGAGCGCGGCGGGTGCGCCGTGCAGCGCCCGCAACAGCCAGCCGCCCGCCGCCAAGGAGGCGGTTCCGGCCGCCAGTCGCAGCGCCTGGCGCATCATGATCAAGCTCCCTGGAACCTCGGTGGCCGCTTCTCCACGCGCGCGACCTGCGCTTCGATCACATCCTGGCTGGCCCACGCCTTGTCGAACAGCTCCTTGTGCTCGGGCCGCTGCTCTTCGATGGAGCCGTCGTCGTTGAGCACCCGCTTGGCGTGCTGGATGGCCAGCGGCGCCAGCCCGGCGATCTCGGCCGCCCACTCCTGCGCGTCGGCCAGCGTCCCGATCCGGTTGGCCATCCCGGTGTGCAGCGCCGCATCGGCGGTCAGCTTCTCGGCGGCCAGCAGCATCGCCCGCGCCCGTCCGTGCCCGACCAGCGACGCCAGCCGGCGAATGCTCCAATTGTCCAAGGCCAGACCGTATTTCGACGTCGGGAATTGAAAGAACGCCTCCGGGGAGACCACCCGCAAGTCGCACTGCATGGCCAGCTGCAGACCGGCGCCGATAGCCGGTCCGTTGATGGCGCCGATGATCGGGATCAACGTGGCGTCCATGACCCGGTGCAGTTCGATGAGCCGGTCGGGGTAGTCGGCGGCGAAGGCATCCCCGGACAGGTCCGCGCCGGCGCAGAAGGCGGTGCCCTGCCCGGTCAGCACGATGGCGCGCGTGGCTCCGTCGCCTGCCTTCACCAACGCCTCCCGCAACTCCTCGACAAGCTGGGAGTTCAGGGCGTTGCGCCGGTCTGGCCGCTGCAGCTCAATGGTCATCACGGCTTCGTCGTGGGTGATACCGATCATGGGGGCCAGGATAACTAGCCTCGTCGCTGTGAGCCGTATCACGACCGACGAACTGCGCGACGCGGTGCTGGACGAGGGCACCTTCGTCAGCTGGGACAGCGACCCTGTCCAAGTCCCGACCTCCCCGGAATATGCCCGCGAGCTGGCCAAGGCGCGGCAGGCCAGCGGCCGCGACGAGTCGGTGTCCACCGGTGAGGGACGGGTGTTCGGGCGCCGGGTGGCGGTGATCGTCTGCGACTTCGATTTTCTGGCCGGCTCGATCGGGGTGGCGGCGGCCGAACGCATCACCGCCGCGGTGGAGCGTGCGACGGCCGAGCGGCTGCCGCTGCTGGCCTCGCCGTGCTCCGGCGGCACCCGGATGCAGGAGGGCACGGTCGCGTTCCTGCAGATGGTCAAGATCGCCGCCGCCGTCCGGCTGCACCGCCACGCCCACCTGCCCTACCTGGTCTACCTGCGGAATCCGACCACCGGCGGGGTGTTCGCGTCGTGGGGGTCGCTGGGCCACGTCACCTTCGCCCAGCCGGGCGCGCTGATCGGGTTCCTCGGCCCCCGGGTCTACGAGCTGCTGTACGGCGAACCGTTCCCGTCGGGTGTGCAGACCGCGGAGAACCTGCAACGCCACGGCGTCATCGACGATGTCGTCGAGCTCACCGAGTTGCGCGCCACGCTGGACCGGGCGCTGACGGTGATCGCCGACGACCCGGAGGCTCCGCCGGCGCCGGCAGCACCCGAGCAGGTTCCCGACGTACCCGCGTGGGATTCGGTGCTGGCCTCCCGTCGCCCGGATCGGCCCGACGTGCGCGACCTGCTGCGGCACGGCGCCACCGACGTGGTGCTGCTGTCGGGGACCGGACGGGGCACGACGACGTTGCTGGCGCTGGCCCGGCTCGCCGGTCAGCCGGTGGTGGTGCTCGGCCAACAGCGAACCGCGGGCGGGGCGGGCAACACCGTCGGGCCCGCGTCGCTGCGCGAAGCCCGCCGCGGCATGGCGCTGGCCGCCGAACTGCGGCTGCCGCTGGTGCTGGTGATCGACACCGCCGGACCGGCGCTCTCGGCCGAGGCCGAGCAGGGCGGGCTGGCCGGAGAGATCGCCCAGTGTCTGGCCGAGCTGGTCACGCTGGACACCCCGACGGTCTCGGTGCTGCTGGGGCAGGGCAGCGGCGGCCCGGCGCTGGCGATGGTGCCCGCCGACCGGGTGCTGGCCGCGCTGCACGGCTGGCTGGCGCCGCTGCCGCCGGAGGGCGCCAGCGCGATTGTGTTCCGCGACACCGACCACGCCCCCGAACTCGCTGCGGCACAAGGCATTCGGTCGGCCGATCTGTTGGCGTCCGGGATCGTCGACGCCATCGTGCCCGAGCATCCCGACGCCGCCGACGAGCCGGTGCAGTTCGCGCGGCGCTGGGCGCGGGCCGTCGCGGTCGAGGTCCACGCGCTGCGTTTGCTGCCTGATGTGCAGCGTCTCGGCGCCCGGCTGAGCCGTTATCGTCGCGTCGGTTTGCCCGACGACCTGTAGAACACCGCGGCCGCCGCCTGGCTGACCCAGCTGCCGAACGTCGTTCTGACCCGACAACCGCAGCCGGTTCCGCCTCCCACCGCCGCACCCGTCGATCAGGCAAGATGGGGCGCATGGACACTGGTGCCAACTCACCTCGCGTGTTGGTCGTCGACGACGACTCCGACGTGCTCGCCTCCCTGGAACGCGGCCTGCGGCTGTCCGGCTTCGAGGTGTCAACGGCGGTCGACGGCGCCGAGGCCTTGCGCAGCGCCACCGAAACCCGCCCCGACGCGATCGTGCTCGACATCAACATGCCGGTGCTTGACGGCGTCAGCGTGGTCACGGCGCTACGGGCCATGGACAACGACGTGCCGGTCTGCGTGCTCAGCGCGCGCAGCTCGGTCGACGACCGGGTCGCCGGGCTGGAGGCCGGCGCCGACGACTACCTGGTCAAGCCGTTCGTGCTGGCCGAGCTGGTGGCCCGGGTGCGTGCCCTGCTGCGGCGCCGCGGCGCCACCGCCACCTCGTCGTCGGAAACCATCACGGTCGGCCCGCTGGAAGTGGACATCCCCGGCCGCCGGGCCCGGGTCAACGGCGTCGACGTCGACCTGACCAAGCGGGAATTCGACCTGCTGGCTGTGCTGGCCGAGCACAAGACGGCGGTGCTGTCCCGCGCGCAGTTGCTCGAGCTGGTGTGGGGTTACGACTTCGCCGCCGACACCAACGTCGTCGACGTCTTCATCGGATACCTGCGGCGCAAATTGGAGGCCAACGGCGGCCCGCGGCTGCTGCACACCGTGCGGGGAGTCGGGTTCGTGCTGCGGATGCAGTGAGGCCGCGCCGTTGTTGATGAACATCCTGTCGCGGATCTTTGCCCGGACTCCTTCACTGCGCACCCGGGTGGTGATCGCGACGGCGATCGGTGCGGCGATTCCGGTGCTCATCGTCGGCGCCGTGGTGTGGGTGGGCATCACCAAGGACCGCAAGGAACGGCTGGACCGCCGGCTCGACGAGGCCGCCGGATTCGCGATCCCGTTCGTGCCGCGCGGCCTGGACGAGATCCCCCGCTCCCCCAACGACCAGGATGCGCTGATCACGGTGCGCCGCGGCAACGTGATCAAGTCGAACTCCGACATCGAACTGCCCAAGCTGCAGTCCGACTACGCCGACACCTACATCCACGGGGTGCGTTACCGGGTGCGCACGGTCGAGATACCCGGTCCCGAACCGACGTCGATGGCCGTCGGCGCCACCTACGACGCCACCTACGCCGAGACCAACAACCTGCATCGCCGGGTGCTGCTGATCTGTAGTTTCGCGATCGGCGCCGCGGCGGTATTCGCTTGGCTGCTAGCTGCTTTCGCGGTGCGCCCGTTCAAACAGCTCGCCGAGCAGACCCGCTCGATCGACGCAGGCGACGAGGCGCCGCGCGTCGAGGTGCACGGCGCCAGCGAGGCCGTCGAGATCGCCGAGGCGATGCGCGGCATGCTGCAGCGCATCTGGAACGAGCAGAACCGCACCCAGGAGGCGCTGGCCTCGGCGCGGGACTTCGCCGCGGTGTCCTCCCACGAGTTGCGCACCCCGCTGACCGCGATGCGGACCAACCTGGAAGTGCTGTCCACCCTGGATATGCCCGAAGACCAGCGCAAGGAGGTGCTGGGCGACGTGATCCGCACCCAGTCGCGGATCGAGGCGACGCTGAGCGCGTTGGAGCGGTTGGCCCAGGGCGAGCTGTCCACGTCCGACGATCACGTGCCGGTCGACATCACCGAACTGCTCGACCGCGCCGCCCACGACGCCATGCGCATCTATCCCGACCTGGATGTGTCGCTGGTGCCCTCGCCGACGTGCATCATCGTCGGGATGCCGGCTGGGCTGCGGTTGGCGGTGGACAACGCGATCGCCAACGCGGTGAAGCACGGCGGCGCCACCCAGGTGCAGGTGTCGGCGGTGAGCTCGCGGGCCGGGGTGGAGATCGCCATCGACGACAACGGCAGCGGGGTCCCCGAGCAGGAGCGCCAGGTGGTGTTCGAGCGCTTCTCCCGGGGTTCGACGGCGTCGCATTCGGGGTCGGGACTGGGTCTGGCGCTGGTGGCCCAGCAGGCCCAATTGCACGGCGGGACTGCGACGTTGGAGAGCAGTCCGCTGGGCGGCGCGCGGCTGGTGCTGCGCTTGCCCGGGCCGAGCTAGTCAGCTTTTCGCGCGCTGTTGCGGCCCGGCGTGAAAAATGCTCGGGTCGCGAAATCCTCGTTCTCGAACCAGACTTGGGCTTCGATGTCGTCGTAACCCTCGTCGTCGGGAGTGTAGAAGAGCCGAGAGTCGGTGCGCCCCTTCACCGGCCACCCCTCGGGCCCATTGCCGTCGGGGTCGGCGCGCATCGAACCGGGGCCGTACGGCGCATAGGGCACCAAGGGAGCCGGTGGCGCCTGCGCCTCGACAACCGAAATGCTTTCTCTCACGGGATCTTTCGGTCTGACCTTCTTCGCCGGCGCTTTCTTGCCGGGGACCTTCCGGCCCGGCACCTTCTTCGCCGGCCGCTTCCTGGCGACTGGAATCCGTTCCTTCGCCTCATCTCTGGGCACGGGCCGGCGTTTGGCTGGTGGTGCTTTGGAGACTGCTTTCTTCTTGACGGGCCGGGGCCTGGCGACGGGTATCTCCTCCGTCGGCGCCTCAGCGGCGGGCACTCTCATGGCCGGCGGCTCGGGCTGGGGGTGTGGCGCCGGTTGGGCAAGAACCCAGGCCGGCATCTGCGTTTTGGTGGGGCGGGCAGTCAGCGTGACTGTCAGCACCATGCCCAGTACAAACGAGGCGGCGGCCAGCCACCAGTGCATGTGATCGGTCACCGTCGTGCCCCCAGGCCGGGCCATTGGGACGGAGGGCCGGGCCACTTGGCTTGAGGCAGTTCATGCTCAGGGTCGGACTCCGACTCGTCGGACAGGGGGTCAGGTTCGGGCTCCGTGTGGAATTCGACCGGCTCCGGCTCCGGCTTAGGCTCCGACTCTGGCTCTGGCTCTGGCTCCGGCTTCGGCTTTGGCTCTGGCTCTGGCTCTGGCTCGGCGAGCAAATCAGAAATCCCCGAAACCGGCTGTGGTACTTGCGCTTCCGCGGGTGACTCGACCGCCTCCGGCCCGTCCACATCCGGCTCGACAACCTCGGGCTCAACCGCCTCGGGCTCGGCGAGCGCCCCTTCAGCTACCGCTGCCTCGGAAACCTCAGGGACCAGCTGGATTTCGTCCGTCTCGAGCTCCGGCGCCGGCTCTGGCTCGACGTGAAGCTCAACCGTCTCGGGTTCCGGCTCGAACGACGGGTCGGGCCAAAGCGGCTGCGGCGACTCGGATTCAGCCGGGTGCGCCTGCGACTCGGACATCTCCGGCTCGATCGCGGTTTCAGCCGGTTCGAGGCGTCCGGAATCAGCCTGCCTGGAACCGCTCCTGGTCATCACCGCGACAATCCCGTAGGCCACCGCGGAACCGGCCACGAAGGCGGCCAGGTAGATCAGCCACTGGATCACAAAACCCATGCCCGATTCTCCCTAGCCGACCACAAGCTCGACGCGCCGGTTCTTGGCGCGTCCCTCGGGCGTGTCGTTGCTGGTGATCGGGTTGGCCGAACCCAACCCCTTGGCGGTGACGCGGTCGCGGGCCACAC
Organism: Mycobacterium sp. 20KCMC460; assembly: GCF_022179425.1. Classification (NCBI taxonomy): domain Bacteria; kingdom Bacillati; phylum Actinomycetota; class Actinomycetes; order Mycobacteriales; family Mycobacteriaceae; genus Mycobacterium; species Mycobacterium sp. 20KCMC460. The sequence goes on from NZ_AP025524.1 coordinate 5,663,697, forward strand.
CGTTGGCTATCAGGAACTCGGCAACCGCGGTGGCCCGCTGGGTGCTCAACGGAATGTTGATGGCTTCGGCGCTGGCGTTGTCGGTGTAACCGTTTACGGTCAACCGCGCGGTGGGACACGTCTTGAGCTTGTCAGCCACCCGGATCAGGACCTGGGTGTCCTGGGTGGTCAGGCTCACTCCGTCGTCGCCGAAGGTGAGCGGGCCTCCGGTCAGGGCGTTGAGGGCGGCCTGCAGATCGTTGCATCCGGTTGGCGGCGGCGCCCCAGGTGCCGGAGGGGCGCCCGGCGGCGCCGGGGCGCTGGGCGTGATCTGGGTTTTGGCGACGATCCTGTTGACGATGTTCACGTTGGGCCAGACACCCGCGACCGCCCGCGCCACCGCGTCCTTCTGATCGCGCGACGTGACGGTCCCACTCAACGTGACGGTGTCCCTCTCCACCGTGAGGTTGAAGTCGGGGATCGGTGCGACCGCGACGAACACCGGGTCCGCGCCGGTGAAATCGAGCGTCTGCACCGTCGGGTCGGTGCGGAGCTGGTCGACGACGTTGACGCCGGGGGCCAGCAATCCCCTGAGCGACTTCATCAATGCCGCCTTCGACACGGCGTCCGGCACGTCGCCGATCAGCGTGACGCTGTTGCCGGTGTGGCTGATCGACAGCAGCGCCAGCGACAGGCTCGGCGCGATCGACACGCTGGTCGAGGGTTTGGTGAGGGTCGGCAGATCGCCGGATGGACCGTTGACGGCCATGGGTCGCCCGTCGACGCCGTACCCGATCAGGGCGAGCAGCAACGGGATCACCGCCACGCCGATCAGCCACGGCCGACCCGGCCGCACCCGACGGAACTTCGGGGTCGACGGCGCGTGGTCGACGGCTTCGGCGGTTGCGGGCGCTTCGCCAACACCCACCTCGGTACCGACCATCGCTCCTCACTCGGCTGCTATTCGGGGTTTGTCCGCGATTTCCAGGCGATATGCAGCCTACCGAGTACTTGCCGGTGCCAGCGGCATCTACGGAGAACTGTCGGGCAGACTGAGGCGATGACCCACGGGAGAAAACCCAACGAACACGACACCCTGGCGCATATCCGCGACCTGGTCGCCCAGGAGAAAACGCTGCGGACCCAGCTACAGCAGGGCGAAATCTCGACCACTGAGGAGCATGAGCGGCTGCAACGGATCGAGATCGAACTCGATCAGTGCTGGGACCTGCTGCGACAGCGGCGGGCGCTGCGCGAAACGGGCGGTGACCCCCGGGAAGCTGCCGTGCGGCCGGCCGACGAGGTCGAGGGCTACACGGGCTAGCCGCAGATGGACTACGACGTAGTCGTGGTCGGCGGGGGTCACAACGCCCTGGTCGCGGCCGGCTATCTGGCCCGCGGCGGTCTTCGGGTGCGCGTCCTAGAGCGTCAAGGCCAGGTCGGCGGGGCGGCGATCTCGGCGCGGGTCTTCGACGGCGTCGACGTGCGACTGTCCCGCTATTCGTACCTGGTCAGCCTGCTGCCGTCGCGCATCCTGGCGGACCTGGGCGCGCAGGTCCGGCTGGTCCGGCGGGCGTACTCCTCCTACACCCCGGACCCCGGCACGGGCGGCCGCACCGGGCTGCTGGTGGGCGCACCCGGCGGGTTCGGCTCGATCGGCGCCGGCGCCGACGAGCACGGCTTCGAAGACTTCTACCGGCGCTGCCGACTGGTCACCGAGCGGCTCTGGCCCACTCTGCTGGAACCGCTGCGCACCCGCACCCAGGTACGTCGACTCGTGGTGGACGGGTCGGACCGGGACTCTGCGGTGGCGTGGCGGGCGCTGACGGAGGAGCCGGTCGGCCACGCGATCGCCGCTGCGGTGGACAACGACGTGGTGCGCGGGGTGATCGCCACCGACGCTCTGATCGGCACGTTCGCCCGACTGGACGACCCGTCGCTGATGCAGAACATCTGCCTGCTGTACCACGTGCTCGGCGGCGGCACCGGCGACTGGAACGTCCCGATCGGCGGGATGGGCGCGATGACCTCAGCGCTGGCCGCCGCGGCAACTCGCTTTGGGGTCGAGATATCAACGGGCGCTGACGTTTTCGCTATCGCCCCGGACGGCGAGGTGCGGTATCGCAGCGCGGGCGACGAACATGTGGTTCGGGGCCGGTTCGTGCTGTCCGGCATCGCTCCGTCGGTGTTGGCCGGCCTGATGGGTGACACAGCGCCTGCGTCGGCGCCAGGTGCGCAAGTCAAGGTGAACATGGTGCTGCGACGCCTGCCCTGCCTGCGCGATCAGACTGTCACGCCGGAGCAGGCCTTCGCCGGGACGTTCCATATCAACGAGACCTGGTCGCAGCTGGACGCCGGCTACCTGCGGGCCGCCGGCGGTTCGGTGCCGGATCCGCTGCCGTGCGAGGCCTACTGTCATTCGCTGGCCGACCCCAGCATCGTCTCACCCGAATTGACCGGGGTGCACACCATGACGGTGTTCGGCCTGCACACCCCGCACTCGTTGCGAGCCGATGCCGCCGCACTCACCGATGCCGTGCTTGAGTCGCTGAATTCCGTTCTGGCCGAACCGATTCAGGATGTGCTGCTACCCGACGCGCACGGCCGCCCATGTATCGAGACGACGACCACGTCGGACTTGCAGGACAAGCTGGGCATGACGGCGGGCAACATCTTCCACGGTGCGCTGGACTGGCCGTTCGCCGCCGACGACGATCCGCTGGACACCCCGGCCCGCCGATGGGGCGTGGCAACCGGGCACCCCCGAATCATGGTGTGCGGTGCCGGCGCACGCCGCGGCGGCGCTGTTTCAGGCATCGGGGGTCACAACGCCGCGATGGCGGTGCTGGACACCCTCGGCGGTGGTGACCCACCCCCCGCGAGCGGAGACTAGCGCCCGTCCATGCCGACGTAGTCGCGCTCGGTGTAGCCGGTGTAGATCTGCCGCGGACGGCCGATCTTGCTGTCGCCCTCGTCGTGCATCTCGCGCCAGTGGGCGATCCAGCCGGGCAGCCGGCCGAGCGCGAACAACACGGTGAACATCCGGACCGGGAATCCCAGTGCCCGGTAGATCAGGCCGGTGTAGAAGTCGACGTTCGGGTAGAGCTTGCGCTCGATGAAGTAGTCGTCGGTCAGCGCGGCCTCTTCGAGCTGCTTGGCGATGTCGAGCAGCGGGTCGCCGCCGAGCTTGGCCAGGATCTTGTCGGCCTGCTCTTTGACGATGCGGGCGCGCGGGTCGTAGTTCTTGTAGACCCGGTGGCCGAAGCCCATCAGCTTGACGCCCTCTTCGCGGTTCTTCACCTTGCGGACGAACTCGCCGACGTCGTCGCCGCTCTCCTTGATCTGCTCGAGCATCTCGAGCACCGCCTGGTTGGCACCGCCGTGCAGCGGGCCCCACAGCGCGTTGATGCCGCCGGAGATCGAGGTGAACAGGTTGGCCTGGGACGAGCCGACCAGCCGTACCGTCGACGTCGAACAGTTCTGCTCGTGGTCGGCGTGCAGGATCAGCAGCATGTCCAGGGCACGGACCACCTCGGGGTCGGCCTGGTAGGGCTCGGCCGGCAGCCCGAACGTCATGCGCAGGAAGTTCTCCACCAGGGTCAGCGAGTTGTCCGGGTAGAGGAACGGCTGGCCCACCGACTTCTTGTAGGCATAGGCGGCGATGGTGGGCAGCTTGGCCAGCAGCCGGATGGTGGACAGCTCGACCTGCGTGTTGTCGGTCGGGTCCAGCGAGTCCGGGTAGTACGCCGAGAGCGCATTGACCGTGCTGGACAGCACCGGCATCGGGTGGGCGTTGCGCGGGAAGCCGTCGAAGAACCGTTTGAGGTCCTCGTGCAGCATGGTGTGCAGCTGGATCTTCCCGGTGAACTCGGCCAGCTGGTCGGCGGTGGGCAGTTCGCCGTAAATCAGCAGGTAGGACACCTCGATGAAGTTGGACTTCTCGGCCAACTGGTCGATCGGGTAGCCGCGATAACGCAGGATTCCGGCGTCACCGTCGATGTAGGTGATGGAACTCTTGCAGGCTGCGGTGTTGACGAAGCCGTTGTCGAATGTGGTGTGTCCGGTCTTGGACAGCAGCGGACCCAGCGCAATACCGTCGGCACCTTCGGTGGCATGGACGACCTTCAGGTCGATCTCGCCACCCGGGTACTTCAGAGATGCGGTGTCGTCGGTGTCGCCCACGAGAACCCCTTTGCGCTCAGGCTTGATATGGCTGCCCGCCCCGGTGCGTACGCGTGTGCACTGGGTGCGTCATAGGTGAAGGTAGTCGTTATCGCAGCGGCGTGCCTGCCCGGGGTCGGGTCTGCAGGTCTGCGGGCCTCCGAGCGTCAGTCCGGTGTCGCGCTGGTGTTCGAGGATGACCCCCGAAGCCCCTCGGCTGACAGAAACTACGGGTAGCCGATCACAGCCGGGGCGGTGGTCGCGACAGCGCTCCCAATACCGGGCGTATCTGGACCCGGCGGCAGCGAAGCACGCGAACGCGCGTATCTCACCGTCGTGCCAGCAACGTTGCCGGCGCAGCGGTCGAGGGGATCAACCCACCCGTTCAATCCGCATAAATGTACGGATACGAAATCGGCGCCCCGGTGAGCACCTCGAGAAACAGCGTCAGGAACTGCTGAGCGACAAGGAAGGGGAGCAAGGGCAGAATTGGCCAGAGCAGCGGAATCACCAGAAAACCCACTATTGCTGTGGGGATGTTGACCAGCATTGATAGCAACGCTCGCCCGGCGGTCGTGTAGTAGGCCACGTTGGCATCCACTGCCTGCAAGAGCGATGCGATCGAATCCTCGGCGGCGGCGTAGGACGACCCGCTCGCCGTCAAGGCCTTGACGAACTGCTGCTGGTAGGTCGTCGCCTGCTGGGCCACCGCGTGAAAGTCCTGGGCGTGTTCAGCAAAGAGGCGCGCAATGCCGGCCGACACTTCGTCCGCGGCTGGCGGCGCCACGTCCAGGGTCGCGGGGGCCACCGCTTTCTGAACCTCGCCCAGCTTCGAACCGATAGATTCCAGATCCCCCGCCGCCGCCTGCACGACGTCCGGCGCCACCATCACCTGAGACATGTCGAAAGTCTCACCCGATGCAAGTCGACCAGCTTGAGTAGCCGACTACTCAATCTCGCCGTGGGAGTGACGATGGCGCGCGGTACCGGATGAATGCCGGCGCAATCAAGGCGGCGACGACCACACCGAGCACCACCAGCGCCCCGCCACCGGCCGCCGCTGCGGTCGTTCCGACCACCGCGGCCGCGGCGCCGTGCAGGGTGTCGGCCAGCCGCGGGCCGCCGCCGACCACCACGGCGAACACCCCTTGCAGCCGCCCCACCACGTCGTCGGAGGCAGCCTGCTGCAGGATGGTCGACCGGAATGCCGCCGACACCATGTCCGCCGCGCCGCCGACGGCCAGGAACGCCACCGCGCCCCACAGCACTGCGCCTGTCCGGCCGTGCGCCAGCCCGCTGGCCAGCCCGAACCCCACCATCGCCAGGCCCCACACCACGATCGAGACGACGATCACCAGCCCCTGGCGCCGGACCTTCGGAAACCACCCGGAGAACACTCCCCCGGCCACCGCGCCGACCGCGATGGCCGCCGACAGCAACGCCATCGCCGACCCTCCTTCGATGGGGCCGCCGAAGCTCTGATGCGCCAGCTGCGGGAACAGTGCGCGCGGCATGCCGAAGATCATGGCGATCAGGTCGACGACGAACGACATCAGCACCACGGTGTTGCCGGCCAGGTACCGGAAGCCGTCCAGCACCGCCCCAAGACCCCACCGGTTTGTGCCGTCGGGTTCCAAGGCGGGCATCGGCGCCAGCCGGAATGTCGCCCAGATCGGCAACAGGCACGTCACCGCGTCGAGCAGATACAACGCGGACAGGTCGACCCAGTTCAGCAGCACCCCGGCCAGCAGCGGACCGGCAATCGCGCCGAACTGCCCCACGGTCATGTTCAGCGCATTGGCGGCCGGCAGTTGCTCGCCGGGCACCATCCGCGGGATGGCCGCCGAGCGCGCCGGCGAGTTGACGGCGAAGAACGCCTGCTGCACCGCCAGTAGACACAGCACCACCCAGACGTCGTTGAGCGCCAGCAGCGCCTGCAACCACAGCAGCACCGAGGACACCGCCAGCCCGCAAGACGCGACGATCAGCAGCACCCGCCGGTCCATGGCGTCGGCCCAAGCTCCACCCAGCAGGCCGAACACCACCAGCGGCAGCAATGAGAACAAACCGGCCAGCCCGACATACGCGGAGTTCTGGGTCAGCGCGTAGATCTGGACCGGCACCGCGAAGATCGTCAGGTTGGCGCCGATGACGGTCGGAATCCCGGCAACCCAGAGTCGGCGGAAATCGGGCGAGCGCAAGGGCGCGGTGTCCGCGAAGAGGGGCATCGTCGACGAGCGTAGTGGTGCGCCGCGAGTCAAAACGCAGCTGGCAGGGCTAGGCTCGCTGCGTGCGCGCGTTCGCATGTCCGCTCTGCCACAGCTTCGTCCCTTTCGAGTCGCGACGCTGCCCGGGCTGCGCGGTGGAACTCGGCTTGCACGTCCCCAGCCGTGCCATGGTCGCGACCTCGTCGGGCGTGGCGAAAATCGACAGCCAGACCTGGATTCCGTGTGCGAAATCGACCAGCCTGGACTGCAACTGGCTGGTGCCCGACGAACACGAATTGGGCGGTAAACGAGGGCGGTGTCTGGCCCATTCCCTGATCCGTCGCGAACCCGAAGCCGATGACACCATCGCGCAGGAAAAGCTGGTGTCCACCGGAATTGCGTTGCGGCGGTTGGTTTATCAGCTGATCGACATCGGCTTGCCCGTCGACCCGTTCTGGCGCAAAGACGGCGGCCTGGCGTTTGATCTGCTGTCCAGTCACAGCGATGGTCAGCGAGTCACGATCGGCCACGCCGGCGGGGTGATCACCATCGACTTGGTGGAATCGCTGGACGCATACCGCGAATCACTGCGGGTCCGACTCGGCGAGCCCTACCGCACCATGCTGGGCCATTTCCGTCACGAGGTCGGCCATTACTACCAGAACATCCTGGTGGAAACCGGCGACCAGCACTATCTCGCCGAGTGCCGGGAGATCTTCGGCGACGAGCGCGCCGACTACCAAGCCGAGATTGCCTGGCACTACAAGTTCGGCGCCCCGCCCGATTGGGCCGACTCGTTTATCTCCGAGTACGCGACGATGCACCCGTGGGAGGACTTCGCCGAGTGCTTCGCCCACTACCTGCACATCACCGGCACCATCGACACCGCCCGGGAGTCCGGGCTGATCCTGCATGCCGAGAAGGTCCGTTTCTTGATGCAACGTGACGTCGTGCCCCGGGAGTCCTACGAGGATGCGCCGATCGAGGCGCTGCTGGAGGACTGGAAGTGGTTGGCGCTGAGCTTCAATCGCGTCAACACCGCCATGGGCAAGAACCCGTTGTACCCGTTCGAGATTCCGCCCGCGGTGGTCCGCAAGCTGGCGTTCGTGCACAAGGTGATCCGCGAGACGGCGCGTGCAGCGCATTAAGGAGCTCAGACATGTGTCGGTGGGTTGGGTACCTGGGTGCCCCGATCGCGCCCCGCGAGCTGTTGCATGATCCGCAGCGCTCACTGATCGAGCAGAGCCGTCGGCACGCGCCGAACATGGACATTCCCAACGGGGACGGCACCGGACTGGGCTGGTATGAGCACCGCGCCGAGCCGGCTCTGTTCCGCAGCATCACCCCGGCGTGGGGTGATGACAACCTGCTCGAGCTGGCTACCGAGATCCGCACCCGACTGTTCCTTGCGCATGTGCGTGCGGGTACCGGCACTCCGGTGCAACAGACCAACTGCCACCCATTCCGTTGGCGTAACTGGCTTTTCGTACACAACGGGCACGTCGGCGAATACCGGCGGCTGCGACGGGATCTGCTGTTGGCCGTGCGCCCGGACCTGTTCGACAACATCGCCGGCTCCACCGATTCGGAGCTGTTGTTTCACCTCGCGCTCACCTTCGGTCTCACCGACGACCCCCTCGGCGCCCTGGCGCGGATGGCGGGTTTCGTCGAAGCGGCCGCCACCGCGGCCGGAGTGGCCGAACCCGCGCTGCAGATGACATTGGGGGTCAGCGACGGGCAACGGCTCTATGCCGTCCGCTATGCGAGCGGCCCGGAGGCCAACACCTTGTTCGTGAGCGAAGATCCGGATTCGGTGCGGATGTTGTATCCCGAGAGTGAACGGTTGGGGCATTTTGGTGACGCCGCCCGAGTGGTTGTTTCCGAGCCGCTGACCGAGCTACCCGGGATGTGGCGCGAAGTGTCCGCAGGGTCGGCACTGGTCATCGGCGAGGACATTGAAGAGCAGCCGTTCCGGCCGATCGGTCCGTGACGCTGTCCGCGGTCTTTACTCGACCTTGACCGCGCGTTGAATCGTCTTACCGACGATGGCTGATGTGACTACCCTTCAAGACGTGGAACTGGGGGTTTTAGGGCCTCTTCAGGTCCGGCAGGGCGGCGCGCCCGTCGTCATACCGGGCGCCAAACCACGCGCTCTGCTCACCATGCTGGGCCTGCACCTCGGCTCCGTCGTCCCCGCGGACACCCTCCTGGAACTGCTGTGGGGCACCGATCCGCCCCGCACCGCGGACAAGGCCCTGCAAACCCACATCTCCGCGCTGCGACGCACCCTGGGCGACGGCTTCGTGTTAACCGAGGGCTTGGGCTGGAAGCTCACCGGGGCGGACATCGATGCCTCGCGTTACCGGGCGGCTGCCCGCGCGGGACGGGATGCGGCCGCCGCCGGCGACCCCGGACAGGCGGTGGCCCGCTTCGAGGAAGCGCTGGCGTTGTGGCGCGGAATCCCCGAACTGCCCGACGGCCGGCGCGGCATCTCGGAAAAGACCCGCTGGATCGAAGGCCACGCCGCGCTCGTCGAAGACCGGGCCGACGCACTGTTGGCAACCGGCCGCGCCGCCGAGATAATCGGCGACCTCGAAGCCGCGGTGGCCGAGGCGCCGCTCCGCGAAAGGCGTTGGGGCCAGCTGATGCTCGCGCTCTACCGGGCCGGCCGGCAAGGGGAGGCCCTCGGCGCCTACCAACGGGCCCGGACAATGCTCGCCGACGAGCTGGGAGTGGACCCCGGACCGGAACTGCGGCGCCTCGAGGCGGCTCTGGTCGCGCAGGACGCATCGCTGGACGTCTTTGTGGAACAACAACTCCCGTCCGTAACGCGGGCAGTTACCTTCCTGCTGACCGATATCGAGGGATCTACTGCCGCCTGGGAATTGGACGCCGGAGCCATGGCGATCGCACTGGCCCGTCACGACGAACTCGTCGAGCAGGTCGTGACCGCCCGCGGCGGACGGCTGGTCAAGACGCGTGGCGAGGGCGACGCGACCTTCTCGGTGTTCGAGCGTCCGTCCGCGGCGGCCGCCGCCGCCATCGAGATGCAGGAAGCGATCGGTCACGAACCGTGGGAGTTGGCGCAGCCGATGCGAATTCGGGTGGCGCTGCATAGCGGTGAGGTCGAGCTTCGCGACGGCGACTACTTCGGCCGGGCGGTCAACCGCGCTGCGCGGCTACGCTCGCTGGCCACCGGCGGGCAGATCCTATGCTCGGGTGCCGTCGCCGAACTCGTCGTCGACTCCCTGGCCGACGATGTCGTGCTCGACGATCTGGGTATGCGCAACCTGAAGAATCTGGCGCGACCCGAGCACGTTTTCGAACTGCGGCTGGACACCGCGCCGCAGCCGCGGCCGACGGCGGCGCCCATCGAGCGGCCGGCGCTGCCGCCGGTGCTGATCGGACCCGGCCCGTTCGTCGGCCGCGGGCCCGAACTCGCGCAACTCATTTCGGCCTGGCAGGCCCGTGGCACGCACGCCGTGCTGATCGCCGGCGAACCGGGCGTCGGCAAGACGCGCCTGGCCGGCGAATGGTCGCAACAGGCGTACGGGCACGGGGCGGCGGTCCTGTACGGCCGCTGCGACGAAGACCTCGGCGCGCCGTATCAGCCGTTCGCCGAAGCGTTGCGTTGGCTGGTGCCGTGCGTCGGTGCCGATCGGCTACGGGGACTGCGCGGTGTCGAAGCGCTGCTCCCGCTGGTTCCCGGATTGCCAGACATCGTCCCGGATTTGCCGGCACCGGCCAGTGCTGATCCCGACACGGAGCGCTACGCATTGTTCGACGCCGTCGTCGCTTTGCTCGAAATAACTTCTGCTGCAGCGCCTTTGGGTCTTATACTCGACGACTTACACTGGGCCGCCAAGCCGACGCTGCTGCTGTTGCGCCACCTGCTGCGCTTCGGGGACCACGCCCGTGTCCAGGTGGTGGGGACCTACCGCAGCACCGACCTGGACCGCTCTCACCCGCTGGCGGCGATGCTGGCGGACCTGCACCGTGACGGCACCGCGAGCCGGTTGAGCCTGAGCGGCCTGGACGAGCACGACGTGACCGCCTATGTCGCCGAGGCCGGTTACGAAGACGAGCAACTCGCCCACGCGTTGGCATCGGTCACCGGTGGTAACCCGTTCTTCCTCATCGAGGCCTTACGACATGTCGACGAGAGCGGCGGTGTGTGGGACCAGAGCACCTTGCCGCAGGGTGTGCGGGAGGCGGTGAGCCGCCGGCTTTCTCGACTCTCCATGGAGACCAACAAGGCCCTTTCCGCCGCGGCGGTGGTGGGCAGCCGGTTTGCGGTTGAGCTGGTGGAGCAGGTGGTCGGTGAGGATCTCGTCGACGCATTCGACGAAGCGGCCAAAGCCGGCCTGGTCATCGAGGAGCCCGGTGGTCGTTACCGGTTCAACCACGCCCTGGTTCGTCAGTCGCTGCTCGCCGAGTTGGCTTCGGTGCGACGCATGCGGCTGCACCAGCGCATCGCCACCACGCTGGAAAACCAGCCAGGCGCTGACGACCCGATGCTCGCCGAGTTGGCCCACCACTACTTCGAATGCGCCTGGGCCGGAAACGCATCCAAGGCAGTGTTCTACTGTCGTCGGGCCGCGGATCAGGCGATGGCCCGGCTGGCCTACGAGGGGGCGGCCGACTTGTACGGCCATGCGCTGCACGCGTTGGAGGAAATCGACGAGGAACTGCCTGACCGCGACGAGCAGGCCGCCGAGCTGCTGGTGGCGCGCTGCGAGGCGCTGCTGGCCGCGGGTGACATGGCGTCGGCATCGGGCGCCGTGGCGCAACTACGTTCGGCGACAGCTCATTTGATGCGGTTGGCGGCGTGGGCGACGTGCTTCGACGGGCAACTGTCCATGCTGATCCGCCCCGAACGGCTCGACGAGGTCGAAGCCGCGCTCGGCGCGGCAGCCGCCAGGCTGGCCGAACTGGACGACGCGGCAGGGGAAGCCAAGGCTCATACCGTTCGGGCCGGGTGCCTGGCCCGCCTCGGGCGTATCGGCGACTGCGAAGTCGCCCTGGACGACGCCCTGACCGCGGCCCGGCGGGCACGCGACCACCGCCGGGTGAACGCGGTGCTGGCGGGCGCACCCGTGGCGGCGCTGTGGGGTCCCAATCCCGTTCCGCGAGCCGGTGGTCGGTGTCTTGACGTGGTGCGACTGCTGCGCATCACCACCGAATCACCCACGGTCGAGGCCACCTCGACACGGTGCCAGGCCGTGCTGGAGGCGTTTCGCGGTCGCGCGGCCGCGGGCCGGCGCATGATCGACTCGGCCCGGCGCACGGTCACCGAGCTCGGCTTGCGGCACGCACTGCTCGAGGTGGAGCAGTTCGCCGGCATCGTCGAAATGGTCGCCGGTGATCCTGCCATGGCTGAGCGGCATCTGCGCAAGGCCTACAACGGTTTCCGTCGCTTGGGCTTGGATGCCGATACCGCCGAGACCGCCGCGCTGCTGGGTCGGGCCTGTCTGCTGCTCGATCGTGAACCCGAGGCGGCCGAGTTGTGTTCGGAAAGTGAGCGGTTGGCCGGCCACGTGTTGAAGGCGTCGATTGCGTGGCGCACGCTGCGGGCGCACTTGCTCACCCGCTCAGGCGATCACGAGCAGGCCAGAAGGATCGCCGAAGATGCCGTCGCTCTGGCCGAGCGTACCGACGCGTTGGTCGATCACGGCGATGCGTGCCTCACACTCGCAACGGTCCTGCACGGCGCCGGCGACATGGCGGGATCTCGCGCGGCCGCCGAGCGAGCCGTCGATCTGTACGAGCGGAAACAGGCAGCCGCACTTGCCGATACGGCACGTCTTCTGCTCGCCGGCCACAGTTCGACGTTGGCGCCCGCCGCAGCCGTAGCAGCCAGCGTCGAACTGGACAACGCCTGTGTGCGGTCAGCCGGCCAAGTCGCGGTGGCGGTGGATCGCGAAGCTTGGGACGAGCTGGAGCGGCTGTTTTCGCCGTCGGTAATCGTGGAGAGCCGCCGCCGAGTTGTCGGCTTTGCCGTCGATGACCTGCCTGCCGGCCCGTGGCCGCAGAAAGTCAGGCGGGTATGCGAGAACGGCGCACTGCGGTTCCGCATCGTCGGCGTCGTCGCTGTACGAGGAGACCGCCTGGCACTGACTCGACTTACGGTCGGGACCGCCGACGCGAGCGCGGGATCACCACACGACGAGTTCCTTCAACTCTGCCGCATCGACGCGGACGGGCGGATCGACCTTCAGGTGTGGTTCGACCTCGAAGACATGGACGTGGCGGTCACTGAACTCGACACCACTCACGCACGGCTGCAGCAGGCACGCCCGCGAACTACGTTGCACAACAGTGCGACTCGAGTGGGCGACCAGCGCTACGCATTCTGCGCTGCTGGACGGCTGGACGAAGTCGGCGCGTTGTACGCCGACGACACCCGAGTCGATGATCGACGGCAGGGGCTACGCCGCGAGACCGGCGGCCGCGCTGCAGCGATCGACAAGGTCCGCGCGATTTCGGGCTCGGCCGCGGGCATCGCCACGACACCGCTCGCGCTGCGAGGTGAACGCCTCTGCCTTCGCCGCGTGAAGTTCGAGGCGCCTGACCCGCGCTCCGACGCGTTGGGCGTCGAAACATTGGAGATCACTGAGATCGACACCACCGGGAGGGTCTCGGGCACGGTGATATTCGACCCCGCTGACCTCGACGCCGCCTTCGAGGAACTCGATCGCCGATATCTGGCTGGCGAGGCGTCCGCGTACGCCCACACCTGGTCGGTGATCATGCGGAACTTCGCGGCGTTCAACGGACGCGAACTCCCCTCCGTGACGCCGGACTGGGTGAATCTCGACCACCGCCGAGCAAGAGCGTTCTCTCCGGGCGACCTCGTCCCGTATATCCGCGCCACCTGGGAACTCGCGCCGCAGTCCACCATCTACGTGGTGGCCGTGCATCGACTGAACGACCTCGGGGCGGTCGTCGCCGAGGCGACGGATGTGACGTCGCCGGAGGGTTTCGACGCCGAGTGGCAAGAGATCAACCTCCTAACCATCGAAGGCGACCTGATCGACCGTAGCGAGGTATTCGATGAGGCGGACCTCGGCGCTGCGCTGGCAAAGTTCGATCAGCTCAGCGAACAGGTGGTACGACCCGAAAACGCAGCGACCAGAGTGTGCCGGCGGATCGACTCGTATTTCGTCGCCGGCGACTGGGACGCAGTGGCGCAAGCGCTGGCCACCAACGCCTTCTAGGACGATCGCCGCAAGGTGGTGGGGTCTGGACTTCGGCAGGGCCGCGGCGAGGTGATGGCCGAAATCTCGGTAGTCGCCAGGGCCGGGGTTGTGAGCATGGTCACTGACACCATCGCGACCCGCGGGGAGCGTGTCGTGCTGAACCGTGTCCGTACTGCGTTCGGCGACGATCGTCCGGACGCATTCGGCATCGATGTGCTCGCCGTGGTCGAAATCGATTCCGACGAGAAGATATTAGGGCGCGTCGTGTTCGACCTCGATGACTTCGACGCCGCCATAGCGAAACTCGATGACTGCTATCTGGCCGGCGAGGCCGCCCCCTACGCACGCACCTGGTCGGCCATCACTGATGGTTACGCCGCGCTCAATCGGCGCGAAATCCCGCTGACTACACCGGATTTTGTCAATATCGACCATCGCCCGGTGGCGTTCGCACCCGGAGAGCTCACCGAATTCTTCCGTGCCTCTTGGGATCTCTATCGGGAACAAACCGTCTATATCGAGGCCGTACACCGACTGGGTGAATCCGGAGCCGTTGTCATTCACGCGGCGCGAGGGACCTCGAATCAAGGACTGCAGACAGAGTCGCGGTATGTCAACCTCGCGATGCTCGACGGGGAGGTGTGCAACCGCTGCGAGATTTTCGACGAATCCGATCTAGACCTCGCGATCGCGAGATTCGATCAGCTCAGCCAGCCAACACCGCAGCTTGAGAGCGCAGCATGCCAGGTGTACGAACGTTTCTTCAGGCGCTTCGCCGCTCGCGACTGGACTGCCCTGGCGCAGATGTATGCCGAAGACATCTGCACAGACGATCGCCGCCAGGTGGTGGGCTCGGGAACGCTCCGCGGTCGAGAGGCCAATGTCGCGAATATGCGGGCCATCGCCGAAGCCGGTACCAGCGACCTGACTTCATCTCCAATTGCGAACCGCGGCACGCGTATCACGCTCACTCTTCTGCATTCTGCGATGTTCCAAACCGACGTGCTCAACCTCGTCGAGATCGATGCCGACGAGCGGATCAAGGCGGTCGTCGTATTCGACCCCGATGACGTCGATGCTGCCTTCGCCGAGCTGGACGCCCGCTACCGTGCTGGTGAGGCCGCGCCGTACCTGGACACCTGGTCGGCGATCAACCAGGGTTTCGCCGCGCTCAACCGTCGTGAACTCTTTGCAGCAACACCGGATTGGGTGAACATCAATCACCGCAAAGGGGCGTCGATTGCGCCCGGCGAGATGCCCGCGCTACTCGACGCGGCATGGCGGGCGCCGTCCGAGCTGAGTTACCGCATTGTGGCGGCGCCACGTTTGAACGAACGCGGAGCCGTCATCACCCACTTGACCCGCGAGACCTCGCACGAGGGTTTCCAAGCCGAGTGGCGGGTGATCAGCGTGATCATCTTCGAGGGCGAATTGGTGAGTCGTTGCGAGGTTTTCGACGAAAAGGACCTTGACGCCGCACTTGCCCGCTTCGACGAACTCTCGCGAAGGTAACCCCACCGCGAAATCCAGCCCCGAAAATCTCGGCCCGGTCACACTCGCGGCTAAGGCTCAAGCCGAAATCAGTTAGGGCTGCAGCCGCTCCACGACACCACCGGCTACCCGAATCCTGTTGTGCACCCGATTCTCTCGGCCCTGCCAGAACTCCACCACCTCGGGCGCGATCACATACCCACCCCAGTTCGGCGGCACCGGCACCCGCTCCATGTCGGCGAACCGCGCCGTCACCGCCGCGAGCTGGTCGAGCAGCGCCGCCCGCGAGGCGATCGGCTGCGACTGATGGGAGGCCCAGGCCCCCAATTGCGACCCGCGCGGCCGTTTGGACCAGTAATCCTCGGTCGCCTCCGGTGCGACCTTGGTGACCGCACCCCGGACATGGATCTGACGCCCCAGCAGATACCAAGGAAAGGTCGCCGACGCGTACGGCGTCGCCGCCAACTCGAGTCCCTTGGCCGAGTTGTAGTGGGTGAAGAAGGTGATCCCGTTTTCGTCGGCGCCTTTGCACAGCACCGATCGGCTCACCGGCCGTCCCTCGGAGACGGTGGCTACCACCATGGCGTTGGGTTCGGCGACTCCGGCGCGTTCGGCGTCGTCCATCCAGCTGCGGAACAGAACCAGCCAGCCATCGGCCAACCAGTTCGCATCGAGATCCGGGCTGCCGTCCTTCTCGACGGATCCATACTCCGCCCGCATCGCAGCCAGGCGATTCTCCTCAGGTCCGGTCACCGCGCCCACGCTACTCGTCGCCGGTTACCGGCCGGTAGTAACCGACCGGCGCGTAAGTGCAAGAATCAAGCCCCATGACTGTGGTCCCCGAGGATTTCGTCCCAGGCTTGGAAGGCGTGGTGGCATTCACCACCAAGATCGCCGAACCGGACAAAGATGGCGGCGCGCTGCGCTACCGCGGCGTCGATATCGAGGACCTGGTAGGCCGCGTCCATTTCGGTGACGTCTGGGCACTCCTCGTCGACGGTGACTTCGGGCGCGGCCTGCCGCCGGCCGAACCGTTCCCGTTGCCGATCCACACCGGCGACGTACGCGTCGACGTTCAGGCGGGCTTGGCCATGCTGGCGCCCATCTGGGGGTACAAGCCGCTGCTGGACACCAACGAGCCCACCGCTCGCGACCAACTCGCCCGCGCATCGGTGATGGCGCTGTCCTACGTCGCGCAATCTGGGCGCGGCATCTACCGGCCCGCGGTTCCGCAACGCGTCATCGACGAATGCTCAACCGTCACAGAACGTTTCATGACCCGCTGGCAGGGCGAACCGGACCCCCGCCACGTCGAGGCGATCGACGCCTACTGGGTGTCGGCGGCCGAGCACGGGATGAACGCCTCGACGTTCACCGCGCGGGTGATCGCCTCCACCGGGGCCGACGTGGCCGCGGCGCTGTCCGGCGCCATCGGAGCGATGAGCGGCCCCCTGCACGGCGGCGCTCCGGCCCGGGTGCTACCCATGATCGAGGAAGTCGAGCGCACCGATGACGCCCGCGGCCTGGTCAAGGGCATCCTGGACCGCAACGAGAAGCTGATGGGTTTCGGGCACCGCGTCTACCGCGCCGAAGACCCCCGCGCCCGGGTGTTGCGGACCGCCGCCAAGCGGCTGAACGCACCGCGGTACGAGGTCGCTGCGGCTCTCGAGCAGGCCGCCCTGGCTGAACTGCGGGAGCGCCGCCCCGACCGGCCGATCGAGACCAACGTCGAGTTCTGGGCAGCCGTGATCCTGGACTTCGCCCAGGTACCCGCGGAGATGATGCCCGCGATGTTCACCTGTGGCCGCACCGCCGGCTGGTGTGCGCACATCCTGGAGCAGAAGCGGCTCGGCAAGCTGGTCCGCCCGTCCGCGATCTACGTGGGCCCCGACCCGCGCAGCCCGGAATCCGTGCCGGGTTGGGACGCCGTCCTCGCCCGGGCGTGAGCGCCCGGCGCCCTCGCCCGCTAAGGCAACTGGCGAATTCCGAGCGCTGAACAGCGATGAGTTTTCGTCATGACCCTGGTCAATACCGGCGAAGGCACATCGAACCCTAGGAGTAAGCCATGGCCATCACCGTCCAACCCACGCTGTCCCCCCACCTCGTCGTCGACGACGCTGCCGCCGCGATCGACTTCTACGTCAAGGCATTCGACGGCGTCGAACTCGTCCGCATCCCCGGCCCCGATGGCCGGCTAATCCACGCCTCGGTGCAGATCAACGGCTTCATGGTGATGCTCGCCGACGACTTCCCGGAGATGTGCGGCGGCAAGTCGATGACCCCGAAGGCCCTGGGCGGCACCCCGGTGACCATTCACCTGACCGTCACCGACGTCGAAGCCAAGTTCCAGCGCGCTCTGGACGCCGGCGCCACCGTGGTGATGCCGCTGGAAGACCAGTTCTGGGGTGACCGCTACGGCGTGATCGCCGACCCGTTCGGGCACAACTGGTCACTGGGGCAGCCCGTCCGCGAGGTCAGCATGGAGGAGATCGCCGAGGCGATGTCCGCGCAGGCTTAGCGGCGCAGCCGTGCCAGCAGGCGCTGGCCCCGGGTCGGCGCCTGCGGCAGCTCGGCGGCAACCGCGAGCATCTCGGCGACGTCGGTGAACTTGACCCGCGGCCGTCCGACCGCGCTGCCGCGCGCAACTTCGGCGGCGTCGATGGCGCGCCATCCCGCGGAGTCGACGACTGCCGGCTGGCGGGCGGCCACCAGCTTGGCCAGAGCCGCGGGCTTGGCCGCCGGGTCAGTCAGCTTCCCGGCGTTGAAGTCGGCCACTAGCGCCTGGATGGTCTGCAGCGAGCACGACTTGTTGGTGCCGATGAAGCCGGTGGGTCCGCGCTTGATCCAGCCGGCGACGTAGGCGCCGACGACGGGCTGCCCGGCGAGGTCGACGACGCGGCCGCCGTCGTTGGGGACGACGGCCGCCACCTCGTCGAACGGCAGGTCGCGAATTGCCTTGCCGCGGTAGCCGATCGAGGTCAGCACCAGGCCGGCGTCGATGCGACGTGTCTCATCGGTGCCGGTGACGTCGAACTCGACCCCGGTGGCGTGCGCAGCACCGAGGACGCGTCGCGGCGTCAGGTGATAGGCCAGCCGGATACGCGGCCGCGACGCCGGCTCCGAGCTGCCACCGAGCGCGGCCAGGATCTCCAGCTTCTTGCGGGTCAGTCGATCCGACGCGGTGGCCAGGTCCTGCTGCGCCCGTCGGTGGTCGTCGGCGTCGAGCACCACATCGGCGGTCGCAGTAAGCCCGATCAGCTCGGGCAGGGTGAACGCCGAGTGGGCGGGTCCGCGGCGGGCCGCGATCACCACCTCCCGCACCGCCGACTTGCGAAACGCCTTCAGCGCATGGTCGGCGATGTCGGTGCGAGCCAATTCGTCCGGGTCGGCGGTCAGCAGCCGCGCGACGTCGAGCGCGACGTTGCCGTTGCCGATGATCACCACCCGCTCGTGGCTGAGATCGACTGGCAGCGAAGCATATTCGGGATGGCCGTTGATCCAGGCGACCAGTTCGGTGGCGGTGCCGGTACCCGGCAGGCCCATGCCCTCGATGTCGAGGCGACGGTCGTCGGGCGCACCCACCGCGTACAGCACGGCATGGTGGTGCTCCAGCAGTTCGGCGTGGCTCAGGTGTTCGCCGACTTCGACGTTGAGGAAGAACCGGAACCGATGGTCGGCGGTCACCCGGTCGAACAACCGCGTCACCTGCTTGGTGTGCTGATGATCCGGCGCCACCCCGGCCCGCACCAAACCATATGGGGTGGGTAGCTTTTCGAAGACGTTGACCCGCACATTCTGCTGGACCAGCAGTTCGTCGGCGGCGTACATCGCCGCCGGCCCCGATCCCACGATGGCCACCGTCAGCGGCTCGTGTCGGGCGCGCACCTCGGCTGCCGGAAGCACCGCGGCCAGCTTCGAAGTCGGCGGCAACTTCTCGCCGGCGGGGCGCTCCGGATAGAACGACGCGTTGATCTCCGCGAACGGCAACTGCTTGAGGTCCAGCTTGCTGTCGGGCACGATAGCGCCGACGGGGCAGGCACTGACACAGGCGCCGCAGTCTACGCAGGCCACCGGGTCGATATACAGCATCTCCGACGTCGCGTAGCCCGGCTCGTCCGGGGATGGGTGGATGCAATTGACCGGACACGCGAAAACGCAGGACCCGTCATTGCAGCACGACTGAGTAATTACGTGCGGCACAAGTGAACTCGCGGAATCTTCAGGCGGCCGGCACAGCGGTCAGGTGCTGGCGCTGCGGCTCGCTGCGGTAGCGCGACGGCTTGCCGTTGATCTTGCAGAGCCGCCACATCAGGCGGGCCGACCGGTTTTCCATCAAACCGGTGTCGTAGGCCAGCATCCTCACGTCGGAGAACATGTCTCGCAACCACTTTCGCGACTCCGGCGAGCGGAAGAACAGTTCCTTCTTCACCGAGCGCGGGATGTCGAACTCGTCCCAGAAGGCTTTCGGCGGGATCAAGATCGCGTTGCACAGCACCCGCATGGTCAGTGGGAAGTACAGCGAGACCCAGAACCGTTGCCGCCGAGTTAGATTCGGCAACCGCCTGCGCAAAAACTCGTGCGCGAAGGAGATGTGGCGGGCTTCCTCGGCCACGTGAATCGCCATCACCCGCTCCATGATCGGGTGCAGCGCCTTGCCCTCGCGAAGCACCTGCTTCTGGGTGTGGTCGATCGGCTCCTCGCCGGCGAGCACGCCGATGAAGAACGCCACCGGCAGCGGCCCGGCCACCAGCGGCACCAGCGGCGAGATCCACTTCAACCGGCGCGGCATGCCCGGAACATCGGCGCCGACCCGGTTCACCATCTCTTGGAACATCATGGTGTGGTTGCACTCTTCGACCGATTCGTGCAGGCAGTACCGGTATTCCGGCGAGCCGTTGGGCACCCAGAAGGTGTAGGTCATCAGGCCGCGGATCAGGATGGACTCGAAGTGCAGGCCGACCTTGGCCACGTTGGCCTGGCGCCACATCCCGATCTTGATCTTCACGTCGTCTGGCTGCGCCTGATACCAGGGGTGGCGGCCCAGCGGGTCGGTCGCCGGCAGGATCCAGCGGGGGTCGTTGTCGGTGACAGCGAATTCCGGTGAGTCCCAGTCGATATCGGTGTACGGGTTGAAGTTCCGCCGCACCGACCCCTCGGACAGTGTGGCGAGCATTTCCACGTACTCGGCGTCGTCTCGAACTTCCATGTTGCGGCGCCACCGTCGAACCATGCGCGTCCTAGCCATTCAAGCCTCCCCAACGAGGTGTTTACATCGGACGTGTAAACAACACGATACCGCCGGTACCGGGAATCCACCAGACTGCGCCAACCGACTGTGGCCTAGCCCGCACCGCCCGACTCGCTGTGGGCCAGGTCACATGGAGCGCCAGTCAGCGGCCTTGCGGGGTCCCGATTTGTCGGTCACCCCACGCCGCTCACTACCCTGATCGTCATGGCTGAACAGCTCACGACTTCCCTCGAAATTCCCGCCGACCTCAAACCACGCGACGGACGCTTCGGCTGCGGCCCGTCCAAGGTGCGCCCCGAGCAGTTGCAGGTGCTCAGCACTACCGCGGCTCACTTGTTCGGCACCTCGCACCGCCAGGCGCCGGTCAAGAACCTGGTGGGCCGGGTGCGCGAGGGCCTGTCGCAGCTGTTCTCGCTGCCCGACGGGTACGAGATCATCCTGGGCAACGGCGGAGCGACCGCGTTCTGGGACGCCGCCGCCTTCGGCTTGATCGACAAGCGCTCGCTGCACCTGACCTACGGCGAGTTCAGCGCGAAGTTCGCCTCGGGCGTGGCCAAGAACCCGTTCGTCGGCGACCCGATCATCGTCAAGGCCGACCCGGGCAGTGCACCCGAGCCGCAGTCCGACCCGTCCGTCGACGTGATCGCCTGGGCGCACAACGAAACTTCGACGGGCGTCGCGGTGCCGGTGCGGCGGCCGGCCGACTCCGGTGACGCACTCGTCGTCATCGACGCCACCTCGGGCGCCGGCGGGTTGCCGGTCGACATCACCGAGGTCGACGCCTACTACTTCGCGCCGCAGAAGAACTTCGCCAGCGACGGCGGCCTCTGGCTGGCTGCGATGAGCCCGGCCGCACTGGCCCGCGTCGAGGCGATCGCGACGTCCGGTCGCTGGGTGCCGGACTTCCTCTCACTGCCGATCGCGATCGAGAACAGCGTCAAGAACCAGACCTACAACACCCCCGCGGTCGGCACGCTGATACTGCTGGCCGAGCAACTCGATTGGCTGCTGGGCAACGGCGGCCTGGACTGGGCGGTCAAGCGCACCGCGGACTCGTCACAGCGGCTGTACTCCTGGGCCGAGGAACGCTCCTACACCACCCCGTTCGTCGCCGATCCGGCGCTGCGCTCGCAGGTGGTGGGCACCATCGACTTCGTCGACGAGGTCGACGCTGCGGCGGTGGCCAAGACGCTGCGGGCCAACGGCATCGTCGACACCGAGCCGTACCGCAAACTCGGCCGCAACCAGTTGCGGATCGCGATGTTCCCCGCGGTGGACCCCGACGACATCAGCGCCCTGATCGCCTGCGTGGACTGGGTGGTCGAGCGGCTCTGACCCGCGCCCCGCGTGTCAACCAGGTTAACGGCGTTCGGCGCATTAGAGTGCGCACGTGACGGGTCCGGCGCTGACCTGCACGGAACCTGCGAGGAGAAGCCATGCGGGAACTCAAGGTGGTTGGGCTAGACCCCGACGGCAAATACGTCCTCTGCGAAGGCGCCAGCTCGGCCGAGAAGTTCAAGCTGCCCGCCGACGACCGGCTACGTGCCGTGCTGGACGGCGAGCCGATGCCCCCCGAGCAACCCGCTCTTGACATCGTGGTGACGAACATGTTGAGCCCCAAGGAAATTCAAGCCCGGATCCGGGCCGGAGCATCGGTCGAGCAAGTGGCCGCCGCGTCGGGATCCGACGTCGCCCGCATCCAGCGGTTCGCCAACCCGGTGCTGCTGGAACGCTACCGCGCGGCCGAGCTGGCAACCGCTGCGCACCCGGTGCTGGCCGACGGTCCCGCGGTAATGAGTTTGCTGGAGACCGTGACCGCAGCGCTGGTGGGCCGCGGCTTGAGCCCCGACAAGCTCACCTGGGACGCGTGGCGCAACGAGGACAGCCGCTGGACGGTGCAGCTGGGCTGGCAGGCCGGCCGGTCGGACAACGTGGCGCACTTCCGCTTCACTCCCGGCGCACACGGCGGCATGGTCACCGCAATCGACGACGCGGCCAGCGAACTGATCGACCCGGACTTCAAGCCTCGCCAGCTGGCCCCGGTGGCGCGCCTGGCCTTCGAACCCACCGACGAATCAGCGCAACCCGCCCAAGCCGTCCCCCCTGCCCAACCCGCGCAGCCGGAGGCCGCCGCACCGGCCGAGCCGCCCACCCAGGCTCGACGCGGTAAGCCGGCCATCCCGGCCTGGGAGGACGTGCTGCTCGGCGTCCGCTCAAGCGGACAGCGCTAACGCCGCCAGCGCCAACCAGGCGCCGAGGACTCCGACTCCGGCGCCCAGGACGAACCAGCGCAACACCAGGGTTCGTCGCCATCCCCAGAAGGTCGGCGCCAGTCCCCCGACCGCCACGATGTTGAGGCCGACGGCCAGCAGCGGGTGAACACGCATCAAACCCAGGCTGAGCACCACGATCGCCGCACCCACCACCGCGGCGACGAACGCGGCCACCCCCAAACCCGTTCCCCACGGCACGGACTCGTCGTTCACGACCGGAAGCCTATCCCGATCCCCGGCAAACGGTCCGTTCGTAGAACGCCAGCGCCGCGGCCGTGGCGACGTTCAAGGAGTCGGTGCCACGCGACATCGGTATACGGACCCGCGCGTCGCTGATTCGCAGCGCGGCCGGCGTCAGCCCCGGCCCCTCGGCGCCCACCAGCAGCGCGACCGGATCGTCGGCAACCGCCGCCATCGCCTCGGGTAACGGGAGCGCATCGTGGTGCGGGGTCATCGCCAGCAGACGAAAGCCCAACTCTCTGAGGCGGGCCAGGTCGGCGGGCCACTCGTCGGCGCGCGCATAGGGCACCAGCAGCGCGTGTCCCATCGATACCCGCACTGCGCGGCGGTACAGCGGGTCGGCACAGCCGCTGCCGAATACCACCGCGTCCACCCCGAGACCGGCCGCGTTGCGGAAGATCGAGCCCAGGTTCTCGTGGTCGTTGACGCCTTCGAGCACCGCCACGGTGCGGGCGCCGTCGACGACCTGGGCGACGGTGGGCTCGGCAACCCGGCTCGCCGCGGCCAGCACACCCCGGTTCAGGTGGAACCCGACAGCCTGCGCCATCACCTCTGCGGAGGCGCGATAGTAGGGCGCCGAGGCACCGGCCAGGTCGTCCCTGAGTTCGGCGAGGCGACGATCGGTACCCAGCAGCGCCCGCGGGGTGAACCGCGACGCCAGCATGCGCTGCACCACCAACACACCCTCGGCGATCACCAGGCCTTTGCCGGTGGGCAGGTCAGGACGGCGGTCGACGCTGTTCAGGTCGCGGAAATCGTCGAGACGCGGGTCGTCTGGGTCGGTGACGTCCTGAACATCGAGGCCCGGCGCCGGCGACCTCACGGACTTTCGTCGACCAGCATCGACATCAGATCGGCGGCCCTGCGCAGGATCTCGCGCTGCTCGTCGTTCAGGGTGGCCAGCCGCCCGGCCAGCCATTCCTGACGTGCCCGTCGGGCCGCCTTGACCAGCTCGGCGCCGGCTTCGGACACCGACACCAGCACCTGACGACCGTCGACCGGATGCGGAGCGCGGTCCACCAGCCCTTCGTCGGCCAGCGAGGCGATCACCCGGGTCATCGACGGCGGCCGGACGCGTTCGCGGATGGCCAGCGCACCGGGCGTCATCGCCCCCTCGTTGGCCAGCGTGGTCAGCGCCGACAGCTGCGACAACGACACCGGTGACGAGGGATTTCGGAACCGGAGCTGCCGGGACAACCGCATGACCGCCAACGACAGGTCGGCAGCCAGCCGCGCATCGCTGTCAGGCACAGCGCGAGGTTACAACGGAACCTGGCAAACAGCGACGAGAAACGGCGAACGCGCGGCACGGGTCGGCGCTGCCGGCCGGCACGTTATCTTGAGAACCGATGAGCACCGAGGCCACCGAACCCCAACCGCCGCCGCTGCCACCGGCGCTGCTCAAGATCTGGCCGATCATCATCGTCGGCGCCCTGGGCTGGGTGATCGCCGCCGCGGTCGCGTTCCTGGTCCCCAGCTGTCAGAGTTGGCGGCCCATCACCCTCGCGGGTCTCGGAGTGTCAGTGCTCGGCACCAGCATCTTCCTGCTGCAGTTGGCCGCCGCCCGGCGTGGCGCGCGCGGCGCGCAGTCCGGCCTCGAACGGTATCTCGAACAGAAATTGGAGGACTAATGGCAACCCCCACCGCCCTGTTACAAGCCCAGATCGATATCGATGCTCCGCCGGCGAAGGTGTGGGCGCTGATCTCCGACCTGCGGCGGATGCCCCAGTGGAGCCCCCAGTGCCGGTGGATGCGCCAGTTCGGGCCGTTGCGCACGGGTACCCGCACCCTGAATTTCAATCGGCGCAACAAGCTGTTCTGGCCTACCACCAGCACGATCGTGGAAGTCATCCCGGAGCAGAAGCTGGCGTTCCGGGTCGACGCCAACCGCACGATCTGGAGCTACGAGCTCGAGCCGCACGGTGCGGGCACCCGGTTGACGGAAAGCCGACACGCCGAGAACGGCGTCTCCGCGTTTTCCAGCATGACGGTCAACGCGTTGATGGGTGGGACCAGCAGCTTCGAACGCGAGCTGGTCGACGGGATGCAGACTTCGCTGGCCAAGATCAAGGCGGCCGCCGAGCAGGGCTAGTCGGCGGACGGTTCCTCCACGGCCGGTCCCTCGGCCGAGGGTTCCCGGGTCGCGTCTTCGGTGGCCGGTTGTACGACCGGTTCCGCCGCGACCGGCTCGTCCGGCACCGGCTCCGCTGCGACCGCGTCGCCCGGCACCGGCTCGCCCGTCACCGGGTCCTCCGCGACCGGCGCGGCCACGGTTTCCTCCGCCGCCACCTCGGCAACCACGGTCGTCTGAACCACCTCCAGCACGCCGTCGTCGTACGGCTCGTACATCGGCGACCCGGTGCCCGGCGGAGCCGGCGTGTCCGAGTGCGCACCGCAGCCGTACAGCTTGTCCACGACGTGGCCATCGGCGGACAGTTCGTTGCCGCACACCCCGAACATCGCGCCCAGCGACCCTGCCAGCGGCAGGAAGAACCCGCAGTCGCGGCACACCCGCTTGGTAGACCGCGACATCGCCGAATCCGGCCCGTAGTCGCCCTCGTGCCAGCGCTCGGCGGCATCCGCGCGGCCCCAGGCGCTCATCACCCAGCGACGGCCCAGCCCCAGCTCGTAGGCGACGTCGTCGACCTGCGGGTCACCGCTGGCGGTGTAACCCGGCACCAGCCGCGGGTCGTCCTTGACGGGGGCCAGCAGATCCCCCGGCCCCAAATCGCCGGGCCGCACCCGCTGCTCCCACGGCACCCACTCGGGCGCCAGCAGTGCCGTCGGCCCCGGGATCAGCACCACTTCGCTGATGGTGGCATGGTCCGCGCCCAGGTACGAGGCGACGACGACGGCCCACTGCCAACCCTGGTAACCCGGCAGGTGCGCCAGGAACCGATGGGTGGCGGCGTTCGGGTCCTCGTAGCTGACACCCAGGTAATCCCCTACGGCCTCGGCCCCGCTGAACTCCGCGACGGCGGCCCGGGCCTGCTCGGCCGCACCCGTGAGCACCTCCGCGATCTCGTCGGGCCAGGCCGTCGCCGTCACGGCACCAGCCGGCCGGGAGGACTCCTCGATGGGTCCGGTCACGCTCTCACCTCTCTGCATTGCCTCACCAATACTGCCGGAAGACACGTCCGCCCAGCCACACCGGTTTCCTCCGCCGGCAGCCGACATAAGACAGAATTGAACCGTGTCTGGACCGAGGCGTGATCAACCGGGCCGTATGGCCCCACCCCCGGGCCGCCGGACCCGAGACGAAGGATCCTTTCAGGAACATCCCGGGATGGCCAACTACCCGGCTGGCGACGCCGACCACCGCCGGTCCCGGCGGCCACCGCCGATGCCCAGTTCCAACCGGTACCTGCCGCCGCTGGGTCACGAACCGCCCCGTCGCGACACGACGCCTCCCCCGCCGCGCGGCTTCAACAACGGCGAACGCATCACCGTCACCCGTGCCGCGGCCATGCGCAGCCGTGAGATGGGCTCGCGGATGTACTGGATGGTGCAGCGCGCCGCCACCGCCGACGGCGCCGACAAGTCCGGCCTCACCGCGCTGACCTGGCCGGTGATGGCAAATTTCGCGGTCGACTCCGCGATGGCGGTGGCCCTGGCCAACACGTTGTTCTTCGCGGCGGCCAGCGGGGAGAGCAAGTCCAAAGTCGCCCTCTACCTACTGATCACCATTGCGCCGTTCGCCGTGATCGCGCCGCTGATCGGACCGGCGCTGGACAAGTTGCAGCACGGTCGCCGGGTCGCGCTGGCGCTGTCCTTCGCGCTGCGCACCGCGCTCGCGCTGGTGCTGATCATCAACTACGACGGCGCAAGCGGCAGTTTCCCGTCGTGGGTGCTCTACCCCTGCGCGCTGGCCATGATGGTGTTCTCCAAGTCGTTCAGTGTGCTGCGCAGCGCGGTCACCCCGCGGGTGATGCCGCCCAGCATCGACCTGGTGCGGGTCAATTCCCGGCTGACGGTCTTCGGGCTGCTCGGCGGCACCATCGCCGGCGGTGCGGTCGCGGCCGGCGTGGAGTTCGCCTGCACGCATCTGTTCAAGCTGCCCGGCGCGTTGTTCGTCGTCGTCGGCATCACGATCGCCGGGGCGCTGCTGTCCATGCGGATCCCGAGTTGGGTCGAGGTCACCGCCGGCGAGGTGCCGGCCACGTTGAGCTATCACCGCGACAGCGACACGATGCGGCGCAGCTGGCACACCGAGGCCAAGCCGGTTAAGGAGAAACCTCGACAGCCGTTGGGCCGCAACATCATCACCTCGCTGTGGGGCAACTGCACGATCAAGGTGATGGTCGGGTTCCTGTTCCTCTATCCGGCGTTCGTCGCCAAGGCGCACGACGCCGACGGCTGGGTTCAGCTGGCCATGTTGGGAATGATCGGTGCGGCCGCAGCCATCGGCAACTTCGCCGGAAATTTCGCCAGCGCGCGGTTGAAGCTGGGCCGCCCCGCCGTGCTGGTGGTGCGCTGCACCCTGGTGGTCACCGCGTTCGCGCTGGCCGCCGCGGTGGCCGGGCATCTGATCGCGGTCGTCGTCGCCACGCTGTTCACCTCGGGGTCCAGCGCCATCGCGAAGGCGTCGCTGGACGCGTCGTTGCAGAACGATCTTCCCGAGGAGTCGCGTGCCTCGGGTTTCGGGCGTTCCGAGTCGACCCTGCAGTTGGCGTGGGTGTTGGGTGGCGCCCTGGGCGTGTTGGTCTACACCGACCTGTGGGTGGGTTTCACCGCGGTCAGCGCGCTGCTGATCCTGGGTCTGGCCCAGACGGTCGTCAGCTTCCAGGGCCGCTCGCTGATTCCTGGGCTCGGCGGCAACCGACCGATCATGGTCGAGCAGGAGGGCTGGCACCGGGGCGCGCCGGAAACCCGGGTGACGCCGCAGTGAGTCCCCGGTGAGGCCGTCGCTCAAACCCCGCATCGTCGCACTGCTCGTCAGCGTGATCGTGCTTGCCGCGGCGGCGGGGGTCGGGACCTGGCTGCTGGTGCGTGATCGCGGCCCGTCCTACCCGGTGATCAGCGCCTATTCGAACGGTCACCTGACCAAGGTGGGCCCCTACATGTATTGCAACGTCCTGAATCTCAACGACTGCCAGGAGCCACGGACGCAGGGCGAATTATCGGTGAGCGAGCGTTATCCGGTGCAGCTCTCGGTGCCGGAGGCCATCAGTCGCGCACCGTGGAAACTGCTGCAGACATATGAGGATCCGACCAAGGACACCACCACCATCTTCCGGCCGAACAGCACGCTGGCCGTCACCATCCCCACCACCGACCCGCAGCGCGGCCGGCTAACCGGGGTGGTGGTGCAGCTACTCACCAAGCTCGTCTACAACGGGGAGGAATTCTTCCCGCCCCACGCCGAATGGTCTGTGCGCGTTAACTTTTGATCGTCCCCAGCCGGCGGGTTACGCGCCGTGACCGACCGGCACCCGTTCGCCATCGGGCGTCGGCCCCGGCGGCGTGCCGTCACCAAAAGGCCTGCCGCCCAACGCTTCACGGCCGTGCGGCGAAAGCCAGTTGGCCAGGTCCGGTCCCTTGGGGACGATACCTGTGGGGTTGATGTCGGAATGCACGATGTAATAGTGCTGCTTGATCTGGACGAAGTCGGTGGTATCGCCGAAGCCCGGGGTCTGGAACAGGTCTCGCGCGTAGGCCCATAACACCGGCATCTCGGATAGTTTCTGGCGGTTGCACTTGAAATGCCCGTGGTACACCGGATCGAAGCGGGCCAGGGTGGTGAACAATCGCACATCGGCCTCGGTAATGGTGTCGCCCACCAGGAATCGCTGAGCTCTCAAGCGTTCACTCACCCAGTCGAGCGCGGTGAACAGCCGGTCGTAGGCGGACTCGTATGCCTGCTGCGCGCCGGCGAACCCGCACCGGTAGACACCGTTGTTGATCTCGGTATAGATCCTCTTGCTCACTTCGTCGATCTCGGCGCGCAGTTCCTCGGGATACAGCTGCGGCGCCCCCGGCCGGTGGTAGCCGGTCCATTCGGTGGAGAAATCCAAGGTGATCTGGGCGAAGTCGTTGGTCACCACCGCGCCGGTCGGGATGTCCACGATCGCCGGAACGGTGATGCCCTTGGGATAGTCCGGGAATCGCCTGAAGTAGGCATCCTGTAGCCGCGGGATCTTCAGGACCGGGTCTACGCCGCCGGGATCGAGATCAAAGGTCCAACTGCGCTGGTCATGCGTCGGACCGCAAAAGCCAATGGAGAGAACCGATTCCAGACCCAGCAACCGCCGCACGATGATCGCGCGGTTGGCCCACGGACAGGCGCGGGCCACCACCAGCCGGTATCTACCCGGCTCGACCGGATAGCCGTCGCGACCATCGGCGGTGATGCGGGTGGTGATGTAGTTGGTGTCGCGGTTGAATTCGCCCTTGCCGGCCACATAAGAGGACATGTAGACAATCCTGCCCTCTCGGGCGCCGGCGTAGCACGCGCGGCGGGGCGTTACGCCTCGAACTCCCGCGCGACCGCCTTGACCACCTCGGAGATCTGCCGGGCGGTCTTGCGGTCCGGGTAGCGGCCCTTGCGCAACTCGGGCTGCACAGTGCTCTCCAGCAGAGTGATCATGTCCTCGACCATGCCGTGCAACTCGTCGGGACTGTGCTTGTGCTCGGCGGGTGGTTCCCGGCGTGAGGCCTCCCGGCGCGTCCGGGCCAGGCTCGGCGGCGGCTCGAGCAGCTTGAGGCTCAGGGCCTGCGGTCCCCGCCGTCCCGAGGCGATGCCGAACTCGACGCGCTGTCCCGCCTTGAGCCCCTCGACACCGGCGGGCAACGCCGACGAACGGACGTAGACGTCCTCGCCGTCCTCCTGCGACAGGAAGCCGAACCCCTTCTCGGAGTCGTACCACTTCACTTTGCCGGTCGGCACTGCTCTCACCTGCTTGTCTCACGGATGGGGTATTCCACACAAAGACGCGTCCCGCCTGCGCAGGACGCGATGACGATCACAGATCCTACTCGGCGCATCGGCCGCCGAGCATCCCGGTTTACCCCTAACTCGGTAGGCTGGCGGTACCGCTGGAGGAGATTATGCGCCTGATCCTGAACGTCATCTGGCTGGTATTCGGTGGCCTCTGGCTGGCCCTCGGATACCTGCTGGCCGCGCTCGTCTGCTTCCTGCTCATCGTCACGATCCCGTTCGGCTTCGCCTCCCTGCGGATCGCGTCCTACGCGCTGTGGCCGTTCGGTCGCACCATCGTGGACAAGCCCGGCTCCGGAGCGGGCGCCCTGATCGGCAACGTGATCTGGATCCTGCTGTGTGGGCTGTGGTTGGCGATCGGTCATCTGACCAGCGCGCTGGCGATGGCCGCCACGATCGTCGGCATCCCGCTGGCATTGGCGAATTTGAAGATGATCCCGGTGTCGCTGATGCCGCTCGGTAAGGAGATCGTTCCCGCCGACTGGCCGGCGCGGGCCCGAGCATGACGCCGACCGCGCTGGGATTGCCCGGGATGCCCGCCCCCAGCAAACATCGGCGGCCACCCGGCGCCGGACCGCTGCTCGACACGTACGGCCGGATCGCCACCGACCTGCGCGTCTCGCTGACCGACCGCTGCAATCTTCGCTGCACGTACTGCATGCCCGCGGACGGCTTGGACTGGCTGCCCGGCGACCAATTGCTGCGCAGCGACGAACTGGCTCGTCTGCTGCGGATCGCGGTGACCCGACTCGGCATCACCAGCGTGCGCTTCACCGGGGGTGAGCCACTGCTGGCCCGCCACCTCGAAGACGTCGTGGCCACCGCAGCCCGCCTCACTCCGCGCCCGGAGATTTCATTGACCACCAACGGCGTCGGACTGGCGCGGCGGGCGGCCGCGCTGGCGGCGGCGGGTCTGGACCGCGTCAACGTGTCGGTGGACAGCATCGACCCCGCCCACTTCGCGGCCATCACCCGTCGGGACCGGCTGGCCGACGTGCTGGCCGGACTGGCCGCCGCTGCGGCAGCCGGTCTGGCACCGGTGAAGGTCAATGCCGTTCTGGACCCCGCGACCGGTCGCGAAGACGTCGTCGAGTTGCTGAGGTTCTGCGTGGCGCACGGCTACCAGTTGCGGGTCATCGAGCAGATGCCGCTCGATGCGGGCCACCGGTGGCGCCGCCAAGCGGCGCTGAGCGCCGACGACGTGCTGGCTGCGCTGCGCCCGCACTTCCGGCTGCGACCCGATCCAGCGCCGCGCGGTTCGGCCCCCGCCGAACTCTGGCTGGTCGACACCGGCCCCGGCACGCCCGCCGCCAAGTTCGGCGTCATCGCCTCGGTGTCGCACGCGTTTTGCTCGGCCTGCGACCGCACCCGGCTCACCGCCGACGGCCAGATCCGCAGCTGCCTGTTCTCCACCGAAGAGACCGACCTGCGCGCCCTACTGCGCGGCGGCGCCGGGGACGACGCCATCGAGGCGGCGTGGCGCGACGCGATGTGGGCCAAGCCCGCGGGGCACGGCATCAACGACCCCGGGTTCGTCCAGCCCGACCGCCCGATGAGTGCCATCGGTGGCTGAGGGCCCCGTTGACGCAGCTACGACGGCCGTCCGGATCGAGGTGACCGTCCGGTACTTCGCGGCCGCCCGGGCAGCCGCGGGTATCGAGTGGGAAACGGTCGAGTTGCCAACCGGCACCACGGTGGCCGGCCTGGTTCAGAATCTGGCGCGCCGGGGTACCCGCCTGGCAACGGTATTGGAACGCTGCTCTTATCTGCGCGACGGAATTGCCGTTCGAGATGAGGCCACCGCGTTATCCGCCGGCGACACCGTTGACGTACTCCCGCCGTTCGCCGGCGGTTAAAACTGTGAAATGCCTCACATAACGGAACGATAACGGCCCGGCCACGCTCCGGTTTCGGCCGCTCCGAGCTGCGCAAATGCAGACCGTTCCTGCGGTTTTTCGCGACTTTTGTGTCCAAAACGCCGGTTTCTTCTAGACGTGACGGGATCGCCGGAACCCGCTACCGTCTCGGAAGGTTCGTCAGCCAACCCGAAAGACGGACCCTCCCTCACCTGTTACGCGCCTAGCTCCATCCAGTAGGTCGAGGGATTCCGACCCGCGGATGGAGGCGGGGGACCCACCAGGTCCGCCGAGATCGGACTGGGGCCGTCATGGTCCCTAGGGGTGAAGCCGACGTCGTGGCGACAGCCGCGAGGCGGCCGGGTGACCTCTCCCACCCGAACCCGACAGCTGACCTCGCAGGCGTGTACACGAGAGGAATTTCTGGACGTATGAGTGGACGGCACCGCAAGCCCACTACCTCCGGCGTCAGCGTCGCCAAGATCGCCTTCACCGGCACGGTCCTCGGTGGCGGCGCCATCGCCATGGCCGGCCAGGCGACCGCTGCCACCGATGCGGAGTGGGACGCTGTAGCCCGCTGCGAATCCGGCGGTAACTGGGCCATCAACACCGGTAACGGCTTCTACGGCGGCGTGCAGTTCGCGGCCGGCACCTGGGCCTCGCACGGCGGCAGCCAGTACGCCCCGTCGGCGCAGATGGCCACCAAGGACCAGCAGATCGCCGTCGCCGAGCGCGTACTGGCGACCCAGGGCCGCGGCGCGTGGCCGGTGTGTGGCACCGCGCTGTCGGGACCGTCGCCCCGCAACCCCCTTCCCGAGCCGGCCGGCTTCGGTCCGTTCGACCAGCCGCAGGAAGTGCCCGCCGCGAACAGCGAGCTGCCACCGCCCGTGGAGGAGGCCCCGGCGCCGATCCAGATGACCGGCAACGAGCTGGCCCCCGCGCCGGCCGACCTGCCGCCCGCGCCGGCCGATTTGCCGCCCGCTCCCGCGGACCTGCCCCCTGCTCCCGCGGACCTGGCTCCTGCTCCCGCGGACCTGCCCCCGGCTCCGGCCGACCTGCCCCCGGCTCCGGCCGACCTCCCGCCGGCTCCGGCGCCTGTCGATGCCGGCTTCCAGCCCGGTGACGTGCCGCCGCCCGTCGACGCCGGCCCCACCGGGGTTCACGACGTCACCACCGTCGGTTACACGCAGCAGCTGTGGCAGTCGATCGTGGGCCAGGGCATCGCCGGCAACGACGCGCTCGACGCGCTCGTGGCGGGTCCCGTCCTGTAACCGTCAGGTTCGGCCTGCGCCGCGCCGGCTCAGGCCGAACCCACCCACTCTTCGGATCCGTCGTCGAAGAATTGGTGCTTCCAGACCGGAAGCCGCTCTTTGATGCTGTCTACCAACACGGCACACGTAGCAAACGCCGCTTGGCGATGGTCGGCGGCGACGGCAGCCACCAGCGCGGCCTCCCCGATGTGCAACACCCCGACCCGGTGACTGGCCGCGACCGCTCGGACGCCGCTGGCCTGCCCGGCTACGTCGGCAACCACCTCAGCAAAAACCTCGGGGGCTGACGGGTGCGCGGTGTACTCCAGCCGCACCACCCGACGACCGCCGTCGTGGTCACGGATCATGCCGACGAAGCCGACGACGGCCCCTGCGGATTGGTGACCCACCAACGCCTCGTGCTCGGCGAGAAGGATCGGCTGCTCGGTCACTGCGGCGCGCAGGACCAGGTTCATCGCCGGTGATCTTCGCCGGCGAGTTGGGCAAGCGCGTGATCCAGTACGCCCGCGAGCACCCCGAGGCCGTCCCGCACCCCGCCGGGTGAGCCAGGCAGGTTGACCACCAAGGTGTTGCCGGCCACCCCGCAGACCCCGCGCGACAGCACCGACGTCGGCACCCGCGGCAACCCGGCCTGCCGGATCGCGTCGGCCAATCCGGGAATGACGAAATCCAACACCGCAACGGTTTGCTCGGGGGTACTGTCGGTGGGTGAGATACCGGTTCCGCCGGAGGTGATGATCACATCTACGTTGTCGTCGAGCGCGTCGTTCAGTGCATCACCGACCGGATTTCCGTCGGCCACCACCCGCGCTTCGACAGATGAAAAGCCTTGATCCTCAAGCCATTCAGTGATGATCGGCCCGCATTCGTCGGCGTAGGCACCGGAAGCAGCCCGAGTGGACGCGATCACCACTCGTGCAGATCGGCTCATTGTCTCACCCAACTTCCGCTGCGACCGCCCTCTTTGCTGAGCACCCGGATATCGTCGATGCGCGCGCCCGGATCCACCGCTTTGATCATGTCGTAGAGGGTCAGGGCCGCCACGCTGACCGCAGTCAGGGCCTCCATCTCCACCCCCGTTCGGTCGGTGCTGCGCACCGTCGCGTTGATCTCGATATCTGAGGTGCCGACGCTGAAGTCGACGTCGACCCCGGTGAGCGCCAGTTGGTGGCACAGCGGTATCAGATCGCTGGTGCGCTTGGCGGCGAGGATGCCCGCGACCCGTGCGGTCGCCAAGGCATCGCCCTTGGGCAGGCCGCCGGTCGAGATCAACGCCACTACGTCCGGGGAGGTGCGCAGCGCGCCCGCCGCGACAGCGGTGCGCCGGGTGGTGCTTTTGTCGGTGACGTCGACCATGTGCGCGGCGCCCCGCTCGTCCAGGTGCGACAGCGCGGGAACCTCTGAGTGCTCAGCCGCCCCGGACATACCGGCGACTACCAGGTGGCAATGGTCACCGGATGAACATAGGGCAACTCCTCGGCGGGCACCGGGAACACCACTTCGCCAAAGGGTGACAGCGCGCCCGTGCGGTCGGTCACGAGTTCGCTCACCGCGTGGTCGTCGGGGTCCGTAGTGGGCCAGCCGTTGTCCACATACTTTGCCTTGCCTGCGTCAGCCACGCGGTCCATTCTGACAGGTCCGCACACCGTACGCGACGGAAGGCCACCGGTCGGGCCTACGCTTGATCAGCAATGACCGAACACACCCCGGATATCCCGCTGGGGTCTTGGCTGGCCGACCTGCCCGACGAGCGGCTGATCCTGCTGTTGGAGCTGCGGCCGGACCTTGCCCAGCCCCCACCCGGCAGCATCGCGGCACTGGCCGCACGCGCCCAGGCTCGACAGTCGATCAAGGCCGCGACCGACGACCTCGACTTCCTGCGCCTGGCGGTTCTCGATGCGCTGCTGGTGCTGCAGGCCGACGTCGAGCCGGTGCCGGTGGCCAAGCTGTTGGCCCTGATCGGCGACCACGCTCCGCAGCCGGACGTGCTCGCCGCACTTGACGACCTCAGACAACGTGCCCTGGTGTGGGGCGACGCGGCGGTGCGGGTGGCCGGCGACACCGGGACCGCCCTGCCGTGGCATCCCGGCCAGGTGACGCTCGAGGATCGCTCACCCACCGCCGAGCAGATCGCCGCCCTGATCGACGGACTCGACGCACCGGAACGAGACGTGTTGGAAAAGCTGCTGGAGGGCTCCCCGATGGGGCGTACCCGCGACGCCGCCCCTGGCGCTCCCCCGGACCGGCCGGTGCCACGGCTGCTGTCGGCGGGACTGCTGCGCCGCATCGACGCCGAAACGGTCATTCTGCCGCGCCACGTCGGGCAGGTATTGCGCGGGGAGAATCCCGGTCCCATCCGACTGACCGCCCCCGACCCGGTAGTTTCGGCCACCAAACCCGCCGATGCCGATGCCGCGGCCGCCGGGGCGGTCATCGATCTGCTGCGCCAGGTCGACGTCCTGCTGGAAAACCTCAGTGCCACACCGGTCTCCGAGCTACGCAGCGGCGGGCTCGGGATTCGCGACATCAAGCGGTTGGCCAAGTCGACCGGCATCGACGAGCCCCGCGTGGGCCTGATCCTCGAACTCGCGGCGGCGGCCGGCCTGATCGGTAGCGGGATGCCCGATCCGGAACCGACCTATGGCGAGGGACCGTACTGGGCGCCGACCACAGCCGCCGATCGCTACACCACTCTTACCGCCGCCGACCGTTGGTTCCTGCTGGCCGACACCTGGCTGGACCTGCCCGGTCGGCCCACGCTGATCGGCACCCGCGGCCCTGACGGCAAAACTTATGGCGCACTGTCGGACTCGCTGTTCTCCACCGCAGCCCCGTTGGACCGGCGGCTGCTGCTCGGCATGCTCGCCGAGTTGCCGGAGGGCGCCGGGGTCGACGAAACCACCGCGTCGGCGGCGTTGATCTGGCGCCGCCCGCGGTGGTCGCGACGGCTGCAACCCGGGCCGGTCGCCGATTTGTTGTCCGAAGCGCACGCGCTGGGCCTGGTGGGCCGCGGGGCGATCAGCACGCCGGGTCGAGTTCTGCTGGGGTCCGAAGATGATCCGGGTGCGGTCATCGCCGCGATGGCCCGCGCGCTGCCCAAGCCGATCGACCACTTCCTGGTGCAGGCCGATCTGACAGTGGTGGTGCCGGGCCCATTGGAACGTGAACTTGCCGACGAACTAGCCACCGTCGC
Source organism: Mycobacterium sp. 20KCMC460 (assembly GCF_022179425.1). Taxonomy (NCBI): domain Bacteria; kingdom Bacillati; phylum Actinomycetota; class Actinomycetes; order Mycobacteriales; family Mycobacteriaceae; genus Mycobacterium; species Mycobacterium sp. 20KCMC460. The sequence continues at coordinate 5,699,752 of NZ_AP025524.1, forward strand.
CGACGTCGAATCTGCCGGCGCGGCAATGGTTTACCGAGTCAGCGAGCAGTCCATCCGGCACGCGCTCGACATCGGCAAGACGCGGGACTGGATGCAAGATTTCTTCGCCAACCACTCGAAAACGCCCGTGCCACAAGGACTCACCTATCTGATCGACGACGTCGCGCGGCGGCATGGACAGCTCAGGATCGGCATGGCGGCGTCGTTCGTGCGCTGCGAGGATCCGGCGTTGCTCGCCCAGGCGGTCGCTGCGGCAGCTGCCAACGATCTACAGCTGCGGGCATTGGCCCCGACGGTGGCGGTGTCCCCGGCGTCGATCGCCGAGGTACTGGCGGCGTTGCGGTCGGCGGGGTTCGCCCCGGCGGCCGAGGACTCCACCGGCGCGATCGTCGACGTGCGCAGCCGCGGCGCGCGCGTACCCGCGCCACAGCGCCGCCGACCCTACCGGCCCCCGGCGCGGCCCGGCGCCGACACCCTGCAAGCGGTGGTGGCGGTGTTGCGCACGGTGACCGCGGCGCCGTTCGGCAGCAGCCGCATCGATTCCACCGTCGCCATCGCGCTGCTGCAGCGCGCCGCGAAAGACCAGGAAACGGTGCTCATCGGATACCTCGACGCCGCCGGCGTGGCGACTCAGCGGGTGGTGTCCCCGATCGTGGTCAAGGGCGGTCAGCTGATGGCGTTCGATTCGGCGTCCGGGCGGCTACGCGACTTCGCCATCCACCGGATCACCTCGGTGATGTCGCCCGACGAACGGTAGTTGTCGGTCCACCGACGATAATGAACTGATGTGCGCCGACGACGATGCAGAGCACAGCGACGGGGAAGGAGTGGCGCTGAAATGACTGACGGACCGTTGATAGTGCAGTCCGACAAGACTGTGCTGCTCGAGGTGGATCACGAGCTCGCGGGGGCGGCGCGCGCCGCCATCGCGCCGTTCGCCGAGCTGGAACGCGCACCCGAGCACGTGCACACCTATCGCATCACGCCACTGGCGCTGTGGAACGCGCGAGCGGCGGGCCACGACGCCGAGCAGGTGGTCGACGCACTGGTCAGCTTCTCGCGCTACGCGGTGCCCCAGCCGTTGCTCGTCGACATCGTCGACACCATGGCGCGATACGGGCGATTGCAACTGGTCAAGCACCCCGCGCACGGTCTGACGCTGGTCAGTCTGGACCGCGCGGTGCTCGAGGAAGTGTTGCGCAACAAGAAGATCGCGCCGATGCTGGGTGCCCGCATCGATGACGACACCGTCGTCGTGCACCCCAGCGAGCGCGGCCGGGTCAAGCAGCTGCTGCTCAAGATCGGTTGGCCCGCAGAGGATCTCGCCGGGTACGTGGACGGCGAGGCACACCCCATCAGCCTGCAGCCCGACGGCTGGGAGTTGCGTGACTATCAGCAGCTGGCCACCGATTCGTTCTGGGCCGGCGGGTCAGGTGTGGTGGTGCTGCCGTGCGGGGCCGGCAAGACGCTGGTCGGCGCGGCGGCGATGGCCAAAGCTCAGGCCACCACGCTGATCCTGGTCACCAACATCGTGGCGGCCCGGCAGTGGAAACGTGAGTTGGTGGCGCGCACGTCGCTGACCGAAGACGAGATCGGCGAATACTCCGGAGAAAAGAAGGAGATTCGCCCCGTCACCATCTCGACGTATCAGATGGTCACCCGTCGCAGCAAGGGCGAGTACCGGCACCTCGAACTCTTCGACAGCCGCGACTGGGGACTGATCATCTACGACGAGGTGCACCTGCTGCCGGCGCCGGTGTTCCGGATGACCGCCGACCTGCAGTCGCGGCGGCGACTTGGCTTGACCGCCACCCTCATTCGGGAAGACGGCCGCGAGGGCGACGTGTTCTCCCTGATCGGCCCGAAGCGGTATGACGCGCCGTGGAAGGACATCGAGGCGCAGGGCTGGATCGCTCCGGCGGAGTGCGTAGAAGTTCGGGTCACCATGACCGACAGCGAGCGGATGAACTACGCGACTGCCGAACCAGAGGAGCGCTATAAACTGTGCTCGACGGTGCACACCAAAGTTGCTGTGGTCAAGTCGATTCTGAAAAATCATCCCGGCGAGCAGACGCTGGTGATCGGCGCCTACCTGGACCAGCTCGAGGAACTCGGCGCCGAACTGGATGCACCGGTGATTCAGGGGTCGACGAAGACTCGGGAGCGTGAGGAGCTGTTCGACAAGTTCCGCACCGGCGAGGTCTCCACGTTGGTGGTGTCCAAAGTCGCCAACTTCTCCATCGATCTACCGGAAGCGTCGGTGGCGGTGCAGGTTTCGGGTACCTTCGGGTCCCGCCAAGAGGAGGCCCAGCGGCTGGGCCGGCTGCTGAGGCCGAAGGCCGACGGCGGCGGCGCCATCTTCTATTCGGTGGTGGCACGCGACAGCCTGGATGCCGAGTACGCCGCGCACCGGCAACGCTTCCTGGCCGAGCAGGGCTACGGCTACATCATCCGCGACGCCGATGACCTGCTGGGGCCGGCCATCTGAGCGACGCCGCGGCGGTCGAGGGTTTGTCGGCGGCTTCTAGGGTGAAGCGTCGGCGTTGCGGGTGAAGTGCAGGCGTTGCGTGTGAAGCCACGGCGTTGAGAGTGAGGCTTCGGCGTTGGGTGTGAAGCTTCGGCGTTGGGTGTGAAGCTTCGGCGTTGGGTGTGAAGCTTCGGCGTCGAGAGTGAACCCACGGCGGCCAAACGTCGAAAATCCCGCCACCACTACACAATCAACGCCCAGACTTCACACCCAACGCCCAGACTTCACACCCCAACGACCGCACACGCAACAACATTGCGCCGCCTGCTAATTGGGTGAACCCAAGGGATCGAGAGTGAACCCACGGCGTTGCGTGTGAAGCCACGGCGTCGAGAGTGAATCCACGGCGTCGAGAGTGAACCGACGGCCTTGCGTGTGAAGCCACGGCGTCGAGAGTGAACCCACGGCGGCCAAACGTCGAAAATCCCGCCACCACTACACAATCAACGCCCAGACTTCACACCCAACGCCCAGACTTCACATCCAACGCCAAGGCGTCGCACCCAAAGCCAAGGCACCGCACGCACCGACCCAGAGCCCACTCAAGCGACTGCAAACCCGCAAACCCACTGCGGCACAGCTAGAGCGACAGGATCGTCGCCGACGCGGTGCCCGGCGCCCCGTAGACCTGCGCCAGCCCGACCCGCGGATTGCCCGGCACCTGACGTTCACCGGCCTCCCCGCGCAGCTGACGCACCAGCTCGTGCATCTGCCGCAGCCCCGACGCGCCGATCGGCTCGCCGTTGGCGATCAGCCCGCCGTCGGTGTTGACCGGCATCGAACCGTGTATCTCGGTGGCGCCGTCTGCCAGCAGCTTCTCCTGCTCACCGTCGGCGCACAGGCCGGTCTCGGCCATGTGGATGACCTCGTTACCTGCATCGGTGTCCTGCAACTGGGCCACGTCGACGTCCTCGGGCCCGATGCCCGCGGCCTCGTACGCCGCCTTGGACGCATACACCGTCGGTGAGACGTCCTCGTCGAGCGGTGCGAACGTGGCGTGCACCTCGTAGGCGCCGTAGCGGCGGGTGCGGATTTCGCAGGCCCGCACGTAGACCGGCTTGTCGGTGTACTTGTGCGCCATATCGGCGCGGCACATGATCACCGCGGCTGCGCCCTCGTCGGGCGCGCAGAACATGTACTGCGTCAACGGGTAATTCAAAACCGGCGAGTTGAGGATCTCTTCGACTGAGATCTCCTTGCGCCGAAACGCATTCGGGTTCAGCGCACCGTTGCGGAAGTTCTTGTTCGCCACCCGCGCCAGTGTCTCTTGGGAGATGTTGTGGTCGTGCAGATACTTGTTGGCCTTCATCCCGAAGAACTTGGTGGTGACGAACTGCCCGTTCTGCGCATACCACTGGGGCAGCGCCAATTTGGCCGGGTCGTCGGTGAAGGCGCCGCGCGGGTGCTTGTCCAGACCGATGGCGATGCCGATGTCGTATTTGCCCAGCCGGATGGTGTCGGCCGTCTGCTGAATCGCGCTGGCCGCGGTGGCGCAGGCATTGAACACGTTGGTGAATGTGATGCCGGTCAGCCCGACCAGTCGGGTGACGGCGTCTGGGTTGGAGACCTCGTGGCTGCCGCCGAACCCGAACTGGATGTCCTTCCATTCCACTCCGGCGTCGGTCAGGGCGGACTGGATGGCCTCGGCGCCCATCTGCATGGCCGTCTTGTCGAACCGGCCGAATGGGTGCAGGCCCACACCGATGATCGCGACGTCGTTGGTCATCTCAGGCACCCTGTCCCACCGGCCGGAACGCGAACGTCACGACCTCGTTGCCGTCCTCGTCGGTGGTGAGCGGCACCATGGTCAGCTCGACCTCCTGGCCGAACTGCAGCTTGGCGGGGTCGTTCTCGGTGAGCCGGCCCTCGACCCGAATCACGTCGTCGAGTTGCACCAGGCCCACACCGAACGGCACGAAGTCCTTGCCGGTAGGCCCAGCATACGGGGCGCCGGGCGGGAAACCCTGCGTGGTCCATGCGACGACGGTGCCGCGGCGCGGCAGCAACACGTCGCTCATCTCACCCAGGCTGCAGCGCGGACAGCGCTCCTGCACGGGGAAGGTGGTGGCGCCGCAGCCGCCACAGCGACTGCCGATCAGCTGCGGGTCCTCGTCGGGCCAGGTCGAGATCTCCGGGGCGAGTGCCTTCTGCATCGAGGATCCTCCGTGGGACGTCAGACACGGGATAATGCAACTCACCAGACGGTACAACAGCGTTCCGCAAAAATGGAAATCTAATTCTCAGAGTCACGTGCCGGGCGCTCCCCGGCACCACCACTACTAACCGTTCGGCGAGCTCAGTGCGGGGATCACTTCCCGCTCGAACAACTCGATACCGGAGCGGTCGTAAGCCGCCTCGGGGAAGTAGCAGATCGCGTATTCGCAGCCCAGTTCGCGCACGTTGGTGAGCCGCTCGATGATCTGCTCGGGTGTCCCGGACGCCGAGTCCGGGATGGCACCCACCATCGACTCCGCCAACGACTCGGGCACGTAGCCGGCCAGCCGATCCTGGACACGTCGGACCCGGTCTGCAACCTCGGCCTCCGAGGCGCCGACAACGGCGGTGAAGTTTGCCGACCGGACGATGGCGTCGAAGTCGGTCCCGAGGTTGCGGCAGTGCTCGGCGAGGACCTGCGACTTGTGCGCAAACGCCTCCGGCTCCGGGGTGAAGTTGGTGAACTGCGCGTACTGCGCGGCGATGCGCAGCGTCTTCTTCTCGCCACCGCCGGCGATCCACAACGGAATACCATTGTCCTGCAACGGCTTCGGCGCAACGATCGCACCGTCCACCTGGTAGTGCCGGCCGTCGAAGCTGACTTTGCCGTCGCGCCAGGCATCCCGCATGATCTGCACGCCCTCGTCCAGCCTGGCCAGCCGCACGCCGGCCGACGGGAAGCCGTAACCGTAAGCGCGCCACTCGTGTTCGTACCAACCGGCGCCGATACCCATCTGGACGCGGCCACCGGAGATGATGTCGGTGGTGGCCGCCACCTTGGCCAGATAGACCGGGTTGCGGTAGCTCATTGCGGTGCACATCTGGCCGAGCTTGATCCGCGAGGTGACCGCCGCATACGCCGCCATCAACGACCACGCCTCGTGGGTGGCTTCGTCGCTGGGCAGCGGCACGGTGTGGAAGTGGTCGTAGACCCACAGTGAATCCCAGGCGCCCCCGTCCGCATAGGTGGCCAGCTCGCGCATCACCTCCCAGTGTCGCTGGGGTTCGATGCCGACGAGATCCATTCGCCAGCCTTGCGGGATGAAGAGACCGAAGCGCATGGTCGAACTCTAGCCGGGGCAGCCGACGGACTCACAGCACATCGATAAGTGCGGCCAATCCAGCGGCTAATAGCTAGCCGGAATATGGGAGCATGACCCCCACAGGCAGGACCGCTCGTCAAATACGCTTTGCGCAACTGGTATTCGCCGGCGCTGCAGCCGCGGGGTTGTTGGCGCTGTCCGGTCTTGGGCTGCTCGGTCAAACTGCCCCGGCCACGTCTGCGGTCGCTTCCCCGGGCAGCTTCGCCACCGACGACAACGGCAACTCGGTCAACGACCAGGGCCAGACGTCCGGCGACATCTTCACGCAAAACGCCCAGGACCAAAGCACCGCAGACGGGGCTGGAACGTAAGTTCCGGGCCGGGCCTCACATCTCCAATGCGGCCAGCGCTGCCTCCACCGAACGGGAGCGCAACTCGTCGTGAGGGGCCTCGGGAAACTGCATGCAGCAGTCCTGCAGGCTGCCGAAAGCGAGCACCGCGCGAGTCGCCTGCGCCAGCGTCGGCGCCGGACCGAACACCAGGCGTCCGAGCTGCTCGCTTCAGGCCAGCACGGTGTCGATCAGCCCGAGGTCGGCCAGCATGGTCAATTCGGCCAGCACCAGCACCAGATCCGTCGCCAAGTTGAACACGAAGGTCGTGCGACTCTTCGACACCATGCACTACCCGGACTACCCGTTTGGCAACATAGGACCAACCCACGGACGAGAGGCGACCTGAATGGAACTCAACGGTGTCGGAATCTGGAGTAGTCAACTGCGCTACGGTGATGCAGCCGAATCTGCCGAAGCCGCAGCCGAATTAGACGAATTAGGGTTCCCGGCGCTGTGGATCCCCGACGTCGGCGGACCGGTGTTCGACGCGGTGGGCCGCCTGCTGGCCGCCACCAAGCGCACCGTGATCGCCACCGGCATCCTCAACCTCTGGATGCACACCCCGCAGGACACCGCCGCGTCCTTCGCAAAGCTGACCGCCGAACACGGTGACCGATTTCTGCTGGGGATCGGCGTCAGCCACGCCCCACTGATCGACGCCGGCGCGCCGGGGCGCTACCGCAAACCCTTGGCCGCGACGGCATCGTTCCTGGATGGACTCGATGCTGCGGACCAGCCGGTGCCCACCGATCGGCGGGTGTTGGCCGCGCTCGGCCCAAAGATGTTGACGCTGGCGGCAACCCGGGCTCGCGGCGCGCACCCCTATCTCGTCACACCGGAGCACACCGCTTCTGCCCGTGCAACTCTGGGTCAGGGCCCGCTGTTGCTGCCGGAACAGACCGCGATCTTGACCGACGACGCCGAGGAGGCGCGCCGCATCGGAACCGATTGGCTGCGTGGCTATCTGGCGATGCCGAATTACGCCAACAATATGCTGCGCAGTGGGTTCTCCGAAGACGACGTCACCCAGATCAGCGATCGGCTGTTGAACGCGATCATCGTGTGGGGCGACGAGGCCGCAATCATGCGAAGGGTCGGCGAACATCAAGCGGCCGGCGCCGACCATGTCTGCGTTCAGATCCTCACGGCCGACCCCAAGGAGTTTCCGCGGGAGCAATGGCGTCGCCTGGCCGCGGCCATCCAGAGCTGAGACGTTTCAGCGGTCGGTCAACGGCCCGCCGGCGGCGCGCCAGTGGATCAGCCCACCACTCATGTTGACCGCCTCGAACCCGTTCTCCACGAGCAGGTTTGCCGCGCCAGCGGAGCGGAGGCCGCCGGTGCAGAAGGTGATGATGAGGCGATCCTCGGGAAGCTGAAGGCCGCGGTCCGCCAACGTCTCCAGCGGCATGTGCACGGCAGAGGGGATGTGCACCCGTTTCCACTCGAACTCGCGGCGAACGTCGACAACGAGCGCGCCCTCGCCGACAAGCCGGACGGCGTCGACCGCAGAAACGGCCGGTGGCCGGCGCAGATAGTGACGCAGACTCATGCGGCACCGGACGCGGCGAAACGCATACCTTCAGTTTAACTGAAGGTATGCGTTTCGGTAAGTGCGCGTCCGAGGTACGCGCGCAGCGCCTCGGTCAACTCGGGTTGCTGCGCGGCAAATTCGGCGTCGAGACGGTCGACCACCTCGGCGGCACGCCGCAGCAGGGCTTCGCCTGCCGGCGTCACCCGCAACGTGGACGCCGAACCCGCGTGCGCGGTCCCGTCGTCGACCAGCCCGGCGTCGACGAAGGCAGCCACCGCGGTGTGCGCGCTCTGCACGGTGATCCGCGACCGCCGGGCCAGCTCGCTGAACGAGATGCCGGGCGTGCCGCGGATATGCCCCAGTAGTCCGTACTTGCGGGTGGTCAGCCCGAGCGGTTTGAGCTGCTGCGCGAAGGCCGCCTCCCACACCCGCCCGACGGTCAACAACGCGACGGTGGGGCTGAACGGCGGTGGTTCGGCCATTCAGGCAGGCTACCGCCGGTCGCGCGAACAGACGCAAAAGCCCCCGAAAGCAAGGCTTTTCGGGGGCTTTTGCGTCTGCTCAACCTAGGTCAGCGAGTCCGGCGGCAGGAAACGGTCGCCGTACTTCTCGGCCAGCTGCCGGGCCCGGGCCACAAAGGCCTCCTTGCCCCGTCCCAGCGGGCCCTCGTAGCCGACGATGTACTGCGCGCTACCACCGGTCCACGGCGGGAAACCGATCCCCATGATGGATCCGATGTTGGCATCGGCCGTCGAGGTCAGCACGTTCTCGTCGAGGCACTTCTGGGTTTCCAGTGCCTCGGCGAACAGCATCCGGTCGATCATGTCCTGCAGCGGCGGCTGCGAGGAGCCCGACTTGAACGTCTCGCGCAGGCCCGGCCACAGACCCGACCGCTTGCCCTCGGGGTACTCGTAGAAGCCGGCGCCTTTGAGCCGACCCGAGCGGCCGAGCTCGATCATCTTCTCCACCACGGCTTCTGCCGGATGCGGCTCGTATTTGCCGCCGGCATCCTCGACGCCCTTGCGGGTAGCGACCGCGATCTTGTGCATCAGCTCCAGGTTGAGCTCGTCGGAGAGCTGCAGCGGCGGCGCCGGGTAGCCGGCCTGCGAACCGGCCTGCTCGATGGACGCCGGCTCCACGCCCTCGCCGAGCATTGCCAGCGCCTCGTTGACGAAGGTGCCGATCACCCGCGAGGTGAAGAAGCCGCGGCTGTCGTTGACCACGATCGGAGTCTTGCCGATGGCCAGCGTGTAGTCGAACACCCGGGCCAGCGCCTCGTCAGATGTCTTCTCGCCCTTGATGATCTCCACCAGCGGCATCTTGTCGACCGGCGAGAAGAAGTGGATCCCGATGAAGTCCTCCTGCCGCTTGACGCCGGTGGCCAGACCGGTGATCGGCAACGTGGAGGTGTTGGATCCCAGCACCGCGTTCGGTTCGACGATGTCCTCGATCTCCTGGAACACCTTGTGCTTGAGGTCCTGGTTCTCGAAGACAGCCTCGATGACGAAGTCGACGCCCTTCAGGTCGGCCGGGTCGGCCGTCGGATGGATCCGGCCCAGCAGCGCGCTGGACTTCTCTTCAGTGGTCTTGCCGCGCTGAAGTGCTTTGGCCTCAAGCTTTTCCGAGTATCCCTTGCCCTTCTGCGCCGCCTCCAGGGAGACGTCCTTGAGCACCACGTCATAGCCGGCCTTCGCCGACACGTAGGCGATGCCGGCCCCCATCATGCCGGCGCCGAGCACGCCGATCTTGTTGATCTTGACCGGCTGGATGCCGTCCGGCCGCGACCCTCCGCCGTTGATGGTCTGCAGGTCGAAGAAGAACGCCTGGATCATGTTCTTGGCGACCTGACCGGTCACCAGCGACGTGAAGTAACGGCTCTCGATACGGCAGGCGGTGTCGAAGTCCACCTGCGCACCCTCCACCGCGGCGGCCAGGATCGCCCGCGGCGCCGGCATGTTCGCGCCCTTGAGCTGCGAGCGCAGCAACGACGGGAACGACGGCAGGATCGCGGCCAGCGCCGGCGACGACGGAGTACCGCCGGGGATCTTGTAGCCCTTGACATCCCACGGCTGGGTGTGCGCCTCGGGGTTGGCCTTGATCCACGCCTTGGCGGCCGGAATCAGCTCGTCGACGGAGCCCACCAGTTCGTCGACCAGACCGATCTCCTTGGCCTTGGTCGGGTTGAACCGGGTGCCCTGCGAAAGCACGTTCATGAAGGCGTTCTGGATACCGAACATCCGCACGGTGCGCGCCACGCCGCCACCACCGGGCAGCAGTCCCAGGGTGACCTCGGGCAGGCCGACAACCAAGCCTTTGACGTCAGCGGCGATGCGATGGTGACAGGCCAGCGCGATCTCCAGGCCGCCGCCCAGGGCGGCGCCGTTGATGGCCGCCACCACCGGCTTGCCCAGCGTCTCCAGGGCGCGCAGGTCGCGCTTGACGCTTTCGACGAGAGCGAACGCTTCGCCCGCGTCCTCCGGGCCGAGCTTGATCATGCCCTTGAGGTCACCGCCGGCGAAGAATGTCTTCTTCGCGCTGGCGATCACCACGCCGGTGATCGTATCCTTCTCGGCGACAAGGCGTTCGACCGCCTTGTGCATGGACTCCTGGTAGTGCTCGTTCATCACGTTGGCCGACCCGGTCGGGTCGTCCAGCGTCAGGGTGACGATGCCATCGGCATCCTTGTCCCACTGAATCGTGTTCTCAGCCATGACTTTTCGAATGCCTCTCAGACTCGCTCGATGATGGTGGCGACACCCATGCCGCCGCCGACGCACAGCGTGATCAGCGCGCGTCGGGCGTTGCGGCGCTCGAGCTCGTCGACCATGGTTCCGGTGATCATGGCGCCGGTGGCGCCCAGCGGGTGGCCCATCGCGATGGCGCCGCCGTTGACGTTGAGCTTCTCGTCGGGAATGTGCAGGTCCTTCTGGAACTTCAGCACGACCGACGCGAAGGCCTCGTTGAGCTCGAACAGGTCGATGTCGTCGACGGTCAGCCCGGCCCGGTCCAGCGCTTTCTGGGTGGCCGGGGTGGGGCCGGTGAGCATGATGGTCGCGTCGGCACCGGTGGTGGCCGTCGCTACGACGCGCGCCCGCGGGGTCAGTCCCTGGGACTTGCCCGCCGCCTCGGAACCGATCAGCACCAGCGCCGCGCCGTCGACGATCCCGGAGCTGTTGCCGCCGGTGTGCACGTGGTTGATTTTTTCGACCCAGTGGTAGCGCTGACGGGCCACGTCGTCGAAGCCGGCCATCGCGGCCAGGCCCTCGAACGCCGGCTTGAGCTTGCCCAGCCCCTCGGCGGTGGTGTCGGGACGCATGTGCTCGTCGTGGTCCAGGATCACCAGGCCGTTCATGTCGCGGACCGGCACGACGGACTTGGCGAAGTATCCGCCGGACCACGCCTCGGCCGCCTTGGCCTGGGACCGCAGCGCGTAGGCGTCGACGTCGTCGCGCGAGAAGCCCTCGATGGTGGCGATCAGGTCGGCGCCGATGCCCTGCGGAACGATGTAGGCGTCGTAGCTGGTGGCCGGGTCGGCCATCATCGCGCCGCCGTCCGAACCCATCGGAACCCGGCTCATCGACTCCACACCGCCGGCGATCACCAGGTCGTCCCAGCCGGACCGCACCTTCTGCGAAGCGATGTTGACGGCTTCCAGACCCGAGGCGCAGAACCGGTTGAGCTGCACGCCGCCGACGGTGTCGGGCATCTTGGCCGCCAGCACCGCGGTGCGGGCGATGTCGCCGCCCTGGTCGCCCACCGGCGACACCACGCCCAGCACAACGTCGCTGATCAGGTTCTCGTCGAGGTCAGGGTTGCGCCGCCGCAGTTCGTCGATCAGACCGACGACCAGGTCGAGCGGCTTCACCTCGGTCAACGATCCGTTCTTCTGCTTGCCGCGCGGTGTGCGGATGGCCTCGTAGATGAAGGCTTCTTCGGACATATCGATTTCCTGTTCCAAAAGGGGTTTCGGATCCGTCTTACAGAGTAGGTCCAGTACAGGCACCCTAACAGGGCACTCGGCCAACCTGTTGGTTGGGAGCGATTTCGCAGGTCAGCCGCGCTTTGGCCGCCCCTTCTCCCGCCGAACGTCACGCCAGGGTGACGCTCGGCGCCCAACGCCACGCTGGCGTGACGCTCGCCGGGCGTGGGGGGCCGCAGTCGGGCGCGGGGGCCGCAGCCGGGCGTGGGGGGCCGCAGTCGGGCGCGGGGGCCGCAGCCGGGCGCGGGGGGCCGCAGCCGGGCGTGGGGGGCCGAAGTCGAGCGCGGGGGCCGCTGTCGGGCGCCTTAAGCTCGACCACCATGACCGTCCCGCGGCTGCGGCCCTACGCGACCACGGTGTTCGCCGAGATGTCGGCGCTGGCGGCGCGCCTCGGCGCGGTCAACTTGGGGCAGGGTTTTCCCGACGAGGACGGCCCGCCGGAGATGCTGCAAGCCGCACAGGAAGCCATCGCCGCCGGCGTCAACCAATATCCGCCGGGCCTCGGCATCGCACCCCTGCGCCAGGCCGTCGCCGCCCAGCGTCGCAGGCACTTCGGCACCGAGTACGACCCCGACACCGAGATCCTGGTCACCGTCGGGGCAACCGAGGCCATCGCCGCCGCGGTCCTCGGACTGATAGAACCCGGCTCCGAGGTGTTGCTGATTCAGCCGTTCTACGACTCCTACTCACCGGTGGTGGCAATGGCCGGTGCGCGCCGGGTGCCGGTGCCCATGGTCGCCGACGGTGACGGTTTCGCCCTGGACGCCGACGCGCTGCGCCGCGCCGTCACACCCCGCACCGCGGCACTGATCGTCAACTCCCCACACAACCCCACCGGCACCGTGCTCAGCGCCCACGAGCTGCAGGCCATCGCCGAGATCGCCACCGCCGCAGACCTTTTGGTGATAACCGACGAGGTGTACGAGCATCTGGTGTACGACGGTCACCGGCATCTGCCGCTGGCCAGCCTGGACGGCATGGCGCAGCGCACCGTCACCATTTCCAGCGCGGCCAAGATGTTCAACTGCACCGGCTGGAAGATCGGATGGGCTTGCGGCCCAGCACATCTCATTGCCGGGGTGCGGGCGGCCAAACAGTATCTGAGCTACGTCGGCGGCGCGCCGTTCCAGCCCGCGGTGGCCCTGGCGCTGAACACCCAGGACCACTGGGTCGGGGCGCTGCGAAGTTCGCTGCAGGCCCGGCGCGATCGGCTGGCCTCCGGCCTGACCGACATCGGGTTCGCGGTGCACGACAGCCACGGCACCTATTTCCTGTGCGCCGACCCACGTCCGCTCGGCTACCACGACAGCACCGCGTTCTGCGCGGCGTTGCCGGAGCGGGTCGGCGTGGCCGCCATCCCGATGTCGGCGTTCTGCGATCCGGACGCGCAGGCGGCCGAGCTTTGGAATCATCTGGTGCGCTTCACATTCTGTAAGCGCGACGACACCATCGACGAGGCGCTGCGGCGACTGGCCGCACTCAAAGACGGAATCAGGTAGGCGCGAGGACCTGCTCGCGCAGACCCTCTGTCGCCACCCACAAAACCTTGTCGCGGGCGCGCTTGACCATGAATTCCGGCAACAACGCCGAGGTCTCGACGGTGAGCGTGAATCGCACCCGGGTCCGGTCGTCTGCTTCGCGGCTGAAGTTGTACTCACCGTGCTGGGCGTGCTGCCGCCGCGTCTTTTTGGCGTCCCACACCACCCAGTCCGGGCCCCAGTGGTATTCCAGGATCTCCTTGTCGACGATGCCGGCGACCTTGACGATGACCTTGACATGCCGCGGCCGGCCGTCGGGCCAGGTATCGACGACCTTGGCCCGCTTGTGTACCGAGGACCACCCCGGCAGAGCCTCGATGTCTGCGATCGCGTCGATGATCGCCTCGGGCGGTGCGTCGATGACGATCTCGGAGGACGCTTGAACGGCCATTACTGGTTGTTCTCTGCCGGTTCGTCGTCGGCCTCGCCCAGCACCCGGTCGCGCAATCCCTTTGCGGCAGCGTCCAATACATGTTCGCTGGCTCGCCGGACGATGAAGCCCGGGATGGGACCGGCCGGTTCGACGGTGATGTCGAATCGCACCCGCGTTTTGTCGGGCCCCTCGGCTGTGACGTTGTACTCGACATGCTGGGCGTGCTGCTGGTTGGTCTTGCCGGCATCCCAGACCACCCAGTCTGGGCCCCAGTGGTACTCGAGGATCTCCTTGTCCACCAGTCCCAGGATCTTGACCGTCGCCTTCACGTGGTGCGGTTTGCCGTCGGGGTAATAGTCGAGCACTTCGACGCTCTTGTGCAGCGGCGACCACGACATCAGCACGCCAACGTCCGCCAGCGCCTCCATGACAGCTTCCTGGGGCGCCTCAATGACGAACTCTCGCGATGCTTTTACGGCCACCGCGTTCAAAACTAGCAACGTCATCCTGACATCGGGAGCGGTTGGGGCAAATTGTCTGTTACCACCCGATTTCGCTGGGCGCGTGGTGTCGGGCGGAGGGATTGCCCACCGGTCCGGGCGTCAGTTGGCCTTTTTCACCTTCAGCACCCGGTCGCGCAATCCCTTGGTGGCCGAGTCGATGGATCCCTTGACGGCCCGCTTGAGTACGAATCCGGGCAGCGGCACGTTCGGGTCGACGGTGACCTCCATCTTCACCAACGTGTCGCCACCTTGCGGCACCAGGGTGTATTTGCCGTCCTGCGCCTTCTGCTAACTGGAATTCACCAGCGTCCAGGTGACCTCGTTGCCGGCAAAGGTGTAGGCCACCACCTGGTCGTCGGTGATGCCCGCGGTCTTCACCTTCATCTTGACTTTGCTCGGGCGTCCGTCGGCCCCGGTCTCGAGGATCTCGACGCTCTGGTGCGGTTCGGACCACTCGGGCATCGCTTCGAAATCAGCGATGACATCCAGGATCTCCTGGGGACTGGCTTCGATGACGATGTCGCGGGACTCTTTGATTGCCATGGCCGCACGATATCGCGGGCGGTGTCCCGGGGGAATAGCGGTTGCGCCGAAATGTCGACCCCAAGGCGTACCGTCGTCTGCGTGACCGAATCCGTCTACACCGTCGGCGACTACCTGCTGGACCGCCTCGCGGAACTTGGCGTCACCGAGATCTTCGGCGTTCCCGGCGACTACAACCTGGCGTTCCTCGACCATATCGTCGCTCATCCGAAGCTGCGCTGGGTGGGTAACGCCAACGAGCTGAACGCCGGCTACGCCGCCGATGGCTACGGGCGTCTGCGCGGAATGTCGGCGGTGGTAACAACTTTCGGGGTCGGTGAGCTCTCGGCGACCAATGCGATCGCGGGCAGCTACGCCGAGCACGTGCCGGTGGTGCACATCGTCGGCGGTCCGTCCAAGGACGCCCAGGCCACCCGGCGGGCGTTGCACCACTCGCTCGGAGACGGCGACTTCGAGCACTTCCTCCGGATCAGCCGCGAAATCACCTGCGCACAAGCCAATCTCATGCCTGCGACGGCTCGCCGCGAGATCGACCGGGTGTTGAGCGAAGTGCGCGAGCAGAAGCGGCCCGGTTATCTGCTGATGTCCACCGACGTGGCACGCTTCCCCACCGAGCCGCGCGACGCGCCGTTGCCGCGCTACACCGGCGGCACCAGCCCACGGGCGCTGGCCATGTTCACCGAGGCCGCCGCCAAGCTGATCGGCGACCATCAGTTGACCGTGCTCGCCGACCTGCTCGTGCACCGATTGCAGGCGGTCGGCGAGTTGGAGGCGTTACTGGCGGCCGATGTGGTGCCGCACGCAACGCTGGTGTGGGGCAAGAGCCTGCTCGACGAGAGTTCACCGAATTTCCTTGGTATCTATGCCGGTTCGGCCAGTGCCGAGCGAGTACGCACCGCGATCGAGCAGGCTCCGGTGCTGGTCACCGCCGGGGTGGTGTTCACCGACATGGTCAGCGGCTTCTTCAGCCAGCGCATTGACCCCGCCCGCACCATCGACATCGGCCAGTACGAGAGCAGCGTGGCCGACGAGGTGTTCGCGCCGCTGGAGATGGGCGCGGCGCTGCAGGCGTTGGCCGCGATACTCACCGAGCGCGGGATCAGTTCGCCGGCGGTGGAGCCCCCGCCCGCCGCGCCGCCGTCGCCCATGCCGGGCCGCGACGAGGCACTCACGCAGCGGGTGTTGTGGGACCGGCTGTGCTCGGCGCTGACGCCGGGCAACGTGGTGCTGGCCGATCAGGGCACCTCGTTCTACGGTATGGCGGACCACGTGCTGCCGCAGGGTGTCACCTTCATCGGGCAACCCCTTTGGGGCTCAATCGGTTACACGCTACCGGCGGCGTTCGGCGCAGCGGTGGCACATCCGGAGCGCAGGGCAGTGCTGTTGATCGGCGACGGGGCCGCACAGCTGACGGTGCAGGAGTTGGGGACGTTCGCCCGCGAGGGGCTGTCCCCGGTCATCGTGGTCGTCAACAACGACGGCTACACCGTCGAACGTGCGATCCACGGAGAAACGGCCCCCTACAACGACATCGTCGGCTGGCGCTGGACTGATCTGCCCGAAACGCTGGGGGTGCAAAACCACCTCGCGTTCCGGGCGCAGACCTATGGCGAACTCGACGATGCGCTCACCGCGGCCGCGCAGAACCGGGACCGCATGGTGCTCGTCGAGGTGGTGTTGCCGCGGCTCGAAATCCCGCCGCTGCTGGCCCAACTCGTCGGACCGATGGCGCCGCCGGGACAACGCTGAAGCTCAGGCAGGTTGCGAAGGACGTTTCACAGTCGCTGAGGAGATGATTGCCCGCACGGTACGACGGCACCGCCCACAATCGGCGCCCGCCCCGCAGGCGGCGGCGACCTCTTTGCTGGTGCAGGCGCCGGCGGCAACGGCCTCAGCAACCATGTGGCTGGTGATGCCATTGCACAGACACACATACATGGCGCGCGGTCAGTCCGTTCCGATCCGGATCATGTCGGCGAAGCGCCCGACGAACAGCGGCGGGTAGGCACCGATGCCCACCCCCCTGAGCCATTGCGCCGCCGCATCCGGGTGCTCGATCCATTCTCGGGCGCTGTCCTCGTCGGGAAACTCCTGCAGGATCAGCACCTCGTGCGAATCGTCGAAAGCCTGGAATACCCAGGTCTTGCGGATACCGGCGGCGGTGAACCGATCCATCGCATGCCCGACTTCGGCGCTCAGCGTCGGCACGCTGTCCACCGACGCGAACGCGGCCACCACCACCCCGGGCGCCTTGGGCGTTGCCGGTGGAGGTTCGGCGACAAAGCGGTCCACGATTTCGCCGGCGAATACGGCCGGGATGTCCTCGACTCCGACCGCGTCGAACCAGTCGAAGAACACCCGCGACCGCAGCAGTTCCACGATGGGCTCGCGGCTGTGCACGCCGATCATCACCAGCACACGGCCGTAGTCATGGGTGGAGGTGTAGACCAGCACATGGTGTGCACCGATGTCGGCCAGCGCCGCCTTGCGACGCTCCAACAACGGCCACACCTTGGCCGGGTCCGGAATGCGGTAGTCCGACGCGATCACCATCGAATGAATGTCGCCGTCGGTCATCGCGTTCCTAGGCCGGATTGAACTGTGAAATAAGCCATTTGCCGTCAGCCTTGACCACGGTGACCAGCACCGTGCTGGACGCCATGGACGGCTCCGGCCGGTCCTTGCTCTGGGTGGTCTGGTTGACGAACAACAGCACGACGGCGGAGTCGGGGTGGAATTCGGTCAGCGCTCCACGCAGCACCACCGCGGTGGTCTTCAGTGACTTCTGGGTGGCGGCCGGAGCGATGACCTGCCGCGAGAAATTGTCGTAGTAGGACAGGAAGTCACCGGTCAAACGCGTTCTGGCAGCGGAGAAGTCGTGGTCGAGCGTTTCGGGTGAATAAGACAGGATGGCGACCACCCCGTCGCTGGCGGCGGTGACTGCGGCCTTAGCGGCGTCCCCGTCGAGCGCCTTGTCCTGGCGGTAGGAGAACCAGTACAGTCCGCCGAGCACCGACAGCGACGCCACCACGAGCACCGCCAACGAGATGACACCGGCTTTCGAGGACCACCGGTTCTTGGCCCGAATCGTGCTCGACCGGACGCGAAGACGCGTGAACCGGCCCGGCCGCGGGTCGTCGGCGGTGACGGACTCCTCGGTCTCCTCGACGACGGGTGCTTGCTCGGCGCTCACGGCACGAACTCCACTCTGGACATCTTGAGCTGGCCGCCGTCGCGAGTCAGTGTCACGATCAGCCGGTACTTACGTGGATCCTGTTTAGCGCCAGCCGCATTCGTGATCTCGGCGGTGCTGGCCACCAGCACGACCGCCGAGTTCTCGGTCATGGTTTCGCGCTCCACAGCGGTGGCTTGAACGCTGCCCTGCGCCACCACCTTCGACTCCTCGACGGTGCGGGTGAAGTCGTCGGCCATCTTCAGGAAGTCGGCCTTGAAGTCGCCGGTGGCGACTTCCTCGATGCGCTGGACGCCTTCTTTGGCGTGCTCGAAGTCCAGCGAGGTCAGGGTCACCACGCCTTGGCGCGCGGCGGCGGCGTACTGCTCCACCTGCTGCCGCTCCCGGACCGCGTTGCGGTGCAGAATCGACATCTCGACGCCGGCCCCGAGCGAGGCCAGCACGATCAGCGCCGCCACCACCGCGGCGACTTCGGAAAGTTTCGGGCGGTGCAGGCCGAAGAAGCGCCGGGCCGGTTCGGTGGTGGTCGATTCCGCGTCGACGTCCGCTGCGGTTTCCTCGCCCTCGACCGCTGCCTCTTGCCGGGCCTCTTGCCTGGCCGCTTCTCGAGCCTCAACCGCCGCTTCCGGCTCGTCTGCTTTGCTCAGCTCCACCTTCGCGGGGCTGTTGGTTTCGGCCGCGTCGGCGGCCTCCGCTTCATCGGCGGCCTCCGCTTCATCGGCGGCCTCCGCTTCGTCGGCGGCCTCGACGGTCAGCGGTTCTGCGGTTTTCGCTTCGGCCGTGTCCGGGCTGGTCTTCTCGGATTCGACGAGTTCGGCCTCGCGGCGCAGCCGGATGGCCCTGGCTCTCGCCCGCGCGGCGGCGGCGAGGGCTTCGGCCTCGGCTGCCTCGGCCTCGGCTTCCTCGGCCAGCGACCACATTTCCGCGACGTCCCGCGGCGTCTCATACTTTTTCAGCGGAGACAACGTCGTGTCGGCAGCGTCCTGTCGGATACCGCCGCCCTCCGCTCGTCGGCTCGAGAGCGAGACTGCTTGTCGCTCAACCTGACACTCCTCTACCACCTACCCGCCGACGACTACCGGCATCGCCGACCGGCCCAAACCCTACTCGGCACCGGCAATGCTGCGCGACAACTCGAGCGTGATCGACTCCCCCGCGCCGGTAGCCCTTGGAGAGCGAGATTATCACTCCTCTCGCGCCAGCTGCCGGCAACGGCGGACGAACCGACCGTAACAGGCATCACTAGCTGCGGAAATAGCATTCTCACTTTCGACATATGCTCCTACACCGCGAGGCCGAGGGGTCAGCGCAGCAGATCCTTGACGACCTTGCCGGTCGCATTCAGTGGCAGCGCGTCGAGAAACTCCACCGATCGCGGCACCTTGAATCCCGCCATGCGCTCGCGGCACCAGGCGATCAGATCCTGGGCGTCGACAGGGCTGTTGCACACCACGAATGCCTTGCCGACCTGCCCCAGTCGCTCGTCGGGCGCGCCGATCACCGCCGCCTGCGCGATGGCGGGGTGCTCGAGCAGATAGCCCTCGATCTCGGCCGGATAGGCGTTGAAGCCGCCGACGATGAACATGTCCTTCTTGCGCCCGTTGATGCGCAACCGTCCGGCGGCGTCGATGCTGCCCAGGTCGCCGGTGTGCAGCCAGCCGTCGCTGTCGATCGCCTCGGCGGTCGCTGCCGGATCGTCGAGGTAACCCTGCATGACGCCGTAGCCGCGGACCAGCACTTCCCCGTCGTCGGCGATGCGCACCTCGACACCGTCGCAGGGCAGGCCCGCTGTGGTGGCTACATCCTCGAAGGAGTCGCCGGGCCGGGACAGCGTCACGTTGCCGGCCTCGGTCAGTCCGTAACCGGTCATCAACGTCTGGAACGGCAGTTCCTCGTGGATGCGGCGGACCAGTTCGACCGGAATGTCGGCAGCGCCGGTCACGCCCGCCCGCAGCGTCGACAGCCGGGACTTGTCGCGCACCGTCAGCAGCGAGTGGTACAGCGTCGGTGGGCCCGGGAGCATCGTGATGCGTTCGCGCTCAATGAGATCCACCACGGCGTCGACGTCGAACGCCGCGACCGGAAGCATTGTGGCGCCACGCAGAAACGACGTGACGAGGCCCGCCTTCAACCCGAAGGTGTGGAAGTACGGGTTGATCATCAGGTAGCGATCACCCTCGCGCAGATCGGCGAGAGTGGCCCATTCCTCGTACATCCGCAGCGTCTGCTGGTGATTCATCATCGCGCCCTTGGGACGCCCCGTGGTTCCCGAGGTGAAGATGATGTCGCAGATGTCGGTGCCCGCCGACGCCGCTTCGAACGGCGTACCACTTTGCAGGAAGCCTGATTTCAGGTCGATGACCGGTACGCCGGGTGGCGCGGTGTACTGCTGGCCGAGGAATCCCTGCTGGACCAGGACGGCCTTGGCTCCGCTGCGGACGATGACGTCGCCGGCTTCCTCGAACTTGAACCGCGTGTTGACCGGAACGAGCACACCACCGGCGGTCAGCAGACCGAACGACGCAATGATCCACTCTGCGGAGTTGGGAGCCCATAGCGCGACCCGATCCCCCTTGCCAACCCCCAGGTCAGCGAAAGCACCTGCCGCGCAGCGTATTTGCTCGATGAGCTCGCTGAAGGTGAAGCGCAGCGGACCGTCGACGACCGCTTCCGCGTCGCCGAACCGGTCCGCTGCACTCAAGACCATCTCGGGGATGGTCCGCCAGGTCGGCCTGGCCGAGTCGGTCACACCGTGACGAGACGACCGAGGTTGCCGCCCATGATCTTCGCCTGGTCGTCAACGGATAGATGCGACAGCGCGTTGACGTAGAAGGTCGGCTCTGCCAACCCTTCCGGATGTGGCCAGTCCGAGCCGTACAGCACCTGATCCACGCCGACCAGGTTGACCAGGTCGTCGATGCCGTCCTCGAAGAACGGGCTGACGTAGATCCGGTTCTTGACCATCTCGACCGGGTCGCTCGGGAAAGCCTCCGGTGCCTTGCGAAATACCTCGGCCAGGCCGTCGAGCAACGGCGTCATCCACTTCGAACCGGCCTCGACGATCGCGACCTTCAGCTTCGGGTGGCGGTAGAGCGCGCCGTGGATGACCCACGACCCGACCGAGTCCTGGATCGGCCGCCACTCGTTGAGGATCCCCATCGCATTGGTCTGGAACGGCAGCATCTCCTGGTCGGCACCGTCCCACTCGGAGGTGTAGCGAGAGTAACCACTGTCGCTCGAGTGCATGCCGACCAGCACGTCGTACTCGACGACGCGCTCCCAGAACGGGTCGAATTCGGGCAGCGCGAACGACCGGGGGCCGCGGAAGCCGGGGACCGGCGCCGGGCGGATCAGGATGCAGCGCGCGCCGCGCTTGACCGCCCACTCCAGCTCCTCGATCGCCTTTTCGACGATCGGCAGGGTGATGACCGGGGTGGTGAAGATCCGGTTCTGGTAATTGAAGCCCCAGACCTCGTCCAGCCACTGGTTCAGTGCGTGGACCAGCACATGGATGGCAACCGGGTCGTCGCGCAACCGCTCCTCGAGCAGGCTGGCCAACGTCGGGAACATCAGGGTTTTGTCCAGCCCCAGCTCGTTCATCACCTCCAGTCGCGGCCCAGGTTCGAAGAACGCCGGGATCGCGCGCATCGGCTCACCGAACAATTCGCGCTTGGTCTTGCCGTCCGGGTTGCCGTACTTGAAGTACTCCTCCCAGGCCCCCGGCCGGGCGACCACCTCGAAGGTCGGGTTGGGAATGTAGTTACTGATCTGGCCCCGGATGGCGATCTTGGTGCGCCCGTTGACCTGCACGTACTGGACGTAACTCCGGTACTCCTTGGGCAGGTACTTGGTCAGCGCCTCCGGCGGCTCGTAGAGATGATTGTCGGCGTCAAAGATCGGGAAGGGAACGTCCTCCCGATGCGATAACTGGCCCATGAAATCCTCCTTCGCAATTTGCGAGAATCATATTCTCTGCCCTCGCGCGCCGCAATGGCCCCCCCGGTTTAGCGGGAATCCCGCTCCGGACTCAGCCCGTCAGGGGGTCAGCACTTGGCCGCGATTTTGAAATCGACGCTGGTCGCCTCGTTGGGCTTGGCGGTGTTGGCCCCGTTGGCCGTACCGGTGATGGTGAACGTCTCACCGTCGAAGCGGGTGCCCGCCTTGTTGGTGTCGTTGCGCGCGAAGTCTCCGGTGAAACCGCCGAGGTTGTGGAACCGGACGGACAGCGCAGTGGCCGGGTGGTCGCGTTGGTCGAGGACCACTTTCGCCCCGGATGCGTCGTCGCCCAACTCGATGGTGCGGAACCACTCTTGCTGGTAGCAGCGGACGAGATGCGGGTGCACCTCGTGTCCGTTCAGCGTCACCGTCGCGGTGCTGGCGAGTTGGTGCTGAGACGGTGTGCTGCAGGCGCCCAGCACGGCGACCGCTGCCGCCGCTGCCGCAACCGCCGCCATTCGATTCCGCACCCGGCACCTCGATCCTGGGACTGCACGACCAATGGGCAACTTCTGGACCTGCAGCGATGATGCTATTCTCCTGAGACGAGAATGCCAATATCAGCCTGGTCTTTCCGGGTCTTTTAGGCTCAAGCCAAGGAGCTGAACACGCATGGTGGACCTGGAGTTCGACGAGCTGGACCCGGGCCTGGCGGTGCTCACCATCGACCGCCCGCATGCGCGCAATGCCATCGCGCTGCAAACCATGGACCAACTCGAGGACGCACTCGGCGCCGCGGCCGGCGCTCAAGCCCTGGTGATCAGGGGCGCCGGGGACCGCGCCTTCGTCTCCGGCGGCGACCTCAAGGAACTGAGCGCGCTGCGCACCGAGGAAGACGCCGCGGCGATGGCCAAGCGGATGCGGACCGTCTGCGATCGGATCGCCGACTTCCCCGCGCCGGTGATCGCCGCGCTGAACGGGCACGCCTTCGGCGGTGGCGCCGAGGTCGCCGTCGCCGCCGACATCCGGGTGGCCGCCGACGACGTCAAGATCGCCTTCAATCAGGTGCAGCTGGAGATCATGCCGGCCTGGGGCGGCGCCGAACGGTTGGCGACGCTGGTCGGGCGCAGCAGGGCGCTGTTGCTGGCCGGTTCCGGAACCGCGGTGGACGCCACCGAGGCGCAACGCCTCGGCCTGGTGGACGTGGTGCTGCCACGCGCCTCCTTCGACTCCTCCGACCACGGCTGGCGATCGATCGCCAGGTCGCTGGCCCGGCGTCCGGCGGCCGAGATAAAGCGGGTAATCGGGGGAGTTTCCGCTGATGAGGCGATAGCATCGTTTGCACGGCTGTGGGTGTCGGATGCGCACTGGGAAGCTGCAGATCGGGTCGTGAACCGCACAGCCAATCCGCGCCCGGCAGCCGGAGGAGCGAAATGACAACCACCGCAACGAAGCACGTGGTTTTTGGCGCTGCGATGCTGTTGGCCGCCGCGGCGACGGTGCCGGCGCTCGGCAGCGGCCGGGCGCACGCCGACGACGATCCGCCGCCCATGCACCAGGTGGTGTACACGATTTCGGCGAAGAATCCGATTTATGCCGACATCTACTACCAGGATCAAGATCCGCGGGTGTTCTCCGACTACAGCCACAACCCGTACACCTTCACCCCGAACGTTCAGGCCGACATCGGGCCGGGCCGGCCGTGGGTTCAGCAGGTGATGCTGTCCAATCCCGCGCAGTGGGCGATGGTCAGCGTGAGCACCGGACGGCAGTCAGCCGTCCCGCAATTTCACTGCACCGTGTCGGTCGACGGCGCGGTCGTCGTATCCAAGGACGGTGACCGGGGCGCGCTCTGTTCGCTACGGACCTGGTGAACCAGCCAGGTGGGCGGCAGGTCGGTGATCGGTTGCGGTTCGCCCTCGAGTCGGCGCAGGTGCTCTTCCACGAACGCCTTGGTCTCGGCGTGACCACCCGACATGCCCAACGCCTGCTCGAGCACCAGAAACCGGGACAGGCTGGTCATCAGGACGGTCCACACCATCGGGGGCACCTCGTCGTGTCCGTAGCGCTGCAAGGCCGCCGCCACCACCTGGGCTTGCTCTTCACGGAAACGCTCTGCGTAGTAAGCGATTTCGGCGCGCATCTCCTTGCGATGGTTCGCCAGCGCCATGAACTCCATCGAGATGCGGGTGAACGCGGGGTCGGTGCCGAATCGCCACAGCGCCCACAGCGGTTGCGGCAACTGGAGCAGCTGCGCCTGCGCCGACAGGCCCTCGTCGGCGCGCCGGCGGAACACGGCCAGGAAAAGCTCTTCCATGGTGCGGAAGTAGTAGTGGACCAGCTGGGGCTTGAGGCCGGCCTTGTTGGCCAGGCGCCGCGACGTCACCGCGGCATAGCCCTCTTCGAGCATCAGCTGTTCGGCCGCATCGAGCAGCAGGCCGCGATTCTTCGCGTCCGGCGCCCCGATCCTGCGGGCCGAAGTCATGCCGTTACCTCGTCCTCTCTGCGCTCCCCGTACGGTCCCGACGCTCTCGAAGATCCTAGCCAGTACGTCCGGCCGCACCGGCCGTGTGACCTTGACCACGACAATACCGCCATGCTAAGCAGGTGCTCAGCACAGCATCTGATCCGGGCGGCACCAGCTCACGCCGCCGCCACATTCACTCGGTAACAGCCAGCTTCGGGAGGGCATGCACGACATGAGCGACTACGACACCATCGACTTCTTCACCGATCCGTCGCTGATCCCCGACCCCTACGAGTATTTCGACTACCTGCGCGGCCAGCACCCCGTGTTGCGGCTCCCCCACTACGGCGTCGTCGCCGTCACCGGGTATGAGGAGGCCACCGCGGTCTATAAGGACACCGATTCCTTCTCCAACTGCGTCGCGCTGGGCGGCCCCTTCCCGCCGCTGCCGTTCCAGCCCGAGGGCGACGACATCAACGCACAGATCGACGAGCATCGGGAGAGTTTCCCGATGTTCGAGCACATGGTCACCATGGACCCGCCCGACCACAGCCGGGCACGCTCGATCCTGAGCCGGCTGCTGACGCCCAGCCGACTCAAGCAGAACGAAGAGTTCATGTGGCGGCTGGCCGACCAGCAGCTCGACGAGTTCCTCGTCAACGGCAAGTGCGAGTTCATCGGCGAATACTCAAAGCCGTTCGCCACGTTGGTGATTGCCGACCTGCTCGGCGTCCCCGAGGAGGACCACAAGGAGTTCCGGGTGGTGCTGGGCGCCGACCGACCCGGCCGGGTCGGAGCCCTGGATCACGAATCGGTGGGCGTCAACCCATTGGAGTGGCTCGACGACAAGTTCTCCGCCTACATCGAGGACCGGCGCGCACATCCGCGCGACGACGTGTTGACCGCACTGGCCACCGCGAAGTACCCGGATGGGTCGACGCCTGAGGTGATCGACGTAGTCCGCTCGGCCACCTTCCTGTTCGCCGCCGGACAGGAGACCACGGCCAAGCTGCTCAGCGCCGCGCTGCAGGTGATCGGCGACCGGCCCGACATCCAGCAGCAGCTGCGCGACGACCGCAGCCTGATCCCGGGCTTCATCGAAGAGTCGCTGCGGATGGAGAGCCCGGTCAAGAGCGACTCGCGGCTGGCCCGCCGATCCACTCAGGTTGGCGGGGTGGACATTCCGGCCGGCACCGTCGTGATGGTGCTGCCCGGGGCGGCCAACCGTGACCCGCGCCGGTTCGAGAATCCACACGAATTCCGTCTCGACCGTAAGAACGTGCGCGAGCACATGGCTTTCGCGCGCGGCGTGCACTCCTGTCCCGGCGGACCGCTTGCCCGGGTGGAGGGCCGCGTCTCGATCGAACGGATCCTGGATCGGATGGCCGACATCGCCGTCGACGAGGCCGAGCACGGGCCGGCGGGCGCTCGCCGCTGGGTGTACGAGCCGACCTACATCCTGCGCGGGTTGAACCAGTTGCACCTCACGTTCACGCCGCAGTAGCTGTTGCCCCCTGCTCTTCGCGCCGAGCGTCTGCTCTTCGCGCCGAGCGTCACGCCAGCGCAACGGTCGACGCGCAGCGTCACCCTGGCGTGACGCTCGGCGTCAGTGCGGCGTCAGTGCAGGGCCAGGCCCACGAAGTAGCAGCTGAACATGGCCACGCCGATCAGCACCACCCAGGCGTCGGTCAGCCGGCGCAGCGCCGCCGGGGCTTCCCGGACCTCCATAAACTCGCGAAAGATGATGCGCACCTTCAGGAGTGCGATCACGATGACACTTGAGGTGATGACGGCGTTGGCTCTCGCCGAGTCACCGGCGGAGTGGTCTATTAACAGATAGCCCAGCGTGAGCAAGGCCAGTACCACCCACACGAGAAGAAGCCGTTTGTTCAACTTCATCCCTCATCTCACCACGTACAGCAGCGCGAAGATCATTACCCACAGGAAATCGACTGTGTGCCAATAGGTTGCGCAGGTTTCGACCAGCACCTGAGATTCCCGGGACTGCCGCGCCGGACTCCGGAGGCGGTAGACGATCACACCGAGGACCACGAAGCCGATCATCAGATGGACGAAGTGGATACCGGTGAGAAAGAAGTAGTAGGTGAAGAAGTCGTTGCTCTCGAACCCGTTTCCGGTGCGCACCAACCGGACCCACTCGAACAGCTTGAACACCAGAAAGACTGTCGCGAAAGCGGCGGTGAGGTAGACGTCCCGCAGTGCGGTCCGGTAGGCGCCGGCCCGAGCGGATTGCACGCAGCGTGCCACCGACCACGAACTCAGCAGCAGGACGAGAGTGTTGGACACGCCGATTCGCAAGTCCAGGTGCGCTTGGGAGTGCAGGAACAGCTCGGGACTTCGGGTGCGATAGAACAGGTAGAAGCCGAAATAGCCGGTGAAGACCAGTGTCTCGAACAACACGAAGGCCCACATGTCCGGCTGGCCCGGTACGAATGGTGCACGCTGCTTCTTCTCGGCGTGGTCGGTCATGACGCGCTCGCCCATCTCGTCCGCTGTCTGCGGGGCGGGTCAGGCAGCGGACCGGTTCCGAAGTCCTCCCGTCGAATCATCTTGAAGAGCATGACGACGAAAGTGACTTGGTAGATACCGAATACGACCATGTCCAGCCACCATGCGATCTGGCCGTTCCAGGCCAGCACGCCCCGCCCGAAGATCCAGCAGGGAGCCACGACGACCTCGGTGAGCGCGTTGCAGAGGTTGAGATAGCCGAACCATTTGGGGAACACCCGGTTCTTGTCGATCAGAATCGCGACCATCCAGATCAGCGAGCCGATCAGGAATACTCCCATGGTGCCGTCGAACGACAAGAAGGCGAAGTCGTAGAGCCAGCCCAGCACTTTGGGATCGCGTTGCGGGCGCAGCGTTCCGACGATCAGCGCGATGCAGAGCAGCAGCAAGCCCGGCAGCGCGCTGAGCGAGTAGATGATCAGATACGAATACCCGAACGCCGGGCTCACCGACATGCGTCGCATCGAGTACGCGATGAGGGCATTGTTGACGGCGGTCATGCCGGTGATCGCGAAGATGACGCCCAAGCCGATCGGAATGCCGAGGTGACGTTCGCTGAACCAGTGGACCTGCGTCGCGAGGTCCCAGGTGGGTTGCGGGGGAGGCTGAACCTGGGCCACCACGAAGACCATCGGAAAGAAAAGGTTGTAGAAGAGGACAAGTGCGCCCCACGCAAACCACAACTCGCGCTTGGGATTATGCCGCGCATGCCAGGCAATCCGGCGATGCAACGGACCGGACGGTGGCGCTGTCTCGAGGTTGCCACCCGGCCCGGGCGGGGTCGTCACGGTGCTCGTGGGCCGTCCAGCTCCGCACTGCGCCTTGCGATATCGGCGCGTTCCCGATACACCGCCGCGCGCAGCACGACGCCCATCACGACGACCCAGACGCCGATCGCGATGTTCTTCAACCAGAACGACAGCACGCCGTCCCACGCCAATGGGCCGGACAATGACAGCCCGACGAAGGTCGCCGGTACCAGCGCCGCGGCAACCAGCAGGTTGAAGACGGCAACCCAGCGCGGGAATATCGGCCGCGAGTTGTCGTCGAAATAGATTGCCAGGGCCAGGATTACGCATTGCCCGATCAGAAATGGCACCAACATGGTGAAGGTGATCCAGGCGAAGTCGTTGAGCAGTTGCGTCAACTCCGGGCTGCGCTCGGGCCGGAACGCGGCCAGCAGCCAGCAGACGTTGGCGACGAGGAAAAGGCTGGGGCCGCCGGCTACGCAGCCCAGCATCGCGTAGGAGAAGATCGGCGTGCGATGGGCCATCCTCCGGATCTGCAGCACGATCAGCGTCAGGATCGGAACGAGGCACACGCCGAACCAGTTGAAGACGATCATGCTGTACCGGATCTCCGGGAGATGCGCCGGATCGCGATAGAACGCCGCGACCTGCTCCGCCGACATCGTCGGCGACATCGGCGGGTTGAAGCCGGGAAACAGCACGAAGGCGGCGATCCAGATCACCACCGTGACGGGCAACGTCCAGAGCAGGATGAGCTCACCATCGTTACGTCGCAAGCGAATTCGTGGAGGTGCCGGATCTTGGTGTGCGCCGATCGCGGTCATAGACGACTCCTTCCCGCGCACGACATCGTGCGGCTACGGTCGGCTCAGCCAACGAAACTAGCCGATCGGCTATTTCGGGTCAATAGCCGGTCGGCTAGGCTGCACGTGTGGTCGATACGGAGTCGCGGAGCCAGTTCCGTTTCATCACGCGCAGCGCCGCGCAGACGCGGATCCTGGACGCCGCGTTGCAACTGATCGCCGAACACGGGGTCGGTGGAACCTCGCTGCAGATGATCGCCGACGCCGTCGGGGTGACGAAAGCCGCGGTCTACCACCAGTTCAAGACCAAAGAACAGATCGTCGTCGCACTCACCGAACGCGAACTCGGCGGTCTCGAGCAGGCTTTGGAAGCCGCCGAGGAACACCAGCAGGGGTCTCGGGCGCGCGAGGTGCTGCTGGATCGGGTCATCGACCTGGCGGTCGAACGTCGCGGCGCGGCCAGCACCCTGCAGTTCGATCCGGTCGTGGTGCGACTGCTCGCCGAGCAGGAACAGTTCCAGCAGTTCATCTCCCGGCTCTACGGGGTGCTGGTCGGCGACAGCACCGAGGACGCGCGGGTCACTGCGGCGATGCTCTCGGGCGCCATCGCGGTCGGGGTGATGCATCCTCTGGTCGCCGATGTCGACGACGCCGCGTTGCGTGCTCAACTGCTGCGAATCACCCGGCGGCTCTTCGATGCGGACTAGCCGGGTTTCGTTTTCATCGAGCGGTCGCTCGGATACCGTGCTTGGTATGAACACAGTTCGGCGTCTGGCCGCCGCGGCATTGGTGGTCAGCAGTGGCTTCGGATTGGCAAGTAATACCACCGCCGCGGCCGACGACCCACCCTGGCCGTTCGTGGGATATCACTGGTGTCCGGGCCTGCCCTTCGACCCGGCCTGGGGGCCGAACTTCGATCCGTCCACCTGCCACGACGCGCACCACCGCGATATGGACGGAACCATCCATAACCGGGATTACTTCGGGCCCAGCCCATTCCAGGACCTGCCCAACATTCCGAACAACCGGCCCTAGTCTCCTAGCCGCTCGGCCTTGGGGTGTCCGCTGTTCACCCCGAGGGTGAAAGTCCGCAAAATGCCGGTAAACCCGGCCGGTGACCGCACATTTGAGGACGCTGGCGCGAAAAACAAAGCGCAGGGCTCAGGTGTCGCCGCGTTCCCAGCGCTGCGTCCCGTCATGCGGATTGCAAACCAGGAACAAGCCGTCCGGCGCCTGTGCGACGTAGTACGACGGATACTCATTGCACGGCGAGTTCTCCACCTTGACGCCCACCATCGGTGGCGAGCGGAACCAGCGCGGCTCGTACCTGCGCGGCGAACCGCAGAACATCAGCCGGCCCGGTTCGGTCGCGAACGACACGTAATAGTCGGCGGTGCCGAATACGTAGTAGGTGGTGTTGTCACACGGGGCGCCGAGCACCATGTGACCGGCGATGCCCGGCGTGCAGTCTGGATAGTCACAGCTGGCCGGATCGGCGGCGGCCGGCGGGGCCCCCAGCACACCGACACTCAGCGCTGCGGCGACCGCTCCCACGATGAATCGCACCAACTAAATTTGCCACAGCCGTCCGGAAAATTCATTACCTTGGCCATAGCTGGTAAGAAAATTCTCCCTATCGGAGAGCGCATGCATCGAACACCACCGGAACCGGGCGGGCAGTCCCGGCAATGATAATGTGGCCCTCTCGATAGTTGCGGGCGAGGAGGTGATCCATGCCGCCGCGCGAGCTTTCCGACGAGGCGTTCGACGCCGATAATCCGCGGGCGGTTGTCCTCACCGAAGCGGCCTCGGACCCGGCGCCGACTTCGACGACCCACCACGACGATCTCGCGGCGATCGAAGCACGCGCCGAGTCCGCTCGCGCCAGAGCGACCGCCTTGCGCGAGCAGGCCGAGGCCGCCGCGGCGGGGGAAACACGCGCCGATCAAGCGGTCCGGGCGCCGCGCAGCCGCCGCAGGCTGCCTCAGCTGGGACGCAAAGGCCGAGCCGTCGTCGCTGCGCTACTGATCAGCTGCGCCGCGCTGGCGGGCAGCGGCTATCTGGTCTGGGACCACCACCAAGCCGAGCAGCAACGTCAGCGCGCCAAGGAATTCGCCGCGGCGGCCCGCAACGCCGTCCTGACGATGATGTCGATCGACGGCAACAGAGCGCGCGATGACATGCAACGGTTCGCCGACGAAACCACCGGACAATTCAAGGCCGGCGTCCTGATGGGCGCCGAGGACATGGTCAAGGCGCTCGAGCAGTCGAAGATCACGGCGAAGGCCACCATCCAAGCCGTCGGCGTGCAGTCGATGACCGAAAATTCGGCGGTGGTGCTGGTAGCCGCGAAATCCGAACTCACCAAACCCGACAAAGACAAACCCGAAATCCGGATGTGGCGGCTTGTGGTCAACGTCGAACGAGACGGTGGCCGGCTCAAGGTGGCCAAAGTCGAGTTCGTTCCATGACGGTTGTCGAGCAGCCCAGTCAGCAGTCGGCCGGTCGCCGCCGCCCGGTCCACCTCCTTGCGCGCGGGGCACGCAATTGTTTGGCGCATTGGCGTGCCATTCTCTTGACCGTTGTGGTCATTTCCACGGCCGGGTACGCCGTCGGCTACTACTTTTCCGTCTACCGCCCGGACCAGCAGACCGACCGCGCGGTGACACGCCAGGTGATCAAGGCTGCCAGCGAAGGTGCCGTGGCGTTGCTGTCCTACTCGCCGGAAACACTCGGTCGCGACCTGGCGAACGCGAAATCCCGGGTCACCGAGGATTATCTGACCTACTATCAGCAATTCGCCGATCAGATCGTGGGCCCGTCGACGCAGCGGGCCCGGATCACCACCACCGCCACCGTCGTCAAGGCCGCGGTCGCCGAACTCAACGCTAATTCGGCTGTCGTACTTGTTTTCATCAGACAGAAAACAGCGAGCAAGGAAAAGCCGGAACCCGTAGTGACATCCAACAGCCTTCGGGTAACGTTGAAAAAGGTCAACAGTTCGTGGCTTATCGAGAAATTCGAAGGCGTATGAGCGTACTAATTATTTCTGCAGAGCCGGGATTTGACGTCTGTCTATCAGTAGGTCCATAAGCAGCGCGTCGAGGAGTGACGGATGATGCGTTCGACAAAAGAGGTGACCGCACCCCTGACCGCACTGGTTGCCGCGAGTCTGGTCGGCGGCTTGCTGACAGCCGCTCCGGCGGCGGCCTATAACCCGGCCATCAACGGGACCTACACCGCCACCCAGATCGGCGACTGGGCCCGGACTCGGACCGTGTATCACGACGAGCCGGTGGTGCGCAGTACCTGGACCATCACCACGTCGTGCGAGACCGCCCAGGACTGCACGGGTCAGGTGGTCAGCGACCAGGGCTGGTCGGCGCCGCTGGTCATGCACGACGGATCCAACTGGTACCTCAAGCGCGATATCCCCAATTGGCAGACCTGCGAAGACGGCACCACCTGGGTTGGTCACGACAGTTTTTACTTCTATCCCGCCGACCCGGTGACCGGTCAGAACGTGCTCGGGTCACCGGTCCTGGCGGGCCGGGAACACACCACTTCGGTGAGCGGTGCCTGCGGCGTGAACGCCCCCCTGTATATCGAGCAGCCGTTCCGCCTGGACAAAATAGGCTGAGCCAGTCTGGCCGGCCGACGCCCAACCGCCGCGCCGACGCCCTACGGGCCCGCATGCCGAAAACCCGCTCAGATGGGGAACATGTCCTTCCACGTCTTCGGCGTCTTTGTGGGTACCAGGTCCGTCTGGCGGAAGACGTGCCCGTCCGGGGTGACGTAACTCCCGGTCTCCGGACTGTACTGAGCCACCGCAACGGAGGGTCCCGTCGGCGCACCCGATGGTAATCCGTTGTGTTCAAACGCACTTGGCGCCGCGGCGGGAGCCCCAGCCGGTGCGGCGGCCGGTGCGGGCGGTGCCGCCGCAGCCGGACCATCGAGTGGTGCGAGGGGCGATACCGCCCCCATCGGACTCAGCTGCGCCGGCGGCGGCAGATCGGGTGGCAACTGCGATCCGACCGGCGGCCCCAACCCTGGCGGTAGCGGCGCCGGTTGGCCGGGCGCAGGCGGTGCCCCCGGCGGCATCGGGGTGCCGTCCACCGGCCCGAAGATCCGTTCGCGGTTCCAGTTGACCCGGTCATCGGGCGGAATCCCCTGCGACAACAGGTTCGGGTCCAGCGGGTAGGTACCGAAGGCATGCTGCCTCATCGCCAGCGGCTGGAAAGGCTGGTCGCTGTCACAGATTTCGACGGTGGGTGCCCGCTTGCCGGGGTGCCCCATGCACGGGTAGTTGCGGGCGCCGCGCACCCCGATGGGTGAATCCTGGGGCAGTTTGCAGTACAACCCGTCCGGGGTGTCGATGGTGGTGGTGTCCGACGGCGACCGCCATTGACTCGGCGGCAGGAAGCCGACAGTGCAGGCGGGCGGGTCGCTGATGATGAGATTGAAAGCGCCCGTTGCCAATCCGGTCGGGCTCTTGGTGCCCAGGAACGACTGGATCGCCGCGGTGAACGGCGGCAACAGCACCAGGACCTGCTCGAGCGACGCGTGATAGGTGACACCGATCTGCCCGATCGTGGTGAGGTTGGCCAGCAGCACCGGCAATGTCGGCTTGATCTGGTCGAGCAACTTCGACGCCTCGTTGAAGGCTCCCGGTCCGTTGTCCAGCACGTTGCGGATCTGCGGGTCGTTGGTCGCCAGCTGCCCGGTGACTCCGGCCAGACTGCGCGCCCACGTCCGGATGTCGCCGGCGGTCTGCGCCTGACTGTCCAGCAGTGGCCCGGTGTCCTCGGTCAGCCGGCGCGTCTGCTCGGAAACACCGTTGAGGTCTCCGGAAATCTGCGTCGCCGAGTCGAACAATGACCCGAAATCGTAACTGGCACCGTTGAACGCCTTGAACGACTCGTCGAGCAACTGACTGATCTTGCCCTTGGGGATGCTGTTGATCAGGGCGCTGGTCTGGTCGAGTACCGGCCCGATCGGCTGGGGGACCTTGGTGTCTTTGACCGCGATCACCGAGCCGTTGTGCAGGTACGGCGGCGAGTCGGTGCGCGGCCGCAGGTCCACGTACTGCTCACCCACCGCCGAGATGCTGCGCACCTCGGCATCCAGACTCGCCGGGATCTTCGGCGAAGTGTCAAGGCGCATTTTGGCTTTCGCGCCGTGCCCGGTCAGCTCGACCGCAGTCACCTTGCCGATCTGCACCCCGCGGTAGGTCACGTTGCTGAACCGGTAGAGGCCGCCGGCCTCGGGCAGTTCGAGGGTGACGGTCATCTTGCCGATCCCGAGCAGCGTCGGTGCCTGGATGTAGTAGACGACCATCACGAAAATCCCGACGATCCCGACGATGGTGAAGATCGCCAGCTGGATTCGGATGAAGCGAGTCAGCATCTAGCCAGTCCCCTCCGCCGGTGCGACCGCGGCCGGCAGCCCTGGCGGCGGCGCGAACGACCCCGGTGTTCCCGGCGGTGCCCCGTAGCGGAACTGCAGATGCTCCGGGTCGCCGGGCGCCGGCACACCCTCCGCGCCCAGCCGTTCCCAGTGGGTGCCGCGCAGGATGCTCTTGCGCAGACCGGAATTCGTCAGGTCGATGATGAAGTACCCGTTGACGTAGTCGCCGCGCACATAGCGGTCGATGAAGCCCTGGGTGAACGGGAACGTCGGTGCATACGAGATGGCGGCGTCGAGGTCCGGGCCCACGTCGGCCAGGGCCTTGATGGTCGGCTCGAGGTTCTTCAGGTTGTTGACCAAGTCGGAACCCGCGTCGTTGACCAGCCGGGTGGCCGTGTCGCCGAACGTACCGAGCTTGTTCAGCGCGCTGGTGAGCCGGGGCCGCTCCCTGATCAGTACGTCGAGTGCCGGCGGAATCTTGTTGAGCGCCTGCGTGATCACGTCACGCTGACCGGCAAGTGTGTTGGACAACCGGTTCAGCGACTGGATCGAGGCGACGAGGTTTTCGCGCTGGGCGTCGAACGTGCCAACGAATTTGTCCAGCCGATGCAGCAGATCGCGGATCTCTTTCGGGTGTCCGGACAGTGCCGCGTTGAAGTTGTTGATGATGTCGCCGATCTGCCCCAACCCGCCGGCGTTGAGCACCACCGACAGCGAAGACAGCGTCTGCTCAGTCGACGGATACGTCGACGTGCGGTCCAGCGGGATCGTGGCACCCGGCTGCAGCTTGCCTTTCGGCTCCTGGCCCAGCGGGGTGTTCAGGGCCAGGTGCATCGATCCCAGCAGGCTGGTCTGCCCGACGCTGGCCACCGCATTGGCCGGGATCACCACACCGGGCTGGACCGAGATATCGACGTTGGCGTGCCAACCCCGCACCGACATGCTCCGGATGCTGCCGACGATGACGTCGTTGATCATCACCGGCGAATTCGCTTCCAGCGTACCGACATTGGCGATTTCGACGTGATAGTCGGTGGAACCCGGGCCGCGCCCGACCGCGCCGGGCAACGGCAGCGAGTTCAGGCCGCTGAACGCACACCCGGACGTGGTGAGCATCACGCAGGCGGCCACGCCCATCAGTCGTCGAATACCACGCCGCACGGTCATGGCTGCGGCCTTTCTGCCGGCAGC
This sequence comes from Mycobacterium sp. 20KCMC460, assembly GCF_022179425.1. Taxonomy (NCBI): domain Bacteria; kingdom Bacillati; phylum Actinomycetota; class Actinomycetes; order Mycobacteriales; family Mycobacteriaceae; genus Mycobacterium; species Mycobacterium sp. 20KCMC460. Next base: position 5,734,669 of record NZ_AP025524.1, read on the forward strand.
AGCAACTCCGGCACACTCGCCGGGGCGGGCGGCGGCTCCTGCGGCACGCTCGGGGGTGGCGGCTCGGGCATCGCGGCGCCAGGGATCCGCGCCGGCGGACCGGGCGGCGGCGGCGCCTCCGGAACATCGCCCGGCAGTCCGGTGTACGCCGACACCGCGGGCGGCAACTCCGGTGCTGCCGGTTTCGGACCGGCCCCACCGGGTGCCAATCGCTGCTCGCTGTACACCACGTTGCTCGGGTCGAAAGCCGGTGCCAGGATCGGGTTCACCGGGATGGGCAGGTAGTTGAAGTTGAAGAACGTCAACGGGTTGAACACCTTTAGCGCCGGGCTCAGGTACAGGCCGCACAACTTGCCCGTCTCGACCGAGGTGGCGTTCTCCAGCGCTCCGATCTGGGAGCAGAAGGCGTTCGTCGGATTGCTGAGGTTCTGCACGCCGACCCCACCGCGGACGTTGCCGACGTCGGGGTCATAGTCGTTGTAGGCGTTCGCGATTGCGTTCGGCGCCACGTGCAGCACGTTCTGCAGGGCCATCTTGTTGTCGACGAGAATCTGGGTGAGGTCAGCCAACCGGGTGATCTGCTCCGCGGTCTGTTCGCGGCTGCCCGCGATGAATCGCTGGACTTCGCCGACCGCGCTGGACAGGTCGGTCAGGGCCGCGTCGAGGGTGGGCTTGTTGTCGTCGAGCACGCTGCTCAGGGTGGCCAGCCGATCGTTGAAGTGCACGAGCTGGACGTTGCTGTCCCGCAGCGCGCCCACGAAGGCCTGCAAGTTCTTGATGATGTCGACGAAATTACCGCTGCCGCTGGCGAAAGTCCTTGCCACCGCTGACAATTGGGCCAGCGTATCGCGCAACTTCTGGCCGTTGCCGCCCAGAGCGTTGGCCGCCGAATCGATGAAGCGTGCCACCGCCGGCGTCGACACCTGGCTGTTGGGCCCGAAATCCGTTGCCAATTTCATCAATTGATCTTTGATCTCGTCCCATTCGACGGGCGTCGCGGTCCGCTCGACCGGTATCACCGCGCCGTCCTTCATGGTGGGGCCACTGGACCGATACGCGGGCGTGAGCTGGACATAGCGTGCCGCCACCAGGTTCTGGGCCACGATCACCGCTTTGGCGTCCGCGGGAATGGAGATCCCGTGATCGACGTGCATCACCAGTCTGGCCTGGGTTCCCGCCGGCTCGATCGCTTCGATGGTGCCCACTTTCAGGCCCGATACCCGGACATCGTCGCCGGGATAGATCGCGGTGGCGGTATGGAAGTAGGCGGTGATCTTCGTCGGCCGGAACACCGTGTTGCGGACGGCGATCACTGCGCCCACGACCACCAGCAGGGCCAGCAGGACGGCCAGCGCGACCTTGAACTTGTTGCGCAGCAACGACTCGAGCCGCGTCATCGCGACCCTCCCGGGTTCTGGTTGAAGGGGAACGGGAACAGTGCCCGCGGCCCGGCGTTGTCCGGCGGCTGCCCTGGCGCGCCGTTGGCGCGGAAGCCGAAGGAGTAATCGAACAACCACTGGAAGAACTGCAGCGTGAACAGGTTCGGGATGAACGGGTTGTAGTAGAACCCGCTGGACACCGTCTCGCCCTGGGTCAGTTCGAATTTCGCCAGCCCCGGTATCGCCTTGGCGAGGTTGTCCCGGTTGCTTTCCAGCATCGCGGTCACCGAGTTGAGCTTCGCCAGCGTCGGCGCCAGCTTGGCTTCGTTGTCGTGCACCAGACCGGACAGTTGCTTGGCCACCGCCGACGTGCTGGCCAGCAACCGCACGATCGCCTGCCGCCGCTCCACCAGCATGGAGAGCAGTGCGTCGGAGTTGAGGATCAGCGTGTTCACCTGCTGACTGCGCTCGGACAGGATGTGCGTGACGTCCGCGGCGCCCTTGAGCAGCTGGCTCAGAGTCTGATTGCGGGCGTTCAAGGTTGACGACAGCCGGCTCACCCCGTCGAACGTCGGACCCAGTTGCGGGGCGATCTGATCCAGCGTCGTCGACAGCGTGTTCAGGGACCGGTTCAGCGAGTCGGTGTCGGTGCCCTCGACGTCGGTGGCCAGGTCGCCCACCGCCTCGGACAACGAATACGGCGACGAGGTACGCGATATCGGGATCACCGCGTTGGGGCGCATGGTGCCGCTGCCGGTGGAGTCGACGGTGAGCACCCGCTGTCCGAGCAGCGAACCGGTCTTGATGTGCGCGGTGCTGGCCGAGCCCAGTTGCACCGCACCTTTTACGGTGAACGTCACCAGGACGTCGCCGTTTTTGAGTGACATGTCCGAAACGCTGCCCACTTTGATGCCCGACACCGTCACGTCGTTACCGGTTACCAGGCCGCCCGCGTCGGCGAACACCGCCTGATAGCGGACCGTCGTCGCCCGTTGCAGCAGCGCGTCGGGCGACAACCCGACGGCAATCACCAGCACGATCAGCACCACACCGATGAATCCGGCCCGAATGAGTTGAGTCCCGCGGTATTTAAGCATCGGGTTCCGCGCACCTCCCGGTGACCTGGTGGGTGATGCCGACTTCCACCGTCCGGTACTGCAGGTCGGAGACGCGCAACGCAAGCCCGCACAAGTAGTAGGGGAACCAGGCGCCGTAGGATCCCAGCCTCGTCAGCTTGCGGTAGTTGTTCGGCAACTTGTGCAGCGAGACATCGATGAGGTTCTTGTCCTTGTCCAAAATCGGTGCCAGCCGGTTCAATTGGTCGACGGTGCCGGCCAGCGGCGGGCGGGCCCGGGTGAGCAGGTCAGCGATCGAGGCGGTGCCGTTGTCCAGGGCGGTGATGGCCGCGCCGATGGTATCCCGGTCCGACGCCAGCCCGCTGATCAGCCGTTCCAGCCGATCGATCGCACCGGAGAACTTCGTGCCCTCCGCATTCACGGTGCCCACCACGGTGTTGAGGTTGTCGATCAATGCCTGCACGGTTTCACCGTTGTCGGCCAGCGTGTTCGAGAACGACGACGTTCGGGACAGCAACGACTGCAAGGTGCCGCCTTCGCCCTGGAAGACCTCGAGGAGCGCCGCGCTGAGCGCGTTGACGTCTTCGGCCTTGAGGCCTTTGGTGACCGGCTTCAGCCCGCCCAGCAGCAGATCGAGGTCAAGGGCCGGTGCGGTGCGGTCGATGGGGATCTGCGCGCCGGCGGGCAGTGGGCTGGTGGATCCGGGACCGTCGAGCAGTTCCAGGTATCGGTCGCCGACCAGGTTGAGGTAACGGATCACGGCCCGGCTGCCGTTGGTGAGCACGACGCTGCGGTTGGCGTCGAATTTCACCAGAACCTTTTTGTCCGACCGCAATTCGACGCTGTTCACCGTGCCCACCCGGACGCCCGCGACCCGCACCGTCTGCCCCTCCTTGAGGCGCGACACGTCGGTGAACAGCGCGGAATACTCTGTGGTGGAACCGGTTTGGTACTGCCCGAAGATGAAGAACAACGAAATGGTGAGCAGTATCATGATCAGCGCGAAGGCGCCGAACTTGATGATCATTCCGCGTGAGCCGGTCATCCGGGTTGTCCTACCTGGAAGGAGTTGCGTGGCGGTCCGTCGATCGGACCGTACAGCAACTGCTTGAGCCCGTCAGAGTTGAGCAGCAACTGCGGGTTTCCGTACTCCTGGGGGTTCGCGCCGACGTCGGCAACCACGAAGGGCGGCGCCTTGTCGAACGGCACCACCGGCAGGTCGTAGCATTGCGGCCCGCCGGTGGCGGCGACCTTGGGCAGGTTGCTCGGGTAGCGGTAGCGCTCGGCGCCGAAACCGAGATAAACCAGCACTTTGATCATCGGCTCGGGCAGGTTGGGTGCGTGCAGGTTGACCAGCGATCCGGACAGACCGCACCAGAGCGCTTCGTGGTACTCGTTGGTGAGGTTGGTGGTGGGCAGCAACAGGTGCAGGGTATCGGTGAGTCCCTGCCGGTTTCCACCGACCACCTCGTTGCCGATGTCGGCCAACCCGATGGAACTGATCAGGAACGCGTCCAGGTTCTGTTGTTCTTCCACGATCGACTTGCTGATCCGGATCGTGTTGTCGGCCGCACCGATCAAGTTGGGCGCCGCGTCCGCGTAAGCCGCACTGACCACCGGCAGCACGGAAAGGTCGTGACTGAACGCGGGCAGGGCCGGATCCTGGCTCGCCAGAAAGGCATCCAGGTCGGCCAGCGCCTGGCCGATCTTGTGACCACGGCCGTTCATCGCCGACGCGATGGCGCCGAGAGTCTCGTTGAGTTTGGCGGGATCGATGTTCGACAGCAGTGAGGTGAGCTGCTGGAAGACCGTGTTGATCTCCACCGTCACGTTCTTGCCCTGCAGCACCTGGTGGGGTTGCAGGCTCTGCTGCGACGGTTGGTCGGGTGCCATCAGTTCGACGAACTTGGCGCCGAACACCGTGGTGGACGCGATGTCGACGAGCACATTGTGCGGAATCAGATGCATCTGCGACGGCTGCATCGCCAGGTGCAGAACAGCTTCCCCGTTCGGGCGCTCCTCGATCGATTCGACCTTGCCCACCACCACGCCGCGCATCTTCACCTTGGCGTCCGGGTTCATTACCAGGCCGGCCCGCGGCGACACCACGGTGACGGGCACGCTCTCGGTGAAATCGCTACGGAACAAGCCCACTGCGACGGCGACGATCGCCAGGATCACAAGGATGGTCGCCAGGCCCGTCAGCGGGCGTAGATATGCGCGTGTTTCCTGCACCATCCTCCCTATCCCGACAGGTTGAAGTTGCCGTTGGCACCGTAAATGGACAACGAGATCAGCAGGGTCACCGAGACGACCACGATCAGCGAGGTGCGCACCGCGTTACCGGTGGCCACCCCGACGCCGGCCGGCCCGCCCGAGGCGAAGAAGCCGAAGTAGGTGTGGATCAACAGAATCGTGATCGCCATCAGCACCGCCTGCAGGAACGACCACAGCAAGTCGATGGGATTGAGGAATGTGGTGAAGTAGTGCTGATACAAGCCACCCGACTGGCCGAACAGGACCACGGTGGTGAACTGGCTGGCCAGAAACGACAGGCTGACGGCGATGCTGTACAGCGGCGTGATCGCCAGCATCCCGGCCACGATTCGAGTGCTGACCAGATACGAAACCGGCCGGATAGCCATCGATTCCAGCGCGTCGATCTCCTCGTTGATCCGCATCGCACCGAGTTGTGCGGTCACACCCGCGCCGAAGGTGGCGGCCAGGCCGATTCCCGCAACGATCGGCGCCGCGATGCGGACGTTGATGAAGGCGGCCAGGAATCCGGTGAGCGCCTCGATGCCGATGTTGCCCAGCGAGCTGTACCCCTGCACCGCGAGCGTGCCGCCGGCGGCCAGCGTCAAGAAGCCCACGATCACCAGCGTCCCGCCGATCATCGCCAATGTGCCTGCGCCCATGCTGATTTCGGCGATCAGGCGGATCACCTCGCGCCGGTAGTGGACGGTCGCGAAAGGTATTCCGGCTATTGCCTTCCCGTAGAACAGGGTGTGATCGCCAACCCGGCCCAGGCTGCCGACCGGCTTCTGCAGGGTCCGCGTCAAGCGCGGATAGGTGGCTCGCAGCGTCACAGTGTGTCCTTACACCCCCATCCGCTACTTCGCCGACATCCGGATACCGATGGCGGTTACCACCACGTTGACCACGAACAGTGACATGAATGCGTACACCACTGTCTCGTTGACCGCGTTGCCCACCGCTTTGGCGCCGCCGCCGGTGATCGTCAGGCCGCGGTAGCAGGCGACCAATCCGGCGATCAGGCCGAAAAGCGCTGCCTTGACACAGGAGATGATGACCTCGGGGACGCCCGTCAGCAGGGTGATGCCCGCGGCGAAGGCGCCTGGATTCACGTCCTGGACGAATACCGAGAAGATGTAACCGCCCAGAATCCCGATGATGACGACCAAGCTGTTCAGCAGCAGCGCCACCAGCCCGGAGGCCAGCATGCGCGGCGTCACCAACCGCTGAATCGGGTTGATGCCCAACACCTCCATGGCGTCGATCTCTTCGCGGATCGTCCGCGAACCCAGATCCGCGCACATCGCGGTGGCGCCGGCGCCGGCCACGATCAGCACCGTCACCAGCGGGCCGACCTGCGTCACCGCCCCGAACGCGGCACCCGCACCGGACAGGTCCGCAGCGCCCAGCTCCCGCAACAAGATATTGAGGGTGAAGCTGACCAGGACGGTGAACGGGATGGCCACCAACAATGTCGGCGCCAGTGCGACGCGGGCCACGAACCAGGACTGCTCCAGAAACTCCCGCCACTGAAAAGGCCGACGGAACGCGAACCTGATGGCGTCGGCCGACATCGCGAACAGAGCCCCGACCGCCTCCATGGGCTTGGAACCGCGCCCCAGCGAGATGCCGGCGGTCCAGCGCTCCGCGCCCTTACTCGCCATCGGCCACGGACCCCTTCCAGACGGCAGGAACGAACTGGGGCCTTACCGCAACGACGCTGTCCGGCATCGCGATCCACGGGGCGAATGCCAAGGGACGGCGCGTCCTTCCGGTGCGGCCCCTACCGATTACCATCCGCACGACCGTCCTCCGCTCCGTTGCGTGAGCTGGCGCTTCCAAGCGATGCCGGGCGCCCGAAGCCGCACGCCTTGACGCGTTCGGCGATTATTACTCATAGCTCGTCCAGTGGGAATGGAAAACGCATAACCGTTATCGGGCGATCCGAGTGCGCTTGAGCTGGCATCCGCGGTCCTAGGTGACCGCGCCGGCGGTCTTGAGTTCGATGATGCGATCCCAGTCCAGTCCGAGTTCTTCCAGAATCTCCTCGGTCTGCTCGGCGAATCCGGGAGCCGGCCCGGTGTGCGGAGCGGTGACGTCGAACTGCACCGGGTTGGCGACCAGTTCGAGTTCGCCTGCGCGCACGATGTATTCGTTGGCCCGGATCTGTGCGTCATCGGCCGCCTGCAGCGTGTCCTGCACCGGCGCCCATGGTCCCGCGAGCGTCGCAAAGCGTTCGCTCCACTCGGCAAGCGTGCGGGTGGCGATGACTTTGGTCAAGATCTCGACCGCATCCGCGGTGTTGGCTGCGATCGTCTCCGCGTCGGCGAACCGGGGATCGTCGATCAGGTCTTCCCGGTCGATGTGCCGGCACACGTCGGCCCAGAACTTGCCGGGCTGCATCATCACCAACGAGATGTAGCGGCCGTCGGCCGTCGGATAGACACCCACCAGGGGGTTCACCGGCGAGCCGTGGATGCCGGGCGGTGGGGACACCATGAGCTGCTTGAGGTGGTTGGTCAACGCCACCGTGTGTCCCAGCGACCACAGCCCGCTGCCCAGCAGTGACACATCCACGATCGACGGTTCACCGCTGCGTTCGCGCTTGAGCAGTGCGGCCGCGATGCCGCCGGCGAGGTTGGTGCCCGAGATGGTGTCGCCGTAGGCCGGGCCGGGCGGATTGATCATGCCCTCATAACCCATCGGCGTGATGGTGGCCGCCGTTCCGGCCCGGCACCAGAAGGCCGTCATGTCGTAGCCGCCCTTGACCGACTCCGCACCGCGCGGGCCGAGCGCACTGCCGCGCGCGTAGATGATCTTCGGGTTCACCGCGCGGATGTCGTCGACGTCGATGCCGAACTTCTGCCGATGGTCGGGCAGGAAGCTGGTCAGGAAAACGTCGGAGCGACGGGCGAGTTCATAGAGCACTTCCTTGCCTTCGGGCACCGACATGTCCAGGCCGATGCTGCGCTTGCCGCGGTTGGCGTGCTCGATGTTGGGATTGGGGTCACCTTCGACGCGCAGCATGCCGGTTTGGCGCAGCCCCCGCTGCGGGTCTCCGGTCACCGCGTGCTCGACCTTGATCACCTCGGCGCCCCACTCGGCGAGCACCGCACCGGCCGACGGGACGAACCCGTACATGGCGACTTCGAGAACACGGATTCCGTCGAGCGGCTTCATGCCGGGACTTCTCCTTCTGCCGCTGACACGGCTGGGATGACTGGGACGGCAAATGTCTTGCGCTCCAAGAACTCTTCGAGTCCGGCGACGCCCATCTCGCGACCCACCCCCGACTGCTTGAAACCGCCGAACGGGCTGTCGGCGCCAAAGTAGTTGCCGCCGTTGATGGAAAACGATCCGGCCCGGATTCTGCGGGCCACCGCCAGCGCACGATCCTGGTCGCGGCTGAACACCGCTCCGGCCAGTCCGTAGATGGAGTTGTTGGCGATGCGAACGGCGTCGTCGTCGTCCTCGAACGGGATCACCACCAGCACCGGTCCGAACACCTCGTCCTGGGCGATCTCGCTGTCCGGGTCGACGCCGGCGAGCAGGGTCGGCGCGTAGAAGTAGCCGGGGTCGAGTCTTTTGCCGCCGGTGACCAATGTGGCTCCGGCGGCGACCGCACGGGCCACCATGCCGTCGACCTTGTCCCGCTGGGCCTCGTTGATCAGCGGCCCCATGTAGGTCTTCGGGTCGGCCGGGTCGCCGTGCCGCACCTTGGCGAAGTTCTGCGCGATCAGGTCGACGATCTCGTCGTGGTGGGCACGGGGCACCAGCAGCCGGGAGGTGAGCGCGCACCCCTGCCCGGCGTGGGTGACCATGCTGAAGGCGGCGAACATGGCGGCGGCGGCGAAGTCGGCGTCGTCGAGCATGATGACCGCCGACTTTCCACCCAGCTCCAGGAAGACACGCTTCACGGTGTTGCTGGCGGCGGCCATGATCTTGCGCCCCACCGCGGTGGATCCGGTAAAGGTGATGACGTCGACGTCCGGGCTGGTGGTCAGTGCGACACCCGTCGCGGGGTCCGACGAACTCAGCACGTTGACGACGCCGGCCGGGATGTCGGTGTGGTCGGCGATCAGCTCACCGAGCGCCAGGGTGACCAGCGGGGTGTCCGGTGCGCCTTTCAAAATAACCGTGCAGCCCGCGGCAAGTGCCGGAGCCAGCTTGGCCAGCGCGAGCTGGTTCGGATAGTTGTAGGCGATGATCGCGCCGACGACGCCGGCCGCTTCCTTCTCCACCCAGCGGTGGTGCTTGATCCCCCGGGATTCCCTGATGCCGAGGTCTTCGGAGAATTCGTAGTCGCGCAGCAGGTCGGCGTAGAACCGTACGATGCCGATCGGCTCGTCGAGCTGAGCGCCGTGGGTCAGTGCGCGGGTGGCGCCGACTTCGGCGATCGTCAACTCACGCAGTTCCTCGGCGTGGTCGAGCAGCGCCTGATGCAGTTGGTCCAGGCAGCGGATCCGCAGATCGACGTCGGTGGACCACGTCGTGGTGTCGAACGCGCGCCGGGCTGCCGCGATAGCCTGTTGCGCTGCCGCGGCGCCGGCCTCAGGTGCGTATCCCAGCACTGCGCCGGTGGCCGGGTTGATCGAGGGAAAGGTCTGATCCGTGGTGACGAGTCGCCCGTCGATCAGCAGCCGGCGGGCAGCTGCGATCTCCACCGCGTCCTGCACTGACATGGCGAAACCCCCTACCCGGCCGGCTGATGTGGTGACGGTCACGATAATTTCATTCTCATCCCGGGCGAATCTTACATTCGGCAGACGAGAACTCAAGAAAGCCGCCGAACCGAATCCACCCTTCTGTAGGCTGTGCAATCGCTCAGCGGTCGGCCGGCGGCACCCCTTGTCGCAGGCCGGACGGGGTTTCACGGCTCACTTGCCACCAACTTCAGCAGGAGAGTACGATTCTCATAATTGTAAGGGAGATTCTTTGTGGGTGAGATGACTACGCCGCCACCCGGGCCCGGGGCGTCGCCGAAATGAGGACTGCGGTGGTCACCGGAGGCGGGTCCGGCATCGGGCTGGCCGTCGCGCAGCGACTGCGCGCCGACGGGCGCAACGTCGCCACGATCGACCTCAAACCTTCCGACGACGACCTCTGCTATACCGCCGACGTGACCGACCGTTCACAGGTGGACGCGGCGCTGTCGGCGATACGTGAGCGCCTGGGACCGGTCACCGTCCTGGTCAACGCCGCCGGCCTGGACGGGTTCAAGAAATTCACCAACATCTCGTTCGCGGACTGGCAGCGGGTGATCGACGTCAACCTCAACGGCGTCTTCCACATGATTCAGGCGGTGCTGCCCGACATGCTCGAGGCCGAGTGGGGGCGGATCGTCAACATCTCCTCGTCGAGCACCCACTCGGGGACTCCCTACATGTCGCACTACGTGGCGGCGAAGTCGGCAGTCAACGGGCTCACCAAGTCCCTGGCACTCGAGTACGGACCGAAAGGCATCACCGTCAACGCCGTGCCGCCGGGGTTCATCGACACCCCGATGCTGCGCAACGCGGAGACCCAGGGGTTCCTCGGCGACGTCGAGCAGAACATCGCCAGGACACCGGTGCGCCGGATCGGCAAGCCCGAAGACATCGCGGCGGCATGTTCGTTTCTGACGTCCGATGAAGCCAGCTACATCACCGGTCAGATTCTGGGTGTCAACGGCGGCCGAAACACCTGAGGAGGTTGCGTGAAAGTCTGGGTAGATCCGGAACGCTGCCAGGGGCACACCCTGTGCGCCATGATCGCGCCGGATTCGTTCCAGCTCAGCGACATCGACGGCAGCTCGTCGGCCGTCAATGAAGTGGTCCCGGAGGATCAAGTGGACGCAGTGCGCGAGGCCGCGCAGTCCTGCCCCGAGCAAGCCATCGTGCTCAGCGACTGAACATCAAGGGAGACCCGGCTTTGAGTGTGGATGACATCGTGACCGACAGCGATCGAGATCGTGATCCTGATCGCGAACGCAAGAAGAACACCTACCACTTCGACCGGCACTCTCCGGAGTACCGCTCGCAGTTCACCCGCATCACCGAGGAGATGCACGCCAAGTGTCCGATGGCGTGGACCGACACCTATGGTGGGCACTGGGTCGCCGCGGGCAGCAACGAGGTGTTCGAGTTGGCACGGTGCCCCGCGGTCTCCAACGACCATGACATCCACGGGGAACGCCGTGGCTACAAAGGGATTTCGATCCCGACCGCGCGACGGGTCAGCGTGGTGCGCGGTGGCATCCTGGAGATGGACGATCCCGAGCATCGCACCTACCGCAACGTGCTCAACCCCTACCTGTCGCCGGCCGCGGTCAAGCGCTGGGAGCCGTTCATCGCCGAGGTAACGCGGGCGTGCCTCGACGAGAAGATCGAAGAAGGCCACATCGACTTCGTCGACGACCTGGCCAATATCGTGCCCGCCGTGCTGACTTTGGCGATGCTGGGCATCCCGCTGAAGAAATGGAACATGTACAGCGAGCCGGTCCATGCCGCGGTGTACACCCCGGAGCACTCGCCGGACATCGAGCGAGTCACCGAGATGCACCGCAACATGGGACTCGACATGGTCAACAACATGATCGAGATCCGGGAGAACCCTCGGCCCGGAATCGTCAACGGGCTGCTGCAGATGCGCATCGACGGCGAACCGGCGCCGGATCTGGAGATCCTGGGCAATCTCGGTCTGGTGATCGGCGGCGGTTTCGACACCACCACCGCGCTCACGGCGCACTCGCTGGAATGGCTTTCGGACCATCCCGACGAGCGGGAGCGACTGCGCCGCGAGCGCGGCGCGCTGCTCGACGCGGCTACCGAGGAATTCCTGCGTTACTTCACCCCGGCACCGGGTGACGGCCGCACGTTCTCCGACGATGTCGAAGTCAACGGCACCCAATTCAAAGAGGGTGAGCGGCTATGGATTTCGTGGGCGATGGCCAACCGCGACCCGGCCGTATTCCACGACCCGGGCGAGGTCATCTTGGACCGCAAGGGCAACCGCCACTTCAGCTTCGGCATCGGCGTGCACCGCTGCATCGGGTCCAATGTGGCTCGCACGGTGTTCAAGTCGATGCTGAACGCCGTGCTGGACCGGATGCCGGATTACCGCTGCGATCCCGAGGGAGCGGTGCACTACGAGACCATCGGCGTGATCCAGGGCATGCGCAAGCTGCCGGCCGACTTCACCCCGGGTCCCCGCGTCGGCGCCGGCCTGGACGAGACTCTCGAGAAACTGCAACGCATTTGTGAGGAGCAGGAGCTGGCCCGGCCGATCACCGAGCGTAAGGAAGCCGCGGTCATCGACTGAGCCGGCCCCGCGCGAGCGCCACCCCCGGCGTCCCAGGCGTCGCCACTCAGGCGCGCGGCAGGCCCAGCACCCGCTGGGCGATGATATTGCGCTGGATCTCCGAGGTTCCGCCGGCGATGGTGCCGGAGAAACTGCGCGCGTACCGCTCGAACCAGCTCGCGAAGTAGTGGTCCAGGTTCATCGGGGCGTACGGTCCGGTGAGCCCAGGGTGCACCAAACCGTCGCCGCCCGCGGCCGCCAACGCATGCTCGGAAATCCGCAATTCCGCTTCGGAGCCAAGCAGTTTCAGCACCGAGATCGCCGCCGTGTCGTCCTCGCCGCGCGAGGCGCGGGCCAGCGCCACCGAGCCCAGCAGCCGCAGCGCCTGCTTGTCCATGATCGTGCTGGCGTACTGGTCGCGGTCCAGCTCCGACACGGGATGGAAGTCGGCGAGCATGTTGTCCATCCGGTCGGCGAAACCCAGCCACATCATCGTGCGTTCATGTCCCAGTGAGCCGTTGGCGACCCGCCAGCCCTGGTTGAGCTCACCGACCAGGTTCTCCGCCGGCACCTTGACGTCGGTGAAGAACACCTCGTTGAAGTCCAGGTCGTCGGCGGCGCACACCGATGGGAAGGGCCGCCGCACCACACCCTCGGTGTCGGTCGGTATCACCAAGGCGCTGATGCCCTTGTGTTTCGGCGCGTCCGGGTCGGTGCGGACGAACGTCAGCAGCACGTCGGCGTCGTGCGCGCCGGAGGTCCACACCTTCTGCCCGTTGACCACGAAGTGATCACCCTGCAGCTCCGCACGAGTGCGCAGCGAGGCCAGGTCCGAACCCGCGCTGGGCTCGCTCATCCCCAGCGAAGCGGTGATTTCGGCGCGCAGGATGGGCACCGCCCAGCGTCGCTTCTGCTCGTCGCTGCCGAACGAGATCAGCGATGCCGCAACAATATTCACACCCTGCGGGTTGAGGCTGTGGTAGATCCGGCGCCGGCACAGTTCTTCCAGGTACACGTACTGCTGCAGCACGGTCGCGTTGCGGCCGCCGAACTCCGGTGGCTGGGTCGGCAGCAGCCAGCCGTTGTCGAAAAGCAGCCGCTGCCAACGCCGGGCCCAATCCGGCATATGGGAGACGGAGCGGGGCCGCTCGATGCATTCGCTTGCCGGAGGCAGGTTTTCGTCGAGAAAGGCCGAGAACTGCGCCCGGAACTCCTCGACGTCGGCATCAAAAGTCAGCTGCACGGTACTCCTCGGCGATCAGGGCGCGGTGCTCTGCCGCGCCGCCGAGCATCAGCTCTCCCGCCTTCGCGCGCTTGAGCGCGAACTGCACGTCGTTCTCCCAGGTGAATCCCATGGCGCCGTGCAGTTGCAGTCCGTGCCGGAATACCAGCGACTGGCATTCCCCGGCCGACGCCTTGGCCATCGCCGCGGCCAGCCGTCGGCGGGGGTCGTCGGCCGAGATCGTCAGTGCCGCATAGTAGGACAACGCGCGGGCTCGCTGCACGGCGACGTGCATATCGGCGGCTTTGTGCTGCACTGCCTGGAATGAGCCGATGGGAACCCCGAATTGGTGGCGGCTGCGGACATGTTCGAGCACCATGTCCAGGATGCGTTGGCACGCACCGACCATCGTGATCGCCATGCCGGTCAGCGCGATATGACGGGCTCGCTCGCGGTCGACGACCAACCGGTCGCTGTCCGGCACCCGAATCCCGCTGAACGACAGATCGGCGACATGCAGCACCGGGTCGAACACCGATTCGCGCCGCGCCGACAATTGGCCGGCGTCGACGGCGAACACACCGGCCTCGGTCACCACCGCCACCCGCTCGACCCGGTCACCGTCCAGCACATGTCGCGCGGTGCCGTCCAGTACCCACCCGTCGGCGTCCCGGCGCGCCGACACCCCGCTGTACACGGCGGTGCCGGACTGGTTCGGATCGAACCGGTCCCCGGCCAATGGCGCGAACTGGGTCATGGTCGCCAGGAACGGGGTCGGGTCGGCGGCGTGGCCGAGCTGCTCGAGCACGATCGCCAATTCCACCGCACTGGCCGGGTCGTTGAGCTCCGTCCAGCCCAGTTCCCGGTAGAGCTTCCACAGCGGTTCGGTATCCGCGCCGTCCTCGGCGACACTGCGCACCAGGGACGGCGGACACTGCTTGGTGACGACGTCACGCACGGTGTCCTGCCACAGCCGCTGGTCGGCATCAAACTCCAAGAGCATCCACGGAGAATATCATTCTCACTGCCGGAAGTAGTAATCTCGAAATCCGGATACCGCGGTTAAGCCGATACCACGAAGGGGCCGGGATGCAGGACGCCGCAGCCGCGCTGTGGGAGGTCGAGTTGATCAAGCAACTCAAGGCCCGATACTGCCGCTACCTGGACACCAAGCGCTGGGACGAGTGGCGTGCGCTATTCGCCGACGATTTCGTCAGCGACACCTCACCGTCGGGCGGAAAGCGGATTACCGGTGCCGACGAGTTCGTCTCGTACGTCCGCGGGACGCTGGGTACACAACCCACCGTGCACCAGGTGCACGCACCCGAGATCGAACTGACCTCCCCGACCACCGCCGCCGGCGTCTGGGCGCTCGAAGACGTGGTGCGCCTGGCCCCGGGAGTCAACCTGAACGGTTTCGGGCATTACCAGGAGACGTACGCGAAGGTCGACGACCGTTGGCTGATCAAGACATCGACCCTGACCCGGTTGCGTGAAGACGTCTTCAATCCGCTGTTCTCCGTTCGGATCTCGCCTCGGCTGCGCGACGCCGGGGCAGCGTTGGCCCGCAGGTTCGAGCGATGATTGGGACCACTCTGGTCACCGGCGCCTTCGGCCAGGTGGGGACGCGCTGCGCGGAAATCCTGCTGAGCCGGGGGCACACCGTGATCGCGGTCGACCTGCCAAACGACAACGCGGCGGAAGCGCTGGCACGACAAGCCCACCCGGGCGCCTTGGTCACCGAGTACACCGACCTCACCGACGCCGGCGCGGCCGCCGCCGTGATGCACCGGCACCGCCCCCAGGCGATCGTGCACCTGGCCGCGATCGTGTCGCCGCCGTCGTATCGCAATCCGGGACTGGCCCGCAAAGTCAACGTCGAGGGCACCCGCAACCTGGTGACTGCGGCGCAGCGCCTCGCCGAGCCGCCGCTGTTCGTATTCGCCTCCAGCGCAGCCGTTTACGGATCCCGCAACCCGAACCGGCACCCGGAACGCATCACCGGTGCCACTCCGGTCAATCCGATCGACCAGTACGGCGAAGACAAAGTGCTGGCCGAAGCGGTCATCACCGAAAGTGGGCTGCCACACGCGATACTGCGACTGGCAGCGATCGTCTCCCCCGACGGCGCCACCAACTTCGACGGCGACTACATGACCCTGGTGCGCGCCACCCCGGTGGACAATCGCATGCACGCGACCGACGCCCGCGACGTCGCGTTGGCATTCGCCAATGCCGTGCAACGGCGCGACGCGGTCGATGGCAAGGTGCTGGTGATCGCGGGCAACGAAACCAATGTGCAGCTGATGAGCGATCTGCAGGACGACGTGATGGCCGCCGTGGGCATCGGCCGGCTGGGCCCCTCCGCCGGGCTGCCCGGCGACCCCGACGACGACCGCGGCTGGGCCTTCACCGGATGGTTCGACACCACCGAATCCCAAGCTCTGCTCGACTATCAGCAGCACGACTGGCGCGACAGCCTGACCTGGATCGGCGAGTCGATGGGCCGGCAGCGCATCCTGTTGCGTGCGATCGGGCCGGTGGTGCGGCCCGCGCTGCGTGCGTTTCTGGCGGTGCAGCGAAGACTCGAACACCGCGGCCGCTACGCCGACCCCTGGACGTTCCTGAGCCACAAGTACGGACCCCAGATGCTGGCACAGATCCCCGAGGCAACATGACCAAGAAACTCGTGATCGGAGCCAGCGGCTTTCTGGGCTCCCACGTCACCCGCCAACTCGTGGAGGCCGGCGAAGACGTCCGGGTCATGCTCCGAAAGACCAGCTCCACCAAGGGAATCGACGACCTGAAGGTGGAACGGCAGTACGGAGACATCTTCGACGACGCGGCGCTGCGCGCGGCCATGGACGGCTGCGACGTCGTCTACTACTGCGTGGTGGACGCCCGCATGTGGCTGCGCGATCCCGCGCCCCTGTTCCGCACCAATGTGCAGGGCCTGCGCCACGTCCTCGACGCGGCCGTGGCGGCCAACCTGCGCAAGTTCGTATTCACCAGCAGCTCCGGCACATTGGCGATCAACGACCACCGGCTGGTCACCGAGGCCGACCCACACAACTGGACCGACGGCGGCGCCTACATCGAATCGCGGGTGGCAGCGGAGAATCTGGTGCTGCAGTACGCCCGCGAAAAGGGGCTGCCTGCCGTGGCGATGTGCATTTCGACCACCTACGGGCCGCGAGACTGGGCACCGACGCCGCACGGCGGCGCCATCGCGCGGGTGGCCGCCGGCCAGATGCCCTTCTACATGGGCTTCGCCTTGGAGGCCGTCGGTATCGAAGATGCCGCCCGTGCAATGCTTCTCGCGGCCGAAAAAGGCCGCAACGGTGAGCGTTACATCATCTCCGACCGTTCGATCAGTACCAAGGAGCTACACGCCATCGCGGCCCGTGCCGTCGGCCGGCGGCCACCGCGCATCCCCATTCCGATGCCGGCCCTGCTGCTGGCCTCGCGCATCAACGACCTGGCCGCCCGTCTGCTGAACCGTGACCTGCCGTTCGCCTACGTGGGGGCCAAAATGGCGCAGCTGATGTCGCCGCTGGATCACAGCAAGGCCGAGCGCGAACTCGGCTGGAAGCCCGAGCCGGTCGAGGATTCCATCGCCAAAGCGGCGCAATGGTTTGCCGCGCAATCCGCGAGTAATCCGCCGCAGCGGTGATCACCCGCCCAGCGCTCACAGCGGGAACGGCTCGTCCCAGTGGTCGAGATTGACGGCCTCGGCGAGCGGGCGCCGGCGCACCGGCCCGTGATTGCCCCGAGGCCAGCCGATCACGATGTGACCTGCCAGCATCCAGTCGTCGGGAACGCCGACAGCCTCGCGCAAGAGTTGTTCGCCGCCATAAGACGCCCAGCTGGTCATGCAGGCGCCGAGCCCCTGCGCGCGGGCTGCCAACAGGAAATTCTGCATCGCCGGAAAGATCGATCCGCCGAGCAGCAGTTCGGACGCCGTCGGATAGTGCAGCTGCGCGAACAACAGGGAGGTGAATTCACCTGCCCGGTCATGCAATTCGTAGGTGGCTCGGTTGTCGCGGGCGCGGCGGCTGTTGTCACCGGGCTGGGGCCGGCTCATTCCGTAGACCGGCTCGATCACCTGCAGGGCCTGCGCGGCCGCCTTGGCCACCACGGCCCGCTGTTCGGGTGATCGGAGCACGATGTAACGCCAGGCTTGCGCGTTGGCCCCCGAGGGCGCCCACCTGGCTGCCTCCAGACAACGCTTCAAGGTTGCGTCGTCGACTGGGTCGTGGGTGAAGCGGCGAATGGTGCGGGCGGTGGACATCACCTCCCAGATGTCATCGCTTGCTCCGGAAGTCATGCTCGCGCCGACGAGTTTGTCGCAGCGTCGGTCATCGGTGATCACCCGGCGGGAACTCATCGAGAAACAGGTCGAGGATCGGGTCGGGCCCGCCGCCGTACTCGCTGAGGTCTCGTTTGCCCGCCGCCCGCAGCACGTCTGCATCGATCAGGCATTCCCCGGTCACCGAAACCGCCGGGCGGCAGACGATCTCCACGGCCGCGTCGGCCATGATGGTCGGTTGGCGCGATCTGGCCAGTTCGGTTTCGGCATCCGGCGAGTTGGCGACCGCGGCGGTGGCGATATACGTCTGCGGCCACAGACAGTTGAAAGCTATACCGTCATCGGCATATTCGGCGGCCCAACCGAGCGAGAGCAGCGTCATGCCGTACTTGGACAGCGTGTAGGACGGATGCGCGCCCAGCCATCGCGGGCTCAGGTTCAGCGGCGGCGCAATGGTCAACACGTGCGGGTTCGGCGACCGCCGCAGGTGCGGCACGCCGGCTTTGGTCAGCAGGAAGGTGCCGCGGATGTTGATGTCCTGCATCAGGTCGAACTTCTTGGCCGACAGCAATTCGGTGGGCTCGGTGGCAATCGCGCTGGCGTTGTTGACGCAGATGTCCAGGCCACCGAACTCCGCGACCGCGGCGTCGACCGCACGCTGCACATCCTCTTCGCGACGCACGTCGCCGACCACCGCCAGCGCCCTGCCACCGACGTCTTCGATCTCGCGTGCCGCAGTGTGGACAGTGCCCGGCAATTTCGGATGTGGCTCAGCGGTTTTGGCGAGCAGCACGACATTGGCCCCGAGCCGGCCCAACCCGATGCCGATGGCTAGGCCGATGCCCCGGCTGGCACCGGAGATGATCGCGGTGCGGCCCGCCAACGCGCTCATCGGTGCACCCGCACCGGGACGTTGGCGTAGCCGGCGACGCTGGTCATCGACACGCGCCGTAGGCCGTCCTCGTCGAGGGCGAAGTCGGGCATGAAGTCCAGCAGATGTTCGATCGCGATGACGCTCTCCATCCGGGCCAGTGCGGCGCCGAGGCAGCTGTGCACGCCGTAGCCGAAGCCCAGATTCGGCGCCTCGCTGCGGTTGCGGTTGATGTCGAAGACGTCGGCATCGGTGAAGGCACGCTCGTCACGGTTGGCCGAGGCACCCAGCAGCATCACCGCCTTGCCGGCCGGGATCGTGACGCCGTGCAGCTCAACGGGTTTGAGCGTGTAACGGCAGTCGTACTGCACCGGGCCCTCGTACCGCAGCACCTCCTCGACGGCGGCGGGAACCTTGCTGCGGTCGGCGAGCAGCTGCTGCCACTGCTGCGGGTGCCGGGCGAACAGCACCACGGCCGTACCGACCAGCTTGGTCACCGTTTCGGCGCCGCCGCCACCCAACAGCGTTGCGAAACCGGCGATCTCGACGTCGTCCAGGCGGGTCGTCCCGCCTTCGTCGCGTTGAATCTCGGCGTTGATCAGGGCGGTGATCATGTCGTCACCCGGTTTTTCGCGTCGTTGCTGGATCAGGTTGTAGTAGAGCATGCCGGTCTGCATCATCGCCTCGGCGCCGGCGCGGCTCATCTTCACCTGGCCGGGTTCGCGGTGCAGCGCCGCGTCGATCCACAGCCGGATGTTCTGCCGCTGGTCTTCGGGCACGCCCATCATGATGGTGATGATCTCGACGGGGAACAGCGCCGAGAAATCCTCGACCACGTCGAAGGCCTCGGGGTTCACGCGCGACAGGTGGTAGCGGATCCGGTCGCGGACCATGGCCTGCTGAGAGGTGATGGCGCGCGGGGTGAACACCTTGTTGACCAGGCTGCGCATCCGGCGGTGCTCGGGCGGGTCCATCCAGATGATCGATTGCTGGTGGGAATGCCGGCCGGTCTGGATTTCCTCGAGCGTGACGCCTTTCGACGACGAGTACGTCTCGAAATCCTTGAACGCCGCCGCCACGTCTTGGTGGCGGCTCAGCGCATAGAAGTCGTACTGCTCGCTGTAGTACACCGGCGCCTCGTCGCGCAGCCGCCGGTAGGTCTCATAGGGATTGGCGTAGTACTCCGCAGAGAACGGGTCGAAAACCAACTGAGACGTGGTCACCGCATCATCCTTCGTACACTTCTCGGTCCGTCACCGGCGGCTACAGCGTGACAGTTTAGGGGAAATCTGTAAAGTCAGCTCCCGGCCAGCAGCTGCTGGATCCGTTCGTCGCGGGGCAGCACCGGGCCGTCTTGCAGCGGTTCGTCGATACCGAGTTCGGCCAGCCCCGCCTTGGTCAGCAGCGCGGTGCCGTAGGAGGCGAGCACGAGTTTCTGGTCGTCGCTGTGGCCGTCCTCGATCAGCATCGCCCCAATCAGGCAGATGACCGCCATCTTGTAAGCATTGAAAGCGCGGTACCACGAACGATTTTCCAGCGTGATACCGCTGAGCCTCTGGTAGTGCGCCAGCAACTCGTCGATGGGCAGTGCGGCCGGGTGGCTGGTTATCCCGACCGGCTGCGCCCACAGCATCTCCAGCCAGCCGATGTCAGTGCGCGGGTCGCCGACCGTAGTCATCTCCCAGTCGAACACTGCACTCACCTCGCCGCCGGTGAACGCGAAGTTGCCGGGTTTGGCGTCGCCGTGCACCAGGCAGACCCGAGGGCAGGGTTCCGGCCGACGTTCCCGCAGCACCGCCAGCAGCCGCTGCAGCGCGGGCAGCTCCCCGCGCTGGACGCGATGCATTTCGCCGGCCCAGCGATCGAGCTCGCGGTCCAGGTGGTTGCGGCCGTCATCGAGGGTGACCAGCCCCGTCTGGTCCAGGTCGACGGCGTGGATAGCGGCGAGTTGTTCCGCCAGGCTCTGACACATCCGCACCACGGTCGCGTCGTCGCCGGCGGGGGTTTCCATCTCGTAGACGTCACCGCCGAGGTGTTCCATCACCAGGAACGGGCGACCCAGGACCTCGCCGCTGTCCTCCAGCCACAATGCCCGCGGAGCTCGCACATCGGTGCCTTCCAGGGCGCGCAGGATGTCGAATTGTCTTGCTAGATCATACGGTTCCAGCAGTGCGGGCGGCTTCGGCCGCAACCGCAGTACCGCTGCGATGCGGGTGTCGTCGGCCGCGATGGTGAGCAGCATCATCTCCGCGGAGTGCCCGAAGTCGACCCGGTCGAGGCCCTCGACCCGCACCTGCCGGGCGTCGGGCAACCGGGTGCGCAGCCAGCCGGTCAACCGCTCGGTTACGTCGGTGCCCGATGTCATTGATCTGCCAATCTTTCGGCCGGGGTTTTGTCCTGGGTGAACGCGGACATGTCCATCGCCGTCCAGTTCGGGTAGCGCCGGTATCCCTGCCCGCCGAGCAGCAATTCGAAGATGCCCCAACCGGTCTGGCCGCCGACTTCAAACCGCATCAGCTGGTCCAGTGCCATCGACTTGCCTTCGGCCTCGGCCAGTTGGTCGGGATCGTTGCTGTCCCAGCGGAAGTGGATGAAGTATCCGCCGCCACCCTGGTCCTGGTATTGGCAGTGCGCCATGGGCAGCCCGTAGTAGGCGTTGACATCCTGGTGTGGGGTGTCGGCGGTGACGCGGTAGGTCTTGCCGTCCTCGTCGGTGAAGTCGAGGACGGCGCGGGCCGGGCGCTTGCGGTCGCCGTCGAATTCGACGTCGTGGCTGATCCCGACGAACCTCTTGGACAGCGTGCCGTCGTTGTGGGTGATGCCGCCGTCGACGTAACGTACTGTGCCGTCATGTGATTCGATGATCCAGGCCTCGATGGCGCGGTCTTCGAAACCGGCGTCCAGCCACAACCAGAAGTCGATTTTGTCCGAAACCCGGACGCCGAACGTCCGGTCGCGGCCACCGTGGAAGCCGTCGACGCTGATGCGCTGGCCGTCGATCTGCACCCATCCGGTCCAGCGGCCCGGTTCTTTCATGTGGTACATGTCGGCCAGCAGTCGGCCGTCGGCATCGCGCACCTTCATGGGGAGCAACTCCCACATCGGTGCGGTGGGTTCGTAGTGAAGCTCCCATTCGATGCCGGAGTCGTTGGGTTCGACGTCGAGTCGCCACTGCTTCAGCGGTTCGACGCAGGTCCAGCGCATCGGCCCGGCCCGCAGGTCATCCCGATCGCCGCCGGCCACCGGTCGGCCCGCCAGCAGATCCCAGTGCCGGCCGTCGGCCAGACTGACCTTGACGTAGCCCAGGCCGGAAGCGGTGTTGGGGTTGTTGCCGTAGCCACTGGCCAGCAGCATGGAGCCGTCCGGTGCCGCCGCGAAAAAGTAGCAACGGTCCGACCACGTCGGGTCCGGGTCGTGCACCTGATCGAACGTGACCGGGAGTTGATGGGTGAACGACTCGTCGGCGGCGGAGTATCCCATGTCATTGCTCTTTCATCAGATAGTGCCTGGCGCAACGGATCCCGTAGCATCGCGGGATGGAACCGAGCCGGCGGTGGGGTGACGACCGGGCGATCCTCGACGACGAGGAGGCACGCCGACTGTTGCTGGACGCGGCCAGCCGGTGCATCGTGCGCCGGGGCAACGCACAGATCCGGATGGCCGAGGTCGCCGACGAAGCCGGTGTCTCCCGGTCGACGCTGTACCGCTACTTCCCCGGCCGCGACGACCTGCTGCTCGGCCTGATGCTGGCGCGCATCGATGCCGCGCTGGGTGCGCTGGTGCGTTCGCTGCGCCATCCCGACGATCCGGCTCGTTCGCTGCCGGAGATGATTCTGGCCCGGGTGGAATCGGTCGAGGGCGACCCGCTGAACGAGGCACTGTTCGCCGCGGAGAGCACCGCGGTGTCCAGTGCGCTGGAGCGCGGCTCGCAACCCCTGGTGGATCTGCTGCTGCGCCACTACGGTCCGCTGCTGCAGCGGTGGAAGGACTCCGGGCGCCTCTATGCTGATCTCGATCCCAGCGCCGTCGTGCAGTGGCTGAACACCACGACGCTGTTCCTGCTCGCACCCTCCTGGCGACACCGCTCGGTGGCCGACAAACGACGCTTCGTCGTGCAGTTTCTGGTGCGGGCGCTGGTGCCACAGATCAGACAATAACGAACTATTGTCTGATCTTTGCGAAATAGGCTATTTTCCTTGTGCCCGGGCGACGCGGCGGGCGCTGCCGGATCGGGCCGGCTCGACTGAGAATGGATCGTGATGAAAAACCCTGTACCACAAGCGATCGCCGCGCTCGGGTTGGCGATGCATCTGGGTCGGGGGGTAGGCCGGGTCGCCACCGACGCTATTGTCGGGCGCCGCGCGGGCCTGCCGCGCAGCGTCGATCAACTCGACGCTGCCACCCTTTCCGATGTGCTGGGGACCAAGGTCAGCTGGGTGCGCCTGCTCGGCGACCACGCCGGGACGTCGTCGCGGGCACGCCTGGCAGTGAGCGGGGACGGCCTACCGGAGACGTTGTTCGTCAAGCTCACGGCCCAGACCGCCGCGACCCGATTGATGGGTGAACTCGGCCGGCTCGGGCACACCGAAGTGCGCTTCTACAGCCAGCTGGCTCCGGAACTTCCTGGGGTCCCGCAGTGCTACGGAACAGCTTTCGACCCGTGGACCGGGCGGTACCTGCTGGCTCTGGAAGACCTGCCGACCGACTCCTGCCAGTTTCCCGACACCCTGCACCCGCTGTCGGTGGATCAGGCCAGCCTGATCGTCGAACTGCTGGCCAAGCTGCACGCCACCTTCTGGGGACGGCTGCCGGTCGGTGGCCGCGGTCCGCTGGGCTGGCTCTACACCCCCTCGGGCGACGTCACGTCGCTGCTGACCGGCTCACTGATGAACACCTCGATCAAGCGGCTCGGTGAACGCACCGACATCCCGGTGGAGAAGGGCCGTTTCATCGCCGAGAACTACCGCGCCGTCGCCGCCGTCATCGACACCGAGCCGCACACCGTCATGCACGGCGACGCGCATCCGGGCAACGTGTACTTCCGCGACGGCGCGGCCGGCCTGCTGGACTGGCAGGCGGTGCGCCGCGGCCACCCGTCCCGCGAGCTGGCCTACACGCTGATCACCAGCCTGACCCCGGCGGACCGCATCGACGCGCAGCGCGAGTTGCTCGACGACTACCGACGCGCGCTGGCTGCCGGCGGTGGACCCCATCTCGACGCCGACGACCTCTGGCTACGGTTCCGGCAAGGCGCGCTCTATGCGTACGTGGCGTCGCTGATCACCGCGGGGATGGGCGGAATGCAAGTGGAAGACATCGCACTGGAGGGGCTGCGGCGCGGCGTCGCGGCTTTGGACGACCTGGAAACCATTGCCGCACTGAAGCTTTCCCTGTAGTCACGATCGAGCCCGGCAACGTTCCAGCAGGATCGCCGCCAGTCGTTCCGGTTCGCTGTACATCAGGTCGTGGCAGGTGTCCAGGCACACCAGCGTGTCGACGCCGCCGAGCGCGGCGACACAGCGCTGCTGCTGACTCGGTGACAACGCCCTGTCGCGCAGGGTCATGATCCAGGTCCGGGGAACCTCGTCGGGCAGGTCCGCGCGATCGACGCATTCGACGATCACACCGGCGTTCTCCGGATAGAGCCGTTTTCGGGCGAGGCGGCGCCGGTCCGCGGGCAGACCATTCCAGAACGTCAATCTTGCTGCCGCGGAAGGCATTACGAAGGACGAGCCCGGCCGCCCGAGCCGGGATCCGAACCTGGCCAGCGGCGCCAGCGGTCCCCGCAGGTTTTTCACCACGCTGGACCCCTGCGGCGGCACGAACGCGGCCGCCAGAATCAGCTCACGCACCCGGGCCGCACCGAGCTTCGCCGCCACCGCAGTTACCACCAATCCGCCCAGCGAATGCCCGACCACCACCACCGAGTCCAATCCGGCGCGGTCTACGTCGGCCACCACGCAGTCCGCCCAGTCCGCGATGCTCACCTTCGCCGGGTCGGCCTCGTTGCGGCCCCGACCGGGCAAATCGACCGCCAACACGCGCAATTCCGGTGCCCGGCTGAACAATTCGGCGACCGTAAGCTCCCAGCAGTCACCGGCATGAGCCCCACCGTGGATCAGCACCAGACCGGGCAGGCTCATCCACCCGATCCTGCTACAGCCCGGACCAAAAAGTCAGCCCGGCCGCCGCGCGAGCGTGTGCCCTGAGGACGGAAAACGGCGCTCCCCGCAAAATCTCGGTAGTGTAGAAGGCGCATGTTTCGTTCTTGTAAACATGTGCTCACATGACTGTCCCGCCACGATTCGAGAGAAAGGAAACGGCACATGACGACACGACAACGGCGTCGGGTCGCACGCGTATTCGCAGGTCTGGTTGCCGCCCTCGCACTGGTCGCCACCCTGGTTCAGCCGGCCCACGCCCGGGTCCACACGGACGCGACACCGCAGAACATTCCGCCGCTGCTCACCAAGTACGGCGCGATCGCCTACTCCCCGGACGGCAGCTCCGGCAAAGCGCGGCGACATGTGAGCAAACTGGGGGCCGAGCAGCTCGCGCTGTCCCGCTGCGGTTCGCCCTCCTGCATCGTGGTCAGCACTTTCACCAAGTGCGGCGCAGTCGCGCATGACGGCACCACGTACCACGGCGGCATCGGACTCACCCGCACCGCCGCCGAGATCCACGCGGTCAACAGGCTCGGTGGCGGCTGGCCGGTCGACTGGGCCTGCAATTAGCTGTCAATCCCGCGGCAGGACGCCGCGCAGGAACAGCTCGACGGCGTGCTGGACGTGTCGCTCATCGTCTTCGGCACTGCGGTAGATCCCGCAGTCGGCCAACCGCCCGGGCAGATGCTCGACCATGCCGATGAACTGGCCCGCCGCCACTTCGAGATCGTCGACTGCTATCGCGCCTTTCTCCTGATGGCGGCGCAGCAGGTCCATGACCTGCCGGTGGCGGGCCGACCACGTCATCGAATGCGCGCTGAGTGCGAACTCGGGAAACCGGGCCGATTCGTTAATCGCCAGCCTCGTCAGTCGCACGATGTCCGGGTCGATCGCGCGGGCGAGTCCTGCGCGTCCGATCGCCAGCAGAGCAGCACGCAGGTCGCCACTGTCCAGGTCCTGACTGCCGTCGTCCTCGGTCCGGCGCGTCAGCGCCCACGGGATGACGTCGAGAAAGACGGCTCGCTTGTCGGAGTAACGCGCATACAGCGTTCTGCGCGTGATCCCGGCTGCGCGGGCGATCGCATCCATGGTGGTGCCGTCGTAGCCGTACTCGAGAAAGGACGCGGCGGCGGCCCGGCGCAACTTCTGATGCAGCTTCTTGGCCTCGGCTTGAGTCGGCCGTCCGCGCCGGGCAGCAGTCACCACCCGGAAAAGTATACTGCTATGTATATTTAGAATCGTCCGTCAGCCGACAGGAGAGCCGTTGAACAGCGAGACGTACGACCGCGGGCGACAGATCCGCTCCGAGGTCCTGGGCAAGGACTACGTCGACAAGGCGATCGGCGAGGCCGACGACTTCACCGGTCCCCTGCAGGATCTGGTCACCGAATACTGCTGGGGCGCGGTGTGGGGACGCGACGGCTTGACCCGCAAGACGCGCAGCATGCTGAACCTGGCCATGACCTCGGTGCTCAACCGGCCCCACGAACTGCGCACTCACATCAGGGCCGCGCTGACCAACGGCGTCACCCGCGAGGAGATCCGTGAGGTTTTCCTTCAGGTCGCCATCTATGCGGGAGTGCCCGCCGCGGTCGACAGCTTCCGCGCGGCCGGCGAGATCTTCGCCGCCCTGGACAAGGCCGACACGTGAGCGTCGGATTCGTCGGGCTGGGGCACATGGGTTTTCCGATGGCGCGCCGTCTCGTCGAGGTCGGCCATGACGTTGTCGCCTTCGATGCACAACCAGCGGCCCTCGAACGCGTCATCGCCCTGGGCGCTCGAGGGGCGTCGTCGGCGAAAGACGTCGCCGACCGGGCCGAGACCGTATTGGCCAGCCTGCCGACTCCGGCCGCGTCGCTCGCCGTGGCTACCGGTCCGGCCGGGCTGATCGAGGGTTCGCGGATCCGTCGCTTCGTCGACCTGTCCACGGTCGGCAGCACAATGGCGGCGCAGATCCATGAACGGTTGGCCCGACGCGACATCGTCGCGATCGACAGCCCGGTCAGCGGCGGCGTCGGCGGGGCCGAAAAGGGCACGCTGGCCCTGATGGTGTCGGGTCCGCGCGCCGAGTTCGACGACGTGCAAAGCCTGCTCGCGACGCTGGGCCGGCCACTCTACGTCGGCGACAAACCCGGTTCCGCGCAGACCATGAAGCTGGCCAACAACATGCTGGCCGCCAACGTCTTGGTCGCCACCGCGGAAGTGGTGGTGATGGGCGTCAAGGCGGGTCTGGACCCGGCCGTCATGATCGATGTGCTCAACGCCGGCTCGGGTGCCACCAGCGCCAGCCGCGACAAGTTCCCGCGCGCGATCCTGCCGCGCACCTTCGATTACGGATTCGCCACCGGACTGATGGTCAAGGACGTGCGGCTCTACCTCGAGGAAGCCCGTGCGCTGGGGGTGGCCACCGCCCTCGCCGAGACCGTGGGACAGCTGTGGGAAACCGCGGCGCGTTCCCAGGGGCCCGACTCGGACTTCACCGCGGTGATCAAGCCGTTCGAGGCGGTCGCTGGCGTCACGGTGGGCTCGGCAGATCCCAAGACATGAGTTACATTCGGCGGGGAGAATGTTAATATCAATATTGAAGAACTTGACTTACGCCAAGGCCGAAAAAAGCCCCTTGAACTGGACAGATGGGTAACCGAAATGCTTACCGGAAATCCACTGAAGGACGATCAGGACAAATGTTAGGTTATCTATCCTGTAGGCCGGTCGGACCGGCCCGCGTCGCCGCGGCCGAAAGGTGGCTGTCGTGATCGAGCACGCTGACGGGACGCGCACACCGGTTATCGACGCCAGCGTGCACATCTTCTTCCCCTCGAACAAGGACCTGCGCAGCTTCTTGCGCGAGCCGTTCAAGAGCCGCGGCTTTCCCGACTACGAGATGGACTGGTACGGGGCTCCGGGCGGCGAGTACGCGCCCAACACCGAAGGCCCGGAGCGCGGCCGCAGCTATCCGGGATCCGACCCGGAATTCGTTGCCACCGAACTGTTTTCGAAACGTGGCGTGGATGTGGCGATCCTGCACCCAATGGGCCGCGGCATCATGCCGGACCGTCACCTGGGCAGCGCCCTGCACGCCGCGCACAACGAGATGCTGGTGTCGCGCTGGCTGGACTCGGAGAAGTTCGGGGACCGCTTCCGCGGCACCATCCGGGTCAATCCCGACGACATCGCCGGCGCGCTGCGCGAGCTGGACAAGTACCGCGACCATCCCCGAGTGGTCCAGATCGGGGTGCCGCTGCAGTCCCGCGAGGTCTACGGCAAACCCCAGTTCTGGCCGCTGTGGGAGGCAGCGGCCGAGGCGAACCTCCCGGTTGCGGTGCACATCGAATCCGGCTCCGGCATCGGTTTCGCACCGACACCGTCCGGCAACACCCGCACCTACGAGCAGTACGTCAGCTTCATGGCGCTCAACTACCTCTATCACCTGATGAACATGATCGCCGAAGGCGTGTTCGAACGCTTCCCCACGCTGAAGTTCGTCTGGGCCGACGGCGCCGCCGATTTCCTGACGCCGTTCAGCTGGCGGATGGACACCTTCGGGCGGCCGCACCTGGAGCAGACGCCGTGGGCTCCCCGCATACCCAGCGACTACCTGCCCGGCCACGTGTACTTCATCCAGGGCGCCATGGACGGACCCGGTGACGCCGAGTTCGCCGGAGAGTGGCTGGGCTTCACCGGCAAGGACGACATGGTGATGTTCGGCTCCAGCTATCCGCACTGGCAGTGCGCCGACATCCGCAAACTGCCCAAAGCCCTGTCGTCGGAGCAGCGCGAGAAGTTGTGCTGGCGCAACGCCGCACAGCTCTACGGGATAGACATCCCCGCCGGGGTGGGCGCACAGTAGAAGCCAGGGAGATCGAGGAGATCGAAGATGACCGTGACCCATTCCACGACGCATACCTCGGAGCGGGTTCCGCCCGCCGAGCGCATCCCCGTCCGATGCGTGGACTCCGACGTTCACCCCGCACCCAAGCGCGGTGAACTCGTCCCGTACATCCCAGAGCCCTGGCGCAGCAAGTACTTCCTCACCCGCAACGTCGGCGAACAGATCTACTACGACGCCCCCGACTACGCGCACAGCTACGCGATGCGGGTGGACTCCTTCCCGTCCAACGGCGAATTCCCCTGCAGCGACCCAGATCTGGCGTTTCGCCAGTTGATCATGGAAGCCGGCTCCGACATCGCGATCCTGGAACCGGCCGCCTACCCGGCGCGCATCCCCGAGGCGCAGCACGCCATGTCGGTGGCGTTGAACGACTGGCAGGCCAACCACTGGCTGGACAGCCACAACAACTGGCACCAGCGGTGGCGCGGCTCGATCTGCGCCGCCATCGAGGATCCGGACGCCTCGGTGCGCGAAATCGAGCGGTGGGCCGGGCACCCCTACATGGCACAGATCCTGATCAAGGCCGAACCGCGGCCGTCCTGGGGCAACCCGAAGTACGACCCCATCTGGGCCGCCGCCACCAAACACGACATCACGGTCAGCTGCCACCTGTCGCGCAGTCACTACGAGGAGCTACCCACGCCGCCGGTGGGCTTCCCCAGCTACAACCACGACTTCATGGTCACCTACTCGTTGCTGGCGGCCAACCAGGTGATGAGCCTGATCTTCGACGGCGTCTTCGACCGCTTCCCCACGCTGCGAATCGTTTTCGTCGAGCACGCGTTCACCTGGATCCTGCCACTGATGTGGCGCATGGACTCGATCTACGCGGCCCGCAAGTCGTGGGTGGACATCAAGCGCAAGCCAAGCGAATACGTCAAGGACCACATCAAGTTCACCACCCAGCCACTGGACTACCCGGAGGACAAGACCGAGTTGACCCGCGCACTGGAGTGGATGGAGTGCGAGAAGATCCTGCTGTTCTCCTCGGACTACCCGCACTGGACGTTCGACGACCCGCGCTGGCTGGTCAAGCACCTGCCCAAGGCGGCCCGCGACGCGGTGATGTACAAGAACGGCATCGCGACCTACCACCTCCCCGAGACCGTTCCGGTGCTCGAGGGTCAGGTACGGGTGCTCTGAGTTGACTCCTGACGAAACCGGGGCAGTCGCCAGGCCCCAACCCCGCCTTGCCCAAGGCCGTGAACACGTCGTCGCGACGGTCGACGAAATCCCGCCGGGCACACACAAACTGGTGCCGATCGGACGGCACGGCGTCGGTGTCTACAACGTCCACGGCTCCTTCTATGCGATCGCGAATTACTGCCCGCACCAAGGCGGACCGCTGTGCTCGGGCCGCGCCCGCGGACGCACCATCGTCGACGAGACCGCCCCCGGCGACGCCGTCATGGTACGCGACCTGGAGTACATCTACTGCCCTTGGCACCAATGGGGTTTCGAGTTGGCGACCGGCACCACCGCCGTTAAACCGGAGTGGAGCATCCGCACCTACCCGGTCCGGGTGGTCGGCAATGACGTGGTGGTGATGGCGTGACGAACCAGGAGAGCAATGTGTCATCCCTCGAGATCAACGGTGGCAACGTCGTATACGAAATCCTCGGCGAGAAAGGCGATCTCATCGCCCTGACGCCGGGCGGGCGGTTCAGCAAGGAGATCGAGGGGCTGCGGCCACTGGCCGAAGCGCTGGCCGCCGGCGGCTACCGGGTGCTGCTCTGGGACCGGCCCAACTGCGGCGCGTCCGACGTGCAGTTCTACGGGCAGAGCGAATCGCACATGCGCGCCGAAACGCTGCACAAGCTGGTGACCGGCCTGGGCTTCCAGCGGTGCATCCTGGCCGGGGGATCCGGTGGCGCAAGGGATTCCATGCTCACCACCATGCTCTACCCCGACATGGTCACCAAGCTGGTGGTGTGGAACACCGTCGGCGGCGTCTACGGCACGTTCGTGCTGGGGTCCTTCTACATCGTGCCGAGCATCCTCGCGGTCCGCGGCACCGGCATGGACGGCGTGATCAAAGTCCAGGAGTGGCGCGACCGCATCGCGGAGAACCCGGCCAACAAGCAACGGTTCCTCGACTTCGACAGAGACGAATTCCTGAAGATCCAGCTGCGCTGGCTCAACGCGTTCGTCTCCAAGCCCGGACAGACCATTCCGGGTGTCGAAGACGAGATGTTCGACCGCATCAAGGTTCCCACGCTGATCATCCGCGGCGGTGAAAACGACCTGGATCACCCTAAGCGCACCTCGCTGGAAGTCAGCTGCCTGATCAAAGGTTCGAAACTGATCGACCCGCCGTGGCCGGAGGACGCCTGGGAACGTGCCTCCGAGGACCGGGCGGCGGGACGCGTCAAGCACTTCAACATGTTCGACACCTGGGTGCTGGCCGCCCCGCCGATCCTGGAATTCCTGGGCCGATCATGAGGTCAGCCGGTCCGGATGTGGACCTCACAGTTCAGCGACGCCTCGAGTGCGGTGTGGATGCGGCTTTCCGGGACTCTGTCGAGGTCTTCTTCGCGCAGCGTGACGTAGACGATGTCGTAGCCGTCGTCCCCGGGCTGACGCACGATCTGGCCGGTGAGCCCGAAACCCGACAGCACGCCGTGGGCGTCGTCGTCGGTGCCCCGACTGATGAACGTCGTCACGCCGACCATCGGCTGAGTGCCAAAAGATCTGGCGCACAAGTCGATTGCGGTTCGCTTCGTGTCCTCGACATCGTCACCGGTGACGAGGACTTCGAGTTCGCGCCGGCCCGGCGGCCGGTTCGGCAGGTCGATCTCGACGACGTCGGCGCCTTTCTGCCGCACGAGTCCCAGGAGCGTTGCCATGCCCTCCGCTAACTGTCCGGCCGTGAGTACACCGGTCGGGTCGACGTTGACGCGCACCACCGCAGTCCGCATGCGGGCAAGCCTAACTGCCGGACGGGTTGTCTCATGACGACGACAGACTCGGTACTTCGCACCACCGCGTGGCCCGGCTGTCCGCCGCGGCTGCTCGGCTCGGGTCGGGAGGATCTGGCGGCCTACCGCGAGCGCGACGGATACCGTCCGCTCGCCGATGCCGAACGGTTGCTTGCCGAGGTCGAGGCGGGTGGACTGCTCGGTCGCGGCGGTGCGGCCTTCCCCCTTGCGGTGAAGTTGCGCACGGTCCGCACCAACGGCGCCAAGTACGGCCGCCCAGTCGCGGTGGCGAACGGCGAAGAGGGAGAACCGGCTTCGATCAAGGACCGGTGGCTGCTGCGCAACCGTCCGCACCTGGTGCTGGACGGTCTGCGGCTGGCCGCGGCGCTGGTGGCCGCCGAGCGGGCCTACGTCTTCGTCTCGGATGCCGAGTCGGCGCGCAGTGTCGAGGCGGCGCTCAGCGAACTCGACCCGACCTGTCTCGGTGGTGTCAGCGTCGACGTCGTCGCCGTCGACCCGGGGTACGTCGCCGGGGAGGAGACCGCCGCCGTGAACGCGATCAACGGCGGCCCTACCAAGCCCACCGACAAGCCACCGCGCCCGTTCGAGGTCGGTGTCGGGGGACGGCCCACATTGGTGAGCAACGTCGAGACGCTCGCCCAGCTGGCTTACCTGCAGAATCACGGCGCCGCGGAGTTCCGTTCGCAGGGCACCGCGCAGTCGCCGGGAACCTTCCTGGCCACCATTACCGGCGCCGGCCGGCCAGCAGTGCTCTACGAACTGCCGCACGGTGTCGCGTTTGCTGAACTGCTTGCGCTGCATGGTGTTTCGGCCGAGAAGGTACGCGGTGTGTTGATGGGCGGCTACTTCGCCGGATTGCTCGACCGGCGCGTGCTGGACGCCACCCTGGATCACGAGACCATCCGCGGGCTCGGCAGCGGGCTGGGCTGCGGAGCGATCTCGGTGATCGTCGACGAGTGCCCGGTGGCGGTCGCGGCGTCCGTGCTGGCCTACTTCGACCGCGAGAACGCCGGGCAGTGCGGTTCGTGCTTCAACGGCACGGCGGCCATGGCGGCCGCCGCCGGGGCGCTGCGGGACGGGGTGGCAGCCGTCGAGGATCTGGATCGGTTGCGCCGCTGGTCGCTGGTGTTGCGCGGTCGCGGCGCCTGCGGGACGCTGGACGCCGCCTGCAACATCGCGGCCTCGCTGCTCGACCAGTTCCCCGACGAGGTCGCCCGTCACCTGCACGGCACCTGTCCGGATTGCCGCGACGGCGCGTATCGCGCCGACCGTCCCTATCAGGTAGCGGGGTGAGGCGGGCGATGAGGATCAAGTTGGACCGCACCGTCTGTGATGGTTTCGGTTTGTGCGCCAAGCATGCTCCCGAATATTTCTCCCTCGACGACTGGGGCTACGCCTGCGTGATCGGCAACGGCGATGTGCCGCAGCAGGATCGCGACGCGGTGATGCGCGCGCTACTGGACTGCCCGGTGCATGCGATCACCGAGGTCGGCGAGCCCAAACCCAGCATCCCGCACCCGGAGTTGCACGACGAGGACGACCCGGCGTCACGGGTTAAGACCGAATCCAACGAAGCGGAGTGGGGATTCATCCGTTGACGAGGTGTGCCGGGCGGACCGCCTTGGTGACCGGAAGCAGCAGGGGTCTGGGCAAGGCGATCGCGCAGCGACTGGCAGCTGAGGGCGCCACCGTGGCCCTGACCGCACGGACACTGGATCCCGACCCGAAATACCAAGGTTCGCTGCGGGATACACTGGCGGAGATCACCGCCGCGGGTGGGTCGGCAATCGCGGTGCAGGCCGACCTGTCCAAGACCGAAGAGCGCGAAAGGCTCTTCGCCGAAGTCGTCCAACAAGTCGGTGCGCCCGACATCCTGGTCAACAACGCGGCGGTCACTTTTCTGCGACCGCTCGAAGATTTTCCGGAACGACGGGTGCGTCTGATGATGGAGATGCACGTCCTCGCGCCGCTGCACCTCACCCAACTGGCCATCCCAGCGATGCGGGAACGCCGGCGTGGCTGGGTGCTGAATGTGACGTCGGTAGGTGGGGATCTACCGTCCGGACCGCCGTTCGACGAGTTCGACCGCAGCGCGGGCTTCGGCATCTACGGGACCGTCAAAGCTGCCCTCAACCGGCTCACCAAAAGCCTTGCGGCCGAGCTGTACGACGACGGTATCGCGGTCAACGCGGCCGCACCGTCCAACCCGGTCGCCACACCCGGTGCGGGCACCCTGGACCTGGCCAAGACCGACACCGAGGACATCGGGCTGATCACCCAGACCGCACTCGAACTGTGCACCTGCGACCCCGCAACCACCACCGGCCGCATCGCGCACACCCAACCTTTCCTGCGTGAAATCGGTTGGCTGAGCTGACTTTCCATCAGTTGAGTGCCCGGCTCGCCCAAATCGAGGGCCTGGCGCCGCTGGCCGGCGGGGCATCCAGCCTGACCTACGCGGGCTCACTGTCCGGCCGGCCCGTGGTGGTGAAGGTGGCCCCGACCGGCGTCGCCCCGACCGGCCATCGCGACGTGTTGCGCCAGAGCCGCATCATCGCCGCCCTCAGCCGCACACCGGTTCCTGTCCCCGAGGTGTTGTGGGAAGACCCTGGCGACCCACCGGAGATACCGCCGCTGTTCGTGATGTCCTGGATCGAGGGCAGCTCGCCGGAGCCGCTGTTCGACCTCGACACCGCGCCACTGTCGAGTAACGTTGTGGCCGAGCGATTCCGACGCGCGGCCGCCACCATGGCTCGGCTGCACCGCATCGAGCCCACCGCCCTCGGGCTACCCGACGAGCCGATCGTCGGCGCCGCAGACGAGATCGAACGCTGGTGCCGCACACTGCAGACGGTGGACCCCGCACTGGCGCCGGGTTGGCACGATGTGGCGGGCGCGCTGCGGGACTCGGTTCCGCCGCCGGCGGGGCCGGCTCTGGTGCACGGCGACTTCCGGCTCGGTAATCTGCTCGCCGAGCGGGACCGGATCACCGCTGTGATCGATTGGGAGATATGGTCGGTCGGTGATCCACGCATCGACGCGGGGTGGTTTCTGATCAACAGCGATCCGCAAACCTACCGGCGTGCAACGCCTTACATTTCCTGCGCACCGCCGACCGACGAATTGTCCTCGATCTACCAGGAGGCCGTCGGAACCACGATGGCCGATCTCGACTGGTTTCAGGCGTTGGCGTGTTTCAAGTCCGTGGCTACCTGGTCGCTGATCGTCAAGCACAACCGCCGCCGGGACCGGCCGGATCCGGGCCTGGAAGACATGTCGCGCACCTTGCCGCACTTGCTGTCCAGAGCGCGTCAGCTGCTCGATCAGGAGCGCGGGATGCCCGCCAGTTGAGCGGCGAACTTGCGTTCGGCCGCCTCGCGCAGCCGCAGCAGGTGCTCGGAGGGAAACAGGTCCGGTGCCGGCTTGCGGTCTTTGAGTAGCAGCCGGGCCAGCACCGTCTTGTGCACCTCGGTGGGGCCGTCGGCCAGGCCGAGCACGAACGACTCGACCAGATGCTGCACGAACGGCATCTCGTGCGTCGTGCCCAGCGAACCGTGCACCTGCAACGCGCGTGCCGACACGTCGTGCAGGACCTTCTGCATCATCGCCTTCACCGCCGAGATGTCGGCGCGAACCGCCTTGTAGTCGTTGTGCTGATCGATCTTCCACGCCGTCTGCAACGTCAGCAGCCGGAACGCCTCGATCTCCATCCACGAGTCGGCGATCATCTCCTGCACCAGCTGCTTGTTGCCCAGCATGTCACCCTGCGTGCGTCGGGAAACCGCACGCTCGCACAGCATGTCGAAGATGCGCCGCACCAGGCCGACGGTACGCATGGCGTGGTGGATGCGGCCACCGCCGAGCCGCGTTTGGGCTACCACGAAAGCGCCGCCGCGCGGACCGAGCATGTGGTCGGCGGGAACCCGGACGTTCTCGTAGCGCACATAGCCTTCGCGGCCACCGCCGACCGGTTGGTAGCCCAAACCGACGTCGCGCAGCACATTGATGCCCGGCGTCTCGGCGGGCACCACGAACATCGAATGCCGTTCGTAGGGCGGGGCTTCCGGGTCGGTCACGGCCATCACGATCAGAAAGGAGGCCATCGACGCGAACGAGGAGAACCACTTCTCGCCGTTGATGATCCACTCGTCGCCATCGGGGACCGCGGTGGTGGTGAACACCTTCGGGTCGGCACCACCCTGCGGTTCGGTCATCGAGAAGCACGACACAATCCGGTTGTCCAGCAGCGGTTCGAGATAGCGCTTCTTCAACTCCGGGGTCCCGTAGTGGGCCAGGATCTCGCTGTTGCCGGAATCCGGTGCCTGGGATCCGAATACGATCGGAGCGCATTCGGAGCGGCCCAGAATCTCGTTGAGCAGCGCCAGTTTAAGTTGCCCGTACCCCGGCCCGCCGAGGTGCGGCCCGAGGTGGGTTGCCCACAGGCCGCGCTCTTTGACGATCTGCTGCAGCGGCGGAATCAGCGCCTGACGCACCGGGTCGTTGAGATCGTGAGACTCTTTGACCAACAAGTCAACCGGCTCGCACTCCGAGCGCACGAAGTCGTCCACCCAGGCCAGTTGCGCCGCCCAGTCCGGGTCAGTCGAGAAGTCCCACGCCACAAGCCGATCCTCTCGGGTTAACGCTGCGCCCACTTGCGACGAAGCGCGGCAGCCTCGTCGGTGGCGTGCGTAAGCACCTGATTGCGGTTCTCCAATTCGATGGCCGGGCCCAGGCCGGCAGCGTCGGTATTGACCTGCAGCGCACGCTTGGTCAGCTGCACCCCGAGCGGTGTCAGGTCGGCGATACGCCCCGCCGACTCGATCGCGCAGTCCAGCAACTCATCGGGTTCCACCAGTTGGCTCACCAACCCGCGCCGGTCGGCCTCCTGCGCGGTCACCGGCCGCCCGGTGAGCATCCAGTCCGCGGCGACGCTGGTGCCGACAATGCGCGGCAGGTGATAGCTCATGCCCATCTCGGCACCCGACAATCCCAGCAGGATCGCCGCATTGGCGAATGACGCTGCCGTCGAACAGATCCGGATATCCGCCGCCAGACACAACGCGAGCCCGGCACCGACACACGGCCCGTTGACCGCGGCGATCACCGGCTGCGGCAAATCGCGGATCGCCTGCGGTAACGCGGCCATGGATTCCTGAAACCTCAGCCGGTCGATCACGGGATCGTCGGCCGCCGGGATACCGGGTCCGAAGTCGCGAACGTCCAGACCGGCGCAGAACCCACGCCCGGCGCCGGTGAGAACAACCGCCTGCACCGACGTGTCGCGGGCCAGCGCTGCGAACGTCTCGGTCAGATCGGCCAGCAGCGCGCTATTGATGGCATTCAGTTGCGCCGGGCGGTTCAGCCGCAGCACTTCCACACCGGAGCGTGGTGTCTCACGCACCAGCGTCTCCGTCACCCAAAGATGATAACGTAATTCTCGTATTCGCATAACGGGCCTACCAATGCGGTGGCCGTTCTATTTGCGGAGGTGACGTGTCAGCTGCACCGGGTCGCCCGCTGCCCCAGCTCACAGACGAGAACGAGTTCTTCTGGACCGCCGGCGCCGACGGGCAGTTGCGGTTCCGGGAATGCCGGGCCTGCCAGGCGCTGATCCATCCGCCCGCACCGGTTTGCCGGTACTGCCGCTCCCGCGACATCGGCGTGCGCGACGTTTCCGGCCGGGCGACGCTGGCCGGGTTCACCGTCAATCACCGCTTCAGCATCCCCGGCATGCCTGCGCCGTACGTGGTCGCTCAGGTGGCGATCGCCGAGGATCCGCGGGTTCGCCTGACCACCAACATCGTGGACTCCGACCCAGAGGCGCTCGAGCTGGGCCAGCAGGTGCAGGTGGTCTTCGAGCAGGTCGATGACGTCTGGCTGCCGCTGTTCCGTCCGGTCCCCGGCGTCGACCCCGGCCCACTCCCCGACGACGCGATCGCCCCGGAACGTTTCGGCGAGCACGTCCGCCCGATGCTGACCACCGAGAAGTTCGAGGACAAGGTCGCCCTCACCGGTATCGGCATGTCGAAGATCGGCCGTCGCCAGATGCTGCCGCCGCTGTCGCTCACCATCGACGCCTGCGAGGCGGCGATCGCCGACGCGGGACTGACCTTCGCCGACATCGACGGCCTGTCCACCTACCCCGGCGGCGGCAACCTGGGCGGATTCGGCGAGGGCGGGGTGACCGCGCTGGAAGCCGCGCTGGGCATCCGGCCGACCTGGCACAACGGCGGAATCGAGACGTTCGGCCCGGGCGGGTCGGTGATCGCGGCCATGCTGGCGGTGTCGGCCGGCCTGGCCCGGCACGTGCTGTGCTTCCGGACGCTGTGGGAAGCCACCTTCAACGAGCAGATGAAGCGGGGCAAGATCGTCCCGTCCGGCGGCCGCACCACCAGCTGGCAGTGGCCGTTCGGCGCGACGTCCGCCGCACACACGCTGGCGCTCAACGCCCAGCGCCACTTCCACCGGTACGGCACCACCAAAGAGACGCTGGGCTGGATCGCGCTCAACCAGCGCGCCAACGCCGCACTGAACCCGACCGCGATCTATCGCGACCCGATGACGATGGAGGACTACCTGGGCGCCCGGCCCATCACCACGCCGTTCGGGCTCTACGACTGCGACGTGCCCTGCGACGGCGCCGTCGCCGTCATCGTCTCGGCCGTCGACGCCGCCCGCGACCTGGC
The DNA here is from genome assembly GCF_022179425.1 of Mycobacterium sp. 20KCMC460. Lineage (NCBI taxonomy): Bacteria > Bacillati > Actinomycetota > Actinomycetes > Mycobacteriales > Mycobacteriaceae > Mycobacterium > Mycobacterium sp. 20KCMC460. The sequence continues at coordinate 5,772,741 of NZ_AP025524.1, forward strand.
CAAGCCGCCGGTGCTGGTGGAAGCGGTGGGGACGCAGATCATCGAGCCCATCGACTGGGACCAGAGCACGTTGACCCACGAGCCGCAAGTACTGGGGCAAGCGGCGCATCTGTGGACACGCACCTCGCTGCGGCCCTCCGACGTCGACGTCGCCGAACTGTACGACGGGTTCACCATGAACTGCCTGTCCTGGATCGAGGCGCTGGGATTCTGCGGCATCGGTGAAGCCCGCGAATTCCTGGACGGCGGCCGCAACATCGCCCGCGACGGCGTGATCCCACTCAACACCCACGGCGGGCAGCTCTCGCACGGCCGCACGCACGGCATGGGTCTGCTGCACGAGGCGGTCACCCAGCTGCGCGGCGAGGCCGGCGCGCGCCAGGTCGCCGACGCCCGCGTCGGCGTGGTCAGCAGCGGCGGCCTCACGCCCAGCGGCGTGATCCTGCTCCGGGCCGACGCGTGAACAGTCCGGTAAGACCACGGGTCGTCATCGTCGACGGTGTCCCCATGTCGGGCGTCATCGCCGAGGCCGACAACCCCAAAGCGGTGCTGCTGGCCATTCACGGCGGTGGCACCAGCGCCGTCTACTTCGACTGCCCCGGGCATCCCGAGCTGTCACTGTTGCGGCTGGGAGCGACGCTGGGATTCACCGTCGTCGCGATCGACCGGCCGGGACACGGCAGCTCCGCGGCATATCCGGAGGCGGTGCAGACCCCCGAGCAGCGCGTCGATCTCGCCTACGGCGCGCTCGACCGGATCTTGGGCGAGCGGCCCCGCGGTGCCGGGCTGTTCCTGCTGGGCCATTCGGGTGGGTGTGAACTGGCCACCCGGATGGCCGCCCACGCGGGCGACCACCGCGGCGCCGGCCTGCTGGGCCTGGAACTCGGTGGCACCGGCAGGCGCTACCACGACGCCGCCAAACAGATCATGAAAGCGGCCGAGGTCAAGGAACGGCCACCGGGCACCCGCGAACTGCTGTGGGAGCCGACCCGGCTGTATCCCCCGGACATCCTGCACGGCGTCACGAACTCGTCGTCGGCTCCGCCGTACGAACGGGACGTGGCGCTGAACTGGCCGCACCGCTATTTCCCGGAGCTGGCGCCCGCGGTCCGCGTGCCGGTGCGCTACAGCCTCGGCGAGCACGACAATGTCTTCCGGTCCGACCCGGCCGCGCTCGCCGAAATCGGCGGGATGTTCCAGACGGCACCGTCATTCGTCACCGAATTGCATTCCGACGCCGGACACAATCTGAGCCTCGGTCATTCCGCGGCCGACTACCACCGCACCGTATTCGCGTTCGTGGACCAGTGCGTGAGCGCGCGCGGCGGCGCCGGTGCGCGGGAAGCCGGTTGATGCTTCCGATTCGGGTCTTTCGGTCCTTTCCGCAACGCCCGGAAGCCGCTACCGTTAGCGTTACAGTCAGACGTTCAGCTGTAATGGTGTCAGCCCGCAGCTCATCAGCGAGGAGCGTTCCATGACCAAATCGAAGGTCACCTTCGATCCCTTCTCCGAGGACTTCTTCAACGGCGCCTGGGATACCTACCGGCGCATGCAGGAGGAAGCGCCGGTCTATTACAGCGAGGAGTACGACTTCTATGCGCTGACCCGCCACGCGGACGTCGCCGCGGGCTTGAAGAACTTCGAGACCTACTCCTCGGCCTTCGGCATCGACCTGTCGATGGTGCGCACCGGCAGGCCGCCGGAGCAGAAGTCGATCATCTTCATGGACCCGCCGGACCACCGGCACATGCGCAGCCTGCTCAACAAGGTGTTCACCCCCCGCGCGATCCAATCCCAGCGCGAGATGGTCGGCCAGAAGATCGACAAGTACCTGGCCAAGGTGGACCCGGAGAACTTCGATGTGGTGCAGGACTTCTCCGGCCCGTTCCCGGTCGAGGTGATCACCACGATGCTCGGCGTGCCGGAAGAGAACGCCCAGCGGATCCGCTACCTGATCGACGAGTCACTGCATCGCGAGCCCGGGCAAGTCGAGGTCGGCGAACGCGGCATGCAGGCCAACATCGAAACCGGGATGCTCTATTACGACATCCTGCAACAGCGCCGTGCCGAACCGCAGGACGACCTGTTCACCAAGCTGATCAACGCCGAGATCACCCGCGAGGACGGCCATCCCACCAAGCTGGACGACGTCGAAATCGCGGGATTCGCAACACTTTTGGGCGGTGCCGGCGCCGAAACCGTCACCAAGCTGATCGGCAACGCACCGGTGGTGTTCGCGCGGTTCCCCGGCGAGTGGCAGAAACTGCTCGACGACCGCAGCAAGATTCCCGCCGCGGTCGAGGAACTGCTGCGCTACGAGGCGCCGTCGCAGTACCAGGTCCGCTGCTCGGTCAAAGATGTTGAGCTGCACGGAGTCACCATCCCGGCGATGAAACCGGTGTTCCTGATCAACGGAGCGGCCAACCGCGACCCGCGGGCGTGGACCGACCCCGACACCTTCAACATCGACCGCAACAGTCACGAGGCGCTGAACCTGAGCTTCGGCTACGGAATACACAGCTGTCTGGGCGCGGCGCTGGCCCGGATGGAGAGCGCGATCGCGCTGGACAAGCTGCTGGACTTCATGCCCCGCTACGAGGTGGACTGGGAGAACTGCAACCGCGTGCAGATGCAGAATGTCGCGGGCTGGAAGAACGTGCCGGTGAAGGTAGTCCGATGAGGATCGAAGTCGACTGGGACCTGTGTGAAAGCAACGGCGTGTGCATGGGCATCATCCCCGAGGTATTCGAACTCGGCGACGACGACATGCTGACGGTGCACCGGACCGAGGTCACCCCGGACATCGAGGAGCAGGTGCGCGAGGCCGTTCGACAATGCCCGCGCCAAGCGATCCTGCTCGTCGAGGACTAGAAACCCCTCAACGCTCCTTGATCGCCTGCTCCGGACAGCATTCGATGGCCTCACGGGTAGCCGCCTCGAATTCGGTTGGAATTTCCGAGGTTATCGCCTCGGCGTAGCCGTCGTCGGTGAGGGTGAACACTTCCGGGCACAACGTCAGGCACATGCCGTGCCCGCGGCAGAACCCGTCGTCGACCCAGACCTTCATGCCGGCGTGAACTCCAGGTGCAACTCGGTCAGGCCACGCAGGATGTAGGTCGGAACGTATTGGTAGCGGCGCTGATTCTCGGGACCGTGCACCTGTTCGTCGACTTTGATCTCGGAGGTCCGGTCCAGCAGCCGCTCGATCGCCACCCGGGTCTCGGCCCGTGCCAACGGGGCGCCGGGGCAGCTGTGAATGCCGCGGCCGAACGAGATGTGCTGCCGGGCGTTCTTGCGGGCCGGGTCGAAGGTGGCCGGGTCGTCGAAGCGGCGCGGGTCGCGGTTGGCCGCGGCTTGCACGATCATCACCGTGGTTCCCGACGGCAGATCGACACCACCGACATTGACCGGCACCCGGTTCATCCGGAAGTCGCCCTTGACCGGGCTCTCGATGCGCAGCGATTCCTCGATGAAGTTGGGGATCAGGCTGCGGTCCTTGCGCAACTGCGCCTGGATGTCGGGGCGCTCCCCGAGCGTCTGCAGCGCGGCCCCGAGCAGCCGGACGGTGGTCTCCTGCCCGGCCGAGAACACGTTACTGGCAACGCGCGCAACGTCTTCGACCTCCGGAATGGACCCGTCCGGATATGTGGCCGTGGCCAGGCCGGTGAGCACGTCGTCGCGGGGCTCGCGGCGGCGATCCCGGACATAGTCGGAGAACAGGCCGTAGAGGAATTCCAGCGGGCTGTGCGCCAGCGCTTCCTTGCCGGTGCCGCCGATGCCGCCGCCGGAGTGCTCGCGGATGCCCTTGACGAACTTGTCCCGGTCCTCCATCGGCACACCCAGCAGGTCGGCGATGACGAGCAGCGTGAACGGGCCGGCGAACCCTTTGATGAACTCGCCCTTGCCCGGCGCCAGGAAGTCGTCGAGCACCTGATCGGCCAGCGCCCACATCGCGTCCTCGTTCTCCTTGAGGCGCTTGGGGGTGATCAACCGCATCAGCAGCGAGCGGTGGTTGGTGTGGGTGGGCGGGTCCAGGGTCGGCAGCTGGTCGCTGAACGGCAGCTTGTCGCGGTTCTGCTCGATCAGCTCGGTGAGGTCGGAGTCGCCCAGCCCTTCCAGTGACACCGGGAAGCCCGGGAAGGGTCCGGTCACCGAGATGCACGACGACCAGGTATCGGCGTCGTTCAGCACGGCGCAGGCTTCTTCCCAGCCGGTCACCATGGTGACGCCGTGGTGCTCTTCGCGCGTGACGGGGCACTGCTGGCGAAGGGCCTCGTAGTACGGGTAAGGATCCTGGACCAGCTGCTTGTCGCGGAAAAAGTCCAGCTCGGTGAGGTCGTTCACCATCTGCAGCTCCTTGATCTCAGCTAGCGAGAATCTGGCTCTCATTGTTGAGTATTACATTTTCACAGGCGCCGGCGAAATCGCAACGGCGATTGCGAGGACATCCGGGCCCGCCGGGTCCGGTCGGGCGCCGAGCCGGCCGCCGACTGCGAAATGCCCGACGCGACACGCCGATCGAGCGTCGCGGCATGCACCGTGGGCGCCGACGGCGCTGCGTCAGGCCGGCAGCAGGTCGGCCGCAACCGACCGGCAGGCCATCAAGCCGCTGCGGAACGACTCGACCGGACCGATGGAGCTCAGCGGCGCCGCGGCCGCGGCCAGCGCCCGCGCCTTGAACTTGCGGGCCGCCATGCTCAGCTGGTGCTGCACCCGGCCCACGCTGTCGTCCAGTTCGGCCGGCCAGGTCTTGCCCCACAGGATGACTTCGGTGACGCCGTGGTCCAGGGCCTGCAACACCCCCGCGCGCACCCGCGGGTCCGAGCCGACCAGGTCGGCCGCGGCCGCCAACGCCTGCGGCCGGGGTCGCGTCTGCGCCGAGGCCAGTGCCAATTCCAGGTCGAGCGTCTTCGCGCCCAGGATGTGCAGCGGCCGGTCGTCGGGGTGGTCGGTCAGCAGCACGGTGACGTCCCAGCCGGCCATCGACCGGTCGAACAGCCAGCCCCCGGCAAACGTCACGACATCGGCGACGCTGGAGGCCACGACGTCGAGGCGGTACCTCATGTCGTGCTCGCTGCCGACGGGGAGAAGTCGCGCGCCAGAGACTCCGCGTACTCCTTGAACACCTCGGCCAGTGGTATCGACGGGTCGAGCAACCATGTCATTTCCATTCCGTGGGTGAAGGCGAGGATTTCCACCGCCTTGACGGCTGGGTCTATGTCATCGCGATACCGGCCTTCGGCCTGACCTCGGCGGATGGCGGCAGCGACGATTTCGGTGGCGTCCCGCTGGCGGGTGACCAGACGGTCGTGCAGCGGCGCGTCGGGGTCGATGTTCTCCACCAACAGCACGGTGAACGTGCCGACCAGTTCCGGCGCCCGGTTGAACCGGTCGGCGACCTGCGCGATCTCGCCGAGCAGATCGCCGCCGCGGTCGGAGTGCGTGTCGTCGTCGAGGTCACGGGCATCCAGCACCGCGTGCAGCAACTGTTCCTTGGACTCGAAGTGGTGCAGCAGCCCGGCCGGGCTCACCCCGGCCTCCCTGGCGATCTGGGCCAGGGTGGTGGTGCGCCATCCGTTGCGAGACAGCAGTCGTTGTGCCACCGCGAGGATCCGCTGCTTACGGTCCTCGCCCTTGGCGAGCAGCGTGTCGTACGGCCGCGCTTCGGGCACCGCGCTCCTAGGAATTGGGCTGTAGCAAAACCTACTGAACACACAGTAGGTTGGTTTGGCTACGCTGACAAGGGGGTGGCGGCGCCGATTTTCAGCCGACCAGCTCGACGATCGTCGCGTTGGCGGTACCGCCGCCCTCACACATGGTCTGCAGCCCGAATCGGATGCCGTTGGCGCGCATGTGGTGGATCATCCGCGTCATCAGCACCGCACCGGAAGCACCCAACGGGTGGCCCAGCGCGATGGCGCCGCCCAGCGGATTGAGCCGTTCGGGCTCCGCGCCGGTCTCGGCGAGCCAGGCCAACGGCACCGGCGCGAAGGCCTCGTTGACTTCGAAGACCCCGACGTCGCCGATCTTGATGCCGGACTTGGCCAGCACCTTCTTGGTGGCCGGAATGGGGCCGGTCAGCATCAGCACCGGGTCGGCGCCGGTGACCGCTCCGGCGCGATAGCGCACGATCGGCGTCAGCCCCATTTCCAGCGCCAGGTCGGAGGTGGTCACCAACAGCGCGGCCGCACCGTCGGAGATCTGCGAGGAGTTGCCCGCGTGGATCACCCCGTCCTCGGCGAAGGCCGGTTTGAGCCCGGCCAACTTCTCGACGCTGGTGCCGCGCCGCACCCCTTCGTCGGCGTCGACGACGGCCGCTTCCCCGGGGAAGACCGGCACGATCTGCTCGGTGAAGGCGCCGCTGTCCTGCGCGGCGGCGGCGCGCTCGTGGGACAAGGCGGAGTACTCGTCCAGCCGGGTGCGGGAGAGCCCCCACTTCTTGGCGATCAGCTCCGCCGACAGACCCTGGTTGAACGAGAAATTGTCATAGCGGGCAAGGACTTTCGGGCCGTAGGGCATGCCGGTCGCCCGCGCCGCCCCGAGCGGGACGCGGCTCATCACCTCGACGCCGCCGGCCACCACGACGTCCTGCTGACCCGACATCACCGCATGCACGGCGAAGTCCAGAGCCTGCTGGCTGGACCCGCACGCCCGGTTGACCGTGGTGCCCGGGATGCTCTCCGGCCAACCCGCCGCCAGCACGGCGAAGCGCCCGATGTTGCTGGACTGGTCGCCGACCTGGGATACGCAACCCCAGATCACGTCGTCGACGATCTCGGGGCTGACGCCGGTGCGTTCCAGCAGTTCGTTGAGGACCACGGCGGACAGGTCGGCGGCGTGCATGCCGGACAAACCGCCGTTGCGTTTACCCACCGGGGTGCGCACGGCTTCGACGATGACCGTTTCACGCATGTTCGGCCGCCTCTCGCTCGCCGAAGTGCACTGCGGGCGAAAAACCCGCCGCCAGTGCACGTTCGATGATCAACAACCTACGTCAGTAACTGCGCGGCAGTTTAAGCACGTTGGATCCCAGGAAGTTCAGGATCATTTCCTGGCTGACCGGCGCGATCTTCATCAGCCGGGCCTCGCGGAAATAGCGCGTGATGTGGTACTCCTCCGCATAACCCATGCCGCCGTGCGTCTGCAACGCCCGGTCGGCGGCGGCGAAGCCCGCGTCGGCACACAGGTACTTGGCCGTATTGGCTTCGCGCCCACAGGGTTTGCCGTTGTCGTAGAGCCAGGTGGCCTTGCGCAGCATGAGTTCGGCGGCGTCGAGGCGGGCCAGCGAGTCGGCCAGCGGGAACTGCAGGCCCTGGTTCATCCCAATCGGGCGGCCGAACACTTCCCGCTCGTTGCCGTACTTGACCGCCTTCTCCAGCGCCACCCGCCCGATGCCCAGCGCCTCGGCGGCGATCAGCATCCGCTCCGGGTTCAGGCCGTCGAGGATGTACTGAAATCCCTTGCCTTCCTCGCCAACCCGGTCCTCGACCGGCACCTCGAGGTTGTCGATGAAAAGCTCGTTGGAGCTAACGGCGTTGCGGCCCATCTTGCGGATCGGCCGGATGTCGACCCGGCTGCGGTCCAGGTCGGTGAGGAACAACGTCATGCCGTCGGTCTTCTTGGTGACCTCGTCGTAGGACTGCGTCCTGGTCAGCAACAGAATCTTGTCGGACTCCATCGCCTTGGAAATCCACACTTTTCGGCCGTTCACCACATAACGGTCGCCGTCCCGCTTGGCGAAGGTGGTGATGCGCGAAGTGTCCAGGCCGGCACCGGGTTCGGTCACACCGAAGCAGATGTGGGTCTGCCCGGTTGCCACCGGCGGCAACGTACGGGCCTTGAGTTCGTCGGAACCGTGCACCACCACCGGTTGCATGCCGAAGATCGACAGATGGATGGAGCTGGCGGCATTCATCGCGCCGCCGGACTTGGCGACCTCCTCGAGCAGGATGGTGGCCTCGGTGATGCCCAGGCCGTGTCCGCCGTATTCGGTCGGGATGGTCATCCCCAGCCAGCCGCCGTCGGCGATGGCGCGGTAGAACTCCGTCGGGAATTCGTGCGCCTGATCTTTCTCCATCCAGTACTGGTCGTCGAACTTCGACGCCAGCTCCGCCACCGACCGGCGGATCAACTCCTGGTCTTCGGTCAGCTCAAAATTCATCCCACCCACGGGGCACTTCCTTTCAGCGCGAGTAGACGCAAACGCACCCGGAATCGGTCATCTTCAGGGGCTTTTGCGTCTGCTCGCGGGTAGACCGGACCGTCTAGTCCTTGTTGCCGGTAAGGGCTTTCGCGTTAGCCGCGAAGTCGGCGAACGACGAACCGCCACGACTGTCCTTTTCGTGACCCTGCGCCTTGATGGAGACGTCGTGTCCCTCGGCGGCCTTGCGCAGCGCACCGACGCTCGCCTGTTCGCGACTGATGTGGGTGAACGGGTCGAACGAGTACCAGCGCATGGCGTTCTCGTGGGTCATCTTGTTGATCTCGTCGTCGGGCACGTTGTTCAGCGACAGCACATCCCACAGCTCTTCGGGGGCACCCGGCCACATGGAGTCGCTGTGCGGGTAGTCGGCTTCCCAGCAGATGTTGTCGATGCCGATCATGTTGCGCAGGGCCACACCGACCTTGTCGCTGATGAAGCAGGTCAGGAAGTGGTCACGGAAAACCTCGCTGGGCAGCTTGCCCTTGAAGTCCTGGTGCGTCCAGGCCGAGTGCATCTCGTAGGTCCGGTCCGCGCGCTCCAGGAAGTAGGGAATCCAGCCGGTTCCGCCCTCGGACAGCGCGATCTTGAGGTCCGGGTATTCCTTGATCGGCCGCGACCACAGCAGGTCGGCGGCGGCTTGCACGATGTTCATCGGCTGCAGCGTGATCATCACGTCCATCGGGGCATCCGGCGCGGTGATCGCCAACCGCCCCGAGGAACCGATGTGCACGTTCATCACTGTGTCGGTGTCCACCAAGGCTTTCCACAGCGGGTTCCAGTACTCGTCGTGGAAGCTGGGATAGCCCATCGCAGCCGGGTTCTCGGTGAAGGTCAGCGCGTGCACACCCTTCTTGGACACCCGGCGCACCTCGGCGGCGCATGCCTCGGCATCCCAGATCACCGGGATCGCCATCGGGATGAATCGCGCCGGATAGGCGCCGCACCACTCGTCGATGTGCCAGTCGTTGTAGGCCTGCACCAGCGCGATCGAGAAGTCGTGGTCGTCGGTGGCGAACAGGCGCCCGGCAAAGCCGGGGAACGACGGGAAGCAGATCGAGGCCAGGATGCCCCCGGCGTTCATGTCCTTGACGCGCTCGTCGACGTTGTAGCAACCGGGCCGGATCTCATCGAGCCCAGTCGGCTCGATGCCGTACTCCTCCTTCGGCCGGCCGGCGACGGCGTTGAGCGCGACGTTCGGGATCACCGTGTCGCGGAACTTCCACATGTCCGAGCCGTCGGCATTGTGCACCAGGCGCGGCGCGTCGTCCTGATACTTCTTGGCCAGATGGTTCTTGAACATGTTGGGCGGCTCGACGGTGTGGTCGTCCACGCTGATCAGGATCATGTCCTCTTTGTTCATGGGCTGTTCCCTCCTAATCGGGGTCCATTCGAGCGCGCGGCGGCACCACCTTCGCAAAGCTCGCTATATGTGAAAACTATCTTCTCGCGAAGCGAGAATCAACATCCAGCATCGGCGCCGCGCGCACTGTCGGCCCCGTAGCGGGCGTTTCGGCCGGGCGAATCGCCGGCTTCGCCGGGTCACCGCCGGGCAGTCCCGCAGCCGGCCGTCCGGCCGCCCATCGAGCCAGGATTGACCAGCCGAGCGATTCATGCAAGTCTATTAGTTGGAAATGAGAATAGGATTCTCCTTGATCGAGAGGAACCCAGGTAGATGCGTCTGCCGCCCCTGCCCGCCGACCAGTGGGACGAGTCCGTCGACCAGGCGCTGGCCGTCATGCTGCCCGCCGAGCGCCGCAATCCGCGCGACGCGTCCAACATCCTGGCGACCCTGGTCAACCATCCGGCGCTCACCAAGGCGTTCCTTCGGTTCAACGTCCACCTGTTATTCACCTCCACCCTGCCGCCGCGCATCCGCGAGTTGGCCATCCTGCGGGCCGCGCACCGGCGCCAGTGCGCCTACGAGTGGAACCACCACGTCAACCTCGCCAAGCGTGAGGGCGTGACCGACGACGAGATCGAGGCGGTGCGAAGCGGCGGCGACGCCTGGGCGGGCGACGAGTTCGAGCGCGCCGTCATCGTCGGAGTCGACGAACTCGACGAGAAATCCCAGTTGTCCGACCAGACCTGGGCGACCCTCGGCACCCGCTTCGACGATCGCCAGCGCATGGACTACGTGTTCACCGTCGGCTCTTACATCATGTTGGCCATGGCGCTCAACACTTTTGGCGTTCAGGTCGAAAAGACCCACCAGACTGAAGACTGAGAGAAAGGTAGGACGTTGGCCCACTTCCCCAAGCCAGCTGCCGGCAGCTGGACAGAGAATTATCCCGAGCTGGGGACCGACCCGGTCGACTACAGCGACTCGATCGACCCGGCGTTCTTCGAGGCCGAGCGCGAAGCGGTGTTCCGCAAACAGTGGCTCAACGTCGGACGGGTGAACCGGCTGCCGCGCACCGGCAGCTACTTCACCCGGGAACTGCCCTCGGCCGGACCCGGTACCTCGGTGATCATCGTCAAGACCAAGGACGGCTCGGTCAAGGCGTACCACAACGTCTGCCGGCACCGCGGAAACAAGTTGGTGTGGAACGACTTTCCCAACGAGGAGACCTCCGGAACCTGCCGGCAGTTCACCTGCAAGTACCACGCCTGGCGGTACAGCCTGGACGGCGACCTCACGTTCGTCCAGCAGGAGGACGAGTTCTTCAACCTCGACAAGAGCCGCTACGGCCTGGCGCCGGTCCGCTGCGAGGTGTGGGAAGGCTTCATCTTCATCAACTTCGACAACAACGCGGCGCCACTGGTCGACTACCTGGGTCCACTGGCCAAGAGCATCGAGGGCTACCCGTTCGGCGAGATGACCGAGACCTACTCCTACCGCGCCGAGGTCGGCAGCAACTGGAAGTTGTTCATCGACGCGTTCGTCGAGTTCTACCACGCGCCGATCCTGCACCAGGGGCAGTACACCAAGGAGGAAGCCGCCAAGATCCAGAAGTTCGGCTACGAGGCGCTGCACTACGAACTGGCCGGCCCGCACAGCCTGCAGTCGACCTGGGGTGGTCAGGCGCCACCGCCGGACATGTCCATGGTCAAGCCGATGGACCAAGTGCTGCGCAGCGGCCTGTTCGGGCCTTGGGACAAGCCCGAGATCATCGAAAAGCTGGAGCTGCCCCAGGGCGTCAACGTCAAGCGGGTACCGCAGTGGGGCATCGACTCGTGGCTCTTCTACCCCAACTTCATGTTGCTGATCTGGGAGCCGGGCTGGTTCCTGACGTACCACTACTGGCCGACCGCGGTGGACAAGCACATCTTCGAAGCCGTGCTGTATTTCGTGCCGCCGCGCAACGCGCGCGAACGCCTGGCCCAGGAGCTGGCCGCGGTGACGTTCAAGGAGTACGCGCTGCAGGACGCCAACACCCTGGAAGCGACCCAGACCATGATCGGGACCCGGGCCGTCCAGGAGTTCCTGCTGTGCGACCAGGAAGTCCTGATCCGCCACCTGCACAAGACGACCGGCGACTACGTGCACAACTGGGTGAAGGAGCGCCAGAACAATGGCAAAGTTACCGTCTGAATTCGCTGCGCTGGAACCGTTTCTGGATTGGGATCTGGCCCACGAGCCGGACCGCTACGCCAAACGGCTGGCCTCGACGATGGCCGAGATGCAGGAGTTCTACGACGTCGCGTTCCCACTCCTCAACGACGTCATCGCCTACTGCGACCAGTTCCCGCTGGACGACCTGCCCGACGACGCGAAGTCCCTCATGCACATCATGCAGTCGCTGGTCATGGTGTCGTTCCCGATCGAGGCCTGGAAGCAGCCGCGGGTTCCCGACAGCGGCGCCGCGTGGGTGGAAGTGCTCCACGAACCGGTGATCTGACCGGTGCAGACGCTCAAGGCCGCCGGGCTGCTCGACGTCGAGACCGGCGAGATCGTCTCCCCGGGCATCCTGCGCGTCGACGGCGACCGCATCGTCGGCGTCGGTGGCGAAACCGCGGGCGAGACAATCGATCTCGGTGACCAGATCCTGCTGCCGGGCCTGATGGACATGGAGGTCAACCTGCTGATGGGCGGGCGCGGCGAGAAGCCGGGCCTGTCCCAGGTGCAGGACGACCCACCGACCCGGGTGCTGCGTGCGGTGGGCAATGCCCGCCGCACGCTGCGCGCCGGCTTCACCACCGTGCGCAACCTCGGGTTGTTCGTCAAGACCGGCGGCTACCTGCTGGACGTGGCGCTGGGCAAGGCGATCGACGCCGGCTGGATCGAGGGGCCCCGCGTGGTGCCGGCCGGGCATGCGATCACGCCCACCGGCGGACACCTGGATCCGACGATGTTCGCCGCGTTCGCCCCGCACGTGCTGGATCTGACGATCGAGGAAGGCATCGCCAACGGAGTCGACGAGATCCGCCGGGCGGTGCGCTACCAGATCAAGCACGGCGCCCAGCTGATCAAGGTCTGCTGCTCCGGCGGTGTCATGTCGCTGACGGGACCCCCTGGCGCACAACACTATTCAGACGATGAGTTGCGTGCGATCGTCGACGAGGCACATCGGCGCGGACTCCGGGTGGCTGCGCACACGCACGGCGCCGATGCCGTCAAGCACGCGGTGCAGGCCGGCATCGACTGCATCGAGCACGGCTTCCTGATCGACGACGAAGCCATTGCACTGATGGTCGAGCACGGCACGTTCCTGGTCAGCACCCGGCGCCTGGCCGAGGGCATGGACGTCTCGCACGCGCCACCGGAGTTGCAGGCCAAGGCGGCCGAGATGTTCCCCAAGTCGCGGACCTCGATCCTGGCGGCCTACCGGGCTGGGGTGAAGATCGCCGTCGGCACCGACGCACCCGCGATTCCGCACGGGCGCAACGCCGACGAACTGGTCACCCTGGTGGAATGGGGCCTGCCGCCGCTGGCGGTGTTGCAAGCGGCCACGGTGACCGCCGCCGAGCTGATCAACTCCCGCGATCTGGGCCGGCTGGCCGAAGGTATGCTCGCCGACGTCATCGCCGTGCCGGGAAATCCGTTGGAAGACATCACCGTTACCCGAGACGTCAGCTTTGTCATGAAAGGCGGGAAGGTCTTTGTCCAGTAACCAACCGACCAGAACCGACGATCTGGTCGAGATCCAGCAACTGCTCGCGCGCTACGCGGTGACCATCACCCAGGGCGACATCGACGGGCTGATCGCAGTGTTCACCCCGGACGGCACCTACAGCGCGTTCGGCGACACCTACACCCTGGACAGATTCCCGGAACTGGTCGCCGCCGCCCCCAAGGGTTTGTTCATGACCGGCACCGCGCTGGTGGACCTGGACGGCGACGAGGCCAGCGGCACCCAACCGCTGTGCTTCATCGAACATTCCGCCCACGACATGCGCATCGGCTACTACCGCGACACCTATCTGCGCACCGATGCCGGGTGGCGGCTGAAAACCCGTGCGATGACCTTCATTCGGCGCAGCGGCGTGCACGACTCCGGGCGCCCGCACGCGGTGGGCCGACCCACGCCGTGACATCGCCACCGGTTGACGTCGGCCAGTTCCGCGCGGACCTGTGCGCGTGGCTCGACGAGCACGACCTGTCCCCCGGCCCCGATCATTCGTTGCAGGGCCATATGCGGCAGTTCGGCCGCGTCAGCGCGGCGCTCTACGAGGCCGGCTGGATGCGCTACGGCTGGCCGGTAGAGGTGGGCGGGCTGGGGGGACCGGCCCTGCTGCGCGCCATCGTCGGCGAGGAAGTGGTGGGACGCCGACTGGCCGAGCCCGGGCCGTATTCGATGCTCGAGGTGCTCGCACCCACGATGATCGATTACGCCTCAACCGAACTCGCAGCCGAGATGGTCCCCTTGCTGCTCAGCGGCCGCGAGCAGTGGTGCCAGGGATTCTCCGAGCCCGGCTCCGGCAGTGACCTCGCGTCGTTGACCACCCGAGCGGTTCAGAACGGCGACAACTGGATCGTCAACGGGCAGAAGGTCTGGACCAGCTTCGCGCAGTATTCCAGCCGGTGCATCCTGCTCACCCGTACCGCGCCGGGCCATGACGGCATCACCGCGTTCTTCGTCGACCTCGACACCCCGGGCGTCACCGTTCGCCCGCTGCGCACCATGCACGACGTCGACGAGTTCTGCGAGGTCTACTTCGACGACGTGGTGATCCCGTCGAGTCGGATGCTGGGCCGGCCCGGGGACGGCTGGCGACTGGCGATGGACCTACTGCCCTTCGAGCGCTCGACCTGCTTCTGGCAGCGCATCGCCTACCTGTACTCCCGCTTCGACGCGCTGATCGAGCAGGCCGTCGAGCCCGACGAATCCGCCTTGGGCGCAGCCTATCTCGCGCTACACACGCTGCGCTGCCGGTCGCGGGCCACCCAGCACCGACTGGCCGGCGGGACGAGGCTGGGGCCGGACACCTCTATCGACAAGGTGCTGCTGGCCGGAGCCGAGCAGAAGCTCTACGACACCGTCCACGACTTGCTGCCCGGGACGCTGGAGCTCGACGACACGCCATGGCGCCCCGAGTACCTGTACTCGCGCGCGGCCACCATCTATGGCGGCACCGCGGAGATCCAACGCAACATCATCGCCCGCCGACTGCTCGACCTCGGGAAGGAGTGAGCTCATGAGGGCCGATCCCGAGCTGCAAATGCTGACCGAGTCGCTGCGATCGGCGATGCTGACGTCGTCGGGCGCAAAGCTCGACGACGCGCTGGCCGAGCTCGGTTGGCTGGATATGCTCGACGAAATACCCGAAACCGCAGTACCTTTGGTGTTCGGTCTGCTCGGCGAAACCGGCGCACAGGCACCGCTGCTCAACGACGTGCTGCTGCAGGCCGCCGGCCGCGCGGCCGGCGGCACCGTGCCGATGCCCTACGCCGGCGGTTCTTGGGTGCTGTGGGAGCGAGGCGACGAAGCCACCGCGACGTTGGGTGGCGATCTGCCGATACACCGGGTGCCGCAGGGAGATCCGATTCCGCTGGCGGCCGGCCGGCGGGCCCTGGGTTGGTGGCTGGTCGGCTGCGGCCGGGCCATGTTGTCGCTGGCCCGGCAGCACGCACTGGACCGCGTCCAATTCGGCCGTCCCATCGCCTCTTTCCAGGCGGTGCGGCACCGGCTTGCCGAGACACTGGTCGCCGTCGAGGGCGCCGAGGCTGCCTTGCACATCGCCACCGACCATCCCGAGGAGTTGGCCAGCCTGCTGGCCAAAGCCGCTGCGGGCCAAGCGGCATTGACCGCCGCCCGGCATTGCCAGCAGGTGCTCGGCGGGATCGGCTTCACGGCTGAGCATCAGCTGCACCGGCATGTCAAACGGGCGTTGGTGCTCGACGGGTTGCTCGGCAGCTCACGCGAGCTCACCCGCGAGGCCGGCGCAGTCCTTCGGCAGCGGGGATCCGCGCCGCGGCTGGCGCAGCTGTAGCCTGCCTCTTTTTCCCGCGAAAGTGAATCGTACGACGCGACTCGCCGCAATTCCGTCGTGAAAGTCACACTCGCGCAGGAGGTTTAGGGCACGGCTTCAGCCGCGGGGGAGCCCGAGGATTCTTTCCGCGACGATGTTGCGCTGGATCTCAGACGTACCGCCGGCGATGGTGCCGGCGAAGCTGCGCGCGTAGCGGTCGAACCAACTGCCCGAGTGCGCATCCAGGTCCAGCGCAGCGAATGGGGCCGTGATCGCGGGATGAACCAATCCATCCGCGCCACTGGCATTCAACGCATCTTCGGAGGCGCGCTGCAGGGCCTCCGATCCGAGCAGTTTGAGCACCGATTGCGCGGGCACGTCTTCTTCGCCACGCGCGGCTTTCGCCATCGCCGCCGACCCCAACAGCTGCATCGCGCGTGCGTCCATAACCAGGGTGGCGTAGCGGTCCCGCTGCAACGGACCGGCCGGCGTGAAATCGATTGTCATCTGGTCCAACAGGTTGGCGTAGTCCATCCACAGCATGGCCCGTTCGTGGCCGAGCGAGCCGGTGGCCACTCGCCAGCCGTCGTCGAGCTTGCCCACCAGATTCTCCGCCGGCACCCGCGCGTCGGTGAAGAACACCTCGTTGAACTCGACGTCGTCGCGGTCGCATACCGACGCGAAGGGGCGACGGACCACCCCGGGGGTGTCCGTCGGGATCAGTAAGACACTGATGCCCTTGTGTTTTGGCGCGTCGGGATTGGTGCGCACGAAGGTCAGCAACACGTCGGCGTCGTGCGCGCCGGAGGTCCAGACTTTCTGCCCGTTGACCACGAAGTGATCCCCGTCCAGCACCGCCTTCGTTTTCAGCGACGCCAGATCCGAGCCCGCGCCGGGTTCGCTCATCCCCAGCGACGCGGTTATCTCGGCCCGCAGGATCGGCACGGCCCAGCGTCGCTTCTGTTCCTCGGTGCCGAACGACAACAGCGACGCCGCGATGATGCCGACACCCTGCGGGTTGAAGCTGCGATAGATCCGGCGGCGAGCCATCTCGTCGGCGTGCACGTACTGCTGCAGCAGCGTGGCATTGCGTCCACCGAACTCCGGCGGATTGCCGGGCAGCAGCCAGCCGCGGTCGAACAGCGTCCGTTGCCAGCGGGCCGCCCACGGGGGCAAGTGCGAGCACGAGCGCGGCCGCTCTATTCCCTGTGCCTCGTCGGGCAGATGTTCGTCGAGAAATGCCACGAATTCCGCCCGGAATTGTTCGACGTCGGAGTCAAAACTCAGCTGCACGGGGTTCCTTCCAACCTTCGCGTGCCTTGCTCTCACAAATCTGCTTCCCAAACACGCGTCAAAGAGAATAGTATTCTCGTCGTGAGGAAGTTACAATCTCCAAGACATCGTCCGTGAGGAGGTCGAGCGCACCGATGGCACGGCGTTCTCCGGTACAGTCCAACCATGTTCTCACCTCGCGGCAGCCTGCAGAGCCGCCCGTGACAACCCCCAGCGAAGAGCCGGCCTGGAAGCAGCGCGCCGTCGAGCGGTCCATCAAGACCGCGAAGCTGCGTGCGGCGCAACGCGTCCAGCGCTTCCTGGACGCCGCACAGGCCATCATCATCGAAAAGGGCAGCACCGACTTCACCGTGCAGGAGGTCGTGGACCGCTCGCGGCAGTCGCTGCGGAGCTTCTACCTGCAGTTCGACGGCAAGCACGAGTTGCTGCTGGCCCTGTTCGAGGACGCCCTGAGCCGCTCCGCCGACCAGATCCGGGCCGCCACCGAAAGCCACACCGATCCGCTCGAGCGGCTCAAAGTGGCCGTCGAACTGCTCTACGAGGCCTCCCGCCCGGACCCGACGGCCAAACGACCACTCTTCACCGACTTCGCCCCGCGTTTGCTGGTGACCCATCCCACCGAGGTCAAGGTCGCGCACGCGCCACTGCTGGCGTTGCTTACCGAACTCACCGAGGCCGCGGCGGAGGCCGGCAAACTGCGCGCCGACGTCAACCCCAAACGAGCGGCCGCCATGACCATGCAGACCGTGATGTTCATCGCACAATCCAGCGGCGGCACGGACGACGCGACGGTCAAACCCATCTCCGCCGACGAGGTCTGGGACTTCTGCTCACGCGGATTCGCCGGCAAATAATTTCGCCGGCCGTCACCCGGCCGCAAATTCGACAATGTGCGAATATCGCACGTCGCCGCCTCGACGAGAACTAGATTCTCTGTTATCAAGAATGAGAAATAGCCAAAACGGATTCCACGTTGACACTCCTCGGTGGGTGATGACAGAGTTCTAGGGCGGCACGAACGCGCACCCGTGAGGACGGGAAGGCGCGGCTTCCGGCGAGAGGGCAATTACCCGTGACAGTCAGCGCAGCCAACGACGTCTATTTCGACCCCTACGACGTCGAACTGAATGCCGACCCCTACCCGATGTTTCGGCGCCTGCGCGAGGAGTCGCCGCTCTACTACAACGAGCAGCACGACTTCTACGCACTGAGCCGGTTCGCCGACGTCGATGACGCAATCGTGGACTACCAGACGTTCAGCTCGGCCCGGGGCGCCATCCTCGAACTCATCCGGGCCAACATCGACATGCCGCCGGGTGTGCTCATCTTCGAGGATCCACCGGTACACGACATCCACCGCAAGTTGTTGTCCCGCATGTTCACTCCGCGCAAGGTCAACGATCTCGAGCCCAAGATCCGTGAATTCTGTGCGCGCAGTTTGGATCCGCTGATCGGCAGCGGCAGGTTCGACTTCGTGACCGACCTCGGTGCGCAGATGCCGATGCGGGTGATCGGCATGCTGCTGGGTGTACCCGAGGAAGATCAGGAAGCCGCAAGGGATTTCGCCAACGCACAGATGCGGACCGAAGCCGGCAAGCCGATGGAGTTCTCGGCCGAGGCCATGCTCAGCGGCGAGTTCTTCGGCCAGTACATCGACTGGCGTGCCGAACATCCGTCCAACGACATCATGACCGAGCTGCTCAACGCCGAGTTCGAGGACGAGACCGGCACCGTGCGCCGGATGCGCCGGGACGAACTGCTCACCTACGTCACCGTGGTGTCCGGCGCGGGCAACGAGACCACCACCCGGCTGATCGGCTGGGCCGGAAAGGTGCTCGCCGAACACCCGGATCAGCGGCGCGCCCTGGTCGAGAATCCGGCGCTGATCCCGGCGGCCGTCGAGGAACTGCTGCGCTACGAACCGCCGGCACCGCATGTGGCGCGATACGTGACCCGCGATGTCGACTACTACGGCCAGACGGTGCCCGAGGGCAGCGTGATGATGATGCTGATCGGTGCGGCGAACCGCGACCACCGCCAATTCCCGCCCGACGGCGACGTTTTCGACATCCGCCGCGAGCCGCGTCAACACCTGACGTTCAGCGTGGGTACCCACTACTGCCTGGGGTCGGCGCTGGCTCGCCTGGAGGGCCGGATCGCGCTCGAGGAGATCTTGAAGCGGTTCCCCGAATGGGACGTCGACCTCACCGACGCGAAGCTTTCCCCGACGTCCACCGTCCGGGGTTGGGAATCCATGCCGGCCGTAATCGGCTGAATCACTTAGGAAAAGGGGTAGCTCATGGCAGGTCGTGTGGAAGGCAAGGTCGCCTTCGTCACCGGGGCCGCGCTCGGACAGGGCCGCAGCCACGCGGTGCGACTGGCGCAGGAGGGCGCCGACATCATCGCCATCGACGTCTGTAAGCGGGTGGTGGAGACCAGCCCGATCCCGGCTGCGACGCCGGAGGATCTGGCCGAGACCGCTGATCTTGTCAAAGGCCTCAACCGGCGGATCTTCACCGCCGAGGTGGACGTTCGCGACTACGACGGACTCAAGGCCGCGGTGGATGCCGGCGTCGAGCAGTTGGGCCGGCTGGACATCATCGTCGCCAATGCCGGGATCGGCAACGGTGGGGACACCCTGGACCAGTGCAGCGAACACGACTGGCAGGAGATGATCGACGTCAACCTCTCCGGCGTCTGGAAGACGGTGAAAGCCGGTGTACCGCACCTCATCTCGGGCGGCAACGGCGGGTCGATCATTCTGACCAGCTCGGTCGGCGGGCTCAAGGCCTACCCGCATTGCGGCAATTACGTCGCGGCCAAGCACGGTGTGGTGGGCATCATGCGTTCCTTCGCGGTCGAGCTGGGCCACCACATGATCCGGGTCAACTCCGTGCACCCCACGCACGTCAGCACGGGCATGATCATGAACGAGGGAACGTGGAAGATGTTCCGTCCGGATCTGGAGAACCCGGGTCCCGACGACATGGCGCCGATCTGCCAGATGTTCCACACGCTGCCGGTCCCGTGGGTGGACGCGCAGGACATCAGCAATGCGGTGCTCTTCCTCGCCTCTGACGAGGCTCGCTACATCACCGGTGTCACCCTGCCTGTCGACGCGGGTAGCTGCCTGAAATAGGGTTCCGTCGGTATGGACGGAATTTCTAGCTTCGAGGGTCGTGGCGCGGTCATCACCGGCGGCGCCAGCGGTATCGGCTTGGCCACCGCCACCGAGTTCGCCCGCCGTGGCGCCCGGCTGGTCCTGGCCGACGTGGACGGGCCGGGGCTGGAGCAGGCCGTCACGCACCTGCGCGGACAGGGCTTCGACGCCCACGGCGTGCTGTGCGATGTCCGGCATCTCGAGGAGGTCGTGCATCTGGCCGACGAGGCGTTTCGGCTGCTCGGCCAGGTCGACGTGGTGTTCAGCAACGCCGGCATCGTGGTGGCGGGCCCCATTGCGGAGATGACGCACGAGGACTGGCGCTGGGTGATCGACATCGACCTGTGGGGCTCGATCCATTCCGTCGAGGCGTTCCTGCCGCGGTTGCTCGACCAGGGCAGCGGCGGTCACCTCGTCTTCACCGCGTCGTTCGCCGGGCTGGTGCCCAACGCCGGACTCGGTGCGTACGGCGTGGCTAAGTACGGCGTCGTCGCACTGGCCGAAACCCTGGCCCGCGAGGTGAAAAACAACGGCATCGGCGTCTCGGTGCTGTGCCCCATGGTGATCGAGACCAAGCTGGTGTCCAACTCCGAACGCATCCGCGGCGCCGATTACGGGCTGGCGTCTTCGCCTGAGGTGACCGGTTCATTCGGGCCGCTGCCCGCGCAGGACGACACCGTCAACGTCGCCGAGTTCGCCCGCCTCACCGCCGACGCGATCCTGGCCAACCGGCTGTACGTGCTGCCGCACGAGGCGTCCCGCGCCTCGATCCGCCGCCGCTTCGAGCGCATCGATCGCACCTTCGACGAACAGGTCGCCGAGGGCTGGCGGCACTGAGCGGCTGAGACGTCCAGCGAGCGGGTCGCTCCGCTCTAACCGGGTCCCAACCGGTACACGCCGGTCTCACGATCGCGGAACCAGCCACCTGCAGCGTGCGTACCGCCGTCGACGTGAATGGTCTGCCCGGTGATGTAGGTCGACATGTCCGAGGCGAGAAAGACTGCGGTGCTGGCGATTTCGTCGACATTTCCGGCGCGGCCCCAGGGCACGACGGCACCCGCCGCGGCGGCAGCGGTCTCCCCGCCGAGTTGCGCCAGACCTTCGGTCATGGTGATGTCGGGAGCGATCGCATTGACCCGGATGCCGTGCGGAGCCAACTCCAATGCCGCGGTCTTGGTGTAGTTAACCACACCGGCTTTCGCGGCGGCATAGGCCGCATAGCCCGGCGCGGCCCGCACCCCCTCGATGGAGGTCACCGCCATGATGCTGCCGGGCAGTCCGGCCGCAACCAACTGCCGCGCCACCCGTTGGGTACACAGCAGCACGTGTCGCAGATTGGCGCGATACAGTGCGTCCCAACCGTTTTCGCTGGTCTCCAGCAGGGGTGAGGAGAATGTCCCGCCGGCGTTGTTGACCAGGATCGTCGGTGTGCCCAGTTCGCAGCTGGTGCGCTGCAGCGCCGCGTCGACCTGGCTGCTGTCTCGCACGTCGGTGGGGATTCCCAGTGCGCCGATGGACTGGGCGGCGTCTTGGCAGCTTTGCGGGTTACGTTCCCAGATAGCCACTTTCGCACCGAATGCCGCCAGACCTGCGGCCACGCCGCGACCGATGCCCGCTCCCCCGCCGGTGACCACCGCGACACGGTCGGTGAGCAGAATGTCGGAGGGGGCGATCATCCGGGTGCCTGACCGATGACGCCGTCGGCTTCCAGCTCGGCGATCTCTCGGTCGTCGAGGCCCAGCTCGGTCAGCAACTCCCGGTTGTGTTGGCCCAGCAGTGGTGCGGGCTGTGCGTGGAATCGCTCGGGTCCGTCGGATAGCCGCATCGGCACGGTGCTGAGTCTAGCCGGGCCGTTGACCGGGTGGTCGACGAGCTCGAAGAAATTGCGTGCCGCCAGCTGAGCCAGTTCGGTCTGCCGATGTGGCTGCATCACTTTGGCCACCGGTACGCCGTTGTCCCACAACGCGGCAACTACCTGGTCGCCGGTCCGCTGCGCGCACCACGCGGCGAGCTGCTCGTCGATCCGGTCGTGCTGCGCCCGGCGTCCCGCGGTGGTGCCCAGCACCGGATCCGCTGCCCACGAGGGTGATCCGAGCGCGGCGACCAGTGCACACCACTGCTCGTCGGTGGCAACCGCGATCGCGACCCAGCTGTCGAGGCGACCGAACTCGTCGATCTCGTTGGTGCGGTACAGGTTCTGCGGTGCCGCGGTGGGCCCGCGGTTTCCGGCGCGTTCCAGCAGGCTGCCGTAGGCGGAGTATTCGATGACCTGCTCGGCTGCGACATTGAGCGCCGCGTCCACCATCGCCGCTTCCACCAGCACGCCCTGCCCGGTGTTGCGGCGGTGTTCCAGTGCCAGCAGTACCGCGTTGACGGAGTGGATGCCGGCGTTGGGGTCGCCGACCGAGTACGGCTCGAACGGCGTGCGGTCCGGGTAGCCGGTCAGCCAGCTCACCCCCGACGCCGACTCGATGACGTAGGCGAAGGCCGGGTTGTCCCGCCACGGTCCGTCGAGCCCGAAGCCGGGCATCCGCATCAACACCGCGTCCGGCCGAAGTGCTTGGACCGCAGCAAAATCCAAGCCGATCTGATCCAGCACCCGGGGTGTGAAGTTCTCCGCGACCACGTCGCAGGTGGCGACCAGCCGGCGCAGCACGTCCCGGCCGCGCGGACTCTGCAGGTCGAGGGTCAGTCCCTTTTTGTTGGTGTTCAGCGCCGCGAAGATCGGCGACTTCTCCCACCAGAGTTCTTCGGTGGCCGGTATGCCGGCGATCAACCTGGTGCCGTCGGGCCGGCGGGTGGATTCGACGTGAATCACCTCAGCCCCGAGCATCGCCAGGAAGTGCGTGCAGGACGGCCCTGCCCAGAAAGTGGTCATGTCCAGCACCCGAAGCCCGCTCAGCGGCAATCCGTTCTCGGGCTCGGTCGGCGCCTTCCGGGACGGCTTCAGACCCCGGTATTGCACCGTGTGCTCACCGAGTCGGGGCGCCGCACCGGGTGGTCGAAGTTGCGCCGGCGACATTCGATAGGGATGCCCGGGCTGGGTGAATCCGTCGCGTGGATTGCGCAGGAAGCTTCCACGCGCCACGAAATGGTCCAGCGTCGCAGCGTTGCCGCCGTTGGCAACCGGGGCGTTGGGAATCCGGAAGGCGGTCGCGAGTTCTCGGATGTCGTCGACGCGGTGACTGCGCACCCACGCGTAGATCTCGTCGGCGTGCACGTTGGCCTGCTCGGTGATCGACAACGGCGAGTTCTCGTCGATCCACTCCGGGTGCCCGACCATCGCACACAGATCGAACCATTGCTGTGCGGTGCCGCAGCCGAGGTCCACCAATCCGTCCTGTGCGGCAGCGACCCCCGGCACGGTCGGACGCCGGGCGTCGCGCCACGGCCGGCCGAGCATCTCGTAATAGCTCACCGGATAGTAAGTGAGGCCCAGGATCTGGGTCTCCAGCATGGACAGGTCGATCAGCCGGCCACGACGTTGGTGGTGCGCCGCCAAGGTGGCCGCGCTGGCGTAGGCACCGGCCAGGTACTCACCGATTTGTCCACCGACGAACACCGGGGCCCGGTCGGCCACCCCGCGACCCAACCCGACGATGCCGCCGGACCAGGCCTGTAGGGTGAATTCGGTCGCCGCGCGCTGCGACCACGGACCCTGTCGGCCGAACGGCGTAATCGCCGTGACGACGAGGTGTGCGTACCGGCCCGAAATATGCTCCGGGGTGAACGATTGATGCTCGGCCACTTTCGAGCCACCCGACCAGACCACCGCGTCGGCGCCGGCCAGCAGCGCCTCGACCAGTTCGAGATCGGCACCGTCCGCCGGATCGGCCACGACACTGTGTTTCGAACCGGCCAGAAAGCTGAACAGAGCACCGTCGGTGCCCGGTTCGTTCCGAGCGCCGGACGCCGACCACAACCGAAGCGGATCACCTTCCGGCGATTCAACTTTCACGACGTCCGCACCGCCGTCGGCGAGCAGCTTGGTGCAGTAGGCACCGGCGATCCCAGTGGAGAGGTCGATCACCGTGAAACCGGTCAACGGCGAATCGGCCACTACCGCTTCTTCTTTCCGGCAGCGGCTTTGCGCGCCTTCTTGCTCAGCCGCCACTCCGGCGGAAATCTGTCGTCGTTGGCCTTGACCGCATCGCCCAGACCCTGTGCGATAGCGGCGTCCAGAGCGAAATCGCCCCCGTCGGAACGCATTCCACCGCCCATTGATTCGAACACGCCGCTGAGCACACTGCCCAGATACTCACCCTGAAACTGCTTCATCACCTCGAAGAAGGTCTTCTGCAGGAAGACGGTGTCGGTGGGCCGGTTATGGGCGCAGGCCATCGCGTACTTGGCCACCTCGGCCTCGAGTCGATCGCGGGGTACCACACTGTTGAGGAAATTGCAGTCATACATCTCGGCCGCGGTGAAAGCCCTTCCGGTGAATACCATTTCCTGAAACTTTCGGATGCCCATGGTCTGCGCCCACCACCACATGCGCGGACCCCACCCGTAGTACCGGAAGGAGGGGTGCCCGAACAGCGCGTCGTCGCTGGCGATCACCAGGTCGGCGTCGGCGGCCTGGTAGAAGTGCCATCCGTAGCAGTAGCCCTTGGCTTCCACGATGCTGATCTTCTTGAAGTCCTGCAGGCCGCGAATGCCCGAGTTCGGGTTAGCGTACCACTGCCCGATGGTGGCTCCGTGCCGGAAGCTGCCCTTCGGCGGGTACGAGACATCGTCCGCGCCGAGACCGAATTCGGCGAGCAGTTGGTCCGGGTTGGCAGCGTTCTTGGCGTGCATGAATTCTTCGAGGTCGGCACCGGAGCCCAGATCCTCCCCCGCGCCACGGATCACCACCACCTTGACGTCGTCGTCGATGCTGGCGCGGTGCAGCAGGTCGGCGTAGCGCCGCCGCGCGGCGGTGGTGGGCGCGTTCAGCTGCTCGGGCCGGTCGAAGGTGATGGTGGCGATGCGGGTGGCGACGTCCTTTTCATACCGGATGATCTTGCCCGCCTTGCGATCCGCTTTCTGACCGGCGTGCGTGGCCATGCTCAGCCGCGCCAGAACGGGCTGTTCGTCAGGACTTCCGGCCCGTCGGGTGTGACCAGCACGGCTTCGCGCCCGAACACCGCCCCGACTCCGGGTTCCCAGACATAACCGGTGACGGCCAACACCATGCCGGGGTCCAACCGCTCGGTTGCCGCCGTGTCCGGCAGCGCTGCCGAGACCACGGGCGGGTCGAAACCCATACCGAGGCCGCGGGCCACCGGCATCACCGGCAACGGTTCCCCGGCGGCCTGGTAGGCGCCCAGCAGGCCCGCGGCCGGCGCGCCGGGCTGGCAAGCTGCAATCAGCTTGTCCCACAGCCGTTCCCAGCGGCCGAAGACGGCTGCCGCACCAGGCACGGAACCGACCGGCCAGGTTCGGCCGACCTCGCCCACGTAACCGCCGGCCACCACTCCCGACGACAGCGCCACCAGGTCACCGGTCTGGATACGACCGTCGCCTGCAGCGCGCCGCCAGGGATGCTCCCGCGAAGTCACCCACGCGACATCCTGGTTCGACGGCGTGCTCACGCCGCCGGCGGCCAGCGCCTCGAGCAGCACACCGGCGAGGGTCTTCTCGTCCACCCCGGGGCGCAATTCGGAAACTGCTGCGGCCAAGGCTATCTCGGCGACGCCGATCGACTCGCGCAGCGCGCGGATCTCGTCGCCGGTCTTGACCCGCCGCGCGGCCCGCATCGCCGGCTCGCCGTCCACCAGCTCGGCGCCGGGGAACGCGGTCGGTAGCAGTTGCGCGAAACCCGGTGACAGCGCATCGGTTCCGACCCGGCGGGCGGTGGCGGCGCCCTCGATGCGCTGCAGGGCCGCGATGGTGTTCACCGGGTTCCATGAGATGCCGTACAGGTTCTCGTGCGGGATGTCCTCGGGCACACCCTCATCCCAGGTGCTGAGCAGATGGATGGCGCCGGTGGCCCGCACCAGCACGCAGCTCGGGCCGAACGGCCGGGTGCCGGCCACCCAGAGTTGCGGCGCACCGGTGATGTAGCGGATGTTGGCCTGCCGGCCCAACACCAGCACATCCAGGTCGTGCTCGGCCATCTGGGCCAGCGCGCGTTCCCGACGACCGCACCGCAGTGCCGTGTCGTCGGCGAGAACCTCAGTCGACATAGGGGTCGTATGGGTAGTCGGTCAATTTCATCGAGCCTTCCTCGGTGATCACCAGGACTTCCTCGCTGCGGTAGCCGCCGGTGCCGTCTTCCCAGACCACCGGCTCGAGCACCAGCACCATGCCCGGTTGCAGCACGAAGTTCTCGTCGAACTCGTCGCCGAGATCGGTTCCGATCATCGGCATCTCGGCGGCGTTGACGCCGATGCCGTGACCGAGGTAGAAGTGCGGAAGCCATGGCCGCACACCGCCATTGGCCGCCGTGGCGGCCCGGCCCAGGTCGGCCGCGGTGGCCCCGGCGCGCGCGACGCCCAGTACGGCGTCCATGATCTGTCGCCACTTGTCGAATTGCGCCTGCTGGCGCGGCGAGGGGTCCTGTCCGACGATCCAGGTCCGCCCGAAGTCCGAGCAGTAGCCCTGGTAGGTGATGCTGACATCGGTCCACAGCACGTCGCCGCGGCACAGCTCGCGCTCGGTGCTCAGCAACGGCAGGGCCAGGTCGCCGTGGGTGGTCCACACGCCCTCTGCCCTGCTGTTCGGCATCACCTGCCAGATCGGTTCCAGCATGCTGGCCATTGCGCCGAGTTCGAACGCGCGGCGCAGAAAGCGTCCGGACAGGTCGACCTGGCGGATTCCGGGCGCCAGCGCCTGCTGCACCTCGACCATGGCCTGGTCGGTGATCCGGACGGCGGTGCGGATGCAGGCCAGTTCGTCCGGCGTCTTGACCGCCTTGGCGGCGCTGATCACCGCCGCGGCGTCTACCGGTGTTCCGTTGGGAAACAACAGGTTGCGCGCCCGAGACATGGCGCCGGTGAATTCGTCGACCGCGACGGTCGACCCAGCCGGGATGAGCTCGGCCAGCTTACCGGCGAAATCGGCTACCCCCTCGTCGAATTCGAGATAGACCGGCCCGTGCCGATGGTCGGCCGGAAGGTCCGACTCCTGCGCGGCGCCTTCCCGGAACGGCAGGAACAGGTGCGGCGACTCGTCGTCGGCGAGCACCACGGCGACCGGACGTTCGACGTAGGACAGTCCGGCGTCACCGAGCGGCCAACTTGTTCCGGTCGCGTAGACGACGGCGTTGTTGCCCAGCAGCACCAGAGCATCGACTCCGCGGTCGGCCATCGCCGCCCGCAGTCGCGCGCCGGTCTCGCGGCGCAGCCGGGGCAGGTCGGGAGCCTCCGGGATGACCATTCCGTCGGTGATTGTGCTCATAGGCCGAGGAATTCACTGATGTTGCCGCTGACGATCCGGGCCGCCCGCTCGGGTCCGACGGCCTCGACGACGGCCGCCAGCGACTTCTCCGAATAGCCGTAGGTGCTTTCGTTGTGCGGGTAATCGCTGGACCACATCACCTTGTCGACGCCGATCCGGTCGATCAACTCCAGGCCCAGCGGATCGACCATGAACGAGGCGCTCATGTGGGTGTCCCAGTAGTAACGCACGTCGTGCTGCAATGGCCGGTTGAACATGTGCTGGTACGAGGCCACCAGATGTTCGGCGTCCTGCAGAGCCCAAGGCACCCAGGCGATCCCGCCCTCGAACCAGCCGATCCGCAGCCCCGGGTGGTCGTCGAGGATTCCGGAGAAGAGGTACTTGGCGAACTGCTCGCGGAAGCCGTCGATGTTGATCATCATGCCGACGACGACGCTGTTGAACTGACACGGGGTTTTCGGCGGGGTCTCACCGATGTGGTGCGTGATCGGCAGCCCGGCGGCCTCGATCTCGTCCCACACCGGCCGCATCGAGGTGCTGCCGTAGTCGATGATGTTTCCGTCGTCGTCCTTGCCCGGGTTCAGCGGGAGCAGGAAAGTCTTGAGCCCCAATGACTTCAGCTCGGCCAGCGTTTTGCGGGTACCTTCCGGGTCCCACCAGTTGATCAGCCCCGCACCGTAGAAGTGGCCGTGGGAGCGCTCCTGCAACTCGGCGATGTACTCGTTGTAGATGCGGAAGGTGAGCTCGCGAAGTTTCTTGTCCGGGTAGTGGAACAGCGCCAGCACCGCGTTGGGGAAGGCGAGCTCTTTGTCGACACCGTCCTCGCGCAGCTCCTGGATGCGGGCCTCGATGTTGGTGCTGGCAGCTCCGGGCAGATCGTCGTATTGCATCAGCACCGCACTGAAGTCACCCGGCAGGAACGACTGGCCCTTGCGACCGACCTGGTAGGCGCCGTCCTCGTACCAGATTCGCGGCGCCTTGTCCTTGAGGTCTTCGGGGAAGCGCTCGTAGAAGATGTCGGAGGCCAGCGAGATGTGATTGTCCGCCGAGAAGACTTCGGTCCCGGCGGGCAATCCGACGTTGCTGCCCAGCGCGTGGCCTTTGCGATCCTTCGGCGCGCCAAAGCCTTTCGGCGGATACAAAGTGCTTGTCATCGTTGACCTCTCGAACGGTGTGGGCTGAAACTCGGGACTTACCAGGTGACCGGCAGTTCGTAGACGCCGTAGGCGAGCCGGTCGTCCTTGAACGGGATGTCATCCAGCGGCACCGCCAATTCAAGCGTCGGTACCCGCTGGAACAGGGTGCGGAAGACGATCTGCATTTCGGCCCGGGCGAGCTGCTGGCCGACGCACTGGTGCCGGCCATATCCGAAGGCGACATTGCGATCGGCGTTGGACCGGTGCAGGTAGAGCCGGTCCGGGTCGGTGAACGCATGTGCGTCCCAGTTCGCCGGAGCCAGGTCGATGATGATGCCCTCCCCGGCGCGGATCACCTCGCCGGCGATCGGGATGTCCTCGACGGCGACGCGCCGCTGGCCGTTCTGAATGATGCTGAGGTAGCGCAGCAACTCCTCGACCGCGTTGGCCACGATTTTGGGGTCTTCGGCGTCGCGGATCGCGGGCAGCTGGTCGGGATTGCGCAGCAGCGCCAGCACCCCGAGACCGAGCATGTTCGCGGTGGTCTCGTGCCCGGCGATCAACAGCCCGGTGCCCAGCTGCGCGGCTTCTTTCACGCTCAGTTCGCCTGCCTTGACCCGCTCGGCCAGGTCGGAGACCGCGTCTTCGGCGGGGTTGTCCATCTTCGCTTCGACCAGTTGGCACAGATACTTGTGCAGGCTCATCGCACCCTTGACGGTGTCCTCACCGGTCGCGTAGCGCGCCAGCCCGACATTGGCGTGGTGCTGGAACATCTCGGCGTCTTCGTAGGGCACCCCGAGCAGCTGGCTGATCACCAGCGAGGGCACCGGCAACGCGATGGCGGTGACGATGTCGGCTGGCTGCGGCCCGGCCAGCATCGCGTCGATGTGATCGTCGGTGATCTGCTGGATGACCGGACGTAGCGCTTCTACCCGCCGAAAGGTGAACGGCTTGGACAACATTCGGCGGAAGCGGGTGTGCTCCTCGCCATCGGAGGTGAACACCGAACGGGGTCGTTTGTGCACCGTCGACAACATGCCGGCGTTCCAGTGCGGGAAGCCCGGCACCCGGTCGTCCACGCTGACCCGTGAATCCGAGAACAGCTCGCGGCACTGCTCGTAGCCGGTGATCAGCCAGGGCGTGCTGCCGTCCCAGATCCGTACTCGGGACAGTGGTCTGGCTGCGGCCAGCGCCATGACGTCCGGCGGCGGCGCGAACGGGCAACCCGCGGCCCGCGCCATCGGGTACTCGGGGATATTGGTGTCGGTCGTGTGGTCGGTGAGCGTGTCGGACAAAGTCACTCCTCGATCTGGATTGCCAGCGCCGGGCAGAATGCGGCGGCTTTACGGGTCGCCTCGGCCTGGTCGGCGGGCGGGTTCGGGTTGAGCAGGACGACGACGCCGTCCTCGTCACGCTGGTCGAACACCTCTGGGGCGTTCATCACGCAATTGCCCGAGGAAGCGCAGATGTCTTGATTGACAGTGACTTTCATCTCTTCGGCTCTTCAGTTACCGGAGTCACGGGTGCCAGCCACAAGCCCACGATCGCGTCGATGAGGCCGGTGGCGGCGGCCCGCCAGGACGGTCGTGGCAACGAAGTGCCCTCAGCGAGGGCACGTTCGAGGTCCGCGCAGGTGTGCATCAACAGGTTGCGCGCCATGATGTTTCGCTCGAACCGGACCGCGACCGGCAGGTCGGGCAGGCAGCTGTTGATCCCGTCGATCACCTGAACCAGCGACGACGAACTCAGCGCGTCTTTGACGACGATGTTGTGGTAGGCCGGGTCGGTCATGGCTTGCGCGGCGAATCGGGCGTACCACGTCGGGTTGCCCAGTTCCTCGAGGTGCTCGGTGAGCGGACAGACCAGGCAGGCAACCCAGTCCCGCATCCCGGCGGGGTCGGGCAGGGCGGCCACCATCTGCTCGCGCAGTTGCTCAACCGGTCCGCGATGCTTCTGCTCGATGGCACGCACCAGATCCGCCTTGGTGCCGAAGTGGTAACCCACGGCGGCGTTGTTGCCCTGCCCGGCGGCCTCGCTGACCTGCCGGTTGGACACCGCGAATACGCCGTGTTCGGCGAACAGTCGCTCGGCGGCGACCAGGATCGCCTCTTGGGTGGAGCTGGCCCGGTCGCTGCGCACGGGTCGACCGACTGTGGTCATACCGCACAGTCAACCGCGCCCGCAGGCGTTAAGTCAAGCGATTGATTTAAAGTTTGGCGCAGTTTGGGGTCCGGCCGCGCGCTACGCGGTCAGGTCGGTGGTCGCCGGGCCTTCCAGCAACGTCCCGTCGGGCGCGAAACGCGACCCGTGCAGCGGACATTCCCAGGCCTGGTCGGCGTCGTTCCAGTTGACGATGCCACCCAAGTGCGGGCAGACGGGCGAGACGCGGTGCTCGGTGCCATCGACCCGTGACCGGGCTTCTAGATGCCACGGAGGTCCGCTGACCACGCCTTGGCCGTCTTCGGTCGGACTGCGGTGCGCGAGGTGCACCGATGGTGTGATCCAGCCTTTGGCCAGGTTGAAGCCCACCTCGAGGTTGGACTGCATGGCGGTTGCCAGGCCGGTCAGCTCATGGCGGCTCCAGCTGGCGAATGCGCCCGCCCAGTCCATCCGTCCGCCCAGCATCCGGCTCGACAGCGCCAACGCGGCAGCGGGCCCGTTGGTCATCCCCCACTTGTTGAAACCGGTTGCCACGAAGATGCTTTCGAAATTGGGCAAGATCGGGCCGACATAGGGCAGCTCGTCGATCGGTTCGTAGTCCTGCGCCGACCAGAAATGCGTCTGCTGCGCTCCGGGATAGTGCAGGCGTGTCCACGACGACAGCTCGTCGAGCGCCTTGGACGGGCTCTTCTCCCGGCCGACGGTGTGTCCCGCCCCGCCTACGATCAACACCTCGCCGTCGCCGACCGGGGCGTAGCGGACCGAGCGCGTCGGCGAATCGGTGGAGATCATCATCGGCCGGGTGATGGTGCCGGGCACCTTGAACGCCATGCAGTAAGACCGCTGCGGCTTGACGCGGGCGAAGTAGCCGCCGCGGTCCAGGATCGGGATGCCGGTGGCCAGCACCAGTTGCGCCGCCCGCACTTCGACGTCTTGCCGCGACTCGTCGTTGACCTGCACGCGCACCCCGTCGCCGCGGCTGGACACCTTGCGTACCCGGCAGTTCTCGACCAGTCGCCCACCGTGCTCGAGCAACTCGACGGCCAGCGCGTCCAGCAGCGACATCGGATCGAACTGCGCCTGCTGGGGCAGCCGCACTCCGCCGTGGTAGGGAAACGGCACCGGGGCGTCGTCGTCCCAGGAGACGGGCAGGCCCACGGTCTGCGCGGCCTTGAATTCCGCGCGCGCCGACGCGATGCCCTGCTCGGACTGGGCGTAGGTGTAGGCGTCCTCGTGCTGGACTGCCACGCTGTGCTGCTCGCAGTACTTGAGCAGCCATTCCATACCTTCCCGGTTGCCCTCGACGTAGGCCCGAGCGGTGTCCCGGCCGTGCTTGGGCAGGATCTTCGACAGGTGCGTGGCCTGCAGCAGGCTGATCTTGGCGGTGGTGTTGCCGGTGGCGCAGGCGCCCACCGTGCGTCCCTCGACCACCAGCACATCTTTGCCTGCGCGCGCCAGCAACACCGCAGTCACCAGCCCGGTGATGCCGGCGCCCACCACGATGACGTCGGCCGATTCCGGGCCGTCGGCGAGTATGTTTGCCGCCCAGGGCTTTTGGTTTCGCTGGGCAAGCCAGAGGGAAGTCCGCACGCAGGTCATTGGAAGCTGATACCCGCGGACAGCGCCGTCAAACGCACCTTGGCGCTGGCCAGGAAAATGCACCGCAATGCCACGGCCGGCCGATCGGCCGTGGCGGCCCGGGGCAACCGTGCCTCCGCCGAAGCGCCCGCCGCCTGCTGTCCGGCCGCGGTGGCTGGCGTTTGGCGCGAACGATGACGGGTACTACACGTGGGCTCTGTTCTTCAGCCCAGCAGGAACAACTCCGCGACCGGCCACCGTTCACCGCGGCCTGGCCTCACTGTGCCCATTCGCATCATCAACTCGGGAAGGAACTCGTGGTACGCGTCGCCTCGGTACCTGCCTCCCACGTCTATGTACGGCACCTGGCCGATCTAGACGTGGATTGTGTTGTCCGCCTTGATGATCCGATTCCTCCGGACGGGCGCACAGTGCCTGGCGGCTGGTGGCCGCCGCTGATGCTGGAGCCGGGCTGGGTTGACGACAACCATCAGAGCTTCGACGTCTTCCACGTCCATTTCGGCTTCGATGCCCTGGGCCCCGAGGTGCTGGCCGAGGTCGTCCAGGAGCTCAAGATGCACGACAAGCCGCTGGTGTACACGGTGCACGACCTGCGCAATCCGCATCACCTGGATCCGGCGGCCCACAGCGAGCAGCAGCAAGTGCTGGTGGCCGCGGCCGACGAACTGATCACCCTCACCCCTGGTGCAGCACAGCAGATTTGGCTTCGCTGGCAGCGACACGCACAGGTGTTGCCGCATCCCCACGTGCTCGACCGCGACCTGATCGAGCGACGCCGGTCCCGCGACAGCACTTTCGTGGTGGGCCTGCACGCCAAGAGCTTGCGCGCCAACATGGATCCGTTGCCCGTGGTGGACGCGCTGGCCGGGATCGTCGCCGAGTTACCGCGCGCGACGCTGCGGGTCGACGTCCACGACGAGATCTTCGATCCGGACAACCACTGGTTTGCCCCCGACGTAGGCGCCGCCCTGCTGCGGTACCGCCGTCACCGGCAGGTGCGGGTCGAGGTGCATCCATACTTCACCGACGACGAACTCTGGGCGTACCTCGCGTCGCTGACGGTATCGGTGCTGCCCTACCGTTTCGGCACCCACTCGGGCTGGCTGGAGGCCTGCTTCGATCTGGGCACCGCCGTCATTGCGCCCACCTGCGGCTTCTACCACGAGCAACGGCCATGCGGCGTCTTCGACTTGCACGACGCCGGCTTCGACGAAGCGTCGCTACGGCACGCGGTGCAGGAGGCCTACGCGCGCTGGGCGGCCGGCGAACCGGCCCCACGCGCACGGTGGGCAGCCCGGATGGCCGAACGCCGAGAGCTGGCCGACGCCCACCGAGACATCTATCGAAGCGTGCTGGCATGACGACTGCCGTGCCGGGATTGCGCGTCGCCCTGATCGCCTCGAACCGCTACCCCATCCGCCAACCCTTCGCCGGCGGCCTCGAGGCGCATGTCTGCCAGCTGGCGCGCGGGCTGGCCGAGGCCGGGTGCCAGGTGACCTTGTTCGCCGCGGCGGGTTCGGACCCCGCGCTGGGATGCGCCACCCTCGAAGTGCGGCCGTTGGGGCTGTCCGAGGCCGCCCGCCACGACGTGTCCATGCCCCCGGCCGCGTTCATGGCCGACCACCACGCCTACCTGTCGCTGATGCTTGGGCTCGCGGGTTCGGCCGGCGCCGATTTCGACATCATCCACAATCACAGCCTGCATTACCTGCCGGTCGCGATGGCGCCGACGCTGCGGACTCCGATGCTCACCACCGTCCACACGCCGCCCACGCCCTGGCTGGAATCGGCGATCGACGCCGCAGTCAGCACCGGCACCCGATTCGCCGCCGTATCCGGTCATACGGCCGCCGCGTGGAAGGACGTGGCCGGGCAGATCACGGTGGTACCCAACGGCGTCGACAGCCGGCAATGGCCGTTGGGGCCGGGTGGGAAGTCGCTGGTGTGGTTCGGCAGGATCACCGCGGAAAAGGCACCCCATCTGGCGATCGACGCGGCGCGACGTGCGGGCCTGCCACTGGTGTTGGCCGGTCCGGTCTGCGACGACGGATACTTTGCCCGGCACGTGCGGCCGCGGCTGCTGGGCGACATCGGGTATGCAGGTCACGTCGACCATGACCGGCTGGCCGACTTGGTCGGCAACTCCGCCGCGGCGCTGGTGACTCCGGCCTGGGATGAACCCTACGGTCTGGTCGTCGCCGAGGCGATGATGTGTGGCACGCCGGTGGTGGCGTTCGACCGTGGCGGTGTCCCGGAGGTAGTGGACGACCGCTCGGGCCGGATCGTGGCCGCCGGCGACGTCGACGCAATGGCCGCGGCCGCACGCGAGGTAATCCTGTTGCCCCGAGAGCAGGTGCGTGCTCACGCCATTGCGCACTGCTCGGCGACGGCGATGGTGGCTACCTACTTGGACATGTACCGGCAGATGATCGACGACACGACGGGTATGCCAGATGATCGGTTACTACATTCACCACGAGGGTTTCGGGCATCTGGCGCGGGCGGTCAGTGTCTGCGCGGCGATGCGTCGCCCGGTGACGGCCTTGACGTCCCTGGATATCCTGGAGCCGCATCCGTTTTCGGCGATCGTGAAGCTACCGCGTGATGACCAAGACCCGGCATCCGAACCAACGGCGCACGGTGCCCTGCACTGGGCCCCGCACCACGACCCAGGATTCCGCGCCCGGATGAGCGCGATCGCCGACTGGGTGGCGCGGGCGCAGCCCGAGGCCGTCGTCGTCGACGTCTCGGTCGAGGTAGCGACATTTGTTCGGCTGCTTGGTATTCCGGTCATTGTGATGGCACTGCCGGGCAACCGGGTGGACGGGCCGCACCAATTGGTACATCGCCTCGCCGATCACATCGTGGCCGCGTGGCCACGCCAGCTGTGTACACCGCCATGGCTCCAGCAGTACTCGAACAAGACGAGCTACGTCGGGGGCATAAGCCGTTTCGAGGGGCGAAGCCGCGGCCCCGGGGCCAGGCCGGCGTCGCCGCATACATTGCGTGTCCTCGTACTGGGCGGCGCCGGCAACGAATTCGGCGCTGCCCCGGAGCAGTCACCCGAGCCTGCCGCCACTTGGACCAGACTCGGCGGCGACAGCGGCACGTGGCAGGCCGACCCGTGGCCGGCCATCTGTGCCGCAGATGTGGTCGTCACCCACGCCGGCCAAGGATGCATCGCCGACGTCGCGGCTGCGCAACGACCGGCCGTAGTCATCCCGCAATCCCGGCCCTTTGACGAACAGCTTTCCACAGCAACGGTTCTGCGGCGCCATCAGCTGGCCGCGGTGGCGCGCCGGTGGCCCGAATCGCGGGCCTGGCCGGCACTTCTCGACCACGCGTGCGCGGCCGACACGCAACGCTGGACGCGCTGGCGGGTGGACGGCGCCGCCGGCCGCGCGGCCGCCACCATCGAAGCCACCGCGCAGCGGTGCCGGCGAGGTGCAGCGTGAAAACTGCTGTCATCACCACCGTGCACGGCCGGGCCGGGCATCTTCGTCGTCAACTCGAAGGCTTGCAACACAGCGTGCGGCGACCGGACCTTCACGTGATCGTCGCGCTCGGCGATCCCGGCGTTGCCGATGCCGTGTCCGGCGCGGGGGCGGCCGTGGTCGACTGCCCGGCGCAGCACCCGTTGCCCATCGCGCGCGGGCGCAATCTGGGCGCCGACACCGCGATCCGCGAAAACGCTGAGCTGCTGGTCTTTTTGGATGTCGATTGCATTCCCGCAGCCGCCCTAATCGACCGCTACCACGCCGTCGCCAGCGGGCCCGACCACGCCGACGCCCTGCTGTGCGGACCGGTGACATACCTGCCCCCGACCGGGCCGGGCGGGTATTCACTGTCGGAGATCCGGGCGCATCCCGAGCCTCACCCGGCCCGGCCATCGCCAGCGGACGACGAGGTGTTCGACACCACGGACTATGCCCTGTTCTGGTCGCTGTCGTTCGCCGTGCGGACCAGCACCTGGCAGCGAATCGGCGGATTCTGCGAGCTTTACTGCGGTTACGGTGGTGAAGACACCGACTTCGCGCAGTGCGCCGCAGCGCGCGGCGTGCCGATGCGCTGGGTCGGCGGGGCGCACGCATTCCACCAACACCATCGGGTCACCAACCCGCCCGTGGACCATCTCGACGACATCGTGCGCAACGCCGCCGTGTTCCACCGGCGCTGGGGATGGTGGCCGATGGAAGGGTGGCTGTCGTCGTTCGAATCCGACGGCCTCATCCGCCGGCGAGCCGACGGCCGACCGGTGAGCGCGGTCACCGCAGAACGTTCCCCGCCCCTCGAATAGCGCAATTACGTTGCCCAACAACATCTTTGGTCCAAACAAAAAATCCCGTCGAATATATCAGGAGTTGACATGCCCCCCGCCCGCAAGCCCTCGCAATCCACCCCCGCCGCACCAGCCCGACCGGGGCCACCACCAACGGCGACAGTCCCGAGCACGACCCGCGCGCTCAGCAGGGTTCATACCTCACCACGGCCCAGGGGGTGCGACTGCCCGACACCGACCGCTCCCTCAAGGCCGGCAGCCGTGGTCCGAGTCTGCTGGAAGACTTCCATCTGCGGGAGAAGATCACCCACTTCGACCATGAGCGCATTCCCGAGCGGGTCGTGCACGCCCGGGGCGCGGCGGCGCACGGCGTGTTCGAGGCCTACGGCAACGCGTCGGACTACACCCGGGCTGAGTTCCTGGCCCGCAAAGGCAAGAAGACGGACGTGTTCTGCCGGTTCTCCACCGTGCTGGGTTCCCGCGGATCGGCCGACACGGTACGTGACACCCGCGGCTTCGCGGTCAAGTTCTACACCGACGAGGGCAATTTCGACCTGGTGGGCAACAACATTCCGGTGTTCTTCATCCAGGACGGCATCAAGTTTCCCGACATCATCCACGCCGGCAAACCCCACCCGGACCGTGAGATCCCCCAGGCCCAGTCAGCCCACGACACGTTCTGGGACTTCGTGTCGCTGCACACCGAGGCGACTCACCACGTGTTCTGGAATATGAGCGACCGTGGCATCCCGCGCTCCTACCGGACCATGGAGGGGTTCGGCGTGCACACCTTCCGGCTGGTGAATCGCCGCGGCAAGACCAGTCTGGTCAAGTTCCACTGGAAGCCGGTGGCGGGTGTGCACTCCCTGGTCTGGGAAGAGGCGCAGATTGCCGCCGGGTGCGATCCCGACTTCCATCGACGCGACATGGCCGACGCCATCGACGCGGGCGCGTTCTTCGAATACGAGCTCGGAATCCAGGTCATGCCTGACGACGGCACCGACACCTACGACGGCATCGACTTGCTCGATCCGACGAAACTCGTTCCCGAAGAACTGGTTCCGGTCACGTTGATCGGCAAGCTCACGCTCAACCGCAACCCCACCAACTACTTCGCCGAGACCGAGCAGGTCGCGTTCCACACCGGCAACTTCGTGCCAGGCATCGAGCCCACCAACGACCCGCTGATGCAGGCCCGGCTATTCTCCTACCTGGACACCCAGCTGACCCGGCTCGGCGGACCAAATTTCACTCAGCTACCGATCAACCGCCCGCACTGCCCGGTCAACGACATGCTGCGCGACGGAATGCACCAGACCGCCATTCATCAGGGCCTGGCCCCCTACCGTCCCAACAGCATCGACGACGGCGAGCCGGAGGTGGCCGACGCCGGCGACGGCGGCTACGTGCCGACTCCGCGCAAAATCGAGGGAACCGCGGTGCGCGCGAATCCGGTGTCGTTCGAAGACCATTTCAGCCAGGCGGCGATGTTCTATCGCAGCCTGAGCCGCGTCGAGCAACTGCACGTGATCGAGGCGTTCACCTTCGAGCTGGGCAAATGCTACGAGCAGGCGATCAAGGAACGTCAGCTGGAGGTGCTTGCCAACGTGGACACCGACCTGTGTGAGCAGGTCGCCGCCGGCCTGGGGTTGCCAGCGCCGAAAGGCAAGCCGCCGAAAGAGGTTTCGAAGTCTCCGGCATTATCCCAGGTGTATGCCGAGCCCGGTCCGGTGGCGGGCCGCAAGGTGGGCATCATCGCCGACGCGGGCTCGGATCTCGCGGGCGTGGGGAATCTGATCAAGGCGGTGACCGCCGCGGGCGCGGTTCCGCTGCTCACCGCGCCGGTGGGCGGAAAACTGAAGTCGGGCCGGCGGATCGAGGTCGTGGAGCGCACCCTGTTGACCGCACGCTCGATCGAGTTCGACGCAGTGGTGGTGGCTGCGGGCACCACCCCCAGCGGAGACATCAAGCTGGTGACGTTGCTGCAGGAGGCTTTTCGGCACTGCAAGCCGGTGGCTGCATGGGGAGACGGTGTTGCCGTCCTGGAATCGGCCGGCATCTCGCCTGACGATCCGGGGGTGCTGATTGCCGACGACATCGACAAGAAAGCCAGCGCAGCACTGCTGGCCGCGCTGGGCATGCACCGGGTATGGGACCGCGCAGCGGCCGTCATGGCTTCGGCGGTGCCTCCGTCGAAGAAGTCGCCGGCGAAGAAGAAGTAATCGGGATCAATTCTGAGCCCGGGCCTGGGTGCACCACAGCGCCCAGACCACCAGCAGCGGCTGAAACAACAACCGGATGGCCCGGGACAGGTCGGAGTCGAGCCCGAACGCGTTTGTGTGCGTCACGAATTGGGAGATATTGCCGGGAAACACCAAGACGAAGAACACCGCCACCGCCCAGCCCACGAAGGTGCGCCGCCGGGTCAGCAGTAGCAGCGCCGCTCCGAGAAGGATTTCCACCACACCCGAGGCGACGACCACAAAGTCGGTGTCCAACGGCAGCCACCGGGGCACCTGCGCGTGAAAAGTGGTTCGGGCAAAGGTCAGATGCCCGATGCCCGCGAAGATCAGCACGCCCGCCAGAGAGATTCGGGCGATGTTTCGCGACAGGGCGGCCATGGGGATATTGTCGCGGCGCGATGGGCTCAATTCTCGCGTTTGCGCGAGCGATTCACCTTGCCCGCCACCGTCCCCCCGTCCACCGGCAACACCGTCCCGGTGACGTACCGCGACCGGTCGGTGGCGAAATACAGGGCCGCCTCCGCGACGTCGTCGGGCGTGCCTTCCCGCTTCAGCGGGCGGTCGTCGCGCATCGTCTGGCGAATCGTCGCCTCGAAACGCGCCAGCTCCGCGGGATCCGTCGCGTTGGCCGAGGTGGACAAGATCGCGGTCGCGATGTTGCCCGGGGCGATGGCGTTGACCCGAATCTCGTAGCGGGCCAAGTCAATCGCTGCCGACTTGGTGAATTGGATGACCGCGGCCTTGGATGCGCGGTAGGTCATCACGCCGCCGCCTGCCTGAATTCCGCCGATGGAGGTCACGTTGATGATGGAGCCACCGCCGTGATCGGCCATGTGCCGGGCGGCATCCCGGGTGCCGGCCATCACGCCGAGCACGTTGACCCCCATCACCCGGTGGAAGTCTTCGAAGTCCTCGTCGAGCAGGCGACGCAGCGGCCCGGATATTCCGGCGTTGTTCACCATGACATGCAGTCCGCCGAATCTTTCGACGGCCGCCGCGACCACGGCTGCCACCTGTTGCTGATCGGAGACGTCGGTCTGCTGGAACACCGCGGCCGGGCCGAGGGACTCCGCGAGCTCCTCGCCTCGGTCTCGCGCCACATCGGCGATGACGACCCGCGCACCCTCGGCGACGAAGCGCTCCACCATGCCCCGGCCGAGACCCGCAGCGCCTCCGGTGACGGCGGCAACTTTGTCCGTCAATTCGTTGACCACCCGTCGAGTAAATCGGCGCAGCCCTCGTTAAGTCAAGCAGTTGATTTAACGAGGGTGTATCGGGAGAACAGCCAAACCGTGGACTGGTGTCTGCGAGCAGCGTTTGCCAAGCTCGTAAACAGTCGCATCGACGACTGGGTAAGTCGCAAACTGCGGAAGGCAACACGATGAAGATCTTGGTCGTCGGCGGCACGGGACTGATCGGGTCGCAGGTCGTCGCCAACCTCGCCGAGCTCGGTCACGAAGCCGTTTCGGCGTCACCGAGTTCCGGTGTCGACACGGTGACCGGCGAAGGCGTCGAGCAAGCGGTGACCGGCGCGGACGTCGTCGTCGACGTGTCCAACTCGCCGTCATTCGCCGACGACGACGTGCTGAGATTCTTCACCACCTCGACCCGGAACCTGCTACAGGCAGAACAGGCCGCCGGAGTGCACAACCACGTCGCGCTCTCGATCGTGGGAACCGATCGCGTCCCGGAGAGCGGATACCTGCGCGCCAAGGCCGCCCAGGAGAAAATCATCATCGAGTCCGGAGCCCCATATTCGATCGTGCGGGCCACCCAGTTCTTCGAGTTCGTCACCGGAATCGCCGACTCGGCGACCGAAGGCGGGGTCGTGCGTCTGTCTCACAAGGCGGCGATCCAACCCATCGCGGCCGCCGACGTTGCCACCGCGGTCACCCGCGCGGCGCTCGACGAGCCACTCAACGCGATCATCAACGTGGCCGGGCCGGAAAAGTACAGCATGGACGACTTCGTGCGCATCGGCCTAGCCGCACATCATGATTCGCGCGAAGTCGTAAACGATCCCGCGGCTCGCTATTTCGGCGGCCTCCTAGACGACCACAGCATCGTGCCACTCGAGGACGAAGACGTGACGATCTTTCCGACGTCCTTCGGCGACTGGGCCGCTGACCACCTGCCCAACGCCACCTAGTCGTCTGCCGGGGCTACTGCCCCATCACGTACTGCACGGTGGGACCTGCCGTCCAGCCGCCGTCGACGGCGATCTCCGCACCGGTCGTGTAGGCAGCGTCATCAGAAAGCAGATAATCCACCGCGCCGGCGATTTCCTCCGGCAGCCCGACTCGGCCCATCGGCGTATTCGGATAGTTGCCCTCGCCGATCTGAATACCGACCTGCTCGGTCATCGGGGTGTACGTCATTCCGGGATGGACGGAGTTGACCCGAATCCGGTCACCGGCCAGTTCCACCGCGGCGACCTTGGTCAGCCCGCGCACACCCCACTTGGAGGCACCGTAGCCGGCGGTCAGCGCCAGGCCGAAAAGCCCTGCGGCAGAGGAGATATTGACGATGGAGCCGCCACCTGCGCTCCGCATGGCCGGTATCGCGGCCTGGATACCGTTGAACACTCCTACCAAGTTGACTTCCAGGACCGCCCGGAAATGGTCGAGGGGTTCGTGCTCGATGAACTGCCCGGTGGACACGCCGGCGTTGTTGACCAGCCCGTCGAGTCGGCCGAATTCGTCGGTGGCGGATCGGACGGCCTGCACCCACTGTCCGGGATCGGTCACGTCCAGATGCACGAAGCGGGCCGACTCCCCCAGCTCACCGGCGAGGCGATTGCCGTCGTCGTCGAGCAGGTCGGCGAGCACCACCTTGCCGCCGCGGCTGACGATGTGGCGCCCGAAAGCGGCACCGAGCCCCCGCGCACCGCCGGTGACGATGATCACCTTGCCCGCCAGCTGTGTTGCCGTAGCGCTCATTACGCGTCTGCCCGCATGTCGATACCGGCCAGCATGGCCGCGCTCATCCGCCGGGGCAGCTCGGTCATGATCGCCGACGCCGCGATGCGGCGCGGCAGGGTGACGTAGCGGCGGTTGCGTTCGATCGCGTCGGCGATCGCCTCGGCCACGACAATCGGTTCCAAGTCTTCGCGCGGCAGCATGTGCATTCGCTGCGATCGCTCGATCGCACGTCGTGCCGGACCGAATTGCCTTATGCCATCCAGCATGTCGGTTTTGACCGCACCGATCTGGACCAGCGTCGTTCCCACCGGCGTGCCCTTGAGTTCCTGGCGGATTCCAGCGGTGAAGTGACTCAGCCCGGCCTTGGACGTCGCATAGACAGTGACCCCGGGGCTCACGCTCACCGCACCCACCGATGAGACGTTCACGATGTGTCCGCGCCCGCGGCCGACCATCCGGGGCATCAGCTGGCGGCACAGCTCCATCGGAGCTAACAGGTTGACCTGTAACAAGTCTCGCACTTCCCGAGCGGAGGTGTCCGGCAGCAGCCGACAACAGTCCAACCCGGCGTTGTTGACCAATATGTCGACCGGGCCGTCGGCTTCGACCCGGCCGGGAAGTGCTTCGACGGCCGCCGGATCGCTCAAGTCGGTCGGATACGCCTTGCCGCCGAGTTCCGTGGCGAGCAGATCCAGCGCCGCTCCGTCGCGGGCGACAACGGCGACCTCGGCACCGCGACGAGCCAGCACTTCGGCGATACTGCGACCCAATCCGCGGCTGGCGCCGGTGATCAATGCGCGGGTGTTGGTCAATCTCATCGACATTCCTCCGGAGGGCGTGGGCCGATCAGGGCTTCGCGTACCACCCGGCAGGCGTCGGCGTTGGCTTGTTCGGCGATGGGAATGTCGTCGGGCAGATTGAAGAAGCCGTGGAACATTCCCGGGTAGCGGCGGACGGTGGTGGGCACACCGGCGGCTTGCAGCAATTGGGCGTACTCCTCGTCCTCGTCGCAGAGTGGATCGATCTCGCCGGTGATGACGTGAGCCGGGGGCAGGCCCGCCAGGTCGGCGAGGATCGGGGACGCGCGAACGTCGCTGCGGTCACCGTTCGGTCCCAGATATTGTTCGGTGAACCAGCGTTGGTGGTCGATGGTCAGCACGCCGAGAGCCGAACGGGCATGCGCCGCAGACGCTTTGCGGCGCTGGTCCACCACCGGGTAGATTAGCAACTGAAACGCGATCGGCGGTCCTCCCTGATCGCGGGCCAACAGGCACACTCCGGTGGCCAGGTTCCCGCCGGCGCTGTCGCCGGCCAGTACCAGCCGGCCCGGGTCGCCGCCGAGTTCGGCCGCGTGCGCCGCTACCCATCGTGTCGCCGCCCAGGCGTCGTCGAGCGCGGCCGGAAATCGATGCTCCGGGGCGAGCCGGTAGTCGACCGAGACAACAACGGCGCCAACGCCATTGGCGAGCCGACGGCAGCACGCATCGTGGGAGTCGAGGTCGCACAGCACGAACCCGCCGCCATGCAGATAGACGATCACCGGAGCCGGCGGCCCGGTGTGCGGCTGGTAGATCCGTACCGGTAGCTGCGCGCCGTCCGGTCCGGAGATGTGGCGATCCACCACCCGCGCCACGGGTACGTGCCGGCGCGGCTTGCGACTGGCCCGCAGACTCTCCCGGACTTGTTGGGCGTCGGCGCTGCCGTCGCGCATCGAGGCGAAGGCCGCGGCCATCCGTTGCGCGACTTCAGGGCCCGGCCCCAACCGCGTCGTCGATTCCGTCACGGTCGTCACGCTACGGCTTCGGAGGGTTGCGACGGCGACGTCCTCCC
The DNA here is from genome assembly GCF_022179425.1 of Mycobacterium sp. 20KCMC460. NCBI lineage: Bacteria > Bacillati > Actinomycetota > Actinomycetes > Mycobacteriales > Mycobacteriaceae > Mycobacterium > Mycobacterium sp. 20KCMC460. The sequence goes on from NZ_AP025524.1 coordinate 5,816,295, forward strand.
GTTCATCGGGAAAACACGCCGCCGGGTCAGCTGCGACACGGTTGGATGTGACCCAGCGGAAATGGAAGTGGAGGTGCGCCGGATGCGTCGTCTCACCGGTGTCGACAACCTGTTTCTCAAACAGGAGAAGAGCACGCAACCCCAGCACACCATCAAGGCCGTCGTCCTCGATCCCGCCGCGGCACAGCAACCACTGACCTTCGAGGCGATCCGGGCGGCGTTACCGGCTCTGGTGGAACGGATCGAGCCGCTGCGCTGGCAGTTGCTGCGATCGCGGCTGGGCCGACCCTGGTGGATCGAGCGTCCCAATATCGACCTCGACCACCACGTCAAGCGGGTTTCCGTGCCGGCTCCCGGCGGTGACCGGGAGTTGTCCGCGCAGATCAACGAGATCAACATGGGCGGGCTCGACCACAGCCGGCCGTCCTGGCAACTGTGGTATGTCGACGGGCTCGTCGACGGCCGAATCGCGTTGGTGCTCAAGCTGCATCACACGCTGGCCGATGGTATGGCGTCATTGCGTCTGCTCGAGACGATGCTCAGTGCCGATCCCGACGAACCCTTGCCGGGCGTCACACGCAGCCTGACCGATGAGCGCCGGCCCGGTGCGGCTCGGTGGTATGGAACGCTGTTGCGGCACCAGGCTGCGGCGGCCGCAAGGTTTCCCAATGTGCTGGCCCGATCGGCGCGCACGATCCAGACGGTCCGTGCCCGCCGTAAGGCCGGTCGCCCCGGCTTCGCCGAGGCTTTCGCGGCTCCGTCCGCCCCGTTCAACGCTCCGTTCACCGAGCGGCGCGAATTCGCCTTCGTGACTTGCGATCTCGATCAGATCAAGACGGTGAAGACGGCGTTCGGGGTGACGGTCAACGACGTGTACCTGGCTGTGTGCAGTGGCGCCGTCCGGTCGTACCTGCAGCGGCACGGCGAGTTGGCTGCCGAATCGTTGTCCGCCGTTGTCCCAGTGGCGATTCGGCCGCGCGGCGCCGAAGTGGACTGGGGCAATCAGGTCACTACTTGGTACACCTCGCTGGCCACCGACATAGCCGATCCCGTCCGGCGGTTGCACCAGATCTCGGCCAACACCAAGGCCGCGCGAGCGGTCCACGACGAGCGCGACCTGTGGTTGTTCGGCGACTGGATGGAGTACTGGCCGTTGTTCTGGTTCTACGGGCGCGCCCTGCCGATCCTCGGGGCGGCGACCAAAAAGCGTCCGACGTACAGCCTGATCGCCTCCAACGTTCCCGGACCTCGGGGTCGGCTGTATTTCGGTGGGGCGCCGGTGGAGAAGCTGATCTCGGTGGGGCCCATCGTCTATCCGTACGGCTTGAACTTCACCGGCTGGAGCTACAGAGACGATATGACCATCGGGATGCAGGCATGCAGCGACCACATTCCGGACATCTGGGAGATTGCCGACGGCATTCAGGTCGCGCTGGCCGAATTGTGTTCGCTGGCAGGGGAATCGGTCGCTGTCGGTCAGGCGGGCACGGGGTAGGACGACGCGGAGCTGCGCCGGCGCGGCTTGGATTATCCACAGTTGGGAGTTTGTCCACAGGGTCGCGCTCGGGGGCGGTGTCGTGTCACACCCCGGCGATATCATTCGAACATGCTTGCGAACACGCGTGAGGAGATCGTCGAGGTTCTCGACGCGTGCGATGCGGCCGTCGAGCGGTTGTGCGAGTTGCGGTTTGAGGTGCTGAGCACCCCGGAGCGGATGGCGATCCTGGAGCGCTTGGAGACGGTGGTGCGGCGGCTGCCGGTGCCCCAGCATCAGTTGTTGAATCAGCTCGCCGCGGTGAGCAAGGAGGAGTTGGGTGACACCCTGCGTAACGCGCTGGCCGATCGGCTGCGGATCACGACTTCGGAGGCTGGCCGGCGGATCGGCGACGCCGCCGATCTGGGCGAGCGGGTGTCGCTGACGGGGGAGCCGTTGGCGCCGCGGTTGGAGGCCACCGCCGCCGCCCAACGCCGCGGCCGTATCGGTAGCGGCCACGTGAACGAGATCCGCGACTTCGTCAAACACTTACCGACGGAAGTGGATGCCGGCACCCGCGAACAGGCCGAAGCCGACCTGGCCGGCCAAGCCGCCGCCATGCGCCCCGACCAACTCAAGGACTACGCCCTCACGCTGCTGGCCTACCTGCACCCCGACGGGGAATTCTCCGACGACGAACGCGCCCGCAAGCGCGGCCTGAGTCTGGGCAAACAAGACCCCGACGGCATGTCCAAACTCACCGGCTGGATCACCCCCGCGCTGCGCGCCGCCCTGGAAGCCGCCTGGGCCAAACTGGCCGCCCCCGGCATCGCCAACCCCGAGGACCACCTGCCCCACATCGACGAGGGCGAGCCGGACCCCGAAGCGGTCCGCCGCGACACCCGCGGTACCGCTCAGCGTCAGCATGATGGGCTGCACGCCGGGCTGATGGCGCTACTGGCCTCCGGGGACCTCGGCCGCCACCACGGGCTGCCCGTCACCATCGTGGTCACCACCCCCCTGGCCGAACTGGAAGCCGGCACCGGCACAGCCCGCACCGGCGGCGGCAGTCTAGTGCCGATGTCCGATGTGATCCGCTGGTCGGGCGCCGCGCACCCCTACCTCGCCCTGTTCGACGGCGCCACACCCCTGGCGCTCTACCACACCAAGCGGCTGGCCAACCGCGCCCAACGCCTGATGCTGTATGCCCGCGATCGCGGCTGCACCCGACCCGGCTGCACCGCTGCGGCGTATCACACCGAGGTCCATCACCTCACCGCCTGGCACACCTGCCTGAGCACCCACATCACCAACCTCGCCCTGGCCTGCGGCATCCACAACCGCCTCGCCGACAAAGGCTGGACCACCCGCACCAACCACCGCGGCCTCATCGAATGGCTACCCCCGGCACACCACGACCGGGGCCAACCACGCATCAACACCATCCACCACCCCGAACGACTCTTCGCCCCCGACGAAGACAACGACGATCCCTAGGTAGGCAAGAGTTTTGGCACACGTCTTCGGCCCTACAGGTCGAAGAACTCCAGCAGCAGTTCGTTGACCACGGCGGCCTGCTCGATCTGCGGGCAGTGCCCCGCACGATCGACCACGACCGAACGCGCGCCGTCGATCTGCCCGGCGATCGCGGCTGCCCAGCCCGACGGGAGCAGCTTGTCACCTCTGCCTTCGATGACCAGCGTCGGCACCCGGATGCGCTGATAGGCCCGTTCACTCGACGGCGTCGTCATAGCGGCGGCGTTGGGCCGCCGAAAACGGGCTGCCGCCACCGCTTCCCACGCTCCGGGCGCGATGCTCGATTGGTAGCGGCGCCAGACGTAATCGTCGTCAGCCGGATAGCCGGGGCCGTAGAACAGCGCTTCGACGATGTTGCGCATCGCCGGCAGCGTCGCGTCGTACTGCTGCAGCGCGTCGAAGTGGTGGTTCTGCTGAATCTCCCCGCCCCCACAGATGATCGCCATGCTGCGCACCGGCAGCAGCGGTGTCTCCGACGTGGTGTCAGTCAGCAAATTGATTGCGCCCATGGAGTTTCCGGCGAAATGCGCGGCTTCGACGCCGAGGATCTCGCAGAATCGTGCCACGTGCCTGATCCGCATCGCACGGCTGTTGACGAAGTCGATGACCTTCGCCGATTCGCCGAACCCGAGCTGGTCGGGCGCCAGCACGTGAAACCGGTCGGCAAGCGCGGAAATGTTTCGCTCCCAGCCCAATTCAGCGCTGGCACCGAATTCGCCACCGTGCAGCAGCACCACCGGGTCACCCGCACCCGCCTCGAGGTAGGCCGTGGTGAGTCCGTCGACCTCGACGGTTCGGCGCTGCACCTCCATCACTTGATCGCGATCGGGTTCAACGGCGAACCCACCGCACCGGTGAACCGCAGCGGTGGCGCGATCAGCTGGAACTCGTACACGCCGTCGGCCGCACAGTCTTCGGCGAGCGCGGTGAAGTCCCAGTACTCCCCGAGCATCAGCCCCATGTCGCGTAGACACAACAAATGGAAAGGCAGGAACAGCCCCTCGACCCCCGACACCGGATCCTCGACCTGCAGGTTGTCGGCCGCCACGGCGGCCACCTCGTTGTCGTGCAGCCACTGTGCGCAACGCCAGTCCAGCCCGGAATAGGGCTCGACCTTATCGCCGGTCAACGCAAACCTCGTCCACCACCCGGTGCGGACCAGCACGATGTCGCCGGTCTCGATGGTCACTCCCTGAGCCCGCACGACGTCGTCCAATTCTTCGGGCGTGATCGGGTTTCCGTGTTCCAGAAAGACATCGGCGCCGCGGTGCCGCACCAGGTCCAGCAGCACACCGCGCGAGGTGATCCCCTTGACGTCGACCTTGTCGATGCCGCAGTGCAATGCCCCCAGGCTGGTCACCGAGTCAGCCGGAAAACCGTTGTACAGCTTGCCCTCGTAGTAGACGTGCGACAAGGCGTCCCACTGGGTCGCGGCCTGCAACGGCATGATGATCATGTCGTCGTTGAAGCGAAATGGATTGTCGGCGAAGTAACCGCTCAGCTGCGCCGCTGTCGGGTTCTTCGCCCACCCGGGCCCGTACTGCGCCAGCGAGGTCGCATCGCCACCGTCGACCGTCATCACATGAATCGGGTTGTGCCGGAAACCGAATGCCCCCTGCGGACCCGACGAACCGAAGTCCACGCCCAGCGGGAACACCTTGCCGTGCCGGACCAGGCCGGCCGCCTGCCGCACCTTCTCGGGGGTGATCAAGTTCAGGGTGCCCAGCTCGTCCTCGTCACCCCACCTGCCCCAGTTGCTGACATCGGCGGCGACCCGGCGAAAGTCGGTCATGGTGGCCATCAGGCCCGTCCTTCCTCGATTTCCGCCGCGATTGCGGCGCCCACACTGCCCCCGTCGACCCACACCACCTGGCCCGAAATATAGCTCGCCGCGCGGCTATTCAGGAACAACAGCACCGCGGCCTGCTCCTGCGGATCCGACACCCGCCCGAGCGGCTTGGGAATGTCGTCGAGGAACTGCGGCCCGTAGGCGGTGCGCAGCTGGTCGAGGATCGGTGTCTCGGTGACACCCGGCCCGGTGCAGTTGATCCGGATCCCGCGCGCCCCAAGATCGTTGACGCTGCGCATCGTGTAGAGGATGAGGGCTTCCTTGGATAGCTGGTAGCCGGTGCCCACTAGGTCCGGGTGACGCTTGCACCACTCGATGCCCTCCGGCATGGTCGCCGTCCGCAGCAGCGGAGCCACGTCGCGCAGATGCTCCCGGTAGGCCGACGCCGCCAGCGACGACACACTGACGATCGACGATCCCGCGGCCAGCCGCGGCAGCAGCGCCTCGGTCAGATGGCGCAAGCCCAGGAAGTTGATCGTGACCACCAACAGCGGGTCGCCGATTCCCGACGAGACACCGGCGATGTTGAACAAGGCGTCGACCGGCCCGGCGATGCACGCCACAGCCTGGTCGATCGACGCCGGCTCGGACAGGTCGACTTCGTGAAATTCGTTGAGCCCCAGCGCAGGTCGGCGCCGATCCAGCCCCACCACCTCCGCTCCGAGTTCGCCGAGTTGCGACACCACCTGCGCGCCGATGCCCGAGGCGCATCCGGTGACCACGGCACGGCGGCCGTCATAACGCAGCAGCTCGTCGACTCTGGCCAACGCTCAGTTACCCTCGGACGCTGCCTGCTCCTTCAGCCGCTGCGCGGCCTGCACGCGGCCCTCGTTGATCTCGGCCATCGCCTCGGGAATCTCACTGGCGGTGAACTTTCCGCCGCGCCCGGTCGGCAGGCCGCCGAACGAGTAGTGCTCGTCGAACGGCGGAGTGGTCGACTCGGGCCGGCGTGCCTCCACCTTCTCGATCACCGGCGCCAACCGGGCGGCCTTCTCGGCGACCTGCTTGGCGTCGCGTTCGATGAACTCGGGCAGCACCTCCTTGCCCATCAGCTCGATGGACTCCATGGTGCCCTCGTGGCTACGCGGGTTGAGCAGCAGGATGATCTCGTCCACGCCGCTTTCCTCATAGCCCCGTAAGAACTCCCGCACCGTGGCCGGCGAGCCGATCGCCCCGCGTCCCGGCCCGTACGCCAGCGTCGGATCCTTCTCCACCTCCTCGAGGTAGCGTTCCCACACCCCGGTACGCCCCGGCGTGTGCACGCCGGTCATGTAGTAGTGCATGATGCCGAACGAGAAGAATCCGCCGCCCTGGCCCAGCCGCTGCAAGGCCACCTCGTCGGTCTTGGCGACCATCATCGACAGGTCGCCGCCGATGGCCAGGATGTTCGGGTTGATCTGCGGGGTGATCGGCACCCCGTTCTCCTCGAACTCCTTGTAGTAGCCGTTCACCCGCTCAGTGAGCGGCCCGGGCCCGGTGTAGGCGAAACTCAGTGCGCCGATGCACTTTTGCGCCGCCATCTGCACGCTGGCCGGCCTTGTGCAAGCCACCCAGACGGGCGGGTGCGGCTTTTGCAGCGGCTTGGGGATGACGTTGCGGGCAGGCATCTGGATGTGCTCACCCTTGAAGCCCGAGAAGGGCTCCTCGACCATGCAGCGGATCGAGACCTCGAGCGCTTCCTCCCACTGGGCGCGCTTGTCCGCGGGGTCGATGTTGAAGCCACCGAGTTCGCCCACCGACGAGGATTCGCCGGTACCGAACTCGACGCGACCGTTGGAGAGCAGATCCAGGGTGGCGATGCGCTCGGCCACCCGGGCCGGGTGATTCACCGCAGGAGGCAGGTGCATGATGCCGAAGCCCAGTCGGATGTTCTTGGTGCGCTGGCTGGCTGCCGCCAGGAATATCTCCGGTGCGGTGGAGTGACAGTACTCTTCGAGGAAGTGGTGCTCGGTGAGCCAGACGGTGGAGAAGCCGGCTTTGTCGGCGGCCTCCACCTCGTCCAGGCAGTCCTGCAGCATCTGGCGCTCGTCGTCGGGAACCCAGGGCCGCGGTAGCGCGAACTCGTAGAACAGCGAGATTTTCATTGCTTCCTCCTATGGGGGTCAAAGTCCGGTGGGCTGTGGGCGTCATGGTCCGGTGGGATAGAGGGATCGTGCGGCGGGCTGTTCGGCGATGTGCTTGGCCGCCACGTACCCGAAAGTCATTGCCGGCCCGATGGTTGCGCCCGCACCGGCGTAGCTGCGGCCCATCACCGGCGCGGAAACATTGCCCACCGCGTACAGCCCGGGCACCACCGTGTCGTCGGCGCGCAGCACGCGGGCGAACTCGTCGGTGCGCAACCCCCCCGAGGTGCCCAGGTCACCGAGCACGATGCGGAACGCGTAATAGGGCGGATCACCCAGCGGATACAGGTTCGGGTTGGGCAGCGTCGGGTCGCCATAGTAATTGTCGTAGACACTGTCGCCGCGATTGAAGTCGTCATCGTGCCCGCGACGCGCCAGCTCATTGAACCGGGTGGCAGTGGCCCGAAGTTGTTGCGCCGGAACGCCGATCTTCTCGGCGAGTTCCTCCCAACTCGACGCTGCCTTGACGACGCCGGAATCCAGCCAGGCCGCCGGCACCTTGCGTCCGGTAGGCACCGGCGCGCCGGGGATCTTCGGAATCGGCAGGTGGCCGCCGACCACGTAGCGGTTGAACGAGCGGTGGTCGGTGACAAGCCAGCACGGGATATGCGTGACACCGGACTTCTGGCCTTCGATCATCGCGTGGCCGAAATCCATGTACGGCGCCGCCTCGTTGATGAACCGCTTGCCGTCGCCGTTGACGATGAACTGCGCTGGCATCATCCGCTCGTTGAGCATGAATTGCATTCGCCCGTCCGGCCATTGGATGGCCGGGAACCACCACGCCTCGTCCATCAGCTCGGTGGCGGCACCCACCTTTTCCCCGGCGCGGATCCCCTCGCCCAGTGCCGCCGGGTTGCCGAAGCTCCAGTCCTGGTCGATTACGGGCTGATGTTCCTTGCGCCGTGCCATGTCGTGGTCGAAGCCGCCCGAAGCCAATATCACTCCGCGGCGCGCACCGATCCGCAGCTGTTCGCCGCCGCGCTGGACCAGCGCACCAACCACGGCTCCTTTTGCATCCGTGAGCAGTTCGAGCATCGGCGTGTCCAGCCAGAGCGGGATCCCGCGATCCTTCATCGCCAGCCGCAACCGCGCCGCCAGCGACTGCCCGATCGCCGCCATCCGCTCCCCGAACACCCTGGCCCGGACCATCCGCGACACCAGCTTCAGCAACACCCCTTTGCCGGCCCAGGACTGCCGGATCCGGTAAAACGAACGAAGTTCCTTGGGACCCAGCCAGATACCCTTCGGCGCCAACGCCAACGGCGTCAGCAGCCGCTGTTCGTCGTCACCCAGTGCGCGCAGGTCGATCGGGGGCACGTTGATGGTGCTGCCGAGTTCCGAGCCGCCCGGCAACTCCGGGTAGTAGTCGGCATAGCCCGGCTTCCAGACGAATTCGAGCCACGGGCTGAGTTTCTCGAGAAACTCCAACATTTGCGGCGCCGCCTCGACGTAGCGGCGCAGCCGCGCCTCGCTGACCAGTCCGTCGGTGATCTGCCGCAGGTATTCCACGACGCCTTCCGGGGAAGGCCAGTAGCCCGCGCGGCGCTGCGCGGGTGCGCCCGGCACCCAGATGCCACCGCCGGACAGAGCAGTGGAACCACCGAACTGCGGCGACTTCTCGATGACCAGCGCGTCCAGACCCGAGGCGTTCGCGGTCAACGCGGCCGTCATACCGCCACCGCCGGACCCGACCACGAGCACATCCACCACTCGATCGAAACCCGCTGATCCAGTCATGCGCTGACCGCCGTCCGGATGGCGAATCCGGCGATCAGGTCGGCGGCCTGCCGGTAGTAACGCGTGATTGTGCGGTAGGGTCCGGCGCTCGCCATGGCCGCGAAAGCCGCAACCCAGGTGCGGATCTCATGCGCCGAGCTGCCCCCCTCGTGCGTCACGAACGAATTGGACCACTGATCCAGCTGAGCCAGTTGCCCGGTATCGACGATATCCAGAAATTGCCGGTCCCAGACCGGGTTCAGCGGTTGCAGGTCGCTGTCGCCCCCGGCGAAACTGCGGGCCGCCTCGATCACCTGCGTCTGCCGGGCTTGGCGCTGCTCGGCGGTCATCGGCCGGCCCTGCACGATGCGTTCCAGCACCGCCGGCGCGGCCGTGGCCAGGGTGGGCACCGGGGGGCTGTGCGACAGGCCGCCGGAGCCGACCAGCAGCACCCTTTTGTCCAGCTTGCCAACGAAATTGCCGACAGCGGTGCCCAGCGCCCGGCAGCGGTGCAACGGCCCCAGCGGAACCGCGATCGCGTTGACGAAAATCGGGATCACCGGCACGGCGGTCGCCGAACCACACAGCTTCTCCAACGGCTGCACGGTGCCGTGGTCGACATCCATGCCCGCCGACACCGCGACATCGACGCCGGCGTCCAGCACGGCTGTCGCACAGTCGAGGGCGAGGTCTTCGGCCACCTCGAGTGGGCCGGCGTGGGTGCCGTAGTCGCCGACTCCGCTGGCGCGCATGCCGATACAGAACGGTGGCATCACCTTGTAGAAGAACCCATTGTAGTGGTCCGGGGAGAAGATCACGACGAGTTCGGGGTCGTAGTCGGCGACGAAGGCGCGGGCACGGGCTATCTCGGCCTCGACCTCGTCAAGCAGACTCCGCGGCGGCCCCGGTAGATTCAGCAGCGGGCTGTGGGACATACAGCAAAGAGCTAGTGGCACTGTCGTTTTCACCCCCCTCCGGTGTCAGCGAGAGGGCGTCGATCAGCGCGGCGCTCAATTCCGGCGATCGTTGTGCGATGCAGGCACCGGCGATGCACCGGTCCGGGCGCAGGAAAACCACCGATTCCGGATGGGTGTCGAACCAGGCCTTGAGATCACCGCACCGGTCACCGACGATCACGACGTCGGGATCGTCCTGACCGGTCCAATGCAGCTGCGTGGCCGGCCGCAGCGCAACGAACTTGGCGCCCAGCGCTTTCCAGTCCGCGAAGGCCTGCTCGCCGAGGATCTTGCGTGGGTTGTTGTTCCAGCACGCGACCGCAAACCAGGTGCCCAGCACATCGTCGAGCAGCACGTTCTGCTGGGTACGGGTGTCGACGCGGGGCTGAATGAACAACGTGCCGGCCGGCGAGCTTGCCGCGGGGGTCGAATGCACCACCGCACCCTGCTCGTAGCGCGGCATCGGCTTGAACCGCATTTCCAGCACATACCGTTTGAGCGTCGGCACGATCGACGCCGAACGGATCAGCAGGTCCCGCGCGCCGGCGACCCGGCGATTGGTCGGCGAGATGACGCGGCCCACCATGGTCGACAGGTCGATCATCGCGCGTGCATGCTTGCGCCGTTCCACGTCGTAGCTGTCCAGCAGCGTCTCGCCGGCGCGGCCGTTGACGACGGCCGCCAGCTTCCAGCCCAGGTTCGCCGCATCGCGGATTCCGCTGTTGTAGCCCTGTCCCTGCCACACCGGCATCAGGTGTGCGGCGTCCCCGGCAAGCAGCAGCCGTCCGCTGCGGAAGGAGCCGGCGATGCGCGAATGGTGGGTGTAGACGCGGCGGCGGATCACCTCGACACGCTCGGGGTGCGGGACCATCCGGGCCAGCATCCGGGTCAGAAACGCCGGGTCCTCGGCCTGCTCGTCGGTCTCGTCGGCGTGAATCATGAACTCGAAGCGACGAATTCCGTGCGCGATCGAGATGGAGGCGTACGGGCGTTCCGGATCGGCGCCGACCTCGCTGTTGGGGTGGCCGAGCGGATCGTTGGCGATGTCCACGACCAGCCACCGGGTAGCCGAGGTGGTGCCGTCGAACGACACGCCCATCATGCCGCGGGTCATGCTGCGCCCGCCGTCGCAGCCCACCACGTAGCGCGCCCGCACGAAACTCCCGTCGCTGCCGCCCAGCTCGACGGTCACCCCGCCGTCGTCCTGCACGCACGCGGCCATCGGGCTGCTCCAGCGCACCTGCACATGGTCGAATCTGTCCAGCCCGCGCAGCAATTCGGCATCGACGAGCGGCTGGACAAACCCGTTGCGCTTGGGCCAGCCGAATCGCGCGTCCGGCGGCGCCATTTCGGCCAGCACCCGGCGCTTGGCATCGTAGAAGCGCAGTATCTGATTCGGCACGGTGTGCGGCAGCACCCGTTCCACCAGGCCGATCGCCTGAAAGGTGCGCAACGACTCGTCGTCCAGCCCGACGCCGCGGGGATAGTCGATCAGCGACACCCGTTCCTCGACGACCAGCGTCCGAACCCCTTGCAAACCAAGGATATTGGCAAGAGTGAGGCCCACCGGCCCGGCGCCGACGACCAGGACGTCGACGTCCGCGACACCAGTGCCGTCACCCTGGGCCATCAGCGACCCAGCAGGAAATCGATGTGCAGGCGGTTGAATGTCTTGGCGTCTTCGTACTGCGGCCAGTGGCCACAGCCCGGCATCACCTCGAACCGCGCACCGGGAATCATCGACGCGATGCGGCGACCTTCGGGCACGTCGGCGGTGGGGTCGTCGCTGGTCCACAGCACCAGCGTGGGAGCGGTGATCGCGTCGTATTCGTTCGGGCCCAACAGGTTCCGGGCCCGGACCTCGGGGTCCTGCAGCGCCATGATGTCGCGCATCGCGGCCACGAAGCCCGGCTGACGGTAGATCCGCTGCCGACTGGCCACCAGGTCGTCGTAGCCTTTGGACTTGTCCGCCATCAGCCATTTGATGCGGGCCTGCACAGTCTCCCAGGACGGGTCCTCGGCGGCGGCCATCGACAGGGTGATGATCCGTTTCATCACCTCCGGGTCGGCCTGCGAGCCGCCGGCGGTGTTGAGCACCAATCGGTCGATGACGTCGGGGTGATCGATAGCGGCGCGTGCCGCCACCCAGCCGCCCAGCGACTCACCGCTGAGCTTGATGCGGTCGGCGCCGATGGCGTGCACCACTGCCATCAAATGCGCTACGTAGTGCGGTATTTCGAGCGGGTGCCCGGGCTTGTCGGTGTAGCCGTGTCCGAGCATGTCGATCGACCAGGTCCAGAAGTGCTCGGCGTGCGCGGCGAGGTTGCGGACGTAGGCCTCGGCGTGGCCACCCGAGCCGTGCAACAGGATCAGCACCGGCTGGCCGGGGTCGCCGGCCCGCAGGTAGCGGGTCCGCACTCCGCCGGCGCTGAGGTATCCCTGCTCAAACGGCACGCCCTGCAGGTCGCTCCAGACGCTCTCGAACTCCGTCACGGTTCCCCTCTGCCTGGCCCGGTGAAAACTTTGCTCTCGTTTCCGGCATATCTGCTGTGCTAATATCGCACACTGATGTGCGTTATATATAGAGCTTGGCTCTCCCGCCGAGGTCTGTCAAGACCGTGAGCGGTTCCCAGACGCTGGCCCGTGGGCTCACCGCACTGCAGCTGGTGGCCGCTGCCCCGGGCGGGCTCACCATGCAGGAGGTCGCCGATCAAGTCGGCGTGCACCGAACCATCGCCTACCGGCTACTAGCCACATTGACGCAGTTCAAGCTGGTCGCGAAGGGAGAAGATGGGCGCTATCGGCCGGCTGCGGGGCTGGTACCGCTGGGCGCGTCGTTCGACCGCAACGTCCGCCAACTGTGCCTGCCGACACTGCGCTGCCTGGCCGATGAACTGGGTACCACGGTGTCGCTGCTGGTGGCCGAGGGAGACGAGCAGGTGGCGCTGGCGGTGATCGTGCCGACGCAGGTCGCCTACCAACTCGCCTTCCACGAGGGCAGCCGGTATCCACTGGACCGCGGCGCCGCCGGAATCGCGTTGCTCGCGGCCATGCCGCCCCGTCCCGCGGAACGCGACCTGGTCAGTGCGACCCGGCAACGAGGCTGGGTCACCACCCACGGGGAGATCGAACCGAACACCTACGGTCTGGCGGTCCCGGTCATCCGGCCGACGCCGTCACCACCCACCTGCATCAACCTCATCTCGCACCGCGAAGACGTGGTGATGCGCGGCAAGGATGCCGTCATCCGGGCCGCCGCGAAATTATCGGCGCTGTTGAGCTAGCAGCTGGAAGGGGACACACCGATGCCAGAGGACCGACCTTGGGACCACGAATGTGATGTCGTGGTGCTCGGCAGCGGCGCCGCCGGCCTGACCGCCGCGCTAGCTGCGGCCGTCACCGGCGCTACGGTGGCGGTTTTCGAGAAGGCGGCGACGGTCGGCGGCACCACCGCCGTCTCCGGTGGGATCGCCTGGATTCCTGCGCACAATCGTTGCCCTGGAAGGGAATTGACGACCGAGGACGCGTTGCGCTACCTGCGCGCACAGTCGTACGGCTCGATGGACGACGAACTGGTGGAGACGTTCGTGCGGACCGGCCCGGTGATGCTGGATTTCGTCGAATCGCACAGCGGCCTGCGCTTCGAGGTGGCCGCCGGATTTCCCGACTACCAGCCCGAGTTACCGGGTGGCCAACCAACCGGCGGTCGATCGCTCAGCGCGGCGCCGTTCGACCTGGGCCTGCTCGGCGACTGGGCCACCCGGATCACCGCGTTTCCCGCGGACTGGTCCAACGTCGGATTCGACGCCGAGACCCGGGCCCGACTGCACGCCGACATCGAACGGGCCGGCGAACTCTGCGTGGCCGGCACCGCGCTGATCGCCGGACTGCTCAAGGGCCTGCTGGACATCGGGGTCACGCCGGCCACCGGGTCGCGCGCAACCGAACTGCTCACCGACCGTGACGGCGGTGTCGCGGGCGTGCGCATCGCCGGGCCCGAGCGGACCACGGAGGTGCGGGCCCGCCGCGGCGTCATCCTGGGCACCGGCGGCTTCGAATGGGATCCGTTGTTGGCGCAGGCTTTTCTGCGCGGACCCATGCACGGCGCCGTCTCGCCGCCCAACAACACCGGCGACGGATTGCGCATGGCGATGGCCCTGGGCGCGGACCTGGCCAACATGGGCGAGGCCTGGTGGGTGCCGATCGTACGGATTCCCGACGACACCATCGAGGGCAAGCAGCGCAGCCGCAGCGTGCGACTGGAACGCACCCGGCCGCGCAGCATCATCGTCAACCGCGCAGGCCGGCGGTTCGTCAACGAGGCCGGCGAATACAACTCGATGGCCGGAGCGTTCCACTACCTCGAACCCGGCAAGGGCTACGTCAACGATCCCGCGTGGATGGTCTTCGACTCGGTTCACCTGCGCCGCTACGGTTTTCTCGGTATCGCGCCGGGCGACCCGGTGCCCGACTGGTTCTGCGGGTCCGCTGACCTGGCCGAGCTGAGCGCAAAGACCGGCATCGACGCCGCCGGACTCGCCGACACGCTGCAACGGTGGAACCGCAACGTCGCCGCCGGCAGCGATCCCGACTTCGGCCGCGGCTCCAGCGCCTACGACGGTTATTGGGGGGACGACAGCGCCCCCACCCTGGCCGGAAAAACATTGGGGCCCATCGACACCGGCCCCTTTTACGCGGTGCCGATCAGCGTGGGTTCGATGGGCACCAAGGGCGGACCGCGGACCGACGCCGACGGCCGCGTCCTGCACGTCACCGGCCGGCCGATACCCGGGCTGTTCGCGGCGGGCAACGCCATGGCCGGCGCGACCGGCCGCGCCTACGGCGGCGCGGGCGGAACCATCGGGCCGGCAATGGTTTTCGGATACCGGGCCGGTTATGCCGCGGCGACCGGCGAGTCGGTCAAGGTTTGAGCGGTAACTCGACACAGACGTGTGTGCCCGCCGGCGCGTCCAGAAAGACGAAGGTACCTCCGGCGGCGTCGACACGAGCCCGGTGTGAAGCCAGCCCGATGTGCCCCTCCCCCAACCGCCGGGCCATGGTCTCGCCGTTGACCCCCACCCCGTCGTCGGACACCTCCAACACACACATCCCCTCGGCCACCCGCAGTCTCACCGAAGCGTGCGCCGCCCGGGAATGACGCACCACATTGGACAACAACTCCCGCACCACCCCGAACACGATCGGGTCCACCTCGCTGCGCACCGGATAGTCGATCTCGGTACGCACCTCGATGCCCGACCGCTGCGCGGTGAAACCCGCCAACTGCTGCACCGCCGGACCCAGCCCGACCTGCTCGAGCACCGCCGGATGCAACTCGAAAGTGGCCTGCCGCAACCGTTCCGAGGCACTCTGCAGTCCCACCAGGGCACGGCCGACCCGATCGTCATCCGGATCTTCGGTGGCCAGCTCCACCATCTCTTGACGCGCGGCCAGCACATCCTGCAACGGCCCGTCGTGAATGGCCTCCGAGATGCGGCGCTGCAACTCCTCCGAGGCCGTCATCGTCTGCGCCAGCAACTCCTCGCGCAACGCGCTCAACCCTGCGACCGAGCGTGCGTGCCGTTCCTCGATGCGCACCACCACCAGCGCGGTACCGCACAGGAAGGCGTACAGCGCGAACCGAAAGACGGCTTCGGGCCAACCGATCGCACGCACCATCACCGGGTCCTCGACGACGGCGATCGCGAAGCCGACCAACGTGAACGCCAGCACCACCGCCGCCCGCCGGGTCGACACGTCGAGGCCTACGAACACCGGCAGCAGGGTCATGATCAGCAGCGGATAGATCCCGTCTGAGGACAGCAGCTGGAAACCGGTCAGTGCCACCACGTCGAGCACGGTGAAAGCGAACGGCTCCAGCCGCCACGCGCCGACCTTGGGTCCCATGCCCACCCGCCGGCGCAGCGGCGCAAACGCCAGTACCACCGAACACAGTGCGATGAACGCGTACACCGCGATGAGGACTGTTTGCTGAGGCCACTCCGAGTGGCGGGTGCCGATGCGCATGGCAGCCACCATGAGCGCCACCACGCCGATCCGCAGCACCGAGGCGATGCGAAAGGAGCGCAACCGGTGCACGGTACGAACGCGATCCAGTTCCACGTCGCTGGCCGCCACACGAACACCGTACTAACGGCGGCCGCCCGTCCGGCGGTCGCGAACAGTTCTTTGCGAGGCAACCACTAGACTTTGCGCCATGGTCGGCGCTGTGACGCCCGAAAAGGTGCGTGTGGTGGTCGGCGATGATCACCCGCTGTTTCGCGAGGGTGTGGTGCGCGCGCTGTCGTTGAGCGGCTCGGTGAACGTCGTCGGCGAAGCCGACGACGGCACGGGTGCCCTGGAACTGATCAAAGAACACCGGCCAGATGTCGCGCTACTGGACTACCGCATGCCCGGAATGGACGGCGCTCAGGTGGCCGCGGCCGTCCGCAACAACGATCTGCCCACCCGGGTGCTGCTGATCTCGGCGCACGACGAATCCGCGATCGTGTATCAGGCCCTGCAACAGGGGGCCGCCGGATTTCTGCTCAAGGACTCGACGCGCACCGAGATCGTCAAAGCGGTGCTCGATTGCGCGCAGGGCCGCGATGTCGTCGCACCGTCACTGGTCGGCGGCCTCGCCGGTGAGATCCGCCAACGGGCCACCCCGGCCACTCCGATGCTCAGCGCACGTGAAAAGGAAGTGCTGCAACGCATTTCCCGCGGGCAGAGCATCCCCGCAATCGCCGCGGAGCTGTATGTGGCGCCGTCGACGGTCAAGACGCACGTGCAGCGCCTCTACGACAAGCTCGGCGTCAGTGATCGCGCCGCCGCGGTGGCCGAGGCGATGCGCCAGGGGATACTCGACTAATCGGTTGTTCGCAACGGAAGTCGCACGCTGACGTGCGTGCCTGCCGGCGCATCGGAGAAGACGAAGGTGCCTCCGGCGGCGTCGACACGAGCCCGGTGCGAGGCCAGCCCGATATGCCCCTCCCCCAACCGCCGGGCCATGGTCTCGCCGTTGACCCCCACCCCGTCGTCGGACACCTCCAGCACGCACACGCCATCAGCCACCCGCAGCCTCACCGAGGCATGCGCCGCCCGGGAATGACGCACCACATTGGACAACAACTCCCGCGCCACCCCGAACACGATCGGGTCGACCCTGTCGCGTACCGGATAGTCGATGTCGGTACGCACCTCGATGCCCGACCGCTTCGCGGTCAACTCCGCCAACTGCTGCACCGCCGGACCCAGCCCGACCTGCTCGAGCACCGCCGGATGCAACTCGAAAGTGGCCTGCCGCAACCGTTCCGAGGCACTCTGCAGTCCCACCAGCGCACGGCCGACCCGATCGTCATCCGGATCTTCGGTGGCCAGCTCGGCAACCTCGAGCCGCGCGGCCAGCACATCCTGCAACGGCCCGTCGTGAATGGCTTCCGAGATGCGGCGCTGCAACTCCTCCGAGGCCGTCATCGTCTGCGCCAGCAACTCCTCGCGCAAGGTACACAGACCCGCCACCGAGCGCACGTGTCGTTCCTCGATGCGCACCATCACCAACGCTGCCACACACAGAAACGCGTAGAACCCGAACAAGAACGCGGTATCCGGCCAGCCGATCGCCCGCTTCTGCAGATGGTCCTGGATCCCGGCGAACGCGAACCCGACCAGGGTGCACGCCAGCAACGCCGCGGCCCGGCGGGTCGACATGTCCACGCCGACCAGCACCGGCAACAGGATCATGATCAGCAGCGGATAGATCCCGTCACTGGACAGCAGTTGCAGGGCAGTCAAGACGACCACGTCGATCGCGATGAAGGCGACCGGCTCGATCGGGCTCAGCTCGGCGAACCGGCTCATCCCGAATCGCCGAAACGGCATGAACGCCAGTATCAGAGCGCTGACGGTGGCAACCGAGTAGAGGGCGACGAGCGTGAGCTGCCCACCCCACTCCGAACGGGGGGTGGCCACCACCATGGCGCCGACCACGAACGCCAGCACACCGATCCGCAGCACGGAGACAACTCGATAGGAGCGCAGCGTATGAACCCTGCGCACCCGCTCCATCTCACGGTCACCGGCCCGCCCAGCAGCACTGGCCACCGGAACACCGTACTCACATGACGGGCTGCTGTTCAGAGTCGCGCGCCGGTGCAGTTTCGGTGCTTTGCGGTGGCGCAGCGACGACCGCCGCCGGCCGGGACGCACGCTGTTCGGCTCCGGCGCGCGCTATTCGCGACTCGATGTCGTAGGGCACGATGATCGCGGTCGCCCCCCGGATGCGACTGACGGCGCGCGCCATCTTGTCGGCGGTGCGATCGTGCAGCAGCCTGCCCAGCAGTGGCGAGTAGGTCCGGCGCGGCAACAGCACGGTCACCTTGCTGTCGGGGTGCTCGCGGAGCACCCCGACGACCAACTCGTAGGCGGCCTTACTCAGATGACGATCCGGACAGTCGACCATCCGCAGCGCGGTGTCGTGCTCGAAACGCTCCCAGCGTTGTCGCAGCAGCGCGGCATGATCGGCGTCGATCACGAAGTGCACCGCGGTCAGATCGTCGGCGTGCAGCCCGTTTCCGTAGCGCAGCGCCTCGATCTCGGCGAGGTCGACCGAATCCACGAAGATCAGCACCCGCAGTCGCGCATGCTTGGCCACTACCGGCTTTTCGGTCCGCGACATCTCCAAAACCGATGCCTCCGAACGATATTGGCGGTTGAGCCGCATCAGGATCAGCACCAGCAACGGGAAGATGACGACCACCAGCCACGCGCCCTCGGTGAACTTGGCCACCGCGAAGATGCCGACCACGATCGTCGACAGGACTCCCGCCGCAAGATTGACCGCCACGTTGACCCGCCAACGCTTTCCACGATGGACCAGGTGGTGCTTGGTCATGCCGTAACCGGCCATGGAGAAACCGGTGAACACGCCGATGGCGTAGAACGGCACCAACGCGGTGACCGAGCCCTCGGTGACCAACAGCAACGCCACGGCCAGCGCGGCCAGGGTGATGATGCCGTTGGAGAACACCAGGCGATGACCCCGCTTCATCAGCGGGCGTGGCAGAAAGCGGTCCTCGGCCACGAAACTGGCCAACCCCGGAAAGCCGTTGAAGCTGGTGTTGCATCCGGTGAACAGAATCGCCGCGGTCGACGCCTGCACCAGGAAGTACAAGGTGTTGCCCAGAACGCCCTTCCCGAAGACCGCCCGGGTGATCTCGGACAGCATCGAGGGGTATTCGTGCAGGTAGGGCGTGGCGTGAGTGACGTGCGCCAGCCAGGCCACCCCGAACAGCAGAAAGCCCAGAATGCAGGCCATCACGGTCAGCACCCGGCGCGCGTTGACACCCTCGGGCTTGCGGAAGGCACTGACGGTGTTCGAGATCGCCTCGACCCCGGTCAACGAGGTACCGCCGTTGGCGAAGGCACGCAGCACCACCAGAACGGTTGCGCCCATCACCAGACCGCTGCCCTGGTGCACCGGCACCGTGCCGACCAGCTTGTGCGGATCGTATTTCGGTAAGCCCCAGAGGATTTCACGAACAAACCCGGTCACGATCGTCAGCGTGATCATCGCCACGAACGAATATGTGGTGATCGCGAACGCCCGGCCCGACCGCCGCAATCCCCGCAGGTTGGTCAGACACATCAGTACCACCACACCGACAGTGAGCTCCAGGTGGTAGGGGCGCAGCTCGGGAATCGCGGAGACCACCGCCAACGTGCCGGCCGCGGGTTGGACGGCCACGGTCACCACATAATCGATCAGCAGCGCTGCCGCCGCGACCTGTGCGGTGCGGGGACCGAAGTTCTCCCGCGCAACCATGTATGCGCCCCCGGACCGGGTGTAGGTCGTCACGACCTGGCGGTACGAGGCGGTGACCAACACCAGGATCAGCAGCACCACACCGGTAATCGGCAGCAGCAACGTGAATGCCGCCATCCCGGCGGCAGGCAGCAACTCGATCATCACCTGCTCGGGGCCGTACGCGGTCGATGAAATCGCATCGGGCGCAAGTGCGCCCAGCGCAATGGGATTGGACAATCGCTCGGAGTCCAGTTGATCGCTGGTCAGTGTCTTGCCGAGGAAGATCCGCTTCCAACGGTCGGAAAACGACTGCGGTATACCGCCAGCCGGGGTCGTCGTCACGATAGGTTCGCTTTCTTGTAGTACATCGGGGATTCCGGCGCGCTCCTACAGCGGGTCCACTCCGGATGGGACAACCTGCCGATCAGCCCACTCCGGTCACTTCCGCCACCCGGGATTCGATGTCGAAGGGCACGATCTGCGCGGTGGCGCCGGGAATTCGGCTGACCGCGCGGGCGATCTTGTCCGCGGTGCGGTCGTGCAACAGCCGGCCGACCAGCGGCGAGTAGGTTCGCCGCGGCAACAGCACCGTCACCTTGCTTTCGGGGTGGTCACGCAGCATCCGCGCGATCAACTCGTGCGCAGCCCTGCCCAGATGGCGGTCGGCGCAGTCGACCATTTGCAGTGCGGTGCCGTGCTCGAAGTGCGCCCAGCGCTCGGTGAGTCGCGCCGCGTGGTCGGCGTCGATCACGAAATGCACCGCGGTCAGTTCGTCGGCGTGCAGTCCGTTCCCGTAGCGCAGCGCCTCGACCTCCGCCAGATCGACGGCATCGACGAAGACGACGACCCGGTGTTTGGTGTAGCGGGCCAAATCCGGCGGTTCGGTCTGAGACAACTCCAACACCGAGGCCTCGGCTCGGTACTGCCGATTGAGCCGCATCAGCACCATCACCAGCAGCGGGAAGACGACTACCACCAGCCACGCGCCCTCGGTGAACTTGGCCACCGCGAAGATGCCTACCACGATCGTGGACAGGATCCCGGCCGAGAGGTTGACCGCCAGTTTGCGCCGCCACCCCTGGCCGCGATGGACCAAATAGTGCTTGGTCATGCCATAGCCCGCCATGGAGAAACCTGTGAATACCCCGATCGCGTAGAACGGCACCAACGCGTCGAGCGAGCCGCCGGTGACCACCAGCAAGGCCACCGCCAGCGCGGCCAAGGTGAGGATGCCGTTGGAGAAGACCAGCCGATGGCCCCGCTTCATCAGCGGACGCGGCAGGAAGCGGTCCTCGGCGACGAAGCTGGCCAGCGCCGGAAAACCGTTGAAGCTGGTGTTACCGCCGGTGTAGAGGATCGCCGCGGTCGACGCCTGCACCAGGAAGTACAAGACGTCGCCGATGGCGCCATGGCCGAAGACCGCGCGGGCGATCTCGGACAGCATCGACGGATACCCGTTGACGTACGGGGTGGCATGGGTGGCGTGCGCCAGCCAGGCCACCCCGGCCAGCAGAAACGCCAGGATGCACGCCATCACGGTCAGCACCCGGCGAGCGTTGAGACCCTCGGGCTTGCGGAAGCTGGTCACGGTGTTGGAGATCGCCTCGACACCGGTCAGCGACGACCCGCCGTTGGCGAAAGCCCGCAACACCACCAGGATCGTGGCGCCCATCACCAGTCCGTTGCCCTGATGGACCGGTACCGCGCCGGCAATGTGCGCCGGGTCGTAGACGGGCAGAGTTCCCATGACTTGGCGGACGAGGCCGACCACGATCGTCAGCGACACCATGACGACGAATGCGTAGGTCGGCACCGCGAACGGCGCCCCGGCCTCCCGCAAACCACGCAGGTTCGCCAGGCACATCGTCAACACCACACCCACCGTGATCTCGAGGCTGTACGGGCCCAGCACCGGCACCGCGGAGACCACCGCCACCGTCCCGGCCGCACATTGCACCGCGACGGTCACCACATAGTCGATCAGCAGGGACGCCGCTGCGATCTGGGCCACTCGCGGGCCGAAGTTCTCCCGGGCCACCACATAAGATCCGCCGGATCGGGTGTAGACCATAACCACCTGGCGGTACGACGCGGCGACCAGCACCAGGATCAGCAGGATGACTCCGGTGATCGGAAGCAGCAACGCGAACGCTGCCATGCCGGCCGCGGGCAGCAACTCGATCATGATCTGCTCCGAGCCGTAGGCGGTCGACGAGATCGCGTCCGGCGAGAGAACACCCAGCGCGACGGGATTGGACAACCTCTCGTGCTGCAGCTGATTGTTAATCAACGGCCTGCCGAGGAAGCCTCGTTTGCACACGTCGGAAAACGACGACCAGCTTTTTTGTCCGTGATCCAAAGTTGTTGCCAAGACGCAATATTCCTTTACCCAATCGGCAATTGACGTCAAAAGCCTAGCGTCTCAGCACACCTCGTCAGCCGGTCAGAGGGCCACAGACAGGATGTTGTCAGGATATTCCCAAGATAACTTGATATCGATGTAATTATGACAAGCCAGTATGGAGTCCGGAGCGCGCCACGGCGGCCGCTGCGCAAGTACGATTCCGACGAAGATGGAGGTTGGCGCGCCATCACAGCCAGGCACGGCAACACAGTCCGCCGCGACCTCGTAGGCTCGCCGGCGCCCGCCCCGGCTGTTGTTCGGCGTTCATCGGGCACCGCACCATTGACGAGTTCTGTCGCAGATCGACTGACGCGGCAACCATTCAGCACGGCCAAATTGGCTATGGCAGCAGCGTTTAGCGAAACGACTGCGAATAGCCGAAACAATAGGGGAACGGATGTTGCAGCAAGATCAATGCTCATGTCAGACGAACAATATTGATCAGCAAAAACATTCGCGTCGATCACGCCGCAATCTGGTCGTAGCCAGCGCAGGTCAGCACCGCGAGGAGTCGAATCAGATGCAGCAGCGTGTAATCGTCAGCGGTGACGACGCGCTCGCCACGACGATCATCGACGAATTGAAGCGAGCGGGTGCCAGCGTCGTCAAGCTCATCGGTCCAGAACTGGCCGGCACCAGAGTCAAGGCGGAGCTGGCTCGGGCCGGAGTTGCCGAGGCGGTAGCCGTCATCTGCGCCGGGGACGACGATGCGACCAACCTCGAGATCGCCTTGCTGGCAAGAAAAGCCAACCCGGAAATCCGGGTGGTGTCACGGCTGTCGAACGAAGTGCTGCGCGAAGCGGTGGCCGATGACGAGGGACCCAGCGCAATCTTCGGTGTCGCCGAACTCGCCGCACCGGCGGTCGTCGAGGCATGTCTGTCGCGCACCACGCACCCCTTCGAGGCGGCCGGCATCCAATTCGCGGTTTTCGGCACCGAGGCGCCGCGCGGGGGAACGCTGCGCGAAATCTACGGAGACCTCGCCCCAGTGGCGATCATGCACGGCCAGAACGCATCTGCGCCCGGTCAGGTCGTGGTGTGCCCAGGCCGCGATGAAGAAGTCTGCGCGGGCGACTGGACGGCGTTGATCGGAACACAGGACGAATTAACCACTTTCGGTGTTCAGGTTCCGCAGCAGACGCGGACGCTTTCGCACCATTCTCGATTGCGCCGGATGCTCGACGCCGCTCGCATCCTGCCCGCCGAGGTCAACCCGGCTTTCTACCCGGTGATAATCGCGCTGTTCGTGCTGATTCTCGGCTCGACCATGCTGCTGCACTTCTCCTACACGCACCCCGGTATGTCATGGGTCGACGCGTTCTACTTCACCATCGAGACCATCACGACGACCGGTTACGGCGACTTCAGCTTCGCCGAGCAACCCACTTGGCTGCGCGTGTATGCGGCCGTGTTGATGCTGGGCGGGGTCACCACCACCGCCCTGCTGGTCGCCTTCGTCGCCGACGTGCTGTTGTCCCGTCGCTTCGTCTGGTCGTCCGGACGACCACGGGCACGCCACCTGCGCAACCACATCATCGTCGTCGGACTCAGCGCCCTGGGCATCAAGGTCGTCCGTGACCTGACCGAGGCCGGACACGACGTCGCGGTGATCGAACGAGACCAGGGCAACCCGTTCGTGGCGGAGGCGAACGAATTGGACGTCCCGGTCATCTACGGCGACGCCACGCTGCGCCAGACGCTGGAGTCCGCCCGGGTCGACACCGCGCGTGCCGTGGCGGTGCTGACGCGTGACGACATGGTCAACATCGAGGCGGGAATGGTGCTTCGGGAGATGCTGAGCGCCCAGGTGACCCCGGAGGTCAACCGGTGGAACGAGGTACCGCTGGTCTTGCGGGTCTTCGACCACGACCTGGGCTCCGCGGTGGCGCAGCGCTTCGGCTTCGACAACGTCCGCTCCACGGTGGAGATCGCCGCGCCGTGGTTCGTCGGCGCCGCACTGGGCCTGGAGATACTCGGCACTTTCTCGGTGGGCAACCGCTCCTTTCTGATCGGAAAGATGCATGTCCAGCCGGGCAGCGAACTCGACGGTCTGCAAATGTTCGAGATGTCGACCCAAACCCGCGTCTTCGCCATCACCCGGGACGACACCCCGATTCAACTGCATCCGCGCCGCGATGCTCGGCTCTGCGCCGGTGACACCGTGTACCTGGCCGGGCCGTACCGGGAACTGCTGGCCACATTGCGTAAGGGACAGCAGTCCAAGCCGATTTCTGACGACGAGTCCCTGGGCGCTGAACAAGGGGTGAGTGCCGGCTCGAACAACTGACGTCCGTCCGGCTGGTGTGACCGGCATCTGACTGGACAGCAACGCCTTTGACGGATGCACACGGTTGCCACTCACGTTCAGCCACGGACGCCACCGTTTTCCATCGTTGTCCATGACCGACCAGGACGGGGCAAAAACGCTCCGTCTGACTTGAATTGTGAATCACTGCAATGTATTTCGCTGCTATACCACCTGAAGTGAATTCCGGCCGAATGTACACCGGCCCGGGTTCGGCACCGATGCTGGCCGCCGCCGCGGCGTGGGAGAGTCTGGCATCCGAGCTGCATTCGGCGGCCGGCTCCTACCAAGCTGTGGTGTCGGGGCTGGCCGCGGGACCGTGGCTGGGTCCGTCGTCGGCGATGATGGCCGGCGCCGCGGCAACCTATGTGAGCTGGCTCAGCGGCGCCGCGGCGCAGGCCGAGGAGACGGCCGACCAGGCCACCGCCGCGGCCGCGGCCTTCGAGTCCGCGTTCGCCGCCACGGTGCCCCCCGAGGTGGTGGCGGCCAACCGCAGCCTGCTGGCCGCGCTGGTGGCTACGAACCTGTTGGGGCAGAACACACCTGCCATCGCTGCCACCGAGGCCCAGTACCTCGAGATGTGGGCGCAGGACGCCACCGCGATGTACGGCTACGCCGGTTCGTCGGCGAGCGCCACACGGTTGACTCCGTTCAGTGCGCCACAGCAGGTTGCCAGTCCGGCCGCAGCGGCCAACCAGTCCGGTGCCGTCAGCCAAGCCGCCGACACCGCCGCCGGCTCCGCGCAGAGCACGGTGTCGCAGCTGGCGCAGATCTTCTCCGCCGTGCCCGACGCGCTGGGCAGTCTGCTGACCTCGTCGCCGAGCGCCGCCGGCGTGTCGTTGTCACCGCTCGACCTGCTCGACATCGGGGCCGACCTGATCGCGTTCGGGATCGATGCGCCGATGTCCCCCCTGGGCGTGATCTCGCTGCCGATCGACCTCGTCGGCGCGCAGACCGGTTTACACACCGACGACATCGTCTCCGGCTGGGATGACGCGGGCGCCACCGCCCCCGAGTTACCGGAAGGGTCAACGTTCGAGCCGGTGCCGCAATCGGTTTCGGCGGGTTTCGGCGAAGCCAACGCCGTCGGCGCGCTGTCGGTGCCGCCGACCTGGACCGCCGCCACACCCGCGGTGCGGCCGATCGCGCTGGCCCGACCGGCCAGCTTCGGTGTCGACCAACAGGCGCTGACGGCCGGCCTGTCGAACAGCCTGCAGAACAGCGTCGACAACGCCGCCGGCGACATGGCCATGGCGAGCGCGGCCGGCCGAGTCGTCGGCGACACCGCAGGCGGCCGGGGCGTCCAGGTCGCCCAGGCCGCCACCAGGGGCCGGAAAGCCGCGGCCGAGAACACCAAGGCCGGCGCCGACGAGGCACCCGATCACGAGGAACCGCGCGCCGTGGTGACCGGAATCGCGGCCGAGATACGCGAATTCGCCAGACTTCGCGACGAAGGCCTGATCACCGACGAGCAGTTCGTCGAGCAGCGGAATCGGCTGCTCGGCCTCTAGCATTCGGGCGCGATGCTAGTCCGGGGGCGCCGACAGCAGTCGCTCAGCCGCCGCGTAGGGGTCGTTGCGGCCGTCGACCACCGACTCGGCGAGCAGCTCGAGGTCCGGCCGGGTCCGCAGCCGGGTCTGCGCCAGCGACAGGATCTGCGCCCGCGCGCGGGCCAGCCGGCGCGCACGATTGTCGGCGCGGTGATGCACCTCGATCGCCTCGACCAGGTCGGCCAGCCCCGCACCGCGGGCGGCGACCAGACTCACGATCGGGGCCTTGGTCTCGGCCCGCAGGTCCCGCACGGTTTGTTCGGCGCCGTCCCGATCCGCCTTGTTCACCACCACGATGTCGGCGACCTCCAGGAGACCCGCCTTGGCCGCCTGCACCGCGTCGCCGGCGCCAGGATTGAGGATGACGATGGTCGGATCGGCGACGGCGGCGATCTCGATCTCGGACTGGCCGACGCCCACCGTCTCGGCGAGCACCACGTCGTAGCCGATGGCCCCGACCAGCCGGATGGCCGCGGGCACCGCCGCGGCCAGGCCACCGAGGTGCCCCCGGCTGGCCACCGATCTGATCAACACATCGGAATCGTTGATGTGCGCGGTCATTCGAATGCGATCGCCGAGCAGCGCACCGCCGCTGAACGGTGACGAGGGATCCACAGCCAGCACCGCCACCCGGCACCCGCGCTGCCGGTAGGCGCCGACCAGTGCCCCGATCGTCGTCGACTTGCCCGCTCCGGGCGGCCCGGTGATGCCGATGACACGTACGTCGGATACCGGCGCCCCCAGGGCGGCGAGGGTGGACAGCACCTCGTCGCGGCGGTCGCTTTCCACCAGGCTGAGCAGCCGGCCCGCGGCGCGCGGAGATCCGTTGCGCGCCTTGATGATCAGCTCAGAGACGTCCGTAGGGTGGTTGCGCACGGCGTCGGGCACGGACCGTTCTCCACTTCGGTGGCGCGCGGCGGAAGATCCGGCCGCGCGTTTGTGAGAATTATATTCTCTCAGTTTGAGAGTACGAGTTGCAAGCGGGCTCCGGCCCGCCCGTCCCGATCGCGGCATGGGACTCTGTGTGCTCACCGACGAAAGGACGCCCGGGTGATGACGCCGCAGCCGACGATCTCCGTCCCCGGCGGACTGGTGTGGGCAAAGCGGGTCCGACCCGCTCAGCCGAGCGCTGCCCGCCCACTGCTGGTGGTGCACGGCGGACCCGGGTTGCCGCACTATTACCTGAGTGCGCTGGAACGCCTGTCCGACGAGCGCGAGGTCATCTTCTGGGATCAGCTGGGCTGCGGCAACTCGCAGCGGCCCGCCGACCGGACGCTGTGGACCATGCCGCGCTCGGTAGCCGAAATGGCCTCGGT
This sequence comes from Mycobacterium sp. 20KCMC460, assembly GCF_022179425.1. Taxonomy (NCBI): domain Bacteria; kingdom Bacillati; phylum Actinomycetota; class Actinomycetes; order Mycobacteriales; family Mycobacteriaceae; genus Mycobacterium; species Mycobacterium sp. 20KCMC460. The sequence continues at coordinate 5,843,332 of NZ_AP025524.1, forward strand.
GATAACGACTCTGAGACTGTCCGACTTCCACGTCTTCGGCAATTCGTGGGGGGCCATGCTCGCCCTGCAGTACCTGCTGGATGCGCCCGGCGGCGTGCGCACCCTGACCCTGTCCAATAGCGCAGCCTCCATTCCGGTGTTCGCCGCCAACGTGATTCGGCTCAAAGCCGACCTGGACTGGGCGACCCGGGACGCCATCGACCGGCACGAGGCCGCCGGCACCACCGGCTCCGCCGCGTACCGGGCCGCGGTCACCACGTGGAACCAGACACACCTGTGCCGCCGCCAACCCTGGCCCGACGACCTCTACGACGCCTTCGCGGACATGGGCACCGAGATCTTCGAGACGATGTTCGGGCCCAGCGTCTTTCGTATCGTCGGGACGATGCGGGACTGGGATGTGGTCGATCGGCTCGGCGGGATCACCACGCCGACGCTGCTGCTCGCCGCGCGCTACGACGAGTTTCCACCCGAGCACATGCGCGAGATGCACCGCCGCATCCAGGGTTCGAGCTTCGAGTTTTTCGAGCACAGCGCCCACCTGCCGTTCATCGAAGAGCCCGAACGCTTCGACGCACTGATGCGCGATTTCCTGCGTCGGCACGATTGATGCACTCGGCGGCGGCAAGGGGGGTTCGAAACTGCGGATGCGGGTATAGGCCCGGCGTGATTGGCTTCAGAGGATGAAGTTGCGACGGGATCGAAATAGACATCGGGATCGGGGAAAAACAGTGACCAAGCGTGAGGTCGGGGCCAGCCTGCAAGTTCGCGTGACCGAGCCGACGACGCTGGAGTTCCAGATCGCGGTGGCAGCCCTGCCCGGCTTGCAGGTGAACGAATCGCTGAAGGTGACCCTGGACGGCACCCCGGTGACAGTTCGGGAGGTCGCCGGCGACCACGGCTCCCGGATCCACACCGGCGAATTCGGTGTCGGGGATGTCCGGATCGACTACGAGGCGACCGTCACCGGCCGGGCCGAGCCACCTCCGATCAACGAGATCGACGCCTCGACCTACCTGCGGCCCAGCCGGTACGCCGAAGCCGACAAGTTCTTCGGTTTCGCGGGCACCGAGTTCGGCCAGTTCACCGACTCGGTGACCGTGCTGGAGAAGGTGTCGTCGTGGGTGGGCACCCGGCTGAAATATGTTCCAGGTTCCAGTGATCCGATCGACGGCGCGACGGACACGCTGCTCGCCGGCGCCGGGGTGTGCCGCGACTACGCCCACCTGGTGATCGCGTTGCTGCGGGCGGTCAACATCCCCGCCCGACTCGTGTCGGTGTACGCACCGGGATGTGACCCGATGGACTTCCACGCCGTGGCCGAGGCGTTGATCGACGGACAGTGGCGCGTTGTCGACGCGACCTGCCTGGCCCCGCGGCAGGCCATGCTGCGCATCGCCACCGGCCGCGACGCCGCCGACACCGCCTTTCTGGACAACCACCGGGGTGCAATCGAGCTGAGCGACATGGTGGTCACCGCGGTAACCAGCGACGACCTGCCCCGGGACTCCGTCGAAGACCTGGTGACACTGGGCTGAGCCCCTGGGCCGGCTGGAGTGATTGATCCCATAATCAGGTGGTCGCTCGACCCCGCGCGGGGTATGCGCCGGCTAGACGTGATTCCACGGAATCAAACCAGTCAAGCGAAGGGAGCGCAGCAGTGAGTAACCGCGACAGTGGCCCGGTGGCGGCCGTCAAGGGCATCGTCGAAGACGTTATCGGCAAGTCCAAGGAAATCGCCGGCATCGTGATCAACAACGAGAACCTTCGCAACGAAGGCCGGGCGCAGCAGGACAAGGCGCAGGCCCAGCGCGACGTCGCGAAGAAGGAAGCCCAAGCCGAGTCGGCGCGGGCGGCCGCGAGCGCGGCCGAGGCCCGGCAGAAGACCAAGTCGGCTAAGTAACTCGCGCGTGCGGTGGGGCCGTCCCGGTGTGGGCGGCCCCATCGTCGTGTGGTGGCGCGCTAGTTTTTAGTCGCGTTGAGTTTGGTGACGATCGAGCGGAAGTCTTCGGTGACGAAGGACTGATGCTCCGCAGATAGCGCGTAGTCGATGCTGGCGAGCACCGCGCGCTCCAAATGGATGTTGAGCACCCGCTTGGTGCTTTCCACCGCCTGCTGCGGCAACTTCAGGATGCGCTCTGCGCAGGCCACCGCCTCGGCGACCGGATCGTCGGCGACATGGTTGGCCAGGCCGAGCTCGACTGCCCGCTCGGCGCGAATCCTGGTGCCGGTCAACGCATATTCCTTGGCCAGCAACAGGCTGATGTGCAGCGGCCAGGTCAGCGGGCCGCCGTCGGCGGCCACCAGTCCCACCTGCACGTGCGGGTCGGCCAGAAAGGCGTGCGGCGCGATGTAGACGATGTCGCTGAGTGCCACCAGGCTGCAGCCCAACCCGACCGCGGGGCCGTTGACCGCCGCCACCACCGGGATTCGGCAGCGGGCCATGCCCAGCACGATTTCGCGGCCGTCCCGGATGGTCTTGGCGCGCAGGTCGGCGTCCTCGGCGAGTTCGGCCAGGTACGCGAAGTCACCGCCGGCGGAGAATGCCTTCCCGGCGCCGGTCAACACCGCCGCGCGCGCCGACGCATCGTCGGTGAGCCGCTGCCACAGCCGCGCCAGGCCGACGTGCAGGTTGTCGTTGACCGCGTTGAGGTCGTCGGGCCGGTTGAGCGTGATGATCCGCAGCGGCCCGTCGGCGCGGACGTCGATTTCGCTTGGCATGTCGTACATTTCAGACTCCCAATCCCAGGATTCGTGAGGCGATGATGTTCTTCTGTATCTGTGACGTGCCGCCCATGACGCTTTGCGCGCGGCTGTAGAGGTAGGCGCTGAGCAGGTCCGGGTCGCGGGTGCCGCCGACGGCCAGCGCGGCGTGCCCGACGGACTGTTCCACCCAGGTCATCAACAACTTGTCCAGCGAACCTTCCGGGCCGTGCGACACACCGTCGAGTTGTTCGGACAGCCGCCGGCGCACGTGGTGGGTCAGCATCTGCGCCTGCACCGCCGCCCACGCCACATCGTCGTCCACTTCCCCTTGGCTACGGTCCACCAGCTGCGCCACCAGTTTGTTGTATCGCGCGGCGTAGCCCAGCGTGGACGGTTCACGCTCGTGCCCGACGACGGTCATCGCGACCGCCCAGCCGTCGCCGGGGGCGCCCACCATCCGATCCGCGGGCACCCGGGCGCCGTCGAAACTCACCTGCCCGAATTCGTTGGTGACGCCGTTGATCATCTGCAACGGCCGTTGTTGCACCCCATCCTGTTTCATCGAGATGACGAACGCGGAGATGCCGCGGTGCCGCTTGGCGACCGGGTCGGTGCGCGCCAGCAGCAGGCACCAGTCGGCGACGTCGGAGTAGCTGGTCCAGATCTTGTGGCCGTGGATCACGTACTCGTCGCCGTCCGGCCTGAGGGTGGCGGTGGTGGTCAGCGACGCCAGGTCCGATCCCGCGCCCGGCTCGCTGAAGCCCTGACACCAGCGTTCGGTGCCGTTGATGATGCCCGGCAGGAACCGTTGCCGCAGTTCGTCGCTGCCGTGCCGGCCGATGCCGATCACCAGGTAGCCGACGCTGGGCCGCGGCGGGGCACCGGCGCGCGCGATCTCCTCGTCGACGATGACGTCGTAGACCGGCGGCAGCTCCCAACCGCCGTACTCCCGCGGCCACGACAAACCGAAGAACCCCTCCTGGTAGAGGGCCCGATGCCAGTCCGCCTGGCGCGCCCAGTACTCGTCACCGGAGCCGCCGAACTCCTTGGCGTGCAAGGCAAGCCACGACCGCAGCCGTTCCCGGAACTCCGCCTCCTGCGGTGAGTCACGAAAGTCCACGGCCGACCTCCCTCAAAGTGACCGGCCACAGCTCGGTCGACGTCAGGGCCCGGCGCAGGTACACGTGCACCAGGCATTCCCAGGTGTTGCCGATCCCGCCGTGCACTTGGATGGCGGTCTCGCACACGGTTCTGGCGGCGCGGGCACAGTAGACCTTGGCCACCCGCGCGGCCTGGACGGCCTCGGTTGGTTCCAGTTCGTCGACGGCCCACGCGGCGTGGCGCAGCACGCTCACCGAACCCTCGATGAGCGCCAGGGATTCGGCCAGCAGGTGGGCGATCGCCTGATACGACCCGATCGGTTTGCCGTACTGCTCGCGGATCTTCGCGTAGTCGCAGGCGACGGCGTGTGCTCCGCGCGCGGCACCGACCAGGTCGGCGGCCGTGGCGACCAGCGCCAGCGCTCGCCACCGCTCGGCGGCTTCGGCGGACACCTCGCCCAGCGGCGTCGGCGACCCGGTGAGCCCGACGCAGGACCGGGTCAGGTCGGCGCCGTCGGCGTCCGCACCGAGGTCGCAGGCCAGGACCGTGGTGCCCGAAAGCGTAACGGCGCGTTGGTAACCGCGGGCGTCGATGGCGCGATCGTCGACGGCCACGGTGGCCTGGCCGGCGCCCGAGTCGAGATGGCGGGTCAGGTCGTCGGCCAGCACCGGGCCCAGGAACGGGGCGTCGACGAGCCGGCGTCCGAATTCCTCTGCGACGATGGCAACTTCGACGCCCGAGGCGTCATCCGAGCGCAGCGACCGCCATCCGGTCAACTCGATCTGCTTGTCCAGCCGGGCGATTCGGCTCTGGTCGGCCAGGTCTCCCACCGCGCCCGGCCCGAGGTCGTCGGCCAGCTTCGCGGCGGCGTCGCGCAATTGCTGCTGTTCAGCCGTCAGACGTACATCCATAGCTCTCCTTGAGCACTCTGCGTAACACCTTGCCCGAGGGCAGGCGGGGAATATCGGGCACGAACACCACCCGGCTCAGCCTTTTGTAGGACGCCAGCTTCGCGTCCACCCGCGCACTGAGTTCCGCGGCGAGTTCGGTGTCGTCGAACGCGGCTTGCGTGCCCTGCCTGGCGATGGCGGCCACCACCGCCTCGCCGTTGACACCGTCGGGAACGCCGAAAACAGCGCAGTCCCGCACCGCCGGATGGCCGTGCAGCACCGTCTCGATCTCGGCGGGCGCGACCTGGAAGCCGCGCACCTTGACCATCTCCTTGAGGCGGTCGGTGATGCGCAACCAACCGTCGCCGTCGAGGTGGCCGACGTCCCCGGTTCGGTACCAACCGTCGTGCAACACCTCGGCGGTCGCCTCGACCGGCAGGTAGCCGGCCATCAGGGAGTCCGACCGCGCCTGGATCTCGCCGACCTCGCCGGGCCCGACCGGCTCACCCGTCTGCAGCGACACCACCCGCACCTGCACCCCGGACACCGCGCGGCCGACCGAGTCCAGCCGGGGCGCCTCGATCGGGTTGCACGCGATCACCGGCAACTCGGTGGTGCCGTACGCCGGAACCCACCGAACGCCGGTGCGCCGGGTGACCGTCTCGGCGACGGTGGCGGTCACCGGCGTCGCACCCCACATGAAATACCGCAACGACGAGAGGTCGTAGGACTCCAGGCCGGGGTGCGAGGCGATGGCCAGCGCGATCGGCGCCACGGCCATTTCGACTGTGATGCGGTCTGTTTCGATGTGCCGCAGCATCCGGTCGACATCGAAGCGGCGGTGCAACCGCACCCAGATGCCGGTGCGCAACGCGGTCAGGATGTTCAGCAGACCGAGGATGTGCGACGGCGGGGTGGCGACCTGGATGCGGTCTCGGTAGCTCAACCCGAGCGCGTCGCGCCAGTGCCGCACGGCCGCATCCAGCGACGCGTGCGTGTGCCGCACGGCCTTCGGCAAGCCGGTGGTGCCGGAGCTGAACACCAGCACCGCGTCGCCGCCGGGCGGCACGGCGCCGGCGGTGTCACCGGGGTCGATCGGTTCGTCCAGGTGCAGCATCGGCATCAGTCCGGCCAGGACCGGGTGGTCCCCCACGGCGTCGGTGGGTCCGGTGAGCGCGACGGCGTGCTCGACCTCAGTGCGCTTCCAGGCCGGGCTGACCAGTACCGCCGCCGCACCGAGGCGCCAGATCGCCAGCACGGCGGCGACGAACTCGGGCCGGTTGGACGACATGACCGCCACCCGGTGGCCTGGACCTACCCCCCGTTTGCGTAAAGCGGCGGCCAGCCCACCGGTCAGCGCGTCGAGTTCAGGCAGGCTGAATTGCTGCTCCTCGAACACGAGCGCGGCCGGCTCGGTCACGTCCCGCCCTCCTAGCTGCCTGAGAGAAGATACTATCGCTAGGTGAGAATAGTATTCTCTATACTGAAGAACGCAAAGTACGCAGCAATGGTGGCGACCCGGTGGTAGATAGGCGGTCATGACGGAGCTGGGCACGGTAACGATTCATCTCGACCGTAAGAAAGTCACGGTGCCGCTGGTTCCCGGCGAAACACTGCTGGAGAGCGCGCGCCGCGCCGGGCTGGAACCACCGTTCAACTGCGAGGCCGGCAACTGCGGCACCTGCATGGCCAGGCTGACCGAAGGCACCGCGACGATGCGGACCAACGACGCCCTCGACGACGACGAGGTCGAGGACGGTTACATTCTGACCTGCCAGGCCGTACCGGACGCGGCACCGATCACCGTGCTGTACGAGTAACCAGGAGGCGACGATGGCAAAAGGCATCATCTACGTCGAGACGTACCCCAGTTCGCCGGACCGCGAGCAGGAATACAACACCTGGTACGACGAGGTCCACCTGGGCGAACTCGTCGCACTCGACGGCATCGTCTCGGCACGCCGGTTGCGGCCGGTCAACGGCGAAGGTCCTTACATCGCCCTCTACGAGATCGAGGGCGACGACCTCGAGGCCGTGCTGCGCGGTATGAGCGGCGCAAAGCTGACCATGTCCAGTGCGCTGCAACTCGATCCGCCGCCGATTCCGCGGCTGCTGGAGACCATCACGGAGCACCACGGCTGACCGGGTCAGCTCGGGCCGCTGCGCGGAAAGGACTGCTCGATGAAGGATGACGACCTGATTCTGGTGAGCATCGACGACCACGTGGTCGAACCGCCGGACATGTTCCGGCGGCACGTGCCCGCCAAATATCGAGACGAAGCCCCGATCGTCGTCACCGACGACAAGGGTGTGGACCAGTGGATGTACCAGGGCAGGCCGCAAGGGGTGAGCGGACTGAACGCGGTGGTGTCCTGGCCGGCCGAGGAATGGGGCCGCGACCCAGCCGGTTTCGCCGAGATGCGCCCCGGTGTCTACGACGTCCACGAACGCGTCCGGGACATGAACCGCAACGGAATCCTCGCGTCGATGTGCTTCCCGACCTTCACCGGATTCTCGGCCCGGCACCTCAACATGACGCGCGAGGACGTCACCCTGGTGATGGTGTCGGCCTACAACGACTGGCACATCGACGAGTGGGCCGGGTCCTATCCCGACCGGTTCATCCCGATCGCGATCCTGCCCACCTGGACGCCCGAGGGGATGTGCGCCGAGATCCGCCGGGTGGCCGCCAAGGGCTGCCGAGCGGTCACCATGCCGGAATTGCCGCATCTGGAAGGACTTCCGAGCTATCACGACGAGGACTACTGGGGACCCGTGTTCCGCACCCTGTCCGAGCAGAACGTGGTGATGTGCCTGCACATCGGCACCGGGTTCGGCGCGATCAGCATGGCGCCCAACGCGCCGATCGACAACCTGATCATCCTGGCCACCCAGGTCTCGGCGATGTGCGCCCAGGACCTGTTGTGGGGCCCCGCCATGCGCAACTATCCGGACCTGAAATTCGCCTTCTCCGAAGGCGGTATCGGCTGGATCCCGTTCTACCTGGACCGCAGCGACCGCCATTACACCAACCAGAAATGGTTGCGCCGCGACTTCGGGGACAAGCTGCCCAGCGACGTCTTCCGGGAGCACTCGCTGGCCTGCTACGTCACCGACAAGACGTCGCTGAAGCTGCGCCACGAGATCGGCATCGACATCATCGCCTGGGAGTGCGACTATCCCCACTCGGACTGCTTCTGGCCGGACGCCCCGGAGCAGGTGCTGGCCGAGCTGAACGCGGCCGGTGCCGACGACGCCGACATCAACAAGATCACCTGGGCCAACGCCTGCCGGTTCTTCGGCTGGGACCCGTTCGCCCGAACCCCGCGCGAGCAGGCGACGGTTCAGGCGCTGCGCGCCAAGGCAACCGACGTGGACGTGTCGATCCGGTCGCGGGCCGAGTGGGCACGGCGCTACCGGGAAAAGCAGCTCGAGACGCTTTAGCTTTGCGGCAACTCCGGCGGCGGCCGGTACTCGGGTTCGTACCCTGAGACGTGAATGGGGCTGCCGACCAACCGGAATTCGCCCGCTCGCACCACCACTTCCGGAGTGGCTTCCAGCGCCTCGGGCAGGGTCCGCACGGCGGCCGCCGGAACACCGAGCGGACGCAGTCGTCGTTCCCACCCGACGGCACTGTCGGTGGCCAGCATCGCGGTGACGACGGCGAGTACTTCGTCGCGGCGGGCGACCCGCTCGGCCATCGTCTCGAAACCTCCGATGCCGGCTTCGGCGGCGAAGGATTTCCAGAATCCGTCGTGCGTGATGAACAGCGCCAGATAGCCATCGGAGGTCGGAAATAGTTGCGCGGGAACGTAATACGAGTGAGCACCGTACGGGCGGCGCTGCGGTTCGATGCCGCTGTTGAGATAGGCCGAGGCATGGTAGTTCAGCTGCGACAGCATCACGTCGCGCAGCGACACATCGACCTGGCCGCCGGTGCCGGAGATGATCTTGGCCAACAGCCCCAGTGCCGCGGTCATTCCGGTGGAGTTGTCGGCCGATGAATAACCGGGCAGGGTGGGCGGACCGTCCGGGTCACCCGTCAAGGCGGCGGTGCCGACGCCGGCCTGCACCACGTAGTCGAACGCCGGGTCGTCGCCACCGTACAGACCGAAGCCGGTGATCGCCACGCAGACGATCTGCTCGTTGTGCCGCTTCAACTCGTCGTAGGTCAACCTCAGCCGGCGGATGGCCGACGGCTTCAAATTGACCAGCAGCGCGTGCGAGTCGGCCACCAGTTCGCCCAATCGCCGTTGTCCCGCATCGGAATTCAAGTCCAGTACGATACTGGACTTGTTGCGGTTGAGGCTGGCGAAGTAGGTGGCGCCAACGCTGCGGGATATCTCACCGCCGGGCGGCTCGATCTTGGTGACCTCGGCACCGAGGTCGGCCAGCAGCATAGTCGCGTACGGGCCCGCCAGCATGGTGCCGACCTCGAGGATGCGTATCCCCGACAGCGGCCCGGCTCCGGTCACCGCAGCTCCCTGGCGAGTTCGGCGATCATCTCCCGGGTCCGGCGCTTGGACGCGACGAGTTCGTCGCGGTTCTCGCCGATCGGCAACAACCGCACCGACAGATCTGTCACACCGGCGTCGGCGAAACGTCGCATCCGCGCCAGGATCTGTTCCGGGTCACCGGCCGCGCACAGGTCGCCGACGTCGCGGGCGTCGCCACGCTCGAGCAACCGCTGATAGTTGGGCGACACCTCGGCCTCGCCCAGGATACGGTTGGCCCGCTCTTTGGCCTCGTCGACTTGCGAAGGCGCACAGAGGCATACCGGGATACCCGCGACGATGCGCGGCGCCGGGCGGCCGGCGTCCGCGGCGGCCTTGGTGATCTTCGGCGCGATGTGCTCGCCGATGGCGCGTTCGTCGGCCATCCACAACACGGTGCCGTCGGCCAGTTCGCCGGCCAGCTGCAGCATCACCGGACCCAATGCGGCGACCAGCACCGGCATCGGCGTGTCGGCTCCGATCGCCAGCGGGTTGTGCACGGTGAACGAATCATTCTCGACGTCAACGGGTCCCGGCCCGGCGATAGCGGCATTGAGCACCTGCAGATAGTCGCGGGTGTACGCGGCCGGCTTCTGGTACGGCAGGCCGAGCATGTCCCGGATGATCCAGTGGTGCGACGGCCCGACACCGAGCGCCAACCGGCCGTCGGCCACCGCGTGCGTCGAAAGTGCCTGGCGGGCAAGGGCAATCGGGTGTTGGACCTGCAGTGGAACCACTGCGGTGCCCAGCTCGATGCGCGAGCTGTGCGCGGCCATCAAAGTCACCATGGTCAGGCAGTCGAAGTCGTTGGGCACCTGCGGCATCCACGCCGTGTCCAGGCCCGCCGATTCGGCCCACTCGATATCGGAGACCAGCTTGGCCACCTTGCGGGCCATGTCGCCGCGCTCGGCGCCGATCATCACTCCGATACGCACGGTTCCTCCTGTGCCGGTTCGGCCGTGCCGGTCAGTTGGCGGATCTCGCGCACCAGTGCATCCAGCGGCGTGCCGGTCGGAAACACCGCTGCCGCACCGGCTTCCAGCAGCTTGGGGACGTCGGCGTGCGGAATGGTGCCACCCACCACCACGGCGATGTCGCCGGCGTCGGCGGCGCGCAGCGCCTCGATGGTGCGCGCGGTCAGGGTCAGGTGGGCACCGGACAGGATGCTCAGGCCGACCACGGCCACGTCCTCCTGGACCGCGATCGACGCGATGTCCTCGATGCGCTGCCGGATGCCGGTGTAGATGACCTCGAAGCCGGCGTCGCGCAGGGTGCGGGCGACGATCTTGGCGCCGCGGTCATGTCCGTCCAGACCGGGCTTGGCCACCAGGATGCGGGCGGTCATCAGAACACCACCGGCTGCTGGAATTCGCCCCAGACCGCCTTGAGCGTGGAGACCATTTCGCCCACCGTGCAGTACGCGTTGGCGCAGTCGATCAACTTGTGCATCAGGTTGTCGTCTCCCTCGGCGCTGCGGGCCAGCGCGGCCAGGCTGGATTGCACTGCGCCGCTGTCCCTTTCGGCCTTCACCTTGGCCAGGCGCTTGAGCTGCAGATCGCGGCCCTCGGCGTCGAGTTCGTAGGTGGCGATGTCGGGTTCGGGTTCCTCGGAGACGAACCGGTTGACCCCGACCACCGGCTTGGCGCCGCTCTCGATGTCCTGGTGCATGCGGTAGGCCTCGTCGGCGATCAGGCCCTGCAGATAGCCGTCTTCGATCGCGCTGACCATGCCGCCGTGAGCCTCGAGGTCGGCCATGATCTCGATGATGCGGGCCTCGGTGGCGTCGGTGAGCGCCTCGACGAAGTACGAGCCGCCCAGCGGGTCGGCGACCTGGGTCACCCCGGTCTCATACGCCAGCACCTGCTGGGTGCGCAGCGCCAGGGTGGTGGACTCCTCGGAGGGCAGCGCGAACGGCTCGTCCCAAGCGGCGGTGAACATCGATTGCACGCCGCCCAGCACCGCCGCCATCGCCTCGTAGGCCACCCGCACCACGTTGTTCTGCGCCTGCGGTCCGTACAGCGACGCCCCGCCACACACGCAGCCGAACCGGAACATCGACGCCTTGTCCTTGCTGGACCCGTAGCGTTCCCGCACGATCGTGGCCCAACGCCGCCGTCCCGCACGGTATTTGGCGATCTCCTCGAAGAAGTCGCCGTGGGTGTAGAAGAAGAACGAGATCTGCGGTGCGAACTCGTCGATGCTCATCCGGCCGCGTTCCACCACGGTGTCGCAGTAGGTGACACCGTCGGCCAGCGTGAAGGCCATCTCCTGCACCGCGGTGGCCCCGGCGTCGCGGAAATGCGCGCCGGCCACCGAGATGGCGTTGAACCGGGGCACCTCGGCGGCGCAGAACTCGATGGTGTCGGCGATCAGCCGCAGCGACGGTTCCGGCGGCCAGATCCAGGTGCCGCGGGAGGCGTATTCCTTGAGGATGTCGTTCTGGATGGTCCCGGTGAGCTTGGCGCGCGGTATCCCCTTCTTCTCGGCAGCGGCGACGTAGAACGCCAGCAGGATCGCCGCGGTGCCGTTGATCGTCATGCTGGTGCTCAGCTTGTCCAACGGGATGCCGTCGAACAGGATCTCGAAGTCGGCCAGGGTGTCCACCGCGACACCCACCCGGCCGACCTCCTCGCCGAAGTCCGGATCGTCGGAGTCGTAACCGCATTGGGTGGGCAAGTCGAGCGCGACCGACAGGCCGGTACCGCCCTGGTCGAGCAGATAGCGATAGCGCCGGTTGGACTCCTCGGCGGTGCCGAAGCCGGAGTACTGCCGGAAGGTCCACAGCTTGCCCCGGTATCCGGACGCGAAATTGCCCCGGGTGAAGGGGAACTCGCCGGGCGGCGGCGGCTCGGTGTGTCGGTCCCCCGGGCCGTACACCGGCGCGAGCGGTATGCCCGATGGGGTCTGGGCTGCGTTATTCATCGGTGAATAACGTACTTGCAAAAAAAGAGAATGCCAATACCAGTAGGTTGACCTGGCGAAATGCCCCGCCGCGACGGGTTTGGGAACCCTTTGCGGCGTTGATTCTGCGCTGGGGGCGCGGTGGTCTCGTACTTTTGCGCCCTGGACGCAGGATCGACGCGTGGCGCCGGTTTCGACCCGGCGCCGGTTTTGACACAATTGCCCCTCGTGGCTGACGAGTCCGATCGCGTGCGCAACGGGAGCCTGCCAATCGTCGGGAACCTGTTGCGCCGGCAGCGACGGGAAGCCGAACGGGCCCTGCACGGGCTCGTCGACACCGTCGTGCGGGACGGCAAGAGCCTGGAGAGACTCGTGCGGCGGATCAACATGGACGCGATCATCGCCCGGTTGGACATCAACGGCATTGTCGCGCGCATCGACCTCGACGCATTCCTTGCCCGGCTGGACATCAACACCATCGTGCAGCGGCTCGACGTCGACGCCATGCTGGCCCGCCTCGACATGCAGGCCATCGTGGATCGGCTCGACGTCGACGCGATGCTGGCCCGCCTGGATATGGACGCCATCGTCGCCCGAGTCGACCTGGACGCCCTCTTGGCGCGACTGGACCCTGCCGCGCTGGACGCCCTGGCCGCCAGAGTCGACCTGGCAAAGCGGGAAAATCGCCCACAAGACTTGTGAACATGGCCACACCTACTCGTGCCGACGGGCGTCGAGGCCCAATCTGAACACCACCGGTCACCCGCCGAAATGACTGCGTGCGCCCCGTATTGCCGGCCTGCTCGGCCGGGGTCGTCGGCGCTGCACCGGCCCGACCCGTGTTTTAAGCTCACCGAGTTGCCTTGCACAGCGTGGGCCCGGAACAAATCGCGGCGCCACGAGTTCGTACTCGGCGAATTCCCTGCATACCCTCTCAAACGAAAAGAGTTAGCGTGCGCCGCACCGGTTCTCCCGCCCCGTCGGTTCAGCGGACGGCTCGTTGGCTGGCGGCGGCTTCCGTTTCCGTCGCGGCCCTGCTGACGCCGGTGCCGGGCGACGTCGCGCGGGCCAACGCCGATCCCGGGTGCCCGGATGTCAAAGTGGTATTCGCGCGCGGGACGTTCGAGGCGCCCGGCATCGGGGCCACCGGACAGGCGTTCGTCGATGCCCTCAGCGCCCGACTGGGAGGCAAGAACGTCGCAGTCGAACCCGTCGACTATCCGGCATCGCTGGACTTCGGCAGGGCGGTCGACGGAGTCGCCGATGCCAGCACCAAGGTTGAGGCCACGGCGGCGAATTGCCCGAGGACCAAGATTGTGCTGGGTGGCTATTCCCAAGGTGCGGCCGTCGCCGCCTACACGACGGCCGACTCCGTTCCGGACGGTATTTCGCTGCCCGACGGGATAACCGGGCCGATGCCGCCCGCGGTCGCCTCCAACGTGGCCGCGGTGGTGCTGTTCGCGGCTCCCTCAGACGCGTTCCTGCACTTCGTCGATCACAGCGCACCGCCGATCAACATCGGTCCGCTCTACGCCGCCAAGACCCTGCAACTGTGCGCCGACGGAGATCCGGTGTGCTCCCCGGGCGGCCGGGACCGCGCCGCGCACAGCACTTACCGCGACAACGGCATGGCCAACCAAGCCGCCGAGTTCACCCGCAACGCCATCGTTTCCGCCTGACGTAATCACGTATCGTCATGCGCGGCAGAGGATTTCGCCGTGCGGGATGGCCAGCCAACCGTCCGGGTCGGCGGCCCACGCTCGCCATGCCGCCGAGATCTCCTCGAGCTCGGCGCCGGTGGCCAGGCCGGAATCCGCCAGTTGGCCTCCCAGATCCGAATGCAGGATCCGGTCGGCCCACATGCCGCCCCACCACTGTCGGGTGTCCTCGGTTGCGTAACACCACATGCTGGCACCGGCGGTGATGTCGGTGAAGCCGGCTCGACGGGCCCACGACAGCAGGTGCCGCCCGGCATCCGGTTCGCCGCCGTTGTGCCGCCCGGCTTGTTCGTAAAGGTCGCGCCAGCGATCCAGTGGCGCAAGCCGCGGATACCAGATGAACCCGGCATAGTCGGCGTCCCTGGCGGCGACGATTCCGCCCGGTGCGCACACCCGCTTCATCTCGCGCAGCGCCTGCACCGGGTCGGCCACATGCTGCAGCACCTGATGGGCGTGCACGACGTCGAAGGCGCCGTCGGGCAGGTCGAGCGCATGCACGTCCGAGGTCAGGAACGTGACGTTGGTCAGACCTCGCGACCGCACCTCGGCGTGGGCAAGACTGAGCGCATCGTCGGTCTGCTCGACGGCCGTCACCAGGCCGGGCGCGATGCGGGCGGCGAAGTCCGCGGTGATGGTGCCGGGGCCGCAACCGATGTCGAGCAGGGAGATGCCAGGCCGCAGCTGCGGCAACAGGTACCCCGCGGAGTCCTCGGCGGTGCGCCGCCGGTGGCTGCGCAACACGGACTCATGATGACCGTGGGTGTAGGTGGCCCGAGGTTGCTCCGTCATGCGCCCAGGCTAACGCTTATCTCACATTTTGGGTTATTCGTCTCGAATCATGAGACGCTTAGTCGACCGGGACGTTCAGGATGGGGCGCTGCACCCCGGCGCCGCGACCGTCGAAGTGCCACCACTCCCCCGCGTACACCGACAGCCCGCCGTACTGCATCGCCTCACGCAGCCGAGCCCGATTCGCGTAGGCGGCGGCACTGACATCCTGGGTGGCGAAAGCCTTTGCACGGTCGGTGAAGTCGTCGAAATCCGTGCCCATATCGGCCAGGCAGAAATACCCCGCCCGGCGTTCGGTAGGACACGGTTGCTGCGAGCTGGTGAAGGTCACATCCACCGAACGCCCGGCCTCGTGGCTGGTCGCGTACGGGCCCGGGCGCGCCACCCAGGCCGGATTCGGCACCACCTGATACATCTTCACCTGGACCTCGTGCGGCCGATAGCAGTCCCAGAAGACCAGGAACTGCCCTTGCGGTCGCAGCGCCGCGGCGGCGGACTCCAGTCCGTGCGCCATCGACTGGTGCACCAAACAACGCGCGTCGGCGGGGTAGAGCTGAGTGTGGGTGAAATTGTCGGTTGTGGCGTAGCGCAGATCGATCACGGCATCGGGAACCACGCTGCGCACGTCGACGAAACCCGCCGCGGCGGCGTCGGCACTCACCGGGGGGACGCTGGGACTGAGCGCCACCGTGGTACCCACCGGCCGGACCGACGGCCCGGCCACCTGCCAACGCGCACCGCACGCAGCGACCGCACCCACCATCCAGGCGATCAGCAAGACCGACAACGCACGACGCATGGACGTCATTGTCCCGTCGCGAGCGCCGCGGACGCGGAACGCCACGACCGGGCGTCAGCGAATCCGGTCCGGCGCCGGCTGCAGGACAGCCCCGGCGATCTGGGCGGCCGGCTCGACGCCGAGCAGGCCCGCAACCCTGCTGGGAGTTCGTTCCACGGCCTGACAAGCGGCGTTCGGACTATAGTCGGGCGCATCGGGCTGTTGGTTTTTTCTGTCAGATTCCGGCGCGGAGTGAGCCATCATTTCCAGAAATAGTTTTGCCGTGACCGCCGCCGAGACGGCCCGCGTGCAGGCATTCGAGCGGTACCGCTTGCACGAAACATCGCCCGACCCGGTGCTCGGGCGAATCGCCGCGCTGGCGGCGCGACTCTTCGGTGTGCCAATGGCGCTGGTGTCGGTCGTCGGTGGAGACCGCAGCTGTTTTCTGGCCACCCACGGATTGGCAGGCGCCCCACCGGCCGCCGGCGCCGAAGGCTTGGCAGCAAGCATTGGCGTGGCCGGTCAGGCGGCCTCGGTCGAGGACGCCCTCACCGATCCGCGTACCGCCGGCAATGTGTTCGTCCAAGAACGCCGGATCCGCTTCTATGCGCAGGCACCGATCACGACCGCCGACAACCATCGACTCGGCGCCGTGGCGGTGTTCGACACCGAGGCCGGTGCCGCCAGCGAAGAACAACTGGGTCTGCTCGGCGATCTCGCCGCCCTGGTGATGGCTCAGCTGGATAGCCGGCTGTCGTCGCTGGACGACCTGCGCACCGAGCGGCGGCAACGGGACGCGGCCGAATTCGCGCGCGACGACGCCCGGCACGACCGCGACGCAGCACAGCTGGACCGCGACGATGCCCGTCGCGCACGCGACGATGCCCAGCTGGACCGCGACGACGCGATCCGCACTCGGGACATCGCACAGCACACCCGCGACGTCGCGGAGCACGAACGGGATCTGATCACGCAGTATGCGAACGTCCTGCAACGGACCCTGCTGCCACCTTCACTGCCGGAGATCGACGGGCTCGAGCTGGCCGCGCACTACTATCCGGCATCGCCACGGCAGGTCGGCGGCGACTTCTACGACGTCTTCGCCCTCGGTGACAACCGGTGGGCGTTCTTCATCGGCGACGTCGAGGGCCATGGCGCGGAAGCCGCCGTGGCGACGTCGCTGATCCGCTACACGCTGCGCGCCACTGCGCTGCACTTCGCCGATCCCACCGACGTGCTGGCCGAACTCAACACGGCGTTGCTCCGCGAGCTGGACCCGCGGCGATTCTGCACGGCACTGTTCGGGAACTTAGAACCCGACCCCGACGGCCAGGGTTTCGACGTCACCATCGCCACCGGCGGTCATCCTCCGGCGCTGCTGCTCAACCCCGGCAACGGCAGCGCGACACAAGTCCGCTCCGCCGAAGGAATGCTGGTCGGGATGACACCCAAAGCCACCTTCAACTCGTGCCGGGTTCGGCTGCGAGCGGGCCAGACGTTGCTGTTCTACACCGACGGCATCATCGAATCCCGCCAAGCCAGTCCACCGTTCGACGAGGCCAGTCTGGCCGAGTTCGCCGTCGAACACGCCGGCCTGGGCGCCGCCAGCCTGATCGACCGGTTCGTCACCCTGGTTCCCAAGTTGCATCCCGACGACGACATAGCCCTGCTGGCGATCGGTGCCCACTAAAACCTGTTGTCGGCGTTAGAGTCGCGTGTGCCTAAGATCAGCGCCTCGTCGGTGGAGGAGCACCGCGAGCAGGTCCAGCGACGAGTATTCGAGGCGTTCGCCACCCTGATGGCCGAGCAGAGCTTCGACGCCATCACGATGGCCAAACTGGCGGCGGCCGCCGACATCGGCCGCACCGCGATCTACCACCATTTCGCCGACAAAGAAGCGGTGGTGGTCGCCTTCGCGTCGCACGAGACCAGCCGCTACATCGACGGGCTGCGTGGTGACCTGGCCGACGTCGACGACCCGGTGGAACGGCTGCGGATCTACATCCGGCATCAGCTCGGCGCCGGCGAGCAGTTCCACATGGGGCTCGGGCCGCAGCTCTACGGCGCGCTGTCACACGACACGATGCGCGCCATCCGCGACCACGTGGTGGCCATCGAGGACGTGCTGCGCGAGATCCTGGCCGACGGCGTGGCCAGCGGGCAGTTCGTGATCGAGGACGAGGCCGCCACCATGTCGTTGTTGCACGCCTGCCTTGCGCCGCGCGAATTGCCGGTCGCAGCCATCGAGCGGTTTATCCTGCGCGCGCTCGGGGCACGACCTTAGGGCACGACATCCGCCGCAGGCTGTGCTATCTTTTCTGACACGTTGTCAGTATCGTTTTGACACGTTGTCAGAGTTGTTGGAGCAGAGGCCGAATACCCGGGAGTAAACGTGTCACTCAGCGCAGCCGAGGCCGTGCGACCCTTCTCCGTGGCGATGAAAGAAGGTTCGACCGCCGAGCACGAAGCCGCCGAACACTCGCCCTACGTGTCTGAGTTGCTGTCCGGTCGGGTCAACCGGCAGGGCTACGCCGACTACCTGCTACGGCTCCGGGTGATCTACCAGGCACTCGAGGAAGCCGTGCGGGCGCACCGTGACGACCCGCTGGTGGCCGCCGTCTACGACCCGGCATTGGAGCGTCTGGCCGCAATAGATGCCGACCTGGAGTACTGGGCACCCGGCGCCGGGCACCAGGTGGACTCCCCCGCCGCCCGCGCCTACCGCGACCGGCTCGCCGCAGCGTCCTGGGGCGGCGCGCTGGTGGCGCATCACTACACCCGCTATCTCGGCGACCTGTCCGGCGGGCAGGCCATCGGCAAGATTCTGGACCGCACCTTCGGCCTGGACGGCGCCGGCCTGTCGTTCTACGAGTTCCCGATGCGTCCCAAGCCGTACAAGGACGCCTACCGCGCCCGCCTGGACGGCCTGGACCTCGACGCCGAGCAGATCGACCGTGCCGTCGACGAGGTCAAGATTGCGTTCAACCTCAACCAGGCCCTGTTCAACGAACTGGCGGAGAACCTGCCGGCCTATCGGAGCTGATCCGTCACAGACTCGGGCGTAACGCCGCTGGAAGATACCCCTCAATTTTCTCAGCGGCGTTACGCTCGTTCCGCCGTTCTGGGCTGAGTTACGCTGGCCCGCAATGACTTTGAAGATTTCGTCGGGCGTTCACCGCATAAAGCCGCCGCCGACGGTGATCGTCGGCGGCGGGCTTTGTTTCGAGGGGGACGATCAGTGCGGCAACCGGGTGCGCCGGCGACCGGTGACCGCTTCGTAGATCGCGATGAACACGATCGCCACCGCGATACCGACGAAGAAGGGCACCCAGGCGACGCCGCCGTTGGCGTTGGAGTAGCCGAATTGCGCGGCCACCGCCGAGCCGACCAAACCACCGAGGGCGCCCAGTACCACCGTCATGATCATCCCGATGTTCTGTTTGCCGGGCATGACGAGGCGCGCCACCACGCCAATCACCGCGCCGACGATGAGGGAGAGGATTATTGCTCCGATCATTTTGGATCTCCTTGTCCTGGCGGGCGCCTGATCGGCCCCGTCTGCGACAACGGATTCCCCAATTCGTGCAGCCCTAACACGTCCCGAAGCGTCATTTACCCGTTGGTATGAAGGCGTTTAGCTGACCGTGACCGCGGGTAGATCGAAGGGGCGTTCGACGCACGTTCACTAGGAGGTCTCGCCGTGAGCACCAATGCCTGCCCCGCATGCGGCTACCCCACGCTGGAGCCTGTGCTGTGTGCTTTCTGCGGTCCTGACGCCATGTTTGCCGGAGACCAAGTGTTCGGATCCATCTCGCCGGTCGCAGCGCTGCGCGGCAGTTCGCTTGCCGGCGTTGCGGACGTTCGCTCGGTCGCGGCGCTACACCCCACGCTCGGACCCGCCGCATAGTCGGCGAGCGCTTTCGAATCCTGCTGCGGCACCTGTGAATCGGCTGATTCTTCGCGGGTGAACATCGTGTTCGACTGCGCGTGACCGGCTGGGCGTGGCAGCCTGCTAGGCGTGCTCACGACGCAATTGCCGGCACTGACAGCAGCGGCCACCGACGTGGCCGCCATCGGTTCTACAGTCCGTGCGGCCACCTCGACCGCGGCCCGCGCCACCACCGGGCTGGTGGCGGCCGCCGCCGACGAGGTATCCGAGGCCATCGCAGGCCTGTTCAACGCGTATGCCGTGGAGTGCCAAGCGGTCCTGCGCCAGCTCGCGGCGTTGCAAGCCGAGTTCGGCCAGGCGCTGGCCGCATCCGGCGCCGCGTACGCCGGCACCGAGTCCGCCAACCTGAGCGCCCTGGCCGCGGACCCGACCGTCACCTTCGTGATGGCCGGCAGCGGCACGCCGACACCGTCGTCGCAGTTCGTGGCCGACGTCGTCAGCCGCTACCTCACCCCCAATTTCCCGGCCGGAATCATCCAAGCGCTGACGCTGCCGGCCGGGGAATACCCCGACAGCGGAATCAAGGACCTCACCCAGGCGGTGTCGCTGTCGCGCGGCGTGACGATCCTGAACAACGCGGTCCAACAGCAACTCGCACTCGGCAACAGCGTCAACGTGCTGGGCTATTCGCAGAGCGCCAACATCGCCTCACTGCTGATGCAGCAGTTGGACCCTTCCGGGACTCCCAGCTCGTTACCGATAAACTTTGTGCTGCTTGGCAATTCGATGAATCCCAACGGCGGCTGGGACGCACGCTTCCCCGGTTTGAGTCTGCCGACCCTGGGCTTCAGCACGCTGGGCGCGGCGCCCACCAACAGCTTCCACACCATCTCCTACACCCTCGAATACGACGGCTGGGCGGACTTCCCGCGCTACCCGATCAATATCGTGTCCGACCTCAACGCGCTGTTCGGGATGGTCACCGTGCACGGGACCTACGACAGCCTGACCGCCGCGCAGCTCGCCTCGGCGGTCATGTTGCCCACGGCCGGGTCCACCATGACCACCTACTACATGATTCCCAGCCAAAACCTGCCGCTGCTGGAGCCGCTGCGGTACCTCCCGGTGGTCGGCGACCCGCTGGCCGACCTGATCCAGCCGGTGCTGCGGCCATTGGTGAACTGGGGCTACGGCGACCCGAACTACGGCTGGTCCACCGGGCCGGCCAATGTGCCCACCCCATTCGGCTTCCTGCCGCCGCTGAGCGACACCATGGCACTGGGTCCGGCGATGCTGGCTGGGATCCCGGCGGGAATCACGGCCGCTGTCAACGACATTCAGGGGATCGGCATGCCGTCGTTCGGTTCGCTCGGGTCGCTCGGGTCGCTGCTGTCGGGGACCGGAGCCCTGACCCTGCCGAAGGTGCCGATGTCGATCCCGGACCTGCTGGCGGGGCTGCAGATGGCGAACACCCAGATCATCGGTGGCGCCACGACGGCCGTCTCGACGGCCTACGCGACTCTGCTCCCGACCGCCGACATCGCCACGGCGGCACTGGTTTCGCTGCCGTCCTACGACCTGAACCTGTTCCTCGGCGGCATCAGCCAGATGGTGACCGGACAACCGCTGCAGGGGCTGCTCAACGCGCTCGGCGACCCGATCGCGGCGAACTTCGGCCTGCTGCCGTTCCTGGGCGGTCTGGAACTCACGGTGCTGGCCGAGGCGGCCGATTCGATCGTGACCGGGACGCCGTACCCGAGCCCGTGAGGAACGCCACTTACGGTGCGTCGCCATCGGAGATCGACAGAGTCGCGGATCATGCTGAAAGCCAAGGTCTTACGATCGTCGACACCTGCATCGCGCGGCGGACCGTGTGGGCTACCGGGACAGTCGAACAGATGCAGAACGCGTTCGGCGTCCGACTCAACCACTACCAGACGGCCGAACAGACCTATCGCAGCTACGAGGGGACCGCGACGGTGGACTCGACCGTCGCCGAATTCATCGAGGGCATCTACGGGCTCGATATCAAACGCACCCTGCAGCGCATCAAGCTGCGAAAGGGTGTGCGGCCGATTGTTTCACGTGGCCGGCCGACCGGGCATACCGTCCGCTGGCGCGAGGACCTCTGGTGCAGAGCAAATCGGCTCCACCTCGTTACGCGCTGGGCTGGCCGAATTCGAACCGGACCTTTTGCGGGTCGGCGGGATCAACCTGTACCGGGATAGTCGCGCCGACCTGGACGCGGGGCACATGGATAAGGTCGATGTCCCGCTCAACGTCGACGTCATAGGGTTGGCGGCCAGCGATTTCCACCCTGAGGCCAAGCCGGACCGTGAGCCGACGGTACTGATGCTCGTCGCCGCCGCCACCTACTTGCTTCACCGATAGAACCCGCGCCGTCCCCGTCAGCGCGGTACCGCGAATTTCGGGATTCCGTCGCTTCCTGTCCCGTACGAAGATGAAAGCCAGCAGGGCGAGGATGATCGGTCCGTAGACGTACGGATGATTCAGGAAGTGGCCGACCCGCGGCACTATCCCCAGGGCGTGAGCGACTTCCATTGCCGCACGCTAGCACCGGTTTCACCGCTACCGATCCCAAACTGAGCCAGTGCCCGGGGTGCTGAAAGTCGACCGTGGAAACGGTCGTCAGGTCTGCCGCTGAGAGGTCGGAGGCCGGGCCCATCCGGCCACCCGGAGCACTAGGTACAGACGGGTGCTGACAGCAGTTGATACAGGGTGGCCAGGGGCGGGATCGAACCGCCGACCTTCCGCTTTTCAGGCGGACGCTCGTACCGACTGAGCTACCTGGCCGGAAGCCGGCAGGCAGCGTGTGCCTCGCCGTGCTGGCGACCCTGACGGGACTCGAACCCGCGACCTCCGCCGTGACAGGGCGGCGCGCTAACCAACTGCGCCACAGGGCCTTGCTGCTGCCCCGCGCGATCCGCGGCGCAAGTACCCCCTACGGGATTCGAACCCGCGCTACCGCCTTGAAAGGGCGGCGTCCTAGGCCGCTAGACGAAGGGGGCCAGAACCGAATCTCTCCGGGGCACTCGCAACGAGATCAACGTTGGGAGCCAAGCCAGCTTAGGGCACCCCGGCCCCAATCCTCAAACGAGGGCTACACCGGCAGGCAGTATCCTGAGTCTCCCGCCCCTATAGCTCAGTTGGTAGAGCTACGGACTTTTAATCCGCAGGTCGTAGGTTCGAGTCCTACTGGGGGCACCAGCCGAGCGTCATTTGAGCACGTGTCGGGCCCCTTCGGGGAGCAATCGAGCACCAATCGGGGCAGTCCTTTTCAATGCCGCCCGCTTGGTTATGCTCGCGGCTATGCTTCCCGACGTGAATCAGGCTGACCAACCCAACGCCCCCGTAGCCCTGGTGACGCTCGAAATCCGTCACCCCGCAACAGACTCGCTCACCGAAACGGCAAACCGCGAACTCAAGCAGCTCCTGCTCAACGATCTGCCGATCGAGCGCCAAGCCCAGGACGTCCAGTGGGGCGTGACCGCCCCCGGCCAGCCCCCCCAGCCGGTTGCCGACCGCTTCGTGCGCTTCTCCAACCGCGACAACACCACGGCCGCGTCGCTGAAGAACCAGGCGATCGTCGTCGAGACCAGCGCGTACACCAACTTCGACTCCTTCCTGGACATCGCGATGCGGGTGGTCGACGCCCGCGCCGCGGTCTCGTCGATCGTGGGCGTCGAGCGCATCGGCCTGCGCTACGTCCTGGAGGTCCGGGTGCCCCCCGGCGTCGACGGCCGCATCGAGTGGAGCAACTGGATCGACGACAGCCTGCTCGGTCCGCAGCGCCTGGCTCCCAGCGGCCTGGCCCTGACCGAATGGCAGGGCGCCGCGGTCTACCGCGAGGCACAGCCCGGCAAATCGCTGATCGTGCGGTACGGCCCGGGTGTCGGCCAGGCGCTGGACGCCAACTACCACCTGCGCCGGGTGACCCCGCCGGCAACCGGTCAGTTCTTCCTGATGGACCTCGACAGCTTCTGGACCCCGCCCACCGGGGCGATTCCGGAGTACAGCCGCGAAGCGCTGGTGTCGACCTTCCGGGACCTGTACGCCCCGGCGCAGACGGTGTTCCAGGACATGCTGACCACGCGGCTCAAGGACGAGCTGCTGCGCAATTCCAGCACCACCAACTAACCCTCGGGCACCGCGCTGGTGCGATGACTTCGGCGAAGGCCTCAGCGACTTCGTCGTTGGGGTGGCCGAGGTCGTTGAAGGCGCGCAATCGTCGCGCAGGCCGGCGGACACGGTTCGGCGCTCGGTGGTCGGGACTACCCTGCCAGCTGTGACCGACTTCGCCCAGCGCACCATCGACCTGGCCCGTCGCAACGTCGCCGAAGGCGGCCGGCCGTTCGCGACCGTCATCGTCAAGGACGGGGCGGTACTGGCCGAGAGCGCCAATAGGGTCGCCCAGACCAACGACCCCACCGCGCATGCCGAGATCCTGGCGATCCGCGCGGCGTGCACGAAGCTTGGCACCGAGCACCTGGTCGGCACCACCATCTACGTCCTGGCCCATCCGTGTCCGATGTGTCTGGGCTCGCTGTACTACTGCTCACCCGACGAGGTGGTGTTCCTGACCACCCGCGAGGCCTACGAGCCCCACTACGTCGACGATCGCAAGTACTTCGAGCTGGCCACGTTCTACGACGAATTCGGCAAAGACTGGCGGGACCGACGGCTGCCGATGCGCCACGAGCCGCGCGACACCGCGGTGCAGGTCTACCGGTTGTGGCAGGAGCGTAACGGCGGCGACCGCGCCGCGACCCGGGTCCCGCCCGGCTGAGACCCCGGCCTTGACACCCGGACCCGCCTGTTAACTATTATCTGCGCATGCATGCAGATAACAAGCTACGGCGCCTGCCGCCGGACCAGGTCGCGTTGGTGGTCGAGGTCTTCCGCATGCTCGCCGACGCCACCCGGGTGCAGGTGCTGTGGTCGCTGTCCCACCATGAGATGTCGGTGAACGAGCTCGCCGAACACGTGGGCAAGCCCGCCCCCTCGGTCTCCCAGCACCTGGCCAAGCTGCGCATGGCACGGCTGGTGCGCACCCGCCGGGACGGCACCACGATCTTCTACAGCCTGGAAAACGATCACGTGCGCCAACTCGTCATCGACGCCGTCCACAACGCCGAACACGCCGGCCCCGGCGTCCCCCGTCACCACCGCGGCGCGGACGGGCTGCACGCCGTCAGCGAAAAATGAAGTGGCACAACCTTATAGAGGAGTCAGAAATGTCAGAGCACAGCCACGACGCCCCCCACGCGCACGAACACCAGCACGGCGGCGTATCCCACAGCCACCCCCACACAGCTCATGACCACGACCACGTGGTGCACGAGCACACCCACACCCATGACGACGGCACCCAGCACACCCACCAGCACGTGCACCAGTCCGGCCTGGAAGCCACGCACAGCCACCCGCATTAGGTAGGCCGGCGCCTCGGCGTCAGACCGTGGGGCAGTAATGCATCGGGTTGTCCCGCTCGTCCAGCGGCGGCAAGTTGCGCGCCGGCGTCTGCGGCAGCGGTGCGTCGGCGGGGATCCGACCCCTGACGCGATCCAGGCCGGCCCGGGGCCGCGGATGCTTGCGGTACCGTCGCGGCACGAAGGTGAAGACCACCCGCACCAGGTCTCCGAACCGGCGGTGCAACCATTCGTCGCGCGCGGACCAGCTGTAGCCCATCAGGTCTCGGACCGGCTGGTCGTAGAGACCCACGGTCAGCCAGACCATGAACGGGGCGAGCAGCTTGCGCTGGGCGGCCCACAGCCGATCGGGAATCCAGCTCGCGAACGGCGGCTGCGGCAGTTCGGAGAGGTCGAGTACGGCACGCGCGGCGTAGTTGTTCTCCAGCACGTTGCGGCACATGTGGTCCCAGTACTGCTGGAACTCCTCCCACGAGCCCGGCACCGGGCGCATGCTCATCCCATACATCCGGTACCACTGCACGTGCTCGTCGAAGAGCTGGCGCTTCTCCGCCTCGGTCAGACCTCCGCAGAACCGTTCGGCAACCAGGATGGTGCCGACGAAAAAGGTGGCGTGCGCCCAGTAGAAGACGTCGGGGTTCAGCGCGTGGTAGCGGCGGCCCTGCGCGTCGACGCCCTTGATGGTGACGTGATAGTCACGCACCTCCGCGGCGGTCGCCGGGGCCCGGTCGCCGTCGAACACCACCCCGCCGATCGGGTACAGCGAACGCATCAGCCGCGGCCAGCGCTCCCGGAAAAACGTCGAATGCTCCTCGACCGCGGCGCCCAGCTGCGGATGCATGTTCTGCATCGATCCCGCCCACGGACCCTGCAGCATGCCGCGCCAGTCACCGAAGTACTTCCAGGTCAACGATTCCGGCCCGAGCGGCACCGGTGGAGCGTCGTATCCCAGCGGCGATACCGGGCAGCCGCCGGCGACGGTGTCCTCGGTGGTGGTCATCGGGCAGGCAGCGGACGTATCTTGGGTCACTGGTAGCTTTCCTCGGTGTTCAGCATTTTGACTACAAGCGTTGTCAAATCGATCTTAGGAGCAGAAGTGCAGGCGGGTCAACGACGGGGCCGCTGGTCGGGCGTCCCCTTGCAGGACCGCCACGCCCTGCGCCGCGACGATCTGCTCGCCGCGGGTGTGCAACTGCTCGGCAGCGAAAACGGCCCGGCCCTCACCGTGCGCGCGGTCTGTCGCCAAGCCGGACTGACCGAGCGGTACTTCTACGAGAGCTTCACCGACCGCGAGCACTTCGTCCGCGCGGTCTACGACGACGTCTGCACCCGGGCGATGAGCACCCTGGCCTGCGCGAAGACACCACGCGAAGCCGTCGAGCAGTTCGTCGCGCTGATGGTCGACGACCCGGTGCGGGGCCGGGTGCTGCTACTGGCGCCCGCGGTGGAGCCGATATTGACCCAGTCCGGCGCCGAATGGATGCCGAATTTCATCGAATTACTGCAGCGCAAGCTGTCGCGGATCGTCGACCCGGTGGTGCAGAAACTGGTCGCCACCAGCCTGATCGGCGCGCTGACCGGGCTTTTCACGGCTTACCTGAACGGGCAACTCGGGGCCACCCGCGAGCAGTTCATCGACTACTGCGTCGAGATGCTGCTCAGCAGGGCCACCAGCTACGTCCCGCAGCCGGAGCATGGCGGCATCGAAATTCCCGTCGGTGCCCGCCCGCACGATTGACACCGCGAGCTGCCGGGCACCCTTTTCGGACAGCGGCCCATCAGGGCACACACCGTAATAATGGCGTAATACGCCACACCGCGACCAAACTTGATGCTACCGGTAGACACAGATATTCTGACTGCTACCCAAAGACACAGATAACTGGAGGGGCTATGTCAGCGGAGCTGACCAACCTGCAGCTTTTGCACGAGCTCGAGCCGGTCGTCGAGAAATACATCAACCGGCACGAAAAGATGCACAAGGACTGGAACCCGCACGACTACATTCCGTGGTCGGACGGCAAGAACTTCTACGCCCTCGGTGGCCAGGATTGGCATCCCGAGGAGAGCAAGCTGTCCGACGTCGCCCAGGTGGCGATGGTCCAGAACCTGATGACCGAAGACAACCTGCCGTCCTACCACCGCGAGATCGCGATGAATTTCGGCCTGGACGGCCCCTGGGGCCACTGGGTCAACCGGTGGACCGCCGAGGAGAACCGGCACGGCATCGCGCTGCGCGACTACCTGGTGGTGACCCGCGCGGTCGACCCCTACGAGCTGGAGAAGCTGCGAATCGAGGTGATCAACCGCGGCTTCAGTCCCGGCCAGAACCACCAGGTCCGCGAAGATCTGTTCGCCGAGAGCCTGTTCGATTCGGTCATCTACGTCACCTTCCAGGAGTTGGCGACCCGGATCTCGCACCGCAACACCGGTCGCGCCTGCAACGAGACCATCGCCGACCAGATGCTGGCCAAGATCTCCGCCGACGAGAACCTGCACATGATCTTCTACCGGGACGTCAGCGAAGCCGGCTTCGACGCAGCGCCCAACCAGGCGATGAAGTCGCTGCACAAGGTGCTGCGCAACTTCCAGATGCCCGGCTACCAGGTGCCGGAGTTCCGGCGCAAGGCCGTGATGATCGCCGTCGGTGGGGTCTACGACCCCCGCATCCACCTCGACGACGTCGTGATGCCGGTGCTGAAGAAGTGGCGCATCTTCGAGCGCGACGACTTCACCGGTGAGGCGGCCGCACTGCGTGACGACCTCGCTCTGCTGATCAAGGAACTGGAGACCACCTGCGACAAGTTCGAGGTGTCCAAGCAGCGCCAGCTCGACCGGGAAGCCCGCACCGGCAAGAAGACCACCGCGATGGAACTGCACAAAACCGCCGGCACGCTGACGATGAGCCGCCGGTAGCGGTCTTGCGCATCGGTCCGATCACGCTGGCCAGCCCGGTGGTGCTGGCGCCCATGGCCGGCGTGACCAACGTCGCATTCCGCACGCTGTGCCGCGAGCAGGAGCAGGCCAAGGTCGGCACGGTCAGCGGCCTGTACGTCTGCGAAATGGTCACCGCCCGCGCGCTCGTCGAGCGCCACCCGGTGACGATGCACATGACGACGTTCGCCCCGGACGAATCGCCGCGGTCGCTGCAGCTCTACACCGTCGACCCCGACACCACCTACGCCGCGGCCAAGATGATCGCCGACGAAGGCCTGGCCGACCACATCGACATGAACTTCGGCTGTCCCGTGCCCAAGGTCACCAAGCGCGGCGGCGGCGCCGCGCTGCCCTACAAACGTCGGCTGTTCGGCCAGATCGTCGCCGCGGCAGTGCGCGCCACGGCAGGGACCGACATCCCGGTGACGGTCAAGTTCCGCATCGGCATCGACGACGAGCACCACACCCACCTGGACGCCGGACGCATCGCCGAGGCCGAGGGTGCGGCCGCTGTCGCGCTGCACGCCCGCACAGCCGCCCAGCGCTACTCCGGGACCGCCGACTGGGACCAGATCGCGCTGCTCAAGCAGCAGGTCCGCACCATTCCGGTGCTGGGCAACGGCGACATCTACGACGCCAGCGACGCCCTGGCCATGATGGCCGCCACCGGATGCGACGGCGTGGTCATCGGCCGCGGCTGTCTGGGTCGGCCGTGGCTTTTCGCCGAACTGTCGGCCGCGTTCACCGGCAGCCCGGCACCCGTCCCGCCCAACCTGGGCGAGGTCGCCGACATCATCCGCCGGCACGGCGAGCTCCTGAGCCAGCACTTCGGCGAGGACAAAGGGATGCGCGAGATCCGCAAGCACGTCGCCTGGTACCTGCACGGGTTCCCGGCCGGCTCCGAGCTGCGGCGCGGATTGGCGCTGGTCAAGACGCTCGCCGAGCTCGACGAACTGCTGGCCAAGCTGGACCGCGACGTGGCGTTCCCGGTGGCCGCCACCGGCCCACGCGGCCGGCAGGGCTCGCCGGCGCGGGTCTGCCTGCCCGAGGGCTGGCTGGACGATCCCGACGACTGCAGGGTGCCCGAGGGCGCCGACGTGATGCACTCGGGGGGCTGATCCGCAAGGGGCAGTGGCCGAACCGAAACGGTCTCGAAATCGCGTCTCGGCCGACTAGTCAGTACGATATGAGCCTTACTGCTATTCTGCGGCGCCGATCGACGCGCTGCTGCGTTTACCTGCGCGCATCTACACGCACGCGACTGTTGGAGGCCAGTAGGACATGAGTGACGGCGATAAGGACGCCACTCCTGACCCTCGGCGCAGCTCCGGCAGCGGTAATGACTTCAGTACCGCAAACCCGCACCAGATGCCAGGCGCCGCGCCGTGGGAGCGCTTCTCCGCGCCGGTGGTGGACGAAGAACTGTGCCGGTGGTCGCCCAAACCGCGCCCGAAGGAGCCGACCGAGCACACCGCCACGCCGTCCGGGGACGCCGGCGGCCGCACCAGCGGCGCGCTGAGCGTCGCCGAGCTGATCGCCAGGCTCGGCGCCACGCTGCCGGAGCGCCCCACCCACCATCACGTGGCCGACGAGCCGGAGCCGGCCGGCGAGCAACCGGAAACCGAGCCCGAACCGGAACCGGAACCAGAGCCCGCCGAGATCGACCTGTCCGACACCCAGGTCCTGCCGATCCCCGCCTACTCACTGCAGCTGCAATCCGAGTTGCCCGACCTCGGCGCCACCAACTACCCGGCCGACTCCGCCGAGGAAGACCTGGCCCCGAAGCGACGGCTCAGGCGGTTCGGCAAGACGGCGCCCGCCACCGGCCGCCCCCCGAAGAACCGCGAGCCCAAGCAGCGAAACCGTCGACACCGGATCCTGATCGCGGGCCGCGCATTGGCCGTCGTCATCGCCATGATGTCGCTGGCGATGACCGGCGGTGCCTACCAATGGAGCGCGTCGAAGAACAACAAGCTGAATACCGTCAGCGCGCTGGATCCGCAGTCGACCGACATCGTCGATCCCAACGCGCAATACGGTGACGAGAACTTCCTGATCGTCGGCATGGACTCCCGGCTGGGTGCCAACGCCAACGTCGGGGCCGGCGACGCCGACGACGCCGGTGGCGCCCGGTCGGACACCGTCATGCTGGTCAACATCCCGGCCAACCGGCAGCGGGTGGTCGCCGTCTCGTTCCCCCGCGACCTGGCGATCAGCCCGATCCAATGCGAGGCGTGGAATCCCGAGACCGGCAAGTACGGCCCCATCTACGACCCCAAGACCAAAACCACCGGCCCACGGATGGTCTACACCGAGACCAAGCTGAACTCCGCCTTCTCCTTCGGCGGACCCAAGTGTCTGGTCAAGGTCATCCAGAAGCTCTCGGGCCTGAGCGTGAACCGCTTCATCGCCATTGACTTCGTCGGTTTCGGCCGGATGGTCGAGGCGCTCGGCGGGGTGGAGGTATGTAGCACCACGCCGCTGAAGGACTACGAGCTGGGCACGGTGCTCGAGCACGCCGGGCGGCAGGTCATCGACGGACCCACCGCGCTGAGCTACGTGCGTGCCCGCCAGGTGACCACCGAGGTGAACGGCGACTACGGACGCATCAAGCGGCAGCAGCTGTTCCTGTCGTCGCTGCTGCGCACGATGATCTCCGAGGACACGTTGATGAACCTCAACAAGCTCAACAACGTCGTCAACATGTTCATCGGCAACAGTTACGTCGACAACGTCAAGACCAGAGACCTGGTCGAACTCGGACGCTCGCTGCAGCACATGGCCGCCGGCCACGTCACGTTCGTCACCGTCCCCACCGGGGTCACCGACCAGGACGGCAACGAGCCGCCCCGCACGGCCGACATGAAAGCGTTGTTCGCGGCCATCATCAACGACGATCCGCTGCCCAAGGAGAACGACAACAACGCCCAGAGCCTGGGCAACTCAGCGGCGTCGGGCGGGGCCAGCTCGCCGTCGCCCGCCAAGAAGCCTCCGGCCAACCCGTCCAACGAGACCCGCCACGAGCAGGTGACCACGACCTCGCCGCAAGAGGTCACCGTGCAGGTCTCCAACGGGACCAGTACCGAGGGGCTGGCCGCCACCGCCGCCGGCCAGCTCAAGCGCAACGGCTTCAACGTCATGACGCCCGACGACTACCCGAACGCGCTCAAGGCCACCACCGTGTTCTTCTCGCCGGGCAACGAGCAGGCGGCCGCCACCGTGGCTGCGGCCTTCGGCAACTCGAAGACCGAGCGGGTCACCGGGATCGGCTCCGTGGTTCAGGTGGTCCTGGGCGCCGACTTCAGCACCGTGAGCGCACCCCCGCCCAGCGGCTCGTCGGTGAGCATGCAGATCACCCGCGGCACCGTCAGCACGCCCACCAAGCTGCCCGAAGACCTCACGATCACCAACGCCGCCGACACCAGCTGCGAATAACCTGTAGGTGAGCGGCATGCCTCCGTTTGACCTGATTGGACCGTAGGCTTTACCCCATGCGGACCGCGTATCACGAGCAACTCAACGAACTGTCGCAACGGCTCGGGCAGATGTGCGGGCTGGCGGGTGCGGCGATGGAACGGGCCACCCAGGCTCTCTTGCAGGCCGACCTGGTGCTGGCCGAACAAGTGATCTCCGACCACGAACAAATCTCAGCGCTCAGCACCCAGGCCGAAGAGAGCGCGTTCGTGCTGCTGGCCCTGCAAGCGCCGGTCGCCGGCGACCTGAGGTCCATCGTGAGCGCGATCCAGATCGTCGCCGACATCGACCGGATGGGCGCGCTGGCCCTGCACGTGGCCAAGATCGCCCGGCGCCGCCATCCCCAACACGCCCTGCCCGAAGAGGTGAACGGCTATTTCGCCGAAATGGGAAGGGTCGCAGTCGAACTGGGCAACAGCGCGCAGGAGGTGCTGATATCCCGCGACCCCGAGAAGGCCGCGCGGATCCGCGAAGAAGACGACGCGATGGACGACCTGCACCGGCACCTGTTCAGCGTGCTGATGGACCGCGAATGGCGCTACGGGGTGGCGGCCGCCGTCGACGTGACGTTGCTGGGCCGGTTCTACGAGCGCTTCGCCGACCATGCCGTCGAGGTCGCGCGCCGGGTCATCTTTCAGGCCACCGGCAAATTCGAGGACGACCTCCCGACCGCGTCCGGCTAGCCGAACCGGCCGGAAATGTAGTCCTCGGTGGCTTTCTGGGTGGGGTTGGAGAAGATCTTCTCGGTGTCGTCGATCTCGACCAAGCGGCCGGGTTTTCCCTGCGATTCCAGGTTGAAGAACGCCGTCTGATCGCTCACCCGGGCGGCCTGCTGCATGTTGTGGGTGACGATCACGATGGTGTAGTCCTGCTTGAGTTCGCTGATCAGTTCTTCGATCGCCATCGTCGAGATCGGGTCCAGCGCCGAGCACGGTTCGTCCATCAGCAACACGTCGGGTTGCACCGCGATGGCCCGCGCGATGCAAAGTCGCTGCTGCTGCCCACCGGACAAGCCGCCGCCGGGCCGGTCCAGCCTGTCCTTCACCTCGTCCCACAGGTTCGCCCCGCGCAGCGAATGTTCCGCGGTCTCGTTGAGTACCTTGCGATTTCGGACACCCTGCAACTTCAGACCGGCCACCACGTTGTCGCGGATCGACATGGCCGGGAACGGGTTCGGCCGCTGGAACACCATTCCGATCGCCCGGCGCACCCCCACCGGGTCGATGCGGGTCCCGTAGATGTCTTCGTCGTCGAGCATCACGCTGCCTTCGACCCGCGCGCCCGGAATCACCTCGTGCATCCGGTTCAGGGTGCGCAACACCGTCGTCTTGCCACAGCCCGACGGCCCGATGAACGCTGTGACGCTGCGCGGCAGCACCGACAGCGAGACATCGGCGACCGCGTGAAACGAGCCGTAATAGATGTTGACCTCTTTGAGGTCCAACCGTTTGGCCACGGCAAACTCCCCTAACTACGACTTCTCGGGTCAAAGATCTTCGCCACCACTCTGGCTCCCACGTTGATCATCCCAATCAATACGATCAGTGTCAGGCCAGCGCCCCACAACCGCTCGGTGGAGACCGGATCCGCGCCCGCCCCCGCCGTCGTCTGGAAATACATCATTCCGGGCAACGTCCCGATGAACCCGCTGAATACGTCGAAATTCATCGCGCGGGAGTAACCCACCAGGATCAGCAACGGTGCCGTCTCCCCCAGCACGCGGGCCAACGCCAGCAGGATGCCCGTCAATATGCCGGACCGGCCGGTGGGCAGCACCACCCGTGTGATCGTCTTCCACTTCGTCACTCCCAGCGCATAACTGGCCTCGCGCAGGTCGACCGGAACAATCCGCAACATCTCCTCGGTCGCGCGGACGATCACCGGCAGCATCAACAGCACCAACGCCAGCGAAACCGCGAACTCCGAACGAGGCAGACCCATCGCCGAAACCCACACCGCATAGATGAACAGCGCGGCAACCATCGAGGGAACGCCGGCCAAGATGTCCACCATGAAGCTGACCAGCCGCCCCAACGGGCTGCAGCCGCCGTATTCCACCAGGTAGATCCCCACCAAGACACCGATCGGAATGGACATCGCCGCACACATCAACCCGAGCAGCAGGGTGCCCACGATCGCGTGGTAGGCACCCCCGCCCGGTTCGAAGGCCGTGGTACCCGCCTGCGAATGGGTCCACCAGACGCTCGAGGTCAGCGAGCGAAACCCACGGACGACCACTGACCACAACACCCAGATCAACGGCGCCAACGCGATCAGCATCGCCGACGTCACCAACACGGTGGCGACGGAGTCGGCGAGACGACGCCGCCGGCTGATGCCCGAGATTCGGCGCCACTTCAGCGGGCGATCCAGCATCGAGGTCATCGGAGTTCCCTGCCGCCCCGGGTTCCGGCCACCACCGCGCGCGCCAGCGCGTTGACCACGAACGTGAGCAGGAAAAGCACCAGACCGGCGGCGATGTAGGCGCCGGCCTTATATGGATTGTCGAACTCGGGCGCCGCCGCGGCGATCTTGGTGGCGAAGGTGGAACCGCCGTCGAACAGCGACCAGCCGAACGCCTCCTGCGTACCGCGCAAGATGATCAGCAGCGCCATCGTTTCACCCAGGGCGCGGCCCAAACCCAAAATCGCGCCGCTGACGAATCCCGACCGGCCGAACGGCAGCACGGTCGTCTTGACCACCTCCCAACGGGTGGCGCCCAGCGCCAGCGCGGCCTCGATCTCCTCATGCGGTGTCTGCACGAACACTTCGCGGGTGACCGCAGTGATGATCGGCAGGATCATCACCGCCAGCACCATCCCGCCGGTGAAAATCGTGCCGCCACCGGACACCGAGGCGTTGCCGGTGGCGAACAGGAAGCAACCACCCAGGTGGGCGTTCAGCCAGGTGGCGACCGGCCGCAGCTGAGGCGCCAGCACGTACAGTCCCCAGACGCCGTAGATGATCGACGGCACCGCGGCCAACAGATCGACCAGGTAGGACATCGGCCCGCCGAGCCGGCGCGGCGCGTACTGGGTGAGGTAGATCGCCACCCCGAGCGCCACCGGCATCGCCACGAGCAGGGCGAACACCGCCACCAGCACGGTGACCTGCAGCAATTCGAAGATCCCGAACCGCATCGCCGAGGTATCCGCGGTAGACCAGCTTCCGGCGTAGGTGAAGAAGTTCACCCGGTTGCGCGCCAACGCCGGAAGCGCGCTGGCCGACAGGAACATGCCGATGGCGGCGATCAGCACCACGATGAGCACACCGGCGCCCTCCGCCAGCCGACGGAAGATCCGGTCGCCCAGCGACGGCCGAGTATGGCCCCACGGACTGATCGGAACGACCGGTGGTTCCGGGTATGGCGCAGCGACCACCTCACCCGAACCCGCAGCGGCTGGGTCTGGAATCGTCACTGCTATCCCGTCGCTCCCGTATCCCGCGGCTCGGCCGATCCTCGGCAGCCCACTTGTGCGCGTGCCCGGGTCATCCGTGGTCGAAAGTCACTGCAGTGCGTTGATCGCGGCGACCAGGCGCTCCTTGAGCGTATCGGGCAACGGCACATAACCGGCGGACGGAAGCTCGGTTTGGCCGTGATCGACAGCGGTGGTGAGGAACGCTCTGACAGCGGCGGCGGTGTCGGCGTCGTATCCCCTGGAACACACCACCTCGTAGGTGGCCATCACCAGGGGATACGCGGCCGGGTCCTGGATTCGGTAGATCGAGCTCAGCTCCAGCACGAGGTCGTGGCCGGAGGCGGCGAACGTGACGGAGCGGACGGCGTTGCGGGCGGTGTCGTCGCTGAGCGGCACGACACCGTTGCCGTTGTCGATCTGCGCGAACGGCACGCCGGCCCGATCCGCGAAACCTTTCTCCACATATCCGATCGCTCCCGGGGTGGACTGCACCGCCTGGATCACCCCGCCGGAGCGCTGCGCTCCTTCGCCGACCCCGCCCTGAAACTCGGTGCCCACCCCTTTGGTCCAGCTCTGCGGGGCGGCTGCGGTCAGGTACTTCTGGAAATTGTCAGTAGTGCCCGAGGAATCCTTGCGGTAGATCGACGTGATCCTGGTGTGCGGCAGGGCCACACCGGGATTGAGCGCGATCAGGATCGGGTCGTCCCACATCCGGATTCCGCCACTGAAAATCTTGGCCGCCGCGTCGGCGTCCAGGACCAGCTTCGAAACGCCAGTCAGGTTGTACACCAACGCAATTGGTCCGAAAACCAGGGGCAGGTCCCACGCCGGATTGCCGCCGCAGCGGCTGGCGGCCGGCCCGATCTGGGTGGCAACCAGCGGCGAGTCCGAGCCGGCGAAGTCGACGTGGCCGGCGATGAATTGTTCGCGCCCGGCACCAGACCCCGTCCCGTTGTAGGCGACCTGCTTGCCCGGGCACAGCTGACCCCACACCTTGTTGAACAACCCCATCGCGTTCTGCTGGGCGGTCGACCCCTCGGCGGTCACCACGTTCTTTCCGCCGCATGACCCGGCCCCGGCAGCGGCACCGGACATTCCGGTTGTGCCGCGATTGTCGTCGCTGCCGCAGCCGGTCACGACGGCACCGCACACCGTCATGGTCGCCACCAAAGCAGCCGTCGTCCTGAGTATCGAACCGGGTTTCACCAACCCCACTTCCCCAACGCCTCGCCACGGTCGGCCGGCGGACTGGCCGCCCCCTGGTTCATTGCCAACCCGCGGGCAAAGTATGCGCGCCGGCGAAGATCAGCCGGCGCCCGCCGCGTACGCGGTGTCGACGCTGTAGACCACAAAGCCCGTCTTCTGGTAGGTCCGCACCGCGGCGAGGTTGTCGGACTCCACGTAGAGCAGCGCGGTCGGCTCGGGCTTGTCGGCGAGCCGCTGCGCCAACGACGCCAGGCCGATCGCCGTCAATGCCTGACCCAGACCGCGGCCCTGCGCCGCGGGATCGACACCCAGTACATAGACCTCACCCAGGCCCGCGGGATCGGGATGCACCTTGGTCCAGTGGAAGCCCAGCAGCGTGTCGTCTGCCCCGAAAGCCAGGAACAATCCGTCCGGATCGAACCACGGCTCGCTGCGCCGCTCATCCAAGTCGCGTTCGGTCCAACCGCCCTGCTCGGGATGGTAGGAGAATGCGGCGTTGTTGACCCGCAGCAGTTCGGCGTCATCGGACGGCCCGGCATAACTGCGAATCCGCACCCCGGGAAGCTGCACCGGGCCCGGTTGTCCGGTCCGCAGGGGTCGGCGCATCTGGAGCAGCTCCCGGACCGGAACCAAACCCAACGCCGCCGCGGTCGCGCGGGCCGGCTGGAGGGTGCCGTGCGCCCAGAACTGGTTGTTCCCCTGGGTTTTCTCCAGTGCCGCGCGCGCCAGGGCGGCGCCGACGCCACGCCCCCGGTTCCGCGGATGCACCACCAGCTCAGCCATCGCGGGAGAAGCCTCCCGGGCCGGGCTGAGGTTCAGATATCCGATGACCGAACCGTCAGCTGTATCCGTGGCCAGCAGATGGCCGGTGCGCCCGTGCGGCAACTCCCGAAGCACCTGTTCGCCTACCGGCGCAACACCATCGAATTCTGTTGCCGCATCGATTAATTCGCGAATCGTCCGCTGTTCGTCGGCGGTCGGGGCCGAGCGCCAGCCCAGTGTCGTCACTGACTGCGCAGCGGGTCGGCGAGGGGGTCGGCCAGACCGTCGCCGCTGGGATCCGCAGCCGAATCGTCGTCGGCGGATGCAGTTCTGCCGCGGGCCGGGCGGACCGCCTTGTAGCCGACGTTGCGCACCGTGCCGATCAGCGCTTCGTGCTCGGAGCCGAGTTTGGCCCGCAGCCGACGCACGTGCACGTCGACGGTGCGGGTGCCGCCGAAGAAGTCGTAGCCCCAAACCTCGTGCAGCAACTGCGCGCGCGTGAAGACCCGCCCGGCATGCTGCGCCAGATACTTCAACAGTTCGAACTCTTTATAGGTCAGGTCCAGCGGACGGCCACGCAGGCGGGCGGTGTACGTACCCTCGTCGATCACCAGCTCGCCCAGACTGACCTTGCCGACGCTCTCCTGATCCGCCAGGCCGCCGCGCCGACCGACGACCAGCCGCAGCCGGGCGTCGACCTCGGCGGGACCGGTGGTGGGCAACAGAATCTCGTCCAGCCCCCAGTCGGCGCTGACGGCCACCAGACCACCCTCGCTGACCACCGCCAGCACCGGCACCGACCGGCCCGCCGTGCTCAGCAGCCGGCACAGTCCCCGCGCCGCCGACAGGTCGTTGCGCGCATCGACGAGCACGACGTCGGCGTTACCCGCCTCCAGCAACGAAGAGGCCTCCGCGGGCGCTGTCCGCACGGTATGAGGGAGCAGCGACAGCGACGGCAGGACCGGGTCGGGATACAGCTCCGAGGTCAGCAGTAGTAGCTCCAACAAGCCCCTCCAGCGTCGTGGGCAAGGCCTCCAGACTCATCGCGAAATATGACGTTAGCGGCCAGAACATCTAACGATAACTTGCAACCTGGCCTTTTGCCTCGCGACGCAGCCCGCACGGACGGGCTGCAACCGCGACCGGACCAGCGGGTTCCGACCGGATGAGAAGGCCCGGCGGGGTTAGGTCGCCGCATGCCAGGCACTTTGACCTAGCGGCGCCGCGGCACCCGGCCGGGCTCGGCTGTGATCAATACAACATGGGCGACCGGCGGTGTCACAATGTCCGGGTGCGCAAGATCCTGCTCGGTGCAACCGCCGCGGCGATCACGATCGGCGTCGTCGGGCTGGGCGCCGTCGGCGTCGACTTCGGCGCCAGCATCTACGCCGAATACCGGCTATCGCGGGCCGTCCGCGACGCTGCCGACCTGGGCACCGACCCCTTCGTAGCCATCCTGAGCTTCCCGTTCATCCCGCAGGCGATGCGCCGCCACTACAACGAGCTGGAGATCAAAGCCAACGCCGTCAACCAGCCGAAGGTCGGCAAGGCCACCCTCGAGGCCACCATGCACTCCATCGGCCTCACCGACGCGTCCTGGCTGATCCGACCGGACGCCAAACTGCCGGTGGGCGAGCTGGAGAGCAGGATCATCATCGATTCGGTGCACCTGGGCCGATACCTGGGGATCACCGACCTGATGGTCGAGGCGCCGCCCCAGGAGTCCAACGACGCCACCGGCGGCACCACCGAATCGGGCATCTCGGGCAACCACGGCCTGGTGTTCAGCGGCACACCGACGTCGGCGAAATTCGACCACCGGGTCAGCGTCTCGGTGGATCTGTCCATCGCCGCCGACGACCCCGCGACCCTGGTGATCACCCCCACCGGTGTGCTGCTCGGCCCCGAAACCGCCGATCAGCCGGTCCCCGCCGACCAGCGCGACGCGGTGCTGCGCGCCTTCAGCAGCAGGTTATCCAGCCAGAAGCTGCCGTTCGCGGTGGCCCCAAACACCGTCGGCGCCCGCGGTTCCGACGTCATCATCGAAGGCATCACCCGTGACGTGACGGTCACACTCGACGATTTCCGTCAGCCGTGACCCCCGGCCACCCGCAATTGGCCTGATCACCATGCCATTAGGTAAGCTGGCCGGCGTGTCAACCCGCACCGAGCTTTCGCTCACCAAGTGCCGCGCAGTCGAACTGTGCCGCACCGCGGGTTGTTGCTGTTGCTGTAGCTGCTGAGTAGCCGCGCCGATCTGCGCAGCACTCGGAACAGCCCGGAGCCCCCACCGCGGCATGTCTCCCACGCGCAACAGGCATACCTAGGAGTAATCCGTGTCGAGCACCATCCCCACCCGAGTGCGCGGACGGCCGCGCCGAGCGGTCCGGTAGCGCCCGCACGTTCATCAGAAGAAATCGAAAGGATCCACACCATGGCAC
Organism: Mycobacterium sp. 20KCMC460; assembly: GCF_022179425.1. Lineage (NCBI taxonomy): Bacteria > Bacillati > Actinomycetota > Actinomycetes > Mycobacteriales > Mycobacteriaceae > Mycobacterium > Mycobacterium sp. 20KCMC460. The sequence goes on from NZ_AP025524.1 coordinate 5,882,286, forward strand.
GCTCCGACGTCCTGGTCTCCGCCGAGTGGGCGGAGAAGAATCTGGATGCCGCAGGCGTCGTCTTCGTCGAGGTCGACGAGGACACCAGCGCTTACGACGGCGGTCATATCCCCGGCGCGGTCAAGCTGGACTGGCGAGACGACCTGCAGGACCCGGTCAAGCGGGACTTCGTCGACGCCGAGCAGTTCTCCAAGCTGTTGTCCGACCGCGGCATCGCCAACGACGACACGGTGATCATCTACGGCGGCAACAACAACTGGTTCGCCGCGTACGCGTACTGGTACTTCAAGCTGTACGGCCACCGCGACGTCAAGCTGCTCGACGGCGGCCGCAAGAAGTGGGAGCTCGACGGCCGCCCGCTGTCGTCCGAGCCGGTCAGCCGGCCCGCCACCTCCTACACCGCCGCGCCGCCGGACACCTCGATCCGCGCCTTCCGCGACGACGTGATCGCCGCCATCGGGGTCAAGAACCTGGTCGACGTCCGCTCCCCCGACGAGTTCTCAGGCAAGATCCTGGCTCCGGCCCACCTGCCCCAGGAGCAGAGCCAGCGGCCCGGCCACGTCCCGGGCGCCATCAACGTGCCGTGGAGCAAAGCGGCCAACGAGGACGGCACCTTCAAATCCGACGAGGAGCTGGCCAAGCTGTACGCCGACGCCGGGTTGGACGGCACGAAAGAGACGATTGCCTACTGTCGGATCGGGGAGCGTTCGTCGCACACCTGGTTCGTGCTGCAGGAATTGTTGGGCCACAAGAACGTCAAGAACTACGACGGCAGTTGGACGGAATACGGCTCCCTGGTGGGTGCCCCGATCGAGTTGGGAAGCTGACATGTGCTCTGCACCAAAGCAAGGACTGACATTGCCCGCCAGTGTCGACCTGGAGAAGGAAACGGTGATCACCGGCCGCGTCGTAGACCGGGACGGTCAGGCGGTCGGCGGAGCGTTCGTGCGTCTGCTGGACTCCTCCGACGAATTCACCGCCGAAGTGGTCGCCTCGGCCACCGGTGACTTCCGCTTCTTCGCCGCGCCGGGTTCGTGGACGCTGCGCGCGTTGTCCAGGGTGGGCAACGGCGACGCCGCGGTGACGCCGTCGGGGGCGGGCATCCACGAGGTGGACATCAAGATCGCCTGACGGCAACGCTCGCGGGCAGAATAGACTCGTCGCCGTGGTGCTGTTCTTCGAGATCATGCTGGTCCTGTCGACCGGGGTCATCTCCTGGTTTGCGCTGTACGCGCTGTACCGGCTGATCACCGACGAGTCGTGACGTCCAACGAGGGCGATGACGCGGTCGGCGACCTGGCGAGTTCGGGAGACCGGGCCGTCGCCGCCGCGGCCGAACGCGCCAAGCTGACCGCCGCGCGCAACATTCCCGCGTTCGACGACCTGCCGGTTCCGCCGGACACGGCGAACCTGCGTGAGGGCGCCAGCCTGCACGACGCGCTGCTGGCGCTGTTGCCGCTGGTCGGGGTGTGGCGCGGCGAGGGCGAGGGCCGCGGAACGCACGGCGACTACCGGTTCGGCCAGCAGATCGTGGTCTCCCACGACGGCGGCGACTACCTGATCTGGGAGGCCCGGTCCTGGCGGCTCGACGACGCCGGCGAATATGAAGAGCCCGGCCTGCGCGAAACCGGCTTCTGGCGCTTCGTCAGCGACCCCGACGATCCCACCGAGTCCACCGCGATCGAGTTGTTGCTGGCCCACTCGGCGGGGTACATCGAGTTGTTCTACGGCCGGCCCCTGACCCAGTCGTCGTGGGAACTGGCCACCGACGCCCTGGCCCGCAGCCGGTCCGGCGTGCTGGTCGGCGGCGCCAAGCGGCTGTACGGCATCGTCGAGGGCGGTGACCTCGGCTATGTCGAGGAGCGGGTGGACGCCGACGGCGCGCTGGTGCCGCACTTGTCGGCGCGGCTGACCCGATTCGTCGGCTGACCACCCGGATGCGCACCCGCAAGACGGCCCCGCCTCGGCTGCGGTGGGCGGTGTCCGCGCTCGCCGTGCTGTTGATCGGTTACCTCGCCGCGGTGGCGGCCCGGCCCGCCATCTTGGGCGCGCTGCCCGGCTGGCTGCGCTGGTTCGGCCGGCCCGGATCGATGGCGACGACCGCGATCGTGGTCGGCGTGCTGGTCACGGCCTGCGTGATGACGTTTCGCTCCAGTGCCAATCACCGGGTGGTGGGCGTTTCGTTCACCGTGATCGCTGCGCTCATCACGATGAGCGCGGTGCTGGGCCTCAGCGCGTACTGGGGCTGCCACGACACCAACCACCCCGCCGTCTTCACGCCGTTGATGTTGACGGCCCAGCTGATCAAGGGCAGCAGCAGCGACTACTCGCTCGGCGGCCACGTGTGCCCGGATCCCACCCCTGTCGGACTCGAATTAGCCCGGCTGGCAGCGGTTTCGGCGATCTTCACCGGTCTGGGCGGCGTGGTGGTCGGCGTGTTCCGATCCCAGGTGGACCGGCTGCGGGCCAATCTCGCCGACTCCGTCACGGCGGTCGTCGGCGTCGACGACGACACCGAGTCGATGGTCAGCGGCATCGCGCGGACGCTGGACCGGCGCAGCACGCTGGTGGTCATCACCGGCGCCAGCGACGACCGGGTGAACCGGGTCCGCAGGCTGGGCGCCCGGGTGGTGTTGGTGGACTTCAACACACCGTCCACCCTGGTGTCGCTGCGGCTGTGGCGCCACCTCGGCCGCCTCTACCTGATGGCGCCCGACCCCGCGGTCAACCTGCTGTGGCTGGACCTGATCAGCCGTCGACTCGCCGAGGTCGCCGACAAGCGCCGGCTGCCGCTGATCGTGCGTATCGACGACCCGTGGCTGGCCGAAGCCTGGCGAGCCCAGCAGTTCGGCGGATCCGACACCCGCTGGGCCGCCGACGTGGTGGGCAAGTACGAGGTGACCGCGGCCCGGCTGCTCGACGGCATCATCGCGACGGGCCGGATCAAGCGCGTGTTCGTCTGCGGCACTTCGCAATTGACCCTGGCACTGTGTGCGGATCTGACCCGGCGCGCCTTGGAGCGCGACTTCTACGCCCCGCCCGGAGCGCATCCGCTGCCCGCGCTGACCCTGGTCGAGAGGGACGCCGCGGAATACCTGCAGGATCATCAGTTCTACCGCCGGCAAGCGGGTTTCGCCTCCGACGGGCCGTCGATCGACGCCGTAGCGGAAGCGCCGAGCATTCCCACCGTGCTGCGACTGCTGGCCGACACCGAACCCACCACCTGCGCGGTGATCCTGGTCGACGCCCATACCGCGACCACCGGCACCCGGCTGGCGGCCCGCTTCCCCGACATGCCGGTCTACACCTCGGATCTGAACACCAGCATCGACGACGACTCGATTCAGGTGGTCGGCATGCTGCAGTCTTACTCGCTGGTGTTGGACACCCGCGAAGGGCAGGTGCAAGACGCCTGGGAACGCGCCGCGCGGCTGATTCACGAGCGTTATGTCGCCACCCTCGACCCCAGTTGGCCGCGTGGGCCGGCCGCGGTGCCGTGGGTCGAGCTCGACGAGTTCTACCGCGGCTCCAACCGTCGTCAGGTCCGCAACGCCCTGTGGATGGTCGAACAGATCGCCGGGCACACGTGGAACACCTGGGGCAGCCCGCCCGCGCAGTTGTCCGGCCGGCAGATGGCTGATTCGCCGCCGCTGGAGCAGCTGGCGATGATGGGTTTCGACGAAGCCTCGGCGCTGGCCATGGCGCGGGCCGAGCACGAAGACTGGTGCCGCTACTACCGCCGCAACGGCTGGAAGTACGGCACACCCCGCGACGACGCGCGCAAGATCCACGACAAGCTGGTGGACTGGTCGGTGGTCGAGAGCAACCCGGACCTGCTCGGCGCCGCCGTGCGCAGCCTGGCGGCCACGCTGTGGAGTCTGCGCCAGCTCGGTTACCGATCACGCCCGCTGTGGCGCTCGTTCACCCGGGTCGGCACGGTGGCCGCCGAACAACGGCACGAGGCGTGGACGTGGAAGTCGGACTCGGGGCAGACCATGCGCGCCGACGCCGGCGACTGGGAGGTCCGATGCGACGGCAAGACGTGGTCGGTGCGCGACGACATCTTCCACGCCACCTACGAACCGGCCGGCCCTGGCGACGAAGGCTTGTGGCGCCGCAAGGGCCGGGTGCAGGCGCGGCCGGCGCAGCCCGGCGAGACCGTCAACACCCTGGAAGGACCCACAACCGCGGCCGACGGCGACTGGGTGGTGCGCGGCGCGGAGGGTGAGCAGTGGCCGGTCCCGGGCCCTGAATTCGCGCGGCGGTACGCCGAGATCCATGCCCCGGCCGACGCCGCGGTCCCCGACCGGGATTGACCGCGCACGCCGTTCGCCCGATGACCGCCCCGGGTTTGCCGGAAGCCGGTCGCCCGGGAACGGAAATGCGCTACGGTCGCAGGACGGTTTTCACCGTATTGACTTCCCCCTGCCCTCAATTGAGGAGACCGCTGTGGCCATATTCATCAGCTATTCGAGCCAGGACAGAACGTCGCTGGACGCGCTGACGACCGCACTCAAGCGCGCTCAGCAGAAAGTCTGGTTCGACCAGGAGCTCGGCGGCGGCGACGCGTGGTGGAACGCCATCCTCGAGCAGATCCGTTCCTGCGACGTGTTCATCGTCGCGCTGTCCAACAACTGGCTGCAGTCCAAGCCAAGCCAGGCCGAGCTGCGTTACGCGCAGGCCCTGAACCGGCCGATACTGCCGGTCCAGGTGGGCCCGGTCGACAGCGTGCGCGTCAACCCCGTCTCCGCGCTGCAGATCATCGACTACCAGAACCCGACGGTGGACGCCGGGATCCAGTTGGTCACCGCCATCCACGGGCTGGCCGCCAAGGAGTCGCCGCTGCCGTCCCCGCTGCCCGACGAGCCGCCGCTGCCGTTCGGCTACATCATGCGCTTGGGCAACACCCTCTCGGAGAAGGAACTCACTCCGCAGCAGCAGCTGCAGCTGCTGGTCGAGTTGCGGTCGGGCCTCGACGAGGATGGCAGCGACCCCAGTGCCCGCAGCGACATCGCCCAGCTGCTGCGGATGCTGCGGATGCGCCATGACGTCACGTACCGCACCCGCACCGAGATCGACAATGTGCTGGCCGAGATCGAGGCCAAGGACGGCTCGCCGGCCGGCCCGAAACCACCGGCACCGGCCGCCACCGAAGCCGCCGCGCCCACCTCCGCCGCGCCCACACAGCCGGCTATCGCTGCGGCGCGCCCGGCGACCGGTTCGGGCACCGCGTCGGCTGCCGGTCCGGGTGGCGGATCCAGCAAGCGACTGCTCCTGATCGGCGGCGCCGCCCTGGCCGCCGTGGTGGCCGTGGTGCTGATCGTCGTCTTCGCTACCCAGGGTGGCGGTCGCAAGCCGGCCGCCAAACCGAGCGCGTCCAGCGCTGCGACGGCTGCCCCGGCGGGGGCTGGTGCTCAGAACGCCGACAAGCTCGATTCGTTTCTGCTCAGCGCCGCCGAAATCGGCACCATCATGGGCGATCCTGGTATGGCGGTCGCCGGTAAGACCGACGAGCTGCGCCCCAGCCCGGGCACCCTGTCCGCTCCCGAGTGCTTCGGAGCGTACGAACCATTGCTTCGCGAGTCCTACGAAGGCGCCGACGGCTTCGTCGCGGCGCGGGGTCAGGCGATCCAGACGCCGGGAGAGGACCCGGCGCACCGGACCTACGAGGCGGTGGTCGCGTTCGGGTCCGCCGAGAAGGCGCATGCGTTCGTGCAGGCGTCCGCGGACAAATGGCGGCCCTGCGCTGACCGGGCGGTGACCCTGACCACGCAGAAGCGGACCTTCGAGTGGACCTTCGGGCGCCTCGAGGGTGAACCGCGGAACAGAATCTGGATGGAGAAAGTGGAGACGGGCGGAGCGGGCCGCACCTGCCACCGTCTGTTGAGCGCGCAGACGGACGTGGTGGTCGACGTGCTGGCCTGCGCCGCGGCCGGGACGGAGAGCCCCGCCGGTAAGGTCGCCGATCAGATCGCGGCCAAGATCGAGCACTAGCCGGGCCGAGAAATGGAGCGGCCCCCGAGCCGTACTCCGGTTGGACAGACCGAAGACTCGGGGGCCGGGTGGCTGCGGGAAATTCGCCAGCGCGCGTTGATCGCTGACTCTTCCGAGCCATGCAGCTAGCGCGCAGCCACCTCACATGTCCATGCAGCTATCAATTTCGCGGACCACCTCCCTTCTTGTGTACGACCGACGCTACCGCGGCTTCCGTCCGCCGACAACAGATTTAACGCCTCAGCGATCGCTGACGATTGCGGCGTCGACCAGTTCGGCGAAGCGGTCGGCGAACGCGGCGCGAGGCAGCGGCCGACCGTCGAGGGTGTGCACGCGCGCCGCCAGCGTCATGCTGGAGATAAGCCAAATACCTTGGGCGGCAAACAGATCCGGTACGCGCAGGGCGCGATAGTCGCAGTCGTAGCCCTTGGCGCGAGCGACCTCGAAGAGCGCCTGCTGGGTGGTGCCGCGCAGGATGGGGAACCAGGGCGGCGGGGTGAGCAGGCACGGGTTGCCGTCGTCGCCTTCGGTGGCGATGACGACAGTGGACCGCGGGCCCTCCAGCACAAAGCCGTCGGTGCTGACGAAGACGACGTCGCCGGCGCCGTGACGGGCTGCGTGGCGTAACACCGCCATGTTGACCGCATAGGAGAGCGTCTTGGCGCCGGCCAACAGCCAGGGCATGGCGTCGATCCCCTTGGCCGGCAGCCCTCGGTCCAATGTGATCGCCGCTACGCCGTCGCGCCGCACCGCCGCGACCCGGTCCGGGACCGGGCTGACCGCGACGTAGGCGGTCGGCACGGTCGGCGCGCTCTCCCGGCCCCGGCTGTAGATCAGCCGCATCGCGGCTTCGTCGGCGCTGCTCGAGGTCCACTCGCAGGTCGCCGCGTCGATCGCGCGCCGCCAGGCCGGCAGATCCGGTGCGGGCAGCTCCATGAGTGCGGCGGATTGGGTCAGCCGCTGCAGGTGCGCCTCGATCAGGCAGGCCCGGCCGTCGCGCACCAGCAGCGTCTCGAACACCCCGTCACCGCGCACCGCGGCCAGATCGTCGGCGTGCAGCAGCGGTGTCGCGGGATCCAGGACTGCACCGTCAAGCGTGACCACCACTCCAGCCATGGAGTGAGAGCCTAACGACACCCGCCCGCCAGCCGCCCGCCACCGCCGTCAGCCGCCGCCATCCCGCCGCCCTCCCACGCCGCCCGCGGCCCGCCGCCCTCCCCCGAACGTTGCGCCAGCGTGACGGTGGGCGCCGAACGCCACGCTGACGTGACGCTCGGGGCGGTTGGAGGCAACCGTAGAGTTGACACATGAATCCAGTTCCCGCTCCGGATCCCGGACCCGACGCCGGCGCGATCTGGCATTTCGGCGATCCGCTGGGCGAGCAGCGGGCCGCCGAGACCGCGGCCGTGGTGGTGGATCGTTCGCACCGCGCGGTGCTGACCCTGACCGGCAAGGACCGGCAACCCTGGCTGCACAACATCTCCACCCAGCACGTCAGCGACCTGCCCGAGGGCGCAAGCACGCAGAACCTGAGCCTGGACGGCCAGGGCCGGGTCGAGGACCACTGGTTGCAGACCGAGCTGGGCGGCACCACCTACCTGGACACCGAACCGTGGCGGGGCGAGCCGCTGCTGAACTATCTGCGCAAGATGGTGTTCTGGTCCGAGGTCACCGTCGAGGCCGCCGACCTGGCGGTGCTGTCGCTGATCGGTCCGCAGCTAGCCGACCGGGGCGTGCTCGACGTCCTGGGGCTCGCAGCGCTGCCCGACGAATGGCGGGCCGTCCCGCTGGCCGGGGGCGGTTTCCTGCGGCGGGTGGCCGGCACGCCCGGCGGCCCACCCGAACTCGACCTGCTGGTACCCCGTGCAGAAGCGGCAGAGTGGCGGCAGCGTCTGACCGCGGCGGGCGTGCGCCCGGCCGGAGTGTGGGCCTATGAGGCGCACCGGGTGGCGGCCCTGCGGCCGCGGTTGGGCGTGGACACCGACGAACGCACCATCCCGCATGAAGTGCGCTGGATCGGCGGGCCGGGCGCAGGAGCCGTGCACCTGGACAAGGGGTGTTACCGCGGCCAGGAGACCGTCGCACGGGTGCATAACCTGGGCAAACCGCCGCGGATGCTGGTGTTGTTGCACCTGGATGGCTCGGCGGACCGGCCGTCGACCGGCGACGCGGTGCTGGCCGGTGGCCGGTCGGTGGGCCGGCTGGGCACGGTGGTCGAGCACGTCGATCTGGGTCCGGTGGCGCTGGCCCTGGTGAAGCGGGGCATACCCGGCGACACCGAATTGGCGACCGGCGCCGACGGCGCGGTGGCCGCGGTGATCGACCCCGAATCCCTGCCGCCGGCCGACGAGCTGGGCGCCGGACGCCTCGCGGTGGAGCGGCTGCGCGGCGGCGGCCGCTGATCTCGAGGGCCGTTAAGGCTAGCTGGCAGGGCGCGCCTACGTTAGGCCGCGCGGCACGGTAAGCTGTCGGCAGGACAATAACGACACTAAGAGATCGGAGCCGCCTACTCGTAGGCCGCTCCGTTATTTCGCGAGGGGGTTCCCCCATGGGCCGCGGCCGGGCTAAGGCAAAGCAGACCAAGGTTGCTCGAGAACTGAAATACAGCTCCCCCCAGACCGACTTCCAGCGGCTTCAGCGCGAGCTGTCCGGGACGAGCACCGACGAATCCGACCCCCTGGGCGGTGACGACTCGTGGGAAGACGACGACTGGCGCCGCTAGCTCGCTGATCCAGACTGTGCCGATGCTCCTTCGCATCGGCACAATGCTGTGCGAGTCCTCGCTTTAGAATCGCGGGTGCTGCCCGACGAGGGTCGCTCGCGGGCCTTCCTTGCCGCCCTTGCACACGGTGCCCAGCTCCCAGCAATTGAGGTGCCGCGCCGTCAGGATGGCCTGGGCCCGATCGGTGTCCTCGGGGGCGACGACGGCGATCATGCCGACGCCCATGTTGAATGTCTTTTCCATCTCCGCCTGGGTGACGCGGCCACGCTGGGCGATCATCGCGAACACCGGAGCGGGCGTCCAGGTGCCGCGGTCCACCTCGGCGACCAGCCCGGGCGGGATGACGCGGGACAGGTTCCCGGCCAGCCCGCCGCCGGTGACGTGGCAGAACGTGCGCACCTGGGTTTCGGCCGCCAGCGCCAGGCAGTCCTTGGCGTAGATGAGCGTGGGCTCGAGTAGTTCCTCGCCCAGCGTGCGGCCGAATTCCTCGACGTAACCGGCCAGGTTCATCCGGTCGATGTCCAGCAACACGGTGCGGGCCAGCGAGTAGCCATTGGAATGCAGGCCCGAGGATCCCATCCCGATGATGACGTCGCCGGGTTTGACGCGGTCCGGCCCCAGCACGTCGTCGGCCTCGACCACGCCGACGCCGGTGGCCGAGATGTCGTAGTGGTCGGGTTCCATCAGGCCGGGGTGCTCGGCGGTCTCCCCGCCCAACAACGCACACCCGGCACGCACGCAGCCCTCCGCGATGCCGCTGACGATCGCCGCCACCCGCTCTGGGACGGTGCGTCCGACCGCGATGTAGTCCTGCAGGAATAGCGGCTCGGCCCCGCACACGACGAGGTCGTCCACCACCATGGCGACCAGGTCGAGTCCGATGGTGTCGTGCTTGTCCATCGCCTGTGCGACCGCCAGCTTGGTACCTACGCCGTCGGTGGACGCCGCCAGCACCGGTTCGCGATAGTCACCGCGCAGCGCGAACAGACCGGCGAACCCGCCGAGCCCCCCGCGTACCTCCGGCCTGGTGGCCTTGGTGGCCAGCGGCTTGAACAAGTCGACAGCGCGGTCACCGGCTTCAATGTCCACCCCGGCCGCTGCGTAGGTGACGCCCTGGTTGCGTTCGGGATCCGTCATCGCGATAAAGGCTACCGTCCGGTGCGCACCGTCGGCAGCAGTTACCGCTTGTTGCGCGCTCGGGTCAGCGCCCGACGGGGACTTCCGGTACTTCGGGACCGGACAGTTCGCCCAGTCCGGCGCCGCGCGCTGCGTTGGCGAGCATCTGCTCGATGACGTTCTTGCCCAACGCGCTGCCGCTGGGCAGCTCGATCGGGTAGCTGCCGTCGAAGCAGGCGGTGCACAGTCGCGAGGCGGGTTGCTCGGTGGCGGCGATCAGGCCGCGCAGCGAGATGTAGCCGAGCGTGTCGGCGTTGATCGCGTGCCGAACCGCCTCCAGCATCTCGCTCTGATCCTCGACCGCGTTGGCGATCAGCTCGGCCGGGGACGGGAAGTCGATGCCGTAGAAGCAGGGCCATTTCACCGGCGGCGAGGCGATCCGGACGTGCACTTCCACCGCCCCGGCTTCGCGCAGCATGCGTACCAGCGCGCGCTGGGTGTTGCCCCGCACGATCGAGTCGTCGACGACGATGAGCCGCTTGCCGCGGATCACCTCTTTGAGCGGGTTCAGCTTGAGCCGGATGCCGAGTTGGCGGATGGTCTGCGACGGCTGGATGAAGGTGCGCCCGACGTAGGCGTTCTTCATCAGGCCCTGACCGTAGGGAACGCCGGATTCCTGGGCGTATCCCACCGCGGCCGGGGTACCGGACTCCGGCACGCCGATCACCAGGTCGGCGTCCACCGGGCACTCGCGGGCCAGCCGACGGCCGATCGCCAGGCGGGCGCCGTGGATGGAGCGTCCGGCGATGACACTGTCGGGCCGGGCCAGATAGACGTATTCGAAGACGCAGCCCTTGGGCGAGGGGTTGGCGAACCGGGTGGACCGCACCCCGTCGGCGTCGATGGCCAGCAGCTCGCCCGGCTCGATGTCGCGGACGAAGGAGGCGCCGACGATGTCGAGCGCCGCCGTTTCGGAGGCGACCACCCAGCCGCGGTCCAGCCGCCCCAGCGATAGCGGACGCACGCCGTGCGGGTCGCGGCAGGCGTAGAGGGTGTTCTCGTCCATGAACGTCAGGCAGAACGCGCCACGCACGGTCGGCAGCAGTTCCAGGGCGGCCTGTTCCAGGCTGGAGTCGGCCGCTCCGTGGGCGAGCAGCGCACCCAGGATGTCGGAGTCCGTCGTCGCCGGCGCCGGGTACCGTTTGGCCATCAACCCCGCGTCGCGGGCCCGCGCGGCAAGTTCGGCCGCGTTGACGAGGTTGCCGTTGTGTCCCAACGCGACACCGGTTCCGGCGGCGGTGTTACGAAAGACCGGTTGGGCATTCTCCCAGGTGGTGTCGCCGCTGGTGGAGTAGCGGCAGTGCCCGATGGCGACGTGGCCGTCCATGGCGGCCAGCGTCTGCTCGTCGAATACCTGACTGACCAGGCCGAGGTCCTTGAAGACCAGGACCTGAGAACCGTCGGCGACCGCAATGCCGGCGGCCTCCTGACCGCGATGCTGCAACGCATACAGTCCGTAGTAGGTGAGTTTGGCGACATCTTCGCCGGGGGCCCAGACCCCGAATACGCCACACTCTTCACGAGGCGAACTGAAGTCTTGCTCGGGCTGCTGCGCGGTCACGGTTTGGCGACTCCCTAGGGCGCGGTTGGTGACGCCTCGGAGTCTACGGGCCGCATCGCCCGGCCGTGCAATCCAACCCGCGTGTCGGGCCGCGACGCGCCGTGCGTATGGGCACAAAACCTATGGTCAGTACCCCAATTGCAACACTGGTAACCAGTGATCAATGTCACGGGACCGGGAGCCCGAGAGGGCCAGTGCGCCGGTCGCAACCGCCTCGTCCACGCTCAGCAGCCCCGTTGCCAGCAGTAACCAGGTCCTGGGGTCGGTCTCCACGACGTTGGGGGGCGTGCCCCGGGTGTGCCGGGGGCCCGAAATACATTGCACGGCGACGAACGGCGGCACCCGTATCTCGACGCTGGCCCCCGGTGCCGAGGTGGCCAGGGTGCGGGCGGTGAGCCGCACGGCCGCACCGAGCGCGTCCCGGCCCGGCTCCGGGGCCGATTCGTCGCGCAACCAGTCCGCGAGGACCGACACGGCCTGCCGGGTCTTCGCCGGATCTGTTCTGTTGCGGACAGCCATACCCTAGGGTCTCAAAGTCATGGAGCGCCGTCGCTCGGGCACGCGACCGCCATTCAAGACCATCGGGCTGGTGGCACTGATGGTGGTGGGGCTCGTGCTCGGGGCGCTGTACTGGCAGTTCCGCGGGAACTTCACCCCGAAAACCAAGCTGACCATGATCGCCCCACGCGCCGGTCTGGTACTGGACCCGGGCGCCAAGGTCACCTACAACGGTGTGCAGATCGGCCGGGTCTCCGACATCGCCGAGATCACCCACGACGGCGTGCCGGCGGCGCAACTGGTACTGGACATCTACCCGCGCTACATCCCGCAGATCCCGGCCAACGTGGCCGCCCAGATCACCGCGACCACGGTGTTCGGCAACAAATACGTGTCGCTGACATCGCCGCAAAACCCTGCGCCGCAACACATCACACCGTCGATGGTGATCAACGCGACACACGTCACCACGGAGTTCAACTCGCTGTTCCAGACCCTGACCGCGCTGGCCGAGAAGGTCGATCCGGTCAAGCTCAACCTCACGCTCAGCGCGGCCGGCCAGGCCCTGACCGGATTGGGGGACAAGTTCGGCGCTTCTGTGACCAACGGCAACGCGATCCTGGACGACCTGAACCCGCGGATGCCGCAGGCCCGCTTCGACATGCAGCGGCTGGCGGCGCTGGGCGACGTCTACGCCGACGCCGCACCCGACCTGGTGGAAGCGCTGAACCAGGCCGCGACGACGGCGCGCACCGTCGACCGGCAACGCGACGCCCTGGATGCGGCGCTGCTGGCGGCCGCCGGTCTGGGCAACGATGCGGCACCGGTTTTCGAGCGGGCCGGGCCGTATCTGGCGCGCGGCGCCACCGACCTGGGTGCGACCGCAGCGCTGTTCGACGAGTACAGCCCCGAGATCTTCTGCACGCTGCGCAACTACAACCTGGTGGCGCCGCGGATCCACAACGCGCTCGGGTTCAACGGCTACGCGCTGGGGGCCACCTCGGCGGGCGCCATCTCCGGTTCCCCGAACCCGTACATCTATCCGGACAACCTGCCCCGGATCAACGCGCGTGGCGGGCCGGGAGGCAAACCCGGCTGTTGGCAGACCATCACCCGCGACCTGTGGCCGGCGCCGCTTCTGGTGATGGACGTGGGCGCCAGCCTGGCGCCCTACAACCACTTCGAAGTCGGGACGCCGGTCGTCGTCGACTACGTGTGGGGCCGCCAGGTGGGCGATCCCACCATCAACCCCTGAGGTCGGCATACATGACGTCAGGGTAAACCAGCAGTTACGAACCGATGTTGCACCGAGCCTAAATCGACTGTCCTGCAACAGTTATCGGAATTTGCCCGCGACACCGCGCGGGCAAGTCGCAAGTGTGAGATTCTCCGGTTGCCGTGCTCCCTTCTCACTAAGGCGGTGTTCCGATGCCCAGAACCTCTTCGCGCAGCAACCGGGACGCCCAATGCCGGTCGAACCCGATCGTGGTGAGCCGACGCGGCAAGATCGCCCGGGTGGAATCGGGTTTGCCCCCGCACGAGGCACAGATCGAAGATCTGGTGTTTCTGCGAAAGACGTTGAACCGGGCGGATATTCCGTTCCTGCTGATCCGCAACCATAAGAACCGGCCGGTGCTGGCGGTCGATCTGCGACTGCGCCCGCACGTCGAACGGGCTCTCGCGGCGGCCTGCGCCCGAGAACCGATGTACGCGAAAACCCTTGACGAGAAGGGGTTTTCACCGGTCCTGCTGGCCGAGGGTCGACTTTCGGAACACCCGGATGCGCGTATCCTGCGACTGTACCGGCGACGGATAGCTCCGGGCGGGTTCCGATACGGCTCGGCATTCGGGGTGGACCTGCAGTTCTGGACCTTCGGGGACACCGTGATCGGCTGCCCGGTGGAGAATGCGTTGACCCGCAGGGAGCTGCCGCGCGCAGAACTCACGCCTGCCACGGTCCGGCTGCACGGCTACAAGTGGCCGACGATGCAGGGAATGTTCACCCCGCACGCCAGCGATGTGACGTTCGACATCGATCTGGTGTTCTCCTGGGTCGACGGCAGCGATCCGGAGTTCCGGGCCCGGCGCGCCGCGCGGATGTCCGGTCATGTGGTGGGCGAAGGTGACGACGCGGACGCGCGGATCCGCCAGATCGACGAGCTGAAATACGCACTGCGGTCGGTGAACATGTTCGCGCCGTGGATCCGGCGCATCTTCATCGCGACGGATTCGGCGGCACCGGCGTGGTTGGTCGACCACCCCAAGATCACCCTGGTGCGGGCCGCGGAGCACTTCTCGGACACCGCCGCGCTGCCCACCTACAATTCGCACGCGGTGGAGAGCCAGCTCCACCACATCGCCGGCCTCAGCGAGCATTTCCTGTACTCCAACGACGACATGTTCTTCGGACGGCCGGTCCGGCCCGGCATGTTCTTCTCACCCGGCGGCGTCAGCCGGTTCATCGAAGCGGACACCCGGATCGGCCTCGGCGCAAATCATCCCGGCCGCAGCGGATTCGAGAACGCGGCCCGGGTCAACCGCCAACTGCTGCGTCAGCGCTTCGGGCAGACCATCACCCGTCATCTCGAGCACACCGCCGTCCCGCTGCGCAAGAGCGTGCTGCGCGAGATGGAGCAGGAGTTCGGCGAAGAGTTCGCCCGCACTCAGGCCAGTGCATTCCGGTCCAGCACCGACATCTCGGTGACCAACTCGTTCTACCACTACTACGCGTTGCTGACCGGACGCGCTGTGCAGCAAGAGAAGGCGAAGGTTCGCTACGTCAACACGACGACCCAGGCGGGGCTGAGCCTGCTGCCCAAGCTCCGCAAGAGCCGCGGCTACGACTTCTTCTGCCTCAACGACAGCAGCTTCCCGGAGGTGTCGGCGGCGCGGCGCGCCGAGCTGGTCGTGGACTTCCTGGAGCGCTACTTCCCGATCCCGGCTCCGTGGGAGCGGGTGGCGGCCGGGATCAGTCGACAGCATCCTGGGTCGACGTCAACGCCAGCTGCGGGTGCCGAAACAGCGAATCGCGGCGCGACGGTTCGATGAAGATGCCGGCCTCGGCCAGGTTGCGTTGCGCCTGACCCGGAGAAACGAAGGTGCCCACCGTCTTTCCGCCGCCGAGCGGAACGACCGAGTGCACCACGGTGTCGGGGTAGACGTGCACGAGGTTGCAGGCCTGCGCCGCGTCGCGGCCGCGGGTGCCGCCGGCACAGACCGTGAGGTCCTGGGTGTAGCAGGTCGCCGAGGCCACCGACACCGGGATCCCGACGAACGTCGCGTTCGTCGAGTAGTGCAGGTGCCCGGCCAGGATGGCCCGTACGTCAGTGCCTTTCAGCACCCGACCGAGCGAGGCCTGGTCGCGCAGTTCCACGGTGACGGCCATGTCCAGCACGCTCGGGATCGGCGGATGATGCAGGGCAAGGATGGTGCCGTCGGGCGCGGGGCTGGCCAATTCGTCTGCCAGCCAATCCAATTGGGCTGGGCGCAGCTCACCGTAGTGGTGACCGGGTACCGAGGTGTCCAGCGTGACGATGCGCAGCCCGTCGATCATCCGCACCGCGTCCAGCGGCGCCAGCGACGGGGCCTCGTCGAGCAGCTGCCTGCGCAGCTCGGCGCGGTCGTCATGATTGCCCATCACCCAGACCAGTTCGGCACCCAATTCGGTCGCGAACGGCTCGACCAAATCTCGCAGTTTGCGGTACGCCGCGGGCTCCCCCTTGTCGGCAAGGTCGCCGGTGCAGACGATCGCGTCAGGACGCAGTCCGGATCGGTCCAGCTGGTCCAGCAGTTCGGCCAGCCGGCCGTCGGCGTCGACATCGCCGTAGAGCGGGCCGTCGCCGCCGGCGAGGTGGGTGTCGCTGATGTGTAGCAGCACGTAATCCGGCCGCGGGTGTTCCGCGGCACGCAGCCTATGCACCGAAGGTGCCAACCTCTCTTGGGCTTGAATCCGGGCGATTTAACACGCAGTTAACAAGTGTAGGGCGCCGGGCCGCTCACCGCAGCGCGTGTGAGCCGTTGCACGTCCAGCGCTGGACGGCTACCGCGGCCACCGCCCCGGACTCGTTGATCGCCAGGTGCGCAAGCATCGGTGCGGCCAGGCTGCCGGACCGCTCGGCCAGCCAGCCGAACACCCAGCCGGCAACGGCGGTGACCAACGCGACGGGCACCACCGGCTCGCCGGTCGCCCGCGCGTCGGCGATGTGGGACAGCCCGAATGCCCCGGCCTGCAGCAGCCGTCCACCGGTGGTGCCGAAGGCGCGGGCCGCCGTGACGCCCAAGGCGGCGCGGAAGGCAGCCTCCTCGGCCCACACCGTGCCTATCGGTATCTGCAGCCCGAGCCAGCTCGGCACCGACGGCGGCAGCTCACGCGCGGCCATCGAGAGGCGCACGATGGGCACCGGTGTGCTGGCCCCGATCGCCGCCGACACGACGGCCGCGGCCACCGACCCGGAGCGCAAGCCCGACCACACCTGCGGAGCCCGAAAACCCAACGGCGCCCGCGTGATCCACACCAGCAGGGCGCCGGCAACGGCCTGCACCGGGGATCGCCAGACGGTCGGGAGCCGCAGGCCGATGAAGCTCCAGCCGACCAGTGCGGCCGCCAGAGCCAGTGCGCGCAGACTCACCCGAACAATCGCGGCAGCACCGCCTCGGAAGTCTCGCGCAGTTCGGCCAGTGAAACGGTGAACAACCCCTGCACCTCGATCTGGTCGGAGGCCTGGTCCACCACACCGATGCGGACGGCCGGCAAGCCGCGTGCCTCGCACATGGAACGGAACCGGCTCTCCTCGGTGCGCGGCACGGCGACCAGCACCCGGCCGGCCGACTCGGAGAACAACGCCACGAACGGGTCGGCCGCCTCGGGAAGCACGATGCGGCAGCCGGTTTCACCGGCGAGGGCGGCTTCCACGACGGCCTGGGCTAATCCGCCCTCGGACAGGTCGTGCGCGGCGGTGATCAACCCGTCCCGGGACGCGGCACGCAATACCTCGGCCACCAATTTCTCGCGGGCGAGATCGACCGCGGGTGGCGAACCGCCCAGGTGTCCGGCGGTGACCTGGGCCCAGACGGATCCGTCGAACTCGTCGCGGGTGTCGCCGAGCAACAGCAGGGTTTCGCCGGGCTCGGTGCCCAGGGCGGTGGGGACACGCCGGGCGACGTCGTCGAGGACGCCGAGCACGCCGACCACCGGGGTCGGCAGGATCGCCGACGAGCCGGTCTGGTTGTAGAAGCTGACGTTGCCGCCGGTGACCGGAATGCCCAGGGCCGCACAGCCATCGGCCAGACCGTGTACCGCCTGGGAGAACTGCCACATCACACCGGGATCTTCGGGTGAGCCGAAGTTGAGGCAGTTGGTCACCGCGACCGGGGTGGCGCCGGTGACCGCGACGTTGCGGTAGGCCTCCGCCAGCGCCAGCTGGGCGCCGGTGTAGGGGTCCAGTTGGGTGTAGCGCCCGGACGCGTCGGTGGACAGCGCGATGCCGCGGCCGGTGGTCTCGTCGATACGCAGCACGCCACCGTCGGCGTGCTCGGCCAGTACGGTATTGCCGCGCACGTAGCGGTCGTACTGCTCGGTGATGAAGGCGCGACTGCACAGGTGCGGACTGCCAAGCAGCGCAAGCAAAGTCGCCCGCAGTTCGGCGCCGGTGGCCGGGCGGGGCAGCTTGGCCGACGTGTCGGCGACCAGCGCGTCCTGGGTGTCCGGGCGGGCGACCGCTCGCTGGTACACCGGCCCCTCGTGGGCCACCGTGCGCGGCGGTACGTCCACCACCGTCTCGCCGTGCCAGGTGATGCGCAGCCGGTCGCCGTCGGTGACCTCGCCGATCACCGTGGCCAGCACCTCCCACTTGCGGCACACCGCCAGGAACGCATCGACGTTCTCCGGTGTCACCACCGCGCACATCCGTTCCTGCGACTCACTGCACAGGATCTCGGCGGGCGTCATCTGTTTGGCCCGCAACGGGACCGCGTCCAGGTCGATCACCATGCCACCATCACCCGCGGAGGCCAATTCAGATGTGGCACAAGATAATCCGGCACCGCCCAGATCCTGGATGCCCACCACGAGTTTGCCGGCGTACAGCTCCAGGCAGCACTCGATCAGGACCTTCTCCATGAAGGGGTCACCGACCTGCACCGACGGCAGTTTCTTGCGGGAATTCTCCGCGTCGAACGTGTCCGAGGCCAGCACCGAAACCCCGCCGATCCCGTCCAGGCCGGTGCGCGCCCCGAACAGGATGATCTTGTTCCCGGTTCCGGAGGCGAATGCCAGGTGCAGGTCCTCCTGACGTAACACACCGACGCACAACGCATTCACCAACGGGTTGCCGGCGTAACACTCGTCGAAGACGGTCTCGCCGCCGATGTTCGGCAGGCCCAGCGAGTTGCCGTACCCACCGACGCCGCGGACCACCCCGTCGAGCACGCGGCGGGTGTCGGGCGCGTCGGCGGCGCCGAACCGCAGCTGGTCCATCACCGCCACCGGACGCGCTCCCATGGCCATGATGTCGCGCACGATGCCGCCGACTCCGGTGGCCGCGCCCTGGTAGGGCTCGACATAAGAGGGATGGTTGTGCGACTCGACCTTGAAGGTGACCGCCCAGCCGTCGCCGATGTCGACCACGCCGGCGTTTTCGCCGATGCCGGCCAACATCCCGGTGCGCATCTCGTCGCTGGTGGTCTCACCGAAATAGCGCAGGTGCACCTTGGAGGACTTGTACGAGCAGTGCTCGCTCCACATCACCGAGTACATGGCCAGCTCGGTGTCGGTGGGCCGGCGGCCGAGGATCTCGCGGATCCGCTGGTATTCGTCCTCTTTGAGGCCGAGCTCACCGAATGGTTGCGGGTACTCCGGAGTGGTTGCGGCGTGTTCGACGGTATCGATCGTGTGGGTGCTCGCGCCTGTCACGACGACAGTCTAGAGTCCGGCGGTCTGTGGTGCTCAGGACGCGCGCGGCGACCCGTGGGATGCGCCGGACCGGCAGGCGTGCCGACTTCAACCGACTTGCCCCGGCAACTAAAATTCAGTGACGTGCCATCCCCGGAGCAGTGGTTGTCCACCCTGACGTCAGCCGGGGTGCCCGCATTCCGGTGCCGCGTCGACAACTCCGGACCCTCCATCGTGGCGCGCACGCCGGAGTTCATGGCGATGATGCAGGACCTGACCGGCCAGCTGGACGAATACACGCTGTTGGCACGGCTCGCCGCCGCGTGGCCGGCGGACCCCGGCGACGCACCGTTCATGCTCGGAGCCGCGAACCTGGACTGGCAGTGTGTGCTGACCCGCTTCGACGCCCCGAGCGCCGACTACCTGGCGATCTTTCGTGTCTGCGAACGACTGCAGGTGCCCAGCGTCGCCTTCTCGACGATGATCGACAACCTGCCGGACGTGGTGACGCGCCATGACCGCCACTTCCGTTGCGTCTACGCCAATCCCGCCATCGAGCAACTGACCGGGATCAGCGCCGATCAGCACATCGGCCGGGACCTGCGAACGCTGTTCATGGCCGAGGAGCGCAGAGCCAACACCGATTCGGTCTATCAACGGGTCTTCGACACCGGCGAGATCGTCACCGTGGACTTCGGTTACGCCGGACCAGGCGGCCTGCGCAACTACCAGGCCCGGGCAATGCCGGAATTCGACCATGACGGTCGCGTACAGACCGTGTTGTCGATCATCCGCGACGTCACCGAGCTCACGCAATTGCAACAGCAGTTGGAGCGTCTGGCCCGCACTGACCCGTTGACCTCCTTGTTGAATCGGCGCAGTTTTCTCGAATGCGCCGGCGCGGCGCTGGATCGGGCTCGGCGCGGGCACTGTGAGCTGAGCCTGCTGATGCTCGACGTGGACAACATGAAGTGCATCAACGATCGATTCGGCCACGCGGCCGGGGACCGGGTGCTCGAGGCGCTGAGCCGCATGCTGGTCACCGAGACCCGCGCCCAAGACTTCGTCGCACGATTGGGCGGCGACGAGTTCTGCATCGCGTTGATCGACACCGACGCCACCCAGGCCGACGCGGTTGCCGAGCGACTGTGCCGGCGCGTCAACGACATCGCTGTCTGCGACGACCGCTCGGTCGAACTCAGCGTGAGCGTCGGAGTCACCCAGGCGGGACCGACGGATACCTGCGCGGCCGACCTGATCGCCCGGGTCGACACCTTGATGTATCAGGCGAAGTTACGCGTCCGGGAAATGTCATGAGCGACCGGTGGCTGCAGGCCATGTGTCTGGCCGGCGTGCCCGCCTGCACCTGTCGACACAGCCGCGATCTGGTCGAGATATGCACGCGTACACCGAAATTCGTTTCATTGATGGAGTCGGGTGCGTTGACGGAGTCGGCGTTGACCGCGCAGCTGGCGGCGGAATGGCCATCCGAGGCCGCGGACTTCACCTTGAGCGGCACTGGCCCGCCGGTCTGGCAGTGCGTGATCACGCCCCTCGACGAGCCGGACGGCTCGGCTACTCATATGGCGATCGTTCGGCTGCCCACCGACAGCCAGTTGCGCAACGATGCGGACTTCGCGTTGGTCGAAAGCCTGCCCGACATCGTGTCACGGTACGACCGCAACCTGCGCCACCTCTACGTCAACCCGAGCCTGGACAAGGTGACGGCGCCACTGACGGCGCAAGACCATATCGGCAAGGACCATTACGAGCTCAACAACGCCCCGGAGATGGCCGCGCTGTTCCAGTCGGTGTATCGCACCGTGTTCGCCACCGGCGAAGTGACGCAACAGGATTTCGAATACCCGGCGCTGGACGGCCCGCGCCATTTCGTGTTCCGCGTGGTGCCCGAGTACGGGCCGGATGGCGAGATTCGCACCGTGCTGAACACCGCCCGGGATATCACCGAAATCAAAGCGCTGCAGCGGGAGTTGGAGAAGCTCGCCCGGTCCGATCCGCTGACCTCGCTGTTGAATCGGCGTGGTTTCGTCGACCGGGCCGAGGCCGAGTTGCAGCGGGTCCGCCGCGGTGACGGCCGGTTGAGTCTGCTGCTGCTCGACATCGACGATTTCAAGTTGGTCAACGACCGGTCCGGCCACGGCGCGGGCGATCTGGTGCTGATCGCCATCGGCGACGTCCTGCGCGAGGAGCTTGCGTCGGGTGACTTCGCCGGCCGTGTCGGCGGCGACGAGTTCTGCGTCGCCTTCGTCGACAGCCCGGCCGCCGAGGTGCGCGCGCAACGGATCCGGCACCGCATCAGCGGACTCGACGAGCGGTACGGATGCACTCCGGGGGTCGGCGTGAGCATCGGGCTGACCGCGGCCGGCGCCGACGACAGCTTCGCGGATCTGATCGTGCGGGTCGACGAGGCGATGTACCGGGAGAAGGCGGCCAACCGAGCGCGCGCGAATCATGGTTCTGCGTAGCGCATTTCGCGGGGGAAGATGATCCGATGTCCCGTCACTGGCCGCTGTTCGACCTGCGGATCAGCACCCCCCGGCTGCAGCTGCGGCTGCCCACCGAAGAGCTGATCGACCAGCTGATCGACACGATTCTCGACGGCGTGCACGATCCGGCTCGGATGCCGTTCGCGGTGCCGTGGACGCGGGCGCCCCGCGAACAGCTGCCGTTCAACACCTTGTCTTTTCTGTGGCGGGAATTGGCCGCCTTCCGAGCTCATGGTTGGCACCTGCCGCTGGCGGTCGTCGTCGACGGAAAAGCCGTCGGCGTTCAGGCGCTGATCGCCGAGGATTTCCCGATCACCCGGCAGGTACAGTCCGGTTCCTGGTTGGGCCGGCGTTACCAGGGGCGCGGCTACGGCACCGAGATGCGCTCAGCGGCTTTATCTTTCGCGTTCGAATCGTTGGGCGCCCAGGTGGCCACGTCGACCTCGTTCGTCGACAACCCGGCTTCGATCGCGGTGTCGCGCCGCGTCGGGTATCGCGACGACGGCGTGGAACGGGTGCAGCGCGAGGGATTGATGGTCGAGCAGCTCCGGTTTCGGCTGACCCGCGCGGATTGGCATCGGCGCCGCGACCTGGATGTGCGGGTGGACGGATTCGAGCGGTGCCGCCCGCTGTTCGGCCTGGGCCGCTGACGTCAGCCCGGTGCGAGAAACGCCCGTAGCGCGGCGGCATACCGGGCTACGTCGTGGGCGCCCATCAACTCGCGCGCCGAGTGCATGGCGAGTTGGGCAGCGCCGACGTCGACGGTCGGAATCCCGGTCCGCGCCGAGGCCATCGGCCCGATGGTCGACCCGCACGGCAGGTCGGCGCGGTGTTCGTAACGTTGCAGCGACACCCCTGCCTGCTCACAGGCCAACGCGAACGCCGCGGCCGTGCGTCCGTCGGTGGCGTAGCGCAGGTTGGGGTGCACCTTGAGCACCGGCCCGCCGTTGACCTCGATCCAGTGGCCCGGCTCGTGGCGCTCCGGATAGTTGGGATGGGTGGCGTGCGCCATGTCGGCCGAAGCCAGCAGCGAGGCGGGCAGCAGCCGCAGGTAGTCCTCCCGGCCACCGCCGCCGGCCAGCACCATGCGCTCCAGGATGGTGGTCAGCAGGTTGGATTGGGCACCGTGGTCGGAGGTCGACCCCACTTCCTCGTGGTCGAACAGCGCCAGCACCGGCACGAATTCGCCCGGCTCGACGGCCAGCAGGGCCTCCAGTCCGGCGTAGCAGCTGGCCTGGTTGTCCAGCCGCGGCGCGCTGAGCAGGCTGGCGTCCGCGCCGATCACCGCCGACGGGGTCAGGTCGTGCGTCATCAGGTCCGCGGCCAGCAAGTCGGCCACCGCGACGCCCGCGCGGCCGGTGACGTACTCGAGGAACGACCCCTCCCCGACCCCCCATACCGCGTTGAGGTGGCGCTGCGGATCCAGCGTCACCGACTTGCGGTCGTCGGCCAGGTGGATGGCCAGCTGCGGCACCCGCAGGATGGGCTCGTCGATCCGCACCAGCCGATGGCTGACCCCGGTGCCGTCGCGCACCGACAACCGCCCGCTGATGCCCAGGTCGCGGTCCAGCCAGGAGTTCAGCCACGCGCCGCCGTACGGTTCGAGCGCCACCAGCCGCCAGCCGGCGACCGCGCGGTCCGGGTGCTGCTTGACCCGCAGGTTCGGACTGTCGGTGTGGGCGCCGACGATGCGAAACGGCGTGCCCGGCGCCCCGCCGTGCCAGGCGACCAGCGATCCGGCCCGCACCACGAAATAGCGGCCCGGCTCGGCGGGCCAGCGGTCGGGCTCGCGCAATTCGGTGTACCCGGCATCGAGCAGACGTACGGCCGCCGTCGCGCAGGCGTGAAACGGCGACGGGGACGCGTCGATGAATTCACCCAGCCCGGGCGCGGTGGCCACCATGTAGCCAGGTTAAGCACCACTGCGTGGACCGGGGAGGTTAGGGTCGACCCTGTGCCCGCTGTTCAGCCACAGCCCATTCTGGCGCCCCTGACGCCCGCCGCGATCTTCCTGGTGGCCACCATCGACGAAGGTGGCGAGGAGACAGTCCACGACGCATTGGCCGACATCTCCGGATTGGTGCGCGCGATCGGCTTTCGCGACCCGGCCAAACGACTGTCGGTGATCACCTCGATCGGCTCGGATGCCTGGGACCGGTTGTTCTCCGGACCGCGGCCCGCCGAGTTGCACCCGTTCGTCGCGTTGCAGGGTCCGCGCCACACGGCGCCGGCCACCCCGGGTGACCTGTTGTTCCACATCCGCGCCGAAACCATGGACGTGTGTTTCGAACTGGCCGGGCGCATTCTCAAGGCGATGGCCGGCGCGGTGACGGTGGTCGACGAGGTGCACGGCTTCCGTTTCTTCGACAACCGCGACCTGCTCGGCTTCGTCGACGGCACCGAGAACCCGGACGGCCCAATCGCGGTGAGCGCCACCGCAATCGGCGACGAGGACCCCGACTTCACCGGCTCCTGCTACGTGCACGTGCAGAAGTACGTGCACGACATGACGTCGTGGGAATCGCTGTCGGTCACTGAGCAGGAGCGGGTGATCGGGCGGACCAAACTCGAAGACATCGAGATGGACGACGACGTGAAGCCGTCCAACTCGCACATCGCCCTCAATGTGATCACCGACGACGACGGCACCGAGCTGAAGATCGTGCGGCACAACATGCCGTTCGGCGAAGTCGGCAAAGGCGAGTACGGCACCTACTTCATCGGGTATTCGCGCAGCCCCGCCGTCACCGAACAGATGTTGCGGAACATGTTCCTCGGCGACCCGCCTGGCAACACCGATCGGGTGCTGGACTTCTCCACCGCCGTCACCGGCACCATGTTCTTCTCCCCCACCGTCGACTTCCTCGACGACCCGCCGCCGCTGCCCCAGACGCCCGCGCCCGCCCCGGCGATAGCTGCACCCTCCTCCGACGGTTCCCTCTCGATCGGCAGCCTGAAAGGAATGTCCCGATGAACAACCTGTACCGCGATCTGGCACCGGTCACCGAAGTCGCTTGGGCCGAAATCGAATTGGAGGCCTCGCGCACCTTCAAACGGCACCTCGCCGGGCGCCGCGTGGTTGACGTCAGCGAGCCCGGCGGCCCGGTTACCGCGGCGGTCAGCACCGGCCGCCTGCTCGACGTGGCGGCACCCACCGACGGCGTGGTGGCCCACCTGCGCGCCAGCAAACCGCTGGTGCGGTTGCGGGTTCCGTTCACCTTGTCCCGCGCCGAGATCGACGACGTGGAGCGCGGGTCCAACGACTCCGACTGGGACCCGGTCAAGGCGGCCGCCAAGAAGCTGGCGTTCGTCGAGGACCGCGCCATCTTCGAGGGCTACCCCGCGGCGTCGATCGACGGCATCCGCAAGTCCAGCTCCAATCCGCCCCTGACGCTGCCGGAGGATCCGCGCGACATCCCCGACGTGATCACCCAGGCGCTGACCGAGCTGCGGTTGGCCGGGGTGGACGGACCGTACTCGGTGCTGCTGTCGGCGGACGCCTACACCAAGGTCAGCGAGACCACCGCGCACGGCTATCCGATCCTCGAGCACCTCAACCGGCTGGTCGACGGCGACATCATCTGGGCGCCGGCCATCGACGGCGCCTTCCTGCTGACCACTCGCGGCGGCGACTTCGACCTGCAACTGGGTACCGACGTGTCGATCGGCTACCTCAGTCACGACGCCGACACCGTGCAGTTGTATCTGCAGGAGACCCTGACGTTCCTGTGCTACACCGCCGAGGCGTCGGTGGCGCTGAGCCCACCCGCATAGCAGGTCTGCGGGGCCGGACTGAACTGCGCTGCCGGACTGAAAGGACGATCGACGATGACCGAGCGGGACTTCGACGTGGTGGTGCTGGGCGCTGGGCCGGTCGGCGAGAACGTCGCGGACCGGGCCCGGGTGGCCGGCTTGAGTGTCGCGATCGTCGAGCGCGAACTCGCCGGTGGCGAGTGCTCGTACTGGGCCTGCGTGCCGAGCAAGGCGCTGCTGCGTCCGGTCCTCGCCTTAGCCGATGCGCGCCGCGTCGACGGCGCACGGCAGGCGGTCAGCGGCTCGATTGACGCCGCCGCCGCGTTCGCCCGTCGCGACCACTATGTCGGCAACTGGGACGACTCCGGTCAGGCCGATTGGATCGCCGGTACGGGCGCGACGCTGATCCGTGGGCACGGCCGGTTGGCGGGTCCGCGTCGGGTCACGGTAGCCGAGCCCGGCGGCGGCCAGAGCACCCTGACCGCCCGGCATGCCGTCGTCGTGTGCACCGGTACCCGCGCCGCGCTACCCGAACTGCCGGGCATCGACGACGTCCGGCCGTGGACGAATCGCCAAGGTACCGATAGCAGTTCGGTCCCGGGCCGGCTCGCGATCGTCGGTGCCGGCGGTGTCGGCGTCGAATTGGCAACGGCCTGGCAGGGTTTGGGTGCGTCGGTCACGCTGCTGGTCCGTTCGCGGCTGTTGCCGCGGATGGAGCCGTTCGTCGGCGAACTCATCGAGAAGGGTCTGCGCGATGCCGGCGTCGACGTCCGCAAAGGCGTTTCGGTAACCAAGCTGAGCAGACCCGGACCGGTGCTGGCCGAGCTCGACGACGGCAGCACACTGGAGGTCGACGAGATCCTGTTCGCCACCGGCCGGGCACCGAGCACCGACGACATCGGTTTGGAGACAGTCGGATTGGAGCCGGGCAGCTGGTTGGACGTCGACGACACCTGTCGGGTGCGGGCCGTCGGCGAGGGGTGGTTGTATGCCGCCGGTGACGTCAACCACCGCGCCCTGCTCACCCATCAGGGCAAGTATCAGGCGCGGATCGCGGGGGCGGCCATCGCCGCTCGCGCGCAGGGCCGGCCACTGGACACCTCGCCGTGGGGCGAGCACGCCACCACCGCCGACCACTATGCGGTGCCGCAGGCATTCTTCACCGACCCGGAAGCGGCGTCGGTGGGGCTGACCGCCGAGCAGGCTGCGCAACACGGGCACCGCGCCAAGATCGTCGACGTCGAGATCGGCGACGTCGTGACCGGTGCCAAGCTGTTCGCCGACGGCTACACCGGGCGGGCCAGGATGGTGGTCGGCGTCGACGACGGCCGCGTACTGGGCGTGACGCTGGTGGGGCCCGGTGTCACCGAACTGCTGCATGCGGCCACCGTCGCCGTTGCCGGGCAGGTTGCCATCGACCGGTTGTGGCATGCGGTGCCGTGCTTTCCGACGATCAGCGAGCTGTGGCTCAGACTCCTTGAGGCGTACCGGGATTCGGACTATGTGCTGGTCTAGGAAGAGACGGCCGGCGGCGACCTCGGACGGCTCCTAGCACCGGGGAACCGGAAACCGCGGAAACCGACTCGCTCAGCGAATTCTCAACTGATTCTTCGCCATCCCTGGCTTTGCCGAAAGCGTCCGCATAGCCGGGTGCCGGAGCATCGACATCATGACTGACTTCTCGGCCGAGCCGCTGAGCACCGACTTGATCGAGCGCTACCTGCGCACCCGCGGGCGGCGGTACTTCCGCGGCCGCCACGACGGCGAGTTCTTCTTCGTCCTCGACGTCGAGCGGCGCCTGCATGTGCACTTGGAGATACCGCCCGCGCACCCCGATGTGTTCACCATTCGGGTCACTCCCGCGTGCTTCTTTCCGGCCGACGATCGTCGGCGGCTGACCCAGTTCGCCGACAGCTGGAACCGGGTGAACCGCGACGTCACCGCCGTGGTGCACGGGTCCTCGGACCCGCAGCGAATCGGAGTCAGCGCCGAGCAGACCCGCCGGGTCGGGGGCCGGGTGGACTTCCACGAATTGACCGGCTTCGCCGACCGTGCCATCGCCGCCGCGATCGATCTTTTCAGCAGGTTGGCTCCGGTCGTCGAATTGCCTTCTCCGACACTGGTACTGGATGCCGGCTGAACCTCTCAGACCAGGCGCCCGGCGAGCACCCTGTCCGGCCGTGGTTCGCCGAGCTTGGTACGCATAGCGCCCCACGGGTCCGCGTAGCGTCCCGGCGCGTCCCGATAAGCCGCACGCCGCTTGAGCACCAACCGGGCCAGGGGCGCCAGCAATCGCATCGGGTGCCGGCGCCAGCCGGTGGCCGCACGCATCTCGGCCAGCATGTCCGGCCACCGGTGGTGCTGGAAGTCCAGCAGCTCCTGGGATCGGGTGGTGTCCATCCAGTCGGTGACGAACCAGTTCTCGTCGCTGTCGGGGTCACCGGGCCGTCCTCCGGGTAATACGTCGTCCAGGCCGCGGGTGGCCGCCAACGCCGCGCCCACCTCGCCCTGCAACAGCTGGTGCGATTCGTCGCCGGCGATCAGCAAGATCTCGCCGACCACGTCTCGCGCGGGAGCGGTTGTTGCGGCAGCGAACGCGACCGCGACATCGCGGACGTCGACGCTGTGCATCCGCCCGTCGGTGGGCAGCGCGCTTTCGAAGTAGAGCGCGTCGAACGTGAACGGCATCGCGCCGGGGTCGACGCTCATCACGCCGCCCAGCCGCAGGATCACCCACGGCAGGCTCGAGCTCCGCACGTGGCGCTCGGCTTCCGCCTTGTGTGCCCCGTAGCTGTCCGACGGGGCGAGGGGGCTGTCGGCGGTCAGCAGCTGCGGGTGGCGGTGCGGATTGCGGGCCCCGTGCACGGCGTTGCTGGACGCCTGGATGAAGCGGGGCGGTTGCCGGCATGATTCGGCAGCCCGCAACAGCGACACCGTCGCGTCGACGTTGACCCGGCGCGCGAGCTCGGGCTGGCCGTAGATCACCGGCGGGATCACCGCGGCCAGGTGGATGACCACGGCCGGCTCGACCTGGGCGATCAGCTTCGCGACGGCCTGCGGATCGGTGAGGTCCGCCCAGTACGCCTGGGCGCCGGCGGGCAGCGACCTGGCCGCCTTGCGCTGCGCCGGGGTGCCGAGGTCGGTGGCCACCACCTGGTGGCCACCGGCGGCCAGCCGGCGCACGGTTTGCGATCCGACCAGCCCGAATCCTCCTGTGACAAGCACTATTTCGGCCATGGCGCCTCCCCTGACTCGTTGCTGTGCGGTATGCCACACTGTGTGATAATGACATTCTCTTTATTCGAGAGTAGCATATTCTCTACATACGTAGAGCGGCGGAACGGGTAATCCCCATCACAACGCCACCATCGCCGACCATCGGAGAACGCCATGACCGCCAGCGACAATCCGGACGCACGCGAGATCGCCAAGTGGGATCCCGCATTCACCAAGCAGGTCATCGACACCGTCGCACCGATGGTCAGGCGGTGGCACCGCGCCGAAGTACGAAATCTGCAGAACATCCCTGCCGCCGGCGGCGCGCTGGTGGTCTCCAACCACTCCGGCGGCATGTTCACCCCGGATGTGTTCATCTTCTCGCCGGCCTACTACGACACCTTCGGCTACGACCGCCCCGTCTACACCCTCGGCCACTACGGACTGTTCATCGGTCCGATGGACGGCTGGCTGCGCCGGCTCGGGGTGATCGAGGCTAGCCGGGAAAATGCCGCCGCCGCACTGCATTCCGGCGCGGTGGTGCTGGTCTTCCCAGGCGGCGACTACGACTCCTACCGACCGACGTTCGAAGCGAACACCGTCGACTTCAACGGCCGCACCGGCTACGTCACCACCGCCGTCGAAGCCGGGGTACCAATCGTGCCGACGGTGTCGATCGGCGCGCAGGAAACCCAGCTGTTCCTCACCCGCGGCAACTGGCTGGCCCGCAAACTGGGGCTGACCAAGGCCCGGATGGACATCCTGCCGGTCAGCTTCGGTTTCCCGTTCGGCATCAGTGTGATCTTCCCGCCCAACCTGCCGCTGCCGGCCAAGATCGTGACCGAGGTGCTCGAGCCGATCGACGTCGTCGCGCAATTCGGCACCGACCCCGACGTCGCCGAAGTGGATGCTTACGTCCGCTCGGTGATGCAGCGCGCGCTGGACCGGTTATCCGCCCAGCGCCGGCTGCCCGTGTTGGGTTGAGAGCAGGTCGTAATGAAACGGCTGAACGGCATGGACGCGATGCTGCTCTACAGCGAAACGCCCAACCTGCACACCCACACCCTGAAAGTGGCCGTGATCGATCCGGGCACAGCACCTTTCGGCTTCGAGGCATTCCGCCGCCACCTGTCCGGGCGGATGCACCTGCTGGAGCCGTTGCGCTACCAGCTGGTCGAGATGCCCTGGCGGCTCGGCCATCCGATGTGGCGAGAGAACTGCGAGGCGGACCTGGACTACCACCTGCGCCGGGTACAGATCCCGGCACCGGGTGGTCGGCGCGAACTGGACCAGGTGATCGGTGAGATCGCCTCGACGCCGCTGGACCGCGGACGTCCGCTGTGGGAGTTCCATTTCGCCGAGGGACTGGCCGGCGGCCGGTGCGCGGTGATCGGGAAGGTACACCACTGTCTGGCCGACGGCATCGCGTCGGCGAACCTGTTGGCACGCCTGATGAACCTGGTTGACGTGGCCGCAACCGACTGCGAGACGGATTGCACTGCAACGACTTTCGGTCTGGTCCGGGCAGCGCTGGCGGACCAGTTCCGCCAGCTCGCGGCGTTGCCCGGGTTGATCAGGGACGCCGCGCGGGGCGTGGCCGGGGTGCGCCGACGCTCCCGGGAACGCGGCGGCCACCCCGATCTCGCCGCCGCATTCGACGCCCCACCGACCTTCCTCAACAGTCACGTGGTGTCGCCCCAACGCCGATTCGCCAGCGCGGCGCTGCCATTGGCCGAGGTCAAGGCCACCGCCGCGGAGCTAGGTGTGACGATCAACGACCTGATCCTTTCGATGGCCGCCGGGGGCCTGCGCACGCTGCTACTGGACTACGACGGAGTCGCCGACCGGCCCATCGTCGCGTCGGTCCCGACCGCCACCGACAAGTCGGACCGAATCACCGGCAACGAGATCAGCGGTCTGTCCGTCTCGCTGCCGGTGCACATCGACGACCCGGTCGAACGGGTACGGCTGGTGGCGCTGGCCACCCGGATCGCCAAGGAGGACCACGAGATCCTCGGCCCCGGCCTGTACGGGCGGATGATGAGCTACCTGCCCGCGGCAATCGCGCCGGCGATGTTCCGCTGGCTGGGCCGGCGCGACGCGCCGAACAAGATCATGAACGTGGCGGTGTCCAGCGTGCTGGGCCCGCGCCGGCGCGGGAACTTCGCCGGTGCCCCGGTCAGCGAGATCTACTCCACCGGGGTACTCTCCCCCGCGGCGCCGGTCAACATCACCGTGTGGAGCTACGCCGACCAGCTCGGCATCGCGGTGCTGACCGACGACAAGACCTTCACCGACACCCACGACGCGACCGCGGCGCTCACCGCGGCGTTCGACGAGTTACGCAGTGCCGCAACACCTTACGCGACGCTCACGGCCTGATCAGGTTCAGGCGGCCAGCACCGCGTCGAGCGCGGAGTAGAACAGGCCCAGCCCGTCTTCGGACGGCCCGGTCAGCGCTTCGATCGCGTGCTCGGGGTGCGGCATCAGGCCGACCACGCGCCGGTTGGCCGAGGTGACACCGGCGATGTCGTGCTGCGAACCGTTGATGTTGTCCCGGTAGCGGAACACCACCCGGCCCTCGCCCTCCAGCTCGTCGAGCACCTGCTTGGGTGCCACATAGCGACCCTCGCCGGACTTCAGCGGGATCAGCAGGTCGGCGTCGGGCTCGAAGCGCGACGTCCAGGCCGTCGCCGTCGAGGCCACCCGCAGCCAGACGTCGCGGCAGACGAAATGCAGGCCCACGTTGCGGGTCAGCGCGCCGGGCAGCAGGCCCGCTTCGCACAGCACCTGAAAACCGTTGCAAATACCCAACACCGGCATGCCGCGGCCGGCGGCGGCGACCACTTCGCCCATCACCGGAGCGAACCGGGCGATCGCTCCCGCGCGCAGATAGTCCCCGTAGGAGAAGCCGCCCGGTACCACCACCGCGTCGACGCCTTTGAGATCGGCGTCGGCGTGCCAGAGGTTGACCACCTCGGCGCCCACCTTGCGCGCCGCTCGCGCGGCGTCCACGTCGTCGAGGCTGCCGGGAAAGGTGATGACGCCGATACGGGCCGTCACCGCGGTTCCCGGCTGATCGTCCAGTCCTCGATCACGGTGTTGGCCAATAACGACTCGGCGATCTCGGCCAGCGCGACGTCGTCGACGGTGTCGTCGACCTCCAGCTCAAACCGCTTGCCCTGACGGACATCCGAAATACCCCGATGACCCAGCCGGCCCAGCGCGCCGACGATTGCCTGACCCTGCGGATCGAGAATCTCCGCTTTGGGCATCACATGCACGACCACCCGGGCCAACGCGCTCCTCCTCAGCTCCGATCCCCGTCTCGCCCGACGGGCGGACAGACGGGCCAACTCTACCGCGCCTAGCCGACCAGGATCAGGCCGTCGCCGCCCAACTCGGCGATGCGGCGCTGCGCTGCGCCGTCGGGATCGAGTGCCGCCTCGGACAGCGCCGTCCAGGCGTTGAGCAGCAGCGCAGCATCCGGTTGCGCCGACGCCGCGCGGGCGGCGCGGGCCGCCTCGAAAAACTCGCCGATGCGGGGGTGCTCGAGTGCGACGTTCACCGCATCGCATCGCTGTCCGGCGAGCTCGGCCAGGGCGATGCTGTTGACTCCGAGCAGCACCGGCGGACGCGGGTCGGGCAGCGGAAACCCCGTCCACTGTGCGGCCCGGTTCGGGTCCCACTGAGCGTCGCACAGGTCGAGCACGTCGCGCAGGTGCCGGTGCCGCTGCCGCATCGAGTCGCTGAGCGCGATTCCGACAAGTTCGTGCTCACGCGACCAGGGGCTGCCCGGCGCCGCTCCCGCGCCCAGCCCGAACACGAAGCGGCCGCCACTGATTTCCTGGACCGAGGCGGCCGCCGCCACGGTCACCCCGGCGGGCCGGTTGGCCGCGTTCACCACCAGGGTGCCGACCTTTATCGAGGACGTCGCCGCGGCCAGCGCCCCGGCCAGCGTGAAGCACTCCAGCATCCGGGAGCCGGACAACATCGCGCCGGAGAGGTGGTCGAACACCCACGCGGTGCCGAACCCGTCGGCTTCGGCTCGCAGCACGCTGTCCCGCAACTGCGGCCAGGGATGGGAAGCGGCGCTGTAGAGCACGTCGAGTGTCACCATCGACCCAACATACCGGTTAAAAATACGGCGCCGGAACGGATTTCGCGCGTCACGAACAGGACGCGATGTAGGCCTCGCACAGCGGAGCGGTCATCGCGTCCAGGACGGCGGCGTCGGAGATCACCGGCCACGCCACTTCGGGGGACCCGCTCGCCCACAGCGTCAGCTCGCTGATCGTGCTGCTGGCGACGTGAGCCAGCAGATAGGTGTGCACGAGGACCGGTCCGCTGATCACCGCCGCCATCCGGGTGGGCTCGTCATCGGTGACCGACGGCGACTGTGCCGGTGCGCCCAGCTGGCAGGCGCGCAGTGCGGCGACCGCGCTGCCGAAGACCGATGCGGCCAGCGCGCCGCCGCGGGCGGTGTCACCGCGCCAGTGCATGATCTGGGCGTGCAGTTGCCACTGGCCGTCGGGACGGGTCACCGTGACGCGGGCCGCGACGGTCGAGTTGCGAGTGTCCTGCGGGACGGCCGGGGTTGCGCAGACCTGCTCGAACTTGAACTGCGGCGTCGTGCCGGTCACCGGCACCGCGCGGCCGGCGAGCGGCGGCCAGCCGGACACCGCATCCAGCGGCACCGACCGATGGGCGATCCACGCGGTTGACGGGATCTGGTCACAGATCGGCGGGCAGGTCTGCGGCTCGGCGTGTGCGGGCGCCACCACGATCAGCGCGACGACGACATTGCCGGCGACCAGCATCGTCGCCAGAATCATCCGCAGCTGCACGGCCCCCATCAGGGCACAATCGTAGACATGCAACTGACGCATTTCGGCCATTCGTGCCTTCTCGCCGAGTTCGGTCAAACGAAAGTCTTATTCGACCCGGGCAGCTTCGCCCACGGCTTCGAGGGCATCACCGGCCTGTCGGCGATCCTGATCACCCACCAACACCCCGACCACGTCGACGTCTCGCGGCTGCCGGCGTTGCTGGAAGCCAACCCGGACGCCCCGCTGTACGCCGACCCGCAGACCACCGCGCAGCTGGGCGAGCCCTGCCAGGCGGTGCACGTGGGTGACGAACTTTCGGTGGGGCAGCTGACCATTCGCGCCCTGGGCGGTCGGCATGCGGTGATTCATCCGGAAATCCCGGTAATCGAGAACATCTCGTTTGTGATCGGCGACGGCGACCACCCGGCCAGGTTGATGCATCCCGGCGATGCGCTGTTCGTGCCCGACGAACCCGTGGACGTGTTGGCCACTCCCGCGGCGGCGCCGTGGATGAAGATCTCCGAAGCTGTCGACTACCTGCGGGCGGTGAACCCTGTCCGGGCGGTCCCCATCCACCAGGGCATCGTGGCGCCCGCGGCGCGCGGCATCTACTACGGGCGGCTCACCGAGATGACCGACACCGACTTCCAGGTGCTACCGGAGGAGGACGCGGTCAGCTTCTGACCGCGAGTCAGCCGTGCTGTTTGCGGCGGCGCCGCGGCCGGTGGTATCGCCGAGCTGCCGACGTCAGCCGCGAGCGTTGCGCTGGCGTGACGCTCGGCGCCGACTGCTGCGCTGGCGTGACGCTCGGCGGGGTAGACGCGGGGTAGACGTGGGGTAGACGTGGGGTAGACGCGGGGTGGACTAGGCGATGTCGGCGGCGGCGCCGCGGCCGGCGGCCCGGCCGGAGAAGATGCAGCCGCCCAGGAAGGTGCCCTCCAGCGCACGGTAACCGTGCACGCCGCCACCGCCGAAGCCGGCGACCTCGCCGGCCGCATACAGCCCGGCCACCGGGCTGCCGTCGGCCTTGAGGACCCGCGAGTCCAGGTCGGTCTCTATGCCGCCCAACGTCTTCGGGTGAGGATGTGCAACTTGACCGCGATCAGCGGGCCAGCCTTGGGATCGGCCAGACGATGCGGCGCGACCACCCGACCCAAACGGTCACCCAGATAGGTGCGGGCGGCGCGGATCGCGGTGATCTGACCGTCCTTGGTGAACCGGTTGGCCACCTCACGATCGCGCGCGGTGACGGCCGCCGCCACGGTGTCGTAGTCCAGCGGCTGCACGTCGGGCAACTCGTTCATGGCGGCCACCAGCCCGGGCAGTGAATCGGCGGTGACGAAGTCCACGCCCCGGTCGATGAACGCCTGCACTGGCGCCGGCGGACCGGAACTGGCCCGCGAGCGCAGCAACTGGCGCACGCTCTGCCCGGTCAGGTCCGGGTTCTGCTCCTGGCCCGACAGCGCGAATTCCTTCTCAATGATCTTGGCGTTCAACACAAACCACGTGTAGTCGTAACCGGTATGGGCGATGTGCTCCAAGGTGCCCAGCGTGTCGAAGCCCGGATACAGCGGCACCGGCAGCCGATTGCCCTCCCCGTCCAGCCACAGCGACGACGGCCCGGGAATGATCCGGATACCGTGCTGCGGCCAGACCGGTTCGTAGTTGGTGATGCCTTCGGTGTAGTGCCACATCCGGTCGGGGTTGATCACCCGCGCACCGGCTTTCTGGGCGATGCCGAGCATCCGGCCGTCCACGTGCGCGGGCACCCCGCTGAGCAACTGCTTGGGCGCGCGGCCCATCCGACGCGGCCAGTTCTTGCGCACCAGATCGTGGTTGCCGCCGATGCCCCCGCTGGTGACGATCACCGCGCCGGCGCGAAACTCGAACTTTCTCAACCCTTTCCGTGAGGACGGCACCCCGCGCGGCTGATCGGACGGTTCCAACACGGTGCCCCGGACACCGGTCACCGCGTCGCCCGCCACGATCAACCGGTCCACCTGATGGCGGTGCGCGAACCGCACGTTCGGCCGGTTGCGCAGCTGCCGGGCGAAGATCTCGACCAGCGCGGGCCCGGTGCCCCAGGTGATGTGGAACCGCGGCACCGAATTGCCGTGTCCCTGTGCGTCGTAACCTCCCCGCTCGGCCCAGCCGACCAGCGGGAAGATCTTCAGGCCGCGGGCCCGTAGCCAGCTGCGCTTCTCCCCCGCCGCGAAGTCGACGTACGCGTGCGCCCACTGCTCCGGCCAGTAATCCTCGGGCCGGTCGAACGCTGCGGTGCCCAGCCAGTCCTGCAGCGCGAGTTCGTGGCTGTCGCGAATGCCCAGCCGACGCTGCTCGGGGCTGTTGACGAAGAACAGGCCACCGAACGACCAGTACGCCTGCCCGCCCAGGTTGGCGCTGTTCTCCTGGTCCAGGATCAGCACCCGCAGACCGCGTTCCGCCAGTTCGCAGGCCGCCACCAGTCCGGCCAGCCCGGCACCGACGACGATCGCGTCCGCCGTGAAGGCTTTCAACTCGTCGGAACCCGCAGTCGCTTCGCTCATGTCGGTACAGGGTAGTGCCACCGATGTGGTGGCCGGCCCGCCGCGCGAAGACGCTACGCGGCGTCTAGAACCGCCTTGTCGGCGCGCCACCGGTACACCATCGGCGTGCATTGCTGCAGCAGGGCAAGGTCGACGGCGTCGAGCATGGCTTGGCGCGGTCCGGGCTTACGCAAGTGGCGGGCGGCGACCGCGATGCGCACCACCCCGCCGCGCCGCGCGGTGCGCTCGGCGGACATCACCACCATCCGGCACCACCACGGCTCGGCCAGATACCCTTCGCCGATGCCCAGCACGCGGGCCCGCACGGTGGTGTCGCGCACCAGGTCGCTGATCCCGTAAGCATCGGCGAGCAGGCGAAAGCCGTTGCCCGGCAACGCCTTGACCACGCCCGGTGAAACCAGCCAGCCCTGCGCCGCGAACAGCCGGGTGCGCAGCCCGAGATGCTCGAGCACCCGGTCGGCGCCCTTGAGCCGGAGGCTGGCCTCGTGGGCGTGCAGCGTGGCGAACTCGCCGCGGCGCTTCTTGACGGCGGATTCGTCGAAGCCGTGCAGCACCAGCGCGTCGCCGCCGGAACGCCGGGCGGCCAGCCAGTCGACGGTGCGCGGGTCGCGGTCGAGGCGGTAGCGGTCGCCGAGGCGCGGTGCCACCAACAGCGACACCGGGACGGCGCGGGAGTCCATCTGCGCGCAGAAGTCCTCGACGTCGGACAGGGTGTGCTCACCGATACCCGAGACCGAGACGATCAGTTTTCCAGACACGCTTGTAGTTTGCCGATCGCAGGTGTCACGACAGTGAAGGACACGCAGACTCCAGACGTCCATCCGCCCGCTGATCAGGTCGAACGATCCGTTAGATATCCTCAGTAACGCCATGGATAAGGCGCCTTCCGCACCGGCTGACGCCGCGCTGCCCGCCACCGCCACGGGGCAGTCGAATGTCCACCACGACTACCCCGACAAGCTCGACGCCGCGACTTTCCGGACGGCCGGGGTGTGCATCCTGGCGTCGATGATGATGGCGGTCGACGCCACCATCGTCAACGTCGCCCAACGCACCTTCATCGTCGACTTCGAGTCCACTCAGGCCGTGGTCGGCTGGACCATGACCGGCTACACGCTGGCGCTGGCCACCGTCATCCCGATAGCCGGCTGGGCGGCCGACCGATTCGGCACCAAGCGGCTGTGGATGGGTTCGGTGCTGGCGTTCATCGTCGGTTCGCTGCTGTGCGCGATGGCGCCGAACATCCTGCTGCTCATCATCTTTCGCGTGGTGCAGGGCATGTGCGGCGGGATGATGATGCCGTTGGGATTCACGATTCTGACGCAGGTGGCGGGTCCGAAACGGCTCGGCCGGCTGATGTCGATCCTGGGTATCCCGATGCTGATCGGCCCGATCAGCGGGCCGATCCTGGGCGGCTGGCTGATCGGCGAATTCGGCTGGCCGTGGATCTTCCTGGTCAATCTGCCGATCGGATTGTGCGCGTTCTGCTTGGCGTTGTTCGTGTTCCCGCGCGACGAGCCGGCGCCGTCGGAGACCTTCGACGTGGTCGGCGTGCTGCTGCTGTCACCCGGCCTGGCCACCTTTCTGTTCGGGGTGTCGTCGGTTCCCGGCCGCGGCACGGTGGCCGATCGGCACGTGCTGATACCGGTGATCGCCGGCCTCGCCTTGATCGTGATGTTCGTCCTGCACGCCTGGTTCCGCGCCGAGCATCCGCTGATCGACCTACGCCTGTTCAAGATCCCACTGGTCACCCGCGCCAATGTGACGGCCCTGCTGTTCGCGATCGCCTTCTTCGGCAGCGCGCTGCTGTTGCCGAGCTATCTGCAGCAGGTCTCCCACCAGACGCCGCTGCAATCCGGGATGCTGCTCATCCCGCAGGGCATCGGCGCGATGCTGACCATGCCGTTGGCCGGCGTGTTCGTGGACCGCAGCGGACCCGGGAAGGCGGTGCTGTTCGGCATCGGGCTGATCACGGTGGGCATGGCCGCGATCACCTTTGCCGTCGCGCGGCATGCCGACTATCTGCCGACGATGTGCGCCGGGCTGGTGATCGTCGGGATGGGCATGGGTTGCACGATGATGCCGTTGTCCGGGGCCGCGGTCCAGGCCCTGAGCCCGCACGACATCGCCCGCGGTTCGACGTTGATCAGCGTGAACCACCAGGTCGGCGGATCCATCGGCACGGCGCTGATGTCGATGGTGCTGACCTCCCAGTTCAACCGGAGCGAGACCATCACCGCGGCGAACAAACTCGCGCGTCTGCAGCAGGAGTCGATCAGGCGCGGGGTACCGATCGAACCGTCGGCGATACCGCGGCGGACGCTGGATCCGGAGTTCGGCACCGTTTTGCTGCACGATCTGTCGCACGCCTACACGGTGGTGTTGGCGATCGCGGTGGTGCTGGTGGCGTTGACGCTGATCCCGGCGGCGTTCCTGCCGAAGACTCCGGCCCTCTGACTCAGCCGTCGAAGAGCATCGTCGCGATGCGGGCGACGGTGTCCATCGGGTCGGCCGCCTTCACCCGGACCGCGCCGTTGAGCCACAACATCGAAAAGCCGTGCACCAGAGACCACGCCGCCAGTTCGGCACCCGCGGGATCGGCACGAGCCTTCGGGTCGTGCAACGTCGCCACCCCACGGGACAACTCGGCCGCCGCGGCGGCCTCGGCGGCGGCGAGTTCGGCGTCGGAGCCGTCCAGCAGAGACCTGTTGAACATGACCTGGTAGTGGCCGGGGTGCTGCAGGGCGAACCGCACATAGGCCAGGGCCGCGTCGGAGAACTGAGCACCGGGCGCCGGCATCGCCGCGATGAGGGCCGCGGCCAGCAGCTGGAACCCCTGGGTGGCCAGCGCGGTGAACAGGCCCCGGCGGTCGGTGAAATGGTGGGCCGGGGCGGCGTGCGACACTCCGGCATCGCGCGCGAGTTCGCGCAGCGAAATCCGTTCGGCGCCGCGCTCGGCCACGGCTCGGGCGGCTTCGGCCAGGATGACGGCCCGCAGATCGCCGTGGTGGTAGGTCGGCCGGCTCACGCCGAACAGCATAGCGAACAAATCTTGACAATGGCTAGATAACCCCCATAACCTGACGGAGCGATCTTGTCACTGTCTAGATTGGAGGTGCGATGGCTCCGCCGATCGCTCTGCTGTTCGGCACTCTGCTCGCCCGCATCATCGGCTGGTTCGGCGTGAGCTACCTCGACGGCTGGCCGAAGGCGGCCGCGGTCGGCCTGGCCGTGATGTTCGTGGTCACCGGCGTGGCGCATTTCGTGCCGCCACTGCGCCGGGATCTGATCGCGATCGTCCCGACCCGCCTACCCGCGCCGGTCCTACTCGTGACCGTTACCGGCGTGCTGGAACTGCTCGGTGCGGCGGGCCTGCTGCTGCCCGCCACCCGGGTGATCGCCGCTGTCTGCCTACTGCTGCTGATGCTGGCGATGTTCCCGGCCAACATCTACGCCGCGCGGATGCCCGACCCGCCGGAGTCGATGACAACGCGTCTTTCGGTGCGCACCGCCGAGGAAGTCGTGTTTCTAGGCGCCGCGCTCGTCGTCGCCCTCGGCGGTGCTTAGCAACCACGCGTACTGGAACGCGGTCTCCTTCCAGCGTTCGTAACGTCCGCTGATTCCGCCATGACCGGCCTTCATCTGAGTCTTCAGCAGCACCCGATTACCCTCGGCGTTGGCGTACCGCAGCGCGGCGACCCATTTGGCCGGTTCGACGTAGTAGACCCGGGTGTCGTTCAGCGACGTCATCGCCAGGATCGCCGGATACCGCTGGCGCACCACGTTCTCGTAGGGCGAATACGACTTCATATACGCATAGACATCGCTGTCGCTCAACGGATTTCCCCACTCGTCCCACTCGGTGACGGTGAGCGGCAGCGACGGATCCAGGATGGTGGTCAGCGGGTCGACGAACGGCACCTGGGCCAGGATCCCGGCGAACAGGTCCGGGGCCATGTTGGCCACCGCACCCATCAGCAGACCACCGGCGCTGCCGCCCAGGGCCACCAGTTGCTGCGGCCGGGTCAGCCCCGAATCCACCAGATGCCTTGCCACCGCGATGAAGTCGGTGAAGGTGTTCTTCTTACGCAGTAGCTTGCCGTCCTCGTACCACAGCCGGCCCATCTCGCCGCCGCCACGCACATGCGCCACGACGAACACCATGCCCCGATCGAGCAGCGACAACCGGGCGATGGAGAACCGCGGGTCCTCGCACATCTCGTAGGCGCCATAACCGTAAATCAGTGCCGGAGCCGGGAATTCGATGTCAGCGCGGTGCACGATCGAGACCGGGATGCGGGCGCCGTCCGCGGCGATAGCCCAGTCGCGCCGTTCCACGTAGTCTTCGCGACGGTAATCACCGAGCACCGGCTGTTCCTTGAGCAGGGTGCGTTCGCCGGTCACCAGATCCATGTCGTAGATCCGGACCGGCGTCACGAACGACCCGGCGCCGACCCGCAACTTGGGTGTCACCCAGTTCGGGTTGGCGCCCAGACCGGACGACATCAGCTCCGAGTCGAACTCCAATTCCGTCGGGGTGCCGTAGCTCCCGTCAGAACCGAACGGCCACAACTGGATTCGCGGCAGCGCCGCGCGGCGGTAGCTGACCACCAGGTGGTCGGCGAAGGCGTCCACACCGTCGAGGCGGACGTCGTCGCGGTGGGCAATCAGGGTGGTCTGCCGCGACGGGTCCTCGACCGGCGCCTGCACCAGCGTGAAGTTCACCGCTTCGTCGTTGTGCAGGATCAAGAACCGCTCCTGGCCGCCGATGACGGCGTGCTCCACCGAGTACTCGACACCCTCGCGGCGCGGCAGCACGACGCGGAACTGCGCGTCGGGGTCGGCCGCGTCGGCGTAACGCACTTCCGAGGTGATCGACGATCCCGCCGCGATCACCACGTAGGCGTCGCTGCGGGTACGTCCCACGCCCAGCCAGAACCGTTCGTCGGGTTCGTGGTAGACCTGCACCGGAGGGCCGCCGGAACCGAGTCGGTAGCGCCACACCGTATCCGGTCGCCAGGCGTCGTCCACCGTGCTGTAGTAGACGGTGGCGTTGTCGGCCGCCCAGGTCACCCCGGCGCCGATGCCGGTGATCTCGTCGGGATACAGCTCGCCGGTGCGTAAGTCCTTGAACCGCAGCGTGTATCGCTCGTCGCCGACCACGTCGACGGAGTACGCCAGCAGGTTGGCGTCCAGGCTGACACTGGCGGCACCGAGCGCGAAGAAGTCGTGGCCGTCGGCCTCGCTGTTCTCGTCCAGCAGCACCTGCTCACCGGGGATCTCGGTGCGCTCGTCGAACTGCGGCGGGGACCAGTCGTCGGGATCGCTTACCGGACAACGACAATGGACCCCGTACTGCTTGCCCTCGAAGGTACGGGCGTAGTACCACCAGTCGCCGCGCCGGGTGGGCACCGACAGATCGGTCTCCTTGGTGCGCGCCTTGATCTCCTCGAAGATCTGCTGCCGCAACGGCTCGAGGTGGCTGGTGACCTGATCGACGTAGTCGTTCTCGGCTTCCAGGTAGGCGATCACCTCGGGATTGTCTTTGTCGCGCAACCACTCATAGGGATCGACGAAGACGTCGCCGTGATGCTCGCGGCGGGTTTCCACCCGCTTGGCAACGGGTGGTGCCGAATGTCCGGTCATGCGCCGGGACCGATCCAGTCGTCGAACTTCAAGCCCGAAATACGTTCGTATGCTTCGATATACCGACCGCGGGTGGCGTCGATGACCTCGTCGGGCAGCGGCGGCGGCGGCTCGGTGCCGTGCCGGTCCCAGCCGGACTCGGCGCTGGTGAGCCAGTTGCGCACGAACTGCTTGTCGAACGCGGTCTGCACCACGCCCGGCCGGTACTCGGCGGCCGGCCAGTACCGCGACGAATCCGGTGTGAAGATCTCGTCGGCCAGCACCAGCTGTCCGCCGGCGTCGGTACCGAACTCGAACTTGGTGTCGGCGATGATGATTCCTCTGCTCAGCGCATGATCGGCGGCCTGCACGTAGATCTGCAAGGTACGGTCACGCAACTGGTTGGCGCGCACCGCGCCGA
Organism: Mycobacterium sp. 20KCMC460; assembly: GCF_022179425.1. NCBI lineage: Bacteria > Bacillati > Actinomycetota > Actinomycetes > Mycobacteriales > Mycobacteriaceae > Mycobacterium > Mycobacterium sp. 20KCMC460. The sequence goes on from NZ_AP025524.1 coordinate 5,924,023, forward strand.
CCAGCTCGATGACCCGGTCGAAGGCGATGTTCTCGTCGTGGTCGCCCAGCTCGGCCTTGGTGGCCGGGGTGAACAGCGGCGTGGTGAACTTGCTGGCCTCCACCAGCCCCGGCGGCAACGGAATGCCGCAGACGCTGCCGGTCGCCTGATAGTCCAGCAGCCCCGAGCCGGTGAGATAACCGCGGGCCACGCATTCCACCGGCATCATCTCCAGGCGCCGCACCACCAGCGCCCGGCCCAGCACCTCGTCCGGGATCCGCGGGTCGTCCGGCGGGCCGGCCAAGTGGTTGGGGAAGTCGGTGAGCCGGGAGACGAGGCCGAAGAAGAACACGCTCATCGCGGTCAGGATGCGGCCCTTGTCGGGGATGGTGCTGGCCAGGATGAAGTCGTACGCGGAGATCCGGTCGGAGGCAACCAGCAGCAGGTGGTCATCGTCGACGACGTAGATCTCGCGAACCTTGCCGCTGGCCAGATGCCGGTAATCGGACAATGCGGGTCGCATCGGGTCAGCCTATCGGGCCAGCCGGCACCATTCGGATGCGAGCTGTGCTGGTATCAGTGTCATGAGCCGGTACCTGCCCTACTCCACCAGACCCGTTCGCCTGTTCGGTCAGCTGATCAGCGACATCACCATCTCGATATGGACGGTGATCTGGGTGTTCGTCGGCCTCGCCGTGCACGAGGCGATCGCCGCCATCGCCGAGGCCGGACGCCAGGTCGAGTCGGGCTCGAAGGGGCTGGCCGGCAACCTCGCGTCGGCCGGTCACGGCGCGCACAACGTGCCGCTGCTCGGTGACGCACTGGGCAAGCCCCTGGACGCGGCCAGCCAGGCGGCCCTCGACGTCGCCGGCGCCGGCCACGACCTGAGCACCACGGCGACCTGGCTGGCGGTGGTGCTGGCGCTGGCCGTGGCCCTGCCGCCCATCCTCGCGGTGACCGTGCCGTGGCTGTATCTGCGAATCCGGTTCTTCCGCCGCAAATGGGTGGTGACCGCGCTGGCGGGCACCGCGGCCGGCCAGCAGCTGCTGGCGTTGCGGGCGCTGGCGAACCGGCCGCCGGCCAAGCTGGCGGCCGTCAGCGCGGACCCGGTCGGCGGCTGGCGTTACGAGGACCCGATGGTGATCCGCGGCCTGGCCGCACTCGAACTGCGGGCGGCGGGAATCCGGCTCCGGATGGACTGAGCGCCGACGAGCCCGGCCATCCGGCGCGGTCAGGCGCTGTTGACCAGGATGGCGTACTGGGCGGCGGCCCGCTGACGAACGTCCTTCTCCTCGTTGCTGTGCACCGAGGCGATGTAGCGCCCGAACGTGACGAAACACGAGAAGCGCGCATCGGGGTTGTCGGACACGATGTCCGGCTTAATCTCATGACACCGCGCGTCCGGCAACCGGTCCGGCGGGGCGATGTCGTGGGCGATGTACTCGTTGCGGCCGGCCTCGACTATTTTCGGCATGAACGCTTTCGCGGTGGCCTCGTCCTTCGCCCGCAGCAACGACGCATCCATGCTGAACGCGCATCGGTCGATCCCGGCTTGCTCGAACAGCCCGTCTTTGACGGCTTGGCTGTCTGCACAGAAGGCGGCCGCGCGTGGACCGATACTGCCGAACGTGCCGGACACCTTCGGCTGGTCGCCCGCGAAGAAGATCCGGCTCAGCATGCGGTCGGGGTCCAGTGGTAGCTCGGTCAGTGCCACCGCATTGGTGGGGATCACCTTGGCCATCAGCGGCACCTGCAGGTCGAGGGCGCGTTTGATCCGCTGCGTCAGATTGCCGAGGTCGGGGTTCGCGTCGCTGCGCACGACGAACGAAATGACCATGGCACCCGAGGCCATGGTGGCCCCGATCGACGGAGAACCCGGCCGGTAATGGGCCATGGCTTGCTTGTAATCGGGAATTTGGACTGTCCGGTTCTCCGGATTGACCGCGAAATCGGTCGCGTCGATCTCGGTGGCGGCCCGCGCGGCGGCGTCGTCGTTGGGAAAGCTGGTCACCATGGTGAGCAGCAGTTCGCCCTCGTGGTCGCGGGCAAAGTCGTTGATGCGCTTGTTCAAACCTTCGACGACGTAGCCCGAGACCATGTGGTACTTCTCGAACACGGGTTGGGTCAGTGGCTCTCCGGTGCCCGAAATAGTGGCGGCCGCCTTGTCGGGGGTTGGAACCGCATCACCGTAGATGTGGTCCAGGACGGAGTCCACCGCGTGCGGGTCCGCGATGCCCTCGGCGAGCCGGAACCCTTCCAGCACTCGGCCTTCGTCGACCGTGGTGGGACCGGGCAGCGGCCGCGGCTGGGTGCCGTAGCGCCCTACGTCGAGTTTGCTGATGTCCACCGCGTTTTCGGACCCGGAATTGTTTTTGGTCAGCTGCCAGATCGCGACCCCGGCCACCAGGGCGACCACGGCAAGGATTGCCGCCCCCACGAGGATCCACCGGTTGCGCTTGCCGGCCGCCGGTTGCGGGGGCCCGCCGGGAATCGGCGGCGGATACTGGCCGGGCGGCGGTGTCCACTGTCGCGCAACGGGCTGTTGCGCAACGGGCTGCTGCGCCGCCGGAGGCGCTGTTTGCGTTGGCGCCACCTGGGTGGGCTCGGGTTGGTTCGGCACGATCGGGGCGGTGGCCGCCGGAACGGTGAAGGCAGATGTCGAACTGCCCAGCGACGCCAGGGCCGCCTCGGCCGCTCGGGCGAACTCACCGCTGGTCGCGTACCGCTGCGCGGGATCTTTGGCCATGCCGCGGGCGATCACTTCGTCCAGCGCGGGGGGCAGGCCGATGCGTGCGCTGAGTCGGGGCGGCGGCTCACTCAGGTGCGCACCGACCAGGCTCGCGGTGTCACCCGCGAACGGCGGTGCCCCGGTGAGGGCTTCGAACAGCACACAGGCCAGCGCGTAGGTGTCCGAGCGCAACGTCACCTGGCTCTCGTCGCCCCGGAACCGCTCGGGTGCCATGTAGGTCCAAGTGCCCAGGACGTCGCCCATCTGGGTCAGCCTGGACTCGGTGGCCGCGTTGGCGATTCCGAAATCGACCAGGTAGGCGAAGTCGTCCGGGGTGATCAGGATGTTCCCCGGCTTGACGTCGCGGTGCAGCACACCGGCGGCGTGGGCGGCATCCAGCGCCGAGGCGATCTGGCGCACCATCGCCACCGCCTTTTCCGGCGGCAGCGGTCCCGACTGCTGCAGGATCGTCTCCAGGTCGGTGCCGTTGATCAGCCGCATGTCGACATAGAGTTGCCCGTCGATCTCACCGGTGGAGTGGATCGGCACCACATGGGGGTCCTGCAGCCGCCCGGCGATGCGGGCCTCCCGCTGCAGCCGTTGCCGGTAATTCGGGTCCTGCGCGTACGGCCCCGAGATGAGCTTCAACGCCACCACCCGGTCCATCGTGGTGTCCTGGGCTTCATACACGGTGCCCATGCCGCCGCTGCCGAGCATCCGCTTGAGCAGATATGGCCCGAACTGCGTTCCAACCTCTGGCCGTGCCTCAGTCATCGCCCCTCCTGTGCCGGGCATCCGCGCAAACGTCGCAGGGGCATCCTAAACCCGACACCTGGCTGGTCGCACTACCTGACCGGCGCCACTCAGCAACCGGCTTTCGGTGCGGCTGCCGGACCGACGACGCGCAGCGCTACGCCTCTCGCAATTCCACCACCAGATGGCGCAGGCCGGTGTGCCGGTTGCTGCGGGTCCACTCCGGTGGTTGCACCAGTCGCACCGAGCCGAACCGGGACCACAGTTCCTCGTAGAGCACCCGCAGTTCCAGCCTGGCCAGGTTGGCCCCCAGGCAGTAATGCACACCCTGGCCAAAACCCAAGTGCGGATTGGGTTTACGGGTGATGTCGAATCGGTCGGCCGACTCGAACACGGTGTCGTCGCGGTTGGCGGAGCCTTCCCAGATCTGCACCTTTTCGCCGGCGCGGATGGCCTGGCCACCGAGCGTGACGTCGCGGGTGGCGGTGCGCCGCTTGGACGGCGACGGCGTGGTCCAGCGCACGATCTCCTCAACGGCGGTGGGCAGTTTCTCGAGATCATCACGCAGCGAACGCAATTGGTCGGGGTGCTCGGCCAGCGCCAACATTCCCCCGGCGACGGCGTTACGGGTGGTCTCGGCGCCGGCGCTGAACAGCAGGCTGAAGAACAGATACAACTCCAGATCCGACAGCACGGCGCCACCCCCGGCGTTGGCGACGACCGAGAGCATGTCGTCGGTGGGCCGGGCACGTTTGGCCGCGATCAGCTCCTGCCCGAAGGCGTACATCCGCGATCCGGCCTCTTCGACGGAGAGTTGCGACAGCGACGCCTTACGCGAACCGCCGAAGTCGAACTGCGGCTCGATCGCCTCGAACAGCCAATGCCGTTCGGACTCAGGCACTCCCAGCAGAATGCAGATCATCTGCATCGGCAGTTCGGCGGCCACTTCGACCACGAAGTCGAACGGCTCGCCCGGTACCACCGCGTCCAGCAACCCGCGCGACCTCGACCGCAGATCGTCCTCCACGCGCCGGATCATCCGCGGCGTCAGCCCGGAGCTGACCAGCCGGCGAATCTGGGAATGCCGCGGGTCGTCCATCATGTTGAGCACCTGGCCGGCGATGGCCAGATCCTGCAACAGCGTGCCACCGAACGGCCGGTCCCCACCGGTCACCGACGAGTAGGTGACCGGATCACGCAGCACCTCCAGGGTCTCCGGGTAGGCGGCCACCGACCAGAAGCCCTCGCCGTCGGGGGTGTGCTCGGTGGGCTCATGCCAGTACACCGGCGCCTCGCGGCGATGCACGGCGAACAAGTCGTGCGGAAAACCGTCGGCGAAGTTGTCGAGGTCGGTGAAGTCGATCTCGGCCAGCGCGGCCGTCACCGTCACAGAATCGCCCCGGGCACGTACTTGGCCGCCTCCGGATACCGCGCCACCAGTTGCTGCACCGCTGCGGCGATTTCGTCGACCTGATCACCGGCCGCCCCGGTGAACGCCGCCTTGTCGGCCAGCGCCGCATCCAACGCCGCCCGATCCAGCGGCAACCGCGCATCGGCGGCCAACCGGTCCAGCAGGTCGGGCTCGGCGCCGTGTTCACGCATGGCCAGCGCGGTGGCCACCGCGTGCTCGCGGATCACGTGGTGGGCCGCTTCCCGCCCCATGCCGGCGCGCACCGCGGCGATCAACACCTTGGTGGTGGCCAGGAATGGCAGGTAGCGGTCCAGCTCACGCTGGATCACCGCGGGGTAGGCGCCGAACTCGTCGAGCACCGTCAGGAACGTCTCGATCTGTCCGTCGATGGCAAAGAAGCTGTCCGGCAACGCAACCCGGCGCACCACCGAGCAGAACACGTCACCCTCGTTCCACTGCGCGCCGGCCAGTTCGGCGGCCATCGAGGCATACCCGCGCAGCACCACCTGCAGGCCGTTGACCCGCTCGCAGCTGCGCGTGTTCATCTTGTGCGGCATCGCCGAGGAACCGACCTGGCCCGCGGCGAAGCCCTCGGTGACCAGCTCGTGGCCGGCCATCAACCGGATGGTGTGGGCCAGCGACGACGGCCCGGCACCCAACTGCACCAGCGCGGAAATCACGTCATGATCCAGCGAACGCGGATACACCTGGCCGACGCTGTTCAAAACCGTTGCGAAGCCCAGGAATTCGGCTGTCTGGCGCTCGAGTTCGGCCAGTTTGCCGGCGTCGCCGCCGAGCAGGTCGAGCATGTCCTGCGCGGTGCCCATCGGCCCCTTCACGCCGCGCAGCGGGTAGCGGTCGATCAACTCGCGCAGCCTGGTCAGCGCGATCAGGGTCTCCTGCGCGGCCGAGGCGAACCGTTTGCCCAAGGTGGTGGCCTGGGCGGCGACATTGTGACTGCGCCCGGCCATAACCAGGTCGCGGTGGGACACCGCCTTTTCCGCGAGCCGGGCCACCACCGCCACCCCGTGGGCGAACACCAGCTCCAGCGACTGCCGGATCTGCAGCTGCTCGACGTTCTCGGTGAGGTCGCGGCTGGTCATCCCTTTATGCACGTGCTCGTGACCGGCCAGGGCGTTGAATTCCTCGATGCGGGCCTTGACGTCGTGGCGCAGCACCCGCTCGCGGGCGGCGATGGAGGCCAGGTCCACGTTGTCGAGAACCCGCTCGTAGTCGTCGATGGCCGCGGCGGGAACCTCGACGCCGAGGCGGGCCTGGGCCCGCAGCACCGCCAGCCACAGCCGCCGCTCCGCGACGATCTTGGCCTCGGGCGACCAGATCGCCACCATCTCGGCGCTGGCGTACCGCGCCGCCAGAACGTTCGGAATGCTCACTTGGCCATCACGGACACACAGTTTACGGCTGCCGACCCGGCGATTTGATGCTGCGCTCAGGCCTGCGTTCGGTCCAGTGGGTTGCGCCCGCACCGCGGCGTGAAGGCAGGATCGACGAATGTTCTTCGGCGGGGTCGACCTGGCCTGGGCGGGCCGCAATCCGACCGGCGTCGCGGTGCTCGACGACGTCGGCACCCTGCTGACAGTCGGAGCGGTCCGCGACGACGCCGATGTGCTGGCCGCGCTGCGGCCCTACACCCAGGGCGATTGCCTGATCGGGTTCGACGCACCGCTGGTGGTGACCAACCCGACCGGTCAGCGCCCGGCCGAGACCGCGCTCAACCGCGACTTCCGCAGCTTCCAGGCCGGTGCGCACCCGGCCAACACCAGCAAACCGGAGTTCGCCCACGGCCCACGCGCCGGACGACTGGCCCGCATCCTGGACCTGAACCTGGATCCACGCTCGGGCGCGGCCCGCCGCGCGATCGAGGTCTACCCGCACGCGGCGACGGTGGCACTGTTTCGGCTGCCCCGGACGCTGAAATACAAGGCCAAACCCGGCCGCGACGTCGACGGGCTCAAGTCGGAGTTGCTGCGGCTGATGGACGGTGTCGAGTCACTCGCGGCGGCGCCGGTGCCGCTGCGGGTCGCCGGTCAGGCCGGTTGGGCCGAACTGCGGCGCTCGGTCGTGGCCGCCCGGCGCAAGTGCGAGCTGCGGCGCGCGGAGGACCCGGTCGACGCCGTCGTCTGCGCGTATGTGGCGCTGTACGCGCACCGGCGCCCGGCGGCCATCACCATCTACGGCGACGTAGCCACCGGCTGCATCGTCACGCCGTCTCTACCGGCAGACCTGGCTCCGGCGGCGCCAGGCTGATCCGAACCGGCGGCTGCTCGACCGGTGCGAGCACGTCGATCAGGTCGATCACGGTGGCCAGCGCCGCGGCCCGCGGGTCACGCCCCTCGACCAGCGCGGAAACCACCGAACCATCGACCGCGCAGATCAGCGTGCACACCAGCTCGATTTGGACCGCTCGCCCCGATCTTTCCACCGCTTCGGCCACCGCCTCCGCGCGTTGGCGCAGGCTGCGCCGCATGCTCTCCTGCAGCGCGGGCAGGCGGGTGCAGGCGATGTGCCGCTCGTACCGGGATATCAGCTGTTCGGCGAGCCCAGGACCGGACACGTCGCCCACCAGCAGGTCAACCAGCACCTCGGCGGTGGTCTCCGGTCCGCGCCGCCGCCGCGACAGGGCGTTGACCCGGGCCCGTAGCTGGGCCACCTCGATCATCCCGATGTGTTCGACCGCGCGGGCTATCAAGTCGTCGAGCGAGGAGAAGTAGTAAGTGGTGGACGCCAGGGGCAAGCCGGCCCGCCGGGCCACTGCCCGGTGGCGCACAGCTTCGAACCCGCCCTCGCCGAGCAGCTCGGCGGCGGCGCTCACAAGCGCGTACCGCCTGCGTTCCCCTTTGGGGGTCACTGCTGCTGTCACGCCCACCCATGCTGCCAGTCAAAGTGGTACTGCATTGCCATTTTAGCGAAACGGGCATGGCATGATGGCCCGCATGTCCGCCGTCAGCCGCCGTACCGTGCTGCGCCTCGGCGCGGGCGCGGCATGCGGTGCGGTCGGCGCATATGCGCTCGACATGCTCGTCCAGCCGCACCCGTCCGGCGCCGCCCCGATGTCCGGGAGTGGGACAAACGTTCCATTGGCCCCGGCACGTCCGCTGGATCCGGCTCCGTCCGGACAGGTGGCCCCGACGATGGTGACGGGTTCCTTCAACTCGGCCGCGCGGGGCGGGATTCCCACCAACTGGGCGATCGCGCGGCCGCCCGGTCAGACCAAACCGTTGCGGCCGGTCATCGCGCTGCACGGCAAGGGCAACGACGCGGCCGGCGTGATGGCCGGCGGCGTCGAGCAGGGTCTGGCCCAGGCCGTCAATGCCGGGCTGCCGCCGTTTGCCGTGGTCGCCGTCGACGGCGGTGGCAGCTACTGGCACAAGCGCGCCTCCGGCGAGGACTCCGGCGCGATGGTGCTCGACGAGTTAATCCCGATGCTGGGGGGCCAGGGCCTGGACACCTCGCGGGTGGCGTTCCTGGGCTGGTCGATGGGTGGCTACGGTGCGCTGCTGCTGGGCGGCCGCCTGGGGCCGGCCCGCACCGCGGCGATCTGCGCGGTCAGCCCGGCGTTGTGGACGTCGGCGGGAGCGGCCGCACCCGGCGCTTTCGACGGCGCCGACGACTTCGCGGCCAATTCGGTGTGGGGCATGCCGACGTTGGGTTCGATCCCGATCCGCATCGACTGCGGCGACAGCGACCCGTTCTATGCCGCGACGAAGCAGTTCATCGCCCAGCTGCCCAACCCCCCGGCGGGCGGGTTCTCTCCGGGTGGGCACAACGGCGGTTTCTGGAGTTCGCAACTGCCGGCCGAGTTGACCTGGATGGCGCCGATTCTGACGGCGTGAGCTGGTTTCCCCAAGTGACCGGGCTGCAATCTGCCGTGCGTGGTTTCGCGGTGGCGTTAGGCTCGTGTGAGTGAATGCACCGTTCAGCTGGGACTTCCCGTACGCGTGGCCGCGGATGCCGGTGCTGGCCGCCAACGCGGTCTGCACGTCGCAGCCGCTGGCCGCCCAGGCCGGGCTGCGGATGCTCGCCGACGGCGGCAACGCGGTCGACGCGGCCATCGCCACCGCCATCACACTCACCATCGTCGAACCGGTGTCCAACGGCATCGGATCCGATGCGTTCGCCATCGTCTGGGACGGCGGCCAACTGCACGGCCTGAACGCGTCCGGCCGTTCCCCCGCGGCGTGGACACCCGAATACTTTGGCGGACAAGGGGTCCCGGCGCTGGGCTGGAACGCGGTGACCGTGCCGGGTGCCGTGTCGGCCTGGACCGAGCTGCATGCAAAGTTCGGCCGGCTTCCGTTCGATCGGCTCTTTGCGCCGGCTATCTCCTACGGTCGCAACGGTTTTCTGGTCTCGCCGACGGTGGCGTCGCAGTGGCAGGCCCAGGTTCCGCTGTTCGCCGACCAACCCGGATTCGCCCAAGCGTTCCTGCCCGGCGGCCGGGCACCGAAACCGGGGGAACTGTTCAGTTTTGCAGACCATGCCGCCACGCTGGAGCGGATCGCTGCGACCGGTGGTGAGGCGTTCTACCGGGGCGAGTTGGCCGAAAAGCTTGCGGCACACTCGCGCGCCAACGGCGGCGCGATGCGGGCCGACGACCTGGCCGCGCACCGCGCCGACTGGGTCGGCACCATCAGCGCAGACTATCGCGGGTACACGCTGCACGAAATACCGCCCAACGGTCAGGGCATCGTCGCACTGATCGCACTGGGGATCCTGGAAAACTTCGACTTGTCATCGCTGCCAGTCGATTCCGCCGACAGTGTGCACCTGCAGATCGAGGCGCTGAAGCTGGCGTTCGCCGATGCCCAGGCTTACATCGCCGATCTCGACCACATGGTGGTGCCCGCCGGGCGGTTACTCGACCGGGATTATCTGAAACAACGTGCCGCGTTGATCGACCCCAGCCGGGCTCGGGACGCCACCGCCGGGACACCAAGGGGCGGAACCGTTTACCTGACGGCGGCCGACTCCGCCGGACTGATGGTGTCGATGATCCAGTCCAATTACCTGGGCTTCGGTTCTGGCGTGGTGGTGCCCGGTACCGGCATATCGCTGCAGAATCGAGGAGCGAATTTCACTGCAGAACCGGGACATCCGAACCAGGTTGGTCCGGGTAAGCGCCCGTTCCACACCATCATCCCCGGTTTCGTGACCAAGGACGGCGCACCGGTGATGAGCTTCGGGGTGATGGGCGGCCCGATGCAGCCGCAGGGCCATGTGCAGGTGCTGGTCCGCATCGCCGACTACGGCCAGAACCCGCAGGCTGCCTGCGACGGCCCCCGGTTCCGCTGGGTGCAGGGCCTGCAAGTGAGCTGCGAGACCAGCTTTCCCGCAAAGACTCTCGACGAGTTGGGCCGGCGCGGGCACGAATTGCTCACCACCGACGACTACAACTCTTTCGGTAGCTGCCAGGCGATCTGGCGGCTCGACGACGGGTATCTTGCGGTCAGCGATCCGCGCCGCGACGGCCAGGCCGCCGCATTCTGACCCCGCAGCAGCCTCGATCGGACCGCGCTTCTCGTTTTGCCCGCACTCCCCGACCGAGGTCCGTTCAGGTCAAATTCAAAGGTGAACAAATGGTGAACTGCGGGTAGCTCGGTAGTAAATCGCAGGTGACGGCCATACACTATCCGCAGGCCAGCGACGGAGCCGGTCTGACATGGGTACGGGAGAGAGTTCGATGGTTGGGATAGCTGACATGACCCCTGGCGGCAGGTTGACTGCCGGTGAGGTGTTTGCCGACTACACGATCGTCCGGTTCTTGGGATCCGGCGGGATGGGCGAGGTCTACCTCGCCGAACACCCCCGGCTGCCCCGGCGTGAGGCGCTCAAGATCTTGGGCGGCGAAGTCTCCGCCGACGACGACTACCGGCGCCGCTTCATCCGAGAGGCCGACCTGGCGGCCGAACTCTGGCATCCGAACATCGTGCGCGTCAACGACAGAGGCGAGTTTCACGGACAGCTCTGGCTCGCAATGGACTTCGTCGACGGATCCGACGCGGCGACGCTGGTGCGGGAGCACTATCCGGTCGGCATGCCGGCAGATCAGGTGGCCCCGATCCTGTCGGCGATCGCCCGCGCCCTCGACTACGCCCACGAACACCATCACCTGATGCACCGCGACGTCAGCCCCGCCAACATCCTGCTGACCAAACCACAGCACGACAATCAGCGAATCCTGTTGAGCGACTTCGGAATAGCCCGCAGCATCAGCGACACCAGCGGCCTGACCGCGACCAACATGACGATCGGCACATTTCCCTACGCCGCGCCCGAACAGCTCACCGACGAGCCGATCGACGGACGCGCCGATCAGTACGCATTGGCGGCCAGTGTCTACCATCTGCTGACCGGATCGCCGCTGTTTCCGCACACCAACCCGGCGGTCGTGATCGGCCGCCACCTGAGCGCGCCGCCTCCCAAACTCGCCGAAACCCAGCCCATGCTGCGGGTTTTCGATCCCGTGCTCGCCGTGGCGCTCGCGAAGGATCCGGCCGATCGCTTCGCCCGCTGCACCGATTTTGCCGAAGCGTTCATCCGCGCCACCAGAACCGGCCGACACCCGGCGACGTCGGTTTCCACCATGCCCAGACCGCTGGCCATCAGACCGGCGAAAGCCGCGCCAGCCACGGATGCGGATACCGATAGCCCGCAGCGGCGCGGCAGTGGGTGGGCGGTGCTTGCGGCGGCATCCGCGGTCATCGGATTGACCGCGATAGCCGCCAGCGGCGGGCAACCGGAGGCCGGCAGGACCGCCGACGGGCAGAATACGCCGTCGGTGGCGTCCCCGGTTGCGGCGCCGCCGCAGCACCAAGTCGCCGAACCACCACCCGCCGCGCCTCCCGCGCCTCCCGCAGCTCCCACCCCGCAAGCGGCACCATCGCCGGCACTTCCCGCTGCGGCCGCGCCGGCTCCGCGAGCGCCGGCGGGGCTACCGAAACCACCGGCCGCGCCGGCACCCGCCGCCAAGCCACCGGTCGCGCAACCGCCGGCGCCGCCGCAACCGCCGGCCAACCCCGACCAGACCTACCTGAATCTGGTCTCCGGAATTCCCGGGGTCACCGTCACCGACCCCTCCGTGGCGGTGACCACCGGCCGAAACCTGTGCACGGTCCTGCAGAACGGCGGCAGTCCGAGCGACGCCGCCAACGCGACCGTCAACAACAACGAAGGAATCACACCCGCGCAAGCCGCCGCCGGAGTCAACGCGGCCATCACCGTGTACTGCCCGCAGTATCAGCGGTAAGGACTTAGACGCTGATCTTGCCCTCGGCCGCCCGCTGGCCGATGTCGGTCCGGAAATGGCTGCCCGGCAATCGAATTGAGTCCAGAATGTGGTAGGCATTTGCCCGCGCCTCGGACAGGTCGCTGCCCGTCCCCACCACCGAGAGCACCCGCCCGCCGGAGGAGACCACCGCGCCGTCGTCACGCCGCGCCGTCCCCGCGTGCAGGACGCCGTCCGCCTCGGATCCGGTCACGACGTCGCCGACCCGGGGCCGGCCCGGATAGTTCTCGGCGGCCAGCACCACCGTCACCGCGGCGCCGTCGTGCCAGCGCAGTTCGCCGAACTCAGCCAAGTTGCCACTGCCGGCGGCATACAGCAGCTGCCCCAGCGGTGACTCCAGCAGCGCCAGCACCGCTTGGGTTTCCGGATCGCCGAAACGGCAGTTGAATTCGACCACCGCCGGCCCGGCGGGCGTGATCGCCAGCCCAGCATACAACAACCCAGTGAACGGGCTGCCTCGCCGAACCATCTCGGCCGCAACGGGTTTCACGATCTGCTCGACGATCTCACGGTAGACGGTGTCGGGCAGCCAGGGCAGCGGCGCGTAGGCGCCCATGCCACCGGTGTTGGGACCGGTGTCCCCGTTGCCCACTCGCTTGAAATCCTGGGCGGGCAGCAGCGGCACCACGGTGGCGCCGTCGACCACACAGAACAGCGACACCTCGGGGCCGTCGAGGAACGTCTCCAGCAAGACCGGGTGCCCCGACTCGAGCAGGGCCGACGCATGCGCGCGGGCGACGTCACGGTCGGCTGTCACGACCACACCTTTGCCGGCCGCCAGCGAGTCGTCCTTGACCACCCACGCGGGTTCGCCGACCGGCGGCCCGAACCGGCCCAGCGCCGCATCCAAATGCGCTGGGTTGTCCACGATTTCGCTGGACGCGGTGCGCACCCCGGCCGCAGCCATCACATCTTTGGCGAACGCTTTGGAGCCCTCGATCAGCGCGGCACCCTTGCTGGGACCGAAGCAGGTGATGCCGGCGGCGCGCACCGCATCGGCCACCCCGAGCACCAACGGCACCTCGGGACCGATGACCACCAGGTCGGCTTCGACCTTGCGGGCCAGCGCGATGACCGCCGCCCCGGAGGTGATGTCGACGTCGTGCTGCTCGGCCAGCCGGGCCGTGCCGGCGTTGCCGGGCGCCACACTGAGCCCCGTCACCTGCGGGTCCCTGCTGAGGGCCAGCAGCAGGGCATGTTCACGGGCACCGGAACCGATCACCAGGACGCGCACGAGAGGTCAGACTAGCCGCAACCCGGCGGCCAGTCTTTTCCAGCGCATATCTGCTGACGCGGACGGGTAGCCACTGCCCGGAGAAGGAGGCGGGATGACTCAAGACGACGGCGCCGTCGACGACTTGCTGCAGGAACTGCTGTGGACCTACGGGCCGTGCGGTCAAGAGGACGCCGTGCGCGCGGTCTGCGCCCGCGAACTCCAACCGGTCGTCGACGACATGTGGGTGGACGAGGCCGGAAACCTGATCGGGTTCGTCGGCGCCAGCGCGCAGTCCGGGGCGGGCGGCCACCGGGGGAAACAGCCGGGGGCCCGCGGGACCGCCACACTCGTCATGGCGCACCTGGACGAGCTGTCCATGCTGGTCAAGCGGGTGGAACCGGACGGCACGCTGCACGTGACCCAACTGGGCGTGATGTATCCGGGCAACTTCGGCCTCGGACCGGTCGCCGTGCTGGGCGACCAGGAAACCTTCACCGCCGTGCTCACCCTGGGCTCCGAGCACACCACCAAGGAGAGCCCGCGGATCTGGGAGACCAAACCCGATCAGGGCGATCGGGCGCTGGACTGGCAGCACGTCTACGTGTTCACCGGCCGCACCCCCGAGCAACTCGCCGCCGCCGGAGTACACGCCGGCACCCGGCTGTGCGTCGACCGCAGCAAGCGGACGCTGGTCGACGTCGGCGACGACTACATCGGCTCGTACTTCCTGGACGATCGCGCCGCGGTGCGGGCGCTGCTACGCGCCGCCCAGCTGCTGCGCGCACCGGACCGACGTCCCACCGCCGACGTGTACCTGGTGTTCACCACCAACGAGGAGATCGGCGGCGTCGGTGGCAGTTATGCCAGCGCGACGCTGCCCGGCACCCTGACCCTGGCGCTGGAGGTCGGCCCCACCGAGCGGGAGTACGCGACCAGTGTCACCGGGGGTCCGATCGTGGGCTACAGCGACGCCCTGTGCGTCTACGACAAGGACGTCGCCGACCGGTTGATGCAGACCGCGAGCGCCCGGGGACTCTCACCCCAACCGGCGGTGCTCGGCGCTTTCGAGTCCGATGCCTCGCACGCGAAAGCCAACGGTTTGACGCCGCGCGCCGGGCTGCTGTGCCTGCCCACCCTCAGTACCCACGGATTCGAGGTGATCGCCCGCTCCGCGATCGAGGACATGGCCGGAATCGTCGCCGACTTTCTGACGCTCAGTCCCGCGTCTTGCCCGAGTGCATCTTCAACGCATCGTTGACGTTGCCCTTCTTGTCCTCGGCGGCGCCCTTGGCCGCGGCCTTCCTGCGCTTGGCCACCACGGTGTCGACGGCGCCGTTGAACGCCGAGCCCAGCGGGAAACCGAGGTAGTGGGTGAGGAACAGGGCCATCTCCTTGAGTTCGGTCTCGTCGAGTTCGCCGTTGAGCAGCGCAGCGTTGATCTGGATCTCGGCCAGGTCGCGGCTGCCCAGAGCCGTCACCGCGGTCAGGGTCATGATGCGTTTGTCCCGCATCGACAGCCCCGGCCGAGTCCAGATGGAGCCGAACAGGTGGTCGACGGTGAGGTCGAAGTAGGCGTCGCCCTCGATGTTGGGCATCTCCCAGCCGTAGACCTCGTTCATCTTGTCGAGACCCTTGCGGCGTAACTCGTCCATCAGGCTTCCTTCTGTGTGTGCGGGGCCTGTGCTTGCCCGACCTGTGTGTGCGGGACACCGAGCGCGGCCCCGAGCCGATCGAGCGCCAGCCTGGCCAGCGGTAAGTCCACCGAAAGCGAGTCCGCCAACGCCAGGGCCAGGCTCAGGTCCTTCTCCCCGAGCTCCCGGGTGTGGGTGAACCCGTCGTACAAAAAGTGGCCCGGCTCAAGGTCTTTCGCGTCATCGCGGTACATGATCGACCCGGCCCCGCCGGTCAGCTTGTCGGTGTGGCGCACCACCGCGCCCAGATCCTGCAGATTCAGCCCGGCGGCGTCGGCCAGCTTCCACGCCTCCCCTACCGCCGCCCACGTGGTGAAGGTGATCATGTTGCGGGCCAGCTTCATTCGGGTACCCGCACCGGGCGGTCCGGCATGCACCACCAACTCCGCCCAGTGTTCGAAGGGTTCCTTCACCCGGGCGAAGACCTCGTCGCTGGCGCCCACCATGGTCGCCAGTTGACCGAACCGTGCGGCCCGCCCGCCGCCGCTGACCGGCGCATCGATCACGTGAATGTTCTGCGGTTCCAGCTCGTTGGCCAGCTCTTCGGCGGTGCTCTGGCTGATCGTGGAGTGAATGGCGATGATGGTGCCCGGTTTGGCATGTGCTGCAAGCTCGCTCACCACGCTGCGCACCTGTTCGTCGTTGAGCACGGTGACGCTGATGATGTCGGCGCCGGCGACGTCGGCGAGGCTGTCCGCCAAGATGGCGCCGCGTTCGGCCAGCGGGGTCATGGCCTCGGGCCGGATGTCGTAAATCGTCAACCCGCCGGGCCATTCGACCATCTTCTTGGCCATCGGCGTGCCCATGTTGCCCAGGCCGACGTAGCCCAGCTTCAGCTGCGAACTCATGACCGGATGATCTGTCCGCCGTCGACGTTGAAGATCTGCCCGGTGATCCAGGATGCCTGATCGCTGAGCAGGAACAGGCACATACCCACCAGATCCTCCGGAGTCCCCATCCGGGACAACGGAAGTCCCTTCACGATGTCCTGCACGATCTCCTGGGGTGTGGTGGTGCGATTGGCCTCGGTGTCGATGGGGCCGGGCGCGATGGCGTTGATCCGGATGTTCTGGCCGCCCAGTTCCCGCGAAAGTTGTTGCGTCAGACCGTTGATGCCGACCTTGGCCAGACCGTAGAAGTTCGCGTACAGCCACGCCGCGGTGGACGACTGATTCACGATCGCCCCGCCGCCGCGCTTGGCCATCTTCTTGTAGACGGCGCGGGTGCACCACAGGGCCCCGTCGAGGTTCACGCTCATGAACCTCCGGTAGTACTCGGGGTCGACGGTGAGCAGGAAGTCCAGCTTCATGCCGCCGAAGATCGCGGCGTTGTTCACCAGGTAGTCGATGCCGCCGAACTCGGCCAGGGTGCGGTCCGCCATCGCCTTTGCCGACGCCGGGTCAGACACGTCGACCGGGACACTGATGGCGGTGCCGCCGTCGGCGACGATCTGTTTGGCCACCGCATCGGCCGCCTCGGCGTTGATGTCGGCCACCACCACGGCCGCGCCCTCCCGCGCCAGCGCCTCGACGTACGCTTGGCCGATGCCACCACCGGAACCGGTGACGATCGCAACCTTGTTCTCGAACTGTCCCACGCGGTGCTCCCTCTGATTCGCTCTAATTCGCTTTAATTCGCTGCCGTCGCAATAAGTTTGATTTCCAGGTACTCCTCGAAACCGGCCAGGCCCATCTCGCGGCCGTTGCCCGACTGCTTGTAACCGCCGAACGGCGCGTCGGCCGAGTACCAGACGCCGCCGTTGACGTTGATGGTGCCGGCCCGGATACGCGCGGCGACGCCGGCGGCCCGGTCCGGGTCGGCGCCGTACACGGTGCCGGACAAGCCGTACGGGGAGTCGTTGGCGATGCGCACCGCGTCGTCGTCACCGTCGTGGGCGATCACGGTGAGCACCGGCCCGAAGATTTCTTCCCGCGAAACCTTCGCGTCGTTGCCCAGGCCCGCGATCACGGTCGGTTCGATGAAGAAGCCGACGTCGCGGCCTTCCGGGCGGCCCCCGCCGCAGGCGAAGGTTCCTCCTTCGGCGATCGCCGAGTCCAGGTAGCCCTGCACCCGGTCGCGTTGCCGGGCCGAAATCAGCGGTCCGCAAATGGTTTTCGGGTTGGTGGGGTCGCCGGCCCGGATCCCGCCCATGGTGGCCGCCGCGATGGCGACCGCCTCGTCGTAGCGGGCCCGCGGCACCACCAGCCGGGTGGTGATCGCACACCCCTGCCCGGCGTGCATGCACACCGAGAAACCGGCCACCCCGGCGGCGGCACCCAGATCGGCGTCGTCGAGCACCACGAACGCCGACTTGCCGCCGAGTTCGAGGAAGACCTTCTTGATGGTGGCCGCACCGTCGCTCATCACGCTGCGTCCGGTGGCGGTGGAGCCGGTGAACGAAACCATGTCCACCCGAGGGTCTTTGGCCAGCATCGCACCCACACCGTGGTCGCTGGAGGTGACGATGTTGACCACGCCGGGCGGAAAATCGGTGTGCTCGGCGATCAGTTCGCCGAGCACCGCCGCGCACCACGGGGTGTCGGGCGCCGGCTTGAGGACGACGGTGTTGCCCGCGGCCAGGGCGGGTCCGAGCTTGGCCAGGTTGATCTGGTGCGGGAAGTTCCACGGGGTGATAGCGCCGACGACACCGACCGCCTCCCGGGCGATGGTGCGTTTGGTGGGGATGCCCATCGGCGCCGCCAGGCCCAGATCCTGTTGCCATTCATAGGATTCGGCGGTGTCCGCCGCGAAGGCGAGGTCGTTGACCGGCCCTTCCAGCTGTGCCATCGAGGTGAGCATCCGGGGCGCGCCGACCTCGGAGATGGTGATATCGCGCAGTTCTTCGATGTGCTGTTGCATCGCCTCGCGCAGCTGCCGCACGCAGCGCACCCGCAGTTCGGTGTTGCGCGACCAATCGGTGTCGTCGAAGGCCCGGCGGGCAGCTTCGATGGCGCGGTCCATGTCGGCCGCGTCGGCGTCGGCCGCCACGCCCAGCACCTCTTCGGTGGCCGGGTTGAGAGTCGGGAATGTTCCCGCCCCGCCTTGCGTCAACTTGCCGTCGATGAACAAAGCACTTGCGCCGTCGGCCAACAGGGCCATCTACCACTCCCACCAGAGTTCAGACTGAAATGGACAACTGTCCGATATTCTCGTTTCGAACCATAGCCCTCAGGTCCGCAGCAGGGCAAGGCCCGATCCCGTCGGGCTTTCGTCGACATCCCGATAATCTATCTTGACGTGCATATTCGCCTGGAGACCTTGCTTCCCGCCGTGCTGATCCTCTAGTTTGGACATGTGTCCAGCGATGCTCTGGCGACCACGCCGGTGACAGCACCGGCGGCGGCCCAGCCCCAGCCCCCGGCGGGGAGAATGCCGCGCAACCGCCGGCAGGAAGAGACCTTTCGCAAAGTGCTGGCCGCCGCTATGGAGACGATGCGGGAGAACTCGTTTGCCGACCTGACGGTGCGCATGGTGGCGGCGCGGGCCAAGGTCGCCCCGGCGACCGCCTACACCTACTTCTCGTCGAAAAACCATCTGATCGCCGAGGTGTATCTCGACCTGGTCCGGCAGGTCCCCTACTTCACCGACGTCAACGACCCCATGCGCACCCGGGTGCAGCAGGCGCTGCGTCATCTGGCGCTGGTGGTCGCCGATGAACCCGAAGTCGGCGCTGCGTGCACGGCAGCCCTGCTCGGCGGCGGCCCCGACCCCGCGGTGCGCGCGGTTCGGGACCGCATCGGCGCCGAGATCCATCGGCGCATCGCCTCGGCGATCGGGCCCGGCGCCGAACCGGGCACCGTGGCTGCGTTGCAGATGGCGTTCTTCGGCGCCCTGGTGCAGGCCGGCAGCGGGGAAATCACCTATCACGAGATCGCCGACCGGTTGGCCGGAGTGGTGAGCCTCATCCTTGCCGGGGCCGGCTCCGGTAACAGTGCCGAAAAGGGCGGTGACGCATGACCATTCACGTGGGTGGCCCCGAATTGGTGCTGGATCCCTACGATTACGACTTCCACGAGGATCCGTACCCCTACTACCGGCGACTGCGCGACGAAGCCCCGCTGTATCACAACGCCGAACTGGGCTTCTGGGCCGTGTCCCGGCACAGCGACGTGCATCAGGGATTCCGCAACAGCACCACCCTGTCCAACCGCGACGGCGTCTCCCTGGACCCGGTGTCCCGCGGGCCGCACGCGTCCAAGACGATGTCGTTCCTGGCCATGGACGACCCAGCGCACCTGCGACTGCGCACCCTGGTGTCCAAGGGCTTCACCCCGCGCCGAATCCGCGAATTGGAGCCCCGGGTAACCGAACTCGCCGTGCAGCACCTCGACGTCATGCTGGAGAAGTCCGGATCGGAAACGGTCGATTATGTCGCCGAGTTCGCCGGCAAGCTGCCGATGGACGTGATCTCGGAGCTGATGGGCGTGCCGGTGGCGGACCGCGACAACATCCGGGCCATGGCCGACGGAGTGATGCACCGCGAAGATGGCGTCACCGACGTGCCCGCCTCGGCGATCGAGGCGTCGATCAATCTGATCGTCTACTACCAGGGGATGATCGCCGAGCGCCGTAAGAAACTGACCGACGACCTGACGTCGGCGCTGCTGGAAGCCGAGATAGACGGCGACCGGCTCACCGACGAAGAAGTGCTCGGGTTCATGTTCCTGATGGTGATCGCCGGCAACGAGACCACCACCAAACTCCTTGCCAATGCCGCGTTCTGGGGCCACAAGTATCCCGATCAGCTGACGCCGGTGTATGACGACCTGTCCCGGGTGCCGCTGTGGGTCGAGGAGACCCTGCGCTACGACACGTCCAGCCAGATCCTGGCCCGCGTCGTCTCCGGGCCGCTGGAACTGTACGGCACCACCATTCCCCAGGGCGAGGTGATGTTGCTGTTGCCCGGCTCGGCGCACCGCGACGAACGTGTCTTCGACAATCCCGACGACTACGTGATCGGTCGCGAGATCGGGTCCAAATTATTGAGTTTCGGCAGTGGCGCGCACTTCTGCCTGGGCGCGCACCTGGCCCGGATGGAAGCCCGGGTCGCGCTCACCGAACTGTTCAAACGAATCCGTGGATACGAAGTCGACGAGGCCAACGCCGTCCGCGTCCACTCCAGCAATGTCCGCGGCTTCGCCCACCTACCCATGACCGTGGAGGTTTCCTAGATGCCCCGCTTCGATCCGCACCCCGCCCGCCGGCCCGCCATCGTGGCGGGCGCGTCTTCGGGCATCGGTGCGGCCACTGCGGTCGAGCTTGCCGCACATGGCTTTCCGGTGGCGCTCGGGGCACGCCGGGTGGAGAAATGTCAGGAGATCGCCGACAAGATCCGCGCCGACGGTGGCGAGGCCGTCGCGCTGCCCCTCGACGTCACCGACCCGGAGTCGGTGAAGAACTTCGTCCACCAAGCCACCGAACAGCTTGGCGACATCGAGGTGCTGGTCACCGGCGCCGGCGACACCTACTTCGGCAAGCTGCACGAAATCGACACCGAGGCTTTCGAATCGCAGCTGCAGATCCACCTGATCGGGGCGAACCGGTTGGCCACGGCCGTGCTCCCGGGCATGATCGAACGCCAGCGCGGCGACCTGATCTTTGTCGGATCGGATGTGGCGCTGCGCCAGCGCCCGCACATGGGCGCCTACGGCGCGGCCAAGGCCGCACTGGTCGCGATGGTCACCAACCTGCAGATGGAACTCGAGGGCACCGGCGTGCGGGCCTCGATCGTGCACCCCGGTCCGACCAAGACGGGAATGGGCTGGAGCCTGCCCGCCGAACTGATCGGCCCCGCCCTGGAGGACTGGGCCAAATGGGGCCAGGCCCGGCACGACTATTTCCTGCGCGCGGCCGACCTGGCCCGCGCGATCACCTTCGTCGCGGAGACCCCGCGGGGTGGCTTCGTGGTCAACATGGAGCTGCAACCCGAAGCGCCGTTGGCCGCGACGAAGGAACGCCAGCAGCTCAAAGTCGACGAGAAAGCGTTGAACAAATGACCGCGACAGTTAGTGTGCCCCGGGTTTCCGGCGGCGAGGAAGAACACGGCCATCTCGAGGAATTCCGCACCGACCCGATCGGGCTGATGCAGCGGGTCCGCGACGAGTGCGGCGACGTCGGCTGGTTCCAGCTGGCCGACAAGCACGTCATCCTGCTGTCCGGCGCCCAGGCCAACGAGTTCTTCTTCCGTTCCAGCGACGAGGAGCTCGACCAGGCGGCCGCCTATCCGTTCATGGCGCCGATCTTCGGCAAGGGCGTGGTGTTCGACGCCAGCCCCGAGCGGCGCAAGGAGATGCTGCACAACTCCGCGCTGCGTGGCGAACACATGAAAGGGCACGCCGCCACCATCGAGGACCAGGTGCGCGGAATGATCGCCGACTGGGGCGACGAAGGCGAAATCGACCTGCTCGACTTCTTCGCCGAGCTGACCATCTACACCTCGACCGCCTGCCTGATCGGGGTCAAGTTCCGCAACCAGTTGGACAGCCGATTCGCCCACTTCTACCACCAGCTGGAGCGCGGCACCGACCCGCTGTGCTACGTCGACCCGTACCTGCCGATCGAGAGCTTCAGGATCCGCGACGAGGCGCGTGTCGGCCTGGTGGCCCTGGTCCAGGAAATCATGAACCAGCGAATCGCCAACCCGCCCAAGGATAAATCCGACCGCGACATGCTCGATGTGCTGGTGTCGATCAAGGACGAGGAGGGCAACCTGCGGTTCTCCGCCGACGAAATCACCGGGATGTTCATCTCGCTGATGTTCGCCGGGCACCACACCAGCTCCGGTACCTCGGCGTGGACGCTGATCGAGCTGATCCGCCATCCCGACATCTACGCAGAGGTACTCGCCGAGCTCGAGGAGCTCTACGCCGACGGTCAGGAAGTGAGTTTCCATGCGCTGCGCCAGATTCCGAAGTTGGACAACGTGGTCAAGGAGACGCTGCGCCTGCACCCGCCGCTGATCATCCTGATGCGGGTCGCCCATGGCGAGTACGAGGTCGAGGGCTACCCGATCCACGACGGCGACTATGTCGCCGCGTCGCCGGCGATCTCCAACCGGATTCCGGAGGACTTCCCCGACCCCGACGAGTTCAAGCCGGACCGCTACAACAAACCGGAACAGGCCGACATCGTCAACCGGTGGACGTGGATTCCGTTCGGCGCCGGACGGCACCGCTGCGTCGGGGCGGCCTTCGCACAGATGCAGATCAAGGCGATCTTCTCAGTGCTGTTGCGCGAGTACGAGTTCGAGATGGCGCAACCGGCCGACAGCTACCACAACGACCACTCGAAGATGGTCGTGCAGCTGGCCCGGCCGGCCAAGGCCCGCTACCGCAAACGCGGCGCGTAGGGGTTGCAGCGCATGGGCTTTCGTATCGAGGTTGATCTGGACCTGTGCCAGGGCCACGCCATGTGCGAACTGGAGGCACCGGACTATTTCCGCGTGCCCAAGCGGGGCAAGGTCGAGATTCTCGACGCCGAGCCGCCCGAGGACGCCCGCGACGAGATCGAGCGAGCTGTCGAGATGTGCCCAACCCAAGCACTATTCATCAAAGAGAAAGAAGATTGACATGGCTTCACATCCTCGTGAGCAACTCGAGGCCTGGGTCGAGCGGTGGCTGGAAGCCAACCGCCTCGCCGAGCGGGAGGGCGATTGGAAGCCACTGGCCGACTTCTACGCCGACGACGCGACCTACGGCTGGAACATCGGGCCCAAAGAGGACGTGATGTGCGTGGGCATCGACGAGATCCGCGACATCGCGCTGGGCCTGGAGATGGAAGGCCTGGAAAACTGGCAGTACCCGTACCAGAAGGTTCTGATCGACGACAAGCAAGGCGAGATCGTCGGCTTCTGGAAGCAGATCGCCACCGACGCCGACGGCACCACCTCGGAGATCTACGGTATCGGCGGCAGCTGGTTCCGGCTCAACGCCGACGCGAAGATCGAGTGGCAGCGCGACTTCTTCGACTTCGGGCACGTGCAAGCGCTCTACCTGGATTTAATGAAAGCCGGCAAGTTGTCTCCGGGCATGCAGAAGCGGATCGAGCGCAGCCTGGCCGGGGAGAAGCTGCCGGGCTACTACCCGCTGGGTAAGGCACCCGCCCCGATCTGGTGAGGGCCCTGCCTTGCCCGCGGCGCGGGCAAGAGCTGTTACAGTTAACGACCGTTCCCGTCAGAGAAATTGCATGACGCGACGAGTTCCCTGCTGGGAACAATGTCGTCCGGCCCGCACGAACGATCGTTACGGACGGCCGAGGCGTCGCGTCCGTTCGGAAGGAGCGGCGGGTGGATCGATCCGCGGTGGTCGTCGGCGCAGGATTGTCCGGACTTGCAGCGGCCCATCGTCTGCGGCAGGCGGGCCTGCAGGTCGTCGTCCTCGAGCGGGCCTCACGCCCCGGCGGGCTTGCCCGCACCGAGATGCACGACGGCTACCTGATCGACACGGGTCCGGATCTGATCAACTCGAGCTTCACCCGCTATCTCGACCTGGCCCGCGAGGTAGGGCTGGGCGACCGGATCGTCCCCAGCAGCCAAGTGGTCGACGTGCTGCGCGACGGGCACGCGGTGACGGTCGACCGCAGCCGGCGACTGGCATTGGCCACCAACCCGGTGCTGTCGGTGCGCGGCAAACTCGCCCTGGCGTCCGGATATCTGCGGCTGCTGCCGCGGCTGCGGCGGCTTGACCCCTATGCGCTGACCGATCACGCCGCGTCGGATCATGGGACCGCCCACGATCTGTGCGGCGACTACTTCAACGACGAAGTGACCGAGCAACTGGTGGATCCGATCCTGCGGGGATTCGCGGGCACCGGCACCAAGAACGCCAGCGCCCTGTCGGTGCTCGCCGCCTTCTCGATCGGGACCAAGCCGATGCTGGCGCTGCAGGGTGGCATGGCAACTCTGCCCGAGGCCCTGGCCGCGCGCCTCGACGTCCACTACCAAGCCGAAGTCACCTCGGTCGAGGAAACCCGCGACGGCGTCGCCGTCGGTTTCCGGGCGAACGGCAGTGTCACCAACGTCGAAGCCGGCACCTGCGTACTCGCGGTGCCCTACCACCAGGCGATTTCGCTGTGGCCCGCGCTGGACGACGCCGGAGGCGATTTCGGCCGCAGCCTCAAAGACGTTCCGCTGCTGAGCATTTCACTCGGATATGCCGCACCGTCGCCCACGCGCTCGTACGCGGTGCTGGTGCCGACCAAGGAATCCCCGGAGGTGTTGTTGGTGATGATGCAGCAGAACAAGTCGCCGGACCGCACGCCCCCCGGCAAGACACTGGTCACGCTGTACACCGAGGCCTCCGTCACCGCGAAGATGCTGCAGCGCAGCGATTCCAGGCTGGTGGACTGGGCGTCGGGATTCGTCGAGAAGTATTACCCGAGCCTTCGGGGGCACCTCGAGATGTCCACCGTGGCCCGCTGGCCGCACACCGGCTATTGGCCCTCGCCGGGCTACTGGAAGGGGATCGCCGATATGCGTGCCCGTCTGCCGAAGGGCAACATCCACACCACGAGTACCCTGTTCGGCTCCGGCGGCATGGAGCGCGCCGTGCTCGGCGGGCAACGCGCGGCGGACAGGGTGCTGCGCAGCGCCAAGCTCGAGATCGGGGCCGCATGAAACTCGGGGTGACCTTGCCGAGCCGGGTCGGGTCGATGGCCAACGTCAGCGCGCTGGCCGGCCTGGCCGATGCCGCCGGATTCGACGCGCAGTGGTCCTACGAGGTGTTCCGCAACCCGCTGTTGGTGACCGCGGCAGCAGCGATGTCCACCAGAGTCTCGCGCGTGGGCACCGGGATTGTCGCGGCGCTGTCCCGCAGCCCGTTCGACCTGGCCAACTCCGCCGCCGATCTCGACGACCTGTCCGGCGGACGGATGATGCTCGGTATCGGTACCGGAGCGCCCGAAGCCCTGCGCGCATTCCACAGCACCCACGGCGAGAGCCCCATCCCCCGCATGCGCGAGTACCTCGACGTGCTGCGGCGGTCCTGGGAATACCTGGCGACCGGCACCGCGCAACCTTTCGAAGGCGAGCACTTCAGCTTCCGCCCGCCGCCGATAAATCCTTGGGGTGCAAGGGAAATGGTGCGCGCGCAGATCCCCGTCTATCTCGCGGCGATGAGGCCGCACATGCTGCGCCTGTGCGGCAGCCGCGCCGACGGGTGGATCGGCTACTTCTACACCCCCGAACTGCTCGACTCCCACGTCCGCCCGCATCTTGCCCAAGGCGCGGCGAAAGCAGGGCGCGGCGACGTCGACATCGAAGTCTGCGTCGAGATGGTCTGTTCGATATCGCCAGATCGCGAGCTGGCGATGATGCGCGCTCGCCGCCAGGTCGGGTTCTACGCCGTCCATCCGATCACCGACTCGCTGCTGACCCAATACGGACTGATCGACGACGTGTGGGAGTTGCGTAAGCGGTTCCGGGCGCAAGGCGTGGACGCTTTCGCGCACACCAGCGACCGTCTGGTCGAAACGCTCTCGGTCACCGGCACACCCGACGAGGCCCGGCAAAAGCTGGCGGCCTACCGCGGCCATGTCGATCTGATGATGTTGCACACCCCGTACGTGCCACCGCTGACCGTCGACGACGCGACGGACGCGTTTTCCAACATCGTGACCACGTTCGCGCCGGGAAGGGTGGACGGCGCCTGCTGACTCGGCCGTCGTTCGGCCGATGCCAGGCGGCGACGACCCGTCTTGATACCAGCGCCCTCCCTACCGGTTGGTGGACCCCCCGGCTGTTTACGCACCGGTGACACAAGTCATAATGGTCGGCGAATGAGAACACGTTCTAAATCGTCATCCGGCCGCGGCCGGACCCTTTCACCGGCATTCGGGTCAGGGCTCGTTAGTGGAGGTCCTTCGTGAAGACAAAAGGCGCACTGATCTGGGAGTTCAATCAGCCCTGGTCAATCGAGGAAATCGAGATCGGGGACCCGCAGGCCCACGAGGTCAAGATCCAGATGGAAGCCGCCGGCATGTGCCATTCGGATCACCATCTAGTTACCGGCGGCATCCCGATGGCGGGCTTCCCGGTGCTCGGCGGCCACGAGGGCGCCGGCATCGTGACCGAGGTCGGGCCCGGCGTTGAGGACATCGCCCCGGGCGACCACGTGGTGCTCTCCTTCATCCCGTCCTGTGGGCAGTGTCCGACCTGTCAGGCCGGCATGCGCAACCTGTGCGACCTAGGCGCCGGCCTACTCGGTGGCGCCGCCGTGTCCGACGGCACCTTCCGCATCCAGGCCCGCGGCCAGAACGTCTTCCCGATGACGCTGCTCGGCACGTTCTCGCCGTACATGGTCGTGCACCGCAGCTCGGTGGTGAAGATCGACCCGTCGATCCCCTTCGAGGTCGCCGCCCTGGTGGGCTGCGGCGTGACCACCGGCTACGGTTCGGCGGTCCGCACCGCCGACATCCGGCCGGGCCAGGACGTCGCGATCGTCGGCGTCGGCGGGGTCGGTATGGCCGCGCTGCAGGGCGCCGTCGCCGCGGGTGCGCGCTACGTCTTCGCCATCGACCCGGTGGAGTGGAAGCGCGACCAGGCCCTGAAGTTCGGCGCCACCCACGTCTACCCCGACATCAACGCCGCGTTGATGGGCATCATGGAGGTCACCTACGGCCTGATGGCCCACAAGGTGGTGGTCACCGTCGGCGAGCTGCAGGGTGCCGACATCGACAACTACCTCAACATCACCCAGAAGGGCGGCACCTGCGTGCTGACCGCCATCGGCAGCCTGCTGGACACCAACGTCAACCTGAACCTGGCGATGCTGACCCTGATGCAGAAGAACCTGCAGGGCACCATCTTCGGTGGCGGCAACCCGCAGTACGACATCCCGCAGCTGCTGTCGATGTACAAGGCCGGCAAGCTCAACCTCGACGACATGGTCACCACCCAGTACCGGCTGGAGCAGATCAACGAGGGCTACCAGGACATGTTGGACGGCAAGAACATTCGCGGCGTCATCCGCTACACCGACGCCGACCGGTAGGTCCACCATGACGCAAACCGCGCAATCCCCGGCACTGACCGCCTCCCAATCGTCGTGGCGCTGCGTGCAGGCTCACGACCGGGAGGGCTGGCTGGCCCTGATGGCCGACGACGTGGTGGTCGAGGACCCGATCGGCAAGTCGGTCACCAACCCGGACGGCACCGGGGTCAAGGGCAAAGACGGCGTTGCGGCGTTCTACGACACCAACATCGCCGCCAACCAGCTGACGATCACCTGCGAGGAGACCTTCCCGTCCAGCTCGCCCAACGAGATCGCCCATATCCTGGTGCTGGACAGCCAGTTCGAGGGCGGCGTCACCAGTTCGGTGCGCGGGGTGTTCACCTATCGCGTCAACGACGAGGGACTGATCGAGAGCATGCGCGGCTACTGGAATCTGGACATGATGAAGTTCGGCCAGGAGTGAGTCGCTAACCGATCCGGCCCAGTCCGGTGATATTGCCCTGCATGATCTTGTTGTCCATCAACACCATCGACGCCGTCTGAATCGGGTCGCTGAGGATGGTCGCCGACTTCGGTTGCTGATGAAGCAATTTGCCGGTGTTGGGGTCGATGACGGAATAGGCGAAAATGTCCAGCGGCGTGGTCTGGTCCAGCCCGATCCGGGTGATCGTGTAGATCAACCCGTCCCCGGTGGACAGGTGCGGCAGCGCCGCGCTGCGAACCTTGCTCTCCCACACCGTATGACACCCCGGGTTGTCGACGTCGACCCGGGTCATGCCCCCCACGAACGGAGCCGTCGCCGGTACGGCCGGACCGGCGTTCGCCGGCACCTGCGGGTAGGGATAGCCGTATGTGCTGGCGATGAACAGCGAATTGCCCACTCCGATAGGCGAGTTCTCGCTGCCCGGTCCGCCCTGGGTCAATACCGGTTGCTGACAGATCGGCACTCCGGTGCCGGCTTGGTAGACCAGGGCGTGCACCTGCGTGTCGGCGTTGTCGACAATCGTCAGGTAGTCGGCCCCGTTGGGTCCGAAATACGTTGGGGTGGAACCAGTTCCCCAACTCAGCTGGCCGGGCTTGCGTGCCGAGCCCCGATCGTAGGGTTGTCTCCACACCTGCTGCGGGGTACCGCCGCCACCGAGGTCTATCTCGTAGAGCGCGAAGGTGGTGGCCACCGCGATGTGGTTCTGCGGTGAGGCCGAAATGCTGTTCGCCACTTGCTCTCCGGCCGGCAGTTGCAGACTGGCGACGCCGCCGCCGATCTTCGCCACCCCCACCACGCCGTTGGCCGTGGCGAACCAGACGTTGCCCTGGTAGTCGGGAACCACGCCAACGGAGCTGTCCCCGGCCGGGATCACGCCCGAAAGGTCGGTGGACTGGGTGACCTGCAGATGCCACGCACCGCGCTCGTCCCGGTTGTGCGCGATGCGTAGCAGGTGGTTGGTGCCGTCGATCAGCACCATCTGGTTGTTGTTGTCCAGGTAGGCGTAAACACCGCCCAGCAGACCCCCTTTGGCGATATCCATGCTGGCCAGTGGGATGACATCGGGCAGGATTCCGCCGGGGTTGATCAGATGCAGCACCGGCGCCTGTGCGGTGATCGTGGTACACAGCGCCAGCACCAGGCCGTCGGTGCCCTGCGTGATCGTCGGGCAGGCCGCCAGCAACGGGAAGGCGAAGACAGGCACCAGCCGGGCCCCCGGGCCGGGCAACGGACCCGCGTCGGCCGATCCGGCGTCGTTGTGCATCGACGCGATACCGTTGGGCGCCATGAACGGATTCGGCGGCGCCAGTGGCCCGAACGCGTCGGCGGCCCGTGCCGGGGTGATCAGGGACATCGCGCAGGCGGTCACCAACGCCACCGGAATCGCCAGCAGCGCTTTGGGAAACCGCACCAAGGTCCCCTATCGTGAGTTGGGTCACCTGGGATTCTGGCGTGGTTCGGGAACGACACCGCAACGGTGCGTTAACGATTCGGCCTCACCGGTTTAGCAGCGCTAAGCGTTGTGCGGTACGTACACTCCGATGCCCTGGGACATCCGCTGCAGCGTGTCATAGGCGATCCACACGAATCCCTGGTCGCCCCACCGTTTTCCGAAGCTGTTCTGCACACGGACCGCCGACAGGTGGTCGTCGTAGGCGGTGACGAGCATGACGTGGCCGGCCTTCTTGCCGGTGCTGTCGTGCATCCATTGCCCGTTTCCCACGTAGGGCGAGGGCTTGGCGCGGTAGTGCGGGAAGTCCGAATAGAGCCAGACTCCGAAGGCGACCGGCATGCCGTTGGCGACGACGGTCCGCAGATTGTCCAGACCGGCCGGCCCGGTGATCTTCGTGGTCTTGTGCTCAGGGATGCGGAACATCGGGTCGGGCGCGATGGTCTGCGACCCGTAATCCGCCCAGTTGGCGGCACAGGACGACGTGGCTTTCCGCCGGCCGAGGTTCGGTGCCGCCTGCAGCGACGGGGTGCCGCCGTTGTCGCGCAGCCAGTTCAGGCACTTGACGATCTGTCCTCCCTCACAAGTGTTTTCGGCAATCTTGTTGGCCTGCTGATAGCGGATGTAGGCGTAGTCCGGCCCGGCCCGGCGGGCGGGTGTGGTGGGCGCGATGTTGGACTTGCGGGCGGCATAGAAAGTCGCCAGCCCGTACACGGTGGCCCACACGAAACAATTCGGCATGGTCTGGCGGCCCACCGGGGGTAGCCACTCGGTTCGTACCGACGCTTTGGCCGGCAACTGACCGCGCCGCTCGGGCCGCTCCGGGTTTCCGGGCTCGGGGACGTCGGGGTCGTAGCCGTAGGCGGTGAGGTCGACGGGTTCCTCGTCGTCGGCCGCGTCACCGCAGCCCGGCAGCGCCGCGGCGGCTGCCGTAGCGGCCGCCAGCGCCAGCATCGAACGTCTGCCGAACCGTGCCTCCATCCGACTGACCCTAATTCGGCCCCACCTATGCTGGGGCGATGGCATCGATCTTCACCAAGATCATCAACCGTGAAATCCCCGGTCGCTTCGTCTACGAGGACGACGACATCGTCGCGTTCCTCACGATCGAGCCGATGACGCAAGGCCACACCCTGGTGGTGCCGCGCGACGAGATCGACCAGTGGCAGAACGTCGACCCCTCCGTGTTCACCCGGGTCATGGAGGTGAGCCAGCTGATCGGCAAGGCCGTGACCAAGGCGTTCGACGCCGACCGCGCCGGGCTGATCATCGCCGGACTCGAAGTGCCGCACCTGCACGTGCACGTGTTCCCCGCCCGCGATCTCAGCGATTTCGGCTTCGCACACGTCGACCGCAATCCGTCGGCGGAATCGCTGGACGAGGCGCAGGCCAAGATCAAGGCGGCGCTGGCCGAGTTGGTGTGATCTAACCGACCTGCGCCGGCACCTCGCTGATCCGCGGCAGCGCGACGCGGAAACAGCACCCCTGCCCCGGCGCGGTCGTCACGGTGACCCGGCCGCCATGCGCCTTGACCAGCGAGTCGACGATCGACAGTCCCAGCCCGGTGCCGCCGCTGGCGCGCGCCCGCGACGAGTCGGTGCGATAGAAGCGCTCGAAAATCCGGTCGGCATCCTGCTGGCTCATGCCCGGCCCCTGGTCGGCGACCTCGAGGACGGCGTCGTCACCCTGAGTGCCGACCCGCACCGTGATGTCGGCGGTGTCCGGGGTGTGCTGAATCGCATTGGCGACCAGGTTGCTCAGTACCTGGCGCAGCCGCGGTTCGTCGCCGAGCACTTCGGGGGTGCCAGGACCGTCGAGAACTTCCATCGTGATGTTGCGTCGGGGGCCCATCGCGCGCCCGTCGTGCACGGCGTCGCTGGCCAGCGCGAGCAGATCCACCCGATGGCTCTCCAGCGGCCGTTGCACGTCCAGTCGGGCCAGCAGCAGCAGGTCCTCGACCAGCAGACCCATCCGGCTGGCTTCACTTTCGATGCGCGACAGCAGCATGGACACGTCCGACGCGGCGCCCTGCCGGTACAACTCGGCAAACCCGCGAATAGTCGTCAGCGGGGTCCGCAGTTCATGACTGGCGTCGGTGATGAAGCGGCGCATCCGCTCCTCGGAGGTGCGGGCCGTCTCCGCCGAAGCCTCCGAGGCGGCCAGCGCTTCCTGAATCTGGGCCAGCATCCCGTTGAGCGCCGACGACAGCCGGCCCACCTCGGTACGAGGGTCGCGTTCGGTGACACGTCGATCGAGCTGTCCCCCGGCGATGGCCGCCGCGGTCTCCTCGACCTCGCCCAGCGGACGCAGACTGCGATGCACGACGGCGAAACTGGCGATCCCCACCACCACCAACACCACCGCCCCGATACCGACCTGCAGCCAGACCAGCGCCCGGACCGTGTGGTCCACGTCGGACAGGTCGATGGCCACGGTGGTCAACCCGCCCTGCGGACCGTGCACCGAGACCACGCGCCACTCGATGTCGGAGTCGCTGACCGAGGGC
Organism: Mycobacterium sp. 20KCMC460; assembly: GCF_022179425.1. NCBI lineage: Bacteria > Bacillati > Actinomycetota > Actinomycetes > Mycobacteriales > Mycobacteriaceae > Mycobacterium > Mycobacterium sp. 20KCMC460. Next base: position 5,955,495 of record NZ_AP025524.1, read on the forward strand.
AGCGTCGTGGGATTGGGGCCGACATCGTTGTCGGCGGGCAGCGCCGGCTCGGCATTGCGGTCGTTGATCGCCGTCATCGTCTTGCCGTCGGGGCTGATCGCGCGGACGTAGAACTTCGACGGCGGACGGGCTGGGTCGGGACCGTCGGCGGTGGGCGGAGTGTGCTTCCACGGCGCCTGCGCCCAGCTGCGGGTGGCGTCCATCAACGCCGAGTCGATGCGGCTGATCAGGCTGTGCCGCAGGATCGAGGTGACCGCCACGCCTGAAGCCAGCAAACCGCACAGCACCAGCGCCAGGGTGGCCGCAACCAAACCCACCCGCAACGGCACGCCGCGCCGGTATCTTCTGGCCGTGCCGGCCCGGGGCACGCTCAGCGGGGCTCCCGCAACACGTAGCCGACCCCGCGCAACGTGTGCAGCAGCCGCGTCTCGCCGGTGTCGATCTTGCGGCGCAGATACGACACGTAAGACTCGACGACGTTGACGTCACCACCAAAGTCGTAGCGCCACACATGATCCAGGATCTTGGGCTTGCTCAGCACGGTGCCCGCGTTAATGACGAAGTAACGCAGCAGCGTGAATTCGGTGGGCGACAACGAGACCGGCTGCCCAGCCTTCCACACTTCGTGCGTTTCCTCGTCGAGTTCGATGTCGGCGAACGTCAGGCGGGAGTTGCGCGGCTCATTGTTGTTGCCCTTACCCGCTCGCCGCAGGATCACCCGCAGCCGCGCGACCACCTCTTCCAGACTGAACGGCTTGGTCACGTAATCGTCGCCGCCGAGGGTCAGCCCGGCGATCTTGTCCTGCAACGAGTCTCGCGCGGTGAGGAACAACGCCGGCGCGTCGATGCCGTCGGCGCGCAGCCGGCGCAGCACCCCGAACCCGTCCATACCGGGCATCATCACATCGAGAATCACTGCGTCCGGCCGGGATTCACGGGCCCGGTCGAGCGCTTGCGGCCCATTGGAGGCGGTGAGAACCTCGAAACCCTGGAATTTTAAGCTGACAGACAGCAATTCGACGATGTTGGGCTCGTCGTCGACGACGAGGATGCGCGCCTCCGGCTGGGCGGCGGCTCCAGGATTTCCCATAGTCATTATCAGTACCTCAACCCGATCTTGTGTATTAGCTCCACACTAGTTGGAAGCTTCCTGTGAGGTAGGTGCGAGACTCCTGCAAGCATCCTGCCAGTGGGTCGTCGAATCGGCTCGGACCCGAGCGGCAAAATCGGGGTGCGCCGCTCGTAGACTCGCAGGATGAACCTCGTCAAAGCCGCCCTGGGCATCGCGACCGCACCCGCGCGTGCCGGCCTCGCGGCGGCCGAAGCCAGCCTGAACCTCGCCGGCGCGGCGGTGGGTGTGGCCAAGCAGGCACTGGGCGAGACCGGCGGCACCGGGTACAACCCGATGGCCAACATGCTGGGCCTTGACGACACGCTGGCGCGGGCCAACCGGCTGGCCCGGCTGCTCGACGACGACATGCCCCTGGGGCGGGCCATCGCGCCGAACGGGCCGATGGACCGGATGCTGCGTCCCGGCGGACTGGTCGACCTGCTGACCTCCGACGGCGGGCTCATCGACCGCCTGACGGCCGAAGGTGGCGGGCTGCAGCGCGCGCTTCAACCCGGCGGGCTGGCCGATCAGCTGCTCGCCAACGACGGGCTGGTCGAACGGGTGCTGGCCGAAGACGGGCTGGCCGACAAGCTGCTCTCCGAGGGCGGCCTGGTCGACAAGCTGACCGCCAAGAACGGTCCGCTGGAACAGCTGGCCGACGTGGCCGACACGCTGGCCCGGCTGGCGCCGGGGATGGAGGCGCTGGAACCGGCGATCGCCACGCTGCAGGAGGCGGTGATCTCGCTGACCATGGTGGTCAACCCGCTGAGCAGCATCGCCGACCGCATCCCGCTGCCGGGACGTCGTCCGCGGTCGTCGCCGCGGACGGTGCGCTCGCAGCGGATCGTCGACAGCGACTGACCCCAGCTAGGCTTTTACCGGTTTCACCGGTATTCACCGGTAAATCACCGGCCTCCTTAGCTCAGTGGTAGAGCACTCGCCTTGTAAGCGAGCGGTCGTCAGTTCAATCCTGACAGGGGGCTCCGAGCTGCTATCGGGTCAACTCCGGCACGCTGAGCACCGCGTCCAAGAACTCGGCGCTCCTCCGACCGATCGGCTACCACGAGATCCGCCTGCTGTGGGCCGTGCACGTGGTGCACCACAGCAGCCAGCGGTACAACTTCTAAGTCGCGCTGCGCCAACCCTGGGCGGTGCTCACCACCCTGCCCTTCCTGGTGCCGGTCGCACTGCTGGGCATCGACGCGCGGATCATCCTGGCCTGCTACGGATTCAACCTGCTCTACCAGTTCTTCCTGCATACCGAGCTCGTCGACAAGCTCTGGGCGCCAATCGAATTCGTGTTCAACACGCCCAGCCATCACCGCGTGCACCATGGATCGCAGGCCCGCTACCTCGATACCAACTACGGCGTCATCCTGATCATCTGGGATCGGTTGTTCGGCAGCTTCGAACCCGAGGGTGAGCGGGTGCGCTTCGGACTGACCAAGAACATCGACACCTACAACATCGCCAGGGTCGAGACCCACGAATTCGTGGCGATCTGGCGCTGCATGCGAAGCGCCGGCAGCCGGCGGGACCGATTGGGGTACCTGCTGCGCAGGCCGGGCTGGGCACCCGCGGTGAATCAGCGGGGCGGTGCCGCAGAACTGCGACCTCAACCACTGCCGGCCAGCGCCTGACCGCGGCCGCCGGGCCGCCGCCGCACGAACGTATGTGGAATATATGACCTTCGCCTGAATCCCCTGTTCAGCGCCTGCCAGGCCTTGATTTTGCCGGTTGAATCAGCTGCTTAACGGTTTTTGACAGCTGCACAGGGGGTCTGGTGGACCACGAGGGGACGCCGTTCGGCCGGTACCGGTTGATCGACTTGCTAGGCCGCGGCGGCATGGGCGAGGTGTGGCGGGCCTACGACACCGAAACCCAGCGGGTGGTTGCGGTGAAGGTGCTGCCGCCCAACCTGGCCAGTGATTCCACCTTCGTACAGCGATTCCGCCGCGAGGCGCTGGCCGCGGCGGGCCTCAGCGACCCGCACGTCATTCCGATCCACCACTTCGGCGAAATTGACGGCCGCCTCTACGTCGACATGCGGCTGATCACCGGCCGCGATCTGCACTCGATCATCGCCGACGGCGCCATGGACCCGGCGCGCGCCGTAACGATCATCGAACAGGTCGCCGCCGCCCTGCACGACGCGCACCGGATCGGGCTGGTGCACCGCGACGTCAAGCCCTCCAACATCCTGGTCACCCCCAACGACTTCGCCTACCTGATCGATTTCGGTATCGCCGCCGCCTCCGGGGACACCAGGATGACGGGTACCGGCAGCGTGATCGGGACCTGGGCCTACATGGCGCCCGAACGGCTCAACAGCGGCCAGAACGATCCGCGCAGCGACACCTACGCGCTCGCCTGCGTGCTGCACGAGTGTCTGACCGGGAGCCAGCCGTACCCGGGCAACAGCATCGAGCAACAGATCGGCGGGCACCTGGGACTGCCGGCGCCGCGACCGTCGGCCTTGCGCAGAGACTTGCCGGTACAGCTGGACGGGGTCATCGCCATCGGCATGGCCAAGAAACCCGAACAACGCTATTCGACCCCGACGGAGATGGCCGCGGCCGCCCGCGCGGCGATCACCCAGCCGACCCGGCTGCCACCGCCACCGCCGCGCGACACCGACCCGGGCCCATCCGATTCGCACACCATTGCCATCCCGACCGGCCCGCCGCGCAACTACTACCCGTCCAATCCCCAGGGCAGTGTGTCGAACACCGATCCGACCCAGTACCAGCAACTGGCCCCCGCGGGGGGACCGGACGTATCGGCGGGCCGACCCGGCGGTCAGCTGCCCCCACCGCCGTCGGCGGGGCCGGCCAGACCCGCATCGAACCCGTCACCGAACAAACGGCGGCGCAACATCATCCTCGCCAGCAGCATTGCCGCGGCGCTCGCGGTAATCGGTCTGGTCGCCGCCCTGGTGCTGCTCCCGGGAGACAAGAGCGCCCCCACAGCCGTTGCGCCGCAAGCGAATTCCGGACCGCTGACCGGAACCTACACCCTTGCCTTCGGCCAGAGCATCGGCATTTCGGGCAAGCCCGAACCGAACCAGGAACCGCCGGGCAACGAGACCTGGAAGCTGCGCTCGGTATGCGGCGCCAAAGGGTGCGTGGCAACCGCCGCGCGCAGCTCCGGATCCTTCAAGCACCCGGCAAGCCTGGTGTTCGACGACATCAACGGACGCTGGATCGCCGTCACCCTGGACACCGAACGATGCAACAACCAGGACATCGAGGAGTGGCACTGGATCTATCTGCTGCCGCGTCCGGACGGCAGCATGGCGGGCGAATGGATCGACGATTCCGTCCAGTGCTACAGCAAACGCAGCGTGACGTTCACCCGCACCGGTGACGCCGACCTCGCCGGGCTGCCCGACCCCGCCGCACTGCCGGCCCGGGTGGCATCACCGGCCCTGGGCCTGCGCGGCTTCTACCGCTCCCGGGTCACCACCGCCTCCGGCCAACCCAAGCTGGCCGACCAGGACTTCAGTGTGGACACCTTCTGCCTGCGCGGCGGCGATCGCTGCCTGAGTCGTTTCGTGCTGACCGATCTCACCGACCATCAACTGTTCATCTTCGCCAACAACGCCTGGACGGAGAACTCCGAAGAGGACGTGCCCTGCCCCGCCGGCGGGACGAGTCACGTCCGGATGACCGGCGTGTTCCCGCTGCCGAAGCCTGCCGCGGACCCCATCACCACACTGTCCGGCCACGGCATGGAGGACGTCTCGGGCAGTACCTGCAAAGGCGGCCCCTACGACCAGGTCTTCAACCGGATCAGGGACTGAGCGCGCCGGTCGGAGGAGCGCATCGGGCGCATTTAGAAAGTCTCAAGGCCGCCATCCCAGACTTCACTTCACCAGGAACAGCCCGTCCACACCGAAGTGAGCAAGCAGGCCAAAATGAGCAACCTCCGAACGATCAACCTGCACGGTGACCGTATCGCTTACCGCGACGAAGGCGCCGGCGACGTGCTGCTGCTGATCCACGGCATCGGCGGCAGCTCGAACAACTGGCGCGAGATCATCCCGGCCCTGTCCAAGAGGTTCCGCGTCATCGCCCCCGACCTGCTGGGCCACGGCCAGTCCGACAAGCCGCGCGGCGACTACTCGCTGGGCGCCTTCGCGGTGCTGCTGCGCGACTTCCTCGACGCGCTGGGCATCCCGCAGGCCACCATCGTCGGTCACTCCCTGGGCGGCGGCATCGCGATGCAGTTCGCCCACCAGCACCGCGACTACTGCGAGCGGCTGATCCTGATCAGCAGCGGCGGCCTGGGCGCCGAGGTGAGCCGGATGCTGCGGCTGGCTTCGCTGCCGGGCTCGGCGAGCGTGTTGCGGCTGATCTCGTCGAAGCCGGTGATCGCCGGGCGCAAAGCTATTTCGGCGCTGCGGACCACCGAACGAAGCGAGGCCAGGGCCAGCGACCACTGGGAAGCGCACGCGGCGCTGTCGAACCCGGAGAACCGCAAGGCATTGCTGCGCACCCTGCGCGCCGTCGTCGACAGCCGCGGCCAGTACGTGTGCGCGCTGAACCGCCTGCACTTCAACTCCGCCGTGCCGGTGCTGATCATCAGCGGCGACCAGGACCGGGTCATCCCCGTCAGCCACGCCTACGCCGCGCACGAGGCGATGCCGCACAGCCGCCTGCACATCATTCCCGGCGCCAAGCACCACCCCCACATGGAGCGCACCGACACCGTCGCGGCCCTCATCGACGACTTCATCGACGCCTCCGCCGACGCCGACGCCTACCCGCACCCGGCCCCGGCCGCGGTGTCCCTGGCCGACTGGTCGGCCACCCACTCGCCGCGCTCGGGTCTGCGGTCGGCGGCGGTGATGCAGCGCATGAACCGCCGCCGCGGTCGCCGCCACCTGCAGGCGGTGTCGGAAGCCAGCTGACCCGAAGCGGGAAGCCGCTCAGGCCACCGGCCGGCGAGGTCGTCGACCACCCCGACCGGGAAGCCGAGGGCCGCCCGCGGTCATCGCGTGCAGACCGTCGCGCACAGCACTGAGCAACGCTAAATCGCGCCCCTCGTGCCGGGCTTGCCGGACTTGCCGGACTTGCCGGACTTGCCGGACTTGCGGGACAGGAACGCACGCATGTGCTGCTGGGGTTCGCCGGTGAGGAACGCCAGGCCGAACTGTTCCACGCTGTCCTCGATCGCACCCTGCACCGTCATGTCGAACCACTTGTTGAGCAGTCGCTTCTGCTGCCGGACCGCGTGCGGTCCGAACCCGGCCAGCCGCGCGGCGAGCTGGGCGATGCGGTCGTCCAGCGTGTCGGGGGCCACGACCTCGTGCACCAGACCCCAGGTCGCGGCGGTCTGCGCATCGATGGTCTCGCCCGTCAGCAGCAGCCAGGCCGAGTGCGAGGCCCCGATCAGTGCCGGCATCAGCGCCGCATGGATCACCGACGGGATGCCGACGGCCACCTCCGGCATGCCGAACTTCGCGCCGGACTCCGCGATGCGCAGATCGCAGCACATCGCGACTTCCAGACCGCCGCCCAGACACCAGCCCGCCAACCGGGCGATGACCGGGACCGGGCACTGCCGGATCGCCTCGCAGAGCCCGGCCAGGCCGCGGATGAAATCTTCGGCGCTGGATCGGTCGAGGGTGACCATCTCGTTGATGTCGGCGCCGCCGATGAACGCCTTGTCCCCGGCGCCGCGCAGCACCACCACCCTGATCCCGTCGTCGCGCCCGACGGCGCGAAATGTTTCGGCGAGTTCCGAATTAGCTTGGCTGCCAATGATATTCAACGGTTGGGAGTAGATCAGTTCGATGGTGGCCAGACCATCGGCGCGCTGGTATCTGACCAACCGCCCTTCGGTGCTGCTCATCGGCTTGAGTGTCTTTTCGCGTTACGGCGCGCTGCGCCGGCCGAACCGAAACCGGCGCGATCGGCGCCCGTCAGTACAGCGGAACCCAGGTACCGAAGAACCAGTAGCCCCAGCCCCCGTACTGCCAGTTGAAGACCGGCAACACGGTGAAGGTGTTGTAGTTGAACGGGCCGAAATCACGCTGCCCGTAACCGATGTCGCGTGCCGGCGGGCCGTCCCACGGCCGGTTCCAGCCACCCGGAGGCGGCGGGCCGTTCCACCCTCCGGGAGGCGGCGGGCCCTCCCAGTTGGGCGGCGGGTGGCCGGGGGCGGGCCCGTCGTTGTAGCCGAAGCCACGCTGCGGCGGCGGAGGCGGCGCGCCGCGGTCGGGGAAGAGAATGCCGGCCAGGGTGTTCCGGGGCCCGCCGAATTGGTTGTTGGGTTGCGCCAGCGGACCGCGCGGGATGAACGGGGGATGCGGCGGCTGGGTGGCCGGTGCGTTGATGACGATAGTGATGCCGGGAGCGGCCGTCGTCGAGGTACTCGACTGCCCCGCCGGCACCGTCGTGGTCGTCGACCCACTCGCGGTGGTGGTCGACCCGGCCGCCGTGGTGGTGGTCACACCCGAGGAGGTGGTCGTCGTGGTGGTGGGCGTCGCAGCCGTCGTCGTGGTCTGCGAGGACGGTGCCGCACTGGATGCCGTGGTCGACGGCGGCGCCGACGTGGTCGCCGGAACCGTCGTGGTGGCCGGCGGCGCGGTGGTGGCCGGCGGCGCTGTAGTGGCCGGCGGCGCGGTGGTGGCCGGCGGCGCGGTGGTGGCCGGCGCGGCCGTGGTCACCGGCGCCGGCGAGTTCGTCTGCGCGGGCGGGGTGTGGGGTCCCGGCGTGTTCGGCCCCGGAGTCGGGGTGTCCGGCGCCAACGGACTGGGCACGAACGGCGCGGAGCTAGCGGTGCCCGCGTCGAACAGCACCGCCGAGATCCCAGACCCGCCGCGACAGCCGCCGCGCCGACGACACGTTTCATGGTCATAGCTGCGTCCCCTCCTGGGATTCGACTGCCCGCCCTACGGGCAGGTCACGCTCATCTCGAACGGTTTGGTCACCGGCTTCGGGTCCTGCGGGTTGCTCACGTCGACACCCGAGGCGGTGCCCTTGATCGCGTACGTCTTGTCTTTGAGCGCGGCCCCGGCGTTGGTGGCCTGGTTGGGAGCGGCGTCGGAGAACCCGAGGGTGACGCCGTTGACCGGCCCCAGTCCGACCGCGTGCACGATCGGCGGATTGTCCTTGCTGACCACCGCGCCGATTCCGGCCGACGCGTCACCGATGCCGATGTTGATGTTGTTGCCGGACGGGTTGCACGTCACCGCGCCGGTGACATTGAGGTTCTGACCGTCGACGATCACGACCGGTCCGGAAGGCGCCGCGGCCTGCGGAGCCGAGGACGCCGCGCCCTTGTCGGACTTGCTCGAACAGCCGACGCAACCGCCCACCAATGCCAAACCGGCCAGCCCGGCCGCGATACCACGCTTCAAGACGCTTCTCCTCGTGTCGCAGGTGTCACAGGTGTCGCCCCAAACAAATGCGCGCTGCGCGCGGATACCCAATGCGCGGACACCGCAAACTAAGTCATACAACGTTCAGATGTCACCGACAAGGCCGTCAGCCAGCATCAACGTGCCGCTGGATGAATTCCAGGACGGCGTCAGCAAAGATGTCGTTACGGTCGCCGGCGACCATATGGCCGGCGCCGCGGACGTCGGTGAATTCGACCTGCGGGAAACGTTCCAGGAATTGGTCCGCGCGTTCCTGGCTGACCAGGTCACTCACCTGACCACGGACCAGCAGCATCGGCACACTGTCGGCGAGGATGGCGGCTACCGCCGCGTGCATGCGGTCGGATTCGACTACCTCCAGCGGCGGGTAGGCCGAGGAACCGTTGATGAACTGTGGATCCCAGTGCCAGTACCATCGGTCGCCGCGGCGGCGCAGATTGGTGGTCAACCCCTGCAGATCCGTGGGCCGCGGCCGGTGCGGGTTGTACTCGGCGATCGCGTCGGCCACCTCTTCGAGCGAGGCGAAGCCGGACTCCATCCGGTCGGCCATGAAGTTGTGGATGCGGTTGGCCCCGGACTGTTCCATGTCGGGCACGATGTCGACCAGCACCACGGCGCTGGCGATGCCCGGCGCCAGTTCTCCGGCCAGCAGCATTGAGGTGAAGCCGCCCAGCGACGCCCCCACCAGCACCGGGCGCGGGGGCAGGCCGCGCAGCACCTCGTGCACGTCGGAGGCGAAGCTGACCACGCGATAGTCGCCCTCGCTGGACCAGTCGGATTCGCCGTGGCCCCGCAGGTCGACGGTGACGGCCTGATAGCCGCGCTTGGCGACGGCGCTGGCCGCCCGGCCCCACGAGCGCCGGGTCTGGCCACCGCCGTGCAGGAAGACGACCGCGCGGGCCTGCGGATCGCCGTGCCGGTCCGAGACGATGCGAACCCCGCCGGGACCGTGCGTGATGAATGGTTCGGCTGCCGTCACCATCAGGAAATACTAAGACGCCGCCCGCTCGCGGCGGCGCCGCGTAAGCCGCAACCGTCGGCCGTCCCGGCCCGGTGCGATCAGCGAGATCAGGACGGCTGCTACGGCCACGATGACGGCCATCACCGTGTAGGAGGTGTTGGCGGCCGCCACGAACGCTTCCTTGCTGCGCTCGGCGAGTGCAACACCCTGCGGACCCAGTCGATCGGCGACAGCCAGGGCCGTGGCCAGTGAGTCCGACGCCGGAGCGCGCACCTGCTCGGGGTAGCCGGCCAGCGCGGCGCCGACGTGACGGCTGTAGCTGCCGGCCAGGATGGAACCGGCCAGCGCGATCCCGAACGCGCCACCCACCTCCCGGGTGGCATCGTTGACCGCCGACGCGACACCCTGTTTCTTCTCCGGCGCCGCGGTCATGATCGCCGATGTGGTTGGCGCCGTGCACAATCCGAAGCCGGTGCTGATCACCACCAGCGGCCAGGCCACCTCGAGGTAACTGGAGTGGGTGGTCAGCGTGCCCATACACAGGAACCCGATCGCGACCAGCGCCATGCTCGCGAACACCACGGCACGCAGCCCCAGCCTGGGCAGGTACCAGGGCGACAGGATCGACAGCGACAGCAACGGTAAAGCCATGGGGCTCAAGGCAATTGCGGCTGTCAACGCCGAGTAGCCGCGGACCTGCTGCAGATATTGGACCACCAGGAAGAACAGCGCGAAGGTGGCGAGAAACACCACGGTGATGGCGGCGGCGCCGGTGCCGAAGCTGGGATCGCGGAACAACCGGATGTCCAGCAGCGGTTGCCGGCGCCGCAACTCGACGAAACCGAACATCACCGCCAGCACCGCCCCGGCGAGGAGGCACCCGATGACGCGGGCGTCACTCCAACCGTGCGCGGGCGCCTGCAGGATGCCGAACACGAAGACGGCGACCGCCGCCCCGATGGTCACCGCACCCGGCACGTCCAGGCGCGGGGCGTCGTCGTCGCGGGACTCGGCGATGGTCAGCGTCAGCGCGAAAACCATCGCCGCGCCGATCGCCAGGGTCCAGAAGATCGACCGCCAATCCCAGAGCTGCACCAGCACTCCGGCGCCCAGCAGGCCGAACACCCCGCCGCAGCCGGCGACCCCGGCCCAGATGCCCACCGCTTTGGTGCGCGCCTCGGGCGGGTAGGCGGCCGTCAGCAACGACAGCGTCGCCGGCATCACGAACGCCGCCCCGGTCCCGGCCAGCCCCCGGGCGGCGATGATCTGCAGCGGAGTGCCGAACACCAGCGGTGCGGCCGAGGCGACAGCGAACGTGGCCACCCCGACCAGCAATGCGCTGCGGCGCCCGTACCGGTCGCCGATCGCACCGGCCGGCAGCAGCAGGCAGGCCAGCAGCAGGGTGTAGCTGTCCACGATCCAGGTCAGCTGCGTCTGGCTCGCCGAGGTGGCTTTGGCGATGTCACCCAGCGCGGTGTTCAGCGCCACCATCGACGCGATGACCAGCACGACACCCGCGCACGCGATGAACAGAGTCCAGCCGCGCCGGGCCCGGGAGCCCTGGGCGAACGAGTCGGCGGGGGCGCCGTCGGCAAGACTGGATGTGGTGACCGTAGGACCAGTCATGGGCCCGCTTCCTATGGACAGGAGCAAATCAAGACTGACAGTCTCGGTACGGGACTAATGGCCTCAGTACCCGTCCGGTAGCGGGGAGAAACGGCCGAGGCCTGATTCGGGCCCTGATTCTCGCCGATGCGGCGTCAGGCCCGGGACGCTCCGGGCAGCCGGTCGCGCACCCAGCCCGCGGCTCGGGCCAGCGGGTTGTCCGACCTCGTCGACTTCTTGATCCTGTCCAGGGCTTGCTCACCCTCGATGGCGTAATCCCTGACCGATTCGTCGCCTTCTTCAGCACGCATTGCCGAACTCCGTTCTCGTCTTCCACGTCGCGATCTCGACGTTGGACCTTCAACGGCCTACCCGCGCGGCGCGCGTTTGAAAACCGGCCCGGCCCAACCGGCGGTCAGCCGCCGGTGCGGGTGAACTTCATGTCGTACGGGCCGCCCTTGCACGAACTCCCGGATTCGTCCTTGACACCGTTACCGCTGAGAACGGCTATCGGGTCCTCCGGCGGTTCGGGCAGCGGAAAGGTCCCCTTGATCTTCACGTGCGAGGTGCCGCCGGCCGGACAAGCCGCGTCGTACTCGTCGTCGCGGGTCCAGACATTGTTGGCGAACTGCAGTAGCTGGGTGCCAGTGCTGGCGTTTCTGACAAAGCGGCTCAGACAGCGGTCACCGGTGCGCAGACAGAAGGTGTCCACGCTGTAGTCGGCTTCCTGCGGCTTGGGCGCGTCCGGGCCGGTATAGGTAGTCAGCAGGTGGTAGTTGCCGCGCAGCGCCTCGGCCGGTGAAACCACGCGGGCGGCCAGCTTGGTGGGGTCGGGCACGTTCGTACCGTCCGGGTCACCGGTCCGGGTGAACGTCACTGTCCGTTTGCTGTAGCAGTCCAGTGAGTCGGTGATCCATTCGCCGACCATGGTGCCGTCAGCGTGCGGCTGCAGCCAGACGTAATTCCATTTCTCGATGTTCTTGTCGTTGCACTTGCCGCCCTCCAGCGCCACGGCAATCCAGCGCCCCCGCACATAGTCGAAAGTCAGCCTCGGCGTGTGGTTGTAGGTGCCGTCGGTTCGCTGCGCCGAGGCCACGCATCCGTTGCCGTCACTGCCGCACGCTGAATGCAACACCCAGGTCTCGTGATCCGGCGGCTCGGAGTTTTCCACCGGCTTGCCCGCCAACGAGACCTTCGGACCGAAGTCGGCGGTGTAGGTGCCGGTGAACGACCCGGCCCCGGCTGCTCCGCCGGTGGGCTCGGCACCGCCGGGATGCGCTGCGGGCTGCTCGCTACCGCTGCTGCCGTGGCCGCCGGTCAGCACGATCGCAGCGACGACCCCGACGACGGTCACCAGCGCACCCACCCCCGCCAGCAGCAACGCAGTGCGGCGCCGCTTCGGCGCTGGCGCGGCGGGGCTGGGGCTGCTCTCCTCGGCAGGTGCCGGCCACGGCGGTGGCGTCTGAGGATCGCTCGGCAGCCGGAACACGGTCTGCTCTCCGCTGTTGGGGCGATAGATCTTCGGGTCGCTACTCGGCCGCCGCAACGTCGGGTCGGTGTTGGGTCGCTGCACGGCCGGTTCGGCCGGCGGGCGCTGCGGCACCGGTTCGGGGGCCAGCCGCTGCGGCTCGGCGGGCGGACGGTACCGATTCGGGTCGGCCGTCGGCCTGGGCTGGCTCTGCCGAACCGGCCCGCGGCGCTGGTTCGGGTCAGCGGGCGGGCGGCGGTGTCCAGGATCGGCATACCCCTGCCCCGGAGCGCCCCGCATCGGCGGTGGCTGGTTCGGCGGCGGCTGCTTCGGCGGGCCGGGCGGCGGCGCCAACTGAGTGCGTTGCTGCACGGGTTCGGGCCGGCGCACCGGAATCGGGCGGGTTCCGGTGACCGCCTCCCGCGCCGCCACCGCCAGATCGGTCACCGTCGGATAGCGCTGCTCGGGGTTCTTGGCCATCGCGGTGGCGATGACAGTGTCGAGTTCCTCCGGAATGCCCCGACGCAAGGTGGACGGGCGCGGCGGCGGCAGACTCAGATGGCCACCGATCTGCTGTTCGAGGCTGGCGCCGGGGAACGGTTGGCTGCCGGTCAGGCACTCGTGCAGCACACATCCGAGCGCATAAGTGTCACCGCGTGGGTCGGTCCGGCCGTTCGTGACCCGCTCAGGCGCCATATACGCCCAGGTCCCGATCACGTTGCCGGTCCCGGTCATGTGCGAATCGCCCTCCGCACGGGCGATCCCGAAGTCGATCAGGTACGCGAAGTCGTCCTCGGTGACCAGGATGTTGGATGGCTTGACGTCGCGGTGCACCAACCCGATCCGATGCGCGGACCGCAACGCCGAAGCGATCTGCTCGATGATGTTGACCGCACGCTCGGGGTCCAGCGGGCCTTCGGCGATGATGGCCTGCAGGTCGCGGCCCACGACCAGGCGCATGTCCACGTACAGCCGGCCCTCGATCTCGCCGAAATGGTGGATGGGCACCACGTGCGGATCGTTGAGCCCCGCCGCCGCCAGTGCCTCGCGCCGGAATCGCTGTTCGAAAGTGGGGTCGTTGGCCAGATTCGCCGGCAGGACCTTCACGGCGACGACGCGCTGCGTCTCGGTGTCGTAGGCGCGCCACACTTCGCCCATACCGCCGCGGCCCAGCAACTCGATGAACCGGTAGCGGCCGAAGGTCGTACCTTCCACTCCGCCCCCTCAAGCGAATTCTCGTCGATACTCAGCAAATACATTAAGGCCGCACATGCAGGGATGCACGACTGCACCGACAAGCTAAGCACGAAAGGGCACCGGCGCATACCACGGTTCGTCGCTCAGGATGCGCCGCAGCGGAACCGGCCTGCGCCATGCGACGGTGACCTCGGCCGTGACGCCGCCCGGCTCGTCAGCTCAGCGCACTGATCCCGTTGTAGAGCACCATCAGACCGATCAGGATCAGGACGGCGGCCAGCATGCCCAGGTGATTGCTCTCCATCCAGTCCTTGAGTTTGGTCAGTTGGTCCTCGAGGCGGTCGCCGGCGCTGAGGTAACCCAGGATCGGGAGGGCGGCCGTTGACGCGGACAGGACGACGAACACCGTGGCCAACACCCACTTGCCAGCCACCCCGAGTGAGCTGGTGCCGATAGCCAAGCCGCCCGCCAGGCACATGATCGACACCTCGAGTCGCACCACCGTGAGCACCAGCCCGGTGAGGCCTGCCCGTCGCGGGGTGATGGTGTCGAACGCCCGCATCCACCGGGGCGTGTCGGACTCCCGGTGCCGGGTCAGCCACCGGTAGATGCCGAACAGGATCAGCGCCGAACCCAGCACCACACGCGTCCAGGATGCCCAGTGCGGCGGCGACTTGTGCAGGCCGCCGAACAGACCGGATCCGGCCGTGAAAACGGCGGTCAGCGCGGCCAACCCGAGCACCCATCCGCCAAGGAACGCCAGACTCGTGGGCCGGGGCCGCGGCGAGTGCAGGACCAGCACCGCCGGGATGATCGTCAACGGTGACACCGCGATCACCAGAGCCAGCGGTATCAGCGTGGCCAGCAATGAACCCCAACTACCCGTCACGGGCAGCAATCTTCGCATTGAAACGCGCACCCTGACCGCATTGGGCGCAAAACCTCGCTTTCCGGCCATTTGCGTGCGTTGCCGGACCGGCACGAGTGGCTAGGCGCGGATCACTGCGTCCTACTTTCCTTGCTGGCCCTGACCGGATCGGCGCTCGGGGGCAGTTTGAGCAGGTTGCCGTGCCAGCTGCCCCGCGCGGTGCGCACCGTCACCAAGATCCAGGTGAACAGCAGGCCGACATACGCGGCGGCCGCGGCCACCTTGAACGCGGGCAGCTGGGTGTGCGAAGCCAGCTGCGAAGTTCCGGTGACGAAGGTGCCGACCGGAAACGTCAGGCTCCACCAGGTCAGGGCGAACGGCATGCCGCGCCGCAGGGTGCGCACCGTCAGCGAGGTGGCCAGCGCGATCCATAACACCGCGAAGCCCCACACCGGGACACCGAACAGGACGGCGAACGCGTTCATCGCCGCGGCCAGTCGGTGGTCGATCGCGCCGGTCGCCGCAGCCGACGCGAGCAGACCCGCGGCGGTGATGGACTGGCCGAGCGGCCCCAGCACGATCCACAGCGTCGGCACCCGCGCCGTGCCGGAGGTGCCGTACAGCACCAACCGGCTCCAGATCATCGCGATGATGTTCAGCGAGGCGAACAGCGAGAGTCCGAACATCGCGTAGCAACCGAACAGCATCGTCTCGCGTGGGGTGCCCGGCGGCAGGTGCGGCAGCAACAGCGCGCCCGTGGCGGCCGACACCATCGGCGGCACCACCGGCATCAGCCAGCCTCCGAACGCCGCGTCGGGCTCCACCTCCAACTGGGTGAACATCAGGTACGGGATGCTCACGGCGGTGAACAAGCCGCCGAGGGTGCCCGCCGTCCACAGCACCCAGTCCAGGTCGACGGCGACGCGCTGCCCGATCAGATCCCCGCTCACCAGCACCGCGCCCGCACCGACGGTCATCAGCGCCATCGGCGCGGCCCCGTAGAAGTGGGCCATCTGCGGATTGCGGGCATGGGCGCGCGCCACCCTCGGGTTGCGCAACCAGTGTCCGCCGACCAGCACGATCAACAGCACCAACAGGGTGGCGGCCAGCATCCACACACCGTGGGTGAAGCCACGCAACCCGGGCACGTGGACGGGCAGCGTCGCCCCGGCGATGGCCACGATCCCGGTGCCCATCACCGACGCGAACCAGTTCGGGCCGACATTGCCCAGGACTTCGACGCGGGTGGTCGGCGCCGGGGCGTCACCCGGGCTGGCAGGGGCCATAGCTGTGCAACCTACTGCCTTGCGGGGCCGTGCCCAGCGTCAAGACGCGCCTACACTGCGGTCAGGTGCCCCTCAGGAGTGGAAAGTGCAGATACGGACCCGCGCTCGAACCAAGACGTCGTTGGTGATCACGCTCGCCGCGGTGGCGGTGATCGCGGCGCTGGCGATGCCGATCAAGCAGCGATGCGGCGCCCCCGGCCATACCTGCGGCACCGCGGTGGACACCGACGGCAACGTGCATTACTACTACGAAGTCGAACCCTTCGGGATCGTACTGACCGAGATGGTGACCGGTTCGGACATCCCGCTGTTCTACCGGTCCGGCGAGGAGATCGTGAAGGTCCGATGAACGCGCGAATCGCGGCAGTGGTGGCGGTGGCGCTGCTGCTCGGCGGCGCCATCGCGGCGATCCCGATGACCGACGTGTCGCTGGCGACCAGGACCGAGAATTTCTGCGTCGTGGGCTATTCCTGTCCCGCCAGTCCCGCCGCCGACGGCGGCGACCAGGCCACCGCGGAGCGCCGAATCATCGACGGTTATGTGGCCAAGCAGGCCGGCTGCACACCGGAGGCCACGGCCGATCCGCAGTCGGTGACTTGGCAGCCGCCGGGGTTCACGCCCAACGTCGGCGGTGCGGGCAACGTCAACGACGCGGACGCGAGCCTGGGGGGCCATTTCGTCGCCGCCTACGTCAACGGCCGCTGGCATATCGACTACCAGTACTGCTGACGCCGCCGCAGCAGGCCCCCGGGCCGGGGCAGAACGTTCTGCTCAAGGCGGTTTTGGCGACTGGATCCCGGCACTCGGCTGGGCAGGATACCGGGCCTGGAGTGGGGGCTGCACAGCAATCTGCCGCATACTAGACGTCATGTCTGGAATGCCGTCACCGCAAACCGCCGGCCGTACGCCGGCCGGGCGGTGGCCGCTGGGCCGAGGACATTAGTGACACGTTCCGGCGGTGCTCACCGCCTCCGATCAAATCGACGTGCGGTCAAGCGGACGACGCTGCGCAAACGCGTCGCGCGCACCTTCATGACCGTGGTCTCGGTGGTGGCTGTCGGAACGACCGGCGCGGGTTACTGGGTAGCCCACGGCGCCCTCGGCGGCATCACGATCTCGCAGGCGCTGACCCCCGAAGACCCCAGGTCCAGCGGCAACAACATGAACATCCTGCTCATCGGCCTGGACTCGCGCAAAGACCAGGACGGCAACGACCTACCCTGGTCGATCCTGAAGCACCTGCACGCCGGCGACTCCGACCAAGGCGGCTACAACACCAACACGCTGATCCTGGTACACGTCGGATCGGACGGCAAAGTCGTCGCCTTCTCGATCCCGCGCGACGACTGGGTGGCCTGGAACGGCATCCCCGGCTACAACCACATCAAGATCAAAGAGGCGTATGGGCTGACCAAGCAGTACGTCGCCAACCAACTCGCCAACCAGGGCAACCTCTCGCAGCGTGAACTCGAAGCCCGCGGCCGCGAGGCCGGCCGGGCGGCAACGCTGCGCGCGGTGCGCAACCTGACCGGCGTCCCGATCGACTACTTCGCCGAGATCAACCTGGCCGGCTTCTACGACCTGGCCCAGACCCTGGGCGGCGTCGAAGTCTGTCTGAACCACCCGGTCTACGACTCGTACTCCGGCGCCGACTTCCCGGCCGGCCGCCAGCGGCTGGACGCGTCGCAGGCGCTGTCGTTCGTCCGGCAGCGACACGGCCTGGAGAACGGCGACCTGGACCGCACCCACCGGCAGCAGGCGTTCCTGTCGTCGGTGATGCACGAGCTGCAGGACACGGGCACCTTCACCAACCTCGACCGGCTCAACAGCCTGATGGCCGTGGCGCGCAAGGACGTGGTGCTGTCGGCGGGCTGGGACGAAAACCTGTTCCGCCGGATGGGTGAGCTGGCCGGCGGCAATGTGGAGTTCCGCACGCTTCCCGTGGTGCGCTACGACAACATCGACGGCCAGGACGTCAACATCATCGACCCGGCCGCGATCAAAGCCGAGATCGCCGCGGCTTTCGGTACAGCCGCCACCCCGTCGACGGCGGCGACCACGTCGACGAAGCCGAACCCGTTGACCGTCGTCGACGTGGTGAACGCCGGCGCCATCAGCGGGATGGCCTCCCAGTTGTCCAGCGCGCTGAAGAAGCGCGGCTACACCGCGGGTCAGGTCCGTGACCGCGAGTCCGGCGACCCGACGTCCACCACCATCCAATACGGCGCCGGAGCGGAGACGGACGCGCAGAACCTGGCCAACGTGCTGGGGGTGGACCCGCCCACCAAGCCGGACCCGAGCATCGCTGCCGGGCACATCCGGGTGACGGTGGACACCAACTTCTCGCTGCCCGTCGCCGAAGAGAGCGCGTCCACGACGACGTCCACCACCACCACGACGACCACGACGGCCCAGTCCAACGGCTACTACTACAACGGCACCTTCACGCCGTACCCGACACCCGATCGGGGCAAGCCGATCGACGGCGGCGGGGTGCCCTGCGTCAACTGACCGACGACCGCTCAGGCGTGCGTGCCGCCGTCGATACGGATCTCGGTTCCGGTGATGAACTGGCCGTCGTCGGACACCAGCATGGCGATGACGCCCGCCACCACCGACGGGTCGGCCATTCCGGCGCCGCTGGAGGTCTCGGTGGTGGGCAGGATCGGCATCAGCCGGCCGAACAGCGACCAGTCGGCGTCGGTGGGTATGTATCCGCCGGTGGCATCGGTGATACCGGACTTGATGCTGCCGGGCGCCACGCACACCGCGCGCAGCCCGGCCTTGGCGTATTCCAGCGCCACCGCATGCGTGAAGGACTGCACCCCACCCTTGCTGGCCGCATAGGCTGCCATGTATGGGTGCGCGAAGCTGGCCGAGGTCGAACTGAAGTTGACGATCGAGCTGCGCGGGTTGGCCAGCAGCGCCGGCAGCGCCTCGCGGACCACCAGGAACGTGCCGGTCAGGTTGACGGTGATGATCTGGTTCCACAGTTCGAGGCTGGTCTGGGTGGTGTGCGCGGCCCGCAACATGCCCGCCGCATTGACCACCGAATCCAGCCCGCCCAGGATGTCGACAGCCGAGCGCACCCCGTCGACCACCGAACGCTCGTCGGCGACGTTCATCTCGAGCGGGGTGAACCGGTCACCGCGGTTGCCGCGGGTTACGGCAAGGCCCGCTGTGTCGATGTCCGCGCCGACCACCGTCGCCCCCTCGTCGACCAGTCGCAGCGCTGTCGCCTGACCGATCCCCGACCCGGCGCCGGTGATCAAGATCCGCCGGCCCGCCAGCCGGCTCACCGGAATGCCCGGTTGCCGTACCGGTCCAGCGACACGAACTCGCCGACCGGCCGACGGCTGGTGGGACCGTACTTACCCATCGGCCAGCCCAGCGGGATCACCGCGCACGGGGTGACATTCCACGGCAGGCCCAGCACTCGCTTGGCGGCGAACGTGCTCCACAGCGGCATCGTGATCAGCGCCGCGCCCAGTCCGGCCGCGCGGGCCGCCAGCAACAGGTTCTGCACCGCGGGATAGATGGAGCCGTAGGCGCTGCTGGCCGCGATCGGCGGCACCGGCGGGATGATCCCTTTGAGGCAGGCCACCACGACGACGGGGATGTCGTCGAAGTGCTCTGCCTGCCAGCGCACGGCCTTCTCGACGCGCAGCATCTTGTCGTCCATCCGCTTTTCCAGGGTGCGCTTGTACAGCGGCCCGAAGGCCTTCATCGCCGCGCGATTCAACCGGCCCAGCCTGGCGACCACCTGGCGGTCCTTGACGACGATGAACTCCCAGTTCTGCGCGTTCGAACCGGTGGGTGCCTTCATCGCCAGTTCGAGGATGTGCAGGATCAGCGAGTCGTCGACCGGATCACTCTTGAGCCGACGGATCGCACGCTGGGTGCGCATCGCCTCTTCGAGCGGCATGTTCAGTGGTTCTTGTTGGGCCATGGCCCTCATTCCAGCACGGCCAGGCCACCGCCGGAACCGGCGGTGACCCTCAGACCACGCCGCGCAGCGCGTCGGCGCCGAACATCTGCTCCATCATCGACGAGTAGTCCGGGCCGCGGCGCACCATGTGGCCACCGTCGACGTTGATGCACTGCCCGGTGATGTAGCTGGCGGCGTCGCTGAGCAGGAACATCGCCAGGTTGGCCACATCCTCGACCTCGCCGACCCGCGGCAGCGGCGTGCACTGCGCATAGTCGCCGCTGATCTCCGGTGACTGGATGACGCTGGCGTCCACCAGGTCGGTGCGGATCAGACCCGGACGGATGCTGTTGGCCCGCACCCAGGAGGCGCCGAGTTCGTCGGCGGCCAGTTGCATCATGTGGTCGATGGCCGACTTGGTGACGCCGTAGGGACCGAACCAGCGGTGGGTGTTGCTGGCGGCGATCGACGAGATCGCCACGAACGATCCGCCGCCACCGCGCACCAACTCCCGCGCCACGTGTTTGAGCACGTACATCGTGCCGTTGACGTTGAGGTCGACGGTGCGACGCCACTGCTCGGAGTCGGTGTGGGTGAGCGGTCCGATGGTCAGCGAACCGCCGGCGCTGTGGACGGCGCCGTGCAGCCGGCCGTGCCACGCCGTGGCGGCGTCGACCACCCGGGCTACCTCGTCCTCGTTGGTCACGTCGGCGGGTTCATAGCGGATCGAGCCGGGCAGTTGCAGGCCCTCGATCTCCTTGACGGCCGCGGCCAGCCGGTCGGCGCTGCGGCCCATGATCATCACCGAAGCGCCGCCTTCGACCAGCCCGGTCGCCACCCCCTTACCGATACCGCTGCCGCCGCCGGTGACCAGATACGTCCGGTCCTGGAATGAAAGCTGCACTGGAAGCCTCCCGCGCCGAAAACTGAAACAGGTTCTAGCTATCGAATCATTGCGCGTCAGGGCTCGTCGCGGCGGGCGACCTGGGTGGGCCGGGCGGTGCGCCAGTCCTCGACTTCCGGCGGCAACCCGACCGGCATCCGGTTCTCGTTGTGGGCCGCCCAGTGCGCGTGGCCCAGTTCGTGGATGTGGAACGCGTGCCGCAGCGCCTCGGTGAAGCCCATCGCGTCGGACGCCGCGTTGACCGACGACTTCACCAGCAGCGCGGCCATCGTCGGACGCTCGGCGATGCGCCGCGCGAAAGCCAGCGTCTTCTGTTCCAACTCGTCGAGCGGGAAGACCTTGGACACCATGCCGAGCCGGTAGGCCTCGTCGGCGTCCAGCGAATCACCGGTCAGCAGCAGCTCTTTGGCTTTGCGCGGGCCGAATTCCCAAGGGTGCGCATAGTATTCGACGCCCGGCATGCCGAGCCGCACCGCGACCACGTCGCTGAATTTCGCGTTGTCGGCGGCGACGATCAGATCGCACGCCCAGATCAGCATCAGCCCCGCCGAGATCGCGTTGCCCTGCACCTGCGCGATGGTGATCTTGCGCAGGTCGCGCCAGCGGGCGGTGTTCTCGAAGAAGAAATGCCACTCCTGGTGGTAGAGCTTCTCCACGATCGGTTCCAGGGTGGCCCCGTGCGAACGGAACGTCGGGTGCTGCGTCGGACCCGGCTTACGCTCGGCCAGCGCCGCCTCCGAACCCAGGTCGTGGCCGGCGGAGAAGTTGCGGCCGCGGGCGGCCAGGATCACCACCCGGACGGTGTCGTCGGCCTCGGCCCGCAGGAATGCCTCGTCGAGCTGCACCAGCAGGGTGCGATTCTGCGCATTGTGCTCCGCCGGCCGATTCAGCCAGATACGGGCGATGCGTCCCTCGTCGAGGGTTTCGTAAACCACCATCTCGGGGGCCGCGGGCGCCTCGGCGTTGGTGTCGGTCTGGTCGGAGAGTGTCATTGCCCACCTCACTAGTCACGGGCTGGTCTTTACACATTACGGCCAGTGTGTAAGCGGAAATCGCTGGGGCTGCCGCGGCTGCCGACACCGAAAGAGATACTCGAGTGGCTTCCCTTACAGTTGAGGAATGCCTACCAAGACCGACCACGGTGATATCGGCGACGTCGAACCGCTGGCGGACAGCACCGCCAGCCAGGCCCGGCGCGTCGTCGCCGCCTACGCCAACGACGCCGACGAGTGCCGCGTCTTCTTGTCCATGCTCGGCATTGGTCCGGCGAAACACGAGAGCTAATGGCTCGAAAAGGCGGCGCCCGCTACGGCGACTCTGACTTCGTCGTCGTCGCCAACCGGCTGCCGGTCGACCTGGAACGCCTCCCCGACGGCAGCACCACCTGGAAACGCAGCCCCGGCGGCCTGGTCACCGCGCTGGAGCCGCTGCTGCGCAAACGCCGCGGGGCCTGGGTGGGCTGGCCCGGTGTGGTGGATGCCGACGAGGACCCGATCGTCCAGGACGAACTGACGCTGCATCCGGTGCAGCTCAGCGCCGACGACGTCGCGGAATACTACGAAGGTTTCTCCAACGCCACGCTGTGGCCGCTGTATCACGACGTCATCGTCAAGCCGATCTACCACCGCGAATGGTGGGACCGCTATGTCGACGTCAACCGCCGCTTCGCCGAGGCCACCTCCCGCGCCGCGGCCGAGAACGGAACCGTCTGGGTACAGGACTACCAGCTGCAGCTGGTGCCGAAGATGCTGCGTGAGCTGCGTCCGGACCTGACCATCGGGTTCTTCCTGCACATCCCGTTCCCGCCGGTGGAGCTGTTCATGCAGCTGCCGTGGCGCACCGAGATCATCGAGGGACTGCTCGGCGCCGACCTGGTGGGCTTCCATCTGGCCGGCGGCGCGCAGAACTTCCTGATCCTGGCCCGACGGCTGCTCGGTGCCGAAACGTCGCGGGGAGCCGTCGGGGTGCGATCCCGGTTCGGCGAGGTGGTGCTCGACGCGCGCCGCATCCGGGTGGGTGCTTTCCCCATCTCCATCGACTCCAGCGCGCTCGACCAGGCCGCGCGGGACCGGAGCGTGCGGCGCCGGGCCCGCGAGATCCGCGCCGAGCTGGGCAACCCGCGCAAGATCCTGCTCGGCGTGGACCGGCTCGACTACACCAAGGGCATCGACGTGCGGCTCAAGGCGTTCAACGAGCTGCTCGACGAGGGCCGCGCCAAGCGCGACGACACGGTGCTGATCCAGCTGGCCACCCCGAGCCGGGAACGGGTGGAGAGCTACCAGATCCTGCGCAACGACATCGAACGGCAGGTCGGGCACATCAACGGCGAATACGCCGAGGTCGGCCACCCGGTGGTGCACTATCTACACCGGCCCGTCCCGCGCGACGAACTGATCGCGTTCTTCGTGGCCAGTGACGTCATGCTGGTCACCCCGCTGCGCGACGGCATGAACCTGGTCGCCAAGGAGTACGTCGCCTGCCGCAGCGACCTGGGTGGCGCCCTGGTGCTGTCCGAATTCACCGGCGCCGCAGCCGAACTGCGTCAGGCCTATTTGGTTAACCCGCACGACCTCGAAGGCGTCAAGGATGCCATCGAGGCCGCGCTCACCCAGTCCGACGAGGAGGGCCGCCGCCGGATGCGCGCGCTGCGCCGTCAGGTGCTCGCCCACGATGTGGACCGGTGGGCCCGCGCGTTTCTCGACGCGCTGGGCGAAAGCCGTCCGCAGGGCTGACCGGCAAGTCCCACCGAACCCGTGGTGTTGGCGGCGATTCGCTGTGATACTCAGATGCGGCGCTGCGGCGCGGAGGGAGGGGTGCAGGTGAAGATCCGTCGCGGGCTGGCCGCCGGTGCCGTCGTCAGCACAGCCGTCGCATTCGGCATGGCGCTGGATTCGGACACCCCGGCCTACGCGATCGGGCCGCCCCCGGACGGCACCTACGCGTTCAACCAGGCCGGCGTGTCCGGCGCCACCTGGACCATCGGCGCGCTGTGCGTGCAGCCGTCGGGAACGCGCAACATGAACGACTATTCGGACCCGATCGTCATCGCGATGAACTGCGCGCTGAACATCGTCAGCACCACCCCGGCGAACAACACCCGCGCCGAACATCTGCAGAACTTCAGCGGCCGGGCCCGGATGACCAGCATGCTGTGGACGCTGCAGGTCAGCAAGGCCGAAGGCGTGGTGTGCCCGGACGGCACCTTCGCCCCCAGCAGCGAGACCTACGCGTTCAGCGACGAAACCCTGACCGGCACCCACACCACCCTGCACGGGGCGGTGTGCGGCCTGCAGCCGGACATGAAGAAGGAGCCGTTCTCGCTGTCGCAGGTGGGGCCGCCGCCCAGCCCGATCGAACGTTATCCGTTGGAGTGCAACGACATTGCGATCTGCTTCTGATCGCGATCAGATCGGTTTGATGAAGGCGATCAGCCACTTGCCGCCGATGCGCTGGAACTCCACCCGCACCCGGATGCCTTCGTAGATCGGCTGGCGCGCCTTGTCGGTGACGGTGCGGTTCATGAACACCATCACCGCGGCGGAATTGCGGTTGGCCTCCATGACGCCCACGCCCACGACGTTGGCCTGGATCACCACCTCGCGCTTCTTGGCCTCCGGGATGATCTGCTCGTTGGCCCGCTTCTTGAACTCTTGGCGGTAGTCGGGCGTCATCATCGGATAGGTGTCGCCGAGGCTGCGCTCGACGGTTTGGAAGTCGTAGCCGAGGACCTGCGGCATCTCCTTGGCCACCAGCGTGGGCAAAGCGTCGCGCGCCGCCTGGGCACCGCGCGCCTGGACCCGGTCCCAGTAGTACCAGCCCCCCACGGCCGACAGCCCGACGATCGCGACGATCGCCAGGTAGGCGGCGGCGGTGGCAAGCCACCGCGACCATCGCATCAGTTGCCCCCGTCGGGGTACATCAGGTCGTAGGCGGTCATCCGGCCCGTCTCGTCCCGTGCACGATGACCCGCATCCGGTAGGGCTCCGACGGCTTGTTGACCCCGTCCATGTCGGCGACCGTCACCCGAACCGCCACCAGCACCGCCGCGTTGTCGCTGACCGAGTCGATGCTCTCCAGGCCAGCGCCGGTGATGACCGCTTCCGAGGACGAGTTGGTCTTGCGGAAGATCGTCTTGAGGATCTCGATGTTCTCCGCGCCGAACTTGGCGCGCAGCGGGCCGCTGGTCCCGTTGACGAAACGGCTCACCGCCTCGTCGATGTTGTCCATGGTGTGGCTGTACATGTTGACCACGGTCTGGGTGGCGGTGTCGACGAACCGCTGCTCACGGGCCTGCTCGGCCCGCGCGTTCCGATGTTGGGTCACCAGCGCGGTGACGCCGGCGGTCAGTGCGGCGATCACCATCACCGCCGCCACCAGCGACACCCAGCCGACCACGCGGCGGTTGGGCTGCCGGCGCCGCGGCGGCCGGACCGTCGGGCGGGTCTTGCTGGCTGCGGCCGGGTGTGCGGTCTTCTTCGGGGCGACGACGACGGTCTCGGCGGCACCCGCCGTCGCCTCGCGTTCGACCTGTTGGGTTTTCGGGGGGCCTGCTGCGCGCGCGGCCTTGCGGCGCACACGCTGCGTCGTCGGTACTTCTTCGGTCACCACTGAATCCACGTCGGCTGCTCGGCTAAAGCGGTTTGGGCGCGAGCATCAGGTCCACCCAGTTCTCGGCGCCGGCTGCGCCGGTCACGCCGGACGCGAAGATACCAGTGCCGCCCGCCGGATCCTTGAACAGGCCGGTCGACGGGTCATAGGTGGTGTAGGCCGGACCACTGGCCTGCGGTTCCGGACCGGGCGCCGGACCGGTGCCCAGCGGTGGCGGCGGCGGCTCGAGGTACTTGGGGTACGGCAGCTGCGGCGGCACCGGCGGGTAGTTCGGCGGCATGTACGACGGGTTGCCCGGCGGCGGCGGGACGTTGTTCGGCGGCGGCGGGTCGTAGGCCGGCTGATGCGGAGCCGGACCGGGGCCCGGGGTCACTCCGGGCGGCGGCGGGCCGACGATCGGGATGCCCGGGTCTGGGTCCGCACCCGGCGGAATGAAGGGGAAATGGTTGGGCGGCAGGATGTTCAGCCCGTTGGTGACCGGTGTGCCGTACGGGATCGGCGGTCCGCGCCACGGGTTGGTGCCCAGCGGCACGTACCCGCGCGGGTCACGGCACATCTGCACGGTGGGTGCCCGCTTGCCGGGGAATTCCTGGCAGGGATAGTTGCGGGCGCCACGCACCGTGGTCGGGTCGTTCTGCGCGGCCTTGCAGTACATGTCGCGCGGGACTTCGCGCACCGTCTCGTCGGCCGGTGTGCGCATCAACGGGGCCGGGATGAAGCCGGTGCTGCATGGCGGCGGGTCGTTGAGGTCCAGCTTGAAGTCCAGTTTCGCGCCCTCGTCCTGGGGTGCGCCGCCGGCCGCGGTGGTGATCGCGGCGAACAGGGCCGGGAACACGACCAGCAGCTGCTCGATCGACTTGTGATAGATCACGCCCACCCGGCCCAGGTTGGCCATGTTCGCCGCCAGCGCCGGGAACGACGGGCGGATCCCGGTGAGCGTCTCGTTGGCCTGGTCGATCGCCCCGGGCGCGATGGCCAGCGTGTCACGCAGCCGCGGGTCGGCCTGGCGGACCTCGGAGGTGAACCGCGCCAGCCCCTCGGCCAGCGTCTTGATGTCGGCGCCGGCGCGGACCTGTGCCTGCAGGAACGGCCCGGCCTGGTCGATCAGCTGCGACACCTGCGGGTAGTCGGCGTTGGCCTCGTCCACCAGCAGCCGGGCCGACTCGATCATCCTGGCCAACTCCGGACCGGTGCCGTTGGTGGCCAGGAACGCTTCGTGCAACACCTCCCGCAGCCGGGTGTCACCCAGGCTGTTGACCAGCGTCTCGGCCTTCTTCAGCAGGTCCGCGACGTCCTGACCGATGCGGGTGTTGGCGCGTTCGATCTTGGCTCCGTTACGCAGCTTGCCCGGCGCCGGATTCGCCGGGGGCACCAGGTCGATGTACTGCTCGCCGATCGCCGACACGCTCTTGACGGTGGCGGTGACGTTGGCCGGGATCGGGGTCCCGCTGTTGAGCCGCATTTGCGCGGTGACGCCGCTGGGGTTGAGCCCGACGGATTCCACCCGGCCGACGGCCACCCCCCGGTAGGTGACGTTGGCGTTCTTGTACAGCCCGCCGCCGGCCTCGAAGTCGGCGCTCACACCGTAGGTTCCGATGCCGAACGTGGCCGGCAACCGCAGGTAGAAGACGCCCATCACGGTCAGGGTGATGACCGTGATGATGGCGAATATCCACAGCTGGATTCTGGTGAGTCTGTCGATCATCTGGGCCGCCTCTACTGTGACGCCGTGCCGGGCGGGATCTTGAACGGGTCGGCCGCTTGTCCGGACAGGTTGGCCAGCTCACCCATCAGGAAGTTCGGCGCGTTGAGCACTTCGTCCATGTGCATCATGTTCGGGTCCAGCGCGTAGCTGGTGGTGAAGAACGTCTCCCCGATCCGGCGCAGGGTCAGGTCGAACGTGGTGAACACGTTGAGGTAGTCACCGCGCACCGCCTGCTTGATGCCGAAGTTGGGGAACGGGAACGTCAGCATGATCTGCAGCGACGTGACGAAGTTCTTGCGATTGTCGTTGAGCGCCTTGATCGCCGAGTACAGATCTTTGACGTCGGCGGCGAAGTCCGACTTGGTCTTGGACAGCACGTTGGAGGCGACGTTGGCCAGTCGCCGCAGCGAGCTGAACGCCTCCACGATGTGGTCACGGTTCTTGTTGAGCACGCGGATCGCTTCGGGCAGCGTGTCCAGCGTGCGACCCAGGTTGTCCTTGTCGCGCGCCAGGATCGACGAGAACCGGTCCAGCCCCTCCATCGCGCCGATGATGTCGTTGACCTGGCGGTTGAGGCCGGCGGTCAGCTCGGCCAGCCGGGGCACCAGGTCGACGAACTGGCCTTGGCGGCCGGCGACGGCCTGATACGTCTCGTCGGTGATCTCTTCCAGCGCACCGACATTGCCTTTGTTCACCACCACGCCCAGCGCCGAGAAGACCTCCTCGGTAGTCGGGAAGCGGCCGGTGTTGGCCTCGGGGATCCGCGCCCCGTTGCCCAGCCGGCCCTGCGCGGGCTTGTCGGTGGGCGCGGCCAATTCGATGTGCAGCGAACCCAGCAGCGAGGTCTGGGCAACTCTGGCGACTGCGTTGGCGGGCAGCACCACGTTTTTGTCCAGCGCCAATTTGACTGCCGCATAGAAAGATCCGTCGGCGCGCTGCTCGGCCGCGACACCGGCGACGCTGCCCACGGTGACGTCGTCGACGAACACCGGCGAGTTCTGCGGCAGGGTGGAGATGTCGGGCAGTTCCACGGTCACCGAATAGGCCCCGCTGCCGTGGCCCGCGGTTCCGGGCATGGACAACGAGTTCAAGCCGCCGAACGAGCAGCCGGCCAGCAACGTGCAGCCGACCAGCAACACGCTGCCGCGCAACAAGATTCGCCTCATCGGCCGCCCCCTTGTTCGGCCGGCAACGGGCCGGGGGCGGGTCCCGGGAGTGGCCCGGGGGCTGCGGCAGGCGCGGCGGGACCGGGAGCTGCGGCGGGGCCGGGACCGGGCGCTGCGGCAGGGCCCGGGGCGGGACCGAAGCCCGGTGGCGAGCCCGCGGCCGGGGCCGGAGCCGCCGGCGGGTTCAACAGGCTCTGCAGGTCGGTGACGTTGCTGGGCGCCGGTCGTCCCGAACCGGGCGCAGGAATCCAGGTCAGCTCCGGAACCGGCGTCTCCGCCTTGGCCTGGGTGGCGGGCGTGTCGTAGATGATCTGGCCCTTGTAGGCGGTGATCGTGTTGATCGGGTGGAACATGATCGGCGGATAGTTCACGGTGAGCCGGCGCAGCACCGGCCCCAGCCGCTCGCGGCAGATCTCGGCGCGCCGGTAGTAGTCGGGCGCCGACGGCCCGCCCGCGGTGTCGAAGGATCCGCCGCAGATGAATTGCACCGGGTTCAGGAAGTTGGGCAGCGACAGCAGACCGTTCAGGGTGCCCTGCGCCGGGTCGTAGATGTTGTAGAAGTTCGAGATGCCGGGCCCCGCGACGTGCAGCACCTGCTCGATGTTGTCGCTCTGATCGCTCAGGGTCTGGGTGAAGTCCTTGAGTTGGTTGACAGTTTCGATCAGGTTCGAGTTGTTCTCCTGCAGAAAACCCCGCACGTCGGACAGCGCCTGGTTCAGGGTGCCCAGCGTCTGGTCGAGGTCGCGCGAGCTGTCCGCCAGCACCTGCGACACCGACGCCACATGGCCGGCGAACTGCACGATCTGCTCGTTGCTCTGGGACAGCGCGTCGACGAGAACCTGCAGATTCTTGACCGTGCTGAAAATGTCGCTACGCGAATCCCCAAGGCGCCCAGCCACTTGCGCGAGCTCGGTGAGTGCGCTGTGGAACGACTGGCCGTTGCCGTCCAGGGTGTTGGCGGCCTGGTTGATCGCCGCGCCCAGCGGACCCTGCATTTCGCCCGCGGCCGGGCTGAGCGACACCGACAGCTGGGTCAGCGCTTCCTTGACCTCGTCCCATTCCACCGGCACGCCGGTGCGGGTCAGGTCGATGACGGCACCCTCCGGTAGCACCGCGCCCCCGGTGTAGGCCGGCGTGAGCTGAATGAACCTCGCCGCCACCAGGTTCGGCGAGATGATCACGGCCTTGGCGTCCCTGGGGATCTTGACGTCGTCGGACACCTTCATGACGATCACCACGCGTTTGTCCTGCGGCTCGATCGATTCGATCTTGCCCACCGGCACACCCAGCACACGAACCTGGTCGCCCGGGTAGAGCCCGACGGCGGAGGTGAAGTACGCGGTCACCTTGCGGCCGCCGCCGCCGGCGGAGAACAGCACGTAGGCACCGCCCACCAGCGCCGCGACCAGCGCGACGATGGTGATGGTCCGCAGCCCCTTGCTGCCGAGTCGTCTGGGGCCGGTCATGGTGACTTCGGCCTGATCGTCCAGCGTTCCTGGATCATTCCGCGCAGGTAGTCGGCCAGGCTGTCGGGCAGCTTGCCGGGCTGGAAGACCACGTCGAACATGGTCGCCACCAGCGGGGCCGGGATCGCACCGAAGACGTTGACGTTGAATCCGGGACCCGAACCCACCACCTCGCCCAGGGTGGTGGCGTAGGTGGGCAGCCGCTTGAGCGCCTCGGTGATGTAGTCCCGGCGTTCGTTGAGATTGGCCAGCACCTGGTTGATCTTGGTCAGGGCCGGGCCGAACTCCCGGCGGTTGTCGTTGACGAAACCGGAGAGCTGCGCGGAGACGCCCTGGATGCCGGAGATCAGCGAACTCAGTGCGGCGCGGCGCTCGTCGAGAGCGGCGAACAACGCATCGCCGTCGTCCACCAGTTTGCGGACCTGCCCGGCCCGGTCGGACAGCACCGCCGTCACCGACTTGGCGTGCGCCAGCAGGCCCTGCAGCGCCTCGTCGCGGCTGTTCAGGGTGCGCGACAGCGTGGTGACGCCGTCCAGCGCGCCGCGCAGACCCGGGGTCGCGTCGTGCAGCGTGTCGGTGAGCACCTTCAGTGCGTGCTCGAACTGCGGCTTGTTCAGGTTGTTGGCGTTCTGGCCGAGATCCTCCAGCGCGCCGGCCAGCGTGTACGGCGTGGTGGTCCGGCTCAGCGGGATCGTGGTGGCATGCCCGGAGCCGCCCGGGCTCACCGAGATGGAGCGCTCACCGAGGATGGTGTCGGTGCGGATCGCCGCCAGCGACTGGTCGCCGACCACCACGTGGCGATCGACGCTGAACGTGACCTTGGCGCTGTCTCCGGCCAGGGCCACGTCCGACACCTTGCCCACCTTCACGCCCGACACCGTGACGTTGTTGCCCGGCGTGATGCCGCCGGCGTCGCTGAAGTAGGCGGTGTAGCTGTTGCCCTGCGGCCAGAACGGCAGGCTGGCGTAACCGAAGGCGATGAGCACGACGAAGGTGACCACCGCAAGGCCGATGATGCCGGTGCGCAGTGGATCCTGGTCGCGCTTGCTGGCCGGCTGTTTACTGCTTGGCAAAGGCACACCTCCCCTTGCTGGAGTCGACCTGGCCACCGAGTCCCAAGCGGATGTCCGAGCCGGCCGGCCCGTTGATTTTGATGGTGACCGAGCAGAAGTAGATGTTGAAGAACGATCCGTAGGTGCCGAGCGCGGCCAGCCGCAGGTAGTCCTCGCCCAGTTGCTCCACGTCGTTGTTGATCTCGGCTTTGCGGGTGTCCAACTCGGTGGCCAGCGGCCGGGCGTTCTCCAGCACACCCTGCAGCGGCCGACGCGAATTACGAAGCAGCTCAGCCAGATTCGTCGTGGTCGAGGCCAGCGGCGGGATGGCGCCGGCGATTGGATCACGGTTTTTGGCCAGCCCTTCGATCAGCTGCTGCAGTTGGTCGACGCTGGTGGAGAACTGAGCGCTGCGTGCATCGACGGTCCCCAGCACGGTGTTGAGGTTGGTGATCACGTCGCCGATGAGCTGGTCCCGCCTGCCCAGCGCCGAGGAGAAGGAACTGGTGTCGGCGAGCAGATTGGACAACGCCCCGCCCTGGCCCTGCAGCAGTTCGATCAGGGCACCGCTGATCGCGTTCACCTTGTCCGCGTCCAGCCCCTTGAGCACCGGCTTGAGCCCACCCAGCAGGGCGTCGAGGTCCAGGGCCGGCTGGGTGTGCGAGGAGTTGATGGTGCCGCCGGGCGGCAGTTTGCGCAGCTCGCCGGGCCCGGAGGTGATCTCCAAAAACCGGTCACCGACCAGGTTCTCGTAACGGACCACCGCGCGGGTGGACGAGTACAGGGTGTAGCGCTCGTCGACGCCGAACTCGACGTCCACGGTGTTGTCCGGGTTCAGCTTGACCCCGGAGACCGCACCGACGGGCACGCCCGCGATCCGGACCTTCTGGCCGCCCTTGAGCCGGGACGCGTCCAGGAAGGTGGCGTGATACGTACGCTCCGAACCGAATCGGAAGTCGCCGAACACCACCACCAGCGCCGCACTCACCAACAGCATGACCACGGTGAAGATGCTCACCTTGATCACCATCGAGCGGTGCGACGGAACTGACCCGGCGGCCATCAGAAGTCGTCCCGTTCCGCGAGGGCGCCGTGGAAGAGGAACTGCAGCGTCGAGGGCGCGTCGAACTGGAACTCGGTGAACGGCTCGTAGGGAATCAACGCGTTGTCGGTGACCAGGAACGGCGCCCGGTAGAACGAGCCGCCGGTCTGCTTGGTCGGAATGTCGGGCAGGCCACGACAATTCGGCCCACCGGAGGCGTTGACCAGCGGCAAGCTCTCCGGATAGGTGTAGGCAGGCGAGCCGATGACGAAACTCGACGAGGTGAACAGGCCGGCCTTGCGCACGCCGAGCAGCGGGGCGAATTCCTTGACGCCACGGTCGATACCGGCCAGCAGGCAGCCGAACTCCGGTGAGTAGTCCGCGGCCACCTTCAGCGGGGCGCGCAACCGGTTGACGGTGTCGATCAGGTTCTGCTCGGCCGGGGCCAGCGTCTCATAGCCGTTGTTGGCCAAGCCGATTGCGGCCAGCAGCGTGGTGTTGAGGTTGTGCTGCTGATCCACGACCGTGCGGTTGATCGTCGGCAGGTTGTCGAACAGTGTGTTGAGGTCCGGTGCCGCGTCACCGTAGACGTTCGTCACGATGCTGGCCTTGCGGAAATCCTCCTGCAGCGTAGAAAGTTTTGGATTCGCTTGGCGGGTAAGGGTATTGAGGCCCGTCAGCAGCGACCCGAGGTCGTCGCCGTGGCCGCGCAGACCCTCGGACAAGGCGCTCAGCGTTCCGTTCAGTTCCACCGGGTCGACCTTGTGCAGCAGGTTGATCAGCGACTGGAACAGCGTGTTGACTTCCAGCTGCACCGCCGATGCCTGCACCTGTGCGCCCGGCCGCAGCGAGGTGGCGGCCGGGTCCTTAGGAGCAATGAACTCCACCGACTTGGCGCCGAAGATGGTGTTGCCGGCGATATGCACGGTCGCGTTCGACGGAATCCAGTGCAGATCACCGCTGTAGATGGCCAGCTTCAACCGGGCCTGGTCGCCGCTATAGGAGATGTCCTCGACCTTGCCGACCTGGATGCCGCGGAACTTGACCTTGGCGCCCTGCTCCATCACCAGGCCGGCGCGCTGCGACGAGACGGTGACGGTTTCCACCGGGGTGAAGTACGCGGTGTAGGACAGGTAGGTCAGCACGGCCGAGGCCACCAGCAGCCCCGCGAGCACCGCCGCGGCCACCCGGCCCGCGGTCTTACGTGATTGCGTATCTGACATCGCCTCAGCCCGAAAGGTTGAAGTTGCCGGTCGCGCCGTAGACGGCGAGCGAGATGAACAGGGTGATGACCACGACCACGATCAGCGAAGTGCGCACCGCCTGGCCGACGGCGACGCCCACCCCGACCGACCCGCCGCTGGCGTTGTAGCCGTAGTAGGTGTGCACCAGCATCACCGCGATCGCCATCGCGATGGCCTGCAGGAACGACCACAGCAGATCGGACGGGATCAGGAAGGTGTTGAAGTAGTGGTCATAGAGGCCCGCGGACTGGCCGTTGACGAACACCGTGGTGAACCGGGCGGCGAAGAACGCGGCGAGCACCGACAGCGAATACAGCGGAACGATCGCGACCAACCCCGCGACCAACCGGGTCGACACCAGATACGTCACCGAGTGCACCGCCATGCATTCGACGGCGTCGATCTCCTCGGATACCCGCATCGCGCCGAGCTGGGCGGTGGCGCCGGCGCCGATGGTGGCCGCCAGCGCGATGCCGGCGATCACCGGCGCGACGACGCGGACGTTGAGGAAGGCGGACAGGAACCCGGTGAGCGCCTCGATGCCGATATTGCCCAGCGACGAATAACCCTGCACCGCGATGACGCCGCCGGAGGCCAGGGTCAGGAACGCCGCCACCCCGACCGTGCCGCCGATCATCACCAGCGCGCCGGCGCCCAGCGTCATCTCGGCGATCAGCCTGATCGTTTCCTTGCGATACCGGGTGATGGCGCTGGGGACGAAGCGCAAGGTATCCCCGTAGAACAGCGCCTGCTCGCCGAAGTTGTCGACCGGTTCGGCGAACCTTGAGAAGAAGCGCTTGAAGCGGAGGGTGGAGTCGTAGCTCATCGCATCAACACCATCGCCGCTGCGTCGCCCATCGTTACGGTCATCCCTACTTGGCCGAGATTCTGACGCCGATGGCCGTCATGACCACGTTGATGACGAACAAGCAGATGAATGCGTAGACGACGGTTTCGTTGACCGCGTTGCCGACCCCCTTGGGGCCGCCCTTGACGGTGAGCCCGCGGTAGCACCCGACCAGTCCCGCCATCACCCCGAACAGGAGCGCCTTGACTTCGGCGAGGATCAGCTCGCGCAGACCGGTCAGCACGGTCAGGCCGTTGATGAAGGCGCCCGGGTTCACGCCCTGTAGGAAGACCGAGAACGCGTAGCCCCCGGACAGCCCGATGATGCACACCAGGCCGTTGAGCAGCAGGGCGACCAGTGTGGAGGCCAGCACCCGGGGCACCACCAGCCGCTGAATGGGGTCGATGCCGAGCACCCGCATCGCGTCGATTTCCTCACGGATGGTGCGCGCGCCCAGGTCCGCGCAGATCGCGGTGGCGCCGGCGCCGGCCACCACCAGCACGGTCACGATCGGCCCGAGCTGGGTGATGGTGCCGAAAGCCGTGCCCGCACCGGACAGGTCGGCCGCGCCGATCTCGCGCAACAGGATGTTCAGGGTGAAGGCGACGAGCACGGTGAACGGGATGGACACCAACAGCGTCGGCACCAGCGAGACCCGCGCGACCATCCAGGTCTGCTCCATGAACTCCTGGAACTGAAACGGCCGCCGAAAGGCGGCACGCGCTGTCTCGATCGACATCTCGAAAAATCCACCGACCGCACGGGCCGGTACGGCAAGTCGCTGCAACAACCGGGTCCCCCAATCTGCGGCTCGCGGCGTAGTTTTCGTGACCGGAACACACCGTTGGATGACTCGTTGCTTGGTGTGAGCGCGCTCATAGTAACTAGAACATGTTCGGGGTGTCGATGAACCCCGATATTTTTGCGGCAATAATGTCTAGCTGGTACTTCTCCTCCACAGACGCGCAATAAGGGCGATCCGGTCAGTCCATCAAATGGGTGGCGGCGAAGGTCACTTCCGGGTCCCGGCCGGCGAAGTAGCCCTGCAATGTGGTGCTCAGCTGGGCGGGATCCCAGGCCGCCGCGCCGGCGTCGAAGCGCTGCTCCACCGTCGGCGCGGCGACCAGTGTGACGCGCGGGCCGTACACGATGAACACCTGACCGTTGACCTCCGCGGCCGCCGGTGACGCCAGGAATCCGACCAGGGTGACCACGTGCTCGGGAGACAGCGGGTCCACCTCAGCGTCTTCGGGGGCGGCGCCGAACACGTCGGCGGTCATCGCGGTGCGGGCGCGCGGCGCGATCGCGTTGGCGCACACCCCGTACCGTCCCAGCCCGCGCGCGGCGGTCAGGGTGAGCGAGATGATGCCGGCCTTGGCGGCCCCGTAGTTGGCCTGCCCCACCGGTCCGACCAGGCCGGCCTCCGAGGAGGTGTTGATGATGCGGCCGAAGACCCGGCCCTCCTTGGTGTCTTTCGCCTTGGCGCGCCAATAGGTTGCGGCGTTGCGGGTGAGCAGGAAGTGGCCGCGCAGGTGCACGGCGATCACCTGGTCCCAGTCCTCGTCGGTCATGTTGAACAACATCCGGTCGCGGGTGATGCCGGCGTTGTTCACCACGATGTTCAGGCCACCCAGGCCGTCGGCCGCGGTGAGCAGGTCGTCGGCGGTGGACCGCGCGCTGATGTCGCCGGCCACCGCCACACCCTTGGAACCGGCCGCCTTGATCTCGTCGAGCACGTCGGAGGACTCCAGCGCCGGGGCGATGTCGTTGACGACGACGGTCGCGCCGAGTCGGGCCAGGCCGATCGCCTCGGCGCGGCCCAGGCCCGCCGCGGCGCCGGTCACCACGGCGACCTTGCCGGACAGATCGGTTGCGCTCGCCTCGCCGGCCGGAGCAGCGGGGTCAGTGGGTGCAGTCAATTTATGAATACCTCTAGTTTCGGTGTCAGTCTTCTCTTAGCAGGGCGGCGCGGGGGCATTCGGCGATCGACTGCTCAGCCAGATCCTCCTGGTCGGCCGGAATCGGATCCGTCTTGACCACGGCGTAGTCCTCGTCGTCCAGGTCGAAGATATCCGGCGCTATTCCCACGCAAACGGCATTACCTTCGCAACGGTCACGGTCTACTTTCACTCGCACGGCATCCTCCTTGAACTTGGGCTGGAAGTTGGGGAACACGCCTCTTTCGTCGGCAAATCAGTATGCAGCACCACCATAGAACGCACGCCCGCCTGAACAAACGGTCGCTGGATTCCCAGACTAGAACGTGTTACAACCGGGGTGACGAATGGGTGGCCGCCGCGCGTGTCAGGTGCCTGCCCTCAGACGGACGATCGCTCGATCGGAGGCGGCGGGAATGCAGATCAGTTACACCCCTGAACAGGAGGAGCTGCGTCGCGAGCTGCGTTCGTACTTCACCGCGCTGATGACCCCGGAACGTCGGGAGGCGCTGACCTCGACGCAGGGCGAGGTGGGAACCGGCACCGCATACCGGGACACGGTGGCCCAGATGGGCAAGGACGGCTGGCTCACCCTGAACTGGCCCAAGGAGTACGGCGGCCAGGACCGCTCCCCGATGGACTCGCTGATCTTCACCGACGAGGCGGCCGTCGCCGGTGTGCCGGTGCCGTTTTTGACCATCAACAGTGTGGCGCCGACCATCATGGCGTTCGGCACCGAGGAGCAGAAGAAGTTCTTCCTGCCCAAGATCGCCGCCGGCGAGCTGCACTTCTCCATCGGCTACTCCGAGCCCGAGGCCGGCACCGACCTGGCGAACCTGCGTACCACTGCGGTGCGCGACGGCGACGACTACGTGATCAACGGCCAGAAGATGTGGACCAGTCTGATCGCCTACGCCGACTGGGTGTGGCTGGCGGTGCGCACCAACCCCGAAGCCAAGAAGCACCGCGGCATCTCGATGTTGGTGGTGCCCACCACCGCCGAAGGTTTCTCGTGGACGCCGGTGCACACCATGGCCGGTGTGGACACCAGCGCCACCTATTACTCGGACGTGCGGGTCCCGGTGACAAACCTGATCGGCGAGGAGAACGGCGGCTGGAAGCTGGTGACCAACCAGCTCAACCACGAGCGGGTCGCCCTGGTGTCGCCGCAGCCGATCTTCCTGGCGCTGCGCGAGGTTCGGGAGTGGGCGCAGAACACCAAGGACGACGGCGGCGCCCGGTTGATCGACTCGGAGTGGGTGCAGCTCAACCTGGCCCGGGTGCACGCCAAGGCCGAGGTGCTCAAGCTGATCAACTGGGAGCTGGCCTCGGCATCCAGTGAAGCCCTGAACCCGGCGGATGCGTCCGCGGCCAAGGTGTTCGGCACCGAGCTGGCCACCGAGGCCTACCGGCTGCTGATGGAGGTGCTCGGCACGGCGGCCACGCTGCGCCAGGACTCCCCCGGTGCACTGCTGCGCGGCCGGGTCGAGCGGATGCACCGGGCGTGTCTGATCCTGACCTTCGGCGGCGGCACCAACGAGGTCCAGCGCGACATCATCGGCATGGTTGCGCTCGGCCTGCCGCGAGCCAACCGCTGATTCCCCTCTTTTTCCTCTCCAAAGGACGGTCCCCCCATGGATTTCTCGACGACCGAAGCGGCCCAGGACCTCGGCGGCCTGGTCGACAGCATCGTGAACTCGGTGTGCACCGCCGAGCACCAGCGTGAGCTCGACAAGCTGGACCAGCGCTTCGACCGGGACCTGTGGCGCAAGCTGGTCGACAGCGACATCCTGACCAGCGCGGCCGCCACCCAGGTGGGTGGCGATGGTTTCGGGGTGCTCGAGCAGGTCGCCATTCTGGTGGCGTTGGGTCACCAGTTGGCGGCGGTGCCGTATCTGGAGTCGGTGGTGTTGGGCTCCGGTGCGCTGGCCCGGTTCGGTTCTGAAGAGCTGCAACAGGATTGGGGCCGTGCCGCGGTGAGCGGCGAGAAGGTGCTGACGGTCGCGCTGGACGGTGAGATGGGCGAAGGGCCGGTGCGGGCGGTGAGCTCTGGTGACGGTTACCGACTCACCGGGACCCGCACGCAGGTGAGCTACGGCCCGGTCGCCGACGCTTTCCTGGTTCCCGCCGAAACCGATTCCGGCACAGTGGTATTCCTCGTCGCCGCCGATGACCCAGGGGTGACGGTGACGCCGCTGCGCACCACGGGTCTGGGCAGCGTCGGGCATCTGGCGCTGGACGGCACCGAAGTGCCGGTGGCCCGCAAGGTAGGTGACGCGGTGACGGTGGCGTGGCTGCGGCTGATCTCCGCGTTGGGTCGCAGCGCCTACCAGCTCGGCGTGCTCGAGCGCGGCCTGCAGATGACGGCCGAATATGCGCGCACCCGGGAGCAGTTCGACCGCCCGATCGGCAGCTTCCAGGCGGTGGGTCAGCGACTGGCCGACGGTTACATCGACGTCAAGGGCCTGCGGTTGACGCTGACCCAGGCCGCCTGGAAAGTGTCCGAGGACATTCCGGCCGAGGTCGACGTGGCGTCCGCGGCGTTCTGGGCCGCCGATGCCGGGCACCGGGTGGCACACAGCATCGTGCATGTCCACGGCGGCGTCGGCGTCGACACCGACCATCCGGTGCACCGATACTTCTTGGCGGCCAAGGAAATCGAGTTCGCGCTGGGCGGCGCCACTGGTCAGCTGCGCCGGATCGGACGCGAGCTAGCCGAGACCCCGGCTTAACCCGGTCGCGCGCGTTGACCGAGCCCACCGTCACCGACCTGCTGGTGCCGCTGGCCGAAATCGAGGACCGCGGCGTCTATTTCGAGGACACCTTCACCAGTTGGCGGGAGCACCTGCGGGACGGCGCTGCCCTGGCGGCTGCGTTGCGTGCCCGGTTCGATCCCGCGCGGCCGCCGCATGTCGGGGTGCTGTTGGAGAACACGCCGTCGTTCTCGGCGGCGCTGGTTGCCGCCGGGCTGTCCGGCATCGTCCCGGTGGGCCTGAACGCGGTGCGCCGCGGCGCGGCACTGATCCGCGACATCCGGCACGCCGACTGCCAACTGGTGCTGGCCGATGCGAATTCGGCTGCCGCGCTGGGTGATACCGAATACATCGACGTGGATTCGGCGGAGTGGGCCGAGGAGGTGGCCGCCTACCGGGACGCCGAGTTTCGGTTCCAATCCGCTTCTGCGGCAGATCTATTCATGCTGATTTTCACGTCGGGCACCAGTGGTGAACCTAAAGCGGTGAAGATCACCCACCGCAAGGTGGCCAGCGCCGGCCTGGGCATGGCAATGCGATTCGGCCTGGATGCCGACGACGTCTGCTATGTGTCGATGCCGTTGTTCCATTCCAACGCCGTGCTGGTGGGCTGGGCGGTCGCGGCGGCCTGCCGGGGCTCGATGGCGTTGCGGCGCAAGTTCTCTGCGTCGGGTTTTCTGCCAGACGTGCGCCGCTACGGCGCCACCTACGCCA
This sequence comes from Mycobacterium sp. 20KCMC460, assembly GCF_022179425.1. Taxonomy (NCBI): domain Bacteria; kingdom Bacillati; phylum Actinomycetota; class Actinomycetes; order Mycobacteriales; family Mycobacteriaceae; genus Mycobacterium; species Mycobacterium sp. 20KCMC460. The sequence continues at coordinate 5,994,744 of NZ_AP025524.1, forward strand.
ACTACGTGGGCAAGCCGTTGTCCTATGTGCTGGCCACCCCCGAGCAGCCCGACGACGCCGACAATCCGCTGCGCGCGGTCTACGGCAACGAGGGCGTTCCCCGCGACATCGAGCGCTTCGCCCGCCGCTTCGGTTGCCGGGTGCAGGACGGCTTCGGTTCCACCGAGTTGGGGGTGGCCATCGCCCGGCTACCCGGCACTCCGCCGGGGTCGCTGGGGCCGCTGCCCGACGGGGTGGCGATCCTGCATCCCGAAACCGGACAGCCCTGCCCGCCGGGTGTGGTCGGCGAACTGGTGAACACCGCCGGCGCCGGCGGCTTCGAGGGCTACTACAACGACGCGGCCGCCGAGGCCGAGCGGATGCGCGGCGGCGTGTACCACAGCGGCGACCTGGCCTACCGCGACGAAGACAACTACGTGTATTTCGCTGGGCGACTAGGCGACTGGATGCGAGTCGACGGCGAGAATTTGGGCACCGCTCCCATCGAGGCAGTGCTGCTGCGCCATCCCGCGGTGACCGAGGTCGCGGTGTATCCGGTGCCCGACCCGGTGGTCGGCGACCGGGTGATGGCCGCTGTGGTGCTGGCGCCCGGTACCGGTTTCGACGCCGACGAGTTTCGCGCGTTCCTGGCCGAGCAGTCCGACCTCGGTCCCAAGCAGTGGCCGTCGTACGTGCGGGTCAGTACGGGGCTGCCCGGGACGGTGACCTTCAAAGTCCTCAAGCGACAGCTGTCGGCAGAGGGCGTGGACTGCGGCGAACCGGTGTTCGAGATTCGCCGGTAGGCGAGTCGAATCGCGGTCCTCGAGAACCCCTTTCAGCGGCGTCGACAGCCCCGTTCGGGGTTGCGTGGTCGCTGGTGCGTCCGATTGCGCGCGAATCCGGCCCGGCTTCACCGCGTTCGGTCAGACCAACTGGCCGCTGGCCCGGCAGGCACGGGTCGCCGCCAGCTCCACCGGACACCTGGCGCCGATCGGTGAATCTGCTTGTTCCCGAGCATCGTTGGGGGTTGTCCGGTGCCGGCTTCGCCGCGAAGAGCGGCTGGGGCCCCGGCGTCAGCGGCGACGACTACCTGGTCCGCCAGTTCGGCATGGTGCCCGCCGGCTCGACGCGCCTCGGTGTCGCCCTGGCCGCCGAGGCACCGAAGTTCGAGTCGGGCGTAGCTGTGCTCGACCAATTGGTGGAGTGGTTTATCCACCATTTGTTGGACCTCACGAAAATGTTTTCTGATTCAAATTTGATTTGGCGTTCTAGAACAGCACTCTAGAATCTGAACCCGCAAATATTCACTCGAAATACATTGCAAAATAAAATCTTCCGAACTTCATCATCCATTCGGCAGCTGCGTAATACTATCCCCGCATAAATAGCTGCGTCGCCATCGAGTGTTGCTGGCCCGCACTTCGAGCGACGGGAAATGTTGCCATGTCATTCGTCTCGATTTCACCCGACTTTGTGGCGGCGACGGCCGGCGAAGTGGCCAGAGTCGGCTCCACGATCGAAGCGGCCAACTCGGCGGCCGCAGCGTCCACGACACACATCCTGACCGCCGCCGCTGACGAGGTGTCCACGCGCATCGCAGCGCTGTTCGGCTCCTACGGCCAGGAGTATCGGGCGATCAGCGACCAGGTGGCTGCCTATCACAGCCAGTTCGTCGCCACGCTCAACGCCGGCTCCGGCGCTTACGCCACGGCTGAGGCACTCAACGCCGAACAGGCCCTGTTGGACGTCATCAACGCACCGACCCAAACCCTGTTGGGACGACCGTTGATCGGCAACGGCGCGAACGCCACCACGCCGGGCGGCGCCGGCGGTGCGGGCGGGATTCTTTACGGCAACGGCGGCAACGGCGCGGCCGGAACCGCCGGGCAGGCCGGCGGCGCCGGGGGCGCAGCGGGATTGTGGGGCAACGGCGGAACCGGAGGCACCGGCGGCGCGGGCGGCGCAACCGGAGGCGCCGGCGGCGCGGCCGGGCTGCTGTTCGGTGTGGGCGGCGCCGGCGGTGTGGGCGGCACCGGTGGCGGTACCGGTGGAGCGGGCGGCAGCGGCGGCTGGCTCTGGGGCGGCGGCGGAACCGGCGGAACCGGCGGGTTCGGGGCGGTACCGGCGGCGCGGGCGGTCGCGCCGAGCTGCTGTGGGGTACCGGCGGTGCGGGTGGTGACGGCGGGGCGGGCACCGACGCGTCGGCCGGCGGCAGCGCCGGCGCCGGCGGCACCGGCGGTCATGGGGGCGGCGGCGGACTGTTCGCCGGTGGCGGGGCCGGCGGCAATGGTGGAGCCGGTGGGGCCGGCGCGGCGGGCAGCACCGGCACCGCGGTCGGGAACAGCGGCGGGGGCGGCGGTGCCGGTGGCAATGGGGGCGCCGGCGGCCAGGGCGCTGTGTTCTTCGGGGCGGGTGGACACGGTGGCCTGGGCGGTTCCGGCGGCGTCGGCGGTCTGGGGGGTCACGGCGGCGACGGCAGCGTGGCCGGTCTCGGCGGTATCGGCGGGGCCGGTGGAACCGGGGGAACCGGCGGACACGCCGGTCAGGGCGGCGCGGGCGGTTCCGGTCAGTTGTTCAGCGCCGCAGGCTCGGTGGGTGCTGCCGGTATGGGCGGTCTGGGTGGCGACGGTGGCGCAGGAGGCGCCGGCAGCAACGGTGGTGCTGCAGCAGCGGGGACAGGCGCGGCCGGCGGCACGGGCTTCGCCGGCGGCGTAGGTGGCGCCGGCGGTGCGGGCGGTGATTCCGGCGCGGGCGGGGTCAATGGTTCCGGCGGCCGCGGCGGGGCCGGTGGCCTCGGCGGCGTGGGAGGCAACGGCGGCTCTGGCACCGTCGGCGGCTCCGACGGGGGCGCCGGCGGAGACGGCGGCCAGGGCGGTGCCGCAGGTGCCGGCGGGGCGGCCGGGACCGGCGGCAGCGGCGGCACCTCGGGCAACGCGGGCACCGGAGGCCATGGTGGCGACGGCGGCAAGGGCGGCGCGGGCAGCAAGGGTGCCAACGCGGCCGCAGGCTCGGGCGCGACGGGGCAGACCGGGTTCCGTGGCGGCGCGGGCGGCCAGGGTGGCGCAGGCGGCGACACGTTCCTGGGCGGAACCAACGGCACCGGCGGCACCGGGGGCTCAGGCGGGGGCGGCGGCCAGGGCGGCACTGGTGCGGCCGGCTTGACCTCGGGCGGTGACGGCGGCGCCGGCGGTGGCGGCGGCGACGCGGGCGCGGGCGGTAACGCCGGATCTGGCGGCTCGGGCGGCGCCGTCGGGAAGGCCGGCACCGGCGGCAGTGGCGGAGCCGGCGGCGACGGTGGCGCCGGTGCGGTGGGGATCGGCGTCGGTCAGGGCGGCTTCACCGGTGGTGACGGCGGCGTGGGCGGCGACGGCGGTTCGGCGGGTGAAGGCGGCACCAACGGCGCGGGTGGTGCCGGCGGCCACGGCGGCAACGGCGGTGCCGGGAAGGCGGCCGCCAACGGTTTCGGTGGCACCGGCGGACTCGGCGGTGACGGCGGCAACGGCGGCAATGGCGGCAAAGCGGGCGACGGGGCCGGCGCCGTGGCCGGCGGCGGCGCCGCCGGTACCGGTGGCGACGGAGGCGCGGGCGGCCGCGGTGGCGACGGCAGCCTCAACCGGGGCGGCGGCGACGGCGGTCAGGGCGGTCGCGGTGGTCAGGGTGGCATCGGCGGCCTGGACACCGGCTCTGCCGGCAGCGCCGTCAGCGGAACCGGTGGCAACGGCGGACTCGGCGGGAACGGCGGCACCGGCGGCAATGGCTCGGTCGGCACCGCCGGCATGGGCGGCGCCGGCGGGGCGGGCGGCGAGGCCGGTACCGGCGGTGTGGCCAATACCGGTGGCGTCGAAGGAAACGCCGGCACCGGCGGCGCCGGAGGCAACGGCGGAGACGGTGGAGTCGGCAGCGCCGCCGGGGGTGCCGGTCAGAACGGCTACCAGGGCGGCGACGGAGGTCGGGGCGGCGACGGCGGCGCCGCGGCCGCCGGTGGCACCAACGGAGCCGGCGGTGCGGGCGGGCACGGCGGAAACGGTGGTGCGGGCAAGGCTGCGGCCAACGGGTTCGGCGACACCGGCGGGCAGGGCGCCGACGGCGGGCAAGGCGGCGACGGCGGCAACGCCGGCTCCGGAGTGGGCGCGGCCGCCAGCGGCGGTGCGGCCGGTACCGGCGGCAACGGCGGCGACGGCGGCCGCGGCGCCGACGGCGGCCTCAACCAGAGCGGCGGCCAGGGCGGTCACGGCGGCCAGGGTGGCCGTGGCGGTCAGGGCGGCCTCGACACCGCTGCCAGCAGCAGCGCCGCCAGCGGAACCGGCGGTGACGGCGGCCGCGGCGGAGCTGGCGGTACCGGGGGTACCGGCACGGTCGACACCGCAGGAATGGGCGGCACCGGCGGGTTCGGCGGGGACGCCGGCGCCGGCGGTCTGGCCAACATCGGCGGGACCGAAGGCAGCGCCGGCAACGGTGGCAGAGGCGGAGACGGCGGCAACGGTGGCATCGGTGCCGCAGGCACTGCTCCGGGCCAAGCGGGTTATCAGGGTGGTGAAGGCGGTCTCGGCGGCAACGGCGGCTATGCCGGCGCGGGCGGTATCAACGGCGCCGGCGGCAACGGCGGTAACGGCGGTGACGGCGGTGCCGGTAAAGCGGCCGCCAACGGCTTCAGCGGGACCGGCGGCCAGGGCGGCGACGGCGGCGACGGCGGGGCCGGCGGAATCGCTGGATCGGGCACTGGCGGGGTCGCCAGCGGTGGCGCAGCGGGTACCGGCGGCGACGGCGGCGCTGGTGGCCGGGGTGGTGACGGTGGCATCAACCAAGTCGGTGGCGACGGTGGCAACGGCGGCCGCGGCGGCCAGGGCGGCGCCGGCGGCATCAACACTCCCGTAGCCGGCGGTGCCACCAGCGTCGCGAGTGGCACCGGCGGCGACGGCGGCCGCGGCGGCGACGGCGGTACGGGTGGCGCCGGCACCGCCACCAACGCGGGCTCCGGCGGCAACGGCGGACAGGGCGGCGACGCAGGCGCGGGCGGCCTCCCCAACCTCGCCGGTACCGTCGGTAACGCCGGCACCGGCGGCGACGGCGGCACCGGCGGGTCCGGCGGAAACGGCAACGACGGTCCCAATCTCGGCCAGAACGGCTTCTACGGCGGCAGCGGCGGCCAGGGCGGTGGCGGTGGCAACGCCGGTGTCGGCGGCACCAACGGCGACGGGGGCGCGGGCGGGCGAGGCGGCAACGGCGGCGACGGCAAAGTCGGCGCCAACGGCGTCGCCACCTCCGGAAGCGACGGCGGGTACGGCGGCAATGGCGGGGCCGGCGGCGACGGCGGCAACGCGGGTACCGGCAGCGGCGCGAGCGGCAGCGGCGGGGCCGGCGGGCTGGGCGGCAACGGCGGCGACGGCGCGCGGGGCGGAACCGGAGATGCCTACTTCGAGGGCGGCTTCGGCGGCAGCGGCGGCGAAGGAGGCCAGGGCGGCAGAGGCGGTCTCAACACCGATGGCGTCAGCAGCGTCACCAGTGCCAACGGCGGTAACGGTGGCACCGGCGGTACCGGCGGCACCGGCGGAGCCGGGGTCCTGGGGCCCGCCGGGAGCGGCGGCACGGGTGGCATCGGCGGCGACGCGGGCGCGGGCGGTGACGCGAACGTCGGCGGCGCGCAGGGCTTCGCCGGTACCGCCGGCGACGGCGGTCAGGGCGGCGCCGGCGGCACCGGATCCAACGGCGCTACCGGTACCGGCAACGACGGCGCGGGCGGCGGCACCGGTGGCCGCGGCGGCGACGGCGGCCGGGCCGGTGTCGGGGGCGCCAACGGCAACGGCGGGGCCGGTGGCCGCGGCGGCGACGGGGTGACGGCGCCGGGGTGGACATCGTCGGCGGCGGTCCTGGCGGGCACGGCGGGAACGGCGGCGACGGTGGTCAAGGCGGCTTCGCCGGCAATGGTGCCGGCGCGACCGCTCTCGGTGGTGCCGCGGGCACCGGCGGGAACGGCGGCGACGGCGGTCGCGGCGGTGACGGCACGGCGAGCCAGACCGGCGGCCTGGGCGGTGACGGTGGCCGCGGGGGCGCGGGCGGCATCGCCGGCCTGAACTCCGGCGGAAACGGCAGTGTCGTCAGCGGTCTCGGCGGCAACGGCGGCAACGGCGGCACCGGTGGCACCGGTGGCGACGGGTCTGGCGGCGTCGTGGGCGCCGGCGGCCGGGGTGGCCTCGGCGGCGACGCCGGCGACGGCGGAGTGGCCAACACCGGCGGCGCCGACGGCAACGCCGGAGTCGGCGGTGACGGCGGCAACGGCGGTCGCGGCGGCAACGGCCTCAACGGCAATGTGGGCGGCCGCGGAGGCAACGGCGGCGGCGGCGGATCGGCGGCACTGGGCGGCACCAACGGCAGCGGTGGCGACGGCGGCAACGGCGGGCAGGGCGGCGCCGGTACCCAAGGCGCGAGCGGCACCGGCGGCACCGGCTCACCCGGCGGCACCGGCGGTGACGGTGGAGATGGCGGCAACGGCGGTGCGGGCAGCGGTGCGCCCGGCAATGGCGGCGACGCGGGCAACGGCGGCGCCGGAGGGGACGGTGGCAAGGGTGGTTACGGGTCGAACGCGAATAGGGGCGGCAACGGTGGCAGCGGCGGACATGGCGGCGAGGGCGGCCACGGCGGCCACCCCAGCGCGGGCGGCACCGGCGGGGAGGGTGGCGACGGCGGCACCGGTGGCACCGGCGGCGACGGCGGCGATTCGCAGTACGACCAAGCGGGCAATGGCGGCACGGGCGGCAACGGTGGCGACGGCGGTAACGGCGTCGGCTCGCCCGGCGGCACCGGCGGCAGCGGCGGCAGCGGCGGCCACGGCGGCACAAGCGGTGGCAACCTCAACGGCACGGGTGGCTCGGCCGGCAGCCCCGGCCACCACGGCCAGGTCAGCTGAGCACGGCTACCCCAGCAGCGACGGCACCACCGCGTCGATCAGGTGCGGACCGGGTTCGGCGAAGGCGTCCCGCAGCGCCTCAGCCAGCTCCTCGGCCGTCGTGGCCCGCCGCGCCGGCACCCCCATGCCTTGCGCGATATGCACGAAATCCATTGTGGGACGGGATATGTCGAGCAGGTCCAGCGCCTTGGGGCCGGGGGCCGACCCGGCGCCGACGCGTTGTAGCTCCAGTCGCAGGATGTCGTACCTGCCGTTGTTGTAGATCACGGTGGTGACGTCGAGGTTCTCTCGCGCCTGGGTCCACAATCCCGAAATCGTATACATGGCAGAGCCATCCGATTCCAGGCACAGCACCGGGCGGTCGGGGGCGGCGACGGCGGCGCCGACCGCGGTCGGGATGCCGTAGCCGATCGCCCCGCCGGTCAGGGTGAGCCAGTCATGGGCGGGCGCGCCGGCGGTGGCCGCGGGGAGCAGCAGGCCCGAGGTGTTCGACTCGTCGACGACGATGGCCCGTTCCGGCAGCAGCGCACCGACCACGTCGGCCGCCGACGCCGCCGTCAACGCACCCGACGGCAGCGCCGGACGCGATGCGGCCGCTACCGGAGCGCAGACGCCGGGCGCCACTTCGTCGGCCAATGCCGTCAAAGCTGCTGCGGCACCGCCGAATTCGGCGAGCGCATGGACTTCGCAGCCAGCCGGCACCAGATCGCTGGGCATGTCGGGGTAGGCGAAGAACGACACCGGGGACTTGGCACCGGCCAGCACCAGATGCTTGCTTCCGGTCAACTGCGCGGCGGCGGCTTCGGCGAAGTAGCCGAGTCGTTCGATCGCGGGCACCCCGGCGCCGCGCTCCAGCCGGGTGGGGAATGTCTCGCACAACAATCGGGCCCCGGTTGCTGCGCCGATCCGTGCTGCAGCGGCCAGGCCGGCGGCGCGGGTGGCGTCTCCCCCGACCAGGATCGTGGTGGGTTCGCCGCTGCGCAGCACCTCGGCCACTGCTCGCACGTCTGCGGGAGCCGCGGCCGCGCTCACCGCCACCGGTGTAACCGGTTGCCCGCCTTCGGACCACGAGGTGTCGGCGGGCAGAATCAACGTCGAGATATGCGAGTTCGAGAGGCTGGTGGCAATCGCTTCGGCGGCATCAGCGCCGACTTCGGCAGCGGTGGCGGTGCGGCGCACCCAGCCCGAGACGGTGCCGGCGACCGAATCGATGTCGGATTCCAGTGGGGCGTCGTACTTCTTGTGGTAGGTGGCGTGGTCGCCGACCACCACCACCATGGGCACCCGGGCGCGACGCGCGTTGTGCAGGTTGGCCAGACCGTTGCCCAGTCCGGGTCCCAGGTGCAGCAGCACCGCGGCGGGCCGACCGGCGATGCGCGCATAGCCGTCGGCGGCACCGGTGGCCACACCCTCGAAAAGGGTTAGCACGCCACGCATTTGGTCGACTGTGTCCAGGGCGGCGACGAAGTGCATCTCCGAGGTGCCCGGGTTGGAGAAACACACGTCGACCCCGCCGTCGACCAAGGTCTTGATCAGCGCCTGGGCACCGTTCATCGGTCCGCCTTTCCTGGGTGCATTTCGCGTGGGTCTTGCGGCGGCGCCGGCAGTTTGAACACCCGCTCGGCATTGCCGTGCACGACGTCTCGGCGAGACTGTTCTCCGAGTCCGAGTTCACTGCGCAGTAACCGCTGGGTTGGATGCTGCATCCACACGTCGATCGTCATCGCGCCTTGACTTTAGCTCGCTGACGATGCGCGCCGCGGAGCGGCGTGAGAAGGAAGCGGGCCATCCAACACAACTCGCTGACGATGCGCGCCGCGGAGCGGCGTGAGAAGGAAGCGGGCCATCCAACACAACTCGCTGACGATGCGCGCCGCGGAGCGGCGTGAGGAGGAAGCGGGCCAGGCCGGCCCCGGCAACGACGTCAGGATTCGAACGCGGCACGCGCCGCCGCACGCGTCTGACCCAGGTACCCCGTCCCGAACAGCACCACGTGCGCCAGCAGCGGGAACAACTGGTGCAGCCCCGCCCGCTCCCGCCACCCGGCCCGCAGCGACCGCACTTCCTGGTAGCCGGCGATCACCGCCTCGTAGTGCGGGCAGCCGAACAACGCCAGCATCGCCAGGTCGGTCTCGCGGTGACCGGCGTGCGCGGCGGGATCGATGAGCACCACCCCGTCGCGTGTCCACATCACATTGCCGCTCCACAGATCCCCGTGCAACCGGGCCGGCCGGTCGTCGTCGTCGAAGTCGCCTGCGCGACAACGTTTTACGACGCTCTCGACAGCGTCGCGGGTTGCTCCGTCGAGTCGCGAGCCGGCCAGCTCGGTCATCGGGACCAGCCGCTCGTCGGCGTAGAACTGCCCCCAGCGCTGGTGTCGTCGCAGCGACATCGGCAACGGTTGCGACAGCGGCCCGAAGAACCCCGGCCCGTCCCAGCCGTCGGGTCCGGCGCCGAACGCCGCGGCTCCGGCGTCGTGGGTGACGGCCAACCGGTTGCCGAACACCCGCGCCGTATCGATGCCCGGGCGCACCGATTCAAGTCGTTGCAGCGTCAGGCTGGTCGGCCCCACCGACACCACCCGCGCACACGGCACGCCGCCGTCGACGTCGGCGAGCCAGCGCAACCCGGCGGCCTCCCACGCGAAGAACCCGTCGGGTGCGTCGGCCCGGCCCTTGACGAAGTCGCTCACGACGCGACTGTAGACACCGGCTCCGGGTTCAGCCCGACGGCCCGGCTCGGCTTCCGGAAAACGCCACGCGCACAGCGCAATTGCGATAGATTTCAAATTAGTTGACGTTGACGTTAATTCTAGAATGATCCTCCAATATTCGTCGGAGTCGCGTGATGTCGTTCCTATTCGCCTCGCCCGCTGTGATCGCCGCCGCGACCGAAGACCTGACCGAGATCTGGTCGGCCCTGCACCAGGCGAACGCTGTTGCCGCACGTTCCACCACCAACCTGGCCGCAGCGGCCGCCGACGAGGTATCGGCGCAGATCGCCGCGCTGTTCGGTGCGCACGGCAGCGCCTACCAAGCGGTCAGCGCGCAGGCGGCCGCCTTCCACCAGCAATTCACCGGCGCGATCAGCGCCGCGGCCGCGGCCTACTCGAGCACCGAGTCCGCGTCGGCCGCCGCCATCGCCCAGCCCGCCATCTTCGGGCGACCCCTGTTCGGCAACGGCGCCGACGCCACCACCCCCGGCGGCAACGGCGGCGACGGCGGCTGGTTGTTGGGCAACGGCGGTAACGGCGCGGCCGGCGCCGCGGGACAGGCCGGCGGCAACGGCGGGTCGGCGGGGTTGTTGGGCCGTGGCGGCGCCGGCGGCACCGGCGGCGCGGGCAGTAGCGGCGGTGCGGGTGGCAACGGCGGCTGGCTACTCGGCGTCGGCGGCACCGGCGGCACGGGCGGCTCCGGCGGCGGCACCGGCGGTGCCGGAGGCAACGGCGGGCTGCTCTGGGGCGGTGGCGGCGCCGGGGGTACCGGTGGAACGGGAGGTGGCACCGGCGGGGCCGGCGGACGCGCGGAATGGCTGTTCGGTGCCGGCGGTGCCGGCGGGGCGGGCGGCGCCGGCGACCGGGGATCGACGGCGGCGGCACCGGCGGCGGCGGCGGGCACGGCGGGACCGGCGGCGCTGGTGGCCTGCTGGCCCGCGGCGGTGCCGGCGGCGCAGGAGGCATCGGTGGCACCGGCGGCACCGGCGCTACCGGCTCCGCGGGCGGCACCGGCGGAATCGGCGGCGACGGCGGAGCCGGTGGCCACGGCGCGCTGCTGCTGGGCCCGGGCGGGCACGGCGGAGCGGCCGGCGCGGGCGGCACCGGCGGCGTCGGGGGAACCGGCGCGGACGGCGCACTCGCCGGGCTTGGCGGTATCGGGGGCAGCGGCGGCACGGGCGGTCAGGGCGGTGTGTCCGGCCACGCCGGTGCCGGCGGGGCCGCCGGCGGGTTGTTCGGTGTCGCCGGCCATGCGGGCAGCACCGGCACCGGCGGCACCGGCGGCACGGGCGGCGCCGGCGGGACCGGACTGCAGGGCACGAACTCCGGAACCGGGCTGGTAGGCGGTGACGGCTTCGCCGGCGGGCGGGGCGGTCAAGGCGGCCAAGGCGGCAACGCGGTCGACGGTGGAATCAACGGCTCGGGCGGCACCGGCGGTAACGGTGGCGGGGGCGGCAAGGGTGGGTCGGGCGGCGCAGCCGCGGCCGGCAGCAACGGGGCGACAGGCGGAAGCGGCGGCGCGGGTGGCGATGCCGGACTCGGTGGCGCGGCCGGCACCGGCGGCCAGGGCGGCGCCGTCGGCAACGCCGGCACCGGCGGCACCGGAGGCCGCGGCGGAGACGGAGGCACCGGCAGTAACGGCACCGACGCCGCCGCCGGCTCCGGCGCCCCGGGCAATGCCGGGTTCGCCGGCGGTGCCGGCGGACAGGGCGGGGCGGGTGGCAACACCGGCACCGGCGGCACCAACGGCACCGGTGGGCAGGGCGGCACCGGCGGGCAGGGTGGCACCGGCGGCACCGGCGGGTCGGGTGCCACCAACCCCAGCGGTATCGGCCACGACGGTGGCGCCGGCGGCACCGGCGGAGACGCCGGCCAGGGCGGCGCGGGCGGAGCCGTCGGCAGTGGCGGGCACGGCGGTGCCGATGGTGCCCACGGCGACGCCGGTACCGGCGGTACCGGCGGAACCGGCGGCACGGGCGGGACCGGCGGCAACGGCACCACCGGGGCGTCGAATACCGGAGCCGACGGCACCGACGGTTTCGCCGGCGGCAAGGGCGGCAGAGGCGGCCAGGGCGGCAATTCCGGCGCCGGCGGCACCAACGGCAGCGGCGGCCACGGCGGTCTGGGCGGTGGCGGCGGCTACGGCGGCAACGGCGGATCCGGGTTCGCCAACGACACCGGCGTCGGGGGTGACGGTGGTAAAGGAGGCGCCGGCGGCGATGCGGGCGCGGGCGGGGCCGGTGGCGACGCCGGCAGCGGCGGAACCGGCGGCACTACCGGCGCCCAGGGACAACTCGGGTCCGGGGGTAACGGCGGCAAGGGCGGCAACGGTGGTGGCGGCGGGCCCGGCGGCAAGTCGACCAGCACGCCGGGCGCGTCGGGTGCCGCCGGCTTCGCCGGCGGCAACGGTGGCCAAGGGGGCGCCGGCGGCGCGGGCGGCGGTAACGGTGGCGCCGGCGGCAACGGCGGGCAAGGGGGCGACGGTGTCCGCGGCAACGACGGCGGCGCCCTCGGTCAGGCCGGCGGTGACGGTGGTGGCGGCGGTAGAGGAGGCAACGCCGGTGCCGGTGGCGCGGCCGGTGCCGGCGGCGGTAAGGGCGGCGACGGTGGCATGGGAGGCAGGGGCGGCGCGGGCGCCCGAGCCGGGGCCGGCACCACCGACGGTGCCCGGGGCGGCGACGGCGGCGACGGCGGCCGCGGCGGCAACGCCGGAGCCGGCGGCGACGCAGGCGTGGACGGCACCGCCGGCAACGTGGGCCAGGGCGGTCTCGGCGGAAATGGCGGCAATGGTGGCCAGGGTGCCACCGGTGCGCGCGGCGCCGACAGCACCGACGGCAGCACCGGCGGCACCGGAGGCACCGGCGGCCAGGGCGGCAACGGAGGGAACGGCGGCAAGGGCGGTGACGGCGTCGACGGTGTCGGCGGGGGCACCGGAGGCGACGGCGGGAAGGCCGGCAACGGCGGCCAAGGCGGGGTAGGCGGAACCAGCACCGGCGCCGCTGCGCACACCACCGGCGGCGACGGCGGCCGGGGAGGGATCGGCGGGAACGGCGGAAACGGCGGCCTGGCCGGTGCGGGCGGCGACGGCGGCGGCGCAGACGGCAACCCGGGCACCGTCGGCAACGGCGGAACCGGCGGGCAAGGCGGCTCGGGCGGTACCGGCGGCAAGGGCGTCAATCCCCCGCAGATACACATCGACAATGCCGTCGACGGCGCCGACGGCAAACCCGGCATCCCCTGGGGTACGGACGGTGCAGACGGCGTAAATGGCGTGACGACCGGCCAAAAAGGTGGCAACGGCGGCGACGGCGGCACCGGCACCAGCGGCAACATGATCGTCGCCAAGGGCGGCGCCGGTGGCGACGGCGGCAATGGCGGCACCGGCGCGAACGGCGGCAACGGTGGGCGCGGCGGCGACGCCGACCGCACCGTCAACAACAACTTCCCCAGCCAGGGCGGCCACGGTGGTGACGGCGGTACCGGGGGCGACGGCGGCAACGGCGGAAACGGTGGCGACGGCGGAGAAGTGCTCAGTCCGAACGCCTTTGATGTCGACTTCTACTACCACGCAGGCGACGGTGGCAACGGCGGAGCGGGAGGCATCGGCGGCAACGGCGGCAACGGCGGCAACGGTGGCCTTAGCTACAGCGCGTACGAGCCAGGTGGTAACGGTGGAACCGGTGGCCGCGGCGGCGACGCCGGCGGACTGAACAGCACCGGCGGCACCGGCGGCAACGGCGGCACGGGCGGCGCGGGCGGCAATGCCGGCACGATTGGCGATCTGACCGGCGCGGTCGGTGGCAAAGGCGGCCTGGGGGGCGAGGGCGGCACCGGCGGGGTAGGCGCGGCCGGCGGCGACGGCGGCAGTGGCGGCAACGGCGGTCCCGCCGCATCGAATGCCGCCAGCGGTAACGGCGGCAACGGCGGAAACGGCGGACACGGCGCCGACGGCGGGCAGGGCGGCAACGGTGGGCAGGGCGGGGCCGGCGGCTTCGGACCCACCGGTCAGGCCGCCGGCGGCTCGGGCGGCGATGCGGGCTTCGGTGGCCTCGGCGGAGCGGGCGGCGACGGAGGTGACCGTGGCGCCCCGGGCACCGCCGCCAATCCCGCCAATGTGGGTGAGTACGGAGTTGACGGCGTCGACGGCACCGCCGGGAACACCGGCGCCCGGGGCACGGTGGGCGCCCCGGGCTAGCAGCCGGCTATGTCAGGCGGTCACGTGTGCGGCGTGCACGTCGTCGGCCGGCCGGGCCTCGGTCTGCTCCTTGGCCCAGCGGTAGTCCGGCTTGCCGGCCGGTGAGCGCTTCACCTCGTCGACGAACCAAAGACTGCGCGGCACTTTGTATCCCGCGATCTCCGAGCGCACGAACCGGTCCAGCTCGGCCAGCGACGGGCGTGCTCCCTCCCGGGCCTGCACCACAGCCGCGACGTGCTGTCCGTAGCGCGGGTCGGGGACCCCGACCACCAACGCGTCGAACACGTCGGGATGGCCCTTGAGCGCCGCCTCTACCTCTTCGGGGTAGATCTTCTCACCGCCGCTGTTGATCGACACCGAGCCGCGGCCCAGCATGGTGACGCTGCCGTCCTCTTCGACCAGTGCGTAGTCACCGGGGATCGCGTAGCGCACTCCGTTGATGGTCTTGAACGTCTCGGCGGTCTTCTTCTCGTCTTTGTAGTAGCCGACCGGAATGTTGCCCTTTTTGGCGATGAAGCCGCGCTTACCGCTGCCGGGCTTGACCTCGTTGCCGTCTTCGTCGAGGACGACGGTGCGGTGGTCGATGGTGACGCGGGGTCCCCCACTGGGCGGGGAATCCTTTGTGACGATGCTGGTGCCGCCGAATCCGGTCTCGGATGCCCCGATCGAGTCGGTGATGACCCGGTTCGGCAGCAGCTCGAGGAATTTCTCCTTGATGCTCGGCGAGAACAGCGCGGCGGTGCTGGCGAGCAGGAACAGCGACGACAGGTCGTACTCGTTGCCGGCGTCCTGATGGGCCAGCAGAGCGTCCAGCAGCGGGCGGGCCATCGCGTCACCGGTGAAGAACAGCAGGTTCACCTTGTGCGTGTGGATGGTGCGCCACACCTCGTCGGCGTTGAATTCCGGTGCCAGCACGGTGGTTTGGCCGCTGAAGATCGACATCCAGGTGGCCGATTGGGTGGCGCCGTGGATCATCGGCGGGATCGGGTAGCGGACCATCGGCGGGTTGGCGGCCGCGGCCTTGGCGAGGTCGTACTCGTCTTTGATGAATTCGCCTGTGGCGAAGTCGGTTCCGCCGAACAGCACCCGGTAGATGTCCTCGTGGCGCCACATCACGCCCTTCGGGAAGCCCGTCGTGCCACCGGTGTAGAGCAGGTAGATGTCGTCGGCGCTGCGCTCGTCGAAGTCCCGCTCCGGGGAGCCCTCGGCGATCGCTTCGTAGAACTCGACGCCGCCGTAGCGCCGGTAGTCCTTGTCGGAGCCGTCCTCGACCACCAGGATCGTCTTGACGTTGGGGGTGTCCGGCAACACGTTGGCGACCCGGTCGGAGTACTGGCGCTCATGTACCAGCGCCACCATGTCGGAGTTCTCGAACAGGTAACGCAGTTCGCCCTCGACATAGCGGAAGTTGACGTTGACCAGGATGGCGCCCGCTTTGATGATGCCAAGCATCGCGATCACGATCTCGATGCGGTTGCGGCAGTACAGGCCCACCTTGTCGCCTTTTTGCACCCCGTGGTCGAGCAGGTAGTGCCCGAGGCGGTTGGACTTCTCTTCCAGTTGGGCGTAGGTCAACTGCTCGTCACCGCAGATGAGGGCTACACGGTCGGGCACAGCGTCGATGGCGTGCTCGGCGAGGTCAGCAATATTCAGAGCCACGGCCACCAAATTAGAACGTGTTACATTTCTTGACAAGCTGACTCCCCCTGACGCGCGAAAGGCGGTTGTAGTGTCTGAGACGCCAGCAAACGAATCTGGACCGGACGCACTGGTCGAGCAGCGTGGTCATACCCTGATCGTGACGATGAACCGACCGCATCGCCGCAACGCGCTGAGCACCGAAATGATGCAGATCATGGTCGAGGCGTGGGACCGCGTCGACAACGACCCCGACATCCGCGTCTGCGTTCTGACCGGCGCCGGTGGCTACTTTTGCGCTGGGATGGACCTCAAGACGGCAACCGCGAAGCCGCCGGGCGACTCGTTCAAGGACGGCAGCTACGACCCGTCACGGATCGATGCCCTTTTGAAGGGCCGGCGGCTGACGAAACCGTTGATCGCGGCCGTCGAGGGCCCCGCGATCGCCGGTGGCACCGAGATTCTGCAGGGCACCGATATCCGGGTGGCGGGCGAGAGCGCCAAGTTCGGCATTTCCGAGGCGAAGTGGAGTCTGTATCCGATGGGCGGATCCGCGGTGCGCCTGGTCCGCCAGATCCCCTATACGGTGGCGTGCGACCTGCTGCTGACCGGACGACACATCACCGCCACCGAGGCCAAGGAGATCGGGCTGATCGGCCACGTCGTGCCCGACGGTCAGGCGCTGACCAAGGCGTTGGAGATCGCCGAGGTGATCTCCAACAACGGGCCGTTGGCGGTCCAGGCGATCCTGAAGACCATCCGCGAGACCGAGGGCATGCACGAGAACGAGGCGTTCAAGCCCGACACCGCTAACGGTATCCCGGTGTTCTTGTCCGAGGACGCCAAGGAGGGGCCCCGGGCGTTCGCCGAGAAGCGAGCGCCGCAGTTCAAGATGCGCTAAAGCCCTCCCCCGGTGCCGAAACCGCCACACATCGCAGCGCGCGATCAGCGTCATCGACCGTGCGCCGCGCAGTGCTGCTGAATAGACCGGCCCTTTTTGCGATGCACGCCGGTAGGATTTCTTGGCATCAGTTAGCTGTCGGCTAGCTGCGGGGGAAGGAGCGGGGCAGCCGATGACTCTCAGGGTCACTCCGAGCGAGTTGCGTTCGGGCGCAAGCAAACTCGACGCCGAGAAGGCGGTGATCGCCGGGATTGTCGTGCCCGATGAGACAGCCGCAAAAGCAGGGCTGGAAGGTTTCGAGACCGCCGGCAAGCTCAGCGCGGCTAATGATGCGGTGAAGTCAGCGTTGAAAATCGTGGGGGGACGCGACGAAATCATGGCGAATCTGTTTCGCAACACGGGCAACGCGTACGAGCTGTCAGACTTGACCCTGGGGGGCACCGTGAAGCCGCCGTGGATGTCTGAGCAGGTCGCCGCCGGCTTGACCGGTATGGGCGATATGAACCTGTCCCGCAAGTAGCGCCATGGGTCGCCCGCAGAAGAGTCAGGTGTTCAAGGCCAACGTCAACGCCCTGGGGAATATCGCCCAGCCGCTGCGCGATGCCGCGAAAACCCTGGCCTCCTCCGGCGAAAGGGTCCACACGACGGTCCAGGAGTTCGACTGGGAGGGAGCGGCCCGCGAATCGGCCGTAGCCCGCTCAGATCGTGAGCTGACCCAGAACCGTATCGTTGCCGCCGACCTGGACGCGTTGGCCGATGCCTACGAGAACGGCAAGAAGACCATGGGGCCGATGATTGACGGCCTGAAATCCAAGGCCCGGGGCTTGGAAGGGAACCACTTCGAGGTTTCCGAAAACTGGGATGTCAAAGACACCTACGACTACGCCGCTGCTCGGAAACTCGCCACAATGATGGACCCCGCCGACACGGCGGGCCTACAAGAGCAGATCACCCAGCTACAGAACCGGCGAGCAAACGAGGCCGCCACCGAGGGCGGGAACCTAGGGCGATTGGCCGACGAGTTAGGCGTAGCCGACACCAACACCGCCACCGCCATCAGCAACGCAGTCGCCGCGCTGGGCGGAGCGAACGGACCGAAGCTGGCACCCCCGCCGCTGGCACCTGGTCAAGTCGCCAATCGCGGCGCTGTCGCCGGCACCGACAACCCAGGCGCCATTCCGGGCATCAGGGCTGCTGATCTCGGCGAAGTCATCCAGCTCCCCAACGGCAAATACGTGGCCATATTCGGAGATTCCTACGCCAACCCCGGGGTCGGTGGTGAAGGCAACCCGCACTACTCCTCGGTGGCGGTACCCGTCACTTTCGACGAACAGGGACGACCACATTTCGGGTCCCCGTTGAATGGGACAACGCTCAATCCGGGCTTACCCAACGAGGTGCAGGGTTCGAGCCCGTTGTTCCCGTTGCCGCAAGCAGCCATCAAGGCAGGAGCCAACAACACCCTGCCGGCAGGCAGCATCACTACCCGCGACGGACGCACCTACATGATGGTCGTGGGCACCAACACCACCGCCGCCGACCCACTCAAACCCGTGGGTTCCTGGCTGGTCGAAGTCAACAACAACCCGGCCGGAGGGTGGCGCGCAGTCGAGACCGACGGCCACGGCCACCCCCTGGACACCTACCGGTCCACCGGATCAAGCAGCGCACCCACCCAAATCAGCGGCTTCCAAGGAAGCGACGGCAACGTTTACATCGCGGCCGATAACTTCGACCGCAACAGCGGCGTCAGCGTGTACCGCGTGGATCCCGAACACATCGCCGACCGCGGCGCCTGGCAGCCCTACAACCCCGCCAACAACTCCTGGGGAACCGCAGGGCAACCAGCCACCGCCACGATCACCCCGCCCAATCAGAAATGGGGAGAAATCAGCTTCCGCGAAATCGACGGCAAAGCCGTCCTTGCTGGAGCAAACTTTCGCAACGGTCAACCGGAGAATTTCACCGTCGAGGTTCACGTCGGTGACAGCCCTACCAGCGTAGTACGGTCTAGCCCTATCGTGGTGATGAGCAACGCCCCTGGATCCCCCAACAACGTCCCAGCCCCCTACGGCGGCTACATCCTGCCAGGATCAACCCTGAACAACGTTGGAATCTTCGGTAGTCAGTGGTGGGGACCCAAAGACGCATTGGGCAATCCGCTCCCTGTGCACTACGACGTGCAGGACATCCGAGTGAATACGCCCGAACAACGATGACCGATGCTTCCAGGAGCTATAGGACAGCCCGATGATTCGCCTCATAACGGCACTCTTGCTCACCCTCGCGGGGCTGGCTTCGGCGTGCACAGCCACCGCCGACACACCCACACCCACCACCGAGCCCAGATTTGCGGATGCCGCACGGTTCCCCAACATGGACAGTTACACGGCAGCAAACCCCGACAACTACAAGACTGAATACGAAACCCCAGGCCGACCCGGTGCCAAGATGACCAGATACGGCTTCACCACACCAGACGGGATCGAGTGCGGCTTCGAACAAAGTCCGTCAGCAGGCTGTACCGGAATCCATTTCCCTTCGATGCCCCGAGCACTATGTGATCCATCGAATCAAAAATTCGCATTGTACGGGATAAGTACTAATAGCGGATTGCAACAATACGGCGACAGCAAGTGCGATGCGCCACCCGCCGCGAAGGTATTGCCGCCATTCCACACCCTCACGGTGTACGGCGTGACATGCGGCGTCGATGACAAGGGAACGACGGCCTGCAAAGACCCGCAAGGACAGGCTTTCGTGTTGTCACCGACGTGGTCCGGCTGGATTCCGAAAGTCTGAACATGTCAGACAATGCAGCGGACTGGCAGGCGGGCGAGCTGGACGTGATGCGTGCCTTGACTGATTTCGGCGGCCGACCCCGTTACTGCCCACGCGCGCGAGCAGATCGAGCAGAACTGTGAACGCCGAATCTAGCCACCGTTGGGGCTCTCTGTCGTACGTCTACGCAACCCACCCGACGGCGACCGCGAAATCGACGGCAAACCTTTCGGGTAACAACTTCAAGACAACCACGCGAAATGAATTCCGACTTTCGAAGTTCACGTCGGTGATAGCCCCGCCTGCGTCGTACCGCCTAACACCACCATGGTGATGAGTAACGCGCCCCTGGATCTCCCAACAGCGTCCCAGCCCTTGAGGCGGCTATATCCTGCCAGGATCAACCCTGGACAATCTTGGCCTTTTTGGCAGCCAATGGTTCCAACCAAAAGATCACCAAGGCAACCCCATCGGACCCGTGCACTACGACGTACAGGACATCCGTGTGAACACCCAATCAGCACAGCGATGACCTACATTTCCCCGATCCACAGGACGATTTGATGATTCGTCTCATAACGGCACTGCTGTTCTCCACCACCGCAGGGCTAGCCTCGGCGTGCACGGCCACCGCAGACACACCTACACCCACCACCGACCCATCCAAATCACCCGAAGCCGCCAGATTCCCAGACATGAGCAACTACACCCCAGCCAACCCCGACGACTACATGTGGCAAACCGAAAACCCCGGACGACCCAACAAGTTGACTACCTACGGTTTTCGAACCCCTGATGGTGTCGAATGCACTTTCGGGCAGTCATCGTCTGCAAGCTGCGTAGGCAACAGGCTTCCGTCCATACCCCCGGTATGTGATCCGCCAAAACGAAATTACGGCGCGAATGAGATCAGCACAGACATCGGGTTACGAGAGGTTGGAATGCCCTGCGATGACACCTCGCTCAGCAACGTGTTGCCGCCATTCCACACATTGACGGTGTTTGGCGTGACGTGTGGTGTCGATGACAAAGGAACGACCGCCTGCAAAGACCCGCAAGGACGGGGTTTTGTGTTGTCACCGACGTGGTCTGGCTGGATCCCCAAGATCTGATCATGTCGGACATCCCGCATCTACACCCGTTGATGCAGGAAGCTCTGCGCTCAGGCACGGTGCCGTCGCGGGAAGAGCTGGCCCGCGCGTTGGGTAAGCGGGTCGAGGACATCCCTGACCTCGACACCGGAGACGAGGAAGACACCGCAGAGCTGGAGGACCCGGCTGCTGAGGAGTTCCGTGCCCGCTACCACCACATGGTGGCGCAGCAAATCGCGGACTGGCACGCCGCCGAGCAGGAACGTGAGGTGCGTGCATTAACCGATTCGGCGACCGACCCATTCCTGCCCACGTGCGAGAGCAGATCGAGCAGGACTGTCAACGCCGAATCCAGCAAGCGTGGCGCACTTTCTTGCATCAGCGCAACCAACCCGACGACGACCCCGACGGTGAAGGCGGTAGCCCTGCCTCATGGATGCAGTCGGTCCTGTAGAAACACACCCTGGTCACGTAGGCGGCCCCTTGGGCGATGCCGGGTCGGCGGGCTGACGATCAAATGCGCTGGCGCCGGACCTCTGCGCGTGTCCCGAACCTACGACAACACCGGCGCGCTCGGCGTGAACACCACCGGCATCGACTCCAGCCCACTCACGAAGTTCGCCGGCCGCAGCGGCAACGCCGACTCGTCGGCCAACCGCAGATCCGGCAGCCGCCGCAACACCCGTTCGGTCATCATCGACAGCTCCAGCCGGGCCAGCTGATTGCCCATGCAGAAGTGCGTTCCGAAGCCAAAGGCCAAGTGCGAGTTAGGGTTCCGCCGGATATCGAATACCTCTGGCTGATCGAACTGCGACTCGTCGAAGTTCGCCGACTCGAACAGCAGCATGATCTTCTCCCCGGCCTTCAGCGAGGTGCCGTGGAATTCGGCGTCAGCCGTCAACGTCCGGCACATGTTCTTCACCGGCGAGGTCCAGCGCAGCATCTCCTCGATCGCACCCGGCAGCAACGACGGGTCGGCCACCAGCTCCGCAAACTGCGCACGGTTGCGCACCAGCTGTTCGGTGCCGCCGCTCAGCGTGTGCCGGGTGGTCTCGTCGCCGCCGATCAGGATCAGCAGCGTCTCCATGACGATCTCGTCGTCCGACATCCGCTGGCCCTCGACCTCGGCGTTGATCAGGATCGAGTAGAGGTCGTCGGTGGGCTCGGCGCGACGCTTGCCGATCAGGTCCATGGTGAACGCGGTGTATCCGGCGAACGCCTCCATCACCGTCTGGAATTCCACGGACGTCGGGTCGATGTGCGACGAGAGCCCGCACACCAGGTCGTCGGACCACTTCAGCAGCATCTCCCGGTCCGAGGGCAGCACCCCGAGCATGTCGCCGATCACTGCCATCGGCAGCGGCGCGGCGATGTCGCGGACGAAGTCGCACTCGCCGCGTTCGCACACCGCGTCGATCAGCGTGTCGCACAGTTCGCCGATCGCGGCTTCCTTGTCCTTGACCCGCTTACGGGTGAAGCCCGCGTTGACCAGCTTGCGCCGCACCAGGTGCGCCGGATCGTCCATGTCGATCATGTACGGCATGCCCGGCTGGTCGGGCCGGATTCCGCCGGTGCTGGAGAACAGCTCCGGATTGCGTTCGGCATCGAGGATGGCCTGATACGTTGTCGCGCCGGCCAATCCGTTGCGGTCACGAAAGATGGGCTGATTCAACCGCATCCAGCGATACGCCTCCCGCGCCCCGACTCCGTCGGCATAGAAGTTGCCGTCGGCCAGGTCGATGTTCAGGATCGTCTCAGGGATAGTCGAAGTCATCTACAGCCTCCAGTTTTCTGCCTCGAGCCCATTACAGTAAGCCCCATGTCTGTCTCGCAACACACCATCGCCGGCACGGTCCTCACCATGCCGGTGGTCATCCGCAAAGCCGACCAGCACTCCGCGATGTTCTCGGTCGACGCCAAAGCCGCGCAGCGGCTGATCGACTACAGCGGCCTGCAGGTCTTCGAATACCTGCCCGGTCGGGCGATCCTGCTGCAACTGCTGGTCCGCTACATCGACGGCGATCTGGGCCGCTACCACGAGTACGGCACGGCGTTCCTGGTGAACCGGCCGGGCACCCACGCCAAGGGTTTTCGCGCGATGGCCGATGCGGCGACGTTCATCCACCGTCTGCCGGTCGATCAGGAATTCACCCTCGAGGCCGGCCGCACCATCTGGGGCTACCCGAAGATCATGGCGGACTTCAACGTTCAGGAGGGCCGCAAGTTCGACTTCGACGTCAGCGCCGACGGCCAGTTGATCGCCGGGATCGAATTCAGCCCCGGCCTGCCGCACCCGGCGATGAAGGCGCAGACCCTGACGACGTATTCGCATTTGGACGGCGTCACCCGGGAGACGTCCTCGACGATGACGACGACGGGCGCCCGAACCCGACTCGGCGGCGCCCGCATCAGGCTGGGCGACCACCCTTACGGCAGGGAGCTGGCGTCGCTGGGCCTGCCCAAGCGGGCCTTGATGACGCAGTCGGTCGCCAACGTGGAGATGTCGTTCGACGACGCGCGTCCCCTGTGAGCCCACCGGGCCAATCTAGAACGTGTTCTAACGAAGCCGCAAGCCGCCCCGTCAGGTCAGCGCGGCGAGGTCGCGTACCTGCTCAACGCTGCGGGCGCCGACCACCATCATGGTGACGCCGGCCGCCTCCCAGACTTCGATTTGCTTACGCACGTAGTCCAGGTCGCCGACGATCATGGCGTCGTCGACGAGTTCGTCGGGGATCACCTTCGCCGCTTCGTCCTTGCGGTCGGACCGGAAGAGTTTGGTGACCTCGTCGACCACCTCGGCGTAGCCCATCCGGCGGTAGACGTCGGCGTGGAAGTTGGTGTCCTCGGCACCCATGCCGCCCATGTACAACGCCAGGAACGGCTTGACCGCGGCGAACGTCCCGGGCCGGTCGTCGGTCACCACCACCTGCGCCGTCGCGCAGATCTCGAAGTCCTCTCGCGAGCGCCGGGCACCCGGCCGGGCGAACCCCTCGTCCAGCCATTCGTTGTAGGTGTCGGCCATCCGCGGCGAATAGAAGATGGGTAGCCAGCCATCGCAGATCTCGGCGGCCAGCGCGACGTTCTTGGGCCCCTCGGCGCCCAGCATGATCGGGATGTCGGCACGCAACGGGTGTGTGATCGGCTTCAACGACTTGCCCAAACCCGTTGTGCCCGCACCGGTCAACGGCAGCGGGTAGTGCGGGCCGGCACTGGTGACCGGAGCCGAGCGGGCCCACACCTGGCGCACGATGTCGATGTACTCGCGGGTGCGGGCCAGCGGCTTGGGGAACTTGGCTCCGTACCAGCCTTCGACCACCTGCGGCCCGGACACGCCGAGCCCCAGGATGTGCCGCCCACCGGAGAGGTGGTCCAACGTCAGCGCGGCCATCGCACACGCCGTCGGGGTACGCGCGGACAGCTGCACCACCGAGGTGCCCAGTCGTACCCGCTTCGTCTCCCGCCCCCACCAGGCGAGCGGCGTGTAGGCGTCCGACCCCCACGCCTCGGCGGTGAAGATCGCATCGAATCCGGCCTCTTCGGCTGCGGCGACAAGTTCCGCGTGGTTCTCCGGCGGCCGGGCGCCCCAATATCCGAGTTGCAGACCGAGCTTCATCGATGTCTCTCCCAGACCAGTGTTGAAACGATTCTTAGAACCTGTTCTACTCGAAGGCGTGACAGCCAGTTCGAGCGGCCCAGCCCTGATCGATCACCCTGAGCCGCCCCTCTCCGCGCCGTTGACATTGTCCTTCGACTACACCCGTTCGGTGGGTCCCACGCTAGGGAAGTTCTTCACCGCACTGCGTGATCGCCGCGTTCTGGGAGTACGCGGTTCCGATGGCCGGGTGCACGTGCCGCCACCGGAATATGACCCGGTCACCTACGAGCCGCTGGGCGAAATGGTACCGGTGGCCAGCGTCGGGACCGTGGTGTCCTGGACCTGGCAGCCCGAGCCGCTCGGCGGTGAGCCGCTGGACCGCCCGTTCGCCTGGGCACTGATCAAACTCGACGGCGCCGACACCCCCCTGATCCACGCGGTCGACGCGAAGACGCCGGACCAGATCAAGACCGGCGACCGGGTGCGCGTGCACTGGGCCGACGAGACGGTGGGCGCGATCACCGACATCGCCTACTTCGTGCCTGGCGACGAGGAAGAGCCGGTCGAACCGGCCTCCTCCGATAAAGACCCGGTCACCATGATCGTCACCCCGGTCTCGCTGACCATCCAGCACACCGCCTCGCACGAGGAGAGCGCTTACCTGCGGGCGATCGCGCAGGGCAAGCTGATCGGGGCCAGGACCGGCGAATCCGGAAAGGTGTACTTCCCGCCGCATGGCGCCGACCCGGCCACCGGCCTGCCCACCACCGAATTCGTCGAACTGCCCGACAAAGGCACGGTGACGACGTTCGCCATCATCAACATCCCGTTCCAGGGCCAGCGCATCAAACCGCCGTACGTGGCGGCCTACGTGCTGCTCGACGGCGCCGACATCCCGTTCCTGCACCTGGTCGCCGACGTCGACGCGCACGAGGTCCGGATGGGCATGCGGGTGGAGGCGGTCTGGAAACCCCGCGAGGAGTGGGGATTCGGCATCGACAACATCGAGTACTTCCGGCCCACCGGCGAACCGGACGCCGACTACGACACCTACAAGCACCACCTGTAAAGGGCTCAACCACACATGAGTGATCGCAACGTTGCGGTGGTCGGCTTTGCCCACGCTCCGCATGTCCGCCGCACCGACGGCACCACCAACGGTGTCGAGATGCTGATGCCGTGCTTCGCCCAGCTCTACCAGGACCTGGGCATCACCAAGTCCGACATCGGCTTCTGGTGCTCGGGTTCCTCGGATTACCTTGCCGGACGGGCCTTTTCGTTCATCTCGGCGATCGACTCGATCGGTGCCATGCCGCCGATCAACGAGTCGCACGTCGAGATGGATGCGGCCTGGGCGCTGTACGAGGCTTACATCAAGATCCTCACCGGCGAGGTGCAGACCGCGCTGGTGTACGGATTCGGCAAGTCCTCGGCGGGAATCCTGCGCCAGATCCTGACCCGGCAGACCGACCCCTACACCGTCGCGCCGCTGTGGCCGGACTCGGTGTCGTTGGCCGGCCTGCAGGCTCGGGTCGGTTTGGACTCCGGTAAGTGGACCGCCGAGCAGATGGCGCAGGTCGCTCTCGACTCGTTCGCCCAATCGGAGCGCAACGACTCGGTGCAGCCGGCCGAGAGCATCGACGAGCTGCTCTCGCGGCCGTTCTTCAACGACCCACTGCGACGGCACGACATCGCCCCGATCACCGACGGCGCCGCGGCGATCGTGCTGGCCGCCGGTGACCGGGCTCGCGAGCTGCGCGAAAACCCGGCCTGGATAACGGGAATCGAGCATCGGATCGAGACGCCCGCGCTCGGGCTGCGCAGCGACCTGACGGTGTCGGCGTCCACCGCGGCGTCGGCCAAAGCGGCCAAGAACGGCAACGACGCGATCGAGGTCGCCGAGATCCACGCCCCGTTCACCCACCAGCATCTGATCCTGACCGAGGCGATCGGGTTGACCGACAGCACCAAAGTGAATCCGTCCGGCGGCGCGCTGGCCGCGAACCCGATGTTCGTCGCCGGGCTGGAACGTATCGGCTTTGCGGCACAACACATCTGGAACGGCTCGGCGGGGCGGGTGCTGGCGCACGCCACCAGTGGGCCTGCGCTGCAACAGAATCTGGTCGCGGTCATGGAAGGACAGAACTGATGGCCGGCGCAGGAGCCAACCTGGCCGCGGTGCTGGGCACCGGGCAGACCAAGTACGTCGCCAAGCGCAAGGACGTGTCGATGAACGGCCTGGTGCGCGAGGCCATCGACCGCGCACTGGAAGACTCGGGGTCCACCTTCGACGATATCGACGCGGTCGTGGTGGGCAAGGCGCCCGACTTCTTCGAGGGCGTGATGATGCCCGAGCTGTTCATGTCCGACGCGATGGGCGCCACCGGCAAGCCGCTGATCCGGGTGCACACCGCTGGCTCGGTCGGCGGTTCCACCGCGATCGTGGCGGCCAGCCTGGTGCAGTCGGGCAAGTACCGCCGCGTGCTGGCGATGGCGTGGGAGAAGCAGTCGGAGTCGAATGCCATGTGGGCGTTGTCGATTCCGATCCCGTTCATCAAGCCGGTCGGTGCCGGTGCGGGCGGATACTTCGCGCCGCACGTGCGGTCCTACATCCGCCGGTCCGGGGCGCCCAATCACATCGGCGCCATGGTGGCGGTCAAGGACCGGCTGAACGGGGCGCGTAACCCGTTGGCGCATCTGCACCAGCCCGACATCACCGTCGAGAAGGTGATGCAATCCCCCATGCTGTGGGACCCGATCCGTTACGACGAGACTTGCCCGTCCTCCGACGGCGCCGCGGCCGTGGTGATCGGCAACGAGGAGAGCGCCGATGCGCGGCTGGCGCAGGGACATCCGGTGGCCTGGATCCACGCCACCGCGCTGCGCACCGAGCCGCTGCAGTTCTCCGGTCGCGACCAGGTGAACCCGCAAGCCAGCCGGGACGCTGCCGCCGCGTTGTGGAAGGGCGCCGGGATCACCAGCCCCATCGACGAGATCGACGCCGCCGAGATCTATGTGCCGTTCTCCTGGTTCGAGCCGATGTGGTTGGAGAGCCTGGGTTTCGCCCCGGAGGGCGAAGGCTGGAAGCTCACCGAGGCCGGCGAGACGGCGATCGGCGGACGGCTTCCGGTGAACCCGTCCGGCGGGGTGCTCTCGTCCAACCCGATCGGCGCCTCCGGCCTGATCCGCTTCGCCGAAGCCGCGATTCAGGTGATGGACAAGGGCGGCGACCACCAGGTGCCGAATGTGCGAAAGGCGTTGGGCCACGCCTACGGTGGCGGCGCCCAGTACTACTCGATGTGGGTGGTCGGTAAGGACAAACCGCAGCGGACCGGCGAATGAAGTACACCTGCAGCATCGCGATGGGTCAGATCGACCAGCTGATCGAACTGGCCAAGACCGCCGAAGAGGTCGGGTTCGACTCGATCGCGCTGCCGGATTCGATCTTCTATTTCGAGAAGCAGTCCGTCGACTACCCCTATACCGCGGACGGTAAGCGGATGTTCGACGAGAACACGCCCTGGGTGGACCCGCTGATCCTGGCGGGCGCGATGGGCGCGGTCACCACCAAGCTGCGGTTCTACACCAACGTGATGAAGCTGGGGTCGCGCAACCCGTTGTTGGTGGCCCGACAGGTGGGTTCGGTGGCCAACCTGACCAACAACCGGTTCGGCTTCGGGGTCGGGATCGGCTGGGCGCCCGAGGAATTCGAGTGGTGCGGGGTGCCTTATCAGCGCCGCGGCAAGCGCGTCGACGAGATGATCGAGGTCATCAAGCTGGTACTGGCCGGCGGCATGGTCGAATTCCACGGCGAGTTCTACGATTTCGACCGGCTGCAGATGAGCCCGGCGCCCAGCGAGCCGGTGCCGTTCTACGTGGGCGGCCACACCGACGTGGCGCTGCGCAGAGCGGCCCGCGTGGGCGACGGCTGGACCAGCGCGATGATGACGCATGCCGAGCTGGCCGAGACGATCACCAAGCTCAACGAGCTGCGCGCCGAATACGGCCGCGCGGAAAAGCCTTTCGAGTTCCAGGCGGTGTGCATCGACAAGTTCGGGCTGGACGGACATCGCGAGCTCGCCGAGATCGGGGTGACCGACTACATCACCGTGCCCTGGATTTTCGACGGTCACGGCTTCGACGCGCCGCTGGACAAGAAGCAGGATTCGTTGAAGCGCTTCGCCGACAACTACATTCATTCCGGTTGGCAGGACAAGTGAGCAAGGTCGACGACGAAGGCCGAATGCTGGCGCTGCGCGCCTATTGGGAGCTGGATAAGGCCACCGCCTCCGCGCGGCGGATGTAATCCCTCAGTACCCGCGCGTATTGGCGACTTCCGCACCGTCGACCCTGACGACATAGTGTGCCGGCCGCAGGCCGCCGAACATCTGCGGACGCACTTTCTCGATCTCTACCGTGTGCCCGCGGTGGGAAACTCGCCAGGTCTTGAGCGTTTTCATGCTGAAGTACGTGGCGGGGTTGAAAGGGCTTGACACCGAAGTTTTCTGGGAGTCGACGATCACGGATGCGCTTCCGGTGATCGGACTCCGACGGAACTGCGCCGCGCTCCCGCCGACCTGAAAGTTGATCTCCATGGCTCCCTCCGGGGGTCGGGTTCATCGAAACGCCGTTGCACGAGGAGCCGCGCTTGACGTCTCAGCACGGTCGCATGCGGTACTTGACGGATTCTTGAAGCAGGCCGCCCCTCTTCAGGCCTTCATTTCCGGCACGGGTTTGCGCGCGCGCACCGCGAACAAAACCAGCAAAACCAGCGCGGTCATGCCCCAGACGCTGCCCAGCAGATGCTGCCCGGCACTCCACAGGCGTTCGCGGTCGTCGCTGTTCGGCAGGTGCGCCCACGGCGCCCACAGCGAGATGCCCGCGACCAGCACCCCGGCAACTACGTCGGATGCCGCCCCCACCGCGGCCCAGCGCACCAGGAAGTACACCGCAGCCGCCGGCAGCCACACCCAGTGGTGACCCCAGGACACCGGCGAGCACAGCAACCCGATGAACGCGGCGGACAGCAGCGCGGCGACCGTGTCGCCGCGCCGCCGGTTGACCTCGATCGCCGTCACGGCCAGCGCCAGCACCAGCACCGTCGCCACCATCCAGACCGCGCCGTGCACGGAATCGAGCTTCGGCAGGCGCTCGAGGATTCCGCGCACCGACTGGTTCGAGGAGTAGGCCAGCCCGCCGATCCTGGCCGGGTCGAACGCGGTCGAGGTCAGGTAGCGCACTGTGTCGGCGGGCAGCACAAGCCAGCCGACCAGCACCGCAAGCACCGTCGTCACCACCGAGACGACCAGCGGCCGCCACGCC
Source organism: Mycobacterium sp. 20KCMC460 (assembly GCF_022179425.1). Classification (NCBI taxonomy): domain Bacteria; kingdom Bacillati; phylum Actinomycetota; class Actinomycetes; order Mycobacteriales; family Mycobacteriaceae; genus Mycobacterium; species Mycobacterium sp. 20KCMC460. Next base: position 6,023,863 of record NZ_AP025524.1, read on the forward strand.
CGGGTCACCAGGAAATAGCCGACGAAGACGGCGGGCGTCAGCTTGATCGCGACCGCGATGCCGACCAGCAGGCCCCGCGGCCACGGCACCCGCGGCGGCAGAATGTCCAGGGCGACCGCGGCCGCCAGCAGCAGGTTGACCTGGCCGTAGGTCATGTTGTGCTCCACCGGCACGCTCAGGGTGAACACGATCGCGGCGATCACCAGCACGACCGCGGTCTTGACCGAGACAGCCCCGGTCAGCGCGTGCCGGCTGCGCAGTCGGTCCCAATTTCCTTGCGTCGCAACAACGATCAGCGTGAACAGCAGCAACGCGGCGGAGGTGTTGAACAACAGCATCAGGGTCTTGGCGACACCGACCGGGACGATCGCCAGCGGCACGAAGACCACGGCGGCGAACGGCGGATAGGTGAACGACAGTCCGTTCGGCGACTGGTTGGCCGCGGCGAAGTCGGCCGCGTAGATCGAGTGGCCGTGCAGCACCGCGTGACCACCGGCGCGGTACACCAGCAGGTCGATCAGGTCGGTGTAGCTGCGCGCCCACAGCAGATATCCGACGAACAACCAGGCGAACACCGCGGCCACCACCGCCAGCGTCACCAGTGTCAACCTGCGCCCGGCTCGGGTCTCGGGTGAGCTCTGGGTCGCGCTGTCCTCGATAATCTGCAACGTCCAATCGGTTGTCGACGCCGCTGCGGCGTCGGCGTAACCCTAAACCGGTTTCAACCCGGCGATGTGCCGCTGTGCCAGATCACGATAAGCCTGCGGGTTGACGTTGACCCACATTTCGGCGCCGGTTCCCTCAATGGGCCCCTTGACCTTTGCCGGGGTGCCGGTCACCAGCATCCCCGGCGGTACCTGGGTGCCCCCGACGACCAGCGACCCCGCTGCCACCATGCAGCGAGCGCCGATCACGGCGCCGTCCAGCACCGTGGCATGGTTGGCGATCAGGGCCTCCGAGCCGATGTGGGCGCCGTGAATGACGCACAGGTGTGCGACCGTGGCGCCAGGACCGATGTCGACGGGGATACCGGGCGGCGCGTGCAGCACCGACCCATCCTGGACGTTCGCGCCCTCGCGAACGACTACCGGCGCATAGTCACCGCGCAGTACCGCGTTGAACCAGACCGACGCGCCCGCTTCGACGGTGACGTCACCGATCAGGGTCGCCGTCGGGGCCACGAACGCGGTGGGATCGACCTTCGGCGCGCGACCCTCGAAACTGAACAGCGGCATGTTCTAGATATACCGTAGCCATATACCGCACCATGCATATGCCGTGGTTAGGGTCACCGTCGTTGCGCTCTCCCGCCCCAAAACTGTAACGTGTTCTAGTTAGCAGCCCAATCTGGAGGTGACAGCGGATGACTACCGACACAAGCGACGTCGGCGTCCGGGAGATCGATGCCGGCGACCTGCCGACCCGCTACGCGCGCGGCTGGCACTGCCTGGGCGTCGCGAAGGACTTTCAGGACGGCAAACCGCATTCGGTTCAGGCGTTCGGCACCAAGCTGGTGGTGTTCGCCGACTCACAGGGCGACATCAAGGTTCTCGACGGCTACTGCCGGCACATGGGCGGCGACCTGTCCATGGGCACCGTCAAGGGCGACGAGGTGGCCTGCCCGTTCCATGACTGGCGCTGGGGCGGCGACGGTCGCTGCAAGCTGGTGCCGTATGCCAAGCGCACCCCCAAGCGGGCCCGCACCCGGGCCTGGACCACCGACGTGCGCGGTGGCCTGCTGTTCGTCTGGCACGACCACGAGGGCAATCCGCCCGACCCGGCAGTCCGCATTCCCGAGATTCCCGAGGCGCACAGCGACGAGTGGACCGAGTGGCGGTGGAACCGCATCCTCATCGAGGGATCCAACTGCCGCGACATCATCGACAACGTCACCGACATGGCGCACTTCTTCTACATCCATTTCGGGTTGCCGACGTACTTCAAGAACGTCTTCGAGGGTCACATCGCCTCGCAGTACCTGCACAATGTGGGCCGGCCCGACGTCGACGACCTGGGCACGTCTTACGGTGAGGCGCACCTGGATTCGGAGGCGTCCTACTTCGGACCGTCGTTCATGATCAACTGGCTGCACAACAGCTACGGCGGTTACAAGGCCGAGTCGATCCTGATCAACTGCCACTACCCGGTCACGCAGGATTCGTTCGTGCTGCAGTGGGGTGTGATCGTCGAAAAGCCCAAGGGCATGGACGAAAAGATGACCGACAAGCTGTCGCGGGTGTTCACCGAGGGGGTCAGCAAGGGCTTCCTGCAGGACGTGGAGATCTGGAAGCACAAGACCCGGATCGACAACCCGCTGCTGGTCGAGGAGGACGGCGCCGTCTACCAGATGCGCCGCTGGTATCAGCAGTTCTACGTCGACGTCGCCGATATCACCCCAGAAATGGTGGAGCGCTATGAGATCGAGGTCGACACCTCCCGCGCCAACGAGTTCTGGAACGCCGAGGTGGCCGAGAACATGAAGGCCAGGGAGGCCGAAGCGGTGTCCGACGAAGTTCCCGCCGAGCAGCACTAGTCGCCATGGCTGACGATCGTCCGGAGGTGCCCGACGTCGATCGCCTGGCGCGGTCGATGCTGCTGCTGCACGGCGATCAGCACGACCACGACGAGGAGCCCACCAGCAACGACGGGTCCGGATCGTGGTCGAAGTCAAGGGATTTCAGCAATGATCCACAGCGCGCCGCGTCGGTGGCCGAAGCCAGCCGCGCCGACCGGGAACGCTACCTGACCGCGGGTCTGCAGCCGGTGGACTGCCGGTTCTGCCACGTCACGGTGAACGTGCGGCGGCTCGGGCCGGGGCACACGGCGGTGCAGTGGAATACCGAGGCATCGCAGCGGTGTGCTCACTTCGCGCAGGTGCGTGCCGCCGGCGGTGACACGGCGCGAACCAGATCGTGCCCGCGGCTGTCCGACAGCATCGAGCACGCGGTGGCCGAAGGCTACCTCGACCGCAGCGCGGAAGACTGACAGCGAAGCCGAGTCTGCGAGCACCGGACAATCGTCGGTGAACTCTGTCTACATTTCATGTGAACTTCTCCGGCGAGCAGTGTGATGCCCGTAGTAGAGGGTTACCCATCCGCTACGCGATGCTGCGTCGTTGCAGCGCAACAGCACCAAAGCGCAACAACACCAAAGCTTTTTCAGGAGGTATCTCTCATGCGGAAGCGCCTTCTCATAGCCGTGGCGTTCGGGTTGCTCGGACCCCTGGCGTCGGTCTCGGCCGCTCACGCCGACGCCAACGATGCCAAATTCCTCTCTACGCTGCGCTCTGAGGGCATCACCGACCACGTACCGGACGACTACGCGATCCAGGCAGCTCATGCCGTCTGTGACAACCTGGACAGCGGCAAGTCGCCCAAGGAGATGGCGGCTGAAATGGTCGACAAGGCTGGGATGACCGCCTACCACGCCGGCTACTTCGTCGGGGCCAGCATCGACGATTACTGCCCGAAGCACCTACCCGAACTCTTGGGCAAGAAGTCCAGCTGACGTGCCTCACAAGCCGGCGAAGCGCTCCTTGACCTGCTCGGCGGTCAGCCCGTAGTCGGCCAGCGAGTACTTGTGTTTCGGCGCGCGCTCACCCTGCTGGCTCTCGGAGTGGCTGGCTTCCATGGCCTTTCGCGCCTCGTCGGTCAGCGTCAACCCGAAGTGGCGGTAGATGTCGGCCACCGTGCCGAGCGGGTCGGCGACCAGGTCCTGGTAGTCGACGTCGTAGAACTGCGCCGAGTCGTAGTTGGCGCGGGCGGTGTTGAACCGCTCCAGCCCGCGCGACCAGGTGTCCATCGAGTCGGTACCGATCTGCTCCGGGGTGAACGCCTTCGACCAGCCTTCGGCGGTGTGCTGGGCCAGCGAGCACATCGAGGCCATGATCGTCTCCACCGGCCGGTGGGTCTGAATCACCAGTGCGTCAGGGTAAGTCGCCATCAGCGCATCCAGCGCGAACAGGTGGCTGGGGTTCTTGAGCACCCAGCGCTTGTCGGTGTCGTTCATCCCGATCAGCTGTAGGTTGCGGCGATGCCGTTGGTAGGACGGCGTCCAATCCTGCTCAGATAGCCACTTCGCGTAGCTCGGCACGTGCGCCAGCGTCTCGTAGGACACCGAGTGCACCGACTGGCGCAGCAACTGCCAGCACTCCTCGAGCTCGTAGGCGGCCATGAAGTGCAGACCGGTGTAGCCGGGGTTGTCGGCGTGGTGCTGGTTGAACTGGTCATCGAGCCTGCGGTACAACGGGTTCGAGTCCCAGGTTTCGCGCGGCGGTCGCGGCTGCGGGAACTCGGCCAGCCACATGTGCAGGCCTTGGGCCGCCGGGTCGGCGCCCAGCAGCCGGTGCAGCACGGTCGTCCCGGTGCGCACCAGGCCCGTCACGAAGATCGGCCGCTGGATCGGTACGTCGGCGTACGCCGGGTGCTGCTTCCACGCGGATTCGGACAGCAGCCGGGCCACCAGCGCGCCGCGCAGGAAGAACCGATTCATCTTGCTGCCCAACACTGTCAGGTCGGCCTCGCGCCGATAGGCGTCCAGCAGGACGCCGAGCGCTTCCCGGTAGTTGTCGTCGTCGGTGCCGAAATCGTCCAGCCCGGTCAGCTTGGTCGCCGACGCGTGCAGTTCTTCGACGGTGCCGACGTCAGTGCGTTCGGGGCTCATCAGGCGTGGTACTCCCCGCAGTTGACGTCCAGGGTCTGCCCGGTGATGCCGCTGGACAGATCGCTGGCCATGAACAGGATCGCCGAAGCCACCTCGTCTTCGGTGGGCAGCCGCTTGAGGTCGGAGTTGGCCGCGGTGGCCTGGTAGATCTGCTCGGCGGTGGTGCCGTACTTGCCGGCCTGGTGATTGAAGTAGCCCTGCAACGTGTCACCCCAGATATAGCCGGGCGCAACGGAATTGACCCGGATGCCCTGCTCGCCGAGCTCGGTGGCCAGGGACTGCGACATGGCCAGCAGCGCCGACTTGGCCATCTTGTAGGCGCCGTACTTGGCTTGCGAGTGTCTGATCACCATCGAGTTGACGTTGACCACCGAGCCGTGCGTCTGCGCCAATACCGGGGTGAAGCCCTGGATCAGCCGCAGCGCGCCCAGCGCGCTGAGCTCGATGGCGTCCCGGATGTGCTGGAAGGTGGTGCCGGCCAACGGTTTCATCGACGGCACCCGGAAGGCGTTGTTGATCAGCACGTCGATTTTGCCGAACGCCTCCAAGGCGGCGTCGACGAGGTTGTTCACCTGGTCGTCGTCGGTGATGTCGGTGGGCACCGGCACCGCTTTGCGGCCCAGATCGACGACCTGCTTGGCGACGTCGTCCAGGCGGTCGGCGCTGCGCGCCGCCAGCACCAGGTCGGCGCCTTCGGTCGCGCACCGGCGCGCCAAGGTGGTGCCCAGGCCGGGACCCACCCCGCTGATCACCACCACCTTGCCGTCGAGCAGCTTCGTCATCCCAGCATCCTTGCCGCAATTTGGATCTGGCGCAGCGCAATTCGCGCCCGCCAGTCGTCGTCGGAGATCTTGTTGTGGTCGAAGTACGGCAGCGCCGCGGGCACCGCGTCGATGTCCACCAGTTCGACGGTGGGGCCGTCGGCCTCGGTGAGCTGCCGGGACACCCGTTGCCAGCGGAACTGTAGAAAACCACGTCGATGACCCAGTGTCTCAACCCAATTGGTCACGCCCGGGTTCTGGTCGCTGACGACGATGCGCGCCTTGCCATCCGGATCCGGCTGTGCCTGGGTGTTGTTCAGCGACGTCTGGTGGTTGATGTAGTCCAGCGAGATGTACCACAGGCTGCCCAGCTGGAAGCCGAGGTAGGGCGCATCGCTGACCGGCACCGTGATCACCAGCGCCTGGTCCGGGCGCAGGTCGAAGTGACCCACCGAGGAGTACTGCGTCGCCAGCCCACCCGGGGTGAGCCGCGGCGGCACCATCGTGTTGACCGGGAGGTCTAGGTAGAACCACTGCGGGAACTGCAGCCAGGTCTTGACCCGGTTGATCAATTGCTTTCCGGCTGTGACATAACGTTTTTCGATCGTCGCGCGGGTCAGCGGCGGCGGCGCGGTGCCGGCGGTGTCCAACCGTTGGATGGTCAGCGTGCCGCGCCGGGCGGACCAGTCGCCGTACACCTCGCGCATCACCAGTTGCCCCGGAGCGGTCGGCCGGAAGCGCCACTCGAAGCTGCCGTCGGGGGCGATGTCGAGTTCGCGGTCGTCGAACGCGGCCTGGCTGGCCGGCACGTTGTCGTCGGTGTACTCGCCGCCGAGCAGTTGGAAGCTCAGGTCGGTGGTGGTGCCGCGCACTCCCCGGACCACGTAATCGCGGTCGGCGTGCACGCGGGTGCCGAAGTAGAGGGTGTCGGGGTTGTCCAGGCCCATTTTGGTGAACGGCCCGGTGCCCGACTGCAGGAAAGGGTGGTCGCGGTCGTAGTCGAACGCCAGATGGATGCAGGCGGACACGCAGCCGGCCAGGTACTGCAGCCCTTCCAATAGGTCGGCTTCGGTCTCGATGAATGGAGCTGCGGCCACCAATTTCTCGGCTTCCGCGATTGCGGCGGTCAAGGGCTCGGAGACGCGTGGGTCGGACACGACATCGACGCTAGAACGTGTTCCTGTTTTGAGTCAACCGCTAACATTTCCGCGCGTCGTAGGCGCGGCCTCGGGACGAAGCCCGCTCACCTCACGGCATGCAGGTGTTGGCCCCGTCGACCAGCGTGTGCCGCACGTCGGGGTGCTGATTCAGGAAGTCGACCACGGAAAGGCCGTTGTTCGCGGCGCGCGCGGTGATCGTAGCCTTCACGTCCGGGTGGCGGTCCAAGTAGGCCATCGCCTCTTGGATAGCAGTTTGCCCAACGGTGGTGCACGGGGGTGCGGCATTGGACACGGGCGCGGCGATCACTGCCGTAGCAGCAACACCGGCCAGCAGCGCGGCAATACTCGGGATCTTGATCATCAATAGAGGTTACTGCGACGTCAGGTATTTATATATCGCTATTTTGCTGGGCCGCTATTCTGCTCGCGCCGGGCTGCGATCGCAGCGCAATTCACGACGTGCATTCGTTGGCCAGGGTGATCAGCGCCTGCCGGACATCCGGGTGCCGGTTGAGGTAGTCGATCACGTTGGTGCCCGACCCTGCCTTGGCTTGCAGTTGTGCCTTCACGTCGGGATGGCGGTCCAGGTAGCCCTGGACCTGTTGGGACGCGGTCTGGCCGAACGTGGTGTTGCACGGTTCGGCGCCGGCGACCGGCAACGCGATGGTCATCGCTGCGACTGCGCTCAGCATGCCGCCGACAACCAGGCCGGCAGTCCTCGAAATCGCCATCGGAATACCCCTTCTACCGGTGCAAGCTGCTGGTATTTCGAGGCTACGCGCGCCGAAGCCGGCATCGCTGTGAGCGGTCTGGCCTCACCGGGAAACCGCGTCAGCCGGCCGCCGAACTCACCTGGGGGTTGCGCCGCTTTCCTGCTCGCGTTTGATCTCCAGCGCAATGTCGATGAGTTGGTCTTCCTGACCGCCGATCAGCTTGCGCTGCCCGGCCCGGTGCAGCAACTGGTGGGCCGGTACGCCGTAGCGCTCCGACTGGCGCACGGCGTGCTTGAGGAAGCTGGAGTAGACGCCCGAGTAGCCCATGATCAGCGCGTTGCGGTCCAGCAGGCATTCGGCCGGCATGGCCGGGCGCACCACATCCTCGGCGGCATCGGCGATGTCGAAGAAGTCGATGCCGGTCTTGACGCCGATCTTGTCGAACACCCCGATCAGCGCCTCGACGGGCGCGTTGCCGGCCCCGGCGCCGAACCGGCGCACGCTGCCGTCGATCTGCTTGGCGCCGGCGCGGACCGCCTCCACCGAGTTGGCTACCCCGAGTCCGAGGTTCTCGTGTCCGTGGAAGCCCACCTGGGCGTCGTCGCCGAGCTCGGCGACCAGCGCCGACACCCGGTCGGCGACGCCGTCGAGCACCAAGGCACCCGCCGAGTCGACGACGTAGACGCACTGACAGCCGGCGTCGGCCATGATGCGCGCCTGGGCGGCCAGCTTCTCCGGCGGGATGGTGTGCGACATCATCAGGAAGCCGACGGTCTCCAGACCGAGTTCGCGGGCCAGCCCGAAGTGCTGGATGGAGACGTCGGCCTCGGTGCAGTGGGTGGCGATGCGGCAGATCGATCCACCGTTGTCCTGGGCCTCTTTGATGTCTTCCTTGGTGCCGACCCCGGGCAGCATCAGGAAGGCGATCTTGGCCTCGGTCGCGGTCTCGGCGGCCAGCTTGATCAGTTCCTGCTCGGGGGTCTTGGAGAAGCCGTAGTTGAAGCTGGAGCCGCCCAGGCCGTCGCCGTGCGTCACCTCGATCACCGGCACCCCGGCGGCGTCCAGCGCCGTGACGATCGCCCGCACCTCGTCCTTGGTGAACTGGTGCCGCTTGTGGTGCGACCCGTCCCGCAACGACGTGTCGGTGATCCGGATGTCCCAGGCCGCGTCGAAGAAGATGTCGGTACTCATGCCTGCGCGCCTCCCGTCACGGCCAGTGTCTCCTTGGCGATCTCCTCGCCCACCTTGGTGGCGGCCGCGGTCATGATGTCCAGGTTCCCCGCGTAGGGCGGCAGGTAGTCCCCGGCGCCTTCCACCTCGACGAACGTCGTCACCAGGTGGTTACCGCCGTTGACCACCGAGGGCTCGTCGAACTGCGGCTCGTTGAGCAGCCGGTAGCCGGGCACATATGTCTGAACCTCGGCCACCACCTCTTTGATGGACTTGGCGATCGCGTCGTGGTCGGCGTCCTCGGGGATGGCGCAGAAGATGGTGTCGCGCATGATCATCGGCGGGTCGGCCGGGTTGAGGATGATGATCGCTTTGCCGCGGGCGGCACCGCCGATGGTTTGTACGCCGCGCGACGTGGTCTTGGTGAACTCGTCGATGTTGGCGCGGGTACCCGGCCCCGCCGAGACCGAGGCGACGGAGGCGACGATCTCCGCGTACGGCACCTGCACCACGCGGCTCACCGCGTAGACGATCGGGATGGTGGCTTGGCCACCGCAGGTGATCATGTTGACGTTCGGGGCGTCGAGGTGTTCGCGCAGGTTCGCCGGCGGGATCACCGCCGGACCCACCGCGGCCGGGGTCAGGTCGATGGCGCGGATGCCCGCCGCCTCGTACTTGGGTGCGGCGTCGCGGTGCACGTAGGCGCTGGTCGCCTCGAACACCAGGTCGGGCTTCTCGGACTGCTCCAGCAGCCAGTCGGCGCCCTTGTGGCTGGTCTCCAACCCGAGCTTGCGGGCCCGCGCTAGGCCTTCGCTGTCCGGGTCGATGCCCACCATCCAGCGCGGCTCCAGCCAGTCCGAGCGCAGCAGCTTGTAGAGCAGGTCGGTGCTGATGTTGCCCGACCCGACGATGGCCACAGATGCCTTAACCGGCATGAGATCGCTCCTCTTATTCGAATTATTCGAATGACAGCCGGACCGGACCCAGGCCCGCGAAGTCCGCGACGAACTCGTCGCCGGCATGCACGTCGACCGCGAAGGTGCACGATCCGGGTAATACGATGTCACCTTTTTTCAACCGCACCCCGAAGCTTTCCACCTTGCGGGACAGCCAGGCCACCGCGGTCGCCGGATTCCCCAGCACCGCGTCGCTGCGGCCCTCGGCGATCAGCTCGCCATTGCGGGTCAGCTTCGCGTCGATCGCGGTGACGTCGATGTCGGCCGGCGCCACCCGTGCCGCGCCCAGCACGAAGCCTGCCGAGGAAGCGTTGTCGGCGATGGTGTCGCACAGCGCGATCTTCCAGTCCCTGATGCGGGTGTCGATCAACTCGATCGACGGGACCACGGCCTCGGTCGCGGCCAGCACGTCGGCTTCGGTGCAGCCCGCGCCGGGCAGGTCGTCGCCCAGGATGAATCCCACCTCGACCTCGACCCGGGGCAGCAGGTAGCGGGCCGTCTTGACTGGGACGTCCTCGAACACCTGCATCTCGTCGAGCAAATGCCCGTAGTCCGGCTCGTCGACGCCCATCATCTGCTGCATCACCTTCGACGACAGACCCACCTTGTGCCCCACCACGCGGGCGCCCTCGGCCACCCGTTGCCGGATGTTGATCAGCTGGATCTCGTAGGCGTCGACGACGTCGATCTCGGGGTGGAGGGACGTCAACGGGGCGATGCCGGTCCGGTTGCGCTCGGCCTCCGCCAGGTCGGCAGCCAGCTCGTCGCGGGTCGCAACATCGAGCATTTACCGAATTCCCTTCGCGCTTGTGACCGGGCCAGTAGCGCCCGACCGGGGCAATTCTATAACGTGTTCTACATGACAGCACAGGAGTACGACGTCGTCGTGGTTGGCAGCGGCGCCGCCGGCATGGTGGCTGCTCTCACCGCAGCGCACCGCGGCCTCTCGACAGTAGTCATCGAGAAGGCCGCACACTTCGGCGGCTCCACCGCCCGCTCGGGCGGCGGCGTCTGGATTCCCAACAACGAGGTCCTGCAGCGGGCCGGGGTCAAGGACACACCCGAAGCGGCGCGCAGGTACCTGCACGGCATCATCGGCGACGTCGTGGAGCCGGAGCGCATCGACACCTATCTGCAGCGCGGACCGGAGATGCTGTCCTTCGTCCTCGAGCACACACCGTTGAAGATGTGCTGGGTGCCGCGCTACTCCGACTACTACCCGGAGGCGCCGGGCGGCCGGGCCGAGGGCCGGTCCATCGAGCCGAAACCGTTCAACGCCCGCAAGCTGGGCCCCGACGAGGCGGGGCTGGAGCCTGCCTACGGCAAGGTGCCGCTCAATGTCGTTGTGATGCAGCAAGACTACGTGCGGCTCAACTTGTTGAAGCGACACCCGCGGGGAGTGCTGCGCAGCCTGAAGGTCGGCGCCCGCACCATGTGGGCCAAGTCGACCGGCAAGAACCTGGTCGGCATGGGCCGTGCGCTGATCGCTCCGTTGCGAATCGGGCTGCAGCGCGTCGGTGTTCCGGTGGTGCTCAACACCGCCCTGACCGACCTCTATGTCGAGGACGGCGTGGTGCGCGGAGTTTACGTGCGCGATTCTGGATCGGCCGAGTCTGACGAGCCGCGGCTGATCCGGGCCCGGCGCGGGGTCATCCTGGCCTCGGGCGGATTCGAGCGCAACGAGCAGATGCGGGTGAAGTACCAGCGCGCACCCATCACCGCCGACTGGACCGTCGGCGCGCAGGCCAACACCGGCGACGGCATCGTGGCCGGCGAAAAGCTGGGCGCCGCATTGGAATTCATGGAAGACGCCTGGTGGATCCCCACAGTGCCGCTGGTCGGTGCGCCGTGGATCGCTCTGTCCGAGCGCAACTCACCCGGCGCGATCATGGTCAACATGTCCGGCAAGCGGTTCATGAACGAATCGCTGCCCTACGTCGAAGCCGGTCACAAGATGTACGGCGGCGAGCACGGCCAGGGCCCCGGGCCAGCCGAGAACATTCCGGCCTGGCTGGTGTTCGACCAGCAATACCGCGACCGCTACATTTTCGCCGGACTGCAACCGGGGCAACGTATTCCGCGCAAGTGGCTGGAGTCCGGCGTCATCATCACGGCCGACACCATCGAGGAGCTGGCCACCAAAGCCGGCCTGCCGGTCGACGAATTCACCCGGACCGTCGCGCGGTTCAACGGCTTCGCCCGCTCCGGCGTGGACGAGGACTTCCACCGCGGCGAGAGCGCCTACGACAAGTACTACGGCGACCCGACCAACAAGCCCAACCCGAACCTCGGTGAGATCAGCCACGCACCGTACTATGCGGCCAAGATGGTCCCCGGTGACCTGGGCACCAAGGGCGGCATCCGCACCGACGTGCACGCGCGTGCCCTGCGCGACGACGGCAGCGTCATCGAAGGTCTTTACGCCGCAGGCAATGTCAGCGCGCCGGTGATGGGCCACACTTACCCGGGGCCGGGCGGCACCATCGGTCCGGCCATGACCTTCGGTTACTTGGCAGCGCTGCACATCGCGGGAGAGAACTGACATGCCGATCGACGTCGACGTCGCGCTGGCCGCCGAGTTGGAGCCCATCGAATTCTCTTGGACCAGTAGCGATATCCAGCTGTATCACCTGGGTCTGGGTGCCGGCGCGGATCCGATGGACCCGCGCGAGCTGCGCTATCTGGTCGACGACACCCCGCAGGTGCTGCCGACCTTCGGCAACGTGGCGGCCAGCTTTCACATGACGGCGCCGCCGACCGTCCAGTTCCCCGGCATCGACATCGAGTTGGCCAAAGTGCTGCATGCCTCCGAGCGAGTGGAAGTGCCTGCGCCGCTGCCCCCTTCGGGCTCAGCCAATGCAGTTACCCGGTTCACCGACATCTGGGACAAGGGCAAGGCCGCGGTGATCTGGAGCGAGACGACGGTTACCGACCCGTCCGGTGAGCTGCTGTGGACGCAGAAGCGGTCGATCTTTGCCCGCGGCGAAGGCGGATTCGGCGGCGATCGCGGCCCGTCGGGGTCTGATGCCGCGCCGGACCGGGCCCCGGATCTGGAGCTGTCAGTGCCGCTGCTGCCGCAGCAGGCGCTGTTGTATCGCCTGTGCGGCGACCGCAACCCGCTGCACTCGGATCCCGAATTCGCTGCTGCAGCAGGTTTTCCCAGGCCGATTCTGCACGGTCTATGCACCTACGGCATGACCTGCAAAGCGATCGTCGACGCGTTGCTGGACGGCGACGCCGCCGCCGTCCAGGCCTACGGCGCCCGCTTCGCGGGTGTGGCGTTCCCCGGCGAGACGCTGCAGGTCAACGTCTGGAAGGAGTCCGGCCGATTCCTGGCCGGGGTCGTCGCGCCGGCACGCGACAATGCAGTGGTGCTCTCCGGCGTCGAGCTGGTGCCGGCCTAGCCGCAGTTCGCCCCGGCCGACCCCGGTCCCATCTCGCCGGTACCCCTTTCCCGTTCCCCTTTCCATTCTCTTCTCGCCGAGCGTCACCCCAGCGCAACACTCGACACCGACCGTCACGCCAGCGCAACACCCCGCAACCGGTCGGTGCACCCCCAACCACCCCACCTCGCCCAACATCACCCCAGCGCAACACTCGACACCGACCGTCACGCCAGCGCAACAGCCCGCAACCGGTCGGTACACCCCCAACCACCCCACCTCGCCCAGCATCACCCCAGCGCAACACTCGACACCGACCGTCACGCCAGCGCAACAGCCCGCAACCGGTCGGTACACCCCCAACCAGCCCACCTCGCCCGACATCACCCCAGCGCAACACTCGACACCGACCGTCACGCCAGCGCAACACCCCGCAACCGGTCGGTACACCCCCAACCACCCCACCTCGCCCAACATCACCCCAGCGCAACACTCGACACCGACCGTCACGCCAGCGCAACACCCCGCAACCGGTCGGTGCAGCCACAGCTGGCCCGCGCGGCAGCGACCCGCCGAATGATGACGGCCGGCCGATCCCCCGCCACGACCCGGACCACAATCCAGCCGCATCGCTGAATCTTTTCTTGCCGCTGGATATCCCACGTGTACCGCCACCTGTTGGTTCGATGTTGTTCACCGTCGTATTCGACGGCAACCTGCACGTTTTCCCATCCCATATCCAGGTGGGCGAACTCGTCTCCGAGTCCGTCACTCACGGCGATCTGCGTCTGTGGACGCGGGAAACCGGCCCGGATCAGCAGCAGTCGTAGCAAAGTTTCCTTCGGCGATTGCGAACCACCATCGGCCAGGTCGAAAGCGATCCGCGCGTTGCGGATCCCACGCCGGCCGCTATAGCGCCCGGCCAGTGCCTCGACCTCACTGATCTTCACGTCGACAGATGCCAGCAAGGCGTCGATTGCAACGACCGCGTCGTCCGTCGGATACCAGCAGCCCAAGTCGAGGACTGTTCGCGCCGGAATCGTCACCGGCATCCCGTCGATCCGGGCGATCTCGTCGGCTTCGATGTGATCGCCACGAACCTGTAAGCCCGGCAACGAGTTTCGGTTGGTGTGCAGTATCTCCAAGGGCGCGTCGGGCGCAACCCATTCGGCACCGTGCACCGCGCTGGCAGTCAAGCCGGCAACGGTGCCCCGCCGTCGTGACCACAGCCACACCGCTCTGGCCCTGAGCTCGGGCGTCATCTCGACGTACGGGCCGACGTACACGTCACGAAGTAACTTCTTGTACCGCGCCCGCAGCTCGGTCTTGGTGACGTCCCCATTGGCAACGGCTTCGCTGCCGATAAATGGCTGTGACATGGGGTAGGAGAGTTTCACGGTCGCGGCCAGTGGGCACTTTAGCGGTGGTGAACAGTCCACAAACCCCCATGAAGCAGCACGCCGGCTTGACGTGCGGGGAGAAACCCGTGCGGCGAGATGCCCCCACCGGGTGTCACGCTGGCGTGACGCCCGGCGACACAAGTCACGCCAGCGTGACGTTCGGCGCGAAGACCGGCGGCGCGAAGACCGGCGGCGCGAAGGCGGTCGACGCGGAAACGGACGGACAACCTGCGGCTTTCGGGGGAATCGGCCCAGCACCGGTAAGGTGGGCCGACTGGTCTGCGCTGACCGACCTATGCCTGGCGAAGCGCCGCTGAACCGCGCTAATCAAACAAAAAACGGAAAGTTGTTGCGATGCCCGAAAAGCAATCAAATACTGAGCAACTGAAGCCGCATTTCGACGATGTTCAGGCACATTACGACCTTTCCGACGAATTCTTCCGGATCTTCCTCGATCCGTCGCAGACCTACAGCTGCGCTTACTTCGAGCGCGACGACATGTCACTCGAGGAAGCCCAGCTAGCCAAGATCGACCTCTCGCTGGGCAAGCTCGGCTTGGAGCCCGGTATGACGTTGCTGGACATCGGCTGTGGCTGGGGCGCCACCCTCGCGCGGGCGCTCGACCGCTATGACGTGAACGTGGTGGGTTTGACACTGAGCCGCAATCAGCAAGCGCACACCCAGCGGTTGCTCGAGGAGCATCCCAGTTCACGTAGCAAGCGGGTGTTGCTGCAGGGCTGGGAGCGGTTCGACGAGAGCGTGGATCGCATCGTCTCGATCGGGGCGTTCGAGCACTTCGGCCGTGACCGCTACACCGACTTCTTCAAGATGGCCTACGCGGCGCTTCCCGATGACGGCGTGATGCTGTTGCACACGATCATCCAGCCCAGCGGGGAAGAGTTCAGCGAGCGTGAACTGCCCGTCACCATGACCAAGCTGCGGTTCATCAAGTTCATCATGGAAGAGATATTCCCTGGTGGCGATCTGCCGGCCGCGCAAGCCGTGGTGGACCATGCGGAGGCCGCCGGGTTCTCGGTAAAGCGAGTGCAGCAGTTGCGCATGCACTACGCACGCACCCTGGACATCTGGGCCGCCACTCTGGAGTCTCGTCGCGACGAGGCCATCGCCGTGCAGTCCGAGGAGGTTTACGACCGGTACATGAAGTACCTGACCGGTTGCGCCGACCTGTTCCGTGAGGGCTACACGGATATCGCCCAGTTCACTCTCGCCAAGGACTAACCGGCCCCGACTCCCGTTGGTCGACCGACGGCCCGCACCGAACGCGTTTCCCGTGCATATTTCGGACAGTAGCGGGTCAGGTCCTCCCACCGCGTGATACGGTACTGCATGTTGCATAAGCCGTTATGCCACCCGCGCCGGCGGCACGAGGTGACCAGGAGGCCGCGTCATGAACACGCTGGAGCAATATCGCCGGAACTGGCCACGGGTGGGTGCGGTGATCGGCATGGCCGCCGGCGGCGCACTCGCGTTGGCCTCCCGCGGCCGGATGACGAATCTGCGCGCGCTCTCGGCATTTAACGGCATCGCGCTACTCGCGCACCAGTATGAGGAGTACGAAGACCCGGGCTACTTCCCCGGACAGTTCAACCGCGGACTGTTCAACAGCGACCAGCCCCGGAACTATCCGCTGAACACCCAGACCGCGATGTGCATCAACACCGCCGTTGCCTACCCGTTCTACGCGCTGCCCGTGTTGTTCCCCAAAGTGAAGTGGCTGGGCATTGGACCGGTGCTGTTCGGAATGGCGCAAGCGGTCGGACACGGCGTCGTCTTCCCGGTGCTTTCGCGATCCAGGTACAGCCCCGGCTTCTTGGCATCGATCTTCTTGCACACCCCCATCGGCTTGGCCTACTTCGCCGCACTGAAGGCGGAAGATCCTGTGGCAAAGGCTGATTGGGCTAAGGGCATCGCCTATACGGTGAGCGTCGCGGCGCTCGGGGTGGCGGCTCCCAACGTGCTGGCCAGGAACAGGCACAGCCCCTACGCCTTCACGGAAAAACAAATGGGCCGGTTCGCCGTCCCAGCCGTCGGCGTTGCCGACTGAAGCGATGAACGTCGCCAATTACGAGCCCCCCGGGCCGGCTTCGCCAGGAACACCACCCACGGGCCACCAGCTTGATGCATTGAAAACGTCAAGGACACAGCGGTTCTCGTTGTTACGCAAACTCGGTCGACGCTGGGTGCTGGTAGTCACCGTGGTAGTCGTCGCGCTGGCCGGCTTCACGGTATATCGCCTACACGGCATCTTCGCGTCCCAAGACGTGACGTCGACACCTAAAGGCATCAGCGACGACTCGGCTCCGTTCAACCCCAAGCACGTGGTCATCGAGGTTTTCGGTCCGCCCGACACACAGGCAACCATCACTTATCTCGACGTGGACGCCCAGCCTCAGCGCGCCGACGCCGTGATGCTGCCGTGGTCTTACGATACGACCACCACCCAACCGGCGGTGTTCGTCTCCGTCTCCGCTCAGGGCAACCGCGACTGGATCGGCTGCCGGATCAAGATCGACAACGACGTCAAGGACGAGAGAAGGGTGAACACCTTGCACGCCTTCACCTACTGCCTGGACAAGTCCGGATGAGCACTCAGAGCGGCTCGCGACAACATTCGGTCCCGAATTTCATCCGCCGGTTCGCCGTCCTGATCGCATTCTTCTGGATCGCGGTGGCCATGGTCACGAATGTCTTTGTGCCGCAGCTGGAGAAGGTCGCCCAGGCGCATAACGTGTCGCTGAGTCCGCACGACGCGCCATCGCTGCAAGCCAGCAAACGCATCGGCAAGGTCTTCGGAGAGTTCGACTCCGACAGCGCGGCGATGATCGTGCTGGAAGGAGATCGGCCGCTGGGCGCCGAGGCACACCACTACTACGACGGCTTGGTCGACCAGCTCACCCGAGACACCAAGCATGTCCAGCACATTCAGAATTTCTGGGGGGACCCACTGACCGCCGCCGGCTCGCAGAGTTCCGACGGCAAGGCGGCATTGGTGCAGGTGTACCTCGCCGGTAATCAGGGCGAGTCGTTGGCCAACCAATCCGTCGATTCGGTGCGCAACATCGTCGACCACTCCACACCGCCGCCGGGTGTCAAAGCTTATGTCACCGGTCCCGCGCCGCTGGTCACCGACCAGTTCGAAGTAGGCGGCAAGGGGACGCTCAAGACCACACTGATCACCATCGGGGTGATCCTGGTGATGCTGATCTGGATCTACCGGCGGGTCAGCACCGCGGCGCTGGTGCTTTTCACTGTCATGATCGAGTTGACCGCATCGCGCGGAGTCGTCGCGGTGCTGGCCAACGCCGGCATCATCGAACTCTCGACGTACTCGACCAATCTGTTGACGCTGCTCGTCATCGCCGCCGGCACCGATTACGCGATCTTCATCCTCGGCCGCTTTCACGAGGCGAGATACGCCGGGCAGGACCGGGTTTCGGCATTCGAGACGATGTACCACGGGACCGCCCACATCATCCTGGGCTCCGGCCTGACGATCGCGGGCGCAGTGTTCTGTCTGACTTTCACGCGGCTGCCGTATTTCCAGAGCCTCGGCATCCCCGCGGCATCCGGGGTCCTCATCGCGGTGCTCGCAGCCCTGACCCTGGCACCCGCCATGCTGATCATCGGACGGCATTTCGGTTTGCTCGAGCCCAACCGCCAGATGAACACGCAGCGGTGGCGGCGGATCGGCACGTCCATCGTGCGCTGGCCCGGCCCCATCCTGCTGGTCACGCTCGCCATCGCCCTCATCGGTCTGCTCGCCCTGCCGGGCTTTAAGACGAGCTACGACGTCCGCCCCTACATGCCGGCCAACGCCCCGGCCAATGTCGGTTATGCCGCTGCCGAGCGCCACTTTTCGCAAGCGCGGCTCAATCCCGAACTGCTGATGATCGAAGCCGACCACGACCTGCGCAACTCCACCAGCATGATCCTGCTCGAGCGGGTCGCCAAGGCGATCTTCCATACCGACGGCATCGCGGAGGTGCAATCGATCACCCGTCCATTGGGTACACCGCTGGATCACACCTCGATCCCGTTCCAGATCAGCGCGGGCAGCGCGTCGCAGATCAATAACCTCCCGTTTCAGCAGTCCCAGACGTCGGATCTGCTCAAGCAGGTCGCGGTGATCAACAACTCGATCGACATTCTGCGGCAGCAGTATGCGCTGCAGCAGCAGTCCAGCGCCGTCACCGACGAGCAGGCGAAGGCATTTCAGCGCACGGTTGCCATCGCCCAGGATCTGCGCGACAAGATCGCTAATTTCGACGACTTCTTCCGGCCGATCCGCAGCTATTTCTATTGGGAGAAACACTGTTACGACATACCGATCTGCGCCACGCTGCGGTCGTTGTTCGATGCCCTCGACGGTATCGACGCGCTGACCGACGAACTGAGCAGCGTCTCGAGCAGCATTGCGAAATTGGATGCGCTGCAACCGAAGCTGCTCGCGCTGATACCGCCGCAGATCGCGAGCCAGGAAACCAACCGCGACCTGACGATGTCGAATTACGCCACCTCCTCGGGGCTGAACAATCAAGCGGCAGAGGCATTGCAGAACGCCACCGCCCTCGGTCAGGCTTATGACGCGTCGAAAACCGACGATTCGTTTTATCTACCGCCGGAAGCGTTCACCAACCCCGAATTCCAGCGCGGCCTGAAGTTGTTCCTGTCGCCGGACGGTAAGGCCGCCCGGATGATCATCACCCATGACGGCGATCCGGCTACGCCCCAAGGCATTTCGCACATCGCCGCGATCAGGCACGCTGCGCAGGAGGCCGTCAAGGGCACCCCGCTGGCCGGATCCAAAATCTACCTCGCCGGCACCGCCGCCACCTACAAGGACATCCAGGACGGCGCCAAATACGACCTCATGATCGCCGGAATCGCTGCGCTCAGCCTCATTCTGCTGGTGATGATGGCCATCACCCGCAGCGTCGTCGCCGCGCTGGTCATCGTAGGCACCGTGGCCCTGTCGCTGGGTGCGTCGTTCGGACTTTCCGTGCTGATTTGGCAGGATATCCTCGGCATCCAGCTGTACTGGATTGTGTTGGCGCTGGCCGTGATCCTGCTGTTGGCGGTCGGTTCTGACTACAATCTGTTGCTGATCTCGCGGTTCAAGGAGGAGATCGGTGCCGGCCTGAAGACCGGCATCATCCGGTCGATGGGCGGCTCCGGCGCAGTGGTGACGTCGGCCGGTCTGGTGTTCGCGGCCACCATGGCTTCTTTCATATTCGCAGACCTGCGCATCCTTGGGCAGATCGGAACCACGATCGCTCTCGGCCTGCTGTTCGATACGCTGATCGTGCGCTCGTTCATGACGCCCTCCATTGCCGCGCTGGTCGGCCGATGGTTCTGGTGGCCGCTCAAGGTGCGCCCGCGCCCCGCCAGTCAGATGCTGCAGCCCTACGGATCACGCCAGGCGGTCCGCCAATTACTGCTGTGGGAGGACGACGATCCGGTGGCGCCCGGGTCGCTGCCACGGTCGTCGCCCACCGCCGGCAGCACGCACACCTGAGATACGAAAGCAAAGGAACAAGCAGCATGGTTTCCGGACCCTGGGGGTTCCTCACCGTCGTCGCGGCGGTGTCCGCGGTGGCCTGCGCCGCATGCGTGTTCGTCTACATCGGGCGGCTGGAGAATCGAACGCCGGCACCGCTGGGCGAGAAAGTGGGCGCCCACAAGGCCGTGCTGGCCAAACTGCGCAAACGGGAACCGCTGACCCAGGACGAATTCGACTACGCGAAGGAACTGGTGGCCGACGCCCGATCACCGCTGGCCTATGCGGTACCCGCCACCTTGTTCTCCGCCGGATTCTTCTACATCGTCGGCTGTCTGTTCGAGCTAGAGATGTACGGCGGAAACCCCTCGTTTCGAACGTTCATCGGGCTACTCCCGATGTTGGGCTCCTTCAACATATTCGCTCAGCTGCGCCGAGTCGCGCGACTGCACAAGCGGCTCGAGGGTGTCGAGATCGTCGCCGATGACCAGACCGACGACGCCGATGTCGCGCAGAGCAAGCGCTGACCGGGCCGCCATCGTGGTCGACCATCCCCCCGTGCCCCCGGAGTTGATCGAGGCCGCGGTGCGGGCCGCCGAAGTCCTGAACCGCGACATCGCCGAGGTTCCGGTCAGTGCCATTGCCGCCGAGGCCGGCATCTCCCGCAGCACGTTGCTGCGCAGACTCGGCGGATCACGTAGCCCGCTGGATGCCGCAGTTCGCGCCGCCGGCATCGATCCTGGTGGCCGGCCGCCGGTACGCCTGCGGGCACTGACCGCTGCAGCGGCCCTGATCAGTGAGAACGGCTTGGCGGCAGCCACACTCGAGGCGATCGCCGAACGCGCGGACTGCTCGGTGTTCAGCTTGCACGCCGCATTCGGGGGGCGTGACGAGCTCATGCGCGCGGTGTTCGATCAATTCAGTCCCATTCGCGACATCGAGGAGTTCCTGGCCCGGGCGCAGGGTGATTTCGACGCCACGGTGCACGGCTTCTACCGCACCGTGGCCAACGCGCTCAACCGTGAACCCCGCGTCACACCAGCGGTGTTCGCCGAGGCGTTCTCGCGGCCGACGAGTACCGCGGTGCAGTCGCTGGCCCGCTATGCGGTACCTCGGATGTTCGGCACGCTCGGGGTGTGGTTCGAGGCCGAGATCCGCGCGGGACGCATCCGCGATCAGCCGGTAATCGTGCTGACCCAAAACCTTCTGGGACCGATCCTGATCCACATGCTGATGCGTCCCGCCTTCCCCGATGTTCCCGGGCTCGCCCTGCCGGACGTCGACGACGTCTGTGATGCCTTCGCCGCCAACTTCATTCGCGCGGTGGCGACGCCGGAGCACCGGAAGCCCACGTGACCGCCGAGAAAGTTGCACTGTCTGCAAGGTTTTCGCCGCGATGGCGGGGATCAACCGCCCGGCGTAGGTACCGCCCGGTGGCCGATTCACGAATATGTTGCCGTTGGCGATTGCCTCGTCTCGCCGCCGCTCGATAATCTCGGGTGCGATGACTTTCGCAACGGTACCTCAGCACCTCGGAACCGGTTCCGGGATCACACCGGTTCGGCTCCACCCAACACAACGGCGGCCAGCATGGCAGCGCTGAGAACGGGTGAGGGCTTTCCCGACGTCGTCGTCACCGCGGTGGCATCGACCACGTCGATCGCCCCGGACGCCGAGGAGACCTGGCAGCAGCTGCTGCAGGGGCGCAGCGGGATCCGGGAGCTCGACAAGCCGTTCGTCGCGGAGTTCCACTCGCCGGTTCGGATCGGCGGCGCGCTGCGGGAGAACTTCGACGAGCATCTGAGCCGGATCGAACTGCGCCGATTCGCATTCATGCAGAAGATGGCCGCTGTGCTGGGCCGGCGGGTGTGGGAGCAGGCCGGGTCGCCCGAAGTCGACGTCAACCGGCTGATGGTGTCGGTCGGCCTGGGCCTGGGCAGCACCGAAGACATCCCCTACTGGTACGACATCTGGAAGGTCAAGGGCCTGCGCGCGGTCACGCCGCTGTCGGTGCAGAAGTACATGCCCAACGCGCCCGCCGCCGCGATCGGGCTGGACCGCAAGGCCAAGGCGGGTGTGGTGTCGCCGGTGATGGCCGACGCGTCGGGCACGGCGGCGATAGCGCAGGCCTGGCAGCACATCGTCCTGGGCGAGGCCGACATCGCGATCTGCGGCGGCATCGAGACCGTGGTCGAGGCCGTCCCGGTCGCCGCGTTCTGGCGGCTGGGCATCCTGTCCACCAACAACGACGACCCGCCGGGCGCCTGCCGCCCGTTCGACGCGCAGCGCGACGGGATGGTGTTCGGCGAGGGCGGCGCGCTGCTGGTCATCGAGACCGAGGAGCACGCCAAGGCGCGGGGCGCGCCGATCCTGGCCCGGCTGATGGGCGCGGCCGTCACCTCGGATGGATACGACATCGTGCAGCCCAACCCGACAGGCGAGCGGGCCGGGCACGCGATCATCCGCGCGGTCGAGCTGGCCGGGTTGACGCCGGCCGACATCGATCATGTCAACGCGCATGCCGCCGGCACCACCTTCGGCGACGTGGCCGAGGCGCGCGCCATTCGCCGGGCGCTGGGCGACCACGCGCCGGCGGTGTACGCGCCGAAGGCGGCGCTGGGTAACTCGCTGGGAGCCGCCGGCGCCATCGAGGCGGTGCTGACCGTGCAGGCGCTGCGCGACGGAATAATTCCGCCCACACTGAATCTCAGCGAGCCCGACCCCGAGATCGACCTCGACATCGTCGCCGGTGCGCCCCGCCGCGGGAACTACCGCTACGCCGTCACGGAGTCGTTCGGCCTCGGCGGCAACAACGCCGCGGTGGTGTTCGGCGCCGCCTGACCGCGCCCAAAGCCGGGGATCAGCCCAGTATCAATCCCGATGTCGGCACGCCGGTGCCGGCGGTGACCAGCACGTGCTCCACGTCGGGTACCTGGTTGACCGAGGTGCCGCGCAATTGCCTTACCCCCTCGGCGATTCCGTTCATGCCGTGGATGTAGGCCTCGCCGAGTTGCCCACCATGGGTGTTGATGGGCAGTCGCCCGCCGATCTCGATCGCGCCCTCGGCGATGTAGTCCTTGGCTTCGCCGCGGCCGCAGAATCCCAACTCCTCCAACTGAATCAGGGTGAACGGCGTGAAGTGGTCGTAGAGCACCGCGGTCTGGATGTCGGTGGGCTTGCACCCCGACTGCGCCCACAGCTGCCGGCCCACCACGCCCATCTCGGGCAGCCCGAGTTCGGGCCGGTAGTAGCTGACCATGGTGTACTGGTCCGGGCTGGAACCCTGCGCCGCCGCCTCAATGACGGCTGGGCGGTGTTTGAGGTCACGCGCCCGCTCCGCCGAGGTCACCACGATCGCCACCGCGCCGTCGGTCTCCTGGCAGCAGTCCAGCAACCGCAACGGCTCGGCGATCCACCGCGAATTCTGGTGGTCCTCAATGGTTATCGGCTTCTGGTAGAAGTACGCCTTCGGGTTTTTGGCGGCGTGCCTGCGGTCGGCCACCGAGATGGCGCCGAAGTCCCGGCTGGTCGCTCCGGACATGTGCATGTAGCGCCGCGCAATCATGGCCACCTGGGCGGCCGGCGTGGACAACCCGTGCGGGTAGGAGAAGGAGTTGTCTGCGGTGGTCGAATCCGCTTGGTCCCCGCCGCTTCCCACCAACCTGGTCTGCACCTGCCCGAACCGCATCCCGGAGCGCTCGTTGAATGCCCGGTAGGCCACCACACAGTCGGCGACCCCGGTGGCGACCGCGATTGCGGCCTGCTGCACGGTCGCGCACGCCGCGCCGCCGCCGTAGTGGATCCTGGAGAAGAACTTCAGATCCCCGATACCGGCCGCGCGTGCCACCGCGACCTCGGTGTTGGTGTCCATCGTGAACGTGGTCAAGCCGTCCACGTCGGACGGCGACAGGCCCGCGTCGTCGAGCGCGTCCAACACGGCCTCGGCGGCCAGCCTCAACTCGGAGCGGCCGGAGTCCTTGGAGAAGTCGGTGGCCCCGATCCCGACAATGGCGGCTCGACCACTGAGTAATCCGGTCGACATCTACACGTCCCCCATCGTCAGCGTCACCGTGGCAATGACATGGTGGCCAAGACTGTTGGCGCCCAACACTTTCACGGTGATCAGGCCGTCCTCGACGGCGGTCACCTCACCGGTGAACGTCACCGTGTCGTAGGCGTACCAGGGCACGCCTAGTCGCAGCCCTATCGACTTGATCCGCGCCGACGGTCCGGCCCAGTCGGTGATGAAACGCTGCACCAGCCCGGTGTCGGTGAGGATGTTGACGAAGATGTCCTTGGAGCCTTTGGCCTGCGCCTTGTCCCGGTCGTGGTGCACATCCTGAAAGTCCCTGGTGGCCAGGGCTGTCGAGATGATGAACGTCGGGTCGCCGTACAGCTTGAGTTCCGGCAGCACGGTGCCGACCTCGACGGTGGGGGCGCTCATGCGTCCGGCTCCCAGGCGTAGAGGGTCCATTCGGGGCCGCTGTCCCCGGCGGGGAAGTCGATGTATGTGGCCCGCACCGGGGTGCCGATCTGCACCGCCGCCGGGTCGATACCGCGCAACTCGCCGAGCATCCGCACCCCTTCCTCCAGTTCCACCAACGCGATCACGAAAGGCAGTGTGCGGCCTGGGACTTTCGGTGCGTGATGCACCACGAAGCTGAACACGGTGCCGCGTCCGCTGGACACCACGTAGTCGATCGGGGCGGCGGGGTCCTGCCACAGCGCCGGCACCGGTGGGTGCTGCAGCGTGCCGTCCGCCAGCTTCTGGATCCGTAACTCGTGCGCCTTGACGCCGTCCCAGAAGAACGCGGTGTCCCGCGACGACGACGGCCGCATCATCGCATCGGCATCCAGATCGTCGGGCACCGAGCCGCCCGAAGCCGAATCACTCTCGGCCGGGCGGAATTTGAGGATGCGCCACTCCATCTCGGCGACGTCCTCGTCTCCCACCCGCCACACGATGTGCTGGTTGATGAAGAAGCCTTCACCGAGCGCGGTCCGCTTGGGGCCCACCACGTCGCGCATCTCGGAGTGGATGGTGACCTGCTCGCCGGGTCGCAGATAGCGGTGGTAGGTCTGTTCGCAGTTGGTCGCCACCACACCGATGTAGCCGTTGTTGTCGAACAGCTCCATCATCGGGCCCATCGGGTCGTCGGTGGGACGCTGCCCGCCGAGGCCGAACATGGTCCACACCTGGATCATCGCCGGTGGAGCGACCAACCCCGGGTGCCCAACCGCGCGCGCGGCGTCCTCGTCGATGTAGATCGGGTTGCGGTCGCCGAGGGCTTCCACCCAGTTGTTGATCATCGGCTGGTTCACCGGGTCGCGACCGGTGCGCGGCTTGGGGCCGCCGGCCGCGACGATTTCCGCGACGGCTGCGTGAATGTCGGTCATCGAGGAACCCTCGGCACCTTCAATCCGGACGCGGCGATCATCTCCCGCATGACCTCGTTGACACCGCCGCCGAAGGTGATCACCAGGTTTCGCTTGGTCTGGGCATCCAGCCATTGCAGCAACTCGGCGGTCTGCGGTTCGGCCGGGTTGCCGTACTTGCCGACGATCTCCTCGGCGAGCCGCCCGATGTACTGAATCTTCTCGGTGCCGAAGACTTTCGTCGATGCGGCGTCGGCCACGTTGATGTCCTCGCCGGCGGCGGCCACCTGCCAGTTCAGCAGTTCGTTGATCCGCCACAGCGAATAGATCTCGCCCAGTGCACGTTTGACGTCGTGGTGGTCGATCGGGGTGACGCCGTTGCCGCCCGGCTGGGACGCCCAGTCGCGCACGCGGTCGTAGATGCCGGCGGTGCGGCCCGCCGGCCCCAACATCACCCGTTCGTTGTTGAGCTGCGTGGTGATCAGCCGCCAGCCGCCGTTCTCCTCGCCGACCAGCATGTCGGCCGGCACCCGTACGTCGTTGTAGTAGGTGGCGTTGGTGTGGTGGGCGCCGTCGGACAGGATGATCGGCGTCCAGGAATAGCCGGGGTCCTTGGTGTCGACGATCAGTATCGAAATACCTTTGTGTTTAACGGCTTCCGGGTCGGTTCGGCAGGCCAGCCAGATGTAGTCGGCGTCGTGGGCGCCGGTGGTGAAGATCTTCTGGCCGTTGACGATGTATTCGTCGCCCTGACGCACCGCGGTGGTGCGCAACGCCGCCAGGTCGGTGCCGGCATCCGGTTCGGTGTAGCCGATCGCGAAGTGCACCTCGCCCGCCAGAATGGCCGGCAGGAACTTCTTCTTCTGCAGTTCGCTGCCGAATTGCTGCAGGGTCGGGCCGACGGTCTGCAGCGTGACGGCGGGCAGCGGCACGTCGGCGCGGTGCGCCTCGTTGACGAAGATGGACTGCTCAATGGGGCCAAAACCCAAGCCGCCGAACTCTTTCGGCCAGCCCACGCCAAGTTTGCCGTCTTTGCCCATCCTGCGGATCACCGCCCGGTAGGCCTCATTGTGCCGGTCGGACTCCATCGCTTTCGCCTCATCGGACGAAATCAGGTTCGAGAAGTATTCGCGAAGCTCCGCCTGCAGCTGCCGCTGCTCGGGAGTCAAGTCGATGTACATTACGGAGCTCCCACCAGATTGTCTGGGCGGCGACCCGCAGCGCCCGGCTCCGCCGCGCTCGCGATCCCCACCAAATCAAGACGATGCGAGGGCCCGCCCAGCAACCGGGTCAGGTCCTTGATCGTGGAGTAATACCGGTGCATCGGATAGGTGACGTCCATACCCATGCCGCCGTGCAGGTGATGGCAGATCTGCATCACCGGCGGCGCCTGCGACGCCAGCCAGTAACCGAGCACGTCCAAATCGGTTGCGGCGTCCCGATCTTCGGACAGCTGCCAGATCACCGCCTTGGCCGCCAAATCGATGGTGCGCGAGGCGATGTACACCTCGGCCAGCTGCGCGGCCACCGTCTGGAAAGTCGAGAGCGGTTTGCCGAACTGTTTGCGGCCTGCGACGTAATCGGCCGTCAGCCGCAACGCGCCGGCCACCAGTCCGTCGGCGTAGCCGCCGATCGCGGCCAACGCCAACTGGTTCACCCGAGCCGCTGTCGCGCCCGCCAGCACATCGGAGTCCGGCACGGCCACATCGGCGAACGTCACGGTGTATTCGTCGGAACCGTTGGAGGTGGGCGTGCGTACCACCGCCACGCCGTCGGCCTTCGGTGAGACCACCACCACCGCGCTGTCGGCGGTGACCACCATCCAGTCGGCCGAATCGGCATATCCGACACCGACTTTCACACCCGACAGTCGACCGCCACGGAACGCGGTCGACGGCCGGTCGGGCAGCGCCGCCCCGGGCTCGTTGAGCGCGGCGGTCAGCACCGAGCCCTTGGGCACCCCGGCCAGGAACCGGTCCTGCTGCTCCTCGGACGCCAGGTCCAGCAGCGGCAACATCCCGAAACCCAGCGTCGCCAGGGCGGGGGTGATCGCGCCATGCCGGCCTACCTCGGTCAACACGGTGCCCACCTCGGGCAGGCCCACCCCGTCGCCGCCGAGGCGCTCAGGTACCGGCAGTGCCGTCACTCCCCCGTCGACCAACGCCGTCCAGGTCAGCTCGCGCTCCAGCACGGACGTGACGACGTCGGCGACGGCTTGCTGCGTCGCGGTGAGTTCGAAGTCCATCAGGACGTCACCGACGCGTTGCCCGCGTAGTCGACCTGCCAGTGCTTGATGCCGTTGAGCCACCCCGACCGCAACCGCTCCGGCTCCGAGAGCGGCGTCAGATCCGGCATGTGGTCGGCAACGGCGTTGAAGATCAGGTTGATCGTCATCCGGGCCAGGTTGGCGCCGATGCAGTAGTGCGCGCCGGTGCCACCGAAACCGACGTGCGGGTTGGGGTCGCGCAGGATGTTGAACGAGTACGGGTCGACGAAGACGTCCTCGTCGAAATTGGCTGAGCGGTAAGACATCACCACCCGCTGGCCCTTTTTGATCAGCACGCCGCCCAGCTCGATGTCCTTGTTGGCGGTGCGCTGGAAGGCGCTGACCGGCGTCGCCCAGCGGACGATCTCGTCGGCCGTGGTGGACGGGCGTTCCTTCTTGTACAGCTCCCACTGGTCCGGGTTGTTCGCGAAGGCGATCATGCCGTGGGTGATCGAGTTGCGGGTGGTCTCGTTGCCCGCGACGGCGAGCATGATGACGAAGAAGCCGAATTCGTCGTCGGAGAGCTTCTCCCCGTCGATGTCGGCCTGGATCAAGGCGGTGACGATGTCCTCGGTCGGGTTTTTCGTCCGCTCCTCGGCCATCGCCATGGCGTAGGTGATCAGTTCCAGCGAGGACTGCGCGGGATCGATGTCGGCGTATTCGGGGTCCTCGCCGCCGGTCATCTCGTTGGACCAGCGGAACAGCTTGTCGCGGTCGTCCTGCGGCACGCCCAGCAGGCCGGCGATCGCCTGCAGCGGCAGCTCGCAAGAAACCTGCTCGACGAAGTCGCCGGCACCCGCGGCGGCGGCGGTCTTGGCGATGTTCTGGGCGCGCTGGTTGAGTTCGTCCTCCAGCCGGCCGATCGCGCGCGGGGTGAAGCCGCGGGAGATGATCTTGCGCAGCCGGGTGTGGTGCGGGGCATCCATGTTGAGCATCACGTTGCGCTGCAACTCGACGTTCTCGCGGGTCATCTCTTTGGGCCAGGTCGGTATCGCGCCGTTCTCCCAGCTGGAGAAGTCGTCGCTGCGGCGCGACACTTCCTTGACGTCGGCGTGCTTGGTGAGCAGCCAGTAGCCGTGGTCCCCGAAACCTCCGCAGCCGTCGGGCACGTCGACCCAGTGGATCGGCTCGGATTTGCGGAGCTGCGCGAGCTCCTCGACGGGGAGACCGGCCAGGTTGATGTCGGGGTCGAGAAAGTCGTAGTCGGCCGGAATATTCGGGGGTGCCATTAGGGTGATCTCCTAAATTGCGACGTGGTCTAGTGTCAGTAAAACATGCCTCTACCGCAGACAAAAGGCGCTAAGGCATCCTCGCTTGTCATAGTAATGAAACGTGTTCTAGCCTGACCTCATGGGTAACCCGGTAATCGTCGAAGCCACCCGTAGCCCGATCGGCAAGCGCATGGGATGGCTGTCAGGGCTGCACGCCACCGAACTGCTCGGGGCTGTCCAGAAGGCGGTTGTGGAGAGGGCCGGCATCGACGCGGGCGACGTCGAACAACTCATCGGCGGCTGCGTGACGCAGTTCGGCGAGCAGTCCAACAACATCACCCGGGTGTCCTGGTTGGTGGCCGGGCTGCCCGACCATGTCGGCGCCACCACGGTGGACTGCCAGTGCGGCAGCGCCCAGCAGGCCAACCACCTGGTGGCCGGGCTGATCGCCGCGGGTGCCATCGACATCGGCATCGCGTGCGGCATAGAGGCGATGAGCCGGGTGGGCCTGGGCGCCAACGCCGGGCCGGACCGCGGGATTCTGCGGCCCGCGTCCTGGGACATCGACCTGCCGGATCAGTTCACCGCTGCCGAGCGGATCGCCAAGCGGCGCGGCATCACCCGCGAGGACATCGACCAGTTCGGTTTCGATTCGCAGCGCAAGGCCAAGCAAGCCTGGGCGGAGGGCCGGTTCGACCGGGAGATCTCGCCGATCGAGGCCCCGGTGCTCGACGAGAACAAGCAGCCGACCGCCGAACGCGCCCCGGTCACCCGTGACCAGGGCTTGCGCGACACCACCCTCGAAGGCCTCAGCCAGCTCAAGCCGGTGCTGGAGGGCGGCATCCACACCGCGGGCACGTCCTCACAGATCTCCGACGGCGCGGCTGCGGTGCTGTGGATGGACGAGGACAAGGCCAAGGCTTTGGGTCTGCGGCCGCGGGCCCGGATCGTCGCCCAGGCCAATGTCGGCGCCGAGCCCTACTACCACCTCGACGGCCCCGTGCAGTCGACGGCCAGGGTGCTGGAAAAGGCCGGGATGAAGATGGGCGACATCGACATCGTCGAGATCAACGAGGCGTTCGCGTCGGTGGTGCTGTCCTGGGCGCGGGTGCACGAGCCCGACATGGACCGGGTGAACGTCAACGGCGGCGCGATCGCGCTGGGACACCCGGTGGGCAGCACCGGCAGTCGGCTGATCACCACCGCCCTGCACGAGCTGGAGCGCACCGACCAAAGCACCGCGCTGATCACCATGTGCGCCGGCGGCGCGCTGTCGACCGGGACCATCATCGAACGTCTCTGATCCGCGGATCCAGCTGCCGCGAG
This sequence comes from Mycobacterium sp. 20KCMC460, assembly GCF_022179425.1. Lineage (NCBI taxonomy): Bacteria > Bacillati > Actinomycetota > Actinomycetes > Mycobacteriales > Mycobacteriaceae > Mycobacterium > Mycobacterium sp. 20KCMC460. Next base: position 6,053,765 of record NZ_AP025524.1, read on the forward strand.
CGGGCCGGGCCGGGCGCCTGACCCAGGATTCCGACGACAAAGGAGTGGTGATGCCGAAATCCCGTCCGCGGTTTCTGAATTCGCCGTTCACCGACCACTTCATGAAGTGGATGGCGCGGGCGAACACCTGGATGTACCGCCGCAACGGCGGGGAGGGCATGGGCAGCACGTTCCAGAAGAGCCCGGTGGCGCTGCTGACCACCACCGGCCGCAAGACCGGTGAGCCCCGGGTCAGCCCGCTGCTCTTTCTGCGCGACGGCGACCGGGTGATCCTGGTGGCCTCGCGCGGCGGCTCCGACAAGAACCCGATGTGGTATCTCAACCTGAAGGCCAACCCCGCGGTCAAGGTGCAGATCAAGCAGGAAGTGCTGGATCTGACCGCACGCGACGCCACCGACGCCGAGCGCGACCGGTACTGGCCACAGCTGGTGCAGATGTACCCGGCGTTCGAGGACTACCAGTCCTGGACCGATCGCAAGATTCCGATCGTCATCTGCGACCCTTAGCAGCTATGACCGATCGGCTGAACGACGTCGTCTCCAACCAGTACGAAAAGTGGACCTACCCCGAACCGATCCAGGACATCGGCGAATGGCTGGTCGACGGCTGGCAATGGTTCGACCCCAGCCACGCCTACCTGCAGTTCTGGCCCGACCGCGAGTACAAACCCGACCTGGACATCCTGATCGCGGGTTGCGGTAGCAATCAGGCGGCGATCATCGCCTACAACAACCGCGCCGCCCGGGTGGTGGCGATCGACGTCAGCCAGCGGTCGCTGGATCACGAGCAATACCTCAAGGACCGGCACGGGCTGTCGAACCTGGAACTGCATCGGCTCCCCATCGAAGAGGTGTCGACGCTGGGCCTGGATTTCGACCTGATCATGTCCACCGGCGTGCTGCATCATCTGGCCGATCCCCCGCTGGGCATGAAGGCTCTGGCTGATTGCCTGCGGCCTGGTGGCGCCGTCGGCCTGATGCTCTATGCGCGGTACGGCCGCATCGGTGTCGAACTGATGCAGTCGGTCTTTCGCGACCTGGGGTTGCGGCAGGACGAGGACGGCATCCGGGTGGTGAACGAGACCATCTCCATGCTCGACCCCAACCACCCGTTCCTGGTCTACCGGGACGCCGCGCCCGACCTGTATTACGATGCGGGACTTGTCGATACGTGCCTGCACGGCCGCGACCGCAGCTTCACCACCGAGGACTGCATCGACCTGCTCGGCTCGGCCGGGCTGGTGTTCCAGCGCTGGTTTCACAACGCGCCGTACTACCCGCACGACATCAACAGCCTGTCGTCGCCGGCGACCGAGTTCTACGAGATCATGAGCGCGTTGCCGGAGCGGAAGATGTGGTCGCTGCTGGAGAAGATGCGTACCTCCAACTCGTGTCACTTTTTCGTTGCCGCCCATCCCGACCGTCCGAAAAGCAGTTACCTCATTGACTTTTCGTCGCCGGAGGCGCTGGACTACGTGCCGCGGATGCGGCTGAGCTGCGGGCTGTCCGGCGCGGAGCTCCATCGCCCGCATTGGGACATGACGCTCAACGCCGCCGAACTGCCCTACGTCCAGCACATCAACGGGCAGCGCACCATTCGCGAGATCGCGGCCGCCGTCGGACGTAACGAGACCGACAGCTTCAAGCTGGGCCTGTACGAGAACTTCGGCCGCGGGCTGTTCCAGTCGCTGTGGCGACTGGACTTCATCGAGATGAGCCTGGAAGCGGTGCGCCGATCCTGAGCGGGCGCTAGGAACCCGCGCCGTAGACCGGCACCGGTGGGCGCGACTTTGCCAGCAGGTCGCTGACGACGGGCCCCAACTCAGCGGGCTCCCACCGTGCACCCTTGTCGATCTGCGGGCCATGGGCCCAGCCCTCGGCGACCCGGATCAGGCCCGCCTCCACCTCGAACACCTTGCCGGTGACGTCGCGCGACTCGACGCTGCCTAGCCAAACCACCAGTGGGGAAACGTTTTCCGGTGCCATCGCATCGAACCCGCCGTCCTCGGGTGCGGCCATCGTCTCGGCGAACACCGCCTCGGTCATCCGGGTTCGGGCGGCCGGCGCGATGGCGTTCACGGTGATGCCGTAGCGCCCGAGTTCGGCCGCGCCGACCAGGGTCAGCGCGGCGATCCCGGCCTTGGCCGCCGAGTAGTTACCCTGCCCGACGCTGCCCTGCAGTCCGGCCGCCGAACTGGTGTTGATGATGCGGGCATTGAGATCGTCGGGCCCGACGGTGCCGCCCTTGATCTGCCGGCGCCAGTAACCTGCCGCGTGCCGCAACGTCGCGAAATGTCCCTTGAGGTGGACGCGGATCACGGCATCCCACTCACTTTCGCTGGTGTTGGCCAACATTCGGTCGCGAATGAAGCCGGCGTTGTTCACCAGGACGTCCAGGCCGCCGAAGGTGTCCACCGCGGTGTCGATCAGATTCTGCGCGCCCGTCCAGTCGGCGACGTCGTCGCCGTTGGCGACGGCCTCGCCGCCGGCCGCTTTGATCTCGTCGACGACCTGCTGGGCCGGGCTTTCGCCGGCGGACCCGTCCAGGCCGACACCGATGTCGTTGACCACCACCCGGGCCCCCTCGGCCGCGAAGGCCAAGGCGTGCGCGCGGCCGATGCCGCGGCCGGCTCCGGTGACAATGACCACTCGGCCGTCAACCACACCCATATTTCCTCGTCTCCTCTACTTGATCGCGCTCGCGTTCGTGGTGGCCAGATAGTGCGGCGGCTCGCCCCCGCCGTGTACCTCCAACGCGGCCCCGCTGATGTAGGCCGCCGCGTCGGAAGCCAGAAATGCTGCAGCCCAACCGACATCCTCCGGTTTGGCCAATCGGCCCAGGGGCACGTTCTTGGAGATCGCGGCGATCGAGTCGGCGTCGCCGTAGAACAGGTCGGCCTGCTCGGTCTCGACCATGCCGACCACGCAGGCGTTCACTCGGACCTTCGGTCCCCATTCGACAGCCAGCGTCTCGGTGAGGCTTTCCAGGCCGGCTTTGGCCGCCCCGTACGCCGCGGTGCCCGGGCTGGGCCGTCGGCCACTGAGACTGCAGATGTTCACGATCGACCCGCCACTGGGTTGGGTTTGCATCTTTTCGTTGGCGAATTGCGAAACCAGCAGGCCGCCAATCAGATTGAGTTCGATGATCTTGCGGTTGAACTTGGGGCTGGAGTCGGCGGTCAGCACGTAGGGCGAACCGCCGGCGTTGTTGACCACGACGTCGAGCCGGCCGTGCCGTTCGACGATCGAGTCGATCAGCGACTGGACGGCGTGTTCGTCACGGACGTCGCAGCTGTGGAACTCGTGCGGGAAATCTTCGACGGACCGTCGCGCACAGGCGATCACCGTCGCGCCCTGCGCGGCGAAAACCGCGCTGATACCGGCGCCGACACCGCGGACGCCGCCGGTCACCAGCACCACGCGGCCGGCCAGACCGAAGTTGAGGCCGTCGGTGCTCGGGGGGGCTGAGTCCGATCGGGTCACTGTGCTAGCGTACCAAGCAAGTGCTTGCTTAGGTAATTGCCCCCCAGTTCCGAAGGCCCCGACCAGGAAGTGCCATGACCATCACCTCCAAAACACTCGAGCCCGGCATCGTGGCGGTCACGGTCGACTACCCACCGGTCAACGCCATCCCGTCCAAGGGCTGGTTCGAACTCGCCGACGCCATCACCGCGGCCGGCGCCGACCTGAGCACCCACGCGGTGATCCTGCGGGCCGAGGGCCGCGGCTTCAACGCCGGCGTGGACATCAAGGAGATGCAGCGCACCGAAGGATTCACCGCGCTGATCGACGCCAACCGCGGCTGCTTCGCCGCGTTCCGCGCGGTGTACGAGTGCGCGGTGCCGGTGATCGCCGCGGTCAACGGGTTCTGCGTGGGTGGCGGCATCGGTCTGGTCGGCAACGCCGACGTGATCGTCGCCTCCGACGACGCCACGTTCGGGTTGCCGGAGGTGGAACGCGGGGCGCTCGGTGCGGCGACCCACCTGTCCCGGCTGGTGCCGCAGCACATGATGCGGAGGTTGTTCTTCACCGCGGCCACCGTGGACGCAGCCACCTTGCACCACTTCGGCTCGGTACACGAGGTGGTTCCGCGCGAGCAGCTCGACGAGGCCGCACTACGCGTAGCCCGCGACATCGCCGCCAAGGACACCCGGGTCATCCGGGCCGCCAAAGAGGCGCTGAACCTCATCGACGTGCAGCGGGTCAACTCGAGTTACCGCATGGAGCAAGGGTTTACCTTCGAGCTGAACCTGGCCGGAGTGGCCGATGAGCACCGCGACGCGTTCGCCGGCACCGAGAAGGGCAAGAAGTGAGCAACAAGCTGACCTCTCTCGACGACGCCGTCGCCTGCGTCGAAAGCGGCATGACCATCGGCATCGCGGGTTGGGGTTCGCGCCGCAAGCCGATGGCGTTCGTGCGCGCCCTGCTGCGCACCGATGCCACCGACCTGACCGTCGTCACCTACGGCGGTCCCGACCTGGGCCTGTTGTGCTCGGCCGGCAAGGTCAAGCGGGTCTACTACGGGTTCGTGTCCCTGGACTCGCCGCCGTTCTACGACCCATGGTTCGCCAAGGCCCGCACCAGTGGCGCCATCGAGGCCCGCGAGATGGACGAGGGCATGCTGCGCTGCGGGCTGCAGGCGGCAGCACAACGGTTGCCGTTCTTGCCGATTCGTGCCGGGCTGGGCAGCTCGGTGCTCGACTTCTGGGAAGGTGAACTGAAAACCGTCACTTCGCCCTACCAGGCGCCCGGTGGCGGACACGAGACATTGATCGCGATGCCGGCGCTGAAGCTCGATGTCGCCTTCGCGCACCTGAATATCGGTGATGCCCGTGGTAATGCCGCCTACACCGGCATCGACCCCTATTTCGACGACCTGTACCTGATGGCCGCCGAAAAGCGATTCCTGTCGGTGGAGCGGGTAGTGCCCACCGAGGAACTCGTCAAGTCCGTGCCCCCGCAGGCACTGCTGATCAACCGGATGATGGTCGACGGCGTCGTCGAGGCTCCGGGTGGAGCGCACTTCACCACGGCCGCACCGGATTACGGCCGCGACGAGAAGTTCCAGCGACACTACGCCGAGGCCGCGTCGACCGAGGACGGCTGGGCGCAGTTCGTGGCTACCTACCTGTCCGGCAGTGAGGACGACTACCAGGCCGCGGTACGCAAGTTCGGCGAGGAGGCAGCCAAGTGAGCACCCGGGCAGAGGTCTGCGCGGTCGCCTGCGCTGAATTGTTTCGCGACGCAGGCGAAATCATGGTGAGCCCGATGACCAACATGGCTGCGGTCGGTGCCCGGTTGGCTCGGCTATCGTTCTCCCCCGACATCCTGCTGACCGACGGTGAAGCCCAGTTGCTGGCCGACACACCCGCGTTGGGCAAGACGGGAGCCATCGAAGGCTGGATGCCGTTCGGCCGCGTTTTCGAGACCCTGGCCTGGGGACGGCGGCACGTCGTGATGGGCGCCAATCAGGTTGACCGGTATGGCAATCAGAACATCTCGGCGTTCGGTCCGCTGCAGAAGCCGACCCGGCAGATGTTCGGCCTGCGCGGCTCGCCGGGCAACACCATCAACCACGCGACCAGCTACTGGGTGGGCAACCACTCCAAGCGGGTGTTCACCGAATCCGTCGACATCGTCTGCGGCATCGGCTACGACAAGGTCGACCACGACAATCCGGCGTTCCGGTTCGTCAACGTCTACCGCGTCATCTCGAATCTGGGCGTGTTCGATTTCGGCGGCCCGGGCCGAACCATGCGGGCGCTGTCCCTGCACCCCGGGGTTACGGCCGACGAGGTCCGCGAGGCCACGTCGTTCGAGATACACGGACTCGACGAAGCCGGCGAGACCCGGCAGCCGACCGACGAGGAGCTGCGGCTCATCCGCGAGGTAATCGACCCGAAAGCACTGCGCGACAGAGAGATTCGCTAGTGAGGATCAAGACGCCGCTGACCGAGTTGGTCGGTATCGAGCATCCGGTGGTGCAGACCGGGATGGGCTGGGTGGCCGGTGCGCGGCTGGTGTCGGCCACGGCCAACGCCGGCGGCCTGGGCATCCTGGCCTCGGCCACCATGACGCTGGACGAACTGGCTACGGCCATCGGCAAGGTCAAGTCCGCCACCGACAAGCCGTTCGGCGTGAACATCCGCGCGGACGCCGCCGACGCCGGCGACCGCGTCGAACTGATGATCCGCGAGGGCGTCAAGGTGGCGTCGTTCGCCCTGGCTCCCAAGAAGGAGCTGATCGACCGGCTCAAAGAGGCTGGCGCGGTTGTGGTTCCGTCGATCGGCGCGGCCAAACACGCCCGCAAGGTCGCTGCCTGGGGTGCCGACGCGATGATCGTGCAGGGCGGCGAGGGCGGCGGGCACACCGGCCCGGTCGCGACCACGCTGTTGCTGCCGTCCGTACTGGATGCCGTTCAAGGGACCGGAATCCCGGTGATCGCCGCGGGCGGCTTCTTCGACGGCCGCGGCCTGGCCGCCGCTTTGTCCTATGGCGCGGCCGGGGTGGCGATGGGGACCCGCTTCCTGCTCACTTCGGACTCCACCGTGCCCGACGCCGTCAAGCGCCGTTATTTGGATTCCGCGCTGGACGGCACGGTGGTGACCACCCGGGTGGACGGCATGCCGCACCGCGTGTTGCGTACCGGCTTGGTGGAGAAGCTGGAAAGTGGCTCGCCGATCAGGGGTTTGACCGCCGCAGTGCGCAACGCCGGCAAGTTCAAGCACATGTCGGGGATGACGTGGCGATCGATGATCCAGGACGGCCTGGCCATGCGGCACGGTAAAGAACTGACCTGGTCGCAGGTGGTGATGGCGGCCAACACCCCGATGCTGCTCAAAGCCGGCCTGGTCGAGGGCAATACCGAGGCCGGGGTGCTGGCGTCGGGCCAGGTGGCCGGCATCCTCGACGACCTGCCGTCGTGCGCCGAGTTGATCGAGTCCATCGTCGCCGACGCCGTCAAGCACCTGCAGGCCGCGTCGGCTTACATCGAGTAGTCAAGCCTCGACGACCATCAGGGTGTGCCCGGTCGGGTCGCGGAACCAGAACAGCGGCGGAACCGGCTCGCCCATTCGCGAGACCTGGGGGTCGATATCGACACCGAGCTCTTTCATCGCCGCGTGGGTGGCGTCGATGTCGTTGGTGTTCAAGGTGATTCCGGTGACCGTCGGCTGCACCGGCCCGCTGTCCGGCGGCGGCGGCGCGAGCGCGATGCCAGTCGTTCCACCCGGCAGGTACACCTCGATCCACCGCTGGCCACCGTGAAACGGCGTGTCGGTGCGCTTCTCGAACCCGAGCGACTCGTAGAACGCGACCGCCTTGTCCTGTTCGATTGTCGGCACACAGACCAGGTTGATTCCCTGCAGACCAGTCGTCATCGGGCATCCTTTCCGTAAGCACGTGCGATGTCCTGCGAGCTCCCCCAGCGACTGAAGGTCGGTGACTGCGGCCAGCCGTCCGGCGAGTCCTGCCACTCCTCCTGACGGCCATAGGGGAGGAGGTCGAGCAGGCCGAAGACGTGTTGCATCAGCTCGGTGCCGCGGCCGTTGGTGTGCCAGGTCCGGTAGACGTTATCCCCTGCGCGCAGAAAGACATTCACGCCGAATCCGCCGCCCGCCGGGGCATCGACGTCGGCGCCGAACGGGCTGTTGGCGGTGGAGTACCAGGTCATCTGGTTACCCACCCGCGCCTTGTAGGCCAGCGCTTCGTCGATCGGCCCCTGGGTGACGACGACGAAACGGGCGTCCCAGTTGTCCAGGAACTCCAGCCGGGTGTATTGCGACGTGAGGCCGGTGCATCCGGGGCACTGCCACTCCTGGCCGGCAAACCACATGTGGTGGTAGACGATCAGCTGCGACTTACCGTCGAAGATGTCGACCAGCCGCACCGGTCCGTCCTCGCCTTCCAGGGTGTATTCGGGCATTGCGACCATCGGCAGCCGGCGCCGCTGCGCGGCGATCGCGTCGAGTTCACGAGTGGCGGCCTTCTCCCGGACTCGCAGCGCCTGCAGTTCCCGTTCCCAGGTCCGCTGGTCCACAACGGGCGGCAAAGCTGCTGTGCGCAACACAATCCCCCTCCAATTCAAATGTTCACGGCGTACACATGGTAATGTTCACACCGTACACTTCTACGTCGGGAAGGGTCAAGAGTTGGCCACCGCGAAGACCGGCTACCACCACGGCGATCTGCGGACGGCGTTGATCGACGCCGGCTTGGCGCTGACTCGGACCGGCGGACCGGAGGCGTTGACGATCCGGGAAGCGACTCGGCGAGTGGGCGTTTCACCCAACGCCGCCTACCGCCACTTCGCCGACCGGGAAGCTCTGCTGAGTGCGGTTGCGTCGGCGATCCAGCATCAGATGGCGGCGCGGATGGCGCGCAGACACGGTTCGGAGCTTCAACTGAGCGCCGTCGGGTTGGGCTACATCAAATTCGCGCTTGACGAACCGGGATGGTTCGCGGTGGCATTCTTCGGCGCCGGTGCCGGCGAGACGGCTGGCGCACCGCCGTATCTGGCATTGGTCGAGGCGCTGGACGCAATGGTGGAGTCCGGTCAGCTCTCGGCGAAACGCCGTGCGGGCGCGGAGTGGCCGTGCTGGTCGGCAGTGCACGGGTTCGCCGAACTGGCGCTGCGCGGACCGCTCAAGAACGCGGGCCGCCGCGACGTCGAGGCGCTGGCGCGGCGGACCGTCGACGACATCATCGCCGGAATACGGTAAACCGGCGCGCGGTACCGGTCGATGTCCCGTTTACGCTGCTGCGGATCGTCCAACGGTGCGAACGACAGGGCATCGTCGGATGCACGCCCGGCGGGAAAGCGAACTAGAGTCGCTCGATGATGGTGACGTTGGCGGTGCCGCCGCCCTCACACATCGTCTGCAGACCGTAGCGGCCGCCGGTGCGCTCCAACGTGTTGAGCATCGTAGTGAAAAGCTTTGCGCCAGTGGCACCCAACGGGTGGCCCAGTGCGATTGCGCCGCCGCTGGGGTTGACCTTCTCCGGGTCGGCCTTGATCTCCTTGAGCCAGGCCATCACCACCGGCGCGAACGCCTCGTTGATCTCCACGGTGTCGATGTCGTCGATGGAGAGCCCGGTCTTCTCCAGCGCGTAGCGGGTGGCCGGAATGGGACCGGTGAGCATGAACACCGGGTCGGCGCCCCGGGTGCTGATGTGGTGGATGCGAGCGCGCGGAGTCAGCCCGTGATCCTTGACGGCCTGCTCGGAAGCCAGCAGCACCGCCGAGGCGCCGTCGGAGATCTGGCTGGCCATCGCCGCCGTCAACCGACCGCCTTCGACCAGGGTCTTGAGCCCGGCCATCTTCTCCAGCGACGACTCGCGGGGTCCTTCGTCGATCCGGAACGGACCGGTTTCCGTTTCTACCGTGAGGATTTCGTTGTCGAAGTTGCCGCCGCGGATTGCGGCGAAGGCACGCTCATGACTGGTCAGCGCGTACTGTTCCATCTCTTCGCGGGACAGGTTCCACTTCTCGGCGATCAGCTCCGAGCCGCGAAACTGAGAGATCTCCTGATCGCCGTAGCGGTGCAGCCACTGCTTGGATTCGTTTGTGGGCGAAGTGAATCCGAATTGTTCGCCGACGATCATCGCCGACGAGATCGGGATCTGGCTCATGTTCTGCATGCCGCCAGCCACGATCAGGTCGGCGGTCCCGGACATGATCGCTTGTGCGCCAAAGGAAATCGCCTGTTGACTGGAGCCGCATTGGCGGTCCACGGTGACGCCGGGCACCTCTTCGGGATAGCCCGCGGCCAGCCAGGACAGCCGGGCGATGTTGCCGGCCTGACCGCCGATGGCGTCGACGCAGCCGGCGATCACGTCGTCGACCGCGCCCGGGTCGACGTCGTTGCGGTCGAACAGTCCACGCCATCCCAGCGCGCCCAGGTCCACGGGGTGGACTCCGGCCAGCGCGCCACCGCGCTTGCCAACCGCGGTACGCACAGCGTCGATGACGTACGCTTCCGGCATTTTCAGACTCCTTCTTTCTGGATTCCGCCCAGGACTATGGCGAGGTATTTCTGGCCCACCTGTTGGGCGGTGAGCGGTCCGCCGGGTTGATACCAGCGCACCGACACCCAGGTGGTGTCACGGATGAAGCGGTAGACCAGATCGACATCGAGGTCGGTGCGAAAATAACCGCCCTCGATGCCCTGGTGCAGCACGTCCAACCACATCTGGCGCTGCTGTTTGTTGCGTTCCTCGAGGTAGGAGAACCGCGGTTGCGAGGACAGTCGCTGGGCTTCGTCCTGGTAGATGACGACTTGTGCATGCCGATGCTCGATAGCCTCGAACGACGCCATGAACAGGCCCTTGAGCCGTTCCAGCGGGTTGGGTTCGCTGTCGACGATCTCGCGGTACCTGGTGAATAGCCAGTCCAGGAAGCCGCGCAGCAGTTCGTCGACCATCTCCTCCTTGGAGGCGAAATGGTGGTAGAGGCTGCCGGACAGGATGCCGGCGCCGTCGGCAATGTCGCGCACGGTGGTGGCGCGCAGGCCACGCTCGGCGAACATCACCGCGGCGAGCTCCAACAACTCGTCGCGGCGGCTGTTCGCCTGACCGGCCACCCGTTCCACCGAATCAGCGTATCAACCAAGCGCTTGCTCGGCCAGCGGGTGCGGCACCCGCTCCGCAGAGCGGGCGTCAGGTCAACGTCACCACTGGCGGGGTCTGGGAGACGTCGGCCTTAGCACCCACGAAGGCGCGGACCTGACCCGTCTTGGTTCCGCCGGATTTCGTCTGGGCGCTGAGCGGGAACACCACTTCGCCCATCACCCGGACCTCCAGCTGGTACGGGTCGAAGAAGGAGACCTTCAACCCACTCAAATCCGGTTGACCCCAGGCCACAGTGCCGTCGACGATCTCCGGGTCGCGGGCCCGTTGCGGGCAGTTGGGCGGCGCCAACTGGTTGGACCTGGTGCAGGCGGCCAGGCTCGCCGAGATTCCCGACATGATCGCCGACTGTCCGTTGTCGCTCAGCGAGTAGTCCATGTCGTTGAAATAGCCACCGCCGGAGAGGCTGTCGAGCAGGAATGGCTTTTTCAGCTTGACCGCCACGTTCGCGTTGTCGCTACCCACTTCGACGTAGCCGGGGAACACATACGTCGGCGACCTGCCGACCGAACTTCCGAAGAACGTCAAGGTATCCCGGGCCTTGTTTTCGGACACGGTCGACGGGTCCACCTTGATCGCACTGTGTTCCAGCTTCCAATCCTTGCCGGACTTCTTCACCGACAGCGTGACGTCGGAGACGTTGTCACCGAATTTGGCCGAGACGTGCACCTGTCCGTAGGAGAACGCCCCGCTGTCGCTGAGGATCCTGATGTCGCTAATCGGCCACCGAGCGATCTGCTTCTTGAGGATGTCGTCGGTGAGCAAATCCCTCGACCCGGGCTGGTCGTCGCTGTAACTCAACGCCGCGGCCGCATCACCCTTGGCGAGCGCTTCGAGGTAACCCCGGACGGCGTCGCCCGCGCTGCCCGATTTGCTGCTGCCGGTGAGCGCGATCACCGCCACGACGACGACGATCACGATGACGACGACGGCCGCGACGCTCAGGCCGATGATCAGGGGCTTGCGGCTGCGTTGCCCCGGCGGGCCCGGCGGGGGCCCGAATTGGCCGCCCATCGGAGGGCCCGACGGCCACGCCTGGTAACCGGGCGCCGAATTTCCCTGCGCAGGCCAGCCCGACGGTGGCGCCGGTGGCCCCGGTGGCGCCGGTGGCCCCGGTGGCAACCAAGCGGCTTGGGTGGCGTCGTCAGCCGGATTGGGAGGTTGGCCCCACGGATGCGGACCCGGCCCATAGTTCACGGACAACCCCTCCTACCGAAGCTTTAACTGACCATCGAATTCCCCCGTTGGACGGCTACCGATGGGCACGCCACATCGTGAGCTCGCAGGTAATCGTAAGTCACCTGCACGGAGCAATTGCTCACCGGAATTCACGGACGGTCTGCAGCCTCGTTCGCCGGCCTCAGTTCAGTCCCACGAGGTTCCACGGGTCGGGTTGATGTTGATCACCGCAGACCTGCCGAGCGCGCGACGAGGTATTCCAACTGGGGCTTGTCCTGACGAATGTCGCCGACGTCAGCAGGATCCGCGGCTTCGGCATCGGAAACTCGAGCGACATCGGATTCCGGAATTCCGACCGGGCGAACTTCGGTCTCGGGATTGAGCTACGCATTTTGCTCACTTCGGCCGCTGGCAGAGCAAATTCCGCGAAACCGCATACCAACTCCGCCCCAGCGCCGTATGTTCTCTGCGTCGGGTCTCGGTTGGCGGGTAATGGAGGTCAGCGCAATGAGCTTTTTCGGATTCCCACCGGAAGTCAATTCGTGGCGAATGTTCAACGGCGCGGGACCAGCCCCCATGTTGGCCGCCGCCGCATCCTGGACCGGGCTCGGTGAAGAACTCGAGACCGCCGCGCAGTCCTTCGCCTCGGTAACGGCCAACCTGGCCGGCCAAGCCTGGCAAGGCCCCGCCTCGCTGGCCATGACGCGGGCGGCCGCACCCTATTCGGCGTTCCTGCAAGCCGCAGCCCAGCAGGCGCACAACGCATCCCGGGGCGCCAACGCCGTGGTCGCGGCCTTCGAACAAGCCCAGGCCGCCACCATCCACCCGCTGGAAGTCCTGGCCAACCGCAACGCATTCGTGCTGGCCGCCCGCACCAACCTCTTCGGCCTCAACAGCCACCTCATCGCGTCGCTGGAAGGCCTCTACAACGACTTCTGGGCCGCCGACGTGACCGCGCTGGCCAACTACCATGCGGGCGCCTCCGCGGCAGCCGCACAACTCTCCTCCTGGCAAACCACCCTGCAGAACCTGCCCGGCATCGGCCAAATCCTCAGCGGTGCAGCAGCATCCACCAGCCCCAACATCGGTGTAGGCAATAAGGGTGGCGGCAACTTCGGTGGTGGCAACACCGGTGACAGCAACATCGGTAATGGAAACACCGGCAACTCCAACTTCGGCGGTGGCAACCACGGCAGCAACAATGTCGGCAGCGGAAATATCGGCAACGGGAATTACGGCCTGGGCAACCTCGGCGACAAGAACATCGGCCTGGGCAACGTCGGTAGCGTCGGGGGCAACGTCGGCCTGGCCAACGCCGGAAACAACAACATGGGACTGGCCAACTCCGGCACCGGAAACCAGGGTGCTGGAAATACCGGCAACAACAACGTGGGCTTCGGACTCACCGGCAACAACCTGACCGGCATCGGCAACGCCTATTACGACCGGACGAACGGCACCTTCCACTTCACCGGCCTGAACTCCGGCACCGGCAACATCGGCTTCGGCAATTCCGGCACCAACAACATCGGGTTCTTCAACTCCGGCGACGGCAACGTCGGCCTCTTCAGCTCGGGTGCCCACGTCGCCAACCCCGCCGACATCGGCAAGATCCAGAGCTTCGGCATCGGCAACACGGGCCTCGGCAATATCGGTCTGGGAAATTCAGGCCAGGGAAACTTCGGGTTCGGCAACGCCGGTCAACTGAATACCGGCATCGGGAACGGGGGCAGCTTCAACACCGGCATCGGAAACGCCGGAGGGTTGAACACCGGCATGGACAACTCCGGGACCGCAAACACGTTCGGGGGGAACTCGGGCAGCATCAACACCGGCTACTGGAATTCCGGCAACTTCAACACGGGCCTCGGCTCCGCCACCAACGTCAGCGGCACCACCACCTCAGGCTTCTTCAACAGCGGTTCCTACGTCTCGGGCATCAACACCCACCTCAGTGGCAACGGGAACGCCTATGCTTCGGGCTTCTTCAACAGCGCCAGCGGCGGTTCATCGCAGAACGGCTACGTGACGGGCTTCTTCAACACCGGCATCACCGGCCCAATCCAGACTGCCCCGAGCGGTGTGATCAGCGGCTACAACACCGGTGTGTTGAACTTCGGCACCGGCCTGTCAGGGTTGTTCAGCATCACCCAGTTACTCAAACTCGTGACCGGCTGATCGGCCCACCGAGTGTGAAATCGACGACGCGACACGCCGATTAACCGTCGCTAGATTGCGCCGCCAACCACAAAAGCTCAGGGGTGCTGGCTGGAAACCGAGATCACCTCTCCGGTCAGGTAACTCGAGTAGTCACTGGCCAGAAAAGCTATGGTGGCCGCCACCTCCCACGGCTCGGCGGCACGGCCGAACGCCTCACCGGCCGAGAGCCGGTCCAGCAGTTCAGACGACGACGTCTTGTCCAGGAATTTGTGCCGCGCAATGCTGGGTGACACCGCGTTGATGCGCACCCCATATTCCGCGGCTTCGATTGCGCTGCAACGGGTTAACGCCATGACGCCGGCCTTGGCCGCGGCGTAGTGCGATTGCGAGTGCTGCGCCCGCCAGCCCAGCACGCTGGCGTTGTTGACGATCACCCCGCCGTGATCGGCGTCCCGGAAGTATCGCAACGCCGCCCGGGTGGCACGGAACACCGACGTCAGCGAGACGTCCAGCACCCGGTCCCACTCCTCGTCGGTCATGTCTGCCACTGGCGTCTGCCCACCCAACCCGGCGTTGTTGACCAACACGTCCAGGCGCCCGAAACGCGCTGTCGCCGTGGAGATCAACGCGTCGACCTGGGCGGTGGATGCCACGTCGCACACCACGTGCTCCACCCGGCCCAGTCCCAGCGAAGCCAATTCCGCGGCGGTCTCACCCAACCGTCGTTCGTGGTGATCGGAGACCAGCACGTCGGCCCCTTCCACCAGGGCACGGCGGGCAGTCGACGAACCGATACCGGTTCCCGCGGCCGCGGTCACCACCACCACCTTGCCGTCCAACAGGCCGTGTCCGGCAATCTCTTTCGGCGCCTCGGACAAGCTCACCCTTTTACCTCCCTGGGCAGGCCGAGCACCCGCTCGGCGATGATGTTGCGCTGAATTTCGTTGGAGCCGCCGTAGATGGTGTCGGCACGGGTGAACAGGTACAGGCGTTGCCATTCGTCGAACTCGCCGTCGGTCAGCGTCAGCCCCGGCTTGCCGATGACGTCCATGGCCAGCTCGCCCAGGCTGCGATGCCAGTTGGCCCACAACAACTTCGACACGTTGTCCTGGCCCGGTTGCTCGACATCCATGGTGGCCAGCGCGTACGAGCGCATCGCCTGAAGACCGGTCCACGCCCGGGTCAACCGCTCCCGGATGAACGGGTCGTCGATCGCGCCGGTGCGCCGCGCGAGGTCGATGAGGTTGGAAAGCTCACGGGCATACACGATCTGCTGGCCCAGCGTGGAGACCCCACGTTCGAACGTCAACGTCCCCATCGCCACCCGCCACCCGTCGCCGGGCTGGCCGACCACCAGCGAGGCGTCGGTGCGCGCGTCGTCGAAGAACACCTCGTTGAATTCCGCGGTCCCGGTGATCTGGATGATCGGGCGCACCTGCACGCCCGGCTGGTCAAGTGGCACAAGCAGATACGACAACCCGGCGTGCCGCTTGGAACCTTTCTCGGTGCGCGCCACCACGAAACACCACTGCGACAGATGTGCCAGCGACGTCCACACCTTCTGGCCGTTGATCACCCACTGGTCGCCGTCGAGTTCGGCGGTGGTGGCGACGTTGGCCAGGTCGCTGCCCGCGCCGGGCTCGGAATAGCCCTGACACCACAATTCGGTGACGTCGAGAATCCGCGGCAGGAACCGCTGCTGTTGCTCCGGGGTGCCGAACGCGATCAGGGTGGGCCCCAGCAGCTCCTCACCGAAGTGGTTGACCTTGTCCGGGGCGTCGGCCTTGGCGTACTCCTCGTAGAACGCCACCCGGTGCGCGGTGGACAGCCCGCGACCGCCGTGCTCGACCGGCCAACCCAGGCACGTCAGCCCCGCAGCGGCCAGATGTTGATTCCAGGCCCGGCGTTCCTCGAACGCCTCGTGCTCGCGCCCCGGGCCACCGAGACCCTTGAGTGCTGCGAATTCGCCGACCAGATTGTCCGCGAGCCAATCGCGGACCTCCGACCGGAACTCTTCGACGTCCTGCATAACCTGTAGGCTAACCTACCAAGCACTTGCTTTGTTCGCCCGGTCCGGCTCGGCCGGGCCCAGAAGGAGCATCCCCGTGACCGGCGTCCCCCGCACCATTCCCGCGGCGCTGGATCGTCTCGCGCGCTCCTACCCCGACCACGACGCGCTGATCACCGACGACCGCAGCTTCACCACCACCGCCCTGCGCGACGAGGTCCATCGCGCCGCGGCCGCCCTGGTCGCGCTCGGCGTCGAACCGAACGACCGGGTGGCCATCTGGTCGCCGAACACCTGGCATTGGGTGATCGCGTGCCTGGCCATCCACCACGCCGGAGCGGCCATGGTTCCGCTGAACACCCGCTACACCGCCGAGGAGGCCTCCGACATCCTGGCCCGCACGCACGCGCCGGTGCTGTTTGCCGCCGGCCGGTTCCTCGGTGTTGATCGCGCGGCCGACCTGGACCTTGGTGCGCTGCCCGCGCTGCGTCACATCGTGCGCATCCCGATCGACGAAGACGACGGAACCTGGGCGCAGTACGTCTCCCGCGGCGACGACGCGCAAGCCGCCGCGACCGCACGCTCGCGCGCCGCCGCCGTCAGCCCCGAGGACGTCAGCGACATCCTGTTCACCTCCGGCACCACCGGCCGCAGCAAAGGCGTGTTGTGCGCGCACCGCCAGTCGCTGAGCGCCTCCGCCGCGTGGGCGGCCAACGGGAAGATCACCAGCGCCGACCGCTACCTGTGCATCAACCCGTTCTTCCACAACTTCGGCTACAAGGCCGGCATCCTGGCCTGCCTGCAGACCGGCGCGACGCTGATCCCGCACCTGACGTTCGACCCGTTGCGCACCCTGCAGGCCATCGAGCAGCACCGCATCACCGTGCTGCCCGGCCCGCCCACCATTTACCAGACGCTGCTGGACCACCCCGCCCGCGGCGACTACGACCTCAGTTCGCTGCGGTTCGCGGTGACCGGGGCGGCCACGGTTCCGGTGGTGCTGGTGGAGCGCATGCAGTCCGAACTCGACATCGACATCGTTCTGACCGCCTACGGTCTGACCGAAGCCAACGGCATGGGCACCGCCTGCCGCCCCGAGGACGACGCGGTGACGGTGGCCACTACCTGCGGCCGCCCGTTCGCCGATTTCGAACTGCGCATTGACGATTCGGGTGAAGTCCTGTTGCGCGGCCCGAACGTGATGCTGGGCTATCTCGACGACCCGGAGGCGACCGCGGCCGCCATCGATTCCGACGGCTGGCTGCACACCGGGGACATCGGCGTCATCGACGACGCCGGAAACCTGCGGATCACCGACCGACTCAAGGACATGTACATCTGCGGCGGGTTCAACGTCTATCCGGCCGAGATCGAACAGGTGCTGATGCGACTCGACGGCGTGGCCGACGCCGCGGTGATCGGGGTTCCCGACGAGCGCCTCGGTGAGGTGGGCCGCGCGTTCGTGGTGACCCGGCCCGGCGCTGATCTCGACGAGGCAGCGGTGATCGCCTACACCCGTGAACATCTGGCGAACTTCAAGACACCGCGATCGGTACGGTTCGTCGACGCGTTGCCGCGCAATCCGGGCGGCAAGGTGCTCAAACCACAACTGCGAGAGTTGGCTTGAATTGGATCTGAACTTCGACGAAGAAACATTGGCCTTTGCGGCCGAGGTACGCGAGTTCCTCACTGCCCACCGGGACTCGATTCCCACCAAGTCGTACGACAACGCCGAAGGCTTCGCCCAGCACCGCGTTTGGGACAAGGTGCTGTTCGACGCCGGCCTGTCGGTGATCACCTGGCCGAAGAAGTACGGCGGCCGGGAGTCGCCGCTGCTGCACTGGGTGGTCTACGAAGAGGAATATTTCCGCGCCGGCGCACCGGGGCGGGCCAGCGCCAACGGCACCTCGATGCTGGCGCCGACCCTGTTCTCGCACGGCACCGAGGAACAACTGGACCGTATTCTTCCGAAAATGGCCAGCGGGGAACAGATCTGGGCACAAGCGTGGTCGGAGCCGGAGTCCGGCAGCGATCTGGCATCGCTGCGGTCCACCGCAACCAAGACCGACGGCGGCTGGCTGCTCAACGGGCAGAAGATCTGGAGTTCACGAGCGCCGTTCGCCGACATGGGATTCGGGTTGTTCCGCTCCGACCCCGGCTCGCAACGCCATAACGGGCTCACGTACTTCATGTTCGACCTGAAAGCCGACGGCATCACGGTGCGCCCCATCGTCCAACTCGGCGGCGACACCGGGTTCGGTGAGATCTTCCTCGACGACGTCTTCGTGCCCGACCAGGACGTGATCGGCACTCCGCACGACGGCTGGCGCGCGGCGATGAGCACCTCGAGCAACGAGCGCGGCATGTCGCTGCGCAGCCCGGCCCGCTTCCTGGCCGCGGCCGAACGACTGGTGCAGCTGTGGCGGGACAACGGTTCGCCCCCCGAGTTCGCCGACCGCGTCGCCGACGGCTGGATCAAGGCACAGGCCTACCGGCTGCAGACATTCGGGACGGTAACCAGGCTGGCCGGCGGCGGCGAGCTCGGCGCGGAATCCTCGGTGACCAAGGTGTTCTGGTCGGATCTGGATGTGCAGCTGCATCAGACCGCGCTCGACATCCGGGGCGCCGACGGTGAATTGGCCGGCCCGTGGACCGAGGGGCTGCTGTTCGCGCTCGGCGGCCCGATCTACGCCGGCACCAACGAGATTCAGCGCAATATCATTTCGGAACGGCTGCTCGGACTGCCCCGAGAGAAGAAGGGGTAGAAGCGATATGGACTTCGCACTCGACGATCAGCAGCGCGATTTCGCTGCCAGCATCGACGCAGCCCTGGGTGCCGCGGATCTGCCCGGCGCGGTGCGGGCCTGGTCGGCCGGCGACGCCGCACCCGGCCGCAAGGTGTGGCAGCAACTGGCCAACCTCGGCGCCACCGCGCTGCTGGTGCCCGAGAAGTTCGACGGTATCGACGCCGCACCGGTGGACCTGGTGGTCGCGTGCGAGCGGCTCGGCTATTGGTGCGTGCCCGGCCCGGTCACCGAATCCATTGCCGTCGCACCGATATTGCTTGCCGACGACGAGCGGTGCGGCGAGCTGGCCGCCGGTGAGCTGATCGCCACGGTGGCGTTGCCGCCGGACGTGCCGCGCGCCGTCGACGCCGATACCGCGGGCCTGGTGTTGTCGGTGGGGCCCGATGGGGTGCGGGAAGCCGAAGCAGGCGACCGCCACGAGTCTGTCGACCCCAGTCGCCATCTGTACGACGTGACCGCGACCGGCGACCCCTGGCAGGCAGACATCCAGCGCGCCTACCAGTTCGGCGTGCTGGCCACCGCTGCGCAACTGGTGGGCGCGGCCGAAGCGTTGCTGGCCGGCAGCGTCGACTACGCCAAGCAACGTTCCCAGTTCGGCCGGGTGATCGGCTCCTACCAGGCGATCAAGCACAAGCTCGCCGATGTACACATCGCGATCGAGTTGGCCCGGCCCCTGGTGTACGGGGCGGCGGTGACGATGGCACCGCGCGATGTCAGTGCGGCCAAGGTCGCCGCCGGAGAGGCCGGGCTGCTGGCCGCACGCTCCGCGTTGCAAACTCATGGAGCGATCGGTTTCACCCAGGAACACGACCTGTCGCTGCTGTTACTGCGGGTGCAGGCGCTGCGCTGCGCCTGGGGTACCCCGGAATCGCACCGACGCCGAGTACTGGAGGCGCTATGACGTCCGATACCGCCGGCGACGACGCAGCGCGAAGCAATGAGGAGGAGCGGCGCCATGTCTGAAGAGCGGGCGATGCTGGCCGACACCGTGGCGGCCCTGGTGGCCAAGCATGCCGGTCCGGCTGCCGTGCGTGCGGCGATCGAATCCGAGCACGGCTACGACGAGTCGCTGTGGCAGCTGCTGTGTGAGCAGGTCGGTGCCGCCGCCCTGGTGGTGCCCGAGGAGCTGGGCGGCGCCGGGGGCCAATTGGCCGATGCCGCAACGGTTCTACAGGAGTTGGGTCGCGCATTGGTGCCGTCGCCGTTGCTGGGCACCACGCTCGCCGAGCTCGCCCTGCTGGCGGCGGGGGAACCCGACGAGGAAACACTCGGCGCGCTGGCCGAAGGCAGCTCGATCGGGGCGCTGGTGCTCGACCCGGACTACGTGGTCAACGGCGACATCGCCGACGTCGTCGTCGCCGTCGAAGGCGGCCGGCTGAGCCGGTGGACCAGGTTCAGCGCGGAGCCGGTCACCACCATGGACCTGACCCGCCGGCTGGCCCGGTTGACACCCGAGGAGACCGCCGAACTGGGCGAGGATCCGGGTCTTGCCGACGCGGCGTCGATCCTGCTGGCGGCCGAGCAGATCGGTGCCGCCGAGCGCTGTCTGGACCTGACCGTCGAATACACGAAGAGCCGGGTGCAGTTCGGTCGCCCGATCGGCAGCTTCCAGGCGCTCAAACACCGGATGGCCGACTTGTACGTCACCGTCGCAGCTGCCAAGGCCGTGGTGAACGACGCCTGCAACGAGCCCACCGGGCGCAACGCAGCCGCGGCGCGGCTGGCCGCTACCGAGGCGCTGAATATCGTTGCCGCCGAGGGTATCCAGCTCCATGGCGGCATCGCGATCACCTGGGAACACGACATGCACCTGTACTTCAAGCGTGCACACGGCAGTGCGCAATTGCTCGACCCGCCGCGTGAGCTGCTGCGCCGACTGGAGCCCGAGATACTCTCGAAATCGTGACCGGACATGTCGCCCTGCGCGCGGGCATCCCACCGTTCTACGTGATGGACGTCTGGCTGGCCGCCGCGGAGCGGCAACGCACCCACGGCGATCTGGTGAACCTCTCCGCCGGCCAGCCCAGCGTCGGCGCCCCGGAGCCGGTGCGGGCCGCAGCCGCATCCGCCCTGCACCTCAATCAGCTCGGTTACACCGTGGCGCTGGGCATTCCGGAGTTGCGGGCCGCCATCGCGACGGATTATCAACGCCAGCATGGCCTTTCCATCGAACCCGACGCGGTGGTGGTGACCACCGGATCATCCGGCGGCTTCCTGTTGGCATTCTTGGCCTGCTTCGACGTGGGTGACCGGGTAGCCATGGCCAGCCCCGGCTATCCCTGCTACCGAAACATCCTGTCCGCGTTGGGTTGTGAGGTGGTGGAGATCCCGTGCGGACCCGAGACCCGGTTCCAGCCCACCGCCGCGATGCTCGCCGAACTCGATCCGCCGATCAAGGGCGTCATAGTCGCCAGCCCGGCCAACCCCACCGGCACCGTGATTCCGCCCGAGGAACTGGCGGCGATCGTTTCCTGGTGCGACGACAACGATGTGCGGCTGATCAGCGACGAGGTCTATCACGGACTGGTCTACCAAGGGGCGCCACCGACCAGCTGTGCGTGGGAGACGTCGCGAAATGCCGTGTTGGTCAACAGCTTTTCCAAGTATTACGCGATGACCGGATGGCGACTGGGCTGGCTGGTGGTACCCGAAGAGTTGCGTCGCGCGGTGGATTGCCTGACCGGCAATTTCACCATCTGCCCACCGGTGCTGTCCCAGATCGCGGGCGTGTCGGCGTTCACGCCCGAGTCGAGGGCCGAGGCTCAGGCGAATCTGCAGCATTACGCCGTCAACCGGCTGATGCTGCTGGACGGGCTGCGCCGCATCGGAATCGAGCGACTGGCGCCGACCGACGGGGCGTTCTACGTCTACGCCGACGTCTCCGACTTCACCACCGATTCGCTGGCGTTCTGCTCGAAGTTGCTGACCGATACCGGAGTTGCGATCGCGCCGGGCATCGACTTCGACCCGACCCGCGGCAATTCCTATGTCCGGCTGTCGTTCGCCGGGCCGACCAGTGATATCGAAGAGGCGCTACGCCGGATTCGCGGCTGGCTGCCGAGCCAGTAGCGCTTCGACGCGCGATTGCAGCGCGGCGCGGTCGAAGTCTGCCAGGTTGATCCCGAACCGCTCCTGAAGGGCGTCGAGCACCGCGGCGGCACCGTCCAGCCCGATCTTCTCGCTGCCGTCGCCACGGTGGATGACCAGGTTACGGCCGGCCAGATTCAGCCGCGCATCGCCGGCCACCCGCGCCACCATCAGGCCGGTGACGAAATGCGACGACGGGTGCGTGGAGACCCACCAACTGCCCACCGCCAGGTCGATCTGTGGGCAGGTCTGGGTGGTGAACTCATACAGCGACTGCCACCCGTCGCGGATCTTCGCCTGCAGCACCAGGCCGTCGCCGTGGTCCTCGAGGCGGTACGGCTCGTGCGTAGTCGCCTGCTCCCCGCCGGTCAGCAAGCGCAACGGTGAGGTGGGGGTCTGCCCGCCGAATCCGACGTCGACCAGGTACGGACCCGCGCCCCCGGGGAAGGTCACCGCAAGCACGGTGTGAGTCATGGCCGGGGTCGGGGCACCGGTCGGCTGCATCCAGACCACCCGGCCGGCCAGCCGACGCACCCGGAAGCCGAGTTCGGCCAGCACGTAGCCCATCAAGCCGTTCTGTTCGTAGCAGTACCCGCCGCGGCGGCGGTGAACCAGCTTGTCGGTCAACGCTTCCGGGCTCAGGTCATCGACCGGTATGCCGGTGAACGGGTCCAGGTTCTCGAACGGGATGGCGCCGGTGTGCGCGGTGATCAGGTCCTGTAGCACAGCCAGGCCCGGCCTCGTGTCACCCCCGTAATCGACCCGGTCGAAGTATGCGGAGAGATCCATGTCCATGAAGGTAGCCGCCGACCACCGCGGGCGGTGTTTTATCTCTGTCGAATATGGGGACCCGTTGAAGACGACAGCTATGCACACCGATCTAGCAACGGGAGTCAGTGATGAGTACCAGCAACATCGTCTGGATTGTGATCGCCGCACTGGTGGTCGTCGCGCTGATCGTGGCAGTGGTCGCTGTGTCGGCCCGTGCCAAGCGGCGCCGCCGCGTGCAGCAGGCCGAGGAGATCCGCGAGCAGGCCAGATTGGAATCCGCGCGCGTCCAGCGTCGCGAAGCGCTCGCCGAGGAGACCGCCGCCAAGGCCCGTGCCGCGCAGGCCGAGGCCGAGGCCAAGGCCGCCGAGGCGGCCCGACTGCAGGACCGCGCCGCCGCGCACCAGAACGAGGCGGCCACATCTCGCGAACAACTCGACGAACAGTGGAAGCGCGCCGACGACCTCGACCCGACAGCCCGCACCGAGCCACCCCACACCGAGCAGCCCGGCCAGGCCCGCGACACCGAGCACTACCGTGGGGCACACACCTGAGCGGTCCCGATCCCGTAACGCTGCTGCGACCCCTCCACTCACTTTGTCGCAGCAGCGTTACCTGGTACCTAGTCCCAGGGATAGGCTGGTTCGCCACGCCGCCGGCCAGTCAACTGCTGTACGACCCACTGGTTCATCGACACTCCCTCTTCCTGGGCTTCCAGCGCAAGGCGCAGGTGCAGCGCAGTCGAGGTTCGGACGATGAAGGTGCCGCTGTAGTTGCGGTCGGTGAGCGACGGCGGCGGATGCTCGCCCAACTCCTGCATGATCGCCAATTTCTCGTCGAGGGCTGCCACCACCAGAGCGACGGCCTGTTGCGCGGTTGGCGCCCGCTCCCTCAAGTACGGGAATTCCAGACACTTTGCGACGTATTCGTCGTTGTCCGGGCACCACTGCGCGCGGTACGTGTAGCGGTTCACCCGGGATTGTTAACACCCGCGGCACTGGGTTCGGTAGTCACCCGGCGGACCGGCTGGCTAAATGGAGTCATCGCTCTTTTCGCGAAAGCGCTAGCGCCGGTGATATCAACTTTCAGAAAAGACAACCGACTACTGGCGGGGCTCCTGCGTGCCCGGCGGTCTGGCGGCCGATGCCGCTCAGAGCCCCCGCACCGCCTCCCGGCTGCGCGCCGCGACCTGCTGCTCGCGCGCATAGAGCAGCCCGTAGGTAAAGCCGTTCTCACCCTGAGCCGTTCCCGCTGTCACCGCCAGGCGACGCAACACATCGCAAGCCACCACCGCATCCTGATGATCACCCAGAACGGTCTGAATTCGCTTGTACTTCTTGATATTTCGACGATATCCCGGCTGCACAGGCCGGCACAGCTCGGCGGCGTAGCGGGCCCGCTTGGCGGCCTTCCGGGCGCGGTGCAGCATCTCACCCGAACCGTCGGCCAGGGCGGCCTCCAACCGGCGATCCGCCTTACGGCGCGCGTGGTCCGCCCGTTTGCGTAGCCGCTTCTCCGTGATTCCTGCTACGACAGGCGGTTTGGTGCGCAGTTCGAGCAGCGTCGCCATCAGTTGCTGGTAGCGTTCGGAATCCATCTCCTCGCCCACCCGGGCACGCGCCGGCAGTTCGATCGCTTTGAGGTCGTTGCGGATCCGCGACTTGACCGGACCCAGCACCAGCACGTCGGGAAGCTCGTCGACGGCCTCGGCGAAGCGGCGCAACTGCACTTGACAGTCACGCACCTCGCCGAGCAGGCCGGCGAACCACTTCAGCTCGTCGTCCAGGCCGTCGATCGCCGCGCCGTCCAGCACCGCACCGAACACGCGCAGTGTGCTGCGCAGCCGGCGGATCGCCACCCGGGTGTCATGTATCGGGTCGTCCCCGCCTCGCAGGCCGACGTCACCGGCCATGACCTGATCGATCTGCGTGTTCAGATATCCGACGAGTACGTTGGTGGCGGGCTTTTTCGACATTCCCAACGTATTTCCGCGTCAAGCGGTGCCAAACCTGCGTCAGCGAGCGTTCTTGTGGGACAAGGTTCCGCGCACCCGCATCAGAGCCAGGTGTCCTCGGTGGTGGTGGTCAGGAACGCCTCCAGGTCGTCGCGCCACTGCGCCGGGGTGTTCTTGTCCGGCTCGATGCCGGTGTACTCGCCGCGATAGAACAACAGCGGACGGGGCTTGATCTTGGGCGCCTCCGACAAGGACTGCACCGCACCGAACACCACGAAATGGTCGCCGCCGTCGTGCACCGAGGCCACCGTACAGTCGATGTAGGCCAGCGAACCGTCGATGATCGGTGAACCGAGTTCCGAAGGGCGCCAATCGATCCCCGCGAACTTGTCCGGCTCCTTGGAGCCGAACCGGGCCGAGACGGGTTTCTGCGCCTCGGTCAGCATGTTCACGCAGAACCGGCCGCTGGCCTCGATCGCCTGCCAGGACCGTGACACCTTGGTGGGGCAGAACAGCACCAGCGGGGGATCCAGCGACAGTGCCGCGAACGACTGGCAGGCGAAGCCGACCGGTACGCCGTCATGCACGGTGGTGATGATGGTGATCCCGGTGCAGAACTGGCCCAGCACATTGCGGAAGGTGCGCGGGTCGATCGGCGGAGCGGCCATGATGCAGGGTAGGAATCTAAGCCTTGAAGCCGACGCTGAAGTCGTGGCCCCACAAGCTGATTGCCGTGCTCTCCCGGGCGATCCAGTCGTCGTCTTCGACTTGTCTTCCCTCGCAACCGAATTCGACATCGAATCCACTGGGGGTCTTCATGTAGAAGGACAGCATCAGATCGTTGACGTGGCGACCCAGCGTCGCCGACATCGGTACCTTCTTCCGCAGCGCGCGGTCCAGGCACAGCCCCACGTCGTCGGCCTCTCCCACTTCGACCATCAGGTGCACGATGCCGCTGGGGGTCTGTCCGGGCATGAAGGCAAGGCTGTGATGACGCGGGTTGCAACCCAGGAACCGCAGCCAGGCGGGTGGACCGTCGGCCGGCCGGCCTACCACCTGCGGCGGCAGTCGCATCGAGTCACGCAGCTTGAAGCCCAGGACGTCGCGGTAGAAGTGCAACGTCTCTTCGTCGTCGCGAGTGGTCAGCACCACATGCCCCAGGCCCTGCTCGGCGGTGACGAACTTGTGCCCGTACGGGCTGACCACCCGACGGTGTTCCAGCGCGGCGCCGTGAAAGACCTCCAGGCAGTTACCGGACGGATCGGAGAACCGGATCATCTCGTCGACCCGGCGGTCAGCCAGTTCGGCGGCGGTGGCTTCCTTGTAGGGCGTGCCCTCGACATCGAGCCGGTTCCGGATCTCCTGCAGCCCAGCGGCGTTCGCGCATTCCCAGCCGGCCTCGATGAGCCGGTCCTGTTCGCCCGGCACGATCACCAACCGGGCCGGGAAATCGTCCATCCGCAGATAGAGCGCGCCCTCCGTGGTGCCCTTGCCCTCGACCATGCCGAGCACCTTAAGACCGAATTCACGCCAGGCGGCCATGTCGGTGGCCTCGATGCGCAGGTAACCCAATGACCGGATGCTCATCTGGAACCTCCCAGGAAATCGATGGTCAGGTTGTTGAACTCGTCGAACTTCTCCACCTGAGCCCAGTGCCCGCACTGCCCGAACACATGCAGCTGCGCGCGGGGAATGGTCTTGAGCGCCACCAACGCACCGTCGAGTGGGTTGACACGGTCTTCCCGGCCCCAGATCAACAGCACCGGCTGGCGCAGCTTGTACACCTCTCGCCACATCATGCCGAGCTCGAAATCGGCCCCGGAGAACGACATTCCCATTGCCCGGGTGGCGGCCAGCGACTCCGGGGTGCTGGCCAGCTCGAAACGCTGGTCGATCAACTCGGGGGTGATCAGCTTCTGGTCGTAGACCATTACGCGAAGGAACGCCTCGAGGTTCTCCCGGGTGGGCTCAACGGAGAACTTGCCCAGCCGCTTGACCCCCTCGGTGGGGTCGGGCGCGAACAGGTTGACGCTCAGACCACCCGGCCCCATCAGCACCAGCTTGCCTGCCAGCTCCGGGTAGTCCAGCGCGAACCGCACCGCAGTACCGCCGCCCAGCGAATTGCCGACCAGCGGAACGCGTTTGAGGTCGAGTTGGTCGAACAGGCCCTTGAGCGCCCGGGCCGCGTAGCGGTTGAACTGCCCGTGCTCGGCGCGCTTGTCGGAGTGCCCGTAGCCCGGCTGGTCGACGGCGAGGACGTGGAAATGCTGGGCCAGCACCGCGATATTGCGGGAGAAGTTCGACCAACTCGAGGCCCCGGGCCCGCCACCGTGCAGCAGCACCACCGTCTGATGGTTGCCTGCCCCGGCCTCGTGATAGTGCAGCTTCAGCGGCCCGTCGACGTCGACTTCGGCGTAGCGCGAGGTGGATTCGAACGTGAGCTCGTCGGTACTGGTCATCAAACCATGGTGTCGCCGGGCGGCAACCCGAACTCGTTGTTGCCGAAGATCACATACGCCCGCTCGGGGTCGTTGGCCGCGTGCACCCGGCCGGCGTGGGCGTCGCGCCAGAACCGTTGCACCGGTTGGTCGATGCCCAGCGCGGTGGCGCCGGATGCCTCGAAGAGCCGGTCGATCGAGGCGATCGCGCGGCCGGTGGCACGCACCTGGTCGCGACGGGCGCGGGCGCGCAATTCGAACGGGATCTCCTTGCCGGCCGACAGCAGCGCGTACTCGTCGGCGACGTTGCCGCTCAGCTGGCGCCACGCGGCGTCGATGTCGCTGGCCGCCTCGGCGATGCGGATCTTGGCGAACGGGTCGTCCTTGGCCTTCTCGCCGGCGAACGCGGCGCGCACCCGCTTGCCCTGATGCTCGACATGCGCGGCGTAGGCGCCGTAGGCCATTCCCACGATCGGAGCCGAGATAGTGGTGGGATGCATTGTGCCCCAAGGCATCTTGTAAACCGGTGCAGTGTTGCGCTGGTACCCCCCGGCGGTGCCGTCGTTCATCGCCTTGTAGGACAGGAACCGGTGCCGGGGCACGAACACGTCCTTGACGACGACGGTGTTGCTGCCGGTGCCCTTAAGACCGACCACGTGCCAGACGTCGTCGATGCGGTAGTCGCTGATCGGGATCAGGAAGCTGCCGAAGTCCACCGGCCGGCCGTCCTTGATCACCGGCCCGCCCAGGAAGGCCCAGGTGGCGTGGTCGCAACCCGAGGACCAGTTCCAGGAACCGTTGACCAGGTAACCGCCGTCGACCACCACGCCGGCACCCATCGGGGCGTAGGAAGACGAGATGCGCGTCGAGGTGTCCTCGCCCCAGACCTCCTCCTGAGCCTGCTGGTCGAACAACGCGAGGTGCCAGTTGTGCACCCCCAGGATCGAGCTCACCCAACCGGTGGAGCCACACGCACTGGCGATCCGCCGCACCGCCTCGTAGAACAGCGCGGGGTCGCACTGCAGGCCGCCCCACTGCTCGGGCTGCAACAGGGTGAAAAAGCCCGCTTCGTCGAGTTCGGCCACCGACTCCTCGGGCAGCCGGCGTAGGTCTTCCGTCGCCTGCGCACGTTCGCGAATCCGCGGGAGCAGATCGTCGACGGCAGCTAACACCTGCTGCGCATCACGCTGTTGAATGGTGGTCACTTACGTTTGCCTCCTGTGGGAGTGCGGGCTGAG
Organism: Mycobacterium sp. 20KCMC460; assembly: GCF_022179425.1. Lineage (NCBI taxonomy): Bacteria > Bacillati > Actinomycetota > Actinomycetes > Mycobacteriales > Mycobacteriaceae > Mycobacterium > Mycobacterium sp. 20KCMC460. The sequence continues at coordinate 6,082,029 of NZ_AP025524.1, forward strand.
TCGCACCTAGACCAAGACTAGACAAAGACTAGAACACGTTCCGATTTGTGTCGAGCAGGGTATTCCTGCGGCTGGTAGAGATATGAATCGGGTTTTCTATAACATGTTCTAGTTGAACCGGAAGAGAGGGCGCGCCTTGACCGAGGCGGATCTGGACCAACTACCCGACGAACCGCTCGGCGACCACGTCCTTACGCTGCGGATCGCCGAGGTCGTCGCGGAAACCGACGATGCGCGGTCGCTGGTGTTCGCGGTCCCCGACGGACCAGACGACCCGCAGATCCCGCCCGCCCGGCTGCGCTACTCCCCCGGCCAGTTCCTGACCCTGCGGGTGCCCAGCGAACGCACCGGATCGGTGGCGCGCTGCTACTCGCTGTGCAGCTCACCGTTCACCGACGAGGCGTTGACGGTGACGGTCAAACGCACCGCCGACGGCTACGCCTCCAACTGGCTGTGCGACCACGCGCACCCGGGCATGCACATCCACGTGCTCGCCCCGTCGGGCACCTTCGTGCCCAAAACCCTCGACGACGATTTCCTGCTGCTGGCCGCCGGCAGCGGCATCACCCCGATCATGTCGATCTGCAAGTCGGCGCTGTCCGAAGGCAGCGGCCAGGTGACGGTCATCTACGCCAACCGCGACGAGAACTCGGTGATCTTCTGCGATGCGCTGCGGGAGCTGTCCGGAAAGTACCCCGACCGGCTCACCGTGCTGCACTGGCTGGAATCGCTGCAGGGACTGCCCAGCGCGGCCGCGCTGGCCAAACTGGCCGCCCCGTTCACCGACCGGCCGGTCTTCATCTGCGGACCCGGCCCCTTCATGGAAGCGGCGCGGGTTGCGCTGGAAACACTGAAAGTCCCTGCGGCGCAAGTGCATATCGAGGTGTTCAAGTCGCTGGAATCGGACCCGTTCGCGGCGGTCAAAATCGACGACGCCGCCGACGAGGACGACGCGGGTCCGGCTACCGCGGTCGTCGAGCTGGACGGGGAAACCTACACGGTGTCGTGGCCGCGCAGCGCCAAGCTGCTCGACGTGCTGCTGGCCAAGGGTCTGGACGCGCCGTTCTCCTGCCGCGAAGGCCACTGCGGCGCGTGCGCCGTCACCCTGCGCGGGGGCAAGGTGAGCATGGAGGTCAACGACGTGCTGGAGCAGCAGGACCTGGACGAGGGCCTGATCCTGGCCTGCCAAGCGCACCCGGAGACCGATTCGGTGGAAGTCACTTACGACGACTGATCACAGCGGTTAAGTTCAGCTGGTACCCGGCGGAAGGGGAGCAGGATGAAGCGGCTGATACCGGGTGTTGCGCTGGCCGGGCTCCTGACGGCGCTGCTGCCCACTCCGATCGCCGGCGCCGGCGCCAACACCGCAACCACGCTGTTCCCGGTGGACGACGTCACCCAGATCGAGACGCACTCCTTCGTCGACTGCCACGGCGGTGGCAACTGCGACTTCGTCGCGGGCGCCAACCTGCGCACCCCGGACGGGCCGGCCGGCTTCCCGTCCGGCCTGTGGGCGCGCCAGACCACCGAAATCCGGTCGAACAATCGCCTGGCGTACTTGGACGTGCACGCCACCAGCCAATTCGAGCGGGTCTTCAAAGAAGGCGGGATCGACACGGTCACCACCGTGTATTTCGGCGACGGACCACCGGAGAAGTACCAGACGACCGGGGTCATCAACTCGACGAGTTGGTCGACGGGCCAGCCGCTGTCGGCGAACACGGTGGTATACGTGTGCACACACATGCAGGTGGTCTATCCGGGAGTCAACCTCACCTCGCCCAGCACCTGCGCACAGACGCCGATCACCTGAAAGCTCGACCGAGCCAGCGGCTACGGTGACTCAGAAGGCGACTTTTCCTCCCAGGCCTGAAGTGCCTGATGGAGCTCGGCGCGGGATCGGATGCCGAGTTTGCGATAGATGTGGCTCAGGTTGACCTCCACGGTTTTCGGGCTCACGAACATGGCGGCGGCAATGTCGCGGTTGGTCATGCCCAGGACGGCCATGCCGGCGACGCGTTCCTCGGTGGCGCTCAAACCTGGGTTGCGGTCCCGGACCGGCACGCCGCGTGCCAGTTCGTAGTCGGCGCGCTCGACCCACACCGCAGTCCCGAGTTGCTCGAATGTCCTCCGCGCCTCGCGCAGCGCCACACCAGCCGCGTCGCGGCGGCGCTGACGGCGCTGCAACTGGCCGGACAACAGCAGGGTGCGAGCTCGTTCGAACGGCATCGGAAGGCGCTGGTGCTCGGATAAAGCCTGCTCGACACTAGCGATGGCGCCTGCGACGTCACCGCGCGCGGCCTGCAGCATGGCACGACAGCGCAGACCCACCGCCAGCGTCCATGCGCGGTCGAGTCGGCGGCCATTGCGTTCCAACTTGTCCACCATCGGCTCGGCCTCGTCCAATCGACCAAGACCTATCAGGGCCTCGACGGCCTCGGGGACAAACGACGACGAGATGATCTCGCAGGTGTCCGGAAAGAGTTCCAGCATGGGAAACAGCGGTTCGAGCGCATCCAGGGCGGCGTGGTAGTTACCCGCCGACACCTCGACGAATCCGGCCAACGTCGCCGACCACTCGCCCAAACGTGTTGAGCCGCAACGTCTGGCAGCTGCTATCGCCTGGCTCAGATCGCTTCGCGCGTCGTCCAGGTGGCCGACATAGGCGGCGACCGCCGCCCGAAGGGTGAGTGCGATGAACAGGGGGAAGTCTCCGCCCAGCTGGAGTGCCCGTTCCATGGTGACGTCGGCGACGGCCGCCGCGCCGGTGAGGTCGCCGCGCCAGATATCGATCATCACCAGGTGAAAGCCGATGAACACCAGCTCGGCTTCTTCACCGAGGGCAAGACACTCCTGTTCCACCTGCGCCAACTCCGCACGCGCACGGCCCAATTCGCCCGTCCAGGCCCGCAGCAGGTTCATTTGTACGCGAGGCCGCTGAGCCAACGGGACGAGCGAACGCGGCACCTCGATTTGCACCGCGCGGTGGAGGGTCGGCTCGTCAAACCCCTTGCCGCCCATGAAGTCCAGCACCGCGCGCATGCCCAGAGCGGGAGCGAGCAGAGCAGCGGCCCCCAACTGCTCGGCATCGGCCACCGCCTGCCGGACGCGGTCGCAGGCGTCCTCGTGCCGGCCGGCGTTGACGAGGGCGAACGTCAAGCTGATCAGGATGAGCACCCGCAACCCGGTGTCGGCGTCACTCTCGTTCAGTGCCTCTTCGAGTAGTTGCGCTGCCTCGTGGAAGCTGTCGTCGGAGAGGACGACCAGCCCCAGTTGATGCAATGCCTCGGCGCGGATCGGGCCGGACGGGACCGCCCCGACAGCCACGTCGAGCATCCGTCTAGCTCGGCCGGTGTCGCCTGCAATGAAATAATCTGTCGCACAGCGAATTTTGCGTCGCGGATCGTTGTCACCGGCTAGACCGACGGCTAGTTCGAGAAGTTCGGCGGCAGCGGCCGGCGCTCCTCTGTCACGGGCGATCGCGGCGGCCGCGTCCAGCGCGGCGATGGTCTCCGGCTTCCCGGATGTATCGGCAAGCGCGAGGTGTCGGGCGTGCAATTCGGGCTGATCGATGAGTTCGGCTAGCCGCCGGTGCATTTCGCGGCGACGACCGGGCTCCGTTGTGCTGTAGACGCCATGCGAAAGAAGGGGATGGGTGAAGCGGAGTCGGCTCCCCTCGATGGTCACCACCGCCTGGTTCTCGGCTGCACTGAGCGATTTCACCACCCGCTCCGGCGTCGAGTTGGTGGCCTGCGCCACCATCGTCACCGTCGGATCAGGCAGGCTCGCGATGGCGAGCAGAACATCTTCGGCGCCGACCCGACTGATCCTCGCACGGACCAGGCCACTGAGGCTGTCCGGCAAGCTCCATTCGACGGCTCGGTCGCCGGTGTCGAGCTCTCGGGCCAACTCGAGTGCGTAAAACGGGTTGCCGCCGGTCATTTCGTGAATGCGCAGCAGGGTGGGACGCGCCGCTGACTGCCCCAACCGGATCAACAGCAACTGATGTAACTCGCCCACGGTGAATGGCCGCATCCGGACCCGACGTACTGCGTCGGAACTCGGCAACTGCAACCGCGCACCGGCCTCCTCCGTGCGCGTCGTGCACAACAGACCAGCACCGGACGGCAGCCGGCGCGCGGTATACGCCACCACATTGGCGCTGGAGGCGTCTGCCCACTGCAGATCGTCGATGGCGATGACGATGGGACGAAGCGCCGAGAGCCGAACAACAACCGCCAGGAACGCCGCCGCCACGGCCCTGGGATCAATCCCGGAAGCCGCGACCGGGCGCCGCAGCAGCGCACCATCCAGGGCCTGCTGCTGCGGAGCGGGCAGGTCCGCCCACACGGTGTCGTCCACGGCACCGAGCAGATCGGCCAGCACCGTATATGCCAGCACCGACTCGGCCGCGGCGGCGCGGCAACTCAACACGCGATATCCGCGCTCGCCGGCCCGACGGACCGCGTCCCCCCACACCGTCGTTTTGCCGATCCCCGCCTCGCCCTCGATGACCAGGGCACCCGGCCTGACTGGCACAGAGTCGAGGAAATCGCCGACGGCCAGCTCTTCGGCCTGCCGACCGACAATTCGCTCCGTCACATCAAACTCACACAATCCAAATATTCTGCCCCCTCGCCTTCACCGGCAACGTAGCGACAGCGGCCTGTCTTCATGCCCGACACGCATGCCGTTGACTCCTTACAATCTTGGAGTCCGACCGGCCGGTGTTACCTAGAATATTCTCGCAGAACTGCGCTGACCCGGTCGATGTACTGACTCGAGGACGTGCCGGGGCGGCTTGGCGGCGCCGTCGAGCCGGGCGTCAGCAATTCTCGGGCCGCACCCAACCGACGCCGCCGCTGATCCGTTCCGCGGGTGCGCCGACGTCGCCGCAGATCAGCGCGACGACCTCGGCTGATTCGGCGGCGAAGACCCCGAACGTGTAATTGTCGCCCGGCACCGTCATCGCCGTCAGGAGCCGGACCACCGTCCCACGAGTAGCCATGAATTCAGCCCGGCCGTTGAGCAGATCGACGATCTCCCCTATCGGGCGGGCGCACGTTCGCGGCCCGTACCACTCGACGAGGAACTGTTGTGGTTGCGCCATGGTGTTCGCCACCGTTCCAGAGGATATGGACGCCGTCGATCCGGGTTGTGCGCACGTCACACCCATTTCCGTTGCCGCAGTGCAGGATTGCCTGCGGGCTGAGTTACCGTCGCCGTCAGTACAGCGGTATCCACGTACCGAAAAACCAGTAACCAAAGCCCCCGTAGTCCGCGTTGAAGACGGGTAGGACGGTGAAGTCGTTGTAAGTGAACGGCGCGTAATAGTTCTGTCCGTAGGACGCGTCTACCGGCGTCCCTTGCCAGGGTTGGTTCCAGCCGCCGGCGGGCGCCGGCCCGTTCCAGCCACCGGCGGGCGGCGGGCCTTCCCAGTTCGGGGGCGGGGACCCGGGGGCGGGACCATTGCTCCACCCGTAACCGCTGGGCGGCGGCGGAGGCGGCGCTCCCTGCCCTGGCACGCAGAAGCCACTCGGCACGTTGGCGGGACCACCTATTTCACCGGTGGGACGCAAGATGGGCGGGCGCGGCGGGTAGTACGGCGGGTGGGGAGGTTGGGTCCACGGCGCGTTGAGGACGGGGCGAGTAGCCGTCGGCGGGTATGAGGTGCGCTGGCCCGGTTGACTGGTGGTTCCGGTCCAGGGTGCCCCGGTGGTTGGCGACGTACCGCTCCATTGCGCCCCGGTGGTGGGTGGCGTCGAGCCCCCGTATCCGGGACCGGTGTTGGGGGCCGCGGTGCAGTTCTTGTACCAGCTGGGACATTCCGTCGGCAGCGATGACGTGGTGCCGATCGTCGGCGTCTGCTTCCAGGAGCTCGGTGGCGTGGTACCGGCGCCCCCGGTCCCGGGCGTGCTGGGGGCCGCGGAGCAATTCCTGTCCCAGCTGGGACATTCCGTCGGCATCGGGGACGATGTGCTATTCGCGGGCGGCTTCTGCCAGGTACTGGACGTCGGCGGTGGTGTGCTGCGCGTCGGGGTCGACTGCCAGGTGGTCTGCGGTGGCGGCGTGCTGTGCGTCGGGGTCGGCGTCGTCTGCGGCGGCGTGCTGTGCGTCGGAGTCGGGGTCGGGGTCGGCTGCCAGGTGGTCGGGGGCGGCGTGCTGTGGGTCGGCGGCGGCGTGGTGCGCGGCGCGGGGGCTGCCGGCGGCAGCGTGGCGGTGCCCCCGTAACCGGGATTGGGATTAGCGGGATTGGGGTTACCGGAGCAGCCCCGCTCCCAACTGGGACATGGCGACGGGTCCAGCGGGGCCGAATTCGCCGGTCGCTCGTTGACCGCCAGCACCGATATGCCCAGGCCCGTCGCCACCGCCGCTGCTGCGGCTAAACGCTTGACAGACATTGCATTCGTCCCCTCTCGGGCGTTCTAACGATTGCTGGGCCAGGGCTACGGACAGGTCACGTCCATCTCGAACTGTTTGGTCACGGGCTTGGGCCGGTGCGGATCGCTCACATCGGCCCCGCTCGCCGTGCCCTTAATCTGGATCGCGTTGTCGGCGACCGCTGCTCCGGCGTTGCCGCCCTGACCCTTTGCGGCGTCGGAAAAACCGAGCGTAATGCCGTCGACGTTGCCCAGTCCGACCGCGTGAACGATGGGCGGATTGTCCTTACTGACCACTGCCCCAATGCCTTTGGACGGGTCACCGATGCCGATGTTGATCGTGTCGCCGGTCGTCTTGCAGGTGACCGGACCGCTGACGTTCAGGTTTTTACCGTCCACGATCACCTGTGGCTCAGCCGCGGCCGGTGCCGAGTTCGACGCTGACGAGTTCGAATTATGGCTGGAACATCCAGCAACACAGGCGATTACCGTGACCAGGCCGATGAGACCGACGACGATCTGACGCTTCACCGCTGCTCTCCCTTACCTCGGCGGGTTTGCACTGTCCGAGACTCTCACTTCGCAGCCCCGATGCAATTACTGTGCGGGGCCGGGGATTTGGTAGGCGCACCTACCGGCCTTGTGTTCGGTGAGCGCGACGGGTTGGCCGTCCACCTCGATCGCGCAGTCGTGCGGTCCACCGGATTTGTCGGTGTAGTTCAGCGCCAGGTACGGGCTTCCGGTGACCTTCACGGTCTGCGACCAGGGGACCGGGACCCAGGTCGTGGTGCTCGCCGGATAAACCGCGGTCCCGGGGTCGGGTATGACCGAGTACACATCGCCGCCGCCGAGGATCCGGTAGACGACGGTGTGCCGTGCCGGATCGGCATTGGCTGCGGGCGGGATGCCCAGCGGGACAACAACAATCGCTGCGGCCGCAGCAGCGAGCAATCCGGCGGAGGCGCTCGGCCCCCGCCCCCGGGCCGCACGACCCCGTGGCCGAGAGCCGACGTGGCTGCGTTGGCAAGCTGAATCCCTCGACATGGTCTCCCTTTCCACGCGACTGCGCGACACGCAGTCATGCCGCCCGATCTCGTGTGTTCGGCGATGTTGGCAACTACGCCTCCGCGATGGCTCAACCTAAAGCCGCTGGCGCACCCGTCTCAATTAGGGATTTCCCTATGTTTTCAGTCCCGACGGTTTCGCCGGCTCGCGGTCGACCGGCCACACCGGCGGTTGCCCGTCGCGCACCCGAGCAGCCGGCTGGGGACCGGCGTTGGATGAACCCGCTAGCGGGGCAGGCCGAGCAGCCGCTCGGCAGCGACGGTGAGCAGGATCTGCTCGGTGCCCCCGGCGATGGTCAGGCAGCGGGTGTTGAGGAAGTCGAACACCGCCCGGTCGTTTCGCGCCCGGTTGTCGACGAGTCCGCCGCCGTCGGAGACGTCCATGGTGAACTCGGCCAGTTCCTGCCGATACCGCACCCCGATCAGCTTGCGCACGCTGGACTGGGCGCCGGGGTCCTGGCCGCCCACGGCCAGCTGGGCGATGCGCTGATCCAGCAGCGCGCCGGTCTGTGCCAGCAGGATCAGCTGGGCGAGCCGTTCCTGTTGGGAGACGTCAAGATCGAGCGCGGCGAGCAGTTTGAGCAGCTCCTCCATCGGATTTCCCAGCGCGGTGCCGTTGGCCATCGCGATCCGCTCGTTGGCCAGCGTGGTGCGGGCCAGCCGCCAGCCGTCGTTGACGTTGCCGACCACCATCTCGTCGGGAACGAAGACGTTGTCCAGAAAGACCTCGTTGAACAGTGAGTCGCCGGTGATCTCGCGCAGCGGTCGGATCTCGATGCCCGGTGCCTTCATGTCGACCAGGAAGTAGGTGATGCCTTTGTGCTTCGGGACGTCCGGGTCCGTGCGGGCCAGGCACACCCCCCAGGCGGCCTTGTGCGCCGCCGACGTCCACACCTTCTGGCCGGTGAGCAGCCAGCCCCCGTCCCCCCGGACCGCCTTGGTGCGCAGCGACGCCAGGTCCGACCCGGCGCCCGGTTCGGAGAACAACTGGCACCACAGGAAGTCGCCGCGCAGGGTGGCCGGCACGAACCGCTCGATCTGCTCGGGCGTGCCGTGCTCGAGGATGGTCGGCGCCGCCCACCAACCGATCACCAGATCGGGTCGCTCGACGCCGGCGGCGGCCAGCTCCTGGTCGATCAGCAGCTGTTCGGCCGGACCCGCGCCGCGCCCGTAGGGCGGCGGCCAGTGCGGTGCCTGCAGGCCCTTTTCGGCCAGCGCCGCCTGCCGCTGGTCGGCGGGCAGCGCGGCCACCTCGGCGACGGCCGCGGCGATCTCGTCGCGACGACCCTCGACCTCGGTGAGGTCGATCGACAGTTGCCGACGGACGCCGTCCTGGGTGAGCGCGGCGACCCGGCGCAGCCAGCGTTGCGGACCGCCCAGGAATCGGCCGATGCTGTGGGCACGACGTAAATACAGATGCGCGTCGTGTTCCCAGGTGCAGCCGATGCCGCCAAGCACCTGGATGCAGTCTTTGACGTTGGCCTTCGCGGCGGCGATGCCAAGGCTGGCGGCCAGCGCAGCCGCGATGGCGAACTGCTCGCCATCGGATTCGCCGGCGGCGCGAGCCGCGTCGGCGGCCGCCACCTCGGCCTGCTCGGCGCGGCACAGCATCTCCGCGCAGATGTGCTTGATGGCCTGGAAACTGCCGATCGGCCTGCCGAACTGCTCGCGCACCTTGGCGTAAGCGACCGCGGTTTCCAGCGCATAGCGGGTGACGCCGGCCGCCTCGGCGGCCAGCAGGGTGGCCGCGAGGTCCGTCACGTCGGTGGCCTGCAACGCGACCGCGGGCGCCGACGTCAGCGTCACCCGGCCCAGCGGCCGCGAGAAGTCGGTGGCCGGCAACGGCTCCACGACGACGCCCTCGCCGTCCAGGTCGACCAGCAGCCACACCCCACCCGAAGACACCAGTAACACACCGCCGGCCGCGGCGCCCAACGCCCAGGGAACGGCACCGGAGGCGGCCTGACCGTCGAACTGCACGTCACCTTCCAGCGCCAGCCCGGCGAAGCGCTCACCCGTCGCCAGCGCGCCCAGCAGGTCCGCGTCGGTGACAACAAGAGTGGCCAGCGCCGTCGTTGCGACCGGCCCGGGCACCAGCGCCTTGGCGGCCTCCTCGACCATCGCGCAGAGGTCCTCGACGCTGCCCCCGGCACCACCGGCGTCCTCGGACACCGCGACACCGAACAGCCCCAGCTCGGCCAGCCCGGCGAACACCGGCCGCCAGGCGTCGACGTCGCCCTGTTCGACTTCCCGGATCGCGGCGATCCCGGCCGCACTGCGCGCCCAATCGCGCACCAGTTCGCGCGCCGCGAACTGTTCATCGGTGACGGTCGCTACCACCAGCAGTCCTCCGAGTCGTCAAATTCACACACCAAGATATCTTTTCTCCACACTAGAACGTGTTCTAATAGTGCATACAATCGACCGTCAAGTAGGCGGTTATCGAGCCAGTACACGTCGTTGTCCCGGCTGCGGGGAGGTGGGAGATTCACGCCGAGAATGCGTATCGTTTTCAACCATGTCGCCACCGAACGCCAGCCAGGGCCGCGCTCCTGACAATCAGCCTCGCGAGGTTGTGAACGTGGCGGTGCTGGCTGAGTCCGAGCTCGGTTCCGAGGCGCAACGCGAACGCCGCAAGCGCATCCTGGACGCCACCATGGCCATCGCCTCCAAGGGCGGCTACGAGGCCGTGCAGATGCGCGCCGTCGCCGACCGCGCCGATGTCGCCGTCGGCACCCTGTACCGGTACTTCCCGTCGAAGGTGCACCTGCTGGTGTCGGCGCTGGGCCGCGAGTTCAGCCGCATCGACGCCAAGACCGACCGGTCCGCGGTGGCCGGCGGCACCCCTTTCCAGCGGCTGAACTTCATGGTCGGCAAGCTCAACCGGGCGATGCAGCGCAACCCCCTGCTCACCGAGGCGATGACGCGGGCCTACGTGTTCGCCGACGCCTCGGCGGCCAGCGAGGTCGACCAGGTGGAGAAGCTGATCGACTCGATGTTCGCCCGCGCGATGGCCGACGGCGAACCGACCGAGGATCAGTACCACATCGCGCGGGTGATCTCCGATGTGTGGCTGTCCAATCTGCTGGCCTGGCTCACCCGCCGCGCCTCTGCCACCGACGTGAGCAAACGCCTCGATCTGGCGGTGCGGCTGCTGATCGGCAACCACGAGAACTGCTAGTCGCGATCGCAAGCGCGGCCGCAGGCGCGGCCGCAGCGGGTCGCGACCATCGGGCTAGTCGCGATCGCAAGCGCGGCCGCAGCGGGTCGCGCGATGATCGGGCTAGGCCGGCGGCCCGCAGGTACGACCGCGGACCAGCTCGGTCTGCAGCAGTTCGACCACCGGCAGACCGTTGCGTGGCGGATTTAGCACCAACTCCCCCGCCCGGCGACCCTTCTGCAGGCTGGGTTGCGCGACCGTGGTCAACCCGCGTCCGAGCGCTTCCTGCACGCCGTCGAAACCGGTGACGGTCAGCTGCCCCGGCACGTAAATGCCATGTGCGCGAAGGTAATCCATCGCCGACAAGGCCAGGATGTCCGCGGTGCACAGCAGCGCGGTGATCCTCGGATTGGCCTCCAGCGCCACCTTGGCCGCATCCCCGCCCGAAGTCGGCAGATGCTCGTCACTTTCCACCACGGTCAACGAATCCGGGTCCAGGCCGGCGGCCGACATCGCCTCCCAGACACCGATGATGCGCTCACGCTGCACGTCGAACGTCGGGGACCTGAGCCGTTCGGGATCAACCAACCCCTGACGCCGGACCCGACCCAGCCGCATGGTCAGCAGCCCGATCTCGCGGTGGCCGAGCCCTAATACGTATTCGGCCAGCTCCCGCATCGCGGCCCGGTCGTCGATGCCCACCCGGGACACTCCGGCCAGACCAATCGGCTGATCGACGACCACCACCGGCAGCCGCCGCTGCAACACCACCTGCAGATAAGGATCGTCGTCACGGACCGAATACACCACGAAGCCGTCCACCCCGGCGCCCAGGATGGCGGTGGTGCCGTCTTCGATGCTGCGACCGGGGCCGACGGCTACCAGCAGCAGGCCCTGCCCCAGCTCCTCGCACGACTGTGCCACCCCCGCAACGAAATCCCGCGCCGCCGGATCGCTGAACGAGTAAGTCAGCGCCTCGGTCATCACCAGTCCGACGGCGCCGGCCTTGCGGGTGCGCAACGACCGTGCCACCGGGTCCGGTCCCGCGTAACCGAGCCGTTTGGCGGTGTCCAGCACCCGCTGACGAAGTTCGGGCGAAAGCTGATCGGGCCGATTGAAGGCGTTCGAGATCGTGGTGCGCGATACCTTGAGCTCGGCCGCCAACGACGCCAGAGTCGCCCGCCTGCGCGGTGTGGGACTCACGTTTCGTGAGGCTACCGGGCGTTCAGCGGGCGTTCGCGCAGGACGACGCGGTCGACTTTCTAATGGAAACGATTTTCATTATGATGGTGTGTCGGCCTACCGGCCCCGAGAGGACACCGAGTGCGAATGAGCTGGCGCAGACTGCTGCGCGTCGGCGTTCCCGCGCTCGGCTCCTGCCTGCTGGCCGCGACCGCTCTGAGCGGCTGCGCCAGCAATGGTCCTTCCCACCCGGGCGCCGTCGCGGTGGTGGCCTCCACCGAGGTGTGGGGCAGCGTGGCGCGCGCCGTGGCCGGCAACCACATCCCCGTCAAGTCGATCCTCTCCGGCGCGGGCGCCGATCCGCACTCCTACCAGGCCACTCCTGCCGATGCGGCGGCATTGGCCGATGCCGACCTGGTGGTCTACAACGGCGGCGGCTACGACCCCTGGGTCGACCGAGTGCTGGCCGGCCACCCCGACATCCCGGCGGTGGACGCCTACACCTACCTGGGACCGCACGCCGGGTCACCCGACGAACACGTCTTCTACAACCTCGGCGTCGCCAAAGCGGTGGCCACCGAGATCGCCGAACGGCTGGCGGTCATCGACCCGGGCCACTCCGCGGACTATCGCGCCAACGCGGCCACCTTCGGACACGGCGCCGACGCGATCGTCAGCGCCGAACGCGCGATCGCCACCGACTACCCCGCCGCCGGGGTGATCGCCACCGAACCCGTCGTGCATTACCTGCTGGACGCGTCGGGACTGATCGACCGCACCCCGGTGGCCTTCGCCGCTGCCAGCGAGAACGACAACGACCCCGCCCCCGCCGACCTGGCCTCGGTGCTCGATCTGATCAACCACCGGCAGGTCGCGGCGCTGCTGGTCAACCCGCAGACCGCCACCGCCACCACGGCAGATCTGCAAGCCGCCGCCCGCCGGTCGGGGGTACCGGTGACCGAGGTGTCCGAGACCCTGCCGAGCGGTTCGGACTACCTGAGCTGGCAACGCGACACCGTCAACCGGCTGGCCGCGGCGCTGCGGTCCGGCCGCTGATCACCCCGCCATGAGCACTGTCGCGTTGACCGGCGCCCGGCTGGCCTTCGGGAACCGCGTGCTGTGGGACCACCTCGACCTGTCGGTGTCACCGGGCGAGTTCATCGCCGTGCTGGGCCCCAACGGCACCGGCAAGACCTCGCTGCTCAAGGTGCTGCTCGGCCAGCTGCGGCTCAGCGCCGGCTCGGTGCGGGTAGCCGGCCCGATAGGCTATGTGCCGCAACATCATCCGATCGACCCGGACGTGATGTTGCGCGGGCGCGACCTGGTCACGCTGGGCGTGGACGGGCATCGCTGGGGAGCGATGCCGCTGCGCCGGGCGGGTCGGTCCCGCCGCCGCGAGGCGGTGCATCGGGCACTGCAACAGGTCAACGGCGAGGCGCTGGCCGACGTGCGGGTGGGACTGATGTCCGGCGGCGAACTGCAGCGGATGCGCATCGCCCAGGCCTTGGTCAGCGACCCGGCTCTACTGCTGTGCGACGAGCCGCTGCTGACCCTGGACCCGGCCCACGCCCGGACGGTCGCCGGCCTGATCGACCGCCGCCGGCGCGAGGCCGGAACCGCGGTCATCGTGGTCACCCACGAGGTCAACCCACTGCTGCCCTACGTCGACCGGGTGCTCTACCTCGTGGACGGGCGGTTCCGGGTCGGCACCGTCGAAGAGGTGATGACCAGCGAGACACTCTCGACGCTGTACCGGTCCGACATTCAGGTGGTCCGGGTGCAGGACAACTACATCCTGGTCGGCGGGCCGCCCGAGCAGGGCCGATGAACGACCGGCTCACCGACCTGTTCGGTCACCTTTTCGCGTTCGACCTCACCGCCCATCTGCTGCGACACGACTTCGTCCAACAGGCGCTGGTGGCGGCCGCGCTGCTGGGTTTGGTCTCCGGGCTGATCGGGCCGTTCATCGTGATGCGGCAGATGTCTTTCGCCGTGCACGGTTCGGCCGAATTGTCGCTGACGGGAGCGGCATTCGCGTTGCTGACCGGTTTCGAGGTGGGGCTGGGGGCGCTGATCGGCAGCGCACTGGCCGCGGCGCTGTTCGGCATCCTCGGCCGCCGGGACCGGGAACGCGATTCGGTGATCGGGGTGGTGCTGGCGTTCGGGCTGGGTCTGGCGGTGCTGTTCATCCACCTCTACCCCGGCCGCAGCGGAACCAGTTTCGCGCTGCTGACCGGCCAGATCGTCGGGGTGGGGTATTCCGGCCTGACCATGCTCGCGGTGGTGTGCGCGCTGGTGATCGTAGTGCTGGTGATCTGTTATCGGCCACTGCTGTTCGCCACCGTCGATCCCGACGTCGCGGCCGCCCGCGGGGTGCCGACCCGCGCGCTGGGCATCGTGTTCGCCGCACTCGTCGGTGTGGTCGCCGCCCAGGCGGTGCAGATCGTCGGGGCGTTGCTGGTGATGTCGCTGCTGATCACCCCGGCCGCCGCGGCCACCCGGGTGGTGTCCGCGCCGGTCGCGGCAATCGCCGTCTCGACGGCCTTCGCCGAGGTGGCCGCGGTGGGCGGAATCGTGCTGTCGCTGGCGCCGGGCGTGCCGGTATCGGTGTTTGTGGCCACCATCTCGTTCGTGATCTACCTGGTTTGCTGGTTGCTCGGGCGACATCGTCGGAGCCAGCGCATAAGCTGTTGAGCACCCAGTGAGCGAGGTTAGGGGAAGGGGGAAGGTGCGTCAGCAGATTGCCGCAGTAGCCGCACTGACCGGTGCGTGTGTGCTCTTAGCCGCCTGCACGAACATCGTCGAGGGTAAGGCCGCACCCGGCCCGAAAGCCGGGCTGGCGAATCAAGCCGAAATCCCGGTCGGTTCGCTGGACAACGTCTTGCTGGACACCAGCCAGATCAACACCGTGCTGGGCGCCACCTCGATGAAGGTCTGGTTCAGCGCCAAGGTCATGTGGGACTGGAGCAAGAACGTGACCGACATCGGCTGCCTGGCGATCGACGGGGCGGCCCAGGAAAAGGTGTACTCCGGCACCGGTTGGACGTCGATCCGCGGACAACGCCTCGACGACAGCCCCGACAACAGCACCAATCGCTCGAATCTCGCGATCCAGGCCGTCGTCGCGTTCCCGAAGGCGACCGACGCCAACAACTTCTACAACAACTCGGTCCAGAGCTGGAAATCCTGCTCGAACCGTCAGTACAGCGACGTCAACAACTCCGGACACGAAACGGTCTGGTCGGTGAGCGGAGCGAACAACGACAACGGCATGCTGAGTTCGGCCCAGGTAGAACAGGCCGGCGGCGGCTGGGGCTGCCAGCGTGCCTTGACCGTCCGCAGTAACGTCGCGATCGACATCATGACGTGCAAGAACAACGCCAACGGAAACCCCGCGGTCGACATCGCCAACCAGATTGCCGGCAGGATCGCCAAGCTGCAGTGACCCGCATCGATCTCAACGCGGACCTGGGCGAAGGATTCGGCGCCTGGCAACTCGGGGACGACGAAGCCATGCTCGAGATTGTCACCAGTGCCAATTTGGCTTGCGGCTTCCACGCCGGCGACCCGGCCGGACTGCTCCGCGTATGCCGGTCGGCAGCGCAGCGCGGGGTACGCATCGGCGCGCAGGTCGGCTACCGCGATCTGGCCGGATTCGGTCGACGCTTCATCGACGTCGCCCCCGAGGACCTGCTCGCCGACGTGGTGTATCAGATCGGCGCGTTGCAGGCGCTGGCGCACGGTGCCGGCTCGGCGGTTCGTTACGTCAAACCGCATGGGGCGCTTTATAACTCGATTCTCACCCATCGGGAGCAGGCCGCCGCCGTCGCCGAGGCGGTGCATCTGGCGGATCCGTCCTTGCCGGTCCTCGGAATGCCGGGATCGGCGTTCTTCGAAGAAGCCGACCGGCTCGGCTTGCGCACCGTTGCCGAAGCCTTCGCCGACCGCGCCTACACCCCGGAGGGGCATTTGGTCTCCCGCCGCGAGCCCGGCGCCGTGCTGGACGATCCGGCGGCGATCGCCCACCGGGTAACCACCCTGGTCACCTCCGGAGAGCTGACGGCCGTCGACGGCACCACCGTCAAACTGAACGTGGAATCGATTTGCGTGCATGGTGATTCACCCGGGGCCGTCCAGATCGCCGCTGCCGTACGCGACGGCCTGCAAGCCGCCGGCCTGCAGCTGGAAGCGTTCTGCTGATGCGCCTCAAACTGGGTCGTCCCGATCTTGCCGACTATGCGAACCGCTTCGATGTTCCTGTTGCAGAGCAGGATTCGCCGCTATCGGCGACTTGGCTGGGCGTGGCCACCTTGCTACTCGACGACGGCTCGTCGGCGCTGATGACCGACGGTTACTTCTCCCGCCCGGCACTGACGCGGGTGGTGGCCGGCAAGGTGGCACCGTCGGCGGCGCGGGTGGACGGCTGCCTGGCCCGGGCCAACATCTCCCGACTCGTCGCCGTCATTGCGGTGCACACCCACATCGACCATGTCATGGACTCCGCCCTGGTCGCCGAACGCACCGGCGCACAGTTGGTCGGCGGTGAGTCGGCCGCCAATGTCGGCCGCGGACACGGGCTGCCGGAGGACCGGCTCGTCGTCGCGGTCTCCGGTGAACCAATCACGCTGAGCGCCTTCGATGTTACGTTGATCGAGTCACACCACTGCCCACCGGACCGGTTTCCCGGCGTGATCGCCGCGCCGGTGGTGCCGCCGGTGCGGGCGTCGGCCTATCGTTGCGGCGAAGCATGGTCCACGCTGATCCGGCACCGTCCGTCGGGGAGAGGCGTGTTGATCCAAGGCAGTGCCGGTTACGTCCCCGGCGCACTGCAGGGCAGGCAGGCCGACGTCGTCTACCTGAGCGTGGGGCAACTGGGCGTGCAGCCCCGGTCGTATGTCGTCGAGTACTGGAACCAGACGGTGCGCGCCGTGGGCGCCCGCCGCGTCGTCCTCATCCATTGGGACGATTTCTTCCGCCCACTGTCAAAACCGTTGCGGGCCTTACCCTATGCCGGTGACGACTTGGACGTATCCATCCGGGTGCTCGACGAACTGGCCGCACGGGACGGCGTCGGGGTGCACCTGCCAACACTGTGGCAGCGTGCCGACCCCTGGGCTTAGCCGGTTTCAGCCTGCCGCCGGAGGCCTGGTCATGAATGTCAGCCGCTGCCCGTAGGCGGGAGTTCTGCGGCCGTTGCCGGCGTTGACGAACTGCCCGAACGGCGGGGCAACCGGGACATTGCTGCCGACGGCGCCTTCGGCCGCGGCCGAAATAGAGGTGGCGTTGCTGATGGCGGTCACCCCGGATCCGGCCTGCGCGGTCGCCGAAGTCCAGCTCACCGGTACCGACAACCCGCTGCTCAGCGGAACGGCCCGACCCAGGCCCGCCGCAACTCCCCCGACGCTGCTGGACAGTTTGGGTACGGCAGCGGTGGCGGCTTGCGCTGCCGCCTCGGCCGCCTGCGCCGCGCTGCCGATGTCGTTGGCGACGCTGCCGAGTTTGGCGAAGCCCGCGGTTTCGTCGCCCACGAAAAGGGTGTCCTGGAAGAAGAACGCCACCGAATTCATGTACGGCGAAATGTATTTGGTGTAGAGCGGCACGAGGTCGTCGAACGGCG
Source organism: Mycobacterium sp. 20KCMC460 (assembly GCF_022179425.1). Classification (NCBI taxonomy): domain Bacteria; kingdom Bacillati; phylum Actinomycetota; class Actinomycetes; order Mycobacteriales; family Mycobacteriaceae; genus Mycobacterium; species Mycobacterium sp. 20KCMC460. Next base: position 6,099,432 of record NZ_AP025524.1, read on the forward strand.
TGTCGGCAACCAGCCACTGATCAATCAAGCTGCCTTCGCCATTCAACGGCGACGAAAGCGTCTGTAGCACATCACCGATTCGTGGTATCAGCTGTGCCCCAACGTTGTTCAGCTGGGTCTGGACGGCCTGACCCGCGCTCTTGAACACCGCTACCGCTTGGTCGGCCACTCCGCCCGGATTCACGACCTCGGCCGGTTCCGGTAACTCGGTCAGCTCGGAGGCTGCCGCCGAACTTCCCGCATAGTTGTACATGGCCGCGGCGTCCTGCGCCCAGAATTCCAGGTAGAGGGCCTCGGTTGCCGCGATCGCCGGGGTGTTCTGCCCGAGGAAGTTGGTCGCGACCAACGCCGCCAGTAGCGCCCGGTTGGCTGCGATCACCGGCGGCGGAACCGATGCCGCGAACGCAGTCTCGAAGGCGGCCGCGGCGGCGAACGCCTGAACCGCCGCCTGCCCGGCCGAGTCGGCGCTGCCGTCCAACCAGCTGATGAACGGTGTGGCGGCCGCGACCAATGCCGCCGAGGCCGGCCCCACCCACGGGCCACCGGTCAGCTCGGAGATCACCGATCGATGCCCCGCCGCGGCGGCGGAAAAGTCCGCGGCCAGTCCGCTCCATGCGGCCGCGGCGGCCAGCATCGGCCCTACCCCCGGCCCGGTGTAGATGCGCCCGGAGTTGATTTCGGGCGGCAAAAGGCCATAGTCGACCATCGCTTGTATCCTCTGATGCCTGTTGACAGCTCAGCTTTGTGAATGTTGCGGTGATCGTGCCGGTTAACCGGCGGCCGGCGGTTTGGCCATGATCGACGGCTTGAAGCCGTACTGCGGGGCATTGCGTCCGTAACCGCCGTTGACGAACTGCCCGAACGGCGGTGCCATCGGGAAGCTGTTGGAGCCTGCCCCCGTCTCCAGAGCGGCCGGAATCGCGCTAGCCACACCGGGATTGGTGGTTGATTGCCATGGGACCCAGTTCGCGGGCACCGACAAGCCTCCGATCGGCACCGCCTTGCCCAGGCTGCCGGCCACCCCGCCCAGACCCGCTCCCAGATTGCCCGCGGCGCCTGCCGCGGCCTGGCCGGCTCCGCTGGCCGCCGCTGCCGCGCCTTCGGCCGCCTTGGCCGCTGCCGGGGCAGCGGGCTTGAGCAGCGTGTTGGCAAGGTTGCCGATACCCGACCAACCGCTGGTGTTCTGCCCGATCGTCTGCGTCGACTGGATCATCGCCGCGAGCGAGTTGACGTACGGCGAAAGGTATTTGCTGTAGAGCGGGACGATGTCGTCGAACGGCGTGTTGGCGACGATCCACGAATCGATCGCGGTGCCCTGCCCGTTGAGCGGCGAAGAAAGCGTCTTCACCACGTCACTGAATTCCGGAACCACCTGTGCGCCTATGGCGTTGAGTTGGTTCTGCACGCCTTGGCCCCCGGCCTTGAAGACCGCGACAGCCTGGTCGGCCAGCCCCTTCGGATCGACAACCTCGGCCGGCGCTGCCAACGGCGTCAATTTGGTTGCCGCCGCGGAACTTCCGGCGTAGGTGTACATCGCCCCCGAATCCTGCGCCCAGAACTCGCCGTACTGAGCCTCGAGCAGCGAGATCGCGGCGCTGTTCTGGCCGAGCAGGTTGGTGGCGACAAGCTGTTGCAGCAGGGTGCGGTTTGCGGCGATCAAGGGTGGGGGGACGCTGGCGGCGTACGCCCTCTCGTAGGCGGCCGCGGCGGCGGTCGCCTGCCGGCCTGCCTCGGCGGCCTGCTCAGAGCTGCTGCTCAGCCACGAAATGAACGGCGCGACAGCCGAAGCCAGCTGCGCCGAAGCCGGACCCAGCCATTGCCCGGTGGTCAACGCCTCGATCACCGAACGATGCCCCGCGGCCGCAGCCTGAAAATCAGCGGCCAGCCCATTCCACGCCGTCGCCGCGGTTACCAGCGAGGCCGCTCCGGGCCCGGCATAGATACGCGCAGAGTTGATCTCGGGCGGCAACATACCGTAGTCCACCATCGCTATGACTCCTATTGCCTCGGGGTCGGTCAGTGCGCCGATGCGGCGTTGGCCGCTTCGGTTTCGGCGTAGGAGCCCCCACTGGTGGCCAATGTCGCCGAGAGCATCGCCTGGATCCTGGACGCCTGCGCGCTCAGCTCCTGAAACCGCTGCGCATGCGTCGCGAACTGCATGGCCGTCAGAATCGACACCTCGTCGACGGCCGCGGGCACCACGGTGGTGATTGGCACGTCAGCAGCCGCGCTACCGACGTTCAGTGCCGCACCCAATGACTGCAGGTTGCTGGCGGCGGCCGCCAAGTGCTCTGGATACGTGCGTACGAAAGACATGCGGATACCTCCGGCGAGACGTGTGGGGTTGCTGCAACACCCAGCTGCGTTGTCTGGGTGTTGCCATTGATGAGCCGTCGTTAGATTCAGGCACTCACGGGGTATTCAGCGCCAAAAAACGGCGCATTATACCCGTAGTTGGTGTTCTAGACCAGAATCAGCGGTCGACTCATGCGACACACAGTAAGTTGAAAGCTATTGCGCAGAAAGCAGAAGCGCCGACTGTTCACCTCGCGAGGACTTTTGTTCAGCGTGCGTTCAATGCAGCGCAAGCGGTACGGCCCAGTGAGCTGCGGAAATGACCGGCCGCGCACTGATCGCCCGGAAGAGTTGTCGGCTCGCCGACGTCTATGAATCCCTTATGCGGCGGCTGGATTCTGTGAACGCTCACAGGAAAGCGGCTGCGCATGACCGAACCGCAACGAGCCGACGCTCGACCCTCGAGGGGTCCGGTGGCCCGGTGTGCGCCCGACGATCACCGAATGCGACGTTGGCGCGCGATCTCGGCGAGCACTACTCCGGCGGCCACCGCGGCATTCAGCGACTCGGTCTGACCGGCCATCGGGATGGACACCACTTCATCGCAGGTTTGGCGCACCAGGCGGGACAGTCCCTTGCCCTCGGAGCCGACCACCACCACGGTCGGGTCGCGGCCGTCGAGCTCGTCCAGCACGGTGTCACCGTCGGCATCCAGCCCGACCACCCGCAGGCCGCGGCCGGCCCAATCCTTCAGCGTCCTGGTCAGATTCGTTGCCCGGGCCACCGGGATCCGCGCCGCCGCGCCGGCGCTGGTGCGCCAGGCCACCGCCGTCACCGAGGCCGACCGGCGCTGCGGGATCACCACGCCGTGGCCGCCGAACGCCGCGACAGACCGCACGATCGCGCCCAGATTGCGCGGGTCGGAGATGTTGTCCAACGCGACCAGCATCGCCGGCGGCGCTGCGATGGCGGCGGCGACCAGGTCGTCGGGGTGGGCGTAGTTGTAGGGCGGCACCTGCAACGCGATGCCCTGATGCAGGTGGTTGGCCGTCATCCGGTCCAGGTCGCCGCGCGGCACCTCCAAGATCGAGATACCGGAATCGGCTGCCCGGGAGACGGATTCGGTGAGCCGCTCGTCGGCCTCGGTGCCCAGCGCAACATAGAGTGCGGTCGCCGGCACCCCGGCACGCAGACATTCCAGCACCGGGTTGCGTCCCAGCACGGTCTCGGCTTCGTCGACCTTCTTGGCAGGGCGCTGCTGCGTCGGCTTGGACCGCTTGGCGGCCGGATGGTGGGGGCGCAGGTGAGCCGGCGGAGTGGGGCCACGGCCTTCCAGGGCGCGGCGCCGCTGGCCGCCCGAGCCGACGGTCGGCCCCTTTTTGCTGCCGGCCTTTCGGATCGCCCCCCGGCGTTGGGAGTTGCCGGCCATCTACTTGCCGCCCCCGCCCAGCGTCCATTGCGGACCGTCCGCGGTGTCGGTGACCTCGATACCGGCCCGCTTGAGCCGGTCCCGGATTTCGTCGGCCAACGCCCAGTTGCGTTCCGCACGGGCCTTCTGCCGGTTTTCCAACTCGGCCCGGACCAGCACGTCCACCGCGGCCAGCGCGGCCAGCGTCTCGTCCTTGGACTCCCAGCGCTCGTCGAGCGGGTCGCAGCCCAGGATGCCCATCATCGCGCGGATGGCGGCGGCGCTGCGCAGGGCGCCTTCGTGATCCCCCGCGTCCAGGGCGCGGTTACCCTCGGCGCGGGTGTGGTGGATCTCGGCCAGTGCCGCCGGGACCGCGAGGTCGTCGTCCAGCGCCGCGGCGAATCGCGGGGTCCATTCCCCGGGGCATACCGCCCCCACCCGGCTGCGCACCCGGTGCAGGAACTCCTCGACACCGACGTAGGCGTTGACCGCGTCCTGCAGTGCGGTCTCGGTGAACTCCAGCATCGAGCGATAGTGCGCGCTGCCCAGGTAGTAGCGCAGTTCGGCGGGACGCACCCGCTGCAACATCGCCGGGATGGCCACCACGTTGCCCAGCGATTTGCTCATCTTCTCGCCGCCCATCGTCACCCAGCCGTTGTGCAGCCAGTAACGGGCGAACCCGTCCCCGGCAGCGCGGCTCTGGGCGATCTCGTTCTCATGGTGCGGGAAGATCAAATCCATTCCGCCGCAATGGATGTCGAACTCGGGACCCAGATAGGTGCGGGCCATGGCCGAGCATTCGATGTGCCAGCCCGGGCGGCCGCGCCCCCACGGCGACGGCCAGGACGGCTCGCCGGGCTTCTCGCCCTTCCACAGGGTGAAGTCGCGCTGGTCCCGCTTGCCGGTGGCCACCCCCTCGCCCTGGTGGACGTCGTCGATCCGGTGCCCGGACAGCTGGCCGTAGTCGGGGTAGCTGAGCACGTCGAAGTAGACGTCGCCGGCCGCTGCGTAAGCGTGCCCGGTTTCGATCAGCCGTTGCATTAATTCGATCATCTGGGTGATGTGGCCGGTAGCCAGCGGCTCCGCCGAGGGCGGCAGGACGTCGAGGGCGTCGTAGGCCGCGGTGAACGCGCGCTGATGGGTCGCGGCCCATTCCCACCACGGCCGCCCCGCGGCGGCCGCCTTGTTCAGGATCTTGTCGTCGATGTCGGTGACGTTGCGGATGAAGGCGACGTCATAGCCACGCGCCAGCAGCCAGCGGCGCAGGATGTCGAAGGCCACGCCGCTGCGGACGTGGCCGATGTGCGGCAGCCCCTGCGGAGTTGCGCCGCACTGGTAGATGGAGACGTGCCCGGCCCGCAGCGGCAGAAAATCACGCACGGCGCCGGTCGCCGTGTCATGGAGCCGCAGGACGGCACGATCGGTCACGACGTGCCAGCTTACTGCCTATGCCCTGCGGTCCCATTCAGCGGAGCGGAATCAGCATCGCCGTCGCGATAGCTGCCAGGCCCTCGCCACGTCCGGTGAGACCGAGTCCGTCGGTGGTGGTGGCCGCCACCGATACCGGCGCGTTGAGCAGCCGGGACAGCACCGCCTGAGCCTCGGAGCGTCGCGGACCGATCTTCGGCCGGTTACCGACCACCTGGACCGCGGCATTACCCACCCGGTATCCCTCGCCGGTGAGCAGCGCCACGACGTGCCGGAGCATGTCGGCGCCACTCACCCCCTGCCAGCGCGGATCGTCGACACCGAACACACCGCCGATGTCGCCGAGCCCGGCGGCCGAGAGCACGGCGTCACACAAGGCATGCACCGCCACGTCGCCGTCGGAGTGGCCGGAGCAGCCGTCCGCACTGGGGAACAGCAGACCCACCAGCCAGCACGGGCGGCCGGGCTCGATCGGGTGGACGTCCACCCCCAACCCCACCCGGGGCAGCTGCATCATCGGCCCACGATCGACTTGGCCAGCAACAAGTCCAGCTGGGTGGTGATCTTGAAGGCCAGCGGATCGCCGTCGACGACCTGGATCTGGCCGCCGATCTGCTCCACCAGTGCTGCATCGTCGGTGAACTCGGCTCCACCTGGCCGTGCGAAGGCCTGTTGGTAGGCGCGCAGCAGCAGGTCGGTGGCGAAACCCTGCGGTGTCTGCACCGCCCGCAGCCCGGCCCGCTCCGGGGTGCCCAACACCACCCCGTTGGCGTCGACGGCTTTGACGGTGTCCGACAGCGGCAATCCGGGCACCACGGCGTCGTGGCCCGCCCGCAGCGCGTCCACAACCCGCACGATCAGCGACGGTGGCGTCAGCGCGCGCGCTGCGTCGTGCACCAGCACGAACGACGGACGCGACCCGGAAAGCTCGGAAATGGTTGAAAGCGCCAGATTCACCGATTCGGGACGGCTGCGGCCACCGGCCACGATCGTCGCCAGATGTCCGAGGATCAGTTTGGCCTCGTCGGTGCGGTCGGCGGGCACCGCCACGATCACGCTGTCCACCACGCCGGACGCCCGCAGACCTTCGACGGCCCGCTCGACCAGCGACTCACCCTCGAGTTGATAGAACGCCTTCGCCATACCGGCGCCGAGCCGCTCACCGGACCCCGCGGCCGGGACGATCGCGACTACGTCTTCGGCTCCCGTGCCCACTCAGAGCCCCGGGCTATTCAGGAGGCGGCAGCCAGAACCTCGTCCAGGATGGTCTCGGCCTTGGCGTCGTCGGTGCTCTCGGCCAACGCCAGCTCACCGACCAGGATCTGCCGCGCCTTGGCCAGCATCCGCTTCTCGCCCGCCGACAGGCCTCGCTCCTGGTCACGACGCCACAGGTCACGCACGACCTCGGCAACCTTGTTCACGTCGCCGGAAGCCAATTTTTCGAGGTTGGCCTTGTACCGGCGCGACCAGTTGGTGGGCTCCTCGGTGTGCGGAGCACGCAGCACCTGGAAGACCTTGTCCAGACCTTCCTGGCCTACGACATCGCGGACGCCGACGTACTCGGCGTTGTCGGCAGGGACTCGAACGGTCAGGTCGCCCTGCGCAACTTTCAAGACGAGATACTCTTTTTGCTCCCCTTTGATGGTTCGAGTTTCGATCGCCTCGACTAACGCAGCACCGTGGTGTGGGTAGACAACGGTGTCACCGACCTTGAAGATCATCTGATTCGAGCCCCTTTCGTTAATTCAGTCTAACACGCGGGACCGACGCGTGCGGATCAACGGTGCAGGTCAGGGGCATGCCACGCGCATATTGAGGGTTGACAGGCGGGCTCTGACGTGCAGGGGGACCAGCTCTGGCGTCGCATTCGGCCCCGGTGCACGGGCCCGAATCCGCCCATAAAGAATAGCTGGTCGACCGGTCCGAAATTCAACGGGGACCGGGACGGGGCCCGCCCAGATGTCCGGCAGGGGTCCGGCGCCCGACATCGGGAGTCCCGCGCTACCGCGGACGGTGCCTTGCTACTACTGTGCATAGTTGAAATTCGGGGTTGAGCAGCAGGAGGCACTGAGTGAACCGCTTCGACATCCGCCTGCCGTTGCGCCCGGCCAGGCTCACCACCTGGCTGGCGGCCGTCGGCTTGGCCGCGACCGTGCTCACCGGCTGCGGAACCGGCCAGATCGCCCAGACCGCGGCGCAGGAGCCCGCCGTCAACGGCAACCGGGTCACCATCGGCAACTTGGCGCTGCGCAACATCCGCATTCAGGCCACCCAGACCGGCGACTTCCTGCAGCCCGGCCGCAGCGTGGAACTGGCCTTCGTGGCGGTGAACAATTCGGCGGACGTCGACGACCGCCTGACCGGCATCAGCAGCGACATCGGCCCGGTGGCGCTGTCCGGGGACGCCAAGCTGCCGGCCGGCCGGATGCTCTTCGTCGGGTCGCCGGAGGGGCAGGCCGCGGCGCCGGGGCCGCCCGGACCCAACGGGGCCGCCAAGGCGACCGTCAACTTGACCAAGCCGATCAGCAACGGCCTGACCTACAAGTTCACCTTCAAGTTCGAGAAGGCCGGCGAGGGCAGCGTCGAGGTGCCGCTGGCCGCCAGCTCGGAACAGCCGCGCGAACAGGGCGCCAACCACTCCTAGGCCCGCCGGTCCGGCCTGTCGGCACCGGCCTGTCGGTCGCCGGAGATACGGTCACGGCGTGGCCAATGCACGTTCGCAGTATCGCTGCTCGGAATGCCGCCATGTCAGCGCCAAATGGGTCGGGCGCTGCATGGAGTGCAACAGCTGGGGCACGGTCGAAGAGGTCGCCGTGCTCGCCGCGGTGGGCGGCGGACGGCGCGCAGCCGCCACCGGTTCGCAGGCGGTGCCGATCAGTTCCGTCGAACCCAACACCAGCCGGCATCGCTCGACCGGAGTCGACGAACTCGATCGGGTGCTCGGCGGCGGGGTGGTGCCGGGATCGGTGACGCTGCTGGCCGGGGAGCCCGGCGTCGGCAAGTCCACGCTGCTGCTCGAGGTCGCCCACAGCTGGGCGCAGCGCGGCCAACGGGCGCTGTACGTATCCGGCGAGGAATCCGCCGGGCAGGTGCGGTTGCGCGCCGACCGGATCGGTTGCAGTGGTGGCGGGTTCGACGAGGTCTACCTGGCCGCCGAGTCCGATCTGCACACGGTGCTGGGCCACATCGACACGGTGCATCCGGAATTGGTCGTCGTCGACTCGGTGCAGACGATGTCCACCAGCGAGTCCGACGGCGTCACCGGCGGTGTCACCCAGGTGCGCGCGGTGACGGCCGCGCTCACCGCCGCGGCCAAGACCAAGGGCGTCGCGATGATCCTGGTCGGGCACGTCACCAAGGACGGGGCGATCGCCGGGCCGCGGTCCCTCGAGCATCTCGTCGACGTCGTCCTGCACTTCGAAGGCGACCGAACCAGCTCGCTGCGCATGGTCCGCGGCATCAAGAACCGCTTCGGTGCGGCCGAGGAGGTCGGGTGTTTCCTGTTGCACGACAACGGGATCGAAGGTGTTGCCGACCCGTCGCACCTATTCCTGGACCAGCGCCCGGCGCCGGTGCCCGGCACCGCGATCACGGTGACCCTGGACGGCAAGCGCCCGCTGATCGGGGAAGTCCAGGCCCTGCTTGCGGTGCCGAACGGCGGTTCGCCGCGGCGGGCGGTCAGCGGTATCGACCACTCGCGAGCCGCGATGATCACCGCCGTGCTGGAGAAACACGGTCGGCTCAAACTCGGCGCGGTCGAGATCTACCTGTCGACGGTGGGCGGCATGCGGTTGACCGAGCCGTCCTCGGACCTGGCGGTCGCGGCGGCGCTGGCCTCGTCGTACACCGGCCTGGCTCTGCCCACCACCGCGGTGGTGGTCGGGGAGGTGGGGCTGGCGGGCGACCTGCGCCGCGTCCACGGCATCGAGCGGCGGCTGGCCGAAGCCGCCCGTCAGGGCTTCACCGTCGCGCTGATCCCACCGGGATGCAAGGAAGTCCCGGCCGGCATGCGGGCGTTGAGCGCGGCGACCATCGGCGAGGCGCTGAACCACCTCGTCGACATCGCCGAGCGGCGCACCCCCACGCGCGTGAAGTCGTATCGGCTCGACAGCGCCGAGTAGGGGTCCCGCATCGATGGCCGGCGTAGCAGAATGCACGCTGTGACTCGTCCGACCCTGCGTGAGGCCGTCGCCCGACTGGCACCCGGCACCGGGCTGCGCGATGGCCTGGAGCGCATCCTGCGCGGCCGCACCGGCGCCCTGATCGTCCTCGGGCACGACGAGAACGTGGAAGCCATCTGCGACGGCGGCTTCGCGCTCGACGTGCGGTACGCGCCGACCCGACTACGCGAACTGTCCAAGATGGACGGAGCGGTGGTGTTGTCCACCGACGGCAGCCGCATCGTGCGGGCCAACGTGCAGCTGGTTCCGGATCCGTCGATCCCCACCGACGAATCGGGAACCCGGCACCGCTCGGCCGAGCGGTCGGCGATCCAGACCGGATACCCCGTGATCTCGGTGAGCCACTCGATGAACATCGTGACCGTCTACGTAGCCGGCGAACGTCACGTGCTGACCGATTCCGCGACGATCCTGTCCCGCGCCAATCAGGCCATCGCCACCCTGGAGCGCTACAAGACCAGGCTCGACGAGGTCAGTCGGCAGCTGTCGCGGGCCGAGGTCGAGGACTTCGTCACGCTGCGGGACGTGATGACGGTGGTGCAGCGGCTCGAACTGGTCCGCCGCATCGGGTTGGCGATCGACTACGACGCCGTCGAACTGGGCACCGACGGGCGGCAGCTGCGGCTGCAGCTGGAAGAGCTGCTGGGCGGCAACGACACCGCCCGCGAACTCATCGTGCGCGACTACCACGCCAATCCCGAACCGCCGTCCAGGGCGCAGATCGCCGCCACGCTGAGCGAGCTGGACGCGCTGTCGGACAGCGACCTACTGGAGCTGACCGCGCTGGCCAAGGTCTTCGGGTATCCGACCACGGCCGAGGCGCAGGATTCGGCGCTCAGCCCTCGCGGCTACCGCGCCATGGCCGGCATCCCCCGGCTGCAGTTCGCCCACGTCGACCTGTTGGTCCGCTCGTTCGGCACGCTGCAGGGGCTGCTGGCCGCCAGTGCCAACGACCTGCAGTCGGTGGACGGGATCGGTGCTATGTGGGCCCGGCATGTGCGCGAGGGATTGTCCCAGCTGGCGGAGTCGACGATCGCCGACCACTGATATCCCGCGAATGTGTTATCCGCCCGCGGCAGGCGGTGCTTCCGGAGGCGGCGCCTGGGCCGGCCCCGGCGCGGGCACCGGGCCCGGTGGCTGCGGCGGCTGGTTCAGCACGAAGGGGACCGGTTGCGAGCGCAGGTTGCCCAACTGGACCACCAGGTTGTAGGTGCCCGGCCCGATCGCCGGCCTCGGCAACGGGCATTTCGGCGCCGAACCCATCCCGGTCCAGGTCACGGCGGTGGTCACCTGCTCGCCCGGGGTGAACGTCTTGACCAGCGTCTCGTTGGAGGGCGCGCAGTCCAGGTTGGACCACAGCCGCTTGTTGTCCAGCGAGTACACGTAGGCCGCCAGCACCGCCGCGCCGACATCGCGCTTGCAGGACACCAGCCCGATGTTGGTCACCACCATGGTGAATTTGGGCTGGTCGCCGATGTAGTACTGGGGCGCGTTGGTCAGCCCCTTGACGGCCAGCGTCGAGTCGGGGCAGTCGTCGCCGTCCTTGAGTACGGGTGGCGGCTGCACCGCGGCGGTCGGGGTGGGCGACTCCGGGTTCAGGGTCCCCGGCGGCGCGCCGGGCGCGGGGGATGCGCTCTGTCCGGCCGGCTCGGGGCCGGCCGGGGCGCCGGGAGCCGGGGACGCGCCGGGATGCTCCTGGGCCGCCGCGGGCTTATTCGCGGGCTTGCTGCCCGAGTTGCTGCTGACGACGGCGATGACGATTGCGACGGCAATCCCGATCACGACGGCCGCGATGCCCAGGGCAAGTCCCCTGCGCCGCCAATAGATCTCGGTAGGTAGCGGGCCCCGCGGTTCTAGATCCAGCACGTTCACACCGTAAGGCCAGGTCACACCGACTCGGCTGACCCGCCTCGGCGTGTCGTCAGGTTAGTCGGTGAGCGGTCGTGTAGTGACGGTCACGCCTGCTCGCCGATGTCGCCGATGTGGTCGACCAGCGCCGCCTTGCCGTCGGCCAGCTTGTAGGTGACCCCGGCGAGCGCGAGGGTCCCGGCGGCGACCCGCTCCGCGATGGCCGAGGAGCGCGACACCAGCTGGGCCAGCGTCTCGCTGACATGCCGCGCCTCGATCTCGTCGACGCGGGTCAGGCCGTCCCGCCGGCCCGCCAGCACCGACGGCACCACGCGCTCCACCACGTCACGCACGAAACCACCGGGAATCTCGCCTTCGTCGAGGGCGGCGATGGTGGCCTTGACCGCGCCGCAGCTGTTGTGGCCGAGCACCACGATCAGCGGCACGTTGAGCACTGCGACGGCGTATTCGATGGAGCCCAGCACGGCGGTATCGATCGCCTGTCCGGCGGTGCGCACCACGAACACGTCGCCGAGGCCCTGGTCGAAGATCAGTTCGGCCGCCACCCGGCTGTCCGCGCAACCGAAGATCACCGCGGTCGGCTTCTGCCCGCCGGCCAGGCTGGCCCGGTGGTCGACACTTTGGCTGGGGTGCTCGGGCTTACCGGCGACGAATCGCTCGTTACCCTCTTTGAGTGACTTCCAGGCGCTTATCGGGTTGCTGCTAGGCATGGCACACATTGTGCCGCACGGACCCGCGCACGTCTGCCCAAACATATCCGCCGCAAATCTGCTGTCCTGGTACCGGAGTTCGCGCCGCGACCTGCCCTGGCGGGAACCCGGCGTCGACGCCTGGCAGATCCTGGTCAGCGAGTTCATGCTGCAACAGACACCGGTCTCCCGGGTGCTGCCGATCTGGACCGAGTGGGTGCGCCGGTGGCCCACCCCGTCGGCCACCGCGGCAGCCACCGCCGCGGACGTACTGCGCGCGTGGGGCAAATTGGGCTACCCAAGGCGGGCCAAGCGTCTGCACGAGTGCGCCGTCGTCATCGCACGCGACCACGGCGACGTGGTACCCGACGATGTCGATGTGCTGCTGACACTGCCCGGCGTCGGAAGCTACACGGCGCGCGCGGTGGCCTGCTTTGCCTACCGGCGGCGGGTACCGGTGGTGGACACCAACGTGCGCCGGGTGGTCGCCCGCGCGGTACACGGCCGCGCCGACGCGGGCCCACCTTCGGCCACCCGCGATCACGCCGACGTGGCCGCACTGGTACCGAATGACGAACGCGCACCTGAGTTTTCGGTGGCCTTGATGGAGTTGGGTGCGACGGTGTGCACGGCGCGAAGCCCGAAGTGTGGGCTGTGCCCCCTTGATTCGTGCGCCTGGCGCCAGGCCGGCTACCCGCCGGCGACCGGACCCGCCCGCCGTGTGCAGACCTACGCCGGCACCGATCGCCAGGTTCGCGGACGACTACTCGATGTGCTGCGCGACAACAACTCTCCGGTCACCCGCGCTCAACTCGACGTGGCCTGGCTGACCGATACCGCACAGCGGGACCGGGCGTTGTACTCGTTGTTGGACGACGGCTTGGTAGTGCAGACCGCTGACGGGCGATTCGCGCTGGCTGGCGAGGAGTAACGGCTAGCCCAGGCCGGAAACGAACGACTCGACCGCGTGCCGGTAGGCCTCCGGAGCGTCGTCGTGCACCAGGTGGCCTGCCCCTGCAACATGCAGATATGTTGTCGGAGAATCTGTTTCGTGCATCTGGCGCATCTGCCCCGGCGGGGTGACCGAACTGCCGGCCTCGATCAGCAGCGCCGGTGCGCGGACCGCCCGCCACTGCGACCAGTAGTCGCGGGTACCCCACTCCGCGGCGATCTCGATCCAGCGCGCCGTGTGCCCGTGCAGCCGCCAGCCGGTGGCGGTGCGGTCGAACGCCTCCAGGAAGTACTGTCCGGCGACCGGCCCGAACTCGGCGAATACCCGTTCAGCAGAGTCGAATTCGACGGGCAAGGCGTGCAGCCACGGCTCCCACGGCCCAGTGGTCCGGCCGACGAAATCCGGGGCCATGTCCTCCACCACCAGCGCGCTGACCAGGTCGGGACGTTCGGCGGCCAGGCACCAGGAATGCAGGCCACCCATCGAATGCCCGACGAGTGTGACCGGCACTTCCAGCCCGCTCACCGCGTCGCCCAAGTCGGCCACGAAACGCTCGGTGCTGATCGGATGCGGGTCCGCGACGTCCCGGCCGCGGTGCCACGGCGCGTCGTAGGTGTACACCGAGCCCAACCGGGCCAGCCACGGCAGCTGACGTGACCAGGTCGTTCCCCGGCCCATCAGTCCGTGCACCAGCACCAAGGGTCTGCCCTGTCCGCCGCGATGGGTCAACAGATCGGTCGGCATGCGGGGCACGGTAACCTAACCGCATGCCAGTGGTGAAGATCAACGCAATCGAGGTGCCCGCCGAAGCTGGCCCGGAGCTGGAGAAGCGATTCGCTCACCGCGCTCACGCGGTGGAGAATTCGCCCGGGTTTCTCGGCTTCCAGCTGCTGCGGCCGGTCAAGGGTGAGGACCGCTATTTCGTGGTGACGCACTGGGAGTCCGAGGAGGCCTTCCAGGCCTGGGCCAACGGGCCCGCCATCGCAGCGCACGCCGGGGAGCGGGCGAACCCGGTGGCAACCGGGGCGTCGCTGCTGGAGTTCGAGGTTGTGATGGACGTTGCCGGGAACCCGAAGGCTGAATAGCCGCCCGAGTCAACGACGCACCCGGGTCCTGGCGTCGAGCGCCGCGGCGGTGCTGGTGTTGGCGCTGGCGCCCGGGTGTGCCACGTCACCCACCCCGTCGGCCAACGCAGCCGACGTCGGGCATCGGATCGACACCACGACGCCCCCCGGGCTGCGGGCACAGCAGACGATGGACATGCTCAACTCGGACTGGCCGATCGGGCCGGTCGGGGTCGGCACCCTGGCCGCACCGGAGAAGGTCGAGTCGGTGGAAGCCACCATGGAAAGTCTCTGGTGGGACCGTCCGTTCACGCTGGACAGCGTGGACGTCGGCGCCAGCGCGGCCACCTTGCACCTGATCTCGTCCTACGGCGCGCACCAAGACATCCGGATCCACACCAACGACGGCGGCTGGGTCGACCGTTTCGAACTCGAAACGCTCCCGCCACCGACGATCAAGGCCTGGCGTGACATCGATGCCGTGCTGAGCAAGACCGGCGCCCGCTACTCCTATCAGGTGGCCAAAGTCGACGACGGCCAGTGCAACCGGGTTGCGGGCACCAACACCGCCGAGTCCCTGCCACTGGCGTCGATTTTCAAGTTGTACGTGCTGCACGCGCTCGCGAACGCCGTCAAGAACGGGACCGCATCCTGGGACGATCAGCTGACGGTGACCGCCAAGGGCAAGGCCGTCGGCTCCTCCGGCTTGGAACTTGCTGTCGGCGAACATGTCTCAGTTCGCACAGCGGCCGAGAAGATGATCGCCACCAGCGACAACATGGCCACCGATCTGCTGATCGGCAGGCTGGGGACCCATGCCATCGAGCAGGCCCTGGCCAGCGCCGGCCACCACGACCCGGTCAGCATGACGCCGTTTCCCACCATGTACGAACTGTTCTCGGTCGGCTGGGGTCAGCCCGATCTGCGCGAGCAGTGGAAGAACGCCTCCCAGCAACAGCGCGCTGCACTGCTGCAAGCAGCGAATTCCACCGATTACCAACCAGATCCGACCCGCGCCCACACTCCCGCCTCAGCGTTCGGCGCCGAGTGGTACGGCACCGCCGAAGACATCTGCCGGGTGCACGTGGCGCTCCAGGCGGATGCCGTCGGCGAGGCCGCGCCAGTCCGCAAGATCCTGTCCGCCGTCGCCGGCATCCAGCTGGACCGCAACGTGTGGCCCTACATCGGTGCGAAAGCCGGTGGCCTGCCCGGGGATCTGACGTTCAGCTGGTATACGGTAGACAAGACGGGGCAGCCGTGGGTGGTCAGCTTCCAGCTGAACTGGCCTCGTGACCACGGCCCCACGGTGACCAGCTGGATGTTGCAGGTCGCCAAGCAAGCCTTCGCGCTGGTCGCCCCCAACTAAGCCGTCACACAACTAAAGTCGCAGCGTCCAGCGTTGCCCACGGTAATGCAGACTGGTCCGGCTCAGTGGAGCAACGTCGATGCGCCAGAACGATTTCGGCGGTATCTCCAGGGCCACCAGCAGCGCGGCGCGCACCACCGCCGGATGCGTCACCGCCACCGTCCGGCCGGCCTGGGACGCCACTCCGGCCAACCAGCCGGCCACCCGATCGACGAGGTCGACGACGGATTCGCCGCCGTGCGGGGCCTGACCCGGATCGGTCAGCCAGGTCTGCAGATCGGCGGGCGCCACGTCGGGCAGCGCGGTACCGCGCCATTCGCCGCAATCCAGGTCGGCCAGCCGGGGTTCAAGCACGGGTTGCAGCCCGAGGAGTTCCGCGGTCTGCCGGGTCCGCCGCTCGGGGCCGGCGAGCTGACGCGTGTCGTCGTTGATCCGCAGCGCCGTGACCTGGCGGCCGGTGTCACGCAGCGGCTCGTCGGCGGGAAACCGTCCGGCCGCCATCGCTTCGGTCATGGCGTGCGACACCAGGGTCAGCCGCGACACCGCACTCACCGGGGGGTGCTCGCCTCCTGCTGCGCGCCGGCGGGCAGTGCCCGCGTTGCGAGCACCCCGAACACCAGCCCGATCCCCACCCACAGCACCAACTGCGTGGCCAGCGACACCAGCCTGAATTCGTAGAGGACATCCGCGGGAAATCC
Organism: Mycobacterium sp. 20KCMC460; assembly: GCF_022179425.1. Lineage (NCBI taxonomy): Bacteria > Bacillati > Actinomycetota > Actinomycetes > Mycobacteriales > Mycobacteriaceae > Mycobacterium > Mycobacterium sp. 20KCMC460. The sequence continues at coordinate 6,115,382 of NZ_AP025524.1, forward strand.
GGCGGGTACCTCGGCCACCGCAGGCAGCACCAGCGCCACCAGCGCGACTGCTGCGGCATAGGCGGCCGCGGCCACCCAGCCGGCGTTGAACGCCCCGAACCGCGCCGCCAGCCGCCGCGCCAGCCAAAGCGCGGCGATGGCCAGCACCACCGACGCCAGCACCATGATCAAATACCACCAAGTGCGCGCGCCGATGGTGTCCGCTTGACCGACGGCAGGCGGATTCGCCGGGTATTTCAGGAACGGCACCAGGTACGCCGCTACCAACCCGCCCAGCGCCAGGCGAATCGAAAGTAGCTGCGGCGCAACACATTCCGAGTTCCGGTAAGCGAGGCAGAACGCTACCGCGAACAGCGCACCCAGCGCGACGCCGAAGACGAGCACGCCGAAACCCAGCCCGGCATTGCCCTGTACCCCGCGGGAGAACAGCTCGGCACCGTGTTCATGCACCCCCGGGGCGGTGCGGGCTTCCTCGAATTGCACCGCACGGGAAATGACCGGCTCGGCGAACACGCGGCCGAAGACGAACGCCAGCACCGCGCCCACCGCACCCGCCAGCAGCCCGCGAAGGATCAGCCGCTGCTCCACCTGTCAGCCGACCGCGGGTCAGTGGCAGGGAAACCCGAGCAGATGCCTTGCGTCGTGGAAGAATTCGTGCACATGCGTGTCGCTGCCGAACAGCGACACGGCGCCCTGGTCGACGCCGACGAAGTAGATCGCGAGCAGCGCCAGCACGGCGGTGGCCACCAGCCACACCGTTGCGCGTGCCCCCGACAGGTCAACCGATCCGGCCCGGGCGGTCTGCGATGTGGCCACAATCATCTCCTTCTGGGATCTCGCGTCCCACGGTCAATGCTCCCGCGTGCCGGGACCAGGTCTGACTATCGACAGTGGCGCGACCGTTCTGGAGTTTCACCAGATTCCGGTACCCGACAACAGTGGCCAGTGTAGACCCGCTGCCCAATGCAGCATCGGAGTAAGCCCCGGGTGGGGCTTACTCCGATGCGGTCAGGCTGTTGCGGCTACTGGGCTTCGTGCGCTCCGGCCTTGGCCAGATCCACGTCGACCGGCGGCTTGCGGGTGCCGACGAAGGTGAACTTCGCGTCCTCGCCGGCGCTTTCGCCGTCCCAATCCGCCACGTCGACGGTGACGACCTGCCCCGGACCGACCTCGTCGAACAGGATCTTCTCCGAGAGCTGGTCTTCGATCTCGCGCTGGATGGTGCGCCGCAGCGGACGGGCACCCAGCACGGGGTCGAAGCCGCGCTTGGCCAGCAACGCCTTGGCCTTGTCGGTCAGCTCGAGCGCCATGTCCTTGCTCTTGAGCTGGTTGGCGACGCGCCCGATCATCAGGTCGACCATCTGGATGATCTCGTCCTTGGTCAGCTGGTGGAAGACGATGATGTCGTCGATGCGGTTGAGGAACTCCGGGCGGAAGTGCTTCTTCAGCTCGTCGTTGACCTTCTGCTTCATCCGCTCGTAGTCGTTCGCACCGCCCCCCTGGGTGAAACCGAGGCCGACGGGCTTGGAGATGTCGGACGTGCCCAGGTTCGAGGTGAAGATCAGCACGGTGTTCTTGAAGTCGACCGTGCGGCCCTGACCGTCGGTGAGCCGGCCGTCCTCGAGCACCTGCAACAGGCTGTTGTAGATCTCCTGGTGGGCCTTCTCGATCTCGTCGAACAAAACGACGGAGAACGGCTTGCGTCTGACCTTCTCGGTGAGCTGACCGCCCTCCTCGTAGCCGACATAGCCCGGCGGTGCGCCGAACAGCCGCGAGGCGGTGAAGCGATCGTGGAACTCGCCCATGTCGATCTGGATCAGCGCGTCGTCATCGCCGAACAGGAAGTTCGCCAGCGCCTTGGACAGCTCGGTCTTACCGACACCGGACGGCCCGGCGAAGATGAACGATCCCGACGGCCGCTTCGGGTCCTTCAACCCGGCGCGGGTACGACGGATCGCCTTGGAGACCGCCTTGACGGCGTCCACCTGGCCGATGATCCGCTTGTGCAGCTCGTCCTCCATGCGCAGCAGACGAGTGGTCTCGGCCTCGGTGAGCTTGAACACCGGGATGCCCGTCCAGTTGCCCAGCACCTCGGCGATCTGCTCGTCGTCCACCTCGGCGACGACATCGAGGTCGCCGGAACGCCACTGCTTCTCCCGCTCGGCACGCTGCGCGACCAGCTGCTTCTCCCGGTCGCGCAGGCTGGCGGCCTTTTCGAAGTCCTGGGCGTCGATCGCCGACTCCTTCTCCCGGCGCGCCTCGGCGATCTTCTCGTCGAACTCGCGCAGGTCTGGCGGCGCGGTCATGCGGCGGATCCGCATCCGGGCGCCGGCCTCGTCGATCAGGTCGATCGCCTTGTCCGGCAGGAACCGGTCGTTGATGTAGCGGTCGGCCAGGGTGGCCGCGGCCACCAGGGCACCGTCGGTGATCGACACCCGGTGGTGCGCCTCATAGCGGTCGCGCAGACCCTTGAGGATCTCGATGGTGTGCTCCACCGTCGGCTCGCCCACCTGGACCGGCTGGAAACGACGCTCCAGCGCGGCGTCCTTCTCGATGTACTTGCGGTACTCGTCGAGCGTGGTGGCGCCGATGGTCTGCAGCTCGCCGCGGGCCAGCTTCGGCTTCAAGATGCTGGCGGCGTCGATCGCGCCCTCGGCGGCGCCCGCTCCGACCAGCGTGTGCAGCTCGTCGATGAACAGGATGATGTCGCCGCGGGTGTTGATCTCCTTGAGCACCTTCTTGAGGCGTTCCTCGAAGTCACCGCGATAGCGGCTGCCGGCGACCAGCGAACCCAGGTCCAGGGTGTAGAGCTGCTTGTCCTTGAGCGTCTCGGGCACCTCACCGTGCACGATCGCCTGGGCCAGACCCTCCACGACGGCGGTCTTGCCGACGCCGGGCTCGCCGATCAGCACCGGGTTGTTCTTGGTGCGCCGGCTGAGCACCTGCATCACCCGCTCGATTTCCTTCTCGCGGCCGATGACGGGGTCCAGCTTGCCTTCCATGGCGGCCGCGGTGAGGTTGCGACCGAACTGGTCGAGCACCAGCGACGTGGACGGGCTGCCGGACTCGCCGCCGCGACCACCGGTGCCGGCCTCGGCGGCCTCCTTGCCCTGGTAGCCGCTCAGCAGCTGGATCACCTGCTGACGCACCCGGGTCAGCTCGGCGCCCAGTTTGACCAGCACCTGGGCCGCCACGCCTTCACCCTCGCGGATCAGGCCCAGCAGAATATGTTCGGTGCCGATGTAGTTGTGGCCGAGTTGCAGCGCTTCGCGCAGGCTCAGCTCGAGGACCTTCTTGGCGCGCGGCGTGAACGGAATGTGGCCGGACGGCGCCTGCTGGCCCTGGCCGATGATCTCCTCGACCTGGCTGCGGACGCCCTCCAACGAGATCCCCAGCGACTCCAGCGACTTGGCCGCCACGCCTTCACCCTCGTGGATCAACCCCAACAGGATGTGCTCGGTGCCGATGTAGTTGTGGTTGAGCATCCGGGCCTCTTCCTGGGCCAGGACGACCACCCTGCGGGCACGATCGGTAAAACGTTCGAACATTGGTGGTTACCTGCTCTCCATCACCATGGGTACTCCGTGTCGCCAAGACTCTGTCGGCACAGGGGCCGACACCGCGTACCTGCCGTCCACTCTAATGGTCGGCCCGCGAGGGTTCATAACCTCACCGTGCGCAGCGGCGCCGAAGCACAAGAGACTAACGGCGCAAAGCCGCGGCGTGTTTCCCGGGCACGGCATTATTGCGTTCGCCGCAAGCGAAACAAATAAAAATCCGGCGCCCGGGCTGCGGTGAGCACGGGCGCCGGAAATTGCTTGTCTGGCTGCTACGTCGCGGCGTGGAAAGCGTCGATGACGTCGGCTGGGATGCGGCCGCGGGTCGACACGTTGTGCCCGTTGCGACGCGCCCATTCCCGGATCGCGGCACTCTGCTCGCGGTCGATGGCGCCCCGGCCCCGGCCCGAACCCGACCGCCCACGCCGCCTGCCGCCGACGCGCCGCCCAGCGGCCACCCAGCCTTTCAGGTCGTTGCGCAGTTTCGCCGCATTTTTACTGGAAAGGTCGATTTCATAGGTCACCCCGTCAAGCCCGAATTCGACCGTTTCGTCGGCTGCGCCGGCACCGTCGAAATCATCGACCAGGGTGACGGTCACTTTCTTCGCCATTGGCTTACCCTCACGTTTCTTCCCGAGCGGTTACAGAACCAGTTTAGATAGACTCCCCGGGAACCAATGTGCCATAAGAACGAAAAATGCACAATCCGACACAACTCCGAGCAGTTCAGTTCGAGTGCGGCCGAACAATCGGGAACAAAACTGTCTCCCTAATTGACAGGCCGGTCAAACACATCAACAGCCGGTCGATTCCCATTCCCGTTCCCGTGCACGGCGGCATACCGAACTCCAGCGCCGCGAGAAAATCCTCGTCGAGTTGCATCGCCTCGTCATCGCCGGCCGCCGCGGCCCGCGCCTGATCGGCAAATCTTTCACGCTGGACTACCGGGTCGTTCAATTCCGAGTATCCGGTGGCCAGTTCGACTCCGTGCAGGTAAAGGTCCCACTTCTCGGTCACTCCGACGATACTCCGGTGTTGTCGCGTCAACGGCGTGGTTTCAACTGGGAAATCCCTGACAAATGTCGGAGCGGTCAACCGCTTACCCACGACATGCTCCCAAAGTTCTTCGACGAGTTTGCCGTGACCGAAGCCGCGGTCGTCGCGAATCTCCACATCGAGTCGGGCCGCGATACGTCGCAGGCTTTCGACCGACGTCTGCGGGGTGATCTCTTCGCCGAGTCCATCGGACAGCGAGGAATACATCTCAAGAGTTGCCCATTCGCCGTCGATGTTGTAGACGGTGCCGTCCGGCATCGGGAGTTCTCGAGTGCCGATCGCCTCGTCGGCTACCTCTTGAATAAGCTCTCTGGTGACGATGGCGGAATCGTCATAGGTGCCGTAGGTCTGGTACGTCTCCAGCATGGAAAATTCCGGGGAATGGGTGGAATCGGTTCCCTCGTTTCGAAACACTCGATTAACTTCGAAGACCTTGTCGAAACCGCCGACGATGCAGCGCTTGAGGAACAGCTCGGGCGCGATCCGCAGGTAAAGGTCGATGTCGAGCGCATTGGAATGCGTGACGAAGGGCCGCGCAGCCGCGCCACCGGCCAGCGTCTGCAACATCGGCGTCTCGACTTCCAGGAACCCACGCCGCTCCAACGAATTCCTTATGGCGCGGATCACCGCGATGCGCTGCCGGGCCACCGAGCGAGCCTGCGGACGCACGATCAGGTCGACATAGCGCTGCCGCACCCGGGCTTCCTCGCTCATCTCCTTGTGGGCCACCGGTAACGGCCGCAGCGCCTTGGCGGCCATCCGCCAGGAATCGGCGAGGACGGACAATTCGCCGCGCCGCGAGCTGATCACCGTGCCGTGCACATAGACGATGTCGCCCAGGTCGACGTCGGCCTTCCACGCGTCCAGCGCCTGCCGGCCCACCTTGTCCAGGCTGATCATCGCCTGCAACTGGGTGCCGTCCCCGTCCTGCAATGTCGCGAAGCACAGTTTGCCGGTGTTACGCGCGAAGACGACCCGGCCGGCGATGCCGACCACGTCCTCGGTGGCGGTATCGGTCGGCAGATCGGGGTAAGCGGCGCGGACCTGCGCCAGCGTGTGGGTTCGTTCGATGGCCACCGGGTAGGGGTCACGACCCTCCGCCAGCAGCCGGGCACGCTTGTCCCGACGGATCCGGAACTGTTCGGGAAGGTCCTCGACGGGGTCTTGATCGGCGGCACTCACGACGTGCCAGCTTAATTGCAGTCGGGCGGTGCTCAGCGTGCGGTCTTGAGCCGGCCGCGCTGGGCGTCGCGGTTGCGCTCGAAGACCAGCCGAAGACCGTGCAGCGTCAGGTGCTGGTCGTAGTGCTCGACGCTGTGCAGTTCGGGCAGCAACAACGGCGCGGTGTGCCCGGTGGCGACCACCGCGACGTCGTCGGAGGCGGAGAAACCCTGGACGTCGTCGCGGATCCGGCCGACCAGCCCGTCGACCAGCCCGGCGAACCCGAACACGGCGCCGGCCTGCATGCATTCCACGGTGTTCTTGCCGACCACGGAGCGGGGCCGGGACAGCTCGACGCGGCGCAGCGCCGCCGAACGTGCGGCCGCGGCGTCCGAGGACACCTGCACCCCGGGGGCGATGGCGCCGCCGAGGAACTCCCCTTTGGCCGAGACCACGTCCACGCAGATCGACGATCCGAAATCGACGACGATCGCGGCCTTACCGAACCTGCTGAATGCCGCCAGACAGTTGACGATCCGGTCGGCACCGACCTCTTTGGGGTTGTCGACCAGCAGCGGGATGCCGGTACGCACTCCGGGTTCGATCAGCACCTGCGGCACCGACGGCCAGTACTGCTCGAGCATGATCCGCACCTCGTGCAACACCGACGGGACCGTGGACAGCGCCGCGGCGCCGGTGAGCTGTTCGGAATCCTCACCGATCAGGCCGTCGATGGTGAGCGCCAGCTCGTCGGCGGTGACTTCGGGTTCGGTGCGAATCCGCCACTGCTGCAGAACTTTTGCGTGGTCCTTGATTCCGGACAGCAGGCCGACGACGGTGTGGGTGTTGCGGACGTCGATCGCCAGTAGCACGGCTACCGCACACCGATCCGGGGGTCGAGCAACTCGTCCACGCCGTCCGGCACGAACGCCGGGTCGCTTCCCAGGTCGATCTGCTTGTTCGCTGCGTCCACGAAAACGATCCGAGGCTGGTAGGCGCGCGCCTCGGCGTCCTCCATGACGCCATAGGCGATCAGAATCACCAGGTCGCCGGGATGCACGAGATGCGCTGCGGCGCCATTGATCCCGATGATCCCACTGCCGCGCTCGCCGGTGATCGCGTAGGTGACCAGCCGAGCTCCGTTGTCGATGTCGACGATGGTGACCTGCTCACCCTCGAGCAGGTCGGCGGCATCCATCAGGTCGGCGTCGATGGTCACCGATCCCACGTAGTGCAGATCGGCCTGCGTGACGGTGGCACGGTGGATCTTCGACTTGAGCATCGTCCGTAACATCAGTTCCTCCATTGTGATTCGACGTCCGGCCCAGTGGTGCCGGCGAGATTCCCGATTTGGATTGCGACATTGTCCAGCAACCTGGTGGTGCCCAGCCGGGCCGCGACCACCAGCCGGCCCGAACCGCCGGTGGGTTCGGGGCCCAGGTCGGTGTCACGCAGCTGCAGGTAGTCGACCACCACGCCAGGGGTGGCGTCGAGCACCGCACGGGCTGCGTCCAGCGCGGCCTGCACCCCGTGCGACGCGGCATGCGCGCCGGCGGTGAGGGCCGCCGAAAGTGCCACTGCCGCTTCACGTTGCACCGGGTCGAGGTACCGGTTGCGCGACGAGCGGGCCAGACCGTCGGCTTCGCGTACCGTCGGCACCCCGACGATCTGGGTGTCGATGTTCAGATCGGCCACCATCTGCCTGATCAGCACCAGCTGCTGGTAGTCCTTCTCGCCGAAGAACGCCCGGTCCGGGCGCACGATCTGCAGCAGTTTGAGCACGACCGTCAGCACTCCGGCGAAATGCGTTGGGCGAACGGCTCCTTCGAGCTCGGCAGCCAGCGGGCCGGGCTGCACGGTGGTGCGCAGGCCGTCGGGATACATCGCCGCCGCGGTCGGGGCGAACACGATCTCGACACCTTCGGCCCGCAGCAACTCGAGATCTTCCTGCAGAGTACGGGGGTAGGCGTCGAGATCCTCGTTGGCGCCGAACTGCAGCGGGTTGACGAAAATCGACACCACCACCACCGAGCCGGGCACCCGCTTGGCGGCACGCACCAGCGTCAGGTGACCCTCGTGCAGCGCTCCCATGGTGGGCACCAACATGATCCGGCGACCGGTTTGTCGCAGGGCGCGGGCGACATCGGAGACCTCCCGGGGCGTGGTGTAGACGTTGAGTTGATCCCGCTCGAACGTCGGGGTCTTGGCCGGTCTCATCGGGCCAGCACCTCGACGACCTCCTCGGGGGCGTGCGCACGCGCCGCGGTGCGCAGCGCGTTGACCCGATACGCCTGAGCCAGTTGCGGATCCGCCTCGTGCAGCGCTCGCAGATGCCCGGCGACGGCGGCCGCGTCACCGCGGGCCACGGGTCCGGTCAGCGCGGCCTGGCCACGTTGCAGGGTGTTCTCCAGCGCGGCGCGGGCCAGCGGTCCGACGATGCGTTCGGCGATCCCGCCCGGCTGGTTGTCCACCCGCTGCTGCCCCAGCAATTCGTCGCCGCGCACCGCCACCCGCAACGCCTCCAGCGCATCCGCAAGCACCGTCACCAGGTGATTGGAGGCGTGCGCCAGCGCGGCGTGATAGAGCACGCGCGCCTCCTCGCGCACACAGAACGGTTCGCCGCCCATTTCCAGCACCAGCGACGCGGCGATGGCATAGCCCACCTCGTCGGCGGCGGTGACACCGAAGCAGGTGTCGGGCAACCGGGCGATGTCCTCGTCGGAGCCGGTGAACGTCATCGCCGGGTGAATCGCCAGCGGAATGCAGCCCAACTCGGTCAGCGGCGCCAGGACGGCGATACCGTTGGCGCCGGAAGTGTGCGCCACGATCGTGCCCGGCCGTACCGCCGAGGTGGCGGCCAATCCGGACACCAGGCCGGCGAGTTCGCTGTCGGGGACCGCCAGCAACAGCAGCTCAGCTCCGGCTGCGACGTCGGGGGGACCCAGCACCGGGGTGTCGGGCAGTCGGCGCGCGGCCCGCTGCCGGGACGCGTGCGAAACGGCGCTGCAGGCGACCACGACATGGTCGGCGCGCTCCAGCGCGACGCCCAGCGCGGTGCCCACCCGGCCCGCGGAGATGATTCCGACCTTGAGCCTGGCCGGCCGCAAACCGTCGAACTGCTCCATCGCAGACGACCTCACAGTGATCTTCGTTCGTTCCAGTCCCGCTGCTGGGGTACCGGACGGTCACTAAGACTGTAGTCGATGCGCCGAAGGCAGCACAGCGTGTCAACCGTCACGCCGGCGCCGGCGGCCACCGCCGCCGGGCTGCACCTGCAGCCGCGCCATCAGGTCCGCGACCGTCTGGCCACCGGATTCCTGGTCGGCCTGGTCCGGCGTGTTCTCGATCTCCTCGGCGCTGCGATGCCGGGGAGCCGGCGGCGGGGCCAGTCGGGGCGGCACCGGCTCGGGTGCCGGAGACTCCGGCGGCGGCGGCGGCTCGTCGGCGCGGGGCCCCGACTCGGCCTCGGGCGGGCGGCCGAAATTGCCGACCCCGTACTGGCGGTATTCCGCCGAGTGGCGGGATCGCGAACGGCGACCGCCGTATTCGGGTCCGGTGTCGGCCGGCGGGCCGATGCCTGCGCCGGGCGGGACGTCGGCGGCGGGAGCAACGGGAGGGATATAGCCGCCCGGCGGCACATTGACGCCACCGAACGGCGTCGCGCCGTCCTGGGGTTCCGAGTGCCGGGCGCGCCGGCGCCGTCCGGACGGCTCCGGGGCCCCGGGGGCTTCGCCGGATGCCCAGTGGCTGCCCGGCGCACCGGGCGGCAACCACTGGCCCTCGGCGGCGACCGGCTGCCACGGCGAGGGCTGCGGCGGTGGGGGCGCTGGTGGCGGGACCGGCGGCGGCCGATGACGCGGCGCGAACCCCGGTTCCGGCTGCGGGAAGGACGGCTGAGGCTGCGAGAAAGCCGGCTCGGGCTGCTGGAACGGCGGTTCGGGCTGCTGGAAAGGCGGTTCGGGCTGCTGGAACGGGGGCTGGGGTGCCGGCGGCGGCGTGTACTCCCGTGGGGGTGCCGGCGGCCGGGGCGGCACCAGTGGCTCCTCGGGCACGTCGATGATGGCGGAGTCGTCGGCGCGGGTGGGCCGGTCGTCGCGGCGAACCGCGGTGACCCGGTCGCTGGTGACCCAGTCAGCCGGTGGGATCTCACCGTTCTGGGCGCCGCGGCTGGCTCGATCGGTCAACGCCCGGGCGGATTCCCGGTCCAGGGTCTCCAGCGCCGGACGCTGCTCGAGATCGGTGTCGAACAGGATCTCCAGACTGGTCCGAAGCGAAGATAACTCGGCGCGCAGTGCCGCGATCTCGTCGGCGGCCTGCGCGTGTATCTCGGCGGCCAGCTCACGACGCAACTGGGACTCCACAGTCAGCTCGTACTCGCGACGCGCCGAGATCTCCCGATCCAGCTGCAGGTCGTACACCAGTTTCATGTCCCGGGCCCGCGCTTGGTCGGCTTCGGCCTGCCGCCGGTACAGCACCGACACGAAAGCACCGGCGACGGCGGCCCACAGCGCCAGGATCACAGCCAGCTTGAGAAGTTCCACGCGATCGGTGAAAACCAGCGCGGAACTCGCCCCGATCGCGAGGACCAGCAACGTCGTCAAGAGCACCCACCCCGGCCTGCGGCCGCCGCGCCGGACCCGGGCGCCGCGGGACAGAACGGTCATGGGCTGACTGTACCCGGGCGAGGTCATTCCGCGTGTCGCGCCAGTCCGGCGATTCTCAGGCTGGACGGCCCGCGCTCAACTCTCTGCGCCTTCCCCGTGTTCGGGTGGATCCGGCGGTGACTTGCAGCAATGCTGCAGCCACAGGGCGGCGACCACCAGGGCCAAAGCGCTGGCCGCGGCGACCACGGCTCCGGAGGTGTCCTGCGCGACCACCCGCAATGACCTGCGTGGCAGGAAATACACCAGTACCCCCAGCCACCAGCCCAGCACCAGCGCGCCCACCCACGCGGACGCCTTGGCCACCACCAGGCTGCGCGCCACCGCGAGCGGGTGCAGCCGGCCGGCCCCGTCGCCGATCTCGCCGTCGTCGATCTTGGTGCGCACGAAGCGACCCCACCGCCACTCGGCCGCCGCGACGACCAGCAGCGAGATACCGGTCCACAGCGTGATCGGCGGGAACCAGCGGTACAGCACGGTGATGAGCAGGTAACCGACCACTGCGGCGCCGACCGCCACCGCGGTCAGATCGCGTTTGCGGGTCGGTCCCATCAGCGACCCAGATGCACTGCGGCGGGCCGCACGCCGGCCCGGTCGTCGGGGTGCAACCGGGCCAGCAACCCGGCGACCGGATGCGGGCCGTCCGCGAGCGTCAGCACCGCGCCCGGATCGACGTCCAGCCACGGGATCAACACGAACGCCCGCAGGTGGGCCCGCGGGTGCGGCAAAGTCAGGTCCGGGTCGTCGCTGACGATCTCTTCGTGCCCGTCGTAGCAGGCGATCAGGTCTACGTCGAGGGTGCGCGGCCCCCAGCGCAACCCGCGCTCCCGTTGCGCCGCCCGTTCGAAGTCGCCGGCTCGGTGCAGCCAGCCCCGGGCATCGCAGGCCGGGTCGTCGGCGATCAGGACCGCGTTGAGGAACGGGTCCTGCTCCACTCCCCCCCACGGATCGGTCTCGTAGACGGGCGAGACCGCTACAACCGCGCCGGCCAGTCCGGTGATCACCGACTGCAGCCGGGCCCGCCGGTCCCCCAGGTTCGACCCGATGGACAGCACCACCCGAGTCATGTGGCGGCCGGAATCACCGAGCCGCGCCCGCCCCGGCGGGAACGCCGGGTCACGACGGCGACGTCGTCGAACCCCTGGGAGATGGGCGCTTGCGGCTTGTGCACCGTCACCTCGACGGCGTGCACCCGCTCGTCCTTGATCACCTCGTCGGCGATCTCGGCGCCGACCGTCTCGATCAGGTTCCTCGGCGGGCCACCGACGACGTCGGCGGCCAACTGGGCCAGCATGCTGTAGTCGTAGGTGTCGGCCAGGTCGTCGCTGGCCGCCGCGCGGGCCAGGTCGATCCACACGGTCATGTCGACGACGAAGTCCTGGCCGTTTCGCCGTTCGTGTTCGAAGACGCCGTGCCGTCCGCGAACTATCAAGCCGCGCAACTCGATTCGATCAGCCATCGATTGTCGCTCCTCTTTCCCAGGCTCCGACGACCGCGAGCGCGTCGGCCGAGGCGCGCACGTCGTGCACACGGACCCCCCAGGCACCGTGCTGGGCCGCCAGCGCCGAGATCACCGCGGTCGCGGTGTCGCGGCCGTCGGGCGGGCGCGGTGTGCCGTCGGCACCGGCCAGCAACGCGCCGAGAAATCGCTTGCGGGAGGCGCCGACGAGTACCGGCACCCCGGTTCCGATCAACTCGGGCAAGCCGTGCAGCAAGGCCCAATTGTGTTGTGCGGTCTTGGCGAAACCCAGCCCGGGGTCGATCACCAGCATGGCCGGATCGACGCCGGCGGCCACCGCGTCGTCGACGCTGGCGAGCAATTCGGCACGCACCTCGGCCACCACGTCTCGATAGGCCGGCACCTGGTGCGGGCTTCGCGCCGACACCGGCCGCCAGTGCATCAGCACCCACGGCACTTTCGTCTCCGCCAGCAACGGGGCCATCGCCGGGTCGGCCCGGCCGCCGGACACGTCGTTGACCAGCTGCGCGCCGCGGTTCAGCGCGGCGTCGGCCACCCGCGCGTGCATCGTGTCGATGCTGACGGTGATTCCTTGTGCGGCAAGCTGTTCGACGACGGGAAGCACCCGGCGGGCTTCAATGTCCGGATCCACCGGGGTGGCGCCGGGCCGGGTGGAGGCTCCCCCGACGTCGACGATGTCCGCCCCCTGGGCCGCCAGCGCCAGACCATGCTCGACGGCACCGTCGGGATCGAGGTATCGCCCGCCGTCGGAGAACGAGTCGTCGGTGACGTTGAGCACTCCCATCACCTGCACGGACGCCGAATTCACTTGCGCAGTATGAGATCGAGCGCTTCGGCTCGAGAAGCGGCGTCGGTCTTGAACTGACCGCGCACCGCCGACGTCGTGGTGGTGGAACCGGGCTTGCGCACCCCCCGCATCGCCATGCACAGGTGCTCGGCCTCGACCACCACGATCACGCCACGCGGATTGAGCTTCTGCACCAGGGCGTCGGCGATCTGACTGGTGAGACGTTCCTGCACCTGCGGCCGCTTGGCGTAAAGATCGACCAGCCGAGCGATCTTCGACAAACCGGTGACCCGACCGTCCGCACCCGGGATGTAACCGACATGGGCCACACCGTGAAACGACACCAGATGGTGTTCGCAGGTGGAGTACATCGGGATCTCTTTGACGATCACCAATTCGTCGTGGTCTTCGTCGAACATGGTGTTGAGCACCGACGCCGGGTCGGTGTAGAGGCCGGCGAATATCTCCCGATAGGCCCGCACGACGCGAGCGGGCGTGTCCCGCAGCCCATTTCGATCGGGATCCTCACCGATCGCGATCAGCAGTTCGCGAACGGCGGCCTCGGCGCGCGCCTGGTCGAACTCGCGCACCCGGCTATCCCTGGAATCCAGCTGCGTCATCGAAGTCTCCGTCGTTCAGCCGTGGGCCGGCGGGTTGGACCGAGTCACGTCCTTCTCGAGCCGAGGGGGGCGGGACTCGTCGGTGTCCGAGTCGGTATCCGGGCTGGGATAACTGGGGGCTGGTTGGGGACGATTCGGCGACGAGGTGGGCGGCCACCCGGGGGCGCTCCAGCCGGCCGGGGCGCCGTAGTCGGGCTGGGTGGCGCCGTGCGAACCGTTGGGGCCTTGCGAGCTGTTGTCGCCGTTGCCGGTGGATTTGCCCGAGGCTTCTTCGGCGGCCCGGCTGGCCTGCGCGATCGCGGCCTTGAAGGCCGGCTCCGGCACCGGCTGGGGCCACGGCTCACCGCGCTCGATCGCCAGTTCTCCGGGCGTCTTGATGGGCGGTTTGTCCGACGGGATGCGGCCGCCGAAGTCGTCGAACATGGTCAACCTGGGCCGCTTTTCGACGTCGCCGAAGATCGCCTCGAGCTCCGGCCGGTGCAGGGTTTCCTTTTCCAGCAGTTCGCCGGCCAGGGTGTCCAGCACGTCCCGGTATTCGGTGAGGATTTCCCAGGCCTCGGTGTGCGCGGCCTCGATCAGCTTGCGGACCTCTTCGTCGATCTCGCGGGCGACCTCGTGGGAGTAGTCGGACTGCGTTCCCATCGAGCGGCCCAGGAACGGGTCGCCGTGTTCGGTGCCGTATTTGACCGCGCCCAGGCGCGCGCTCATGCCGTATTCGGTCACCATGGCGCGGGCCACCTTGGTGGCCTGCTCGATGTCGGAGACCGCGCCCGTGGTCGGCTCGCGGAACACCAGCTCCTCGGCCGCACGTCCGCCCATCGCGAACACCAGCTGGGCGATCATCTCCGAGCGGGTCCGCAGCCCCTTGTCGTCCTCGGGCACCGCGACCGCGTGCCCGCCGGTGCGGCCGCGGGCCAGGATCGTCACCTTGTACACCGGGTCGATGTCCGGCATCGCCCAGGCGGCCAGGGTGTGGCCGCCCTCGTGGTAGGCGGTGATCTTCTTCTCCAGCTCGCTGATCAGCCTGCCCTTGCGGCGCGGGCCGCCGATGACCCGGTCGACCGCCTCTTCCAGCGCGGCACCGGTGATGACGGTGCCGTTCTCGCGGGCGGTCAGCAGCGCGGCCTCGTTCACGACGTTGGCCAGGTCGGCGCCGGTCATGCCGACGGTGCGTTTGGCCAGGCCGTCCAGGTCGGCGTCCTCGGCGATGGGCTTGCCTTTGGAATGCACCCGCAGCACCGCCCGGCGACCGGCCAGGTCGGGGTTGGACACCGGGATCTGCCGGTCGAAACGACCGGGCCGCAGCAATGCCGGGTCCAGGATGTCGGGACGGTTGGTGGCCGCGATCAGGATGACCCCGGCGCGATCACCGAAGCCGTCCATCTCGACCAGCAACTGGTTGAGCGTCTGCTCGCGCTCGTCGTGTCCGCCGCCCAGGCCGGCGCCGCGTTGGCGGCCCACGGCGTCGATCTCGTCGACGAAGATGATGCACGGGCTGTTCTGCTTGGCCTGCTCGAACAGGTCCCGCACGCGGGACGCGCCGACGCCGACGAACATCTCGACGAAGTCCGAACCGGAGATGGTGAAGAACGGCACCCCCGCTTCGCCGGCCACGGCCCGGGCGAGCAGCGTCTTGCCGGTCCCCGGTGGGCCGTAGAGCAGCACACCCTTGGGGATCTTGGCGCCCAGCGCCTGGTAGCGGCTGGGGTTCTGCAGGAAGTCTTTGATCTCGTAGAGCTCCTCGACCGCCTCGTCGACCCCGGCGACGTCGGCGAAGGTGGTCTTGGGCATGTCCTTGGACAGCTGTTTGGCGCGCGACTTGCCGAAGCCGAAGCCCATCCGTGCGCCGCCCTGCATGCGGGAGAACATCACGAACAGGCCCACCAGCAGCAACAGCGGCAGCGCGTAGACCAGCAGTTCGCCGATCAGGCTGCCTTCGTTGACGACGGTGCCGACCTTGGCGTTCTTGGCGTTGAGCGCGTTGAAGAGTTCGACGCCGTAGCCCGTCGGGTACTTGGTGATGACCTTGTCGGAGTTCTCCGTGTCGCCGTTGCCCTTCTTCAGGGTCAGCCGCACCTGCTGTTCACGGTCGTCGATCTGCGCGCTCTTGACGTTGTCCGCGCTGATCTGAGCCATCGCCACCGAGGTGTCCACGGGTTTGTAACCGCGGGTGTCGTCGCTGAAATAGAAGAACGACCAGCCGAGCAGCACCAGGACGGCGACCGCCGTCAAGGTGCGGATCACGTTTCTACGATTCATCAAGCATCGGCCGCGCCGGCCACGTCCTTCCCGATACACACAGCTGGAAATGTCCAGGTTACCGCTATCGCCTCCAACCAATGGTGGCAGAGCGGAGCTAGGTCCCTGGTGGTAACTCGTGAGAGCCAACCGGGGTTCCCGGCGCCGGCCCCCTGTCCGCTGCCCCGGGGCTATTCGTAGTAGCGGGCTTCCACCACGTTGCCGTCCGGATCGGCGAAGTAATAGCCCTGCGGCGCCCACCCGCGCGCACCGAAGGTGTTGTCGAGTCGCGCGCTGGTGTCCACCCCCTCGGCCTGCAGCCGTCCATCCAGCGCGTCGTATTCGTCCTTCGACATCGCCAGGCAGACGTGGTTCACCCGATGACCCGCACTGCCCGCGACCTTCGTCATCGACTCGGTGAAGACGGCACCCTCGGTCGCCATCAGGTCGATGATGGCGTCGTCGCACACCCGCACACTCGGGAACGGCGCCTGGCCGGCCAGGTATTCGTCGAAACGCACCGGTTGCAGGCCCACCACGCGGGTGTAGAAATCCATCGACGCGCGCGGATCCTGTGTCCAGAGCACGACGTGGTCCAGCCTCATCAATCCCACCTCATGAATCCCAATGGTGCGCGCCGCGACCCGAGCCTTCTCAGCCGGGTGCCGTTGTGATTTGGTGTGACGGTGGGCTCGTCAACTGAGCGGTTAGTCGATACCAACGGTGTGCGGCTGCGGGTGACCGAGGCCGGCGATCCCGGGGCGCCGGTGGTGGTGTTGTGCCACGGATTTCCCGAGCTGGCCTACTCCTGGCGGCACCAGATTCCGGCCCTGGCCGACGCCGGTTACCGGGTGCTGGCCCCTGACCAGCGCGGCTACGGCGGTTCGTCGCGCCCGGAGCCGATCGAGGCCTACGACATCCACCAGTTGACCGGCGACATCGTCGGGTTGCTCGACGACGTCGGCGCGGACCGGGCCGTCTGGGTCGGCCACGACTGGGGTGCCGCCGTGGTGTGGAACGCCCCGCTGCTGCATCCCGACCGGGTGGCCGCCGTCGCCGCGCTCAGTGTGCCGGTCACCCCGCGCCCGAAGGTCGCTCCCACGACGGCGTGGCGGCGCATGTTCGGGGACAACTTCTTCTACATCCTCTACTTTCAGCAGCCCGGTGTCGCCGATGCCGAACTCAACGGCGACCCGGCCCGGACCATGCGCCGGATGATGGGCGGCCTGCGGCTCTCGGAGGACCAGACTGCGGCCTTGCGGATGGTGGCTGCAGGCCCCGAAGGGTTCATCGACCGGCTGCCCGAGCCCGACGGGCTGCCCGACTGGATCACCGAGGCCGAACTCGGCCACTACATAAGCGAATTCACCCGCACCGGATTCACCGGTGGACTGAACTGGTACCGCAACTTCGACCGGAACTGGGAGACCACCCCCGAGCTGGCCGGCGCCACCATCCCGGTGCCCTGCCTGTTCATCGGCGGCACGGCCGACCCGGTGCTGAGCTTCACCCGCACCGACCGGGCCGCAGCAGCGATCACCGGCCCCTACCGCGAGGTGATGATCGACGGCGCCGGCCACTGGATTCAGCAGGAGCGGCCCGAGGAGGTCAACACGACGCTTCTCGAATTCCTCAAAGGAGTGCAATGGTGAGTGCCCCAATGCGTTTCGGTGTTTTCATCACGCCCTTTCACCCCACCGGGCAATCCCCGACGGTGGCACTGGAATACGACATGGACCGGGTCGTTGCGCTGGACCGGCTGGGCTACGACGAAGCGTGGTTCGGCGAACACCATTCCGGCGGTTACGAATTGATCGCCTGCCCGGAGGTGTTCATCGCCGCCGCGGCCGAGCGGACCAAACACATCAGGCTGGGCACCGGCGTGGTGTCGCTGCCCTACCACCATCCGCTGATGGTCGCCGACCGGTGGGTGCTGCTCGATCACCTGACCCGCGGCCGGGTCATGTTCGGCGCCGGCCCCGGGGCGCTGCCGTCCGACGCCTACATGATGGGCATCGACCCGGTCGATCAACGCCGAATGATGCAGGAGTCCCTGGAGGCGATTCTGGCGTTGTTCCGCGCCGCGCCCGAGGAGCGCATCGACCGTCACGCCGAATGGTTCACCCTGCGCGATGCGCAACTGCACATCCGCCCGTATACCTGGCCGTACCCCGAGATCTCCACGGCGGCAATGATTTCCCCGTCGGGTCCGCGGCTGGCCGGAGCGCTGGGCACCTCACTGCTGTCGCTGTCGATGTCGGTGCCCGGCGGTTACGCGGCGCTGGAGAACACCTGGGAGGTGGTGTGCGAGCAGGCCGCCAAGGCGGGCCGGGAGCAACCCGACCGCCGCGACTGGCGGGTGCTGAGCATCATGCACATCGCGGACTCCCGGGACCAGGCGATCGAGGACTGCACGTACGGGTTGCTGGATTTCGCCAAGTACTTCGGCGCCGCCGGGTTCGTCCCACTCGCGAACACGGTCGAGGGCGCGCCGTCTCCCCGCGAGTTCGTCGAAGACTATGCGGCCAAAGGGAATTGCTGCATCGGCACACCCGACGACGCGATCGCCCACATCGAGGATCTACTGGAACGTTCCGGCGGCTTCGGCACCCTGTTGCTGCTCGGCCACGACTGGGCGTCGCCGCAGGCCACCTTTCATTCCTATGATCTGTTCGCCCGCAAGGTGATTCCCTATTTCAAGGGACAACTCGAAGCGCCGCGGGCCTCGCACGAATGGGCCAAGGACAAACGCGAGGAACTCATCGGGCGGGCCGGCCAGGCCGTCGTGCAGGCCATCACCCAGCACGTTGCCGAACACGACGGGGCCGGCAGCTGATGCGGGCTTCGGTGCTGCGGGACGGACGCATGGTCTACCGCGACGACGTACCCGACCCGGTACCCGGACCGGGCCAGGTGCTGGTGGCGGTGCGGGCTTGCGGAATCTGCGGTTCCGACCTGCATTTCGCGGCGCACGGCCAGAAGGTGCTGGAGATGAGCAGCCAGGTGGCCGGTGACGGCGGTGGCATGGCGGTCGACCTGGGCCGCGACATCTTCATGGGCCACGAGTTCAGCGCCGAAGTGCTCGAGGCCGGACCCGACACCGCGACGCATCCGCCGGGCACGTTGGTCACCTCGCTACCGGTGTTGTTGTCCGGCAAGGGCGCCGAGCCGATCGTCTACAGCAACACCACGCTCGGCGGCTATGCCGAGCGGATGTTGCTGTCGGCGCCGCTGCTGCTGCCCGTTCCGAACGGTCTGGACCTCAAACACGCGGCGATGACCGAGCCGATGGCGGTGGGCCTGCACGCCGTGAACAAGTCCGGGATCAAGTCCGACGAGCCGACGCTGGTGCTGGGTTGTGGCCCGATCGGACTGGCGATCATCGCGGCCCTGAAACTGCGCGGTGTGCAGAACATCGCGGCAGCTGATTTCTCACCCAAACGTCGCGAGCTGGCCACCGCCATGGGTGCGCACCAGACGTTCGATCCCGCTCAGGGCTCGCCGTTCGACGCCGTCAAGGCGGCCGTGGTGTTCGAGGCGGTCGGCGTGCCCGGAATCATCGACGACGTGTTGCGCCGGGCCCGGCGCGGGACCCGGCTGGTGGTTGCCGGGGTGTGCATGGAATCCGACATCATCCACCCGTTCTTCGCCACCGCCAACGAGATCAGCATCCAGTTCTCGCTGGCTTACGACATGGCGGAATTCACCGAGTCGCTGCGCGCGATCGCCGAAGGCGACATCGACGTCGGGCCGATGATCACCGGTGAGGTCGGATTGGACGGCGTCGGAGCGGCTTTCGACGATCTGGCCGACCCCGAGCGGCACTGCAAGATCCTGGTCACGCCCTGACGCTGCGGGGCATCGACCTGCTAGGGCAGTGGCGCCGGCGAATGCGGGCGGGTCCGGGGAAACCGGTGCCGCAGGTTGTCCAGCATCTGGTGGGCTTCGTGCAGCTCGCGGCGCAGATCGGCGTCGCGCCGGACGCGGTGGTGTCGATTACGCGAAGCCGACGGGCGGCGACGGTGCGGCGGAGTGTCGAGTTGACCTGAAATCTCGGTGATCGTATCCCGCAACATCCGGGCCAGGATCGCCGCCTGCATTGCGTCAGCATCGTTCACCCCGGTTATTCTGCCGGAGAATCAGTACGGGACGTATCCGGAGAGTGACGATCGAGCGACCGGAATCTGAACACGAGTTGACGGGGAGTCCGTTCTGTCGCAGTCTGTTTCCCGTGATCGAGACCGCTGAGGAGCGACTGATCATCCAGGTGGAGCGGCGACTGACCGCCAGCTACCGACATCTTCGGCGGGAACAGATCGCGGTCGCGGTTCGCAGCGCCCATGCGGCGTTCGACCGGAGTCCGATCCGCGACTTCATTCCGCTACTCGTCGAGCGGCGGGCCCGCGCTGAACTCGCGCAGACCGCGTCTTTGAACCGAACGTAGAAAGCCGCCGGAGCGCTTGGGCCCCGACGGCGTTCCACCCTGATCTTCCGGCCCGCGGTTACCCTCCGGCCGGGGGTTGTGCGATGACCGTCGGCTTGAACCCGTAGCGGGGCGCGGCGAAATTGGCCACGCTGCGACCGGTGCCCGCGCCGGGCACCATCGGCAGCCCACCGAAGGCGGCCGTCGCCGGCTCCGCGGCAGCCGCGCCGGCGGCACCGTTGAGCGCCACCGAGATCGGCGTTGCCGCCGGGGCGGCCGTCCAGCTCGCCGGGACCGACACCGCGCCGACCTTGGACGCGTTACCGACCGCTCCGGTGATCCCGCCCAGCGCGTTGCCAAAGCCACTGCCGAAGGTGGGTGCGGCCGCCGCGGCCGCTCCCTCGGCGGCCTTCGCGGCGCCCTCGGCGGCCTTGCCCAAGGTGGGAAACGCGCTGTGCAACAACCCGTCGATGTCCTTCATCGCCGTGGTGCTGAGCCGGAACGGCGACACCAGCCGGATGTAGGAGTCGAAGCCGGTGCTGGCGTCCAGCGTTGCCGACCCGGTGAGCCCCTCTAGGACGTCACCCACCAAGCCGTTCACCACAATCCCGTCGCCGGTGGCGTTCCAGGTATGTCCGGTCAGGCCGAGCGCTGCCTGCGGATTGGCGAGCCAGGGCGGAGTGTTGGTCAACCCGGCCATCTGGCTGAGCGCCTTGACCACGTCGTGGTACCCGGCGGACGCCAGAGACGAGTTGACCGCGTTGATCTGGGCGTTGAATTGCGCATAGAGACCGCTGAGGTTGGCGGCTACCGACTGCGGTGTCAGCGTCGGCAACTCCGCTGCCGCCGCCGACGCACCCGAGTAGCCGTACATGGCAGCGGCATCCTGCGCCCAGAACTCGAGGTACTGCGCCTCGGTGGCGGCGATGGCCGCGGTGTTCTGGCCCAGGAAATTCGTGGCCAGCAGGCCGGCCAGCAGCGCCCGGTTGGCCTCGATCACCGGGGGCGGCACCGTCGCGAGGAAGGCCGCCTCGTACGCGCTCGCCGCGGCGACGGCCTGCGCGCCGGTCTGCGCGGCCTGCTCGGCGGTGCTGGTCAGCCACGCGATCTGCGGCGTGGCCGCGGCCGCCATGGACGCCGCAGACGGACCCTGGCCACGGCCCGTCGGTCAGGCCCTGAACCACGGCTCCGTAGGAGGCCGCCACGGCTTGCAGGTCACCGGCCAGGCCCTCCCAGGCAGCGGCGGCGGCCAGCATCGGACCCGAGCCGGGTCCGGCATACATCAGCGCGGAGTTGACCTCCGGCGGTAAAGCAGCGAAATCCACCATCGGACTACCCGCCCTAACCGACCGCAGCGGCGTTGGCCGACTCGGTGGTGGCGTACGAATTGCCGCTGATGCCCAGCGTGGCCGCCAACTGCTCCTGCACAGCGGCGGCCTGCGCACTGATCGCCTGGTACAGATTGGCGTGGTTGACGAAATGGTTGGCCATCAGCAGTGACACCAGGTCGGCAGCGGCCGGCACGACCGCCGTAGTGGGGCCCGCGGCGGCTGAGTTGCCGGCGCGCATTGCCGCGTTGATTGACATGAGCTCGCCCGAAGCACCACCCAGCACTTCCGGTTCGGCGAAAACGATCGACATTTGAGTCCTCCCTCAATTTCCCGTGCACAACAGCAATAAGCGACCAATGACGTCACTCGTCACTCGTCGCTGAGCTGGTTCCGCGATCACGCTATGGCAGGCAGGACCGATCAAACAGGCCGCAAGCGCCTTGTTCACTATCGAGTTAGGAATTATTCATTTGCTAATGCAAATTCCCAGGTAAGGTACAAATCATATATGACTCTTATATGACTCCACATATCTTTGAGAATTGTATGAGTTATCCGGATTCGCTTTGATTCGGCGCTATTATGCGCACCGCGCGAGCGGACTCAGGATCCCGGCGCATGTTGTGTGGCGAGCCGAATGCAGCTGCGCAGCCCATGTTTCGGCGCGGTCTTTCAGCCCGGCCAGCAGGTCGTAAATGACGGAATGCGTTGGTGAAATTGAATTTTGGTCGCAGCCCTCGAAGTTTGACGGCTGGTGGCCCTACGACGCGCCGTTAGCGACACCCGTTAGGCAAGCCGCCCCACGGGGTAGCCGCGCACCCCGGCCGAGCCGCCGGAGCCGGCGGCAATTCAAGTGTTCGACAGTCACACATGCGGGCTGCTGCGCAGACGTAGAATTAATGAGGCCGACCTGCAATTTCTAGCTGAAACCGAGAAGCTATCTGGGCATAATCAGGTTTGCTGGAAGTTATCCAGGTCACAATCCCGAGATGTTCTTACGCCAGTTTTGTCCGCCGCTCAGGGGGCGCCTAGCCGCCGTTAGTTTAACAAATGGTGACGGGAAGTCGTCGCTTTGGCGAATGTGCGTACATCCCCGGAGTCGGCGTCTTAACCGCTAGGGTCCCTAGACATGGCGCCCCGAACAAACTCCCCCCTCGCGCGCAGGTTGACGGCAGTGGCCGCCGCCCTGGTGGCGGTCCTCGCCCTGCCGTCCTGCGACTCCCACCCCGCGACGCCCACCCCGGGGATCGCTCCACGCCAGGTGACCGTGTACGGATCGGGGCAGGTCCAGGGCGTCCCGGACACCCTCACCGCCAACCTGGCGATCGAGTTCACCGCCCCCGACGTCTCGACCGCGATGAAACAGACCAACGACCGGCAGCAGGCGGTGATCAACGCACTCGTCGGTGCGGGCCTGGACCGCAAAGACATCCGCACCACCCAGGTGAGCCTGCAGCCGCAGTACAGCACGCCCGAACCCGCCGGCCCGGCCGCCGTCAGCGGCTACCGCGCCACCAACGCCATCGAGATCAAGATCCACCCCACCGACACCGCCTCGACGCTGCTGGCTCTCGTCGTGAGCACTGGCGGTGACGCCACCCGGATCAACTCGGTCAGCTACTCGATCGCCGACGACTCCCAGCTGGTCAAGGACGCCCGGGCGCGCGCCTTCGACGACGCGAAGAACCGCGCCCAGCAGTACGCCCAGCTGGCCGGCCTGAACCTGGGCAAGGTGCTGTCGATCTCGGAGGCAACCGGCTCCACACCGCCGCCGACCGGGGTCCCGGCGCCGCGCGCCGCGATGGCCCCGCTGGAACCCGGTCAGCAGACGGTGAGCTTCTCGGTGACGGCGGTCTGGGAGCTGACCTGAGCTATTGATAGATCCGCGGATCCAGAGTCCCGATGTAGGACAGGTCGCGGTAGCGCTCGTCGTAGTCCAGCCCGTAGCCGACGACGAACTCGTTGGGGATGTCGAAGCCCACGTAGGCGATGTCGACGTTGGCGCCCACCGCCTCCGGCTTGCGCAACAGCGTGCACACCCGCAGCGAGCGTGGATGCCGGCTGGTCAGGTTGCGCAACAGCCACGACAGCGTCAGCCCGGAATCCACCACGTCCTCGACGATCAGCACGTCGCGGTCGTGGATGTCGCGGTCGAGGTCCTTGAGAATCCGCACCACCCCCGACGACGACGTCGAGGAACCGTAGGAGCTGACCGCCATGAACTCGAACTGGGTCGGTAGCGGGATGGCGCGCGCCAGGTCGGTGACGAACAGCACCGCGCCCTTGAGCACCGTGATCAGCAGCAGATCCTGGCCGGTGTCGGCGGCAAGAGTGCGGTAATCCTCGCCGATCTGCCGGCCGAGTTCGGTGATCCGGAGCTGAATCTGCTCCTGGGTGAGCAGCACCGATTTGATGTCCCCCGGATACAGCTCCGCCGTCACGATGCACAGCGTGCCACGCCGAGCCATGAACGACCAACGCAGACCTCAGATTGCCTCCGGCGACAAGGTGAGCCGTCCCGCGCGGCGGCCGGCGACCAGGCGCCGACCGCGCAACTCGGACCCCACCGCCACCCCACCCTGACCGCGCCACGCAGTGACCAGCCGGTCCACCCCGCGGATCTGCTTGTCGGTGAGCCCCACCGCACCGCCGGACTGCAGCCAGGCGCGAATCACCCGTCGCCGCACCGGGTCGGGCAGGGCGGACAACGCCCGAGCGTCGAGGCCCTCACCGGAGGAAACGTCGACCAGCGCGGCGGCGGCCATCGCGTCGAGGAACTCGGTGTCCTCGCGCAGCGCCGTCGCGGTGCGCGCCAACGCCTCGGCGACCCCGCCACCGAGCACGTCTTCCAGCAGCGGCAGCACTTCGCGGCGCAGCCGGACCCGGGTGAAGCGGCGGTCGGCGTTGTGCGGGTCCGCCCACGTCTTAAGGCCCAGCTCCGCACAAGCGGCGTGGGTGACGGCCCGGCGCACCCCCAGCAACGGCCGGCACCACGGTGAGTCGAACGGGCGCATGCCGGCGATGGAGCGGGGACCCGAGCCGCGACCCAGCCCCAGCAGCACTGTCTCGGCCTGGTCGTCGAGGGTATGCGCAAGCAGCACCGGGCCGTCGCGATGGGCCCGCAGGGCTGCGTAGCGGGCGGTGCGCGCCGCCGCCTCCGGCCCTCCGGCGCCCGCCAGGTCGCACTGGACACGCAGCACCCGGGCGTCCACGCATCCTAACGAAAGAGCTTGCGCGCGTGCGGCTTCGGCGACATCGGCCGAATCCGTCTGCAAGCCGTGGTCGACGATCAACGCCACCGTGGGCCGCAACCCCGCGGCAACGGCGGTCAGCGCCAACGAGTCCGGCCCGCCGGACAGACCGACACACCACCTGCCCTGGTCAGCTACATAGATGCGCGCGAATTCGCTTGCCGCCCTGCGTAGCTGGGCTACAGCACCCGGTCGATCCATCGCTGCGGATGTTCGATCTCGTCCGGGAGCGGTAACGTCTCCGGACCCGTCCAGATGGTGTTGAAGCGCGTCATCCCGACCCGGTCCACCACCGCGTCGACGAACACCTTGCCGCGGGTGTACTGGCTCAGCTTGGCGTCCAGACCCAGCAGTGCGCGCAAGATCCGTTGCAGCGGAGGCTGCTTGCGTTGCCGACGTTCGTCGAACCGATTGCGGATGGTGGCCACCGACGGAACCACCATCGGCCCGACCGCGTCCATCACGTGCTCGGCGTGGCCTTCCAGCAACGTTCCCAGCACCAGCAGCTGGTCCAGCGCCTTGCGTTGCGGCTCGGACTGCACGGCCCGCACCAACCCCAGGATGCCCTCGGAACCGAAGTCGTCAGAACCCTTCCCGCGGCTTCGGATGAACCCGGCCAGCCGGCTCGCCACCTCGCCGAGGTCTTCGGCCGGCTCCTGGGTGAGCAGGCCCAGCGAACTCGACATGTAGCCGGCGATCCACGGGTTGGCGGTGAACTGCACGCGATGGGTGACCTCGTGCAGGCACACCCACAGGCGGAAGTCGGACGGCTCGACGTTCAGCTGGCGCTCCACCGCGATCACGTTGGGGTAGACCAGCAACAGGCTGCCGACCTGGGCGTCGTCGAAGGCTCCGAACGGGTCGTACTGGCCCAGGATGCCGGAGGACACGTACGCCAGCACCGCGCCCGTCTGCGCGCCGGTGAGCCGGCCGGTGATCAAACCGCGCGGCTTGTCACCGCCGTTGGTCATCGCGCGCATCGACTCGGTGGCCGCGCGGACCCACTGCGGCCGGTCCACCACGCGGGCCGGCGGCACCGCGCCGTCGGTGATCAGCCCGGTGACGTCGCGGACCGGCGGCTCGGCCTGCTCGGCGGCACTGACCAGCTCGTCGATCACCTGGCGGCGGGTGTAATCGGAGGTGACCGGACCCCCGCGGGTCAGCTTCTCCCCCACGGTGGCGGCGAAGCCCCAGTCGACGGCATTGCCCATCGTCACCGCGTCGCTCATCCGGCACATCCGCAGAACCACAGCCGGGTGGCCAGGGCATCGATCGCGTTGCGGCCGTTGGGGCCGGCGTCGTTGGAGATGAACGCGAAGGTGAGCACCCGTCCGCTCGCGTCGGTAAGCACCCCCACCAGCGAGTTGACCGCGGTCAGCGAGCCGGTCTTGGCGCGCAGCCAGCCGGCCGGACCCTGATCGGTGGACCGGTCCAGGAAGCGTTCACCCAGCGTGCCGGAGCCGCCGGCGATCGGGAGCAGATCCAGCAATGCCCGCAATGACGGCTGATCCGGACCCGCCGCGGCCTGCATCACGCCGTCCAGCGTGCGTGCGGTCAGCCGGTTGTCCGCCGACAGCCCACTGGAATCGACCAGGGCGGCGCCGGCGGTGTCCACATGCGCGGTGTTCAGCCGGTTGGTCACCGCGTCGACCGCGCCGGTGAAACTCCGCGGCCGGTTGATGGCGGCGGCCACCTCACGCGCGATGCACTCGGCCATCACGTTGTCCGAGGCGTTCATCATCTGGGACAGCCGCTGGATCAGCGGCGCGGACTGGACGACGGCCAGCTGGCGGGCGCCCGACGGCGCCGACGCGATGGTTACCGCAGCCGGGTCCAGCCCCAGGGCCTTGGCCAGCTCCCGTCCGGCGTCCAGCGCCGGGGTCCGGGAGCGGCGGGAGTTGACGGTGGTGGGCTGGATGCGGCCGGCATCGATCATCGCCGCCTCCATCGGCGCGACGTCCCCGTTGTCCACGTCGGCCAGATCCCAGCCCGCGGCGATGGTGGGACCGCTGAACGCCGAGATGTCGACCTGCACCGACGTCGGCGTCATACCGCTGCGGTGCACCTGCTCGACCAGGTCGCTGATCCGCGCCGCGCCGCGATACCAGGTGTCGACGCCCGGCGGAGCGGCGGACAGCGTCGGGTCCCCGGCGCCCACCAGCACCACCGGCCCCTGCGAGCTCTGCGCGGCGGCCACCACCCTGGTGCTGATCCGGGCCTGCCGGTCCAGGGTGAGCAGCGCCGCGGCCGCGGTCAGCACCTTGTTGACCGACGCCGGCACCAACGGCACGTCGTCGAGCTGGCGCCACAGCTCCTTGCCGGTCATGGCGTCGGTGATCCGGCCGCCCAATCTGCCCAGATTGGAGTCGGCGGCAGCGGCCGCCAGCGCCGCGGCCACACCGCCGGCCGACGGCGTCTCCGCGCTGTCCGACACCGGACTCACCCCCGCCTTGACGGTGGGCGGTCGCGGCGGGGGCACCGGGGAACGCGTCCCACTGGCGCCGTGTCCACCGGTGGTGAACAGCACGGCCGCCGCAACCACGGCGGCGACGAACGCAACCACCGCCAACCCCACCAACACGTGGGTGGTTCTGCGCCAGCGTTTGGGACCCATCGATCTGCGAACTCCTGTCTTCTGCGCCCCATTCTGCCGAACCGGCCACGGAGCAGCGCCGCGGCACTGCTCGACTACTGTGTATCCGTGCAATTCGACGTGACCATCGAAATCCCGAAGGGCCAGCGCAACAAGTACGAGGTCGACCACGAGACCGGCCGCGTGCGGTTGGACCGCTACCTCTACACCCCGATGGCGTATCCGGCCGACTACGGCTTCATCGAGGAAACCCTCGGCGAGGACGGCGACCCGCTGGACGCGCTGGTGTTGCTGCCGCAGCCGTTGTTCCCCGGGGTGCTGGTGGAGGTACGGCCGGTGGGCATGTTCCGGATGGTCGACGAGGCCGGCGGCGACGACAAGGTGCTGTGCGTGCCGGCCGGCGACAAGCGGTGGGACCACATCCAGGACGTCGGCGACGTGCCGGAGTGGGAACTCGAGGCCATCAAGCACTTCTTCGTGCACTACAAGGACCTGGAGCCGGGCAAGTTCGTCAAGGCCGCCGACTGGGTCGGCCGCGCCGAGGCCGAGGCCGAGGTCCAGCGTTCGGTCGAGCGATTCAAGACCAGCGGCCACTGACGCCTAACCCGTGACGGACGGCGCGAGCACCCACGGCGCGTCGGCGGGACCGATCGCGCGCGCCAGCGTCGCGCGGGTAGGCACCGCGACTGCGGTGACCGCGCTGTGCGGCTACGCCGTGATCTATCTGGCCGCCCGCAACCTCGCGCCGGGCGGCTTCTCCGTATTCGGGGTGTTCTGGGGCGCATTCGGCCTGGTCACCGGCGCCGCCAGCGGCCTGCTGCAGGAGGCGACCCGGGAGATCCGGGCCATGCAGTACCTGGATGCGTTGCCGCCACGCCGGACACATCCGATTCGGGTCGCCGCGCTGGTCGGCCTGGCCTCGGCCGCCGCGATCGCGGGGACCTCGCCGCTGTGGAGCGGGCGGGTGTTCGTCGAGCAGCGCTGGTTGTCGGTAGTGCTGCTCAGCGTCGGGCTGGCCGGGTTCTGCCTGCACTCCACCCTGCAGGGAATGCTGGCCGGCACCAACCGGTGGGGCCAGTACGGGGCGCTGATGGTGACCGACGCCGTCATCCGGGTGACGGTGGCAGCGGCGACCTTCGTACTCGGCTGGGGGCTGGCCGGTTTCCTGTGGGCGACCGTCACCGGCTCGGTGGCCTGGCTGATCATGCTGGCCGGCTCGCCCGCCGCACGGGCGGCGGCGCGCCTGCTGACCCCCGGCAGCACCGCGACGTTCCTGCGCGGCGCCGCGCACTCGATCACCGCGGCCGGCGCCAGCGCAATCCTGGTGATGGGCTTTCCGGTGCTGCTCAAGCTCACCTCGAGTGAGCTGGGCGCCCAGGGCGGCGTAGTCATCCTGGCGGTCACGCTCACCCGGGCGCCGCTGTTGGTGCCGCTGACGGCCATGCAGGGCAACCTGATCGCCCATTTCGTCGACGAGCGCGGCCACCGGCTGCGTGCCCTGCTTGCACCGGCGCTGCTGATCAGCGGTATCGGCGGGGCGGGGGTGCTACTGGCGGGCCTGGTGGGCCCCTGGCTGCTGCGGTTCGCGTTCGGGCCGGACTATCAGGCCAGCAGCGCGCTGCTGGCCTGGCTGACGGCTGCTGCGGTGTCGATCGCGCTGTTGACCCTGACCGGCGCGGCCGCGGTCGCGGCCGCCCTCCATCGGGCGTACGCGCTGGGCTGGGTTTCAGCCACGGTGGCGTCGGGCCTGTTGCTGCTGCTGCCGCTAGCGCTGGAGACCCGCACCGTGGTTGGTTTGCTGTGCGGTCCGCTGGTGGGAATCGGCGTCCATCTGCTCGCCTTGTGGCGTGCCGGACGCGCGCACGGCTGATGACGGCCTGTTCCGGCGTGTAACTTGTGGGCTTGTATATGGGCACTGAAGAAATGGGCACCCAACCGCGTTACCCCGACGCCTGGATCGTCGTTCCCGCCTACAACGAAGCCACTGTGATCGGCGAGGTCGTCGCCGAATTGCGTTCGGTATTCGATCACGTCGTCGTCGTGGACGACGGCAGCAGCGACGGTAGCGGTGAGGTCGCCCGGCAGGCGGGTGCGCACCTGGTGCGTCATCCGATCAACCTCGGCCAGGGTGCGGCCATCCAGACCGGCATCGAGTATGCGCGCAGGCAACCCGGGGCTCAGGTGTTCGCCACCTTCGACGCCGACGGCCAGCACCGGGTCAAAGACGTCGCCAAGATGATCGACCGGCTCAAGCGCGGTGACGTCGACGTCGTGATCGGGACCCGGTTCGGGCAGTCCGTCGCCAGCCGGCCCCCGCTGCTGAAGCGGATCGTGCTGCAGACCGCGGCGCGGTTGAGCCGACGTGGCCGCCGGCTCGGCCTGACCGACACCAACAACGGTCTGCGGGTGTTCAACAAGACGGTGGCCGACGGCCTGAACATCACCATGAGCGGCATGAGCCACGCCACCGAGATCGTCATGATGATCGCCGAAAACCATTGGCGGGTAGCCGAAGAGCCCGTCGAGGTGCTCTACACCGACTACTCCAAGTCCAAGGGGCAGCCGCTGCTCAACGGCGTCAACATCATCTTCGACGGGTTCTTGCGAGGGAGGATACGTCGATGAACTGGATCAAGGTGCTGCTGATCGGCTCGATCATCGCGCTGCTGGTCTTCCTGCTGCGGTCGCGCCGCAGCGCACGCGCCCGAGCCTGGGTCAAGGTGGGCTACGTCCTGTTCGTGGTGCTCGGCATCTACGCCGTGCTGCGCCCCGACGACACCACCGTGGTGGCGCACTGGTTCGGGGTCAACCGCGGCACCGACCTGATGCTGTACGCGCTGATCATGGCGTTCAGCTTCACCACATTGAGCACCTACATGCGATTCAAGGACCTGGAGTTGCGCTACGCGCGGCTGGCGCGGGCGATCGCCTTGGAGGGCGCGCAGGAACCCGATCCGACCCCGGATTTCGCCCCGCCCCTTACCCCGCGAGAGTGAACCCTGCGACGCTCCCCCCGGCGTGTCCGCCGCGAAACTCACAGTGGGCCATGAGTAATGGGCCGGCAGGTCAGCCGGTGTGCTTGTGCCGGAAGTACTCCACCGTGCGCCGCACCCCCTCGTCCAGTTCCACCTGCGGACGCCAGCCCAAAACCTTTGCCGCCAAACCGATGTCGAGGCAGGAGCGCTTCAGGTCACCGAGGCGCGGCGGGTGGAACTCCGGGTCGTCGGGACCACCGACCGCCGCGGCCACCGCCGAATGCAGTTGCCGGTCTGAGGTTTCCACGCCGGTGCCGACGTTGAAGCGCTGCCCGCCGCCCGCCTCCCCGGCGGCCTTGACGAAGGCGTCGACGACGTCGTCGACGAACACGTAGTCGCGGGTGTTGGAGCCGTCGCCGAACACCTTGGTGGGCTTGCCCTCCAGCAGCGCCTGGGCGAAGATCGCCACCACCCCGGCCTCCCCGTGCGGGTCCTGGCGCGGACCGTACACGTTGGCCGGGGCGATGTGCGAGCAGTCCAGTCCATACAGATGCCGGAAGGTGTTCAGGTAGATCTCGCCGGCCACCTTGCCCGCAGCATACGGCGACGCCGGATCGGTGGGCACCGTCTCTGGCGTCGGATACTGCGGCGGCACACCGTAAATGGAGCCTCCTGAGGAGGTGTGCACCAC
Source organism: Mycobacterium sp. 20KCMC460 (assembly GCF_022179425.1). Taxonomy (NCBI): domain Bacteria; kingdom Bacillati; phylum Actinomycetota; class Actinomycetes; order Mycobacteriales; family Mycobacteriaceae; genus Mycobacterium; species Mycobacterium sp. 20KCMC460. Next base: position 6,146,206 of record NZ_AP025524.1, read on the forward strand.
CTTTCGCACCTCGGCCCGGCGGGCCGCCTCGGCCAGCCGGATGGTGCCGATCACGTTGACCGAGGCGTCGAACTGCGGGTTGGCCACCGAATGCCGCACGTCGATCTGGGCGGCCAGGTGGAACACCACCTCGGGCCGGTGCTGGTCGAGGATGCCGTCCAGGTCCGCGGTCACGATGTCGGCCTCGACGAACGCGTACGCCGGGTGGTCGGCAAGGTGCTCGATGTTGGTCGCCCGGCCGGTGGCGAAATTGTCCAGACCCACCACCGTGTGGCCGTCGGCCAGAAGACGGTCGACTAGCGTCGACCCGATGAAACCGGCTGCCCCGGTGACCAGTGCGCGCACCGGCCCACCATACCGAGTGGCCTCGGCGGCGCTGGCGCTGATCGTGTTGCAGCTGGTGATCCGCGGTGTGCTGGCGTTTCGCGGCTATTTCTACTGGGACGACCTGATCCTGGTCGGCCGCGCCGGCACCCAGGGACTGCTGTCGCCGTCGTATCTGTTCGACGACCACGACGGGCACGTGATGCCGGGCGCCTTTCTGGTGGCGGGCGCGATCATCCGGCTGGCGCCGCTGAACTGGACCGGGCCGGCGATCAGCCTGGTGCTCATGCAGCTGCTGGCCTCGGGGGCGTTGCTGCGGGCGTTGCACGCGATCCTCGGTTGGCGACCGGTGCTGCTGATCCCGTTGACGTTCGCATTGTTCACCCCGCTGGGGGTGCCGGGGTTCGCGTGGTGGGCGGCGGCGCTGAACTCGCTGCCGATGCTGGCGGCGCTGGCCTGGGTGTGTGGCGACGCGGTGCTGCTGGCGCGCACCGGGCGGCAGCGGTACGCAGTCACCGGGCTGCTGGCGTATTTCGGTGGCTTGCTGTTCTTCGAGAAGGCCGCGGTGATCCCGTTCGTCGCGTTCGCGGTAGTCGCGCTGCTGAGCTATGTGGCGGGTGACCGGGCGGCGGTGCGGACGGCGTGGCGGGGCAGCATCCGATTGTGGGTGCCGTCGCTGGCGCTGACGGCCGGCTGGGTGGCGCTGTACCTGGCGGTGGTGAATCAGCGGCGGTGGAGCTCGGACCTGTCGATGACGTGGGCGTTGCTGCGGCGCTCGGTCACCCATGGCATCGTGCCGGGTTTGGCCGGGGGGCCGTGGCAGTGGGCGCGGTGGGCACCGGCCTCGCCGTGGGCAACTCCCGGCCCGGTGGTGATGACGCTCGGATGGCTGGTTCTGGCTGCGGTGCTTGCGGTTTCGGTGCTGCGCAAACAGCGCATCGCGCCGGTCTGGTTGACTGCGGCCGGCTATGCCGTGGCGTGCCAGGTGCCGATCTATCTGATGCGCTCGTCCCGGTTCACCGCACTCGAACTGGCCCAGACGCTGCGCTACTTCCCGGATTTGGTGGTGGTGCTGGCGTTGCTGGCCGCGGTCGGATTCACCGCGCCCAATCGTCCATCGGCGGGTTGGCTGGATGCCTCCCGCTCACGGGCTGTGGCGACAAGCATTGCGGTGCTGCTGTTTTCGATCAGCAGCCTGTACTCGACGTCGACCTTCCTGACGTCCTGGCGCGACAACCCGGCCGAGCCCTACCTGAACAATGCCCGCGCCGGTCTGGCGATTACGAATCCGACTGTGCCGCTGCTGGATCAGGAAGTCGACCCGCTGGTGCTGCAGCGGGTGGCCTGGCCGGAGAACCTCGCCAGCCACCTTTTCGCGTTGGTGCGGGATCGGCCCGAATTCGCCTCGGCGACAACCGAACTGCAGATGTTCAACAGCAAGGGACAGCTCGTCCCGGCGCGGGTCACCTGGGTGCGGACCATCAAGCCGGGCCCGGTCGGGAACTGCGGATACTTCACCCAGCCGGATCATCCCGCACGAATGGCGCTGGACGGTCCGCTATTGCCGGCCGACTGGACCGTCGAACTGCACTACCTGGGTAACAGCGACGGCTCGATGACGCTGGCGCTGTCCGAGGGGCCCGAGGTCAAGGTGCCGGTGCATCCGGGGCTCAATACCGTCTACGTCCGACTGCCCGGGGCGGGAGACGCGATCATGGTGCGCGCCAATACGGCCGCGCTCTCGCTGTGCCTGTCCTCCGGGCCGGTCGGTTTCCTGGTCCCGTCGCGGCCTAGTTGACAGCTGACGGGTCCCCTGATGGATGGAGCCGCCTAGGAGAATCGAACTCCTGACCTATTCACATATTGACGTAGAACGATAGCGTTCAAGAGAGTCCGCTAAGATATTGCAGCGCAACGTGATACACGATTCACCGTCCGCTAGCGTGCCCGCGCATCCGGGGTGATTTAGGGGCGTTTGTATCAGGAAAGTGGAGACCCGTCTATTTTGTCGGTGCCTCCTATTACAGTCACCCGCATGAGCACCAACATCAGCGTTCAGACCACTACATTCGGCGGTTCCGGCCAGCCGCCGCACTACCTTCCTGGCCCGCGTCCTGACGACTTGCCGATTTCGGCCGCCGTCTGGGACGTGGCGAAGAACTACGGCAAGCAATCTGAGTCAGTGGTAATCGCGCTATACGAAGCGGTGAAGAAGCTCGAGGCCGCTCAAAAGGGCGTACAGCTGTGAGTGGCCTCGACGAGCACGTGACCAAATGGTGGGGCCGACTCAACGACGATCAGCGATCACGGGTCAAGAAGGCCGCCGAAAACCACCGGCTCGACGCGGACGGCACCAGGGCGTTGATCGACACTCGCTGCCCCATCGGGCCGGTAGGCACCAGGTGGGATGCAGACCCGGAGTACGCGTGGACGTGGCCCGAGTCGCTCCGGCAGTTCGTGCTCGACCAGGAATAGCTTCAAGCGAGTAGAGCGGCCGGGTATCAGTTCAGGAAGTGGAGATTTCAGTGCTTCAGGACTGATATCCCACATCTCACCAGCAGGTCGGGCATACTGGGGTGTGCCCTGTACGTTTCGGTTCTGCGAAGATATGACGACCAACTTGAGCGGAAAGCCGGAATGACCACTCTTCATGACCCGCAGGTAGTGCGGGTGAACAAGAAGTCGCAGCTGGTGGTCCAGGGCGGGCACCCCATGGAAGAGTTTGTTGTGCTCCAAGATGAACATGGCGGAGTGCACCTGCTACCCAGGCACTTCTACGAAGAGATCCAGCAAGCGACGGGCGAGCTCAAGAGCGCCGTCGAAGACCGTCGTGAGTACCTTCGCAAACTGAAAGCAGAGATGCCCGAGCAGAAGAACGAGGGCGACCTGTCCGGTCTGGTGGATGAGGTGCGCAGCTTCGGTTGGCTTCGGCAGCTGGTCAATCGGCTCATCTGAGGCATGGCGAAACCACCGATTGTCAGAGGTGGCGTCTACTTCGTGCCGGACGACATCCTGATCCTGTTACCCAGCCAGCTCCGCAGGGTTATTCACACTGGAAGACGGTATTTCGTAGTCCTCAGTGGTGACGAGACCAATTCAGACGGTGATTGGCCCATTGTCTCGGGGTGCCCGATCTCGAGCCAGACAAAGTGGAAGACGAAGTTCGACGTCGCGCTCGGCTCCGGCGAAGCGGGTGTTCAGAAGAAATGTTGGGTGCGGGTCCCGGCATTGCAATCCATCGAGAAGCAGCACCTTGAGGACTTCACAGGGCACCTCGACCCTGCCCGACTAGATCAAATCGACGTCTCCCTGTTCTCCTACCTCGGACAGGTTTAGCATCAGGGCCGCGGCGGGCCCCGAAATCGTTGCAACAGAAACCCGAAAACCCGTATGGAACCCGAGACGCTATGCCTAGTCGGCGCGGGCGATTCGGGTTTGGGATTGCCCCCCCAGGGGCCCCCCTGCTTCCCCGCCGCCTGATCTGCGTTTGTGCTGATGCCCAGTCTGGTTGCCTGCACTCCATAGTGACAAAGCGCAGGTCAGACGTGGTCTGATCGGCGGAGCGAGGGTGTGGCAGCGGTGGCGCAGGTGCACGCTCGTGGTTAGGAGCCGGGTCGTGGCGTGCCCTTGCCGGTGGCTAACGAATGCGAAAGGGCCGGGTTGACGCCCGCCGCTGCCATGTCTTTACGGGGTGGTGTTGACCTTGATGACTGCGGCTGGGTAGGTGAAGCCGAACCCGATGCGCAGTGTGGACCGCACGGCTACCCGGTCGGAGGTGAAGTAGACGCTGGTGTCGGTGACCACGGTGGCGTCTTGGCGTATGACCATGATGCTGTGGCTCTGCGGGATTCCCCAGACGATGCCGTCGGCGACGGCTGGGGAGGTGTAGAGCGGTAGGCCGGCGATGACGCGACTGGTGGGCTGTGTCGGGTCGGAGGCGAGCAGCGACTTGTTCGAACCGGTCGTCAGTTCTTTCAGTGATGCCAGTGCGAGCGCGGTGGCGGGGCTGGCGACGAACGCCGTGAGTGTGGTGTGCACGGTCTCGGCGGCGGACTTCGCGGCCTCGGCCCAGTCGAGGTTGGTCCAGGTGTCGCCGGCGTCGATGACGGTGGACGACAGGGACAGCAGCCCGGCCGGCCCGTTGGTGGTGGTGTTGCCGAAGTAGGCGGCGTCGAGCTTGCGTTTGAGGTCGCGCACCAGGCCGTCGCCGACAACCTGCAGCGCGGCCGGTGAGGAGTCGGCGGCCAGCTCGTTGCTGATGACGGTCAACCCGGCCAACTTCTTGGGCGTGACCAGGACCTCGGTGATGGTCGGGTCCGAGGCAGTGATTTCAGCGCCTTCAGCGGTCCAGGCCGCAGTGGGGTCCGCGCTGACGATGGGGACGCGGAAGTCATGCGAGTTGGTGGGGACGACGGTCGAAACCTGGGCTGCGACCGAGGTTTCCATCAGTGGTCTGATGACGAGGGCGCCGACTTCCTCGGGGGTGAGGATGGATGCGCCGCTGCTGGTGGTGAGTGCCATTAGTTGAATCTTCCTTGGGTATCAAGCGAACACGGTGAATGAACGTGAGTGGTTGTCACGTAATGATTCGCGGCCTGTCCAGCAGGTTCGCGGTGTTCGCCTCCAAGGGCGGTGTTGGTCGTGGCGGGGCGCTCACCCTTCGGGGTCAACGCCCTACAACCACAGTCAGTTTAGCGTAGCGGGCCGACGCGAGAGCTGATTGCCTCAGACCATGTCGGTTGTGGCTCCGGCGTGTAATCCGAGGGCGTGGCGCCGGGCCGCAGTCCTTCGATGGGCCGGTCACTCGGCGGTGCTGGCGTCGGCTTGTAATTCGTGCCGAGGTGCGGCTTCTCGGTCAGCAGTGTGGTGGCGGCGGTGGCGATCTTCTCGGGGTCCGGCATCCCGTACTCGTCGTAGAAGTCCTTGCCGGTGGTCCAGATGTCGGCCGGGTCGATGAGGTGTTCGGCGGCGACGCGCTGGACCTCGTTCATCTGCATCGCGTCATACCGGGTGACGGCGGCTTCGTAGTCGGACTCGAGGGTACGGAGCCGTTCGCGCAGGTTGCGGTTCTCGCTGCGCAGCCGTTTCGCCGCTTCGAGGTTCTGCGGGAGATCAAGGCTGTCGTCGCCGTGGTCGACGCCTGGGCTGGTGTCGGGTGTGTCGGTCATGCTGATTCCTCCTGGGATTCGAGTTGTGGCCAGCGGCGGTTCCGCGTGCCGGTACTGGGATAGGTGATGGCGGTGAAGAGTTCGGCTGGCAGCTCGTGACCGAGGTGCTCGAGCAGTGTGCGTTCGGCGTCGGTGGCTGGCCGCACGTTGACGCGCCAGCTGCTCATGCCGGCGGCGGTGAGGATGCGGCGGGCGCGGGCCTGGATGGCGGCCAGTCCGGCGGGGTCCGATGTCCCCCACACGGCGGGCAGGTTGAACGCCGAGAACTGTTGCCGTTGGTGGTCTGCGGCCTGGGTGGCGTCCTCGGCGCGCTGCAAATCGTCAGGCAGATGCTCGAAGACAAGCCAGCCGCGGGGGTCGGTGCCGGCGGCGGCGCGATCGTGCTGGGGACCGATCGTGTCTGCGGTCATTGCGCACCGTGCTCTTGCAGGATGTCGTCGCGGGCCGCGGCGAGGTCGCCAGCCAGACGAGCGATGGTCAACTCTTCACCTTGGGCGCCGATGGCGGTGACGGCGAAGTGTTCGAGCAACGCCACGAGCATCTGCGGGCCGCTGTCCTCAGATTTGATGTCGCGGTGGAACAACACAAAGGCGTGGTTGAAATCGTGGCTGCGAGACACGTACAGGCGCAGCAGCTCGATCGCGCGGGCTCGCTGCGCGGCTGTCGGCCGCCAAGGATCCAACCAGTCGCCGAAGCGCGGGTCGTCGGGGTGCGGCGGCTCGGTGCTCCAGTCACCCGGGTAGTCGGTCATTGCATCGTTCCCTTCAGTTGTTCGGTGTTAGCAGTTGGTCTGCCGACGGGTTTGGGTTTGCGGATCTGCCCGGCGATCACGCCGTCTGGGCGCTTCCTGGCTGGTAGCGATTGGAGCCAGTCACCGCAGTGGGCCAGCGCCGGGCAATGTTGGCTGGCTATGACAGTTTGATTCAGGACCGGTGTGACGGCCTGATTCAGGACCACCTTCTTTCAGACCGGTGTGTTGTGACGGTTTGATTCAGGACCACCCTCGACGGTTGGCGTGTCGATTATTGGCTCGCTGTCGGAGGGTTCCGGATGGGAAGTCGTGTGGAGCTGTTCGCCCAGATACGTAGGGACGCCCGGGTCGAGGGTTTGGGTATTCGGGCGCTTGCTCGTAAGTACAAGGTTGGCCGGGATACGGTCCGGCACGCGTTGGCGAATCCGGAGCCGCCGAGGCGGAAGACACCGGTGCGGGAGTCGCCGAAACTGGGCCCGCTCAAACCTGCGATTGATGCGATGCTGCGGACCGATCTGGATGCGCCCCGCAAGCAACGCCACACTGCGACAAGGATTTGCAATCGTCTGGCCGATGAACACGGCGTTGAGGATGTGTCGTATTCGTCGGTGCGTGACTATGTCCGGGTCCGTCGTGCGGAGATCATCGCCGAGTCCGGTAAGCAGGCGCAGGAAGCGTTCGTGCCGCAGGAACACCCGCCCGGCGCTGAAGCTGAGGTTGATTTCGGCGAGGTTCACGTCATCCTCGCTGGTGTCAGAACCCGCTGCTACATGTTCGTTTTCCGAATGTCGATGTCCGGCAAGGCAGTCCATCGGGTGTATGCGACTCAGTCGCAGGAGGCGTTCCTCGAAGGCCACATCGAAGCATTCGACGTGATCGGCGGCATCCCGGTGCGCCATATCCGCTACGACAACTTGAAGTCTGCGGTCACCTCGGTGGTGTTCGGCCGCGGTCGGGGCAGGGTCGAGAACGACCGGTGGGTGCTGTTCAGATCGTTCTACGGGTTCGACCCGTTCTACTGCCAGCCGGGAGTGAAAGGCGCCCACGAGAAAGGCGGAGTCGAGGGCGAGATCGGACGTTTCCGCCGCACCTGGCTCACGCCCATGCCGGAAGTGGACTCGCTGTCAGAGCTCAACGACTACATCCGCCGCTGCGAAGCACGTGAGGATCATCGGCGGGTCACCGGCCGGCTGCACACCGTGGGCCAGGACTTCCAGACCGAACGAGAACATCTCGCCGCTCTGCCTGCCGAGCGGTTCGACCCGGGGCTGGTGCTGCATCCACGGGTGGACCGGTCGGCGCTGATCACGGCGCGGTCGGCGAAGTACTCGGTTCCCGCCCGGTTGATCGGACGCAAAGTCAGGGTGTCGCTGCGGGCCTCGGAGTTGGTCGTCTTCGACGGCCGCACTATCGCCGCACGCCATGAACGCGTCACGACCCGCAACGGGCAATCGATCAACCTCGACCACTATCTGGAGGTGTTGCACTGCAAACCCGGCGCGTTGCCCGGCTCCACCGCGCTTGCTCAGGCCCGCGCCGCCGGCACTTTCACCGCAGCGCACGAGGCGTTCTGGCAGCAGGCCCGCCGCGTCGACGGCGATGCTGGCGGGACTCGCTCGCTAATCGACGTGCTGCTGCTGCACCGCAGCATGCGCGCTACCGATGTGATCGCCGGGATCCACGCCGCCCTGTCGGTCGGTGCCGTTTCAGCGGATGTGGTCGCGGTCGAAGCACGCCTGCATGCCGCCGGTGGTGGTCTCGAATCAGACCGTCACGCCGGTAACCATGCCAATACCGTCGATTACCGGGTCGTCAGTCTGACCCAGCGCCGCCTGGCTGATCCAGCGACCGTGATCGCCGGCCTGCCACCGACACCCGGCCGCTGCCTGACGTCGCGGCCTACGACGAGCTGCTCCAACGCAGACCCCCAACACCGCCACCCGGTGACGGAATGGAAGGAACGACTGGATCATGAGCACGGCCACGAAAGTCACCAACACCCTGCGCCGCCAACGCGGGATGACCCCACAAGCGGCCCAAGCCGCCGTCGATTCCGCATGCCGACGCCTGCGGTTGCCGACCGTGCGTGCGGTGATCGACGAAGCAGTGAAAGTCGCCGAGCGTGAACAGCTCACCTACCACGGCTTCCTCGCCGAACTGCTCCTGGCCGAATGCGATGACCGGGACCGCCGATCCACCTTGCGGCGAGTCGCAGCGGCCGGGTTTCCACGTCAGAAATGGTTGGGCGACTTCGATTTCGACGCCAACCCAAACATCAACGCCGCCACCGTACATACCGTCGCCCAAGGCGATTGGATACGCCGAGGCGACCCGCTCTGCCTGATCGGCGACTCGGGCACCGGCAAGTCCCACCTGCTCATTGGTGTGGGCACCGCCGCCGCCGAGCAAGGCTTCCGCGTCCGCTACACACTGGCGACCAAACTGGTCAACGAACTCGTCGAGGCCGCCGATGAAAAGCAACTCGCCCGCACGATCGCCCGCTACGGCCGCGTCGATCTTTTATGTATCGACGAACTCGGCTACATGGAACTCGACCGCCGGGGCGCGGAGTTGCTGTTCCAAGTACTCACTGAACGCGAGGAAAAGGCGTCAGTAGCCATCGCATCCAACGAGAGTTTCTCCGGCTGGACCAAAACCTTCACCGACCCCCGACTCTGCGCCGCGATCGTCGACCGACTCACCTTCCACGGCACCATCATCGAAACCGGCACCACCTCATACCGGCTCAGCCATACCCGCGGTAGCAGCTCGCGATCACAGCCTACGAAGACGCCTGAGCCACCACCTCCTCGCCGAGGTGGTCCCGAATCAAGCCGTCACAGTGGTCCTGAGTCAGGTTGACATAGAGAGTTGGCAGAGGCCGACAGCCTGGGTGTGGCGCTGGGTGACGACGTCGGGATGCTCACCACGTGCCGCCGCGTCGAAGAGGTGGTGGCGGCCTCGGCAGCGAGCGCCGGGAAGGCTTGGTGCCCCAGCGATTACGTCGAGCAAGTCGGCCAACTGCACGTTCATCCGGCGTTCTCCTCTTCGGCGGGATCCACGATGTGCCAGACCCGCGCATTTTTCGCGTTGCCAACCACGGGGCGGCTGTCGACTCGGTCGCACTTGACCGCGGCGTGCCGAACGGCGTCCCAGCTGTAACCCGCGCCCTGTGCAGCCTGTTGCAGCGCGCCGGGATCGAGAACTTCCGTTCCAGCGGGTAGGGCGTCGATGTAGGCGAGAACCCAGTCCCCGGCGGTCACGTAGCCGTCGCTGTCGCCCGTCAACGACCAGGTGGTGACGCCGGCCTTGACTTCGATAACTCGGACGTCTGGATGGGCGCTCGCCGCTGTGGCGATGCTGCCTTTCTTGAACCCTGCCCGTTCGCCGGCTTCGCGGACAGCAAACGATTCGATGGTGGTGTGACCGGCAGCGCGCAGCTCGGCAATGTAGTTGTCGAACCAGATCCGGCACGACACCTTCGGCTTGGCAGGTTCGTGCGACCTGCGAGAGTCAAGGTCTGTGACCGTGGCCTCGGTAATCCGGCCGCGGGTTTGCTGCTGCTGCCGTCGGCACCCTTCGCAATAGCCACGCTCGACGGAATCGGGAGCGATCAGGCGTTGCCCGCACGCGGCGCAATTGACAGTTGGATCAGCAGTCGGCTCACTCTCCCCGGCGTGAGCTGACTGGGAAATCGGCCCAGTCGGCTCATTGTGTTTGTGCTGGTCGGACCCAGTTGGCTCAGTTGGCTCACGTTTTTGAGAGACGGGGGGTGCGCTGAGCTGACTGGGCAGGTACCACGTCGAGGTCCGTGGGAACCCTGACGAGCGGTCTTCGATGCCGAGTTTCTTCTTTGCTCGTTTGAGGGTGGCCTCGCTGAACCGTTCCTTGGCGGCATCGTTCTTCACCCGCTTCGATGCCGTAGGGCCGTTCGCGGTCAGGTAGTCCTGCAGCCAGTTCTCGGCAGCGGTCCGTTCGTCGCTGTCCTCTTCGGATTCGGGCGTAGCGAGCAAACCCCGTGCGTCGTGGTGAGTGGTGCCGAGCCACTCGACATGGGCTACGCCATGCTCTGGGCTATCGACCAAGCGGTACGCCAGAGATTGCGGCATGACGCCGAGGTTGGACTTCACGCATGCCAGCACCCGCTGCATCGGGTTGTTGGGGTCCGCGGCCACCAGCAGGCCGGCTCGGGCAGCACCGACGATTCCGATTGACCCACCACCGCGATACATCGGGTCACCGCCCTTGGCTTTATTCAGATGCCGCAGCAAGAGCACAGTGCAGCGGTTGCGGTCGGCGGCCGCGCCCAGCGCCGATAGAACCCTGCGAACGTCTTGGTCCTTGTGCGCATCAGTTCCGGCTGGAAGGAACGCCATGAGAACGTCGACGATCAACAACCGGGCGTCGGTGGCGGCCATTGCGGCGTCAAGATCCACAACATCGGCCAACGACAACGGACGCAAGTAGCGTTCGCCGCTCTCGGGATCGATGAGCGTCTTGCCTTCAATTGCATGAACACGACCGACGTCAGCACCGGCGGCATCCAGTCGTGGACGTGTCGTATCCGCCAGGCCGTCCTCGGCTGACAGCAGAAGAACATCACCGGGGTGCTGACAGATATCCCCAGTCGGCCATTGCCCGCCGGTCGTGACCGTGGCGGTCATGTCGAGCGCCAGTGTGGACTTACCCAAGCCGGGGTCTCCGTCAAGGGTGACGGGCTTGCCCAGCGGAAGCCGGTCCTGCCACAACCATTCGACCCGTTCCGCCTGGACGTCGGAGAGGCGCGTGAGCTTGAGACTGTGTTCGATCGTCAAGCCGACCTCCGTATGTAAGCCCCAGCGCGGCTGCGGATCTCGCGGGCGACCGCCGGCCAGTCCGCAGCTGCAGCAACGGCTTTCGATGCATCGGCCGCTGCCTCCTGGGCGGTCTCGACGCGCAGCACGTGGTGCTCGCCGTCGATGGCCACAGCCAGCAGCTTGCGGGGGTCGCCGTCGGCCAGGGCGCACCACGGCGGTGTACCGGCGGCCGGGATGGGGCCGTAGTTCGCCTGCTGTACAACGGCTTCGAGGAATTCGTGGACCGGCCACCAGGCGCGCTGCTGGGATGGTGGAGGACCGGCCCCGAAGGGCCGGCCTCTTACCTCTTGCGAGTCGGTCACTGGGGAGGCCACTTCACGGCGGGGCCAATGATGACGTGGTCGCCGTCGATCCGCTCCGCGAGGAACTCCTGCTCTCCGACGCACTCAGGGCACGGTGCGGTGTAATTCCACCTGCCCGTGGTGAGTCGGACCTCCTTGCTGTCGTTGCAGAACAGACAGATACCGCCAGTGGCGAGGAACCGGCATTCTTCCAACAGCGTGGCCACATTCGCTGACACGGCAGCGAGGTCAGAGAACACATCGGGATGGGTGGCCACGACATCAGCGACGCCGCAGGTGTCCGGCAACCCGTCGATGTAGGCCTCGAACCCGACTTCCATTGGCTTGTTGTCCTTTTCGTCCCAGTACGCGAAGCGGCGCACGACCGCCGTGATTTCCTCAGCGCTCACCTCGGCGTAGGTGTCCCACAGAAAGATCGGGTTATCCCCGGATGTCGGTGTGGGCAGCGTCGGTAGTTCGAACCGCTTGACCTCGAGGCCGGTCATCGCACACCGCCGTCGATCTCATCAGCGACTGCGATCAGGTGAGCGGCGAGCTGGCGCGCCTCGTCCGCGGTCACCTGCAAGTTAATGTCCAGGTCGAGGTATTTGTTCTCACTGGGACGGTAAAGATGCAGATAGACGCAGCTGCGCCAGCCGGGCGTACGGCGGTAGGGATTGACACCGATTCTCGGAGGGTCGAAGTGGCCCTCCAAGCCCGGCAGCGCACCGTGCGGGTAGCCGTCCTCCATGGTCAGATTCACGTAGTAGTCGGCGCCCCAGCACGCTGGGTCACCGGGGTGGTCACCAGGGTCGGTGCACCATGTTTCGCAACACGCGTTGACCTTCTCAATGGCGTCGGCCGCGGCGCGCAGCTGGTCTGACAGCGGGGCTTCTGGGCAGCGGGACGTTTCATGCCAGCCGTATCGGCCGCAGTGGTCACAGCGGACGAGCTCAGGAGCGCCCGCGAACGGGTCGTCGTCGGCAATTGGTTGTGTCATGATGATGGGGCCTTTCTGTTCTCTGGTGGATGGAGGGTTGCAGCGGCTCCCGCCAGGTGTTGGCGCATCTGGGATTACGGGGGCCGCTTCGCTATTGAAGGGGTTCATTAGGCGGCGTCACCGCCGCTAGCCTGTTCAAGGCGAGCCAGATACTCCTCGAGCTGGCGGTCGGTAGAGAAGCGTCGGCGGCCTATCGTCACCGACTCGAGCTCCCCTGATGCCCACAGATTGAAGACCGCGCTGCGGCCCACGCCGAGTCGTTGTCCGACTTGCCTATGGTCGTTGTTCTTGTTCATCGCCTTCCCTTATGTCGTGATCGCGACAAAAACTGTCGTGTCCGCAACACTACACGGACTGACGCGGACGCGACAAGACGACGTGGCAGAATGTCGCCATGTCGACAAATTGGGCCGAGCAGATCGGGCAAGAAATCAAGAGGCAGCGGATACGCGCCCGACTCAAGTTCAACTCCCTGTCGGATCGAACGAGGGAGATCAAGCGGCCGGTCCACCGTGTTGCAATACCGAAGCTCGAATCCGGCGAACGCGATATCACGGTTGGCGAGCTAGTTGGCCTTGCCGGGGCGCTCGGCCTGCCGCCGCTAGCACTGCTGTTCCCGGATATTCGCGAAGACGTCGAGTTGTTCCCCGGCAACGTCGTGGCCGGGGTAGACGCCTTAGGCTGGTTCACGGGAACCGGCGATCACCTCGGGCAAGACGCTTCGGCGATTGAACTTGCACTTGCACTAGTGACGAACGAGGTGGCTCTGAAAGCGCAGCGCCACAACTTGTTTCAAAGTGAGCGTGGACTCGAGCTGGAAGAGGCTGGAAGTCTTTCGATGGTTGCCGGCATGCGGGAGCAAGAGGAGAAGAACGTCAAGCAGACCCGAGAGCGAATCAAGTTTCTCGAGTCTCGACGGGAAGAACTGCTACATACCTACGGCCGACTGGTGAACGGTGAGTTCGATGCCTAGGCAGCGGATGGAACCTGGTGAGCACGGCCGGATCACTGAGAGAGTCAGCGGTGGAAAGTATTTCGCCTCTACCTATGTGCGTGACCCGGATGGTGTACGGCGGCGCGTGGAGCGGTCTAGCGAAAAATCGGTCGAGGATGCTCGGCGGAACCTCCAGCGACACTTGACTAAACGGCGGTCTCCACTGTCGGGGCAGCTCGTTACCGACAGGACGACGCTCGGAGAGTTGTTCGAGGTGTGGATTGAGGGCAAGACATTCGAGGATGGCATTAAGCCGCAGACGGCCGGTCAGTACCGCCAGATCTGGGGGAAGTATGGCGTCGGCCAGTTGGGCGCGCTGCGGGTGACTGAGCTTCCGACGTCGCGGGCCAACGCGCATATTCAGGCCGTTGCCGCGACCACTTCATCTCAGGCCGGCTATCTGCGGATCATTCTGCGCGGCATGTTCTCGTTGGCCGTGCGCTTTGACATCCTGGCGGTGAATCCCATCTTGGAGACCAAGACGGCGAAGTTGCACAGGAAACCAGCCCGCGCGATGACACCCGCCGAGTTCGAGCGAGTGCGGGCCGCTGTCGGCGCGTACGTGAGCCGTGACGGGCATGCCGGCCCGAAGCCCGGTCGACTGCTGCCGGCATTCATCGAAGTGTTGGCCGCGACCGGCGCCCGTCCCAGTGAGGTGCTGGCATTGCGGTGGTCAGATGTCGATCTGCTCGCGGACCCGCCGACTGTGACAATTTCGGGCACCCTGGTCGACCACCAGCGGATCCCTGGCAAGGGGCTGCACCGTCAGGAAGCCCGCAAGGGTGATGCGCCGGAGCACACCGTGGTACTCCCCCGATTCGGCGTCGAGGCGTTCACGGCGCTGCTTGGCGAGACTGGCCCGACGGGGCCGGTGTTCGCCAACCGTGACGGCGGATGGATGTCGCTGTGCAATCTACGACGGGCGCTACGGACCGCATTGCCGGACGATCTTCGATGGGTCACGCCGCACTCGTTTCGCCGCACGGTGGCGACGGTGGTCCGTGATGACTTGGGGCCGGCGTTGGCGCAGCAGCAGCTGAGCCACTCGAAGCTGGCCACTACCGAAGCGCACTATTTGCAGCGTCACACCCGCGGCCCGGATGTACGGAACACGCTAGACAAATTCGCCTCCGGGAAGGTGGCGGCTGAAAGTATCAGGAAAGTATCAAGTGGACCGGATTCCGACGGGTCCAGCACCCCAGTGTGAGTGCATTTGCGCTGGTAGATGGAGCCGCCTAGGAGAATCGAACTCCTGACCTATTCATTACGAGTGAATCGCTCTACCGACTGAGCTAAGGCGGCCTGCCTGCCCTCTTCTCGGGCGGCCCGAGTCTACGGCAGCCCCACCGCCACACCCAAGTCCACTACCGCAGTTCCTGCCCGATGGTGGCCACCATCGCGTCCACGGCGAACTTGGGTTTGACATTGATCGCCAGTGCCTCGCGGCATTCCAGCACCGCCTCCACACAACGCAGCAACCGTTCCGGGCTGGCGTGCGCGGCCAGCGAACCCACCCGCTCGGCCATGTCCGGGTGGTTGGGCCGCACCCCCGCGGCGCCGGAAGACACCAGCACCGCGTCACGGAAATACGAGGCCAGGTCGATCAGCGCGCGGTCCAGGGCATCGCGCGAGGCGCGGGTCTGCCGGGATTTCTGCCGGCGCTCCAGGTCCTTGATGGCACCGGCCGAGCCTCGCACCGCCCCAGCGGCCCCCTTTCCCGTACCACCCGCCCCCAGAGCGGTACGCAGCTCCTCGGTCTCGGCTTCGGCGCGCCCAGCCGTCAGCGCCACGGCTTCGGCCTCAGCTGCGGCGACCAGCTCCTCGGCCGCCAGAAACGCCCGCGACGGCCGCGCGGCATCGCGAACCAGCTCCAGCGCCTGCTGCCGCCGTTGCCGGGCTTCGGCGTCGGTGGCCAGCCGGCGCGCCCGCCCGACATGACCACCGCTGACCGACGCCGCCCAGTGCGCCGTCTCGGCGTCCAGCCCGTCGCCGTCGATCAGCACCTGCGCGATCGCCTCGTTGGACGGCGTCACCAGCGCGACGTGCCGGCACCGGGACCGCAGCGTGATCGCGATGTCCTCGGGGTCCACCGACGGCGCGCAGAGCAGGAAGACCGTCGACGGTGGCGGCTCCTCGACCACCTTCAGCAATGCGTTCGCGGCGCCCTCGGTCAACCGGTCGGCGTCCTCGACGACCACGATCTGGTGCTGGCCGGTGGTCGGGCGCCGCGACGCGATCTGCACGATGCCGCGCATCTCGTCCACACCGATCGACAGGCCTTCGGGAATCACCCGGCGCACGTCGGCGTGGGTGCCGGCCATCGTCGTCGTACAGGCCCGGCAGGTCCCGCAGCCGGGGTCGTCGTCGGAGGTGCACTGCAGGGCCGCCGCAAAGCACAACGCCGCCACCGACCGACCCGACCCCGGCGGCCCGGTGATCAGCCAGGCGTGTGTCATATTCCCGAAGCCCGGGGTGGCGTGAGGCGAATCACTCCCCCCGGCAGCACGGGCCGCCCGGGCTGCAGCAAGCAGCTCGGCCTCCACCACGTGCTGGCCTACCAGCCGCGTAAACACCCCTGTCATCAACGGCAACAGTAGTGAGCACCCCCGACGGAGACCGATCAGCGTCCGATTCGCGACAATTTTGTGATCTTTCCTGCTCATTCGCCCCCGGTGGGCGACTTGCCGAGGCACATTTAAGTTTCCGACGAGTCCCCGCCGACCGATACGGTGGTTTCGATGACCACGGCAGCACCTCTCCCCCGGCGAATCAGCGCATTCGTCCGATGGGTCGTGCGCACTCCCTGGCCCGTCTTCTCGCTGAGCATGCTGCAGGCCGACATCATCGGCGGCCTGTTCGTCCTCGGGTTCCTGCGTTACGGCCTGCCGCCCAACGACCGGATCCTGCTGCAGGACTTGCCGACGGTCAACGTGGTGATCTTCGTCTGCGCGGTGATCCTGCTGTTCCTCGCCGGATTCGCCTGGAACCTCAAACTGCTGGTGCCGGTCTTCCGCTGGCAGCGCCGGGACAACCTGCTGGTCGAAGCCGATCCGTCCACCACCGAGTTGGCCCGCACCCGCGCGCTGCGGATGCCGTTCTACCGGACCGTCACCACGGTCGCGTCCTGGGCGCTCGGCGGCATCGTGTTCCTCATCGCCAGCTGGTCGGTGGCCCGCCACGCCGCTCCGGTGGTGATGGTCGCCAGCGCACTGGGCGCCACCGCTACCGCGATCATCGGCTACCTGCAGTCCGAACGCGTGTTGCGGCCGGTGGCAGTGGCGGCGCTGCGCAGCGGTGTGCCGGAGAACGTGCGCGCCCCCGGCGTCATCCTGCGGCTGATGCTGACCTGGGTGTTGTCCACCGCGGTGCCACTGCTGGCGATCGTGCTGGCCGTGATCTCCGACAAGATCTCCCTGCTGCACACCACGCCGAACGTGCTGTTCAACCCGATCCTGTTGCTGGCATTGGCAGCGCTGGGCATCGGCGCGACCAGCACGTTATTGGTATCGATGTCGATCGCCGACCCGCTGCGCCAGCTGCGCTGGGCGCTCTCGGAGGTGCAGCGCGGCAACTACAACGCCCACATGCAGATCTACGACGCCAGCGAGCTGGGCCTGCTGCAGGCCGGCTTCAACGACATGGTCCGCGAACTGTCCGAGCGGCAGCGCCTGCGCGATCTGTTCGGCCGTTACGTGGGTGAGGACGTGGCCCGCCGCGCGTTGGAGCGAGGCACCGAGCTGGGGGGCCAGGAACGCGACGTCGCGGTGCTGTTCGTGGACCTGGTGGGTTCCACCCAGTTGGCCGCGACCCGACCTCCGGCCGAGGTGGTCCACCTGCTCAACGAGTTCTTCCGGGTCGTGGTGGAGACCGTCGGCCGCTTCGGCGGGTTCGTCAACAAGTTCCAGGGCGACGCCGCGCTGGCCATTTTCGGCGCACCCATCGAACACCCCGACGGCGCGGGCGCGGCGCTGGCAGCGGCACGTGAACTGCACGACGAGCTCATCCCGGTGCTGGGCAACGCCGAATTCGGGATCGGAGTGTCCGCCGGCCGGGCGATCGCCGGCCACATCGGCGCCCAGGCGCGATTCGAGTACACCGTGATCGGCGACCCCGTCAACGAGGCGGCCCGGCTGACCGAGCTGGCCAAGCTGGAAGAGGGCCACGTGCTGGCCTCGGCGATCGCGGTCAGTGGCGCGCTGGACGCCGAAGCGCTGTGCTGGGACGTGGGCGAAGTGGTCGAGCTACGCGGTCGCACCGCACCCACCCAGTTGGCGCGTCCGCTGAATCTGGCCGCTCCCGACGAGAAGCCGTCGAACCAGGAACCCGAGCGCGAGCGTAACGCCCCGGCGAAGAATCTCGCCTGAAATCGCAGCCGCGTCACCCACGCGCGCTCCGCAGAGATCAGCTGCGCTTGGCAGCCTTCTTGGCCGGGGCCTTC
The DNA here is from genome assembly GCF_022179425.1 of Mycobacterium sp. 20KCMC460. NCBI lineage: Bacteria > Bacillati > Actinomycetota > Actinomycetes > Mycobacteriales > Mycobacteriaceae > Mycobacterium > Mycobacterium sp. 20KCMC460. The sequence goes on from NZ_AP025524.1 coordinate 6,164,018, forward strand.
TTCGCCGGGGCCTTGCGGGTGGTCTTCTTCGCGGTCCGCTTCACCGGACCACGTGCCCGCCGATCGGCCAGCAGCTCAGAAGCGCGCGCGTCGGTGATCGACAGCACGTCGTCACCCTTGCGCAGGCTGGCGTTGGTCTCACCGTCGGTGACGTAGGGGCCGAACCGGCCGTCCTTGATCACCATCGGCTTACCCGACGCCGGGTCGGTGCCCAGCTCGCGCAGTGGCGGCGCCGAAGCGGCTTGCCGCCCAGAGCGTTTGGGCTCGGAGTAGATCTTCAGCGCCTCATCGAGGGTGATGGTGAACATCTGATCCTCGGTGGCCAGCGACCGAGAGTCGGTGCCGCGCTTGAGGTATGGGCCGTAACGACCGTTCTGCGCGGTGATCTCCTCGCCGCTGGCGGGATCCACCCCGACCACCCGGGGCAGCGACAGCAGCTTCAGCGCGTCCTCCAGCGTGACCGTCTGCAGATCCATGCTGCGCAGCAGCGAGCCGGTGCGCGGCTTGGGACCGGTCGGCTTCTTGCCCTTCTTGGCCGCCGACCCGTCGCCGCCGTCGTCTTCGGGTTTGGGCAGGATCTCGGTCACGTAGGGTCCGTACCGGCCGTCCTTGGCGACGATCTCGTGACCCGTCTCGGGATCCACACCCAACACCCGGCCCTCCTGCGGTGTGGCGAAAAGCTCTTCCGCCACAGCCAAAGTCAGCTCGTCGGGGGTCAGCGAGTCGTTCAGGTTGGCGCGCTGCGGGGTGGGCTCGCCGTCCTCGCCGATCACGGTGCGTTCCAGGTACGGCCCGTTCTTGCCGACCCGCACATAGACCGGGCGGCCCTCGGCGTCGTCGAAAACCTTGATGGAGTTGACTTCTCGGGCGTCGATACCTTCCAGGTTGACGCCGACCAGCTTCTTCAGCCCGCCGGAGCGGGCCACCGAGTCGGGTACCCCGTGGTCGCCGCCGAAGTAGAAGTTGTTGAGCCAGTTGGTACGTCGCTCGTTGCCCGAGGCGATGGCATCGAGCTCGTCCTCCATCGCGGCGGTGAAGTCGTAATCCACCAAACGGCCGAAATGCTGTTCCAGCAAGCCGATTACAGCGAACGCCACCCAGGACGGCACCAGGGCGCTGCCCTTCTTGTACACGTAGCCGCGGTCCTGGATCGTCTTGATGATCGACGAGTACGTCGACGGGCGCCCGATGCCCAACTCCTCCAGCGCCTTGACCAGCGAGGCCTCGGTGTAGCGCGCGGGCGGGTTGGTGGCGTGACCGTCCGGGGTCAGCTCGATGGCATCGAGCCGCTGCCCCTCGGTCAGCTGCGGCAGCCGGCTCTCGGCGTCGTCGGCCTCGCCGCCGGCCAGCTCGTCCACGGTTTCCACATACGCCTTGAGGAACCCGGCAAAAGTGATGGTCCGACCGCTAGCCGAGAACACCACCTGCCGACCGTTCGATTCGCCGGCGATCCGCAGGCTCAGCGTGGTGCCCCGCGCGTCGGCCATCTGCGAGGCCACCGTGCGCTGCCAGATCAGCTCGTAGAGCCGGAACTCGTCACCGTCGAGCTCGCGGCGCACCGCGTCCGGGGTGGCGAACGTCTCGCCCGCGGGCCGGATGGCCTCGTGCGCCTCCTGAGCGTTCTTCACCTTGCGGGTGTACTGGCGCGGCGAGGGTGAGACGTACTCGTCGCCGTAGAGCTGGCGCGCCTGGTTGCGTGCGGCGTTGATGGCCGACTCCGACAGCGTCGTGGAGTCGGTACGCATATAAGTGATGTAGCCGTTCTCGTAGAGCCGCTGGGCGATGCTCATGGTGCGCTCGGAGGAGAACCGCAGTTTGCGTCCCGCCTCCTGCTGCAGCGTCGAGGTCATGAACGGCGGGTACGGCCGCCGGGTGTAGGGCTTCTCCTCCACCGACGCCACGGTCAGCTGCGCGCCCTGCAGGCCGTTGGCCAGCTCGGTGGCGCCGGCCTCGTCCAGGACGGTCACCTCCTCGGCCTTGCGGAGCACGCCGAGCGAGTCGAAGTCCCGGCCGGTGGCCACCCGCAACCCGTCGACGTTGGTCAGCCGGGCATTGAAGGTAGGCGGCGTGGCCTTGGGGTCGGAGACGCTGGCGTCCAGCCTGGCCAGGATGTCCCAGTAGGAGGCACTGCGGAACGCCATCCGGTCGCGTTCGCGCTGCACGATGATGCGGGTCGCGACCGACTGCACCCGGCCGGCCGACAGCTTGGGCGCGACCTTCTTCCACAGCACCGGGCTGACCTCGTAGCCGTACAGCCGGTCCAGGATGCGCCGGGTCTCCTGCGCGTCGACCAGGTCGATGTCCAGGTCGCGGGGGTTCTCGGCGGCTTCCAGGATGGCCGGCTCGGTGATCTCGTGGAACACCATCCGCTTGACCGGCACCCGAGGTTTTAGGGTCTCCATCAGATGCCAGGCGATCGCCTCGCCCTCACGGTCACCATCCGTGGCCAGATAGAGCTCGTCGACGTCCTTGAGCAGGCCTTTGAGCTCGGTGACGGTGCTCTTCTTCTCCGGGCTGATGATGTACAGCGGCTCGAAGTCGTGATCGACGTTGACGCCGAGGCGTGCCCACGGCTCTGATTTGTACTTGGCCGGCACGTCGGCGGCGGCTCGGGGGAGGTCGCGGATGTGGCCGCGGGACGACTCGACGATGTAGTTGGACCCCAGGTAACCGGCGAGTTTGCGCGCCTTGGTGGGCGACTCCACGATCACGAGTCGCCGGGTGCTCCCGTTCCTGCCGCTGCTCGCCCTCTCGGGGCCCCCGTCAGCCACCTGCGCTTACGCTCCATCTCCTACTTCGGCCCCCTGGCGGAGCCGCCCCACAGGGAAAAGACGGTACGCCGCCGTACCTCTCCTCGCGGGCAACTGACAATTTCGCACCAATAGGCGGGCCTGCGCAAACCGGCTGACCCCGGGACGCACGGCGGCGGCCCCTCAGACCCGGGGCCACTGGTCGGCGGCCTCGGGGTCGTCGGGAGCGTCCCCAACGTTCTCTACCAGGCGCGATAGCCTGCGCCGGCCACTGATCCGAAGCGCTGGGCGGGCGCCCCGAGTGCCGATCAGGGTGGGTGCGATTCCGACCCGCATCAGAGCCGACGCCAGCGGCGAATGAGTGTCGGGCGCGTGCGGGTCCAGACCGAGCAGATACCGGTCCGCCTCGACGCTGCCCGCCGCCAGCGTCCACGCCCGCAACTCCCGCGGCCCGGGCAGCCAGCGCGGCGGAACCGTCTTGACCGCGCCGCGCGTCCACTCCTTGGCGATACCACGCAACCGCGGATCCACCGCCGTCCGCACCAACGGGTGATCTTCGTCGGTCCGGGTGATCTCGGGTACCAGACCGGCTTCGGTGATCATCTCGGCCAATGCGGCGGCGCGCCATGACTGCTCCACCACCACCGACAGCCTCGCGCCGGCGCCGACGGTCACGATCTGGCCCGGCGCGGCCAGCAGCCCGCACAGATCCTCGACCGCGGGCGGCACCGATTCCGCGGCGAAGAAGGAAAGCTGGCTCACGCCACAGACAGTAGGCCAGCAAGCCGGTCGGCCGCTGCTCCTTATCCGGCGCGGCGGTGAAAGGCGCCGGAGCGACGAAAACCCCCCGGGCGGTTCCCGCAGAAGCGGAGCGGCGCCGGGGGGTTGCGTCAGAATCTGCCCGGTTTAAAGGGAGCGGACTCCGGTGGCCTGGGGGCCCTTGGGGCTATGGCCGATCTCAAACTCGACCTTCTGGTTCTCTTCGAGGGTGCGGAAGCCCGTTCCCTGGATCTCCGTGTAGTGGACAAACACATCTGCGGAACCGTCCTCGGGGGCGATGAAGCCGAACCCCTTCTCCGCGTTGAACCACTTCACAGTTCCCTGTGGCATTTCTCGATCTTTCCTTTACTTTCTGGGTGCGGGGCGCCGCCTTTCGGTGCCCCGGGCCCGTTGCGACCGCCATACCTAGCGGAGTCGCCGGAACTTCACCCGACAGATAACCTCGCAGGAACCGCGATCGCAACGTCGATCCTGCGAAAGTTTGACACGAACACAGAAGCTACGACCGCAATTAGTCAACCACGTTCGTCGCGTCCGCGACAGCCTTGTTGGCTGCGTAGATCGCCGAACGGAGGCGCAATTTACGTCGGTGTCACCTAGCGGCCCCACCAGCACACCAGGAAGGCAGGCGATGGCCAGTTTCGGCAGCGAGCTACTCGCCGCCGCGCTCGCCGGTACCGCGCCCGGGGAACGGCCGCTGCGCCACGTCGCCGAGCTGCCGCCCAGGTCGGGCCGGCCGGGTGATTGGCCGCACTGGGTTCCGCCCGGGGTCGTTCGCGCGTTCACCGATCGCGGCATCCGAGCCCCCTGGTCCCATCAGCTGCAGGCGGCCGAACTCGGGCACGCCGGCCGCCACGTGGTGATCAGCACCGGCACCGCGTCGGGCAAGTCCCTGGCCTACCAACTGCCGGTGCTGTCCGCGCTGGCAGGCGACCCGCGCGCCCGGGTGCTGTACCTGTCGCCGACCAAGGCGTTGGGCCACGACCAGCTGCGCACGGCACATGCCCTGGTCGCCGGTGCTGAACTCGCCGACGTGGCGCCCACCGCCTATGACGGCGACAGCCCCGCCGAAGTGCGCCGCTTCGCCCGGGAACGGTCGCGGTGGCTGTTTTCCAATCCCGACATGATCCACCTGTCCATCCTGCGCAACCATGCCCGCTGGGCGGTGTTGCTACGCGGGTTGCGCTTCGTAATCGTCGACGAATGCCATTACTACCGCGGTGTTTTCGGCTCCAACGTGGCGATGGTGCTGCGGCGGCTGCTGCGGCTGTGTGCCCGCTACTCCTGCTATCCGACGGTGATCTTCGCCAGCGCCACCACGGACTCCCCCGGCGCGACGGCAACCGAGTTGATCGGGCAGCAGGTCGCCGAAGTGCTCGACGACGGCTCGCCGCAGGGCGGGCGGACCGTCGCGTTGTGGGAGCCGGCGCTGCGCACCGATCTTCTCGGCGAGCACGGCGCCCCGGTGCGGCGATCGGCCGGCGCCGAGGCGGCGCGAATCATGGCCGACCTGATCGTCGAAGGTGCCCAGACGTTGACCTTCGTGCGGTCGCGGCGGGGCGCGGAGCTGACGGCGCTGGCAGCGCGGGCGCGGCTGGACGAGGTGGCGCCGCAGTTGTCGGGGTTGGTGGCGTCGTATCGGGCGGGCTACCTCAGCGAGGACCGCAATGCGCTCGAGCACGCGCTGGCCGAAGGCCGGCTGCGCGGCCTGGCCACCACCAACGCCCTGGAGCTGGGCGTCGACATCGCCGGGTTGGATGCCGTCGTACTGGCCGGGTTCCCGGGCACGGTCGCCTCGTTCTGGCAGCAGGCCGGCCGGGCGGGCCGGCGCGGTCAGGGCGCGCTGGTGGTGCTGGTCGCCCGCGACGATCCGCTGGACACCTACCTGGTCCATCACCCCGCGGCATTGCTGGGCAAGCCCGTGGAACGGGTGGTGATCGACCCGCGCAACCCGTACCTCCTGGGTCCGCAATTGCTTTGCGCAGCAACAGAACTACCGCTGGACGAGGCCGAGGTCCGAGCGCTGGACGCGGTGGACGTCGCGGACGGCTTGGTCGATGACGGTCTGCTGAAACGCCGCGGCGGCAAATACTTTCCCGCCCCCGGTGTGGATCCTCATGGCGCAGTGGATATCCGGGGATCCATCGGAGGCCAGATCGTCATCGTCGAAGCCGACACCGGACGACTGCTGGGCAGTACCGGGGCCGGGCAGGCCCCGGCCTCGATTCATCCTGGAGCGGTATATCTGCATCAGGGCGAAAGCTATGTCGTCGACTCCCTGGACCTCGAGGAGGGCATCGCCTTCGTCCACGCCGAGGATCCCGGATACGCCACGTTCGCGCGGGAGATCACCGACATCGCCGTGTCCGGCGCGGGGGAACGTTCGTCGTTCGGGCCCGTCACGCTGGGTCTGGTCCCGGTGACCGTCACTCACCAGGTGGTGGGCTACCTGCGTCGCCGCACCGACGGTGAAGTGATCGACTTCGTCGAGCTCAGCATGCCGCAGAGTTCCCTGCCCACCGTCGCGGTGATGTACACGATCGATCCGGAAGCACTGGACCGCAACGGAATCGAACCGACCGCCGTTGCGGGTTCGTTGCATGCCGCCGAACATGCGGCTATCGGGTTATTGCCGTTGGTCGCCAGCTGCGACCGCGGCGACATCGGCGGGTTGTCCACCGCGCTCGGGCCCGACGGCCTGCCCACCGTCTTCGTCTACGACGGCCATCCGGGCGGGGCCGGGTTCGCCGAACGCGGATTCCACCAGGCGCGCGTCTGGCTGGGCGCCACGGCCGCGGCCATCGAGGCCTGCGAATGCCCGAGCGGATGCCCGTCCTGTGTGCAGTCTCCCAAGTGCGGCAACGGAAACGATCCGCTGGACAAGGCCGGTGCGGTGCGCGTGCTGCGCCTGGTGCTCGCGGCGCTGGGCCCGCACTGAGGCGAAAGCCATCGTTTCCGCTCCCCCAGCCGGGGGAGGAGATTTCATCCTCCGAATCGCGCGTTCGGGCGAAGGTCCCGCGGACCCATATGGACCACGGTGAAAAAGGGGCGAACCGCCTCGATCACCGAATCCCGCTGACGCGAAGAGGATGCAACCCATGTCGTACTTGATGACCACTCCGGAGGCACTGGTAGCGGCGGCATCGGATGTCGTGGGTATCGGTTCGACGCTGCAGTCGGCCAATGCGGCGGCCGCGCTCCCGACCACGTCCGTGTTGGCCGCGGGTGCCGATCAAGTGTCGGCAGCGATGGCAGCGCTGTTCTCCGCGCACGGGCAGGCTTATCAGCAGCTGAGCGCCCAGGCGCTGGCGTTTCACGACCAGTTCGCCCGGATCCTGGGCTCTGGGGCGGGCGCCTACGCCGCCGCCGAAGCCGCCAACGTCTCGCCGCTGCAGACAGCGCTGGACGCGGTCAACGCGCCCATCCAGGCGGCGACCGGACGGCCGCTGATCGGCAACGGCGCCAACGCCGCCCCTGGTAGCGGCGCTAACGGCGGCGACGGCGGCTGGTTGTTGGGCAACGGCGGGGCGGGCGGCTCCGGGGCCGCGGGCACCGGCCAGCGGGGCGGCAACGGCGGAGCCGCCGGACTGATCGGCTCGGGGGGCGCCGGCGGGGCCGGCGGCACCGCCACCGGTAACGCAGGCGGAGCCGGCGGGACCGGCGGAGCCGGCGGCTGGCTGTGGGGTAGTGGCGGAGCCGGCGGCCTCGGTGCGGCGGGCACCGTCGGTGGCGCCGGCGGGTCCGGTGGATCGGGCGGGCTGTTGGGTTCCGGGGGTATCGGTGGCACCGGCGGCGACGGCACCGACGGCAACATCGGCGTCGGCGGGACAGGCGGTGCGGGTGGCACCGGCGGGCTGCTGTCCGGCCTGGTCGGCGGGGGTGGCGGCAACGGCGGCGGCGGCGGATCCGGCCAGATCAGCGGAGGCACCGGGGGTGCCGGGGGCGGCGGTGGACACTTCGTCGGCGCCGGCGGCGCAGGCGGTGCCGGCGGATACGGCGCCAGCGGTGGTGTCGGCGGAAACGGTGGCAGCGGGGGATCGCTGTACGGCAACGGCGGCGCGGGCGGCACCGGCGGCGCCGCCTTCTACGGCACCGGAGGCGAAGGCGGGGTGGGCGGAAAGGCGGGGCTGCTGTTCTCCAACGGCGGTGGCGGCGGAGCGGGCGGGTTCAGCTACTACGACGATGCCGGCGCCGGCGGAGCGGGCGGCGACGCCGGACTGTTGGGCTTCGGCGGAACCGGCGGCGCCGGTGGATACTGCTCCGGCCCCCATGTCGGTGGTCCCGGCACGGGTGGTGACGGCGGCTCCGGCGGCCGCGGCGGGCTGTTGTTCGGCAACGGCGGCGCCGGTGGCGCCGGCGGCGAGGGTGGACCCAGCTCCGGTGGTGCCGGCGGCAGCGCAGTGCTGGTCGGCAACGGTGGCAACGGCGGGCTGGGTTCGACGATCGGCTCCGGCGGTATCTCGGGGACATTGCTGGGCTTGGACGGGTATAACGCGCCGACCAGCGGAACCAACCCGTTGCACGTTGCCCAGCAACAGTTGCTCAACGCGATCAATGCACCCGTCGAGTCGCTGACCGGACGGCCACTGATCGGCAATGGCGATCCCGGCGCCTTCGGCACGGGCGCAGACGGCAAGGCGGGTGGCTGGCTGCTCGGCGACGGTGGCGCCGGGGCTGCTGCCGAAGGCGGCAGCGGTGGCCACGGCGGCAACGGCGGCGCCGCCGGCCTCTTCGGCACCGGAGGCGGTGGCGGCGCCGGAACGATGCAGGGAACGGGGACCGGCGGTGGCGGCGGCACCGGCGGAAGGGGCGGCTTGCTGGCCGGCGACGGCGGTGGCGGCGGAATGGGCGGCGGCGCTTTGAACGGGGGTGGCGGCGCGGGCGGTGCCGGCGGCAGCGGCGGCTTGTTCGGCGCCGGGGGTGCCGGCGGGGTCGGCGGAACCTCCATCGGTGGGCCGGTCGCGGGGGCCGGCGGTGCGGGCGGATCGGCGGGCCTGTTCGGCATCAGCGGTGGCGCCGGCGGCGACGGCGGGTTCGGCATGGACGGCCGTGGCGGGGCCGGAGGGGTCGGCGGCAACGCCGGACCGCTAGGTGGCTCGGGCGGCGCGGGCGGGTTCGGAGGTGCCGGTGCCAATAACGCCGCCGGCGCCGGTGGCGATGGCGGCAACGCCGGGCTGCTGTTCGGCAGCGGCGGATCCGGTGGTGCCGGCGGATCGACGATCGGTGCGCTCGGCGTGTCCGGGCCCGGTGGCGGCGCCGGCGGCGACGGTGGCAATGGCGCGCGACTGTTCGGCGGCGCCGGCGCCGGGGGCTTCGGCGGAAACGCGTTCACCGCCGCCGGCAGGGCCGGCGGCTCGGCGGAGACGCCGGGCTGATCGGCAGCGGCGGCGCCGGCGCAGCCGGCGGATTCAGCTACCTCGGGGCGGCGGGCGGCGCCGGCGGATCCGGCGGCAACGGCGGCACGCTGGCCTGGCCGGCGGCGCCGGCGGCGCCGGCGGCGCGGCAACCCGAACTACGTCAACGGGCACGGTGGCGACGGAGGGGCCGGCGGCGGCGCGGTCTGGTTCGGCGACGGCGGCAACGGCGGCAACGGCGGGATAGGCGTCACCACCGGGGCCCCCGGCGCGGGCGGCGACGGCGGAAAGCTAGCCGGCCAGGACGGGCACGACGGCCTCTCCTGACCGCAGTCGCACCCGGAGAATTTTGCGGAAAACGGATATTCCCTTCCGGCGGAATTCCGTTTACGGTGCAACGTAGCCGTCCGCGCCGCGCACGGCCATCAGACACTGGCCGAGTCTGTCGAGCATCGATTCGGAGGTGTCGTTTGTCGCTTGTCAGCGCAGTCCCCGGCGCCATCAGTACCGCCGCCGCGAATGTCACCGGCATCGGTGCGACGATCAGCGCTGCCAACGCCCTGGCTGCGGCACCCACCACCGCCGTACTCGCCGCGGCCGGGGACCAGGTGTCCGCCGCCGTAGCAGCCCTGTTCTCCGTTCACGCGCAGACCTATCAGACCCTCAGTGAGCAGGCCGCGAACTTCCACGCCCAATTCGCACGGGCGATCGAGTCGAGCGCGAACGCGTATGCCTCCGCCGAGTCGGCCAACGCCTCGTCGATCGGCAACGTCGACATCGCAAAAACCGGGTCCGCCGCCGGCCCCGCCTGCGAGTACGTCGGGACCTTTCGCTCCGTCGCGGCTGAGCGCAGTGCGCCCGGCCAGACCGCCGCACCTACGGGCACCGATCGGGCCGCATCGGGCGCAGCGTCCGCCGAAACCGGTCCAGTCGTCGCCGGCGGCGGCAGCGGCGGACTGCTGCTCGGCCCCAGCCGAGCCGTGGTGGCGGGTAGCGCAGGCATGGGCAGCGCCGCAGCGGGCGGTTCCGGCGGAATCCTGAGCCGGCTACTCCAAGGCGGCGAACGTCGTGCCCGGGCCGGCGGGAGCGGCCGGGTCAGCGCGGGGACGGGCGTCGGGGTGTTGCTCACTTCACCGCAGACGCAGGACACGCTCCGTATTGCCACTGCGTGTTCGGCACCGGAACGCAGGCGCCTCGATTCACCGGCATGAGATCTCCCCGGACGACTGAATGTGCTGCAGCACAACACATTCAGAGCCGGAAAGATCGCATCCGTAGCGAACCGGGTCACGAGATCCGTGCTGTGATCCGTTGGATGGGCGACCGACCCCTCGAACGGTCGACCTCCACGGACACGCTTGGCGACGGTCGGACGACACACAATCCGTCGCATTCTGCGAATCATCGCGAGTGCAGCAGAAACCTACCCGGCAGTAAGCGCCAATTGCAACACATTGCGCCGCGATTCACGAAAGTCGCCGTGCGCGAATCCGTCTGACGGTATGACAAGCGCCCTCTGAGAAGACTCCGATTGTTGCGCTACCGTTGAAAGCCTACCGCTTCACTTAACTAGCCGACGTCGGCAGACCTTTCCTGCAACGGGGACAACGGATTTGACTCACGGGTCGATCCCGCCGCCGCACATCGCCGCGCACTGCGCTTCCCCGATCGCACCGGCGCCCGGTTAGCCGCCGAATCTGTTTGGTGCACAAGGCGATTCGGCTGTCACCGGCCCCGGCGGGGTTTGTGGCAGCCGGACCACATCAATGCGAAGGGTTGGACCGACCGACGGACCCGCCCCGTCAAGCTACCGACTCGCGATCAGTAAACTGCCGCTATGGGCCACGACTGGTTGCTCGTGGAGACGCTGGGCGACGAACCCGCCGTCGTCGCGCAGGGACGTCAGCTCAAGAATCTCGTACCGATCACCACGTTTTTGCGCCGAAGCCCGTATCTGGCCGCCGTCAAAACGGCGATCGCCGAGTCGGTGCAGACCGGGCAGGCGCTGACCAGCATCACCCCGAAGAGCGACCGCGTAATCCGCACCGAGCCGGTGATCATGTCCGACGGACGCATCCACGGCGTCCACGTGTGGAGTGGCCCGCCGGACGAAGACCCACCCGAACGTCCCGTCCCGGGTCCGCTGAAGTGGGACCTGACCCGCGGGGTGGCCACCGACACTCCCGAGTCGTTGTCCAACAGCGGCAAGAACCCCGCGGTCGAGGTCACCTACGGCCGGGCCTTCGCCGAGGATTTGCCGTCGCGGGAACTCAACCCGAACGAAACCAAGGTGCTGGCCATGGCGGTCCGAGCCGAGCCGGGTCTGACGCTTTGCAGCACTTGGGATATCACCGACTGGCAGGGCAATCCGATCCGCATCGGGTTCACCGCACGAAGCGCGGTGGAGCCCGGGCCCGACGGCCGTGACCATCTGGTCGCCCGAGCGATGAACTGGCGCACGGAGCGCAAGGGGCCGGCGGTGGTCGCCGACGACCTCGCGCAGCGGATCCTCAATGGCCTCGCCCAAGCTGGTGTCCATCGCGCCCTCGTCGACCTGAAGAACTGGACGCTGCTGAAGTGGCTCGATGAGCCGGCCCCGTTCTACGATTGGCGCGGCACCGATTCCGACAGGCAGCGGGTTCACCCCGATGACGAGCAGTTAATGGCTTCCATGACAGCCGAATTCGCCGATGGGGCCACCAGTCGGGTGCTGCGATTGCCCGGAAACGACACCGAGTGGGTTCCGGTGCATGTGACCGCCAACCGGATCGAACTCGAGCCCGACACCTACGCCGGTCTTCTCGCGCTGCGACTGCCCACCGACGAGGAAGTCTCCCGGGCGCGGTCACAGGACGTACCGACCGACTCCGGCCCGAGCTGATGGCATCGGCGCGTAGCTGATCGGCGACGGAAGGAAATGGCGCCGACCGGCACCGGGGATCCCGGTTCGGCCTGGCTCACCGGCGCGGTGCAGTACCCGGCCCCGTCCTGACCGGGCCCGCCCGCGCGGATGCGCGAGCAACACCGGCGAGTACGGCGGGCACTTCGACGGTGACGACGATGTCGAGATCGTCCGCCGCGCACCGGACATCGCCGACCCGCATCTGACGAGCTAGCGATGTCGCGCTTGCGCATGCCGCGGCGTAGCCCTGCGGAAGGCGCTCGGCACCGGCCAGTGCGGCCAGGTCGGCGGCGGCCTGGGCGCGGTGCCGGGCCACCACAGCGGACCCCAGGCACACGCCCGCGGCGGTGAGACACAACAGCCCGGCGACCAGAAAAGCGGCGAACACCGTCGCCGAGCCACGTTCATCGCGGCTCGGCGACCGATACCGCCCTGGCCGCAATATCCAAGGCAGGCAGCAACTTCGAGTGCGCCACCACGGTGGCGATCCACAGATCGCCGTCACGGCGAACGACGACTTGCGCCCCGGCCGGAGCGATACGGCGGGCAACCTGCTCGGCAGCGTCGCCGTCGCCGCGGGCCGACAACCGCGCCGCCTCACGAGCCGCGTCCACGCAGCGCACCTGCATCGACACCGCCGTAATACCGGCCAGGCACAGCACCAGCACCGCCACCAGCGCAGCGATGGCCAACGCGGCCTCGACGGTGCTCGAACCAGCACTGGCGACTAGACCTTGGTGCTGAGCGCGCGCCCGATGATGTGGTTCAACGCCGAAACGACGGAGTCGCCGGTCACCACGGTGTAGAGGATGGCACCGAATGCCGCCGCGGCAATAGTCCCGATGGCGTACTCGACCGTGGACATCCCCGACTCGTCGGTCGCCAGCACTGCCACGCGTGCCGCGAATCCTCGAAACATGTTGAACATCAACCACTTCCCTTCTCACAACAGACCTGACTGCAGGACATGGCCGGCCAATCCGGCCACCACCGGGACGATCCCCAGGCCTACGAAGGCGGGCAGGAAGCAGAGGCCGAGCGGACCGGCGATCAGGACGCCCGCGCGCTCGGCGGCTGCGCCCGCCGCGTGCGCGGACTCCTGCCTGGACTGGACCGCCAGTTCGGCGACGCCGTCGGCAAGCGCGGCCCCCGACGAAGCCGAGCGCCGCGCCAACCTCAGCAGGGCGTCGATCTGCGCATCAGCAGTCCCACCGGCCAGATCGGCCGGCCTGGACCAGGCGACGTCGGCGGGGGCACCCAGCGCCAGCAGATCGGCGGCGCGGCGCAGGACCTGCGCCATGTCCGTCGGCGCCGAACCGGCCGCCGCCGCTGCCGCAGTCGACACCGCCATACCCGCGCCGAGACAGACGGCAAGCACATCCAGGCTCGCTGCCACCGCCAGCCGATCCGGCGGGGCCGATCGGTGCGGCCGCTGTCGGCTCACGCGCGGGTGTGCTCCGGCGCGTGCGCGCACTACCGCCGGACCGGCACCGAACAACAGTGCCGCCGCCAGCAACAATGCCGCGGTGCTCATGTGTGGGCTCCCGCTCGCCGGGTCATCCCGACACCACCCGATCACCGATCCGGTCCGACCACAACAGCCCGCAGCACAGCAGCACCACGCCCGCCACCAGAAACCAACCGCCTACTCCCCCGCCGCACAGGAACCGTAGCGGCTGGGCCCCGATCAGCTGTCCGAGCAACATGCCCAGTACCGGCAGGCCGGCCAGGATGGCGGCGGTGGCGCGGGCGCCGGCCAGCCCCGAGACGACTTTCGCCGAAAACCGCTGCCGCTCGGCGACATCGCGTTGCGCGGCCCGCATCAGCGTGCTGATCGCCAGGCCGTGTTCGCCGGCAAGCTGCCAGAACACGGCGATGCGCTCCCACTGCGCGGGCAGCGCCGACGTCTGCCCGGCGGCGCGTAAACCGGCCGGGACATCGGCCCCCAGCCGGGCGCGCGCGGCGACTGCCCGCATGGCGCGCGAAACCGGGCCGCCGCTCTCGTCGGCGGCGACGTCGAACGCATGGACCGGGTGGGCGCCCACCCGGAGCTCACCGACCAACACCTCGAGCGAGGCTTCCAGCGCCCTGCCCTCCGCTGCGGCACTGCGGCTGCGCCGACGCCGCAGCGCCCGCACAGCCACGGTCGCGGCGGCCATCGCCCCCGCCACCGCGGTCGTTAAGGGCAACACCGCCAGGGCGACCGCGACAACGCCGACACAACCCCAACCGACGGCCCCGGCATCCGCGGCGAGACGCCGTCGCCCGGACCCACCCGCAGCGAGCCGGCCCCGCGGCGAACCGGGTGCCACCAGCAGAGCCACAGCCAGCAACACCAGCCCGGTCATGCCGACCTCCCGGTCGGTAGCAGGGCAAGCAGCTCGCCGGCCTGATCGGTCTTTCCGCCCTCGGCGTGCCACGCCGTGACCGCGTGGACGTGACCGTCCCGGCCGCGGCGCAGCACGGCGATCTGGTCGAGCCGGCGGCGCCCGGCTCCGTCGCGGCAGACATGCAACAGCACCCGTACCGCCGCGGCGAGCTGGCTGTGCAGGGCGGGGCGGTCCAAGCCGCCCAGCGCGCCCAATGCCTCCAGCCGGGCCGGCACCTCGCTCGGGCTGTTGGCGTGCACGGTGCCCGCGCCGCCCTCGTGGCCGGTGTTCAGCGCGGCCAGCAGATCGACTACTTCGGCGCCCCGGACCTCACCCACCACGATCCGATCCGGCCGCATCCGCAGCGCCTGGCGGACGAGTTGGCGCACCGTCACCTCGCCGACGCCCTCGACGTTGGCGCAGCGTGCGACCAGTTTGACTAGATGCGGATGCCGCGGCGCCAGCTCGGCGGCGTCCTCGACACAAACGATCCGCTCGGTCGGCGGGACCGCGCCCAGCATCGCGGCCAGCAGCGTGGTCTTGCCCGCCCCGGTGCCGCCGGTGATCAGGAATGCGAGCCGCGCGGCGATGACGCCGGCCAGCAGTTCACCGGCCTCGGGTGTGATCGCCCCCGCCGCCCTCAGCGCCGCCAGACCTTGAGTCGCCGGGCGCAATACGCGCAACGACAGGCAGGTACCCGCGCTCGCCACGGGCGGGAGCACGGCGTGCAGGCGCACCGTGCTCCCGTTAGCCCCGATTCCGCTCAGCTGCCCGTCCACCCAGGGCTGGGCGTCGTCGAGCCTACGGCCGGCGGCCAATGCCAGCCGTTGCGCCAGCCGTCGCACGGCCGCCTCATCGGTGAATCGAATGTTGCTGCGCCGCAGCCCTTCTCCGTCGTCCACCCACACGGCATCGGGCGCCGTCACTAACACGTCGGTGGTGCCGTCGGCACCCAACAGCGGGTCCAGGATGCCGGCACCGGTCAGTTCGGTCTGCAATAACCGGAGATTGGCCAACACTTCGGTGTCGCCGAGGATGCCACCGGATTCGGCGCGAATCGCCTCGGCCACCAGGCTGGGCTTCAGTGGACCGGCCTCGGTGGCCAGCCGCTCACGGACACGTTCGATCAGCGAGCCGGTCATGCCGCACGACCACCCGAACTCGTTCGGCCACTTGACAATACGCCGAGGACACGACGGGACGCCGAAGCCAGTGCCGAGCGGCGGCCCATCCGCAACCCACCGCGCTCGAGCCGTTCGGCCAATTGCGGTTCGGCCCGCATCGACGCCAACAGCGGCACGGCGGCGATCTCGGCGACCTCCGCGGCACGCAATCCTCCCGGCGACGGCCCGCGCACCACCAGCCCGACATTGGGGTTGATCGCGGCCAGCACGGGAACGATGGTCGCGGTGGCAGCACAGGCCCGGACGTCGCATCGGGTGACCAGCACCACGAGGTCGACGCCGTCCAGCGCGACGTGCGTCGCCTCGGTCAGGCGGCGCGGGAGATCGCAGACCACGGTGACGCCACCGCGGCGACCGGCCTCGACGATCGCATCGACCGGCCCAGCCTCGAGTTCGTAACCACCCCGCCGGGTGCCGGACAGGATGCTCACCCCGCCGTGCCGCGGCAGCACCTCGCGCACGGACGGCCAGCTCAGCCTGCCGCCCTGCAGTGCCAGATCTGGCCAGCGCAGCCCGGGCGCGGTCTCGCCGCCCGTCAGCAGATCGATGCCACCGCCCCACGGATCGAGATCGAGCAGCAGCGCCTCGCCTGCCGTCTGCGCCAGGGCGACCGCGAACAGCGATGCCCCGCCGGCCCCGCAGCCACCGATGACGGCGACAGCCTGACCGCGCAGGCTGTGCTCGCGAGCCGACTCGGCGGCTTCGGCCAATGCGCGGACCAGCGCCTGTTCTTGGGCAGGCACTTGCAGGACGAGTTCCGCGCCGACTGCGACCGCCGCGGCCCAGGTGGCCGTCGCCGGTGCGCCGTCGCTCAATACGCTGACGTGGGTGCGCCGCGGCAGCCCGGCCCGACCGCACAACTCGGCGGCGGGGGCGTCCAGGACCACGGCTGTTGCCGCTGACCAGGTCTTCCTGCTGACCTGCCCGCCGACATGGACCACCCGCACGCCGACGGCCGCGGCGACGCGGTCCAGTTCCGCACGCAGCTCCGGCTCCGCCAGCATTGCCAGCACACCGGCGCCGGCCCGCGCGGGACGAGAAGAGTTGGTCACATCTCTACCGTGCGGGCACTCGGGGAAGCACACCAGTGCCGCGACCGGATTTGTGGAGAAAGAACGGTCTGTGCACAAATCGTTCGCTGGGCGGCCGGGCTGTCCCCGACGATTACGATTCCCGCAACGAACCCCAGGCGGACGCAGGCAAAAGTGACCGGTGGTCAGTCAGAAATTTTTACCCTGGAAAAGGGACGACCCCCGCCAGGGGGGGAGGAGGCGAGGGTCGTCGTGTATCAGCCCCGGGGGGTCGGGCTGATACACCCTCGGCTCAAGGCCGAGTAATGCTTACTATACACATGCCAGCCGGGCTCAACGCAAGTACTCAGCCGAAACGAAAGTGCCGTTTGAGCCGTGAAAACGCCCACGGCAGAAAGACAAGCCGGGAATTAGAAGCCCGTTCTGACACCGATCCGCGCCAAAGATCCCGGCTGCGTCGAATCGCCGACCTATGCTGGATCGGTGACCGTCCCCGACTCGGCCGCGCACGGACAGAGCTCTCCGCAAACACCGGGACCGGCTGTTCCCGGTGTCCGCACCGCGGCGTTCTTCGATTTGGACAAGACCATCATCGCCAAGTCCAGCACGCTGGCTTTCAGCAAACCCTTTTTTGCGCAGGGACTACTTAACCGGCGGGCTGTGCTGAAGTCCAGCTACGCGCAGTTCATCTTCCTGCTCTCCGGGGCCGACCATGACCAGATGGACCGGATGCGCGCTCACCTGGCCAACATGTGCGTCGGGTGGGACGTCGAGCAGGTCAAGTCGATCGTCGCCGAGACGCTGCACGACATCGTGACTCCGCTGGTGTTCGCCGAGGCCGCTGACCTGATCGCGGCCCACAAGCTGTTCGGGCGCGACGTCGTGGTGGTGTCCGCATCGGGCGAAGAGATCGTCGCGCCGATCGCCCGGGCGCTGGGCGCCACGCACGCGATGGCCACCCGGATGGTGGTCGAGGACGGCAAGTACACCGGCGAGATCGCGTTCTACTGCTACGGCGACGGCAAGGTGCAGGCGATCCGCGAGCTGGCCGCCCGCGAGGGTTACCCCTTGGAGCACTGCTACGCCTACTCCGACTCGATCACCGACCTGCCGATGCTGGAAACGGTGGGGCACCCGTCGGTGGTCAACCCCGACCGTGGTCTGCGGCGAGAAGCCCTCGAACGCGGCTGGCCGGTGTTGTCGTTCTCCCGGCCCGTGTCGCTGCGCGACCGAATACCGGCGCCCTCGGGGGCGGCCATCGCGACGACGGCCGCCGTCGGTGTGACCGCGGTGGCGGCCGGCGCCGTCACCTACGCGCTGTTGCGGCGTTACGCGTTCTGACGGCGCCTGCCAGCACTGCCGTCGCAATTTTCCCAACCGTCCCGTCAGCAAACGCACGGACGGGAAATTCGCTGCAATTGCCGAACTTTCACCCGCGACAGGGGTTGCTGTGCCTGTGGTCTAGTAGTACAAAGGAACCACGGCAGCCCGGTGAGGCCAAGGTCGATCCGGAAGAGAAGGTTCGTTCTCCCGACCCGGGCACCCAGCACGGTTCTCGGCACCCACGCGGAGTCATAGCCGCGATAATGGCAGAAGTGTTGCGGGCCTGCGTAATTGCGAATGACGGAATGCCCCGACGGCCCTTTGGGTGGGGTCGCAGCAGGAAGTTTCGCAAACGCGCCGAGGCCACCCACGCAGCCCACATATGCACGCTTGGTACCCGGGAACCGTGTTGGCGGGCGGCGATTCGAATTCATTCGTATCGCCGCCCGCTTCGCATTTTCCGGTGCGCTATCTTTTCGGGCCCCCAGCTACCGAATCGGCAATCGCCACAGCTTCCTGCGCGCCGGCCCGCAACGCCCGGCAACACAGCACCAGCCAGGCCGCCACGCCGTCGGGGGAACCGGACGCGAACTTCAGCGCGGCGTCCCGGTAGGCCGCGGGCTGACGCATCCACATCACCTCCGGCACACCCAGCCCATGCGGATCCAGGCCGCCGGCAATGGTCACCAACCGAGACACCGCACGGGCGACGACACCGTCGGCGCTGCCGAACGGCTCGAGTGTCAGCAACTCCCCGTGCGCCACGGCGGCAACCACCGGCGCCGAAGCCGCAGTGGGTCGGGTGACGACGTCGGCGAGCAACTCCAGCCGCGGGCCGATCTCGGGTGCGGCACGCGGGCGGCCCAGCCGTGCCTCGTCGACCTGGTCGGCGGCCGCCAGCATGTGCAGCCGCGCCAGCGCCTGCAGTGGCGCTTTCCGCCACACGGCGACGAGTGACCCCTCGCCGCCTTCCAGGGCCTGGGCCACCCGCAACGCTCCGCCGAACACCGGGTCGCTGACGCCTGCGGCATCCGCGACGTCGTCGAGCTGCACCGGACCGCCGTCGAGCACCGAGGAGGCCCGGGCCGCTCGCAACGACGCCTCCGCGGCCGTCACCGGCCAGCCGCGCAGGTTGGCCCGGTGCCGATGGGCCCGCCCCAGCGCCTCGCGCGCCCGGTCGCTGGCTTCAGCGACACCCGGCAGGTCCATCAGCGGCGCCAGCGGATCCGTCACAGCTTGAAACCTACTGGCAAGGCGCCGAAGAGGCGCCGGGGATGGCTTCCAGCAGTTGCCGGGTGTATTCGTGCTGAGGTGCGCTGAACACCCGCTCGGTAGGGGCCTGCTCGACCACCTGGCCGGCGCGCATCACCAGCACCCGGTCGGAGATCTGCCGGATCACGGCCAAGTCGTGGCTGATGAACAGATAGGTCAGCCCCAGCTCGGCCTGCAGTTCGGCCAGCAGGTCCAGGATCTGCTGCTGCACCAACACGTCCAATGCCGACACCGCCTCGTCGCACACCAGCACGTCGGGCCGCAGCGCGAGCGCGCGGGCGATCGCGACGCGCTGGCGCTGCCCGCCCGACAGCTCACGCGGCAGCCGGTTCAACACCGAGGACGGCAGCGACACCTGGTCGGCCAGCTCCCGCGCCGCGCGTCGGCGCTGCCCGCGGTCACCGAGCCGGTGGATGCGCAGCGGCTCCTCGATGGCACGTGCCACCGAATACATCGGATCCAGGCTGCTGTACGGGTTCTGGAACACCGGCTGCACCCGACGACGAAAAGCGAGTTCGGCAGCCCGGTCCATGGTGGTGACATCGGCGCCGTCGAACAGCACGGACCCTGACGTCGGCTTGAGCAAGCCGAGCACCATGCGCGCCAAAGTGGATTTGCCCGAACCTGATTCGCCGACCACGGCGAGGGTACTGGCCCGCGGCAGCCGGAACGACACCGCATCGACGGCGCGGAACTCGCTGCGCCGCCACGGTGCGCCGCGGGTTTCCCGATAGGTCTTGGTCAGCTCCGATACCACCAGGATGTCGGCGCCGCCTTGCTCGCCGACCCGGGCGGGGCGTTTGTCCCGGACCCTCAGCGACGGCGCGGCAGCAACCAGCCGGCGCGTGTACTCGTGCTGCGGTTCGCTGAGGATCGACTGCGCCGCACCGGATTCCACTACGACGCCGCGATGAACGACCACCACCGACTCGGCCCGCTCGGCGGCCAGCGCCAGGTCGTGGGTGATCAGCAGCAGCGCCGTTCCCAACTCGTCGGTGAGCTTGCGCAGATGATCGAGCACCTGCCGTTGTACGGTGACGTCCAGCGCCGAGGTCGGCTCGTCGGCGATGAGTAGTCGGGGCCGCCCGGCCAGCCCGATGGCGATCAGCGCACGCTGACACATACCGCCGGACAGCTGGTGCGGGTAGCGGCCCGCCTGCTTGGCCGGATCCCGCATCCCGGCCTCGGCGAGCAGCTCCACCGCCCGTTGCCGCGCCGCGCGACGATCGGTGTTGGCGCGCAACGCTTCCCGAATCTGGAACCCGACCTTCCAGACCGGGTTGAGGTTCGTCATGGGATCCTGTGGCACGTAGCCGATTTGGCGGCCGCGGATGGAGCGCATCGCCCGCTCACCCGCCGAGGTGATGTCGCGCCCGTCGAAAACGATGTGTCCGGCGGTGATTCGGCCTCCCGGGGAGAGTAGGCCGAGAATCGCCGCCGCCGCAGTGGACTTACCCGAGCCCGACTCCCCCACCACCGCGACCGTCTGACCCGGCAGCACCGAGAACGACATGCCGCACACCGCGGGTTGGTCGCCGAAGCTGACTTCCAGGCCCTCGACCGACAACAGCGGGTTCATGCGCGCCACGCCCTCGACGCCGGGTCCAGGCCGTCGCGTAGCGCATCGCCCATCATCATGAACGCCAGCACCGTGATCGCCAGCGCGCCGGCGGGATAGAACAGAATGGGTGATCCCGCCCGCAACCGCATCTGCGCCACGTTGATGTCCCCGCCCCACGAGACCACCGATGTCGGCAGTCCGACACCCAGGTAGGACAGGGTGGCTTCGGTGACGATGAAGGCGCCCAGCACGATCGTGGCGACCGCGATCACCGGCCCGATGGCGTTGGGTATCGCATGCCGCAGCAGAGTCTGAAATCTACCCAGCCCAAGGGCTTTGGCCGCCAGCACATAGTCACTGGAGCGCACCTGCAGCACCGAACTGCGCGCGATCCGGGCCACCTGCGGCCAGCCGAACAGAGCCAGGATGGCGATCACCGTCCACACCGTGCGGTGATGCAGCACCTGCATCAAGACGATCGCGGCCAACAGCAATGGCAGCGCGAAGAACACGTCGGCGACGCGCGACACCAGCGCATCCACCCAACCGCCGTAGAAGCCGGCCAGTGCCCCGAGCGCACCCCCGACCACAAACACCAGCAGCGTCGCGCCCAGTCCGACCGTGACCGATGCCCGCGCCCCGTAGACGGTGCGCGCGTAGATGTCGTGGCCTTGCAGGTCGGTGCCGAACCAGTGCGCCGCCGACGGCGGGAGCAGGCTCTGGCTCGGATCGGCGTAGCCGGGGTCCGCGCCGGTGAACAGCGCCGGGAACGCCGCAACCGCCAGGATCAGCACGATCAGCGCCGCGGAGATGACGAACTTCGGCCGCCTATACATAGCGGATCCGCGGGTCCAGCGCCGCGTACAGCAGGTCTACCAGCAGATTGCTGAGCAGGTAGATCAACACCAGAACCGTCACGATCGACACCACGGTGGGCGCCTCCTGCCGGGTGACGGCCTGGTACAGCACACCCCCGACGCCGTGGATGTTGAAGATCCCTTCTGTCACGATGGCGCCCCCCATCAGCGCTCCCAGGTCCGCGCCGAGGAAGGTCACCACCGGGATCAGCGAGTTGCGCAGGATATGGACCGTCACCACCCGTGGTCGCGACAGCCCCTTGGCGGTGGCGGTGCGGACGTAGTCGGCGTGGGCGTTGGCCGCGACCGCGGAGCGGGTCAAGCGCACCACGTACGCGAATGACACCGAGCCCAGCACGATTCCAGGCAGCAGCAGCCGGTCGAAGCTGGCCTGCCCGCCGACGGTGACCGGGGCCCACCCCAGCCGTACCCCGAACACGAACTGCGCCAGGAAGCCCAGCACGAAGATCGGGATCGCGATGATGATCAGCCCGGTGAGAAGAACGGTGGCGTCGAAGGAGCCGCCCTGGCGCAGCCCGGCGATCACCCCGAAGCCGATGCCCAGCACCGCCTCGATCACCAGCGCGATCAGCGCCAGCCGGATCGTCACCGGAAAAGCGTGTGCCAGAACGGCTCTCACCGGCAGACCGGAATACGCGCGGCCCAGGTCGCCGCGCAGCAGCCCGCCCAGATAGCGCAGGTACTGCACCAGGAACGGGTCGTCGAGATGGTACTGCGCACGCAGTTGCGCGGCCACCGCCGGACTCAGCGGCCGGTCGCCGGCGATAGCCGCGATCGGGTCGCCGGGTAGCAGGAACACCATCCCGTAGATCAGCAGCGTGGCACCTAGGAAGACCGGCACCATGGTGGCCAGGCGGCGCAGCACATACCAGCCCATCTCAACCCTTCACCAGGTTCTCGTAGTCGGGCATCCCGTTCCAGGTGGGCCTGACGTTGCTGACCTGGTTCGACCATCCGATGACACTGATGTAGTACCACAGCGGCACGCTCGGCATGTCGCGCAACAGGATTCGCTGTGCGACATTGGTCAGCACGTCTGCGTCGCGCAGATTGGGCGCCGCCTGGGCCGCCGCCAGCGCGGCGTCGAATTCCCGGCTGGAGTAGCCGACGTCGTTGGATCCCGCTCCGGTGGCGTACAGCGGGGCGAGGAATTCGATCATCGACGGGTAGTCGCCGATCCAGCCGGCCCGGAACGCGGTGTCGATGGTGCGGTTGCCGACCTGGGTGCGAAAGCCGGCGAAGGTGGGGTAGGGCGCACCGGCCGCGTCGATGCCCAGCACGTTTTTGATGCTGTTGGCCACCGCGTCGACCCACTCCTGGTGGCCGCTGTCGGCGTTGTAGGCGATGGCGTAGCGTCCGCTCCACGGCGAGATGGCGTTGGCTTGCGCCCAAAGTTTGCGGGCCCGTTCAGGATTGAAGTCCAACGCGTCGTTGCCCGGGATGTTCGGATCGAACCCGGGTAGCGAGCTGGCGGTGAAATCCCTTGCCGGGCTGCGTGTTCCGTTGAAGATCTGCTGACAGATCTGCGGGCGGTTGATCGCCGCCGACAAGGCCAGCCTGCGCAACCGGCCCTCCTCACCGCCGAAATGCGGCAGCCGCAACGGGGTATCCAGCGATTGACTGACAGCCACCGGGCTCTTGAGCCAGTTGCCGCCCAGATCGCGTGGATAGATGGTCAGCGCGCTGGACGGAATCGTGTCCAGCACATCGAGATTGCCGGACAACAGATCGGAATAGGCGGTCTCGAGGTTACCGTAGAACTCGAACCGCAGACCTTTGTTGCGGGGTTGGCGGTTGCCGTGATAGTCGGGATTGGGTCGTAGGTCCAACCGGACGTTGTGCTCCCAGGCCGGGCCGTCGGAGCCCTCGGCGAGCCGGTACGGGCCGTTGCCGATCGGGTGTTGCCCGAACGCGGTCAGGTCGCGAAATGCCGAGGGCGGCAGTGGGTAGAACGCGCTGTGGCCCAGACTCAGCACGAAGTCCACCGTCGGCGCCCGCAACTGCACCGTGAACTCGAGATCGCTGAGCACCTGCAGCCCCGACATGGTGGTC
This sequence comes from Mycobacterium sp. 20KCMC460, assembly GCF_022179425.1. Classification (NCBI taxonomy): domain Bacteria; kingdom Bacillati; phylum Actinomycetota; class Actinomycetes; order Mycobacteriales; family Mycobacteriaceae; genus Mycobacterium; species Mycobacterium sp. 20KCMC460. The sequence goes on from NZ_AP025524.1 coordinate 6,187,474, forward strand.
GGTCGTCCGGGGCCCGGCGGGCCGGCCACCTCGTCGAACCCGGCTATCGGACTGAAGAATTGTTGCTGCAGTTGGGCATTGGCACTCGCTGCCCCGTAGTTCCACGCGTCGACGAACGAGTGCGCCGTTACCGGAGACCCGTCGGTGAATTTCCAGCCCGGTTTGAGCACCACCCGGTAGTTGACGTTATCGGTGGTCGCCACGGACTCGGCGACCTCCGGGGCCGGCCGGCCGGCGGCGTCATAGGACATCAGCCCGGCGAAGAGCCGGTCGATGATGCGACCGCCGTTGCTGTCGTTGGTGCCGGTCGGGATCAGCGGGTTGGGCGGCTCGCCGCCGTTGACGACCACCAGATCGGGCGTCAGCACACCGCCGCCGCAACCGCACAGGCAACCGGCCAGCAGGGTGGCCACCAGCAGCACGGCCCCCATCCTCCGATGCATAACAGCGACCTTAAGGGGTGCGCCGCCCGAGCCCCGGTCGCGGCGGAAGATGTACGCCAGGTGACCGGGAATTGAAGGATGACCGCCGGTGCCGGGTGCGGTATTACGCTCACACCCGTGACCACCACCGATGCCGAACACCCCACGGCCTATCCGCCCCCGACGCAGTTCGCCGAGCAGGCCAACGCCCGGGCCGCGCTCTACGACCAGGCCGAGCAGGACCGCCTGGCGTTCTGGGCCGAACAAGCCGAGCGGCTGACCTGGGACACTCCCCACACCGAGGTGCTGGACTGGTCGGACGCGCCGTTCGCCAAGTGGTTCGTCGGGGGAAAGCTCAACGTCGCTTACAACTGCGTGGACCGCCACGTCGAGGCCGGCAACGGGGATCGGGTCGCCATCCACTGGGTCGGCGAGCCGGAGGGCCACGAGCGCACGCTGACCTACGCGGACCTGCAGCGGGAGGTCGCTAAGGCGGCCAACGCGCTGGCCGGCCTGGGCCTGGTCGCCGGGGACCGGGTGGCCATCTACCTACCGCTCATCCCGGAAGCCGTGATCGCGATGCTGGCCTGCGCCCGGCTGGGCATCATGCACACGGTGGTGTTCGGCGGCTTCACCGCGCACGCGCTGCGGGCCCGCATCGCCGACGCCCAGGCCAAGCTGCTGATCACCGCCGACGGTCAGTTCCGCCGCGGCCACCCGGCTCCGCTCAAGGAGGCCGCCGACGAGGCCGTCTCGGTCGAGGACAGTCCCGTCGAGAACGTGATCGTGGTGCGGCGCACCGGAATAGACGTGGAATGGAACGACGACCGCGACCTGTGGTGGCACGAGGTGGTCGACGAAGCGTCGCCCGAACACACCCCGGAGGCGTTCGACGCCGAGCAACCGCTGTTCCTGCTGTACACCTCCGGCACCACCGGAACGCCCAAGGGCATCGTGCACACCAGCGGCGGCTACCTGACCCAGTGCGCGTACACCATGCACGCCGTCTTCGACGTCAAACCGGAGCGTGACGTGTTCTGGTGCACGGCCGACATCGGCTGGGTCACCGGGCACACCTACGGCGTCTACGGTCCGCTGTCCAACGGCGTCACCGAGGTGCTCTACGAGGGCACCCCCAACACACCCAGCGAGCACCGGCATTTCGAGATCATCGAAAAGTACGGCGTCACAATCTATTACACAGCGCCGACGCTGATCCGTACGTTCATGAAGTGGGGCCGGGAGATCCCCGACGCGCATGACCTGTCCAGCATCCGGCTGCTGGGTTCGGTCGGCGAGATCATCAACCCCGAAGCGTGGCGCTGGTACCGCGACGTCATCGGCGGCGGACGCGTGCCCGTCGTCGACACCTGGTGGCAGACCGAGACGGGTGCGGCGATGATCTCCCCGCTGCCCGGTGTCAGCAAGGCCAAGCCCGGCTCGGCGATGACCCCGCTGCCGGGCATCTCGGCCAAAATCGTCGACGATCACGGCGAGCCGCTACCGCCGGACGAGGACGGCGAGACACACGTCACCGGCTATCTCGTCCTGGATCAGCCGTGGCCGTCGATGCTGCGCGGCATCTGGGGCGACCCGGAGCGGTACCGCAGGACGTACTGGTCGAAGTACCCCGAGCACGGCTATTACTTCGCCGGTGACGGCGCCCGGTTCGACCCCGACGGCGACATCTGGGTGCTGGGCCGCATCGACGACGTGATGAATATTTCCGGGCACCGCATCTCCACCGCCGAGGTGGAGTCCGCGCTGGTCGGGCACCCGGGGGTGGCCGAGGCGGCGGTGGTCGGGGTCACCGACGACACCACCGGCCAGGCAATCTGCGCGTTCGTGGTGTTGCGCGGCAACTACGAGGCCACCGACGGCACCGTCGAGGAACTGCGTGCCGAGGTCGCCCACGAGATCTCGCCGATCGCCAAGCCGCGCGAAGTCCATGTGGTGCCGGAGTTGCCGAAGACCCGCAGCGGCAAGATCATGCGCCGGTTGCTGCGCGACATCGCCGAGAACCGCGAGCTGGGCGACACCTCGACGCTGCTGGATCCCAATGTGTTCGACGCGATCCGCGAGGCCAAGTAAGCGCGTCAGGAAATCGGCACGAAACCGGAGCCGGGCCGGTTCTTGGCGACGATGTCGGCCAGGTCGGCGTTGATCGACATCACCACCGCCGGCGTGTGCAGCGGAATGTATTTGGTGATGCAGCTGGGCAGGCTGTCGCTGAAGGCGCCGTGGATCATGCCGACCAGCTGGCTGTCCACCGTGACCGGCGCCCCGGAGTCGCCGGGCCCACCGCACACCTGCATCAGGATGGTGCCCGGGTCCTGGCCGGGTCCCCAGGTCACGCCGCACGAGTTACCGGTGGTGCGGCCCTGCTTGCAGGCGACCTGTCCGAACGTCGGGTCGGGTCCGATGCCGTTGATGGCGAAGCCGTTCAGGTTGGCCACCGGCGTCACCTTGGCCGGGTCGAACTTGATGACCGCGTAGTCGAGGCTGTCGTTGCCGGCGACCATGGTGCCCACCGGACCCCGGTTCTCGGCGTCCTCGGCAGCGACGGGAGCGCCCGGGCCGCCGCAGTGCGCCGAGGTGAAACCGATCAGGTCACCACGATTGTCGTGGCCGATCGCGGTCAGCGTGCACAGCGTGCCGGTGTTGACGACGATGCCCGCGCCACCACCCAGCGGCACCTTCTCGTCGGCGTTGGCGGTGCCGGCCGGCGCCAGCAGCAGGCCCAGGAACACGGCCAGGACGGCCGCGATGGCGGGTACGGGGCCGCTAGGCGCCTTCGGCAAAGTATTACTCCCGTCGGGATTTTGAACCTGGAGAAAGTTCGGAGACCAGTGCGTCAGTGTAGAGGATCGTCCCATGGCGGCCGGGGCCGTTCCGAGCAGCCGACAACCTCAGTTCGCGGGCCGATCCGGCGTCGTTCACGGACGGTTCGGCTGGCCTCGTCCGGCAACGGTTCACATGGCAACATAAGCGGCGACGCGGCGCGCCGGTGGGGCGCTGGACGAAGGCGTGAAACGGAGAGGACCGTCTGTGAGCAAACCCGATAAGAACGGTGTGCCCAACACGCTGACCACGATCCCGCTGGCCGACCCGCACGCCCGGGCCGGTGAGCCGACGGTGGGCGACCTGATCAAGGATGCGACCACGCAGATGTCGACGCTGGTGCGCGCCGAGGTCGAGTTGGCCCGCGCCGAGATCACCCGGGACGTGAAGAAAGGCCTGACCGGCAGCGTCTTCTTCATCTCCGCGCTGGTCGTCCTGTTCTACTCCACCTTCTTTCTGTTCTTCTTCCTGGCCGAACTGCTCGACACCTGGCTGTGGCGCTGGGTGGCGTTCCTGATCGTCTTCGCGATCATGGTCGTGGTCACCGCGGTGCTGGCACTGCTGGGCTTCCTGAAGGTGCGCCGGATCCGGGGGCCGAGCAAGACCATCGAATCGGTGAAGGAATTGCCCAGCGCGTTCACGCCGGGTCACGACAAGACGCCGTCGACCTCGAACGTCCCGGCGATCACCTCGGACAAGACACCCACCGATCCCTCGGGTTGGTAGATGCCGGCTCCAGATCCGTCGATGGTCCGCATCGGCGGGCCTTGGCGCCATCTGGACGTGCACGCCAACGGTATCCGGTTCCATGTCGTCGAGGCTGTTGCCGACGATGTGGAGGCTGGTGTGCCGGCCACCGCGCGGCCGCTGGTCATCCTGCTGCACGGGTTCGGCTCGTTCTGGTATTCCTGGCGCCACCAGTTGCGGGAGTTGCGCGGGGCCCGGGTGGTCGCGGTCGACCTGCGCGGCTACGGCGGCAGCGACAAACCGCCGCGCGGCTATGACGGCTGGACGCTGGCCGGCGACACCGCCGGGTTGATCCGCGCGCTCGGGCATTCCTCGGCGACGCTGATCGGCCACGCCGACGGCGGGCTGGCCTGCTGGGCCACCGCGCTGCTGCATTCGCGGCTGGTCCGCGCCATCGCCCTGGTCAGTTCGCCGCACCCGGCCGCATTGCGGCGAGCCACGCTGACCCGCCGCGACCAGGGTCGCGCGCTGCTGCCCACACTGCTGCGTTACCAGACGCCGCTGTTTCCCGAGCGGCTACTGACCAGGAACAACGGCGCCGAGATCGAACGGCTGGTGCGTAGCCGCAGCAGTGCCAAATGGGTTGCCTCCGAGGATTTTTCGCAATCCGTCGACTACCTGCGCCAGGCCATCCGGATCCCGGGGGCCGCGCATTGTGCGCTGGAGTATCAGCGGTGGGCGGTGCGCAGCCAGCTGCGCACCGAAGGCCACCGTTTCATCAAGTCGACCGTGGCACCCCTCGGCGTGCCGCTGCTGCACATTCGCGGCGACGCCGACCCCTACGTGCTGGCCGCGCCCGTCGAGGGGACCCAGCGCTACGCGCCGCACGGACGCTATATATCTGTGGCCGGCGCCGGGCATTTCAGCCACGAAGAGGCTCCGCAGGAGATCAACCGGCACCTGATGAGGTTCCTCGATCAGCAGCGGGTCAGGTGACGCAGGCGCCGGTGTTGACCTGCTGGGTGGCGCCGATCTTGGTCAGCTGACTGTTCACTTCCTCGGCGGTCAACACGAAGCCGGTGTCGGCGTCGTCGACCGCGGCGCCGAACACCACGCCGAGCACGCGACCGTTCAGGTCGATCAGCGGCCCGCCCGAATCTCCTTGTTCCACATTGGCTCTGATCGTGTAGACGTCGCGGGTCACCTGCTGCGGGCTGTGGTAGATGTCGGGTCCGCTGAGCTTGATGATCTCCCGGATCCGGGCCGGGGTGGCAGTGAAGTTGCCGCCGCCCGGGTAACCGAGGACAACCACGTCGGTGCCGGTCTTGGCCGGGGCGGTGGCGAACTCGAGTGGCGCCGACGGCAGTCCCGGCACGGCGAGTATGGCGATGTCCACCTGAGGGTCGTAGGACACCACGGTGGCGTTGTAATCCTTGCCCGCCACCTGCAGCGAGACATTGTTGGATCCGGCCACCACGTGCGCGTTAGTCATCACCCGCTCCGGAGCGATCACGAAGCCGGTGCCCTCCAAGATCTTCTGGCAGCTCGGCGCCATGCTGCGGATCTTGACGACGCTGGGCGCGACGGTGGCGACCACCGGGTTGTTGGCCAGCGCCGGATCCGGCGAAGCGACCGGAATGATCGGGGTTCGGCTGAACGGCGGCAGCACCGCCGGCAGACCGGAGATGTTGAGCAGCGCCGAAAGCCGCTTGGGCACCGTCTTCAGCCAGGTCGGGGCCACCTCGTTGACTTCGGCGAGCACCCGCGAGCCACGGACCGCGGCGGCCAGCTCCGGCTGATCTTTGGACTGGGTCAGCGGTGTCGCCAGCAGCCAGGCCGCCGTGAGCACCACCACGAGCTGCAGCCCCACCCCGATCACCGAGTCGACCAGGCGGACCGGCCGGTTGCGGATCGCACTGCGCACGGCCCGGCCCAGCACCACGCCGGCGACCTCGCCGACCACCACCAGGGCCAGGATCACGAACAGCGCGGCGAACAGTTTGGCGCGCGGCGCCGAGATGTGGCCGACCAGGTGCGGCACCAGCAACACCCCGGCCATACCGCCGAGCACCACCCCCGCGAACGACAGCATGGAACCCAGTGCGCCGGACCGCCATCCGGAGATCGCGGCGATGAAGGCCACCGCCAGCACCGCGATGTCGAGCCACTGCGACGGGGTCATCGAGTTCATCGGTCGTCACCGACCAGCACCATCGCGTCATCCAGCTCGCGCAGGTCGTCGGTATCCCACGGCTGGGACCAGCCCGCGACGTCGAGCATCGCGGAGATCACCTGCCCGGTGAAGCCCCACACCAGCATCTGGTTCAGCAGAAACGCCGGCCCGGCCCAGCGCTTGCCCAACGTGCCGCGGTAGACCATCAGCCGATTCTCCGGGTTGATGAACGCGCGCACCGGGACCCGCGCCACGATCGCGGTCTCGGCGTCGTTGACAACGGTGACCGGCCCGGGATCCGGCGAGTACGCCAGCACCGGGACGACGTGGAAGTTCGACGGCGCGATGAACGTCCGTTCCATGGTGGCCAGCGCATGCAGTCGGGTGACGTCGATCCCGGTCTCCTCACGCGCTTCCCGCAGCGCGGTCGCGACGGGACCGTCGTCACCGGGATCCGATGCGCCGCCGGGGAAGGCCGCCTGCCCGGCGTGGTGGCGCAGCGTGGAGGCCCGCACGGTGAGCAGCAGGTCGGCGTCGTCGGGTACGCCGGTCTCGGCAGGGGTGTGGTGCGGTCCGGAGAAGAGCACCAGCACGGCGGCGTCCCGGCCGGTGCGGCGCAGCGACGACACCGATCTGGCCGCGGTCACCATGGCGAGAACGTCGGCCGGCAGGCGGCGGCGGTACGCGTCGGGGATCTGGTCGACGTTGTCGACGAGGGGCCGAAGCCACGGCGGGCCCACGTCCGGAGTCAGGGGAATCGCTGCGGTCACCGGCGCCTCCCTCCTAACCCGCGCCATCTCCTACCGCGGCCGCGATCTCGTCTGCACTGTCGAAAGCCCGCGGCAGGGTTTTCGCAACGCTACCGTCTGGCCGCAGCACCACCGTCGCGGGCATCACGTTAACCATCCGCAGCGCGGACGCCACCCGGCGGCGGCCGTCCTGCAGCGTCGGCAACCGAACGCCGAGCTCGGCCAACCGGAGCAGCGCGGCCGTCTCGTTCTCGTCCTGGTGCACCGTCAGCACCAGCACGTCGTCCCCGGCCCGCCGTTGATATTCGGCCATGGCGGGCAGTTCGGCAGTGCACGGCCCACACCAATACGCCCACAAATTGACCACCACGCGGCGCCCGGCCAGCGCTTTCGCCACGTCGACGGGAGCGCCGTCGGCCGCACACTCCACTACCACGCCGCGCAGTGCCGGCGGCCCGTCCCCGCTGCCGGGGGCGGGACAGGGCGGCAGCCCGGCGCGCTGGCGCGGGCCGGCCAGCGCCGCGGGGGTGTCGTCGTCGCGGTGTTCACGCAGGGCAGGCGCCGGGGTCCCGGACGGCGTGGTGTCGTCCCGCAGTTGGGCCACCAGGGCCGCCACCATCGCGGCGGCCACCGCCAGTATCGCGACGGTCCAGCGGACTCTGGGTGTCAAAGCCCGGCCAGGGCCAGCAGATGGTCGGTTTCCGGGCCGTTGACCAGGGGCGCGGCCAGCAGCGGTTCGGTGGGTCCCAGCCCGAAGGACGGGCAGTCCTTGGCCAGCACGCACACCCCGCACGCGGGTTTGCGGGCGTGGCAGACGCGGCGACCGTGGAAGATCACGCGGTGGCTGAGCAGCGTCCATTCTTTGCGCTCGATGAGTTCACCGACAGCGTGCTCCACCTTGACCGGGTCCTCTGCTGCGGTCCACCGCCACCGCCGCACCAGTCTGCCGAAGTGGGTGTCGACGGTGATGCCGGGAATGCCGAACGCGTTGCCCAGGATCACGTTGGCGGTCTTGCGGCCGACGCCCGGCAGTGTCACCAGTTCTTCCATGGTCTTGGGGACTTCGCCGTCGAACCGCTCGACGAGCGCTTGGCCCAGCCCGATCAGCGACGACGCCTTGTTGCGGTAGAAGCCGGTGGGACGGATCAGCGCCTCGAGTTCCTCGCGGTCGGCCTGCGCGTAATCCAGGGCCGTGCGGTAGCGGGCGAACAGCGCCGGCGTCGTCAGATTGACCCTTTTGTCGGTGCTCTGCGCGGACAGGATGGTGGCCACGGCCAGTTCCAGCGGCGAGGTGAAGTCCAGTTCGCAGTAGACGTGTGGAAAGGCTTGCGCCAGTGCGCGATTCATCCGCCGTGCCCGGCGCACCAAACCGGCGTGGGTCTCGGTCGCGAAGCGCTTGGCGAGCACCGGACCGGGCGGGACGGGCTTGGTTTTGGAACGCCCGGATGATTTCGCCGCTGTCACCTACGACAGAGTACTGATTTCGTAATCTCGCTGAGACCTTCGCAGTGTTTACTCTCCTTGTGTTGTGGTTGCTGGTGGCCTGCATTCCGGGGTTGCTGATGCTCGCGACGCTCGGGCTCGGGCGCTTGGAGAAGATGCTCGCCGAGGGCAGCGTGACGGCCACCGACGTCGCCGATTTTCTGGACCAGGCAGACGCAGTCGACATGCGCACGCTGGCACGGGAGGGCATGCCCGAGGCGCTGGAGTACCTGCACCGCCGCCAGGCGCTGGGTTTGGCGGCGGCCCCGCGGCCCAAGCAGCTGACCGGTCGCCATCACGCCGAGACATTGTTTGCCGTCGAATACGTCGGACGTATCGAATCGGGCGCGTCCGCCCGGCACGCGGCCGGCTTCGAGTCGATTTACCGGGCCAACGCACAGGTTACGGTGACTCGACACGTCAATCGTGTGTAGCGTTGGCAGGTCGCGCCGTTTGGCCTACCTTTAGACTCGTGTCGACCGTCACAGGTTGGCCTGCCCATATCAACTTCGTTAGAACCTGAACAGGCAAGAAGAGGCAACGTGGACGAGATCCTGGCAAGGGCAGGAATCTTCCAAGGGGTTGAACCCAGCGCAGTCGCTGCGTTGACCAAGCAGCTGCAGCCCGTTGATTTCCCCCGCGGACACACGGTTTTCGCTGAAGGCGAGCCGGGCGACCGGCTGTACATCATCGTCGCCGGCAAGGTGAAGATCGGTCGCCGCTCACCGGACGGCCGAGAGAACCTGCTCACCATCATGGGCCCGTCGGACATGTTCGGCGAGCTGTCCATCTTCGACCCGGGTCCCCGGACGTCCAGCGCGACGACGATCACCGAGGTACGCGCGGTTTCGATGGACCGTGATGCGCTGCGGGCCTGGATCGCCGACCGCCCGGAGATCGCCGAGCAGCTGTTACGCGTGCTGGCCCGCCGGCTGCGCCGTACCAACAACAACCTGGCTGACCTGATCTTCACCGACGTGCCGGGCCGGGTGGCCAAGCAGCTGTTGCAGCTCGCTCAGCGGTTCGGCACCCAGGAGGGTGGCGCGATGCGGGTGACCCACGACCTGACCCAGGAGGAGATCGCCCAGCTGGTGGGCGCGTCGCGGGAGACGGTGAACAAGGCGCTGGCCGACTTCGCGCACCGCGGCTGGATTCGCCTGGAGGGCAAGAGCGTGCTCATCTCGGACTCGGAGCGACTGGCCCGCCGGGCTCGCTGACCCGTCGAGCCCTGCTCAGCCGCGCAGGTGGTCCAGCTGCACCTGCACCGACCATTCGGCGGCGTCCCACAGTTTCTCGTCGACGTCGGTGTAGACGTGCTCGACCACCTGCCGCGCACCGGCGTCCTCGCCGAGTTCGCGCAGGGCGGCGCGCACCTGCTCCAGCCGCTCCTGCCGATGCGCCAGGTATCCCTGCGCGACGGCTTCCAGATCGGGCAGCTCCGGCCCGTGCCCGGGTAATACCGCTCGGGCGCCCAGCCCGCGCAACCGGTGCAGCGATTCCAGATACGCGGTCAGGTTGCCGTCTTCTTTGTCCATCACGGTGGTGCCGCGACCCAGCACAGTGTCGGCGGTCAGGACCGCATCCTCGAGCACGAACGACAACGAGTCGGCGGTGTGCCCGGGGGTGGACATCACCTTGATCTTCACTCCGGCGGCGTCGATCACTTCACCGTCGATCAGGTGGCCGCCGAGTCCGCGCAGGAAACCGCTGCCTGCCGAGCGCACCGTTGCCCCGGTCAAGTCGACCAGCTTGTCGATGCCGTCGGTGTGGTCGACGTGACGATGGCTGATCAGCACCAGGGTGATGCGGCCCAGCGCGGCAACCCGGGCAATGTGCTCGTCGTCGTCGGGGCCGGGATCCACGATCACCAGCTCGTCGCTGCGCGGGCCGCGCAACACCCAGGTGTTGGTGCCCTCCAGCGTCATCAGCCCGGGGTTGTCGCACAGCAGCACCGAGACGGTGTCGGTGACGGGGCGCAGCTGACCGTAGGCGGGATGGGTGAGCGCTGTCGTGTCGGGCATCGGCCGCTAACCGACCTCCACGATGAGCTCCACCTCCACCGGCGCGTCCAGCGGCAGTTCGGCCACACCGACGGCCGAGCGCGCGTGCTTGCCGGCGTCGCCGAACACTTCGGCCAGCAACTCGGAGGCCCCGTTGACGACGCCCGGCTGGCCGTGGAAGCCCGGCGCGGAGGCGACGAATCCGACCACCTTGACCACTTGGGTCACCGCGTCGAGACCGACCAGCGCATCGACGGCGGCCAACGCGTTGAGCGCGCAGGTGCGTGCCAGCGACTTGCCGACATCGGGGGCCACGCCGGCGCCGACCTTGCCGGTGCCGGTCAGCTTGCCGTCCACGAACGGCAACTGGCCCGCGGTGTAGACGAGGTTGCCGGTGCGCACGGCGGGAACATAGGCCGCCAGCGGTGCGACCACCTGCGGCAGTTCCAGGCCGAGTTCGTGCAGCCGGGCTTTGGCGCTCACTTAGGGCGCTTCAGATAGGCGACGTGCTGTTCGCCGGTGGGTCCGGGCAGCACCGACACCAGTTCCCAGCCGTCGGCGCCCCACTGATCGAGGATCTGTTTGGTGGCGTGGGTGAGCAGCGGAACCGTGGCGTACTCCCATGTGGTGGGTTGGGTCATGCCGCGAGCTTATCGGCCAAACCGGTAGGGCTAGCATGCGATGGTGGCAAACACATCGAGCGGCGGTAGCTCCGTCGGGTGGCCGTCGCGGTTGTCCAAGGCCCGCCTCCATTTCGTCACCGGCAAGGGCGGCACCGGGAAGTCGACGATCGCGGCAGCGCTGGCACTGACCCTGGCCGCGGGCGGCCGCAAGGTGTTGTTGGTGGAAGTCGAAGGGCGCCAAGGCATTGCGCAACTCTTCGACGTGCCGCCGCTGCCCTACCAGGAAGTCAAGATCGCCACGGCCGAACGCGGCGGCCAGGTCAACGCGCTGGCGATCGAGCTCGAGGCGGCATTCCTGGAGTACCTGGACATGTTCTACAACCTGGGCCTGGCGGGTCGCGCGATGCGCCGGATCGGCGCCATCGAGTTCGCGACGACGATCGCACCCGGCCTGCGTGACGTGCTGCTCACCGGCAAGATCAAGGAGACGGTGATCCGGCTCGACAAGAACAAACGGCCGCTGTACGACGCGATCGTCGTCGATGCGCCGCCCACCGGTCGCATCGCCAGGTTCCTGGATGTCACCAAAGCGGTTTCGGACCTGGCCAAAGGGGGCCCGGTGCACTCGCAGGCCGAGGGTGTGGTGAAGCTGCTGCACTCCGACCAGACCGCCATCCACCTGGTGACGCTGCTGGAAGCGCTGCCGGTGCAGGAAACGCTGGAAGCCATCGAGGAACTCGCCGAGATGCAGCTGCCGATCGGGAGCGTGATCGTGAACCGCAACATTCCCGCGTTTCTCGACGCCGGGGACTTGGCCAAGGCCGCCGAGGGGGTCGTGGACGCGGACTCGGTGCGCGCCGGGCTGGCCACCGCCGGCATCGAACTCGACGACGACGATTTCGCCGGTCTGCTGACCGAGACCATCGAGCACGCCACCCGGATAGCTGCCCGCGCCGAGACCGCGCAACAGCTCGACGCGCTGCAGGTGCCACGGCTGGAGTTGCCGACCATCGCCGACGGCGTCGACCTGGGCAGCCTGTATGAACTTTCCGAAGTGCTTGCACAGCAAGGGGTTCGATGAACATGACGCACCCGCATAAACCCGAAACCCTTGACATGGCAGCACTTCTGGCCGACACGTCCAATCGTGTGGTGGTGTGCTGCGGCGCGGGCGGCGTCGGTAAGACCACGACCGCGGCGGCGATCGCGCTGCGGGCGGCCGAATACGGCCGCACCGTGGTCGTTTTGACCATCGACCCGGCCAAGCGACTCGCACAAGCGTTGGGCGTCAACGACCTTGGCAATACGCCACAACGGGTGCCGTTGGCTCCGGAGGTGCCCGGCGAGCTGCACGCGATGATGCTCGACATGCGCCGCACGTTCGACGAGATGGTGGTGCAGTACTCGGGATCCGATCGGGCGCAATCGATTCTGGACAATCAGTTCTATCAGACCGTCGCCACGTCACTGGCCGGCACGCAAGAGTACATGGCCATGGAGAAACTGGGGCAGTTGCTGGCTCAGGACCGCTGGGACCTGGTGGTGGTGGACACCCCGCCGTCGCGCAACGCGCTGGACTTCCTGGACGCTCCCAAACGGCTGGGCAGCTTCATGGACAGCCGGCTGTGGCGACTGCTGCTGGCGCCCGGCCGGGGCATCGGCCGCCTGGTGACCGGGGCGATGGGGTTGGCGATGAAGGCGATGTCGACAATTCTGGGCTCGCAGATGCTCGGCGACGCCGCGGCGTTCGTGCAGTCCCTGGACGCCACCTTCGGCGGCTTCCGCGAGAAGGCCGAACGCACCTACTCATTGCTCAAGCGCCGCGGCACCCAATTCGTGGTGGTGTCGGCCGCGGAGCCCGACGCGCTTCGCGAAGCGTCGTTCTTTGTCGACCGGCTGTCTCAGGAAGGTATGCCGCTGGCGGGACTGGTGCTGAACCGTACCCACCCGACGCTGTGCTCGTTGCCGGTCGAGCGGGCCATTGACGCCGTCGAGAAGCTGGAGGCCGACGATTCGGAGACGGCATCCTTGGCCGCCGCAGTGCTGCAGATCCATGCCGACCGCGCGCAGACAGCAAAGCGGGAGGTCCGGCTGTTGTCCCGGTTCACCGGCGCCAACCCGCACGTTCCCGTCATCGGCGTGCCGTCACTGCCGTTCGACGTGTCGGATCTGGATGCGTTGCGCGCCCTGGCCGACCAGATCACGTCGGTCGGCTAACTCCCGAAATCGGTTTCACCTGCGGTGATGGGTCTGACTACCCGCGTTATTTGACGCCGATGCAATGGTAACGGCCGTCGCCGTGCCCGTTCACCCCGGTAAATAGCGCCCTGACCTGCGTAAACAGCGGATCCCGGTTAGTTTGCTGGGCTATCGTGTAATAGAAATGTAATGATGAATACGCCAGGCCGAACGTCGTCCGACTCCGCTAGCTGAGCGCCCCGCCTAGGGTCGGCATCCTGCCGGGGACGGGCCTGACCGGCCGAGCCGCGTTTCGTCGCCGCGGTCACGGGGAGCCGCTCCGCATACCCGGCGAGCTGCGACGATATGGCCTCACCGCAGCGTTATTCGACGCTGGTTCAACGGCGCCCAATAACGGCGCATCGGTCAGCAAGCCAAAAAATGCCTACTGAGCTGCGAAAACAGCGTCATAGCACGCCGACTCCGAGGCATGCTGTAACGGAAATGAAATGATGAACGGGGTTGCCCGCCGGGGGTTCAGACCGGTTGTCAGATGATGCTGCGCCGCTTGCGCTTGTCGAAGTAGTCCGACCACGAGACAACCTCGGGGTGCTGCTTGAGCAGAGCCCGGCGCTGACGCTCGGTCATCCCGCCCCAGACGCCGAATTCGACCTTGTTGTCCAGGGCGTCAGCACCGCATTCCTGCATGACCGGGCAGTGCCGGCAGATGACCGCGGCCTTGCGCTGCGCGGCGCCTCGTACGAAGAGTTCGTCGGGATCGGTCGTCCGGCACAACGCCTGCGATACCCAGGCAATGCGGTCGTCCGCCTCGACGCTGCGCAGCAGGTTGCCGGTGGACGTTAAGTTCGTCTTGCGTGCGCCCGGGCTTGTTCCTGACACGAGCTGATCCCTTCCTTTCGGTCGCTAGCGGCGACCGCCCTCCTCGGGTACCAGCCAAGGTGCGATTTGAGACACTCCGCGCGCATCGCTGTTACCTGAATCTCACTGCGTATATAAGTTAGGTGGTCGAGCGCCAATTGCGCAACAGTACGATAACGCTTTTTCTGGCACAACCGTCCCGTCTTCGGTCGGCCAGCCGGGCAAAACGATCCAACTCGTCCCTTTTTGTGGCCCTGACCTGTGCCATCGGCGCGACCGCGACGACCACCTCGGCGGCAAACCTGTTCAACACCTGCTGAAGAATTTTTTTCCACCCGCGCGGCGTGGGCACGTGACGAAGGGCCGCTACTGTAGTACGCATGTCCGAGCGCCCCCCGGTCGCACTCACGCTGGCGAAGCTGGCAGGGTGCTGTCTGCTGGCCAGCGTCGTCGCCACCGCGCTGATGTTTCCATTTGCCGGCGGGGTGGGCTTGATGTCCAACCGGGCCTCCGAGGTCGTCGCCAACGGCTCGGCGCAGCTCCTCGAGGGCCAGGTCCCTGCCGTGTCGACGATGGTCGACGCCAAGGGCAACGTCATCGCCTGGCTGTACTCCCAGCGCCGCTTCGAAGTGCCGTCGGACAAGATCGCCAACACCATGAAGCTGGCGATCGTGTCCATCGAGGACAAGCGGTTCGCCGATCACAACGGCGTGGACTGGAAAGGCACGCTGACCGGGCTGGCCGGCTATGCGTCCGGCGACACCGGCACCCGCGGCGGCTCCACGATCGAGCAGCAGTACATCAAGAACTACCAACTGCTCGTCACCGCGCAGACCGACGCGGAGAAACGCGCGGCCGTGGAGACCACGCCCGCGCGTAAACTGCGCGAGATCCGGATGGCGCTCACGCTGGACAAAACCTTCACCAAACCGGAGATCCTGACCCGCTACCTCAACCTGGTGTCCTTCGGCAACAACTCCTTCGGAATTCAGGACGCGGCGCAGACCTACTTCGGCGTCAACGCCATCGACCTGAACTGGCAGCAGGCCGCACTGCTGGCCGGCATGGTGCAGTCGACCAGCACCTTGAACCCGTACACCAACCCCGAAGGCGCGCTGGCCCGGCGCAACCTGGTGCTGGACACCATGATCGAGAACATCCCCGACCAGGCCGACGCGCTGCGGGCGGCCAAGGCCCAGCCGCTGGGGGTGCTGCCGCAGCCCAACGAGTTGCCCCGGGGCTGCATCGCGGCCGGCGATCGCGCGTTCTTCTGCGACTACGTCCAGGAGTACCTGTCGCGCGCCGGGATCAGTAAGGAGCAGGTGGCCAGGGGCGGCTACCTGATCCGCACCACGCTGGATCCCGACGTCCAGATTCCGGTGAAAGCGGCCATCGACAAGTTCGCCCCACCCACCCTGAGCGGCATCTCGAGCGTGATGAGCGTGATCCTGCCGGGCAAGACCTCGCACAAGGTGGTGGCGATGGCCAGCAACCGTAAATACGGTCTGGACACCGAGGCCGGCGAAACCATGCGCCCCCAGCCCTTCTCGCTGGTCGGCGACGGCGCCGGGTCCATCTTCAAGTTGTTCACCACGGCCGCGGCCATGGATATGGGGATGGGCATCAACACCAACCTCGAAGTGCCCGGGCGGTTCCAGGCCAAGGGGCTGGGTAGCGGTGGCGCCAAAGGATGCCCGAAGGACACCTGGTGCGTGGTCAACGCCGGCAACTATCGCGGCTCGATGAACGTGACCGAGGCGCTGGCCACGTCGCCCAACACCGCGTTCGCCAAGCTGATCTCGCAGATCGGCGTATCGCCCGCGGTCGACATGGCCATCAAGCTGGGCCTGCGGTCCTACGCCAACCCCGGCACCGCACGCGACTACAACCCGGACAGCAACGAGAGCCTGGCCGACTTCGTCAAGCGCCAGAACATCGGCTCATTCACCCTGGGCCCCATCGAGGTCAACGCGCTGGAACTGTCCAACGTGGCAGCGACGCTGGCCTCCGGTGGCATGTGGTGCCCGCCCAACCCGATCGACAAGCTGATCGACCGCAACGGCAACGAGGTGTCCGTCACCACCGAGACCTGCGAGCAGGTGGTGCCCGAGGGGCTGGCGAACACGCTGGCCAACGCGATGAGCAAGGACGCGGTGGGTGGTGGCACGGCGGCGGGCTCGGCCGGTGCGGCCGGCTGGAATCTGCCGATGTCCGGGAAGACGGGCACCACCGAGGCGCACCGCTCGTCGGGCTTCGTCGGATTCACCAACCGCTACGCGGCCGCCAACTACATCTACGACGACTCGCCGTCGCCGACCGATCTGTGCTCCGCCCCGCTGCGGCACTGCGGCAGCGGCGACCTGTACGGCGGTAACGAGCCGGCGCGCACCTGGTTCACCGCGCTGCAGCCGATCGCGAACAACTTCGGTGAAGTCCACCTGCCGCCCACCGATCCGCGGTACGTGGAGGGTTCGCCGGCCGGCCGGGTGCCCAGCGTGGCCGGCCTCGACCTCGAGCAGGCCCGCCAGCGGCTGCGGGACGCCGGCTTCCGGGTCGCCGACCAGCCGAACTCGGTCAACAGCAGCGCCAAGTACGGCGAAGTCGTCGGGACCTCGCCCAGCGGCCAGACGATCCCCGGTTCGATCATCACCATCCAGATCAGCAACGGCATCCCGCCGCCACCGCCGCCACCGCCGGAGGGTCTGCCGCCGGAGGTGGTCGGATCGCAGGTCGTGGAGATACCCGGCCTGCCGCCCATCACCATTCCGCTGCTGGCCCCGCCGCCACCGGCGCCGCCGCCTCCGTAATCCCTGTTCGACGCGGGAAACGCGCCTCGACGCGGTGACCGGCAGTATCCTGCCTGCATGGCTGATGTACTGCCCGTCTTGTTACGCACCGGCGCCGCACTGGCCGGATCGGCGGTTGCCGGAATCGGTTACGCCTCGATAGTGGAGCGCAACGCGTTCGTGCTGCGCGAGGTGACGATCCCGGTCCTGAGCCCGGGTTCCACGCCACTGCGGGTGCTGCATGTCAGCGACCTGCACATGACGCCCAACCAGCGCCGGAAACAGGCCTGGTTGCGTGAGCTGGCCGGCTGGGAGCCCGATCTGGTGGTCAACACCGGCGACAACCTGGCCCACCCCAAGGCGGTTCCCGCGGTGGTGCAGGCGCTGGGTGATCTGCTGTCCCGGCCCGGTGTGTTCGTCTTCGGCAGCAACGACTACTTCGGCCCACGGCTGAAGAACCCGGCGAACTACCTGACCAACCCCGACCACCGGGTCAAGGGTGAGCCACTGCCCTGGCAGGACCTGCGGGCGGCATTCACCGAGCGCGGCTGGCTGGACATGACGCATACCCGGCGCGAGTTCGAGGTGGCCGGCCTGCACATCGCCGCGGCGGGCGTCGACGACCCACACATCGACCGGGACCGCTACGACACCATCGCCGGCCCGGCCAGCCCCGCCGCCAACCTGAAGCTCGGGTTGGTGCACTCGCCCGAACCGCGGGTGCTGGACCGCTTCGCCGCCGACGGCTACCAGTTGGTGATGGCGGGGCACACCCACGGCGGGCAGCTGTGCCTGCCGTTCTACGGGGCGCTGGTGACCAATTGCGGCCTGGACCGTTCCCGGGCCAAGGGTCCGTCGCAGTGGGGTGCGAACATGCGGCTGCACGTCTCCGCCGGCCTCGGCACGTCACCGTTCGCCCCGGTGCGGTTCTGCTGCCGCCCCGAGGCCACCCTGCTGACGTTGATCGCCACCCCGATGGGTGGCCGGGACGCGACCAGCAACCTGGGGCGCTCGCAGCCCACCATGTCGGTGCGTTGACCGATCGGGCTCGGGTCGCGGTTCGCACTCGGTCCCGCGATTGGGCCGACAACGCGATTCGGCTGATCGAGGCGGACGCTCGGCGTAGCGCCGACACCCATCTGCTGCGCTACCCGCTGCCCTCGGCGTGGGGTCACGACTGCGGAGTGGCGTTGTATCTCAAAGACGAGACGACGCATATCACCGGCAGTCTCAAGCACCGGCTGGCCCGGTCGCTGTTTCTGTACGCGCTGTGCAACGGGTGGATCGACGAGGGCACCACGGTGGTCGAGGCGTCTTCGGGTTCCACGGCGGTGTCCGAGGCTTATTTCGCGGCGCTGCTGGGTCTGCCGTTCGTCGCGGTGATGCCGTCGGCAACCAGCGCCGCCAAGGTCGGACTGATCGAATCCCAGGGCGGCCGTTGCCATTTCGTGGAGCACTCGGGCGAGGTCTACGCCGAGGCGGCGCGGGTCGCCGCGGAGACCGGCGGGCATTATCTGGACCAGTTCACCAACGCCGAGCGCGCCACCGATTGGCGGGGCAACAACAACATCGCCGAGTCGATCTATCTGCAGATGCGCGACGAGACACATCCGATTCCGGCTTGGATCGTGGTGGGGGCGGGTACCGGCGGCACCAGCGCCACGATCGGCCGCTATATCCGCTACCGGCGGCACGCGACCCGGCTGTGCGTCGTCGACCCGGAGAATTCGGCGTTCTTTCCGGCGTTCGCCGAGGGGCGCTACGACATCGTCACCGGCGCGTCTTCGCGGATCGAGGGGATCGGCCGGCCGCGGGTCGAGCCGTCGTTCCTGCCGTCGGTGGTCGACAGGATGGTCTCGGTGCCCGACGCGGCCTCGATCGCGGCTTCCCGTCATGTCAGCGCGGTGCTGGGGCGCCGGGTGGGGCCGTCCACCGGCACCAACCTGTGCGGCGCGTTCCAACTGCTCGCCGAGATGGTCGCCGACGGCCGTAGCGGATCGGTGGTGACGCTGCTGGCCGACAGCGGCGACCGCTACGCCGACACTTACTTCGACGACGACTGGGTGGCCGCCCAAGGCATCGATCCGAGCGGTCCGGCGCAGACACTGGCCGAGTTCGAGCGTTCCGGCCGCTGGGCATAGCCCGTGCCCCCTCTCGCCCCCGGGACCACGCGTTTGGCGGCGCGCGGGGGCGGTGCGATACGCTGTCGAGGCTTCAAGCGGGGTGTGGCGCAGCTTGGTAGCGCGCTTCGTTCGGGACGAAGAGGCCGTGGGTTCGAATCCCGCCACCCCGACTCAGTTTCTCAGCAGGTCACAGCGCATGCCGCCAGACCAGCACCGACAGCGCGGCCACCCAGGCCGCCGAGATCAGCAGGCCCGCGACGGCTTGGCCGCGCCCCTCGCCGGGATTCTTGATCTGGACCAGCGCGGTGATCGCACAGATCACGCTGAGGCCGACCGCGCCGATCATGGAGAACACGAATGCCGTCGAGGCATAGATATTGGTCGCGGGTTCCGGCGTCGCTCCCGGGGCGGTCGGCGATCCGCTGATGGCTCTGGTCATTTCGGCAATTTCCTTCCGTCAACAATTGACGGTCCCAACCGCCGCTTGGAAATCGCTCAAAGCTTTCTAAACGTACTCGCGATCGAAAAAGCCGATGCGGGCCGGGGGAGAAAACCCCCGGCCCGCATCGGCCCTGCTAACAGCGCTAGTACCAGACCCTGCGACCGCCAACGGGGCGCCCGACCGCGCCCAGGATCCACAACACCACGCCGACGAGCAGCAGGATGCCACCAATCGTGTACAGAATGCTGATGCCGGTGAAATAGCCCACCACCAGCAGAACAATGCCCAGGATAATCACGTCGCGCCCCTTCTGTTGAACGCTGTCGAATTGATCGAACGAGGTGTGAATACCCCACTGTTCGAAGCTCCAATCGCGAATTTTCGCGGCAGATTCTGCGAGGATCCGAGGCCGAGTTCTAGCTCGCCGCGCGCGGCCGGAACCGCACTCTGGTGCCGCGGCGCGGCGCCAGCATGATGGATCGCCGCACGATCCGCTCCGGCGCGGCGTCCACGGCGCTGAACTCGCCCTCGCGCAGCAGCACCTGCAGCACGGTGATCAGCTCACGCATCGAAAACGCCGCGCCCAGGCAGCGTTTGACGCCGCCGCCGAACGGTACCCAGGCGTAGCTCTGGGGTGCGGATCCGAGAAAGCGCTCCGGCCGGAACTCGAGCGGGCTCTGGTAGACGGCCGGGTTGCGGTTGATGGCGATGATGTGCACGACGATGCGCGTTCCGGCCGCGACCGTATATCCGCCGATCGGAAAGGGTTTCGCGGCAACCCGCGCTGTCAGCGGCGCCGGCGGACGCACCCGTAGCGTCTCGTCGATCACCGCGGTGGTGAACGCCTCGTCGCCGCTCAATGCCTCCTCGCGCACCCGCCGCAGCGCGTCGGGGTGATGCAGCAGCAGATCGAAGATCCAGGCCAGCGTGGTCGCGGTGGTCTCGTGACCGGCCAGCATCAGGGTGACCAGATCGTCGCGAATCTGGCTGTCCGACAACCCTTCTCCGTCTTCGCCGCGAGCGTTGACCAGCAGCGAGAGGATGTCGCGTCGCGATACCGGATCGGGGTCGCGGCGCCGCGCGGCGATGAGCGGCAGCACGACGGCGTCGATTTCGCGGTTGGCCCGGGCGCGCGACGGCCACACCCGCAGGGTGCCGAGTCCGCGCAGCGCATAGCGAACCGTCAATTGCTCTGACACACCGAGGTTCAGCAGTCTTTCGAAGGGCTGCCCCAGCCGTCGTACTTCGTCGGGATCTTCGGCACCGAAGGTCACCCGCACGATCACGTCGAGCATCAATGCCCTTGCCGCATGCAGCATTTCGAACGGGCGGTCGACGGGCCAGTCCCGCATCGCAGCCCGCGTGCACGCCTCGATGATCGGCACGTAGCCGTTGAGCGCGGTGCCGTGCAGCGGCGGCGTCAACAGTCGGCGACGCCGCAGGTGTTCGGGCTCCTCTTGCACGAACATCGAGCCGGACCCGTAGATAGCGGCGGCCGGCCCCACCCCCTCGCCCCCGAGTAACACGTCGGTGGATGCGGTGAACACTTCCTTGGCCAGCGCCGGGTCCGAGACGATGGCGACGTCCCCCAAACTGAGGATCGGCATCGTCATGATCGGCCCGTACCGGCGGATCAGCCGCAACATTCGTCGCTCGCCACCCACCAGGTAGGCGAGCGCGTAGGCGGCCGCGAAGAGGCTGCGCAGCCGGCGGGGAGCGGGTAACCCGGGTGGAGAAGCCGGCGGAGCTGCCACCCTCCCGACCCAACACGGCCGGGCGGGTCAGGTCAACAACCGGCGGGCGTGCGGCGACCGATCAGGCGCAGTCTGCGCAGATCTGGCGCCCGCCGCCGGAGACGCGCAGCCGGTTACGGTGCTGCACCAGGAAGCAGCACGAGCAGGTGAACTCGTCGGATCGCTGCGGAATCACCACCACCGACAGTTCCTCTCCGGACAGATCGGCGCCGGGCAGTTCGAAGAACGGAGATTCGTTGGGGTCATCGTCGATGACGGCGGTGGCCAGCTTCGGCAGCGGGCCCAGCTCGCGGAGGGCGCTTTTGTCTGCGGCGTCGGCCTCGGTCACCCGGCGGGCGTCGTAATCACTGACGGTCGGCATGGGGGTTCCTTCCTGCTGAGTGACCGGGTTACGCACCTCGCGGTGGCCCGTTGGCGCAGGAAGTACCCCGTTCGAAACCGAATCACACCCGGCAGATCGAACAATTCGCGATTACCGCGCAGGAGCGTGCACGGCGGACCAGCCATTCGATTCGCGGCTGCGGCCGCGCGACACCCAAGCCATGCCGAACCATGGCGCCATGATGGCCAGCACCAGCGCGACGCCGGCCACCAGCAGGTGCCCGGTGAGCAACGCGACTACGCCGACTATCAAGCCGACGGCCCAGACCCCGGCCGCGGCGAGGCCGGGCAGCGTCACCGTCGGTACCTCGGATTCGCTGCTCGGGACCGGCCCGTGGACGGCCGTGTCGGTTGCGATGTGTCCCATTGTCACTCCCCCAGCGAACCCGTCATCAGCACCTGGCTACTGTAGCCTATGGATACTGTTGACTCACGCGGCAATTTGCTCGCGACCCGCTAGGGCTACCCGATTCATCGGACCGGTTAAACCCAGCCGCGATGAGACGGCGGATAGCGGGTATAGCTTCGTGCTGTGAGCGACACTGCGCTGCTAGTTATCGACATGTTCAACGATTACCGCCATGAGGACGCCGACGAGCTGGCCCACAGTGCGGCCCGCGTCATCGACCCGCTGCTCGGGCTGATCGAGAACGCCAAGGACAATGCTGCCGTCGACCTCATCTACGTCAACGACAACCTCGGCGATTTCACCGCCGACCGTGGGGCCATCATCGACAACGCCCTGCAGGGGAAGCACCCCGAGCTGATCGAACCACTGGTGCCCACGCCCGACTGCCCGCTCATCACCAAGGTCCGGCACAGCGTGTTCTACTCCACCGCGTTGGACTACCTGCTGCATCGTCTCGACACCAAGCGCATCGTGCTGGCCGGTCAGGTCACCGAGCAGTGCATCCTCTACAGCGCACTGGACGGTTATCTGCGTCACTACGAGGTCGTGGTCCCGCCCGACGCGGTCGCCCATATCGACGAGGAGCTGGGGTCGGCCGCACTGAAGATGATGGAACGCAACATGAGTGCGGAGTTGCTGCCCGCCGCCCGCTGCTTTGCGAAACAAGAAAGGCAACCCCGATGACCGAACGCAAGAAAGCCGAATCCGACGTGGAGGCCGACGAGCACACCGCCAACTCGCGCGCGGGCCGTGGCGACGACGGCGAATACGTGGGACGCACCGCGGCCGACGACGACTTCGACGCCGGCGAGACCGGCGCGGAGGCGCGCAGCAAGGATCGGTGACCACCGCCCCGACGACTACCGGCGCACCTCGGTGACCAGGGCCCGGTGATCGGAGATCGGCATCAACTCCGCGGTCGCGGCAACGCCGTGCAGATCCGGGTCGTCGGTCAGGATGTGATCGAGTTGCCGCTGGGGTGCGGCGGCCGGAAAGGTCGGCGCCGTGGCCAGCGCGCGCATCCCCGACCAGCGGTGCACCGCCGCGGGAGTGAGGTTGAGATCGCCGATCAGCAGTCGCGGCCCGGGCAGCCCGCGCAGGTCGCGGGTCAGGCGCCGCAGCTGGCGCAAATTCCAGCCGGGCACAAAGGACAGATGGGTGTTGGCCACGGTCAGCGGCCCCAACGGAGTCTGCAGCCGGGCGATCACCGCCGCCCGCGGCTCCTCGTCCACGATCAGCACCCTGTTCGGGCCGGGCAGATACATCGGAAACCGAATCGGGATCCGGGGGAACCGGACCACCTGCCAACTGGTCGCGGGGAACCGGGACAGCAACGCGATCCCGTAGGCGGCGGTCCCGGGTTGTTCGCGACCCGTCGCCGCCATCCAGGTGGCCCCCGGCGTGCCCGAGATCGCGGCCACGAACCGGTGCTCGACGGCGCCCATCGCTTCGGCTGCCGCCGCGGTCAAGTCCGCGTGCCCGGAGCGGGGCTGGTCGAGGTCGACCTCCTGCAGTGCCAGCACGTCGGGATCGAGTCGCCGCACGCAGTCGCGCAGCCGCTGCGGGTCGACTCCGTCGCCGACGGTGCGTCCGTGCAGGATGTTGAAGGTCGCCACTCGCATGGCTAGGCCCGCGCTCCCGGCACCTCTTCCCGCGCCGCCACCGACCTGGCGTCGCCGGTGTCGAACACCTCGATGACGACGTCGTCGTCGCGGTAACAGCCCAGCGGCTCGAGCCCCGGTGTCGCCGCGATGACGGCGTGGGCGGCGTCACCGGTCAATGGATAGTCGGCGACGGGATGGCGCCAGTGCGCGGCGATCACGGTGGCGCCCGGCGCCAACCGAGGGCACTCCCGGCGCAACACCGTCGCCAGGGTGTCGGCATTCAGGTAGTACGCGACCTCGCTGAGCACCACCAGGTCGAACGGGCCGGCCGGCCACCGCTCGTCCAGCGATCCGCGGGACAGGCTCACCCGGTCGCGGCAGCCGTGCTCGCGTAGCCGGGCGTCGGCACCGGTTACGGCCGCCTCGGCCACGTCCACGGCGGTGATCCGCTCGCAGCGGGCGGCCAGCAGCGTGGTCAGCGCACCGATCGAGCAGCCCGGCTCGAAAGCGTGCCGGTACCGGCTGCGCGGTAGCAGGGCCACGGTGATCGCGTACTTGCGTTGCTCGTACCAACGCGAGGACAACTGCCACGGATCCTGGGCGTCGGCGTACATCCTGTCGAAGTACGCATCTGGCAAACGCGGGGTGTGCGCAGTCACAGAAACACCATCTCCCCCACCGCCATAAGCCGCTCCAGCACGAAGGGCGGCAGCACCGCGTCCGGTCCGTGCGGCTCGAACTGACTTCGAAAGCATTGTGCGGCTTGTCTTTTACGTTGCACGGCCCAGTCGTCGAGCGGCACCGTCCGGGCCCGATGCCACGGCACGTCCGGGTCCCCCGGAATTGCCCAGTGCCACATCCACACTGGGTATTCGATGAGTTCGACGCCGGTGCGTGCGCAGGCCGCGGCCGCGGCCCGCCCGACGGCTTCGTGATCGGGGTGGCCGTCGCCCCGCCAGGTCGCCGCACACCACGTTCCGGGCGGCCGACCGTCCAGGCACCGCGTCAGCAGCGCCGCCAGCCGATCCTCATGGTCGGTCAGCCGGCCGTCCGGCAGTCCGAGGCGCAGCGGGCTACCGACCTTTAAAATCTCTGCAGCACAGCGCAATTCGTCGCGCCGTCGCGCCTCCAAAGTAAGCCGTTCGGCCGCCGACGCAGCCGGGTCCGCGCCACCCCCGTCGCTGACCGCCACCAGTTGCACCGGCACGCCCGACGCGGCGAGCTGCGCGGCCGTCGCCCCGATGCCCAGAGTCTCGTCGTCGGGGTGCGGAGCGACCACCACCAGACCGGCGCACTCGTCCAGCTTCAGTGCCGGTGGCCGATCGGCCGCCAGCCAATCCTGCACGGCGGTACCGCCTCCGGCCAGCGGCCTGGCCGCAAACCGCGGCCCGTTGGTCTTCAACGCCCGCGCCGCCCGGCCAACCGCCCCAGTTCGGCCAGGTCGCGTTCGGCGTGACTCTGGCGTATGTAGATGCTCAGGTCGGCGACCCGCTGGGCGTGCCGACCGTCCTGGCACAGCGGTCCGGGCCCCAGCGCCCGTCCGGTGCGCGAGATCGCCTCGTCGACGGCATGTTCCACCACCGCGCGGACCCGGCGCGCCAGTAGTTGCGCCGTGCCGGCTTTGTCGAAGGGATCCGCGTCGACCTGCCCGGCGGCCAGGGCCAACACCGCGTCGCCGGCGGTCAGCGCGGCGTCTACCGCCCCCAGATGCGCCAACGCGTATGCGTCGGCGGATTCGCTGCCCGCACTGCGATACAACGGCTCGGCCACCCGCCGCGCCCCACCCAGCCAGCAGGCGGCGACACCGATCGCGCCGTGCCAGAATCCGGCGCGGCTCAGGTACCCACCGGGCGCCCCGACCAGGACTGCGTGCACGTTGTTGAACTGCACCGACCGGGTGTCGCTGCCGGCCATCCCGGGATTCCACCAGGTACTGGGCAGCGGTTTGACCCCGGCATCGGTGAGTGTGACCGCGAACAACCCGCGGTCACCGCCCTCCATCCGAGCGGTGACCAGTGCATTCGTGCAGAACCCGGCACCCGAGCACCACACCTTGGTGCCGTTGAGGACGAACCCGTCACCGGCGACCTGGGTGGCGGTCAGGACCGCCTCCGACGCCTCGGCCGCCCAAACACCCCACAGCTGACCGGGTTCCGGTGGTTTGCCGCCCAGCTCGTGCAGGATCGCGACGGCGTCGACGTGCGCCTCGGCGATCCGGGCGGCGGCGATGTCTTCCTCGGCCAGTCGGCCCAGGCGCTGCCAGCGTTCCGCGGTGCAGCCCGAGCCCGGCAGCGGCAATTCCAGCCGCCCGGTTTCCAGCCAGTGCCGGACCAGCCCCGCCGTCATGCGGGCTCCCCCGCCTTGGGGTGCACCGCAGTCCCCCGCCCCGCGCTGGTCAGGGAACGCAGATGACGGGCGAATCCGCGGGGTGCCCGCCCTTTGGTGCGCGCCGAGGTGACGACCGATTGCGCGGTGTCCCGGTGAATGCGGTAACCGGCCGTCTCGAACCGCGCCACCAGGTCCACGTCCTCGTCGGAGGAAAGTGAACGGAATCCCCCGACGGCCCAATAGGCGCGGGAGCTGAAACCCATGTTCGCGCCGTGCACGTGGTCGTGGCCGCCGTCCACCCGCTTGTTGTAGGCCTCCAGATACCGGCGCACCACGTCCAACCCGTGCGGCCGCCAATCGGCGACCCGCACCAGGCCAAGGAACATCTCTGCGCCACAACCCAATTGGCGGCTCAGCCAATCCGGTTCCACGGTGCTGTCCGCGTCGGTGGTGGCATACCAGGCGGCGAGGTCGGTCCCGCACAGGGTGCGGGCGTAATCGAAGCCGGCCGCGCGGGCGGCACCGACGTTGCGCGCGTCGATGCGGACGAAATGCACATCCGGCCCGTACCGGCCGGCGAGGTCGGAACTGTCGTCGTCGCTGGCGTCGAGCACCACCACGATGGTCACCGGAGCGTGTACGCACAGGGCCGCGGTGACCATGGCGCGCAGACAACCCGGCAAACTCGCGCGTTCGTTGTGGGCGGGTATCACCACGGCCACCTGCTCGTAGGTAGGCGGCATAGCGGTGGGCATGGTTCGCTAATTTCCCGTTTCGATACCGGTTAAACCGTTGCCGGACAGCATCACAGGTTGCCGGACGCGTCGGCGGGGTATCCGTCACCATCATGTCCGACACCCCGCCAGAGGCCGTTGCGCTACGCGACGCACTTCGGTGCGCGGCGTCGGCGCTCAAGGAGCACGGGCCGCCCTTCACCCTGGCCGGGGGCTACGCGTTATGGGCTTACGGTGCACCCGAACCGACGCACGACGTCGACCTGATGGTCTGCGAGGACGACGTTCCCGCTGCGGCGACCACGCTCGGCAAGGCCGGTTTCCGGATCGAACGACCACCCGAGGATTGGCTGTTCAAAGCGCATCTCGGCGATGCGATGGTCGACGTGCTGCACTGCGTCAACGGCAGGACGGTGACGCCGCAAGTATTGGGCGCAGCGGAACAGCGTGTGGTGCTGGCCATTTCGATGCCGGTGTTACCTCCCACCGAGGTGTTCATCCAGAAACTGCGCGCCCTGACCGAACACCACTGCGATTTCGCATCGTTGCTGCCGGCGGCGCGGGCGGTTCGGGAAAAGCTGGACTGGCCCCGGATCGAGGCCGAGACAGCCGACAATGCCTTCGCTGCCGCTTTTCTGATGCTGGTCGAACGTCTCGGCCTGCGCGACTGAGCGGCGCACGGCACCAAGGCTCAGTGGTTGCGTAGTTTCGCGACCAGCTTGTCCTTGGTCAGACTTGAGTAGCCGGTTACGCCAAGCTCTTTGGCCCGCTTCTTCAGCTCCGGCACGGTCCAGTCGTCGTAAGAGCCGGCCTTGCCGCCTTTGCGGGCAACTTTCGACTTCCCCTGTCCGGCGGCCGCGTTGGAGATCCTCGCGGCCTTCTCCTTCGAGTCGCCCTTCTTGCGTAAGTCTTCGTAGAGCTTTTCGTTCTTGATCGACGAGTTCGGCATGAGAAGTAACCTCCTGCGCACTTTTTTTGATACCGCAGGCAGGATGCCCCGTCCGGGGCCGGTCAAACCGCGGCAAACCGCCTTGCGCCGACAGGACACCACGCGACGGACTAGCCAATTAACGAACCGTTTGGCCAGCGCCGATTATCGGCGATATCAGGCCGGGTACCCGCAGAACTTGAAAACTTTGCCTCAACATTCCGCACGTAATGGTGACCAGATGCAGATCGCGATCGTCTGCGGCGATGACGAAACCGCCGTTGGTGGCGGGTTCGGCGGCTCTGAGCTGGCCGAATTCGGCGCCGCGCTCGCGGCGCAGCACCACACGATCAACGCATACCGGCCGCACGCCGAAGTTCCAGCCGAGCCGTCGGCGCCGACTCTGGTGCTTCCCCACCTCGGCGCGTGGGCCGACCAACTCGACCGCGCGTGGGCGGCGAATCCGCCCGACGTCGTACACGCCTTCGGATGGCTGGGTGGCTTGGCGGCTCAACTGGCCGCTCGCCGACACGAACTGCCCCTGGTGCAGAGCTTCCACGGTCTGGCCGAGTCGAGCATCCCGGGTGAACGGGTGCGCCTGGAGCCGCTGCTCGTCCGCAACGCGAACTGGGTGACCGGTGGCAGCAGCGCCGAGGTCGACGCGCTGGCGCGACTGCGCCGCAGCCGCGCCCAGCTCTCGGTGCTGTCCAGCGGAGTCGATGTGGATCGGTTCGCTCCCGCCGATCCGTCGGCCGCCGACGGGCCGGTCCGCATTCTGCAGGTGGAGCCGAATGCTCTGCCGCAGCACGGCTTCGACAAAGTGATTCGGATTCTGCCGATCCTGCCCGGCGTGGAACTCGTCCTGGCCGAGACCGACGCCGGCGACCCTCGCCATGACCGGGAACGCACCGCGCTCAACCGTCTGGCCACCGGGTTGGGAGTGCAGGATCGCGTTCGGTTCGCGGGTTCGGTTGCCGCCGAGGAACTTCCGGCGCTGGTGCGCTCTGCCGATGTGGTGGTGTGCGCAGCACGGCACGCTCCGCAGGCGACAACCGCGCTGCGGGCGATGGCCAGTGGCGTGGTGGTGGTGGCGACCGCTGTCGGCGCACTCACCGACACCGTCATCAATGGTGTCACCGGCCTGCTGGTCTCCCCGGCCAAGCCGTACGAACTGACCGCGGCCCTGAAATCGCTGCACGGTCAGCGATTTCAGCGTCAAAGCATGGGCGCGGCCGGCCGGGCTCGGGCGATATCACGCTTCACCTGGGATCGAATCGCCCTCGACGCGCTCGGCGTCTACCAGCGGGCGACCGCCGACCGCACGAAGTCCAGCGCGATAGCTTAGGCCGCGTCGCCCGTGTCGATTACGACCGCCGGCGATGCGATCCGCTACGAGGAGTTCCGCACCGCTGACACCGCCGCGATGCGACGATTCTTCGCGGACGCCTACCCGCCTAGCTGGCGGGTCGGCGCCGTGTCCGACGGTGCGCAGCTGACCCACCGGCGCTTCGCGACGGATTCGGTGACGCTGAACGAAGTGCTGATCGACGGCCGGCTGAGCTGCGAAATCGAGGCTTTCGACACGGTGCTGGCAATCCATCCGCTGTCAGGTTCCATGGCGGTGACGGCTGAACCGAAGCGTGGGCTGGAGACTGTGGTCATCGCCGCCGACGCTCTGCCGTGCGCGATCGATGTCGAGGACGCGCGGTTTCGGGTCGTGGGCCTGGGTATGAGAGAGCTGAGCAGGGTCGCGTCGGAGGGGAAAAGCATTCCGCCCCAACATGTTCGGTTCCTGGACTATAAACCGCGATCGGCCGCCGCCGCGAACAGCTGGACCAGGGCGCTGGACTACGTCGTCACCAGCTTCGGCGACGTGGATAGCGCGCGTCAGCCGTTGCTGGTCGGGGCGGCCGCGCACCTGCTGAGCGCCGCCCTACTGGACTGCTTCCCCAACAACGCCGGCACCGGGCAGGATTTGCTGAGCGAGCCGGACCTGCCGCCGGCGTTGAAAGGGGCGATCTCGTTCATTCACCGCCACTGCGCGGACGGCATCGGCGTCAACGACGTCGCCGACTCGCTGCGAATGACGCCGCGCGCGGTGCAGTACCTGTTCCGGCGCCACCTGGCCACCACGCCTACGGAGTATCTGCGCCGCGTGCGCCTGCACCACGCCCATCAGGAGCTGCGGGCCGGTGATCGATCGACGGCGACGGTGGGTGAGATAGCCCAACGCTGGGGTTTCAGCCACACCGGCCGATTCGCCGCGCTGTATCGCCGCAGCTACGGCCAGAGTCCGCAGGCCACCCTGCATCAGCAGGGCTAGTCAGCGCACCTCGCGCGGGGTGCGCACCAACCGATCTAATCGGAACGCCGCGTCTTCGTCGTGGTCGCCGTTCCCGGCGATCTCGGCGACCACGAGTTCGGCGATGTTGCGCAACTTGACGTTTGATTCCTGCGACATCTTCACCAACCGTTCGAATGCCGCATCGGAGTCGATGCCGTACCTCAGCATCAGGATGCCCATCGCCTGGTTGATCACCGCGCGTCGGGAATCCACGGCCAGCAGCGCCTCGCTGAGGTGCTTTTGCAGGTCAGCGTCGTACTGCTCGGTGATGTCGATGTAGTAACCGCCGATTCCGAGCAGCCGTCCATCCGGCCCCGGGAACCGGTCCCCGACCACCACCACGACGTGCGTTTCGCCGCGGGTGTCGACGATGCGGTGCCGGCTGCTGAATGCGGTGCCGTGCCGGCGTACCTGCTCGATCAGTTCGGCGACGCTCGGTTTGTCATCCGGGTGCTTATGTTTGAGCAGTAGTTGGGTGGTGGGCGTCACGCTGCGCGGTTCGTAACCGTGCATGCGGGCAACTTCTTCGGACCATTCCCACCGGTCTTCACGCGTCAGGTACCGGAAGCGCCCCACCGGCGGCCACCGCCGGCCCCTCTTTCGCCGCGAATCTGCGCACACCAGCTCAATAGTATTCGGACCTGCTGGTGCTGCGGTGTGAATGCAGAGAACCGAGTCCCCCGACCAGCCGGTGGAAGTCAGGCCGTCTTTGCCAGAGCGGACGGGCGGGATACCTTGTCATCCTTCGCGATTCGCTGAATCATCGCGCGGGTGGCTTTCTCCAGCACCTGTTGCGCCGCCGCCGGACGACGGGCCCGGCGGGCGCGCTGCGCCGCCGCAGCGATCGTGACGCCCTGCCGGTACGCACTGACCACTCGGGGATCCACATACGAGCTTCGCGCCACCGCGGGTGTGTTGCCGAGCTCCGCGGATACCTCGCGCATGACGGCGGCCTCGACTCGCTTGGCCACCCGCTGCGAGACGGCCGGGTCCGCATCGACGAAGGCGGCCGCGGCCAACACGGTGCCGTGCCAGGTGCGCAGGTCCTTGACGCTGTAGCCGTCGCCGAGGAGTTCCTTGAACCGCGTGTTGAGGTCGTCGGCCCGGACTTCCACCCAGTCGGAACCGTTGCGCCACACCAACAATCGGTCGGTGCCGCCAGTTCTGCGTAGCAGTGCCCGCACCGCGCGGACCACCTCGGCATCCTTGATCTCATAGGTGCGCTGGACTCCGCTCTTGGCGGGGTAGTCGAAGGCGACCGCGTCGCGGCGCACGCTCACGTGCTCACGCAGCAGGGTGGCCAGGCCGTACGACTCGTTCTCCTCGACGTATCGTTCGCCGCCGGCCCGGAAGTAGCCGAGATCCAGCAGATGCAGGCCGAGCGCCAGGACGCGTTCCCGGGACATGCCGCGGCCCTTGAGGTCACGCGCGATCCGCTCGCGCCACGCCGGCAACTCCGTGGACAGCTCGAGCACCCGGTCGAACTTCTCCTCGGCCCGTTCCTGCTGCCAGCTCTGGTGGTAGAGGTACTGGCGCCGACCGGCCGCGTCGGTGCCGACGGCCTGGATGTGCCCATTGGGAAACGGCGATATCCACACTTTGCGCCAGGCGGGCGGAATGACGAGGTCTTTGATGCGTTGTACCGCGTCCGGATCGGTGAGCAGGTCACCGTCGGGGCCGTAGTAGGCGAAGCCCTTGCCGCGGCGCTTGCGCGTAATCCCCGGCTTGTCCAGCACGCTGCGGCGTAGCCGCATCTTGGTCCTCCGCGCGTTCCCGACTCGAGTCGGCTGCAAGCTGAGTTACCCGCGCGGCCGACGGCTACACCTGCCGGCGTCCGGACTCTGGCAGGTCGCGGGTGCGCAACAACAGCGGCACCACCAGCCAGGAGAACCCGAACAGTGCCAGCGCACACGCCCCGGCGACCAGACCCGCGGCGGTGCCGGCTACCGAATCGAAGATGATGACGGTCACCCCGGTCAGCGCCAAGCCCAGCAGCACCAGCCCGCCGTAGGCGCACCGGTGCGCCGCCGACACCAGCACCGAGATCCGATGTCGCCGAAACAGCAACCGGTGCAAGCCCACTGGTGCGATCAGGAACACCGTCGCGGCCACCGAACAACCGACGGTGACCAGGTAAACCGCTCGCATGTCGTCGCCCAGCACGTCGAACCGGGCCTGGAACGGCAGAGTCAGCAGGAACCCGGTGAGCAACTGCACGCCGGTCTGCACCACCCGCAACTCTTGCAGCAGGCTGTTCCAATTTCGGTCCAGCCGTTCGACTTCGGTCTCGCCGCGCTCCCGGTGGTCCCAGCCCTGGTCTTCCTCGGGATGATCGACATCCATGGCCTGATAATGCCGAACGACCCGCCACTGCGCTGTGGCGGGTCGTTCGCGGGTTGTTGCGGGAGATCAGCCGGCCATGAACTCGTGGTAAGCCGATTCCAGGTGCGGCGGCAGCGCCGACACGTTGCATTGCTGTTCGGTGTCGCCGATCGGCGCCAGAATCCCACGCAGATCGTGGTATTCGTTCGGGTGCGCGGTGAAGTAGGCCCGAATGTTGGCGGCCGCGTCGCCGCGGGGCTGGCCGTAGGCGGCCATGACCACCTGGTTGGCGCCCGGGTGACCGGCCAGGTACTGCTGCGCCGCGCCCTGCACCGACGACACCGTCGCGTTGACACCTTCGGGGCTGCAGTCGGGTGCCGCCGCAGCCGACGGCGCACCGGCGATCCCGACCGCGATTCCCCCGAGCAGGCAGCCGGCGCTGATGCCGGCAATTCGCCGACGCGCGACAATACTGCTGATTTTCATGATGATTTGTTCCTCCGAATGAGTGAACCGATTTCGTGGAGCGCCCGAGTCCCCTGAATCCAAAGTAACCACGCGGGAACCGATGCGGCCGCTCTGTTCGCCGACGACGAACGTGCGTTTGAAACTGCCGCTGACGCTTATGTGACGCAACGCAACCTAAGTGGCGGAAAACGCTAAGCAAACTGGCAAATTTACGCCGGAGAATTGAGAATCCTTAAAGACCGCGAAGAATTCTTAACGGTCTGTGACCTTTATTCGTGACCCAACCGTGACGTCGGCCTCACCGGTTGAGCTTGCCTTCACGCACGCCGGTCAACCCGTCCTCCAGCGTCGGATACAGCGGAAAGGTCTTGTCCAGGCCGGTTAGGTGAATCGGACGTCGGGTCGCCGGGCCGCGTGCCACCACGCCGAACTCGGCGCCGTCCCCGAGTTTCTCGTAGGTGGACGCCAGAATTTTCAGCCCTACCGAGCCCAGGAAGTCAACCCCGGACAGGTCGATGATCAGCGCACCCGGATTGTCGGCAATCACGCCGCCGATTGCCTCTTCCAGGGCCGGCGCGGTGACCAGGTCGATTTCGCCGCCGATGCTGAGCACCACTACCCCGTCATGGTCGGAGACCGTGGCGGTGATCGAATCAGGAGCTGACAATGGCGATCCTTTGTCCGGGTCTTCGGTGTGCTGCCAGCCTAACGTGCGGCGCTTACCGCGAGAAGAAGAAGACCTCAACACGCCCGAGGTCACACCCCAAGCTAGTCTCGCCATAGCGCGACCACTGGGTAGAGCTTTTCGCACGCGCCAGAGGGCTTGGAGGGACGGATGTCCGATTCGCCGACAGATCTCAGCACCGCCAGTACCACGGCCGGCGTCTCCAGCGAGGGTTTGCTGCCCCAGCTGGTCCAGCATCTGCGTCGAAACCGGACCGCCCTGCGCGAGGAGTGGGCCCGCCGGATCACCGAGGCCGAACTGCTCACCGCGATGACCCCGGAGGAGATCTTCTCCGAGGCCACCGCCGTCTACGACAACTATGTCGAGGTGCTCGAGACTGGCAGCGTCGAAGCCCTGCAGGACTATGCGCGCGATCTCTCTGAGCGCATCATTCCCCGCGGCGTGGAAACCGACGAGGTGCTGGGCATCGTGCTGTTGCTGCGCGACGTGCTGGCGCGCTCGTTGTTCGAGAAATACCAGGCCGAGTTCGACATGCTCAACCGCGTCCTGGACGCCTACGAGCCGGCTGCCAACCGGATCGCCAACACCGTGGGCGTCAGCTTCGTCCAGGAACGCGAGCGCATCATCCGCCAGCAGCAGGAAGCGATCCGCGAGCTGTCCACGCCCGTGCTTCAGGTCCGCGAACAGCTGCTCATCCTGCCGATCATCGGTGTGCTGGACAGCCAGCGCGCCCGGCAGGTCACCGAGCAGCTGCTGCGCGCCATCCGCGCCAACCGCGCCAAGGTGGTGGTCATCGACATCACCGGTGTGCCCACCATCGACTCGACGGTGGCCAACCACCTGGTACAGACGGTCGACGCGTCCGGGCTGATGGGTGCCAGTGTCATCATCACCGGACTGTCCTCGGAAATCGCCCTGACCTTGGTGACGATCGGTCTCGACCTGTCCAAGATGAACGCCGTCGGCGACTTGCAGGGCGGTATCGAGGAAGCCGAACGCCTGCTGGGTTACGAAGTCACCCGCACCGGCGAGTAACGGCCCCGAAAACAGCCCATGCCAGTACCGATCTTGAAACAGGGCGCGATCCTGATCGCCACGGTGCAGGCCGCGCTGACCGACTCCGACACCGAGCGGCTGCGCGAAGACCTGATGGAACGGGTCAGCCGGTTCCGCGCGCAGGGCATTGTCGTCGACGTCACCGCGATCGACGTGATGGATTCCTTTGCGGCGCGGTCGCTGCGCACCATCGCGCACATGACCCGGCTGCGCGGGGCCACCACCGTGATCGTCGGTCTGCAGCCGGAGGTGGCCTTTGCCATGGTGCAGCTCGGGCTGGCCTTCGACGACATGAGCACCGCGCTCGACCTCGAAGAAGGCATCGCGCTGCTGCACAAACGTCTGGGACTGAACAGATCGACGATCGGGCGCGACGGTGGCGGGTGAGACAGTGGTCGCCATCAACACCTCCGACGACATCGTCGCCGCCCGCAAAGCCGGGCACCAACTGGCGCTCGATCTGGGTTTCTCGCTTACCGACGTCACCATGATCGCGACCGCGATCTCCGAAATAGCCCGCAACATCACCAGCTATGCCGGTCGCGGCCAGGTTCGGGTGGCGGTGGCCGAGCGGGAGGGCCGCAAGGCGCTGGTGGTGCGGGCCGAAGACGACGGCCCCGGCATCGCCGACATCGACCGCGCCATGGAAGACGGCTACACCACCGGCCGTGGTCTGGGCATGGGCCTGCCCGGGGCCCGCCGGCTGATGGACCGGTTGATCGTGGAGTCCGCGCTGGGCCGCGGCACGGTCGTCGAAATGTGGAAATGGGTTCCGGCCCGTGGGTGACCCAGTCCGATCCGCGGGCCGCTTCGGGCCCATCGAGTGGGCGATCGCGAGTCGCTCGCGTCCCGGGGAGCAGTACTGCGGCGATCAGGCGATCGCGGCGGCCATCGACGGCGACACCGACAGCCCCCCGAACCCGAGCCCGGTCGCGGCTCTGTTCGGCGTCATGGACGGCCTCGGCCACGGCCCGGACGCCGCCCGCGCCGCCGAAACCGCCGCCGAGGCTCTGGCCGGAGCCCGCGGCGAGCGACTCGAGGTGCTGATCGAGCTGTGCCACCGCGTGTTGGGCGGCACCCGCGGGGTCGCCATGACGCTGGCACGGATCGACTTTCAGACCGGCCAGATGAGCTGGACCGGCGTCGGCAACGTCAGCGCCCATCTGGTCGCCAAAACCGTCAGCGGTGTCCAGAGCCGCGCCAGCGCGCGCCTGGTCGGCGGCATCGTCGGCTATCGGATACCGGAAACCCGCCCCGCACAAGTGGTTTCGATTCGGACCGGGGACCTGCTGGTGATCACCAGCGACGGTATCGCCGACGATCACCTGGAGCACCTGGATTTCGCCGCGTCGGCCAAAGACATCGTCGAACAGATACTCACCAAGCACGCCAAGGAAACCGACGACGCCATGGTGCTGGCCGCCCGCCACCGGGGGATCACGACATGAGCGCGGCGGCGGATTTCCACACCCAGTACCGGGACACTCTGCGCAGCTACCTCGACACCCGCGACGAGAATTTGCTGGCCGCCGGGCACGAACTGGGGCGCCGGGCGCTGCAGGAACAGATCAGCATGCTCGGCATCGTGGAGAGCACATTCCGGCTGCTCAACGAGCTGTCCAAGACCGGCCCCGCCGACCGGGCCGCCGCCGTCGAGTTCCTGCTGCAGACGTTGGCCCCGCTCGATGTCGCGACCCGCGGATTCTTGGATGGCGCAAAGCGTTTCGCGCAGGAGCGCGCTCGTGCCGAAGACCTGGCCGACCGCGACAAGTTCCGCACCGCACTGGTCAACTCGCTGCAGGAGGGCTTCTTCGTCGCCGACCGCAACGGCGCGGTGATCGAGATCAACAACGCCTTCGCCGAGATCCTCGGGTACGGCGCAGCGGGTCTGCCCTATCCGTGGCCGCAAGCCTGGCTGGTCGACACGGAGCGCACCTATCAGGAGCAACAGCGGCTGCGTACCGAGGGCAGCGCCGAGTACGAGATCCCGGTCCGGCACCGCGACGGGCGCCTGGCCTGGGCGGCGGTCAGCATCAACGCCGTCCGCGGCCCCGGCGACGAGGGCGATGTCTACGTGGGCACCGTCCGCGATGTCACCGCCGAACGCGCGTTCGCTGCACGGGAGAGCGCGGTGCTGCGCCTGGCCACCTCGGTAGCGGTGGCCAAGAGTGTGGCCGAGGTGCTCGCGATCACCCTCGACGAGTGCCGGGCCGCGGTGGACGTGCAGCGGGTGGTCGCGGTGATGTGGCCGGCCGGCGAAGGCGAGCCAACCGTCCAGGTCGCCGGTGATCCGCCCGAATCAGGTTGGCGCACCATGGATCCCACGCTGCGGCAGACGTTCATGGACGCCCGCCACCAGTTGCCGCTGACCGCGAAGACCGTCGAGTGGCCGGACATGCCCGGCAAGACCCGCGGCATGGTCGCCATGCTCTCGGGCACCGGGGACGTGGCGCTGTGGCTGGAGCTGGGCACGCCGCGCTGGGTCAGTGCCGAGGATCGGCTGCTGGTCACGGTCCTGATCGGTCACCTCAGTCTCGCCATCGGGCATGTCCGCCAGTTCGAGATCGCCCGCGAAACGTCACTGACGTTGCAGCGGGCGATGCAACCGCCGATGAAGCCGCCGCCGGGCTTCGCCGTTCGCTACGAACCCGCGGTGCTGCCATTGGAGATCAGCGGCGACTGGTACGACGTGCAGCCCATCGATGAGCGTCGTATCGGCATCGTCGTCGGGGACTGCGTAGGGCGCGGTTTGCCGGCCGCCGCGATCATGGGGCAGCTGCGCAGCTCGTCGCGGGCGCTGCTGCTCACCGGCGCCCGACCGGCCGTCCTGCTCGAGCAACTCGACGCGGCGGCATCCACCATCCCGGACGCCTACTGCACGACGGTGTTCCTGGCGATTCTGGACGTCGAATCCGGGGTGCTGGAATACAGCAACGCCGGCCACATGCCGGCAGTACTGGTCCGAACACAACCGGGGCCCCAAACGGTGACCACCATGCTGACCGACGCCCGTTCGGTTCCACTTGCGGTGCGCCGCAACGAAACTCGACCGCAGGCCGCCGAAGTTCTGGGGCCCGGTTCGACGCTGATGCTGTTCACCGACGGTTTGGTCGAGCGGCGACACGAGTCGATCGACGAGGGTCTGGCCCGGGTCGCGGACGTCCTGACGGATTCGGCGCACCTGCCGATCGACGCCGTCGCCGACGCCGTGCTCGAACAGCTGGCGCCGGAAGCCGGCTACGACGACGACGTCGCGATGGTGGTGTATCGCCACCAGCTGCCGCCGCTGCGCATCGAAACCGAGGCGACGGCTGACCGATTGGCCGCGATACGGCGTCAGCTGACGCCCTGGCTGGAAACGACGAACGTCTCCGAGGAGCAGGCCTCCGACATCGTGCTGGTGGTCTGCGAGGCGGCCACCAACTGTGTCGAGCACGCCTACGCCGGCCAGGACGCCGGGAAGATGCTGCTCGAGATGGAGGCCACCGACGGTGCGATCCACGCCCGTATCACCGACTTCGGCTCCTGGAAGACGCCGGCCGCCGACCCGGGCAACAGCGGCCGGGGCCTGGTGCTGATGCGGGCCATGAGCGAGTCGATGGATGTAGTGCAGGGACCGGACGGCACCACCGTGGACATCGTCTTCCGTTTGCCCGGCCCGCAGACGGGTAAAGCATGAGTGTGAATCCCACGTCGATCGCCGTCGAACCCGCCCTGCCGGCGGCGCACGGTCCGTTGTCGACGACGGTGCGCCGCACTCTGACCGCACCGGCCGCCCGCGAGCAGTCCGGCCGGATCAGCGCCGCGGTGCGCGACGCCGACCCCTACGGCCTGGACCTGCAGCTGGCCTTATATATGTGCTACGAGCTGCACTACCGGGGCTTCGCCTCGGTTGATCCGGACTGGGAGTGGAACCCCACCTTGCTGGCATTTCGTGCCGAGCTGGAGCGGGCATTCCTGGCCGGCGTGCGCCGCGACGTGGGTCCGATCGAACCCGGGCACACCGCGGCGGCCGAGATGGACGCGATCGCCGTGGAACCGAAAGACGGCAGCGGACCCTCCTACTTCCTCCGTGACCACGGCACCTGGGAGCAGATGCGCGAGTACTTCGTGCACCGCTCGCTGTATCACCTGAAAGAGGCGGATCCGCACGCATTTGCCATCCCCCGGCTGACCGGTACCGCCAAGGCGGCTTTCGTGGCCGTCGAGTTCGACGAGTACGGGGCCGGGCAGGGCAGGCGGATGCACCAGCAGCTGTTCGCGGACCTGATGGATGCCGCCGACCTGGATTCGACGTATCTGCGCTACCTGGACGTGGTGCCCGCCGAAACGCTGGCGGCGGTGAACTTGATGTCACTGTTCGGCCTGCACAGAAAGCTGCGCGGCGCGGCCGTTGGGCATTTCGCTTCCACCGAGATCACCTCACCGCCGGGCTCACGGCGGATGGTGCAGGCGCTGCAGCGGATGCAGGCCCCCGAGGCGTGCGTCGAGTTCTACCGCGAGCACGTGGAGGCCGACGCGGTACACGAACACGTGGTACGCCGAGACGTGGTGGGCGATCTGGTGACGCGCGAACCGCAGTTGGACGGCGACATCGTGTTCGGCATTCGGGCGCACGCCCTGGTGGAGGATCGGTTGGCCGACGTGCTGATGGCCGCGTGGGCGCGCGGCGAAAGTTCGCTGCGGCGTCCGCTCAGCTGAGCATTTCTTTGACCTTGGCGCTGCGGCATCTGCGGTGGCTGGTGTCGCACAACGGGTAGTCCTGGCTGCGCCGGCAGGTGCAGATCGCCACCATGAACCGGTCGGATTCGACGACACCGCCGTCGGGCATCTCGATACGCACCGGGCCGGAAACCAGCACCGGCCCGTTCGGCACCACCTGTACCCGGGTGGTACTCACGGCTTGTCGGCCCTGATCACCACGAGTTCTTCGGTGCGGCAACCGGATTCGATCTGACCGGTCTCCTCCAGCCAGGCGGCCCGCGCCGTCAGGACCGGACCGAACGGAATCAGCCGCCGGGCCACCACATCGGCTTGCATACCGGCGGCGCGCAGCGCATCCAGCGTCCGCTGCACTCCGGCCAGCGCGGAGTGCACCAGGAGTGCGGATCCGCCCCGCCGCAACAGTTTCGGCGCGGCCGCACACAGCGGGTCCAAGATGCTTCGGCCGTCGGGCCCGGCGTTCCACGCCCATGAGGGTCCCGCCGACGCCGGAATCAGGTCCGAGTCGTCCACCGGCGGAGTGGGCACATAAGGCGGATTGGAGACCACCACGTCGAACGGACCCTGCTCGATGGCGAGTGCCCAAGAGCCGTGCCGCACATCGACTTCCACTCCGGCCTGTGCGGCGTTGCCGCGCGAGTGACGCACGGCGTGCGGGCAGATGTCCAGTGCGGTCACACTCGCGCAACCCATCTCGGCGGCGGCGATCGCGACGAACCCGGTGCCGGTGCACAGGTCGATGACGTGGCGCCCCGCGATCACGCCGGTGCGGCGCATCGTGTCGACGAGTAGGTGGGAATCGTGCTGCGGCTGGTACACCGGTTCGGCGACCAGTGAGTCTCCCGGCGCAGGGTACGTGATCGTCACGGAAAGCCTCTCTGCCTTTGCCGTGGCGGTCACGGCCCTGCCGTTTTAATGCCCGATTATCAACGGGTTAAACCGGACGCGGGACGCTGCACCGGCTGCGGCACTACTGCGACGAAGTCGCTTCTGCCTGCGTCAATTGCCGAAGAAGTGCCGAGCAGAACGCGTCCAGATCTTTCGGGGAGCGACTGGTGATCAGGTTGCCGTCCACCACTACTTCCTCGTCGAGGACTCGGGCGCCGGCGTTGCGGAGGTCGGTGCGGATACTCGGGTACGAGGTGAGACTACGGCCCGCGACCACACCGGCTTCGACCAGCGTCCACGGGCCGTGGCAGATCGCCGCCACCGGCTTGCCGGATTCGACGAACTGCCGCACGAACGCGACCGCGGAGTCGTCGAGTCGCAGCTTGTCCGGATTGACGGTGCCGCCGGGCAGCACCAGCCCGTCATAGTCGCTCACCGATGCGTCCGCGACCGTGCGGTCGACTGGAACCGTTCCGGCCGGCTCCAGGTCGTGATTACGTGCCTGGATCTCGCCGTCCTGCAGCGACACCAACTCGACCTGCGCGCCGGACTTGGTCAGCTCCTCGCGCGGCCGCTCCAGTTCGATCTTCTCCACGCCGTCGGCGGCCAGAATCGCAATCTTCTTGCCGTGTAGGTCATTTGACATGGTTTTGTGCTCCTCTAGGGATTCAGCACCACCTTGGTGCAACTGTCCTGCTTGTGTTTGAAGATCTCGTATCCGTGCGGGGCCTGGTCGAGTCGCAGATGATGGCTGATGATCACTGCGGGGTCGATCTCACCATTGCGGATTCGCTCCAGCAGCGGCCGCATGTAGCGGTGCACATGGCACTGCCCCGTTCGGATGGTCAACGAGCGGTTCATCACCGCACCGATCGGGAACTTGTCCATCAGGCCGCCGTACACCCCGAGGATCGAGATCGTGCCGCCGTTGCGGCAACTCATCACCGCTTCCCGAAGTGCATGTGGCCGTTCGGTTTCCAACCGGACCGCCTGCTTGACGCGGTCGTAGGCGTCGATCGCCGACGAACCGTTGCGGGCTTCCATACCGACGGCGTCAATGCATTTGTCGGGTCCGCGCCCGGCGGTCAGTTCCCGCAGTTCTTCGAGCACCGAGGTTTCGGCGAAGTTCAGCGGCGTCGCGCCCAGGCGCTGCGCGAGCTCCAGCCGGTACGGCACCCGATCGATGGCGATCACCTGCCCGGCGCCCAACAGCAGGGCACTGACGATCGCGAACAGGCCGACCGGCCCGGCGCCCCACACCGCCACCACCTCGCCCGGCGCGATGTCGCACATCTCTGCCCCCATGTAGCCGGTCGGCAGAATGTCGGACAGAAACAGCGCCTGGTCGTCGGTGAGGTCGTCGTCGATCTTCAGCGGCCCCACATCCGCGAACGGCACCCGTACGTATTCCGCTTGCCCCCCGGCGAATCCGCCCAGCATGTGCGAGTAGCCGTACAGGCCGGCCGGTGAATGGCCCATCAGTTTCTCGGCGATTCCCGCGTTCGGGTTGGAGTTCTCACACAGTGAATACAGTTTGCGCTGGCACGCCGAACACGCCCCGCAGGCGATGGGGAACGGGACGACCACCCGGTCGCCGACGGCCAGGTTGTCCACTCCCTTGCCCACCTCGACCACTTCGCCCATGAATTCGTGACCCAGCACGTCGCCGTGCTTGACGGTGGGAATGTAGCCGTCGTAGAGATGCAGATCCGAACCGCAGATGGCGGTCGAGGTGACCCGCACGATGGC
Source organism: Mycobacterium sp. 20KCMC460 (assembly GCF_022179425.1). Lineage (NCBI taxonomy): Bacteria > Bacillati > Actinomycetota > Actinomycetes > Mycobacteriales > Mycobacteriaceae > Mycobacterium > Mycobacterium sp. 20KCMC460. The sequence continues at coordinate 6,229,231 of NZ_AP025524.1, forward strand.
GTCTCGGTCGTTGAGAATCTTGGGGTCCGGAACCGATTGCACCTCAACGCTATTGCGTCCCGCCCAGATGGTGGCTTTCATCACTACCCTTCCCGGCCGACCGGCTGAGCGGCCTGCTGATGCATTTGCCGGAACGCAACGGTGCCGTCCGGGGATCCGTCGGAACGCATCACCTGACCCGTTTCCAGGATCTGCTTGAACCGCCGCAGATCGTCGTTGACTTGCTGGTCCGGCGACTCCCCGAGCAATGTCGCCACCGCCTTGCCCAGCGCCCCACCCGGCAACTGATATCCGATGGTGACGCGGACCTCGGTGCCGTTGCCCGAATTGTCGGGGGAAAATTCGACACTTCCGCTGTTGGCGATGCCCGAACCGGGCAGTGACTGCCAGGCGATGCGTTTGCCGGGCTGATCTTCGACGATCTGTGCATCCCATTGCACCGGCTGCCCGATCGGTGCGTTGGCTACCCAATGCGTCCGGCCGTCGGGGTCCTCGGTCACCGACTCGAGGTGATACATGAAGCGGGGCAGGTTGGCGAGGTCGCGCCAGAACCGGTAAACGTCATCAGGGGAACGCATTACGGTGACGGCCGCGCGCAACGAATAGTGCCGTTGGCTGCCGGCGTGACGGGGCTGCTCGTCGCCGCGGGAGGTGCACAGCGCGGCGTACAGATCGACACCGCCGATGGCCGCGAGCGCGATTGCGGTGACGGCACCGCGACGACGTGTTCCCGGTGCACGACGGGCAACACCGACCGCGAGCACCGCGAGGTCCAGGACGTCGCCGGCGACCCGGGTCCACACCGTCTGCGGCGGGCCGACCAGAAGTGCTGCGCCATGGCCGCATTCGCGCACCCCGAGTGCTCGGATGACCGCCCTTGACCGCCGGGTGTCCTCGACGCCCGCGACGGCCGCTACGCCCGAGGGCGCCAGGATTTCGGACAGGCCCAACACCCAACTGGCTACTCCGAGGCCCTTTACCAGGGTTGCGGTCCGGTCCGTTGTGGAATCAGTCATCGCCAAGCGATACCCGCGCGTTGGTCGCCCAAACTCGCGCTCCTCAGTTCGACGCGCTTCGGAGCGCGTCGAGCAGGGGCTCGGCGGCTTCCTTCAAGAACAATTCCTGGTGTTGGCCGCCGATCTGAATGAGCGCTATATCGCTGAAGCCGGCCTCCCAGTAGGGCTTTACCGCTTCGACGATCGCGTCCAGGTCCGGGCCACAGGGAATGCTGTCCGCGACGTCCTCGGGGCGCACGAATTGGGTCGCCCCGGCGAACCCTGCTGGGGTGGGCAGGTCGGCGTTGACCGTCCAGCCGCCGGCGAACCAGCGGAATTGCTCGTGCGCGCGCTCGATCGCGGCCTCGCGGTCGGGGTCCCAGCAGACCGGTATCTGGCCCACTACCCGTCCGGCGCCGGGCCATCCGGTCCCTTGGCGCGCCACATGCCAGGAGTCGACCAGTTCTTTGTCGGGCTGCACCGCGACCAGATGGTCTGCGAGCTTGCCGAATTTCTCCACGCCCTTGTCGCCCGCCATGGCCACGGCGATGCCGGGTGGCACCTCGGGCAGATCCCACAGGCGGGCGGAATCCACCTGGAAGTACTCGCCGCGCCAGTTCACCAGTTCGCCGCCGAACAGCTCGCGGATGATCTTGATGGCTTCGCGCAGCATGTCCTGCCGGCGCTCGATGGCGGGCCAGCCCTTGCCGACCACGTGTTCGTTGAGGTTTTCACCGCTGCCCAGACCGAGGGTGAACCGCCCGTCAGCCAGGATCTGCACGGTGGCCGCCTGCTGCGCGACGACCGCCGGGTGGTACCGCATCGTCGGACAGGTGACATAGGAGTAGAGGTCCACCCGCTCCGTCGCGTGCGCCACCGCACCCAACACGGCCCACGCATTGGGCGCGTGGCCCTGCGAGGTCAGCCAGGGTGAGAAGTGATCGCTGCAAACCTCGAAGTCGAAGCCGCGCTGCTCAGCCGTAACAGCATCGCGCACAAGGTCTTTCGGGCCGCATTGCTCCGTCATCAGGGTATAGCCGAACCGTGCCATCTTTCTCGGGTACCCCGGGCAGCGGGGCGCAAACGGCTGTGCGTCAGAAGGGTGGTGGTTCGTCGTCGGGCGGGGCGGGGCCGGCGTGGCTGAGGTAGCCGACGTCTCCGGCGGTGCGGGTGGCGAGGCGGGCTTGGCGGTTGTGGCGGCGTTCGGCGGCGATGCGTGCCGCGCGGTCTTGGGCGCGGGTGCGCCGGCGCTTGGGCATCATGGCGGTGCGCTCGGCGCAGTAGTCCGCCGGTAGTGGGGTGTCGGTCTCGGGGCTGGGCATCCCGCCGACGGCGGCGCACAGGCTGGGGAACAGCAGGGCGCTGCCCGGCGTGGTGACGTGAGTGTCGCCGGCCGGGGAGGTCAGGATCAGGGTGCCGTCGGCGAGTTGTTTCTCCCGCCAACCCCAGAAGGTCTTCACCAAATGATGTGTGCGGCAATAACATTTGAGGTTCCCGGCGTGGGTGGGCCCACCCTGGGCATACGGGATGGTGTGGTCCACATCGCAGCGGGTCGCCGGCACATCGCAGCCCGGCCAGCGGCACGTCAAGTCCCGGCACCGCACGAAATCGGCCAGCGCCTTCGACGGCACATGCCCCGGCTCCGGGGGCCGGTAGCCGGGGTGGATCAGCGGTACCTGGGTGGCGCCCGCGGCCAGCTCGGCCAGAATTTCGGGGGTGATCAGCCCCTCGGCGCACACGTGAGTGACGAGCCCGGGCCTGCCGTCCAGCGCGGCCTGCTCGGCGATGACGTGAATGACCGTCGGTGCGGCCGCGGTGCGCTTCCCCGCGGTGCACTCGGTGCGCCCGCAGCGACACCCCAACCGATCCGCCCCGCCGGCCAGCGCCCCCAGGGCATCCGCGCGTCGCTGATCGGGGCTGCGCGGATCCTGCGGGCACACCGTGGCCGCCAACGCGCTCAACCGCTCCTCCAACGCCCGCGCATCCGGGGTGAACAACGCGCCCTCGACATAGGTGACGCCGTCATGATCGGCGGTGAACTCGACCCGACGGCCCGCCGCGCGCTCCTGGCGCCGGCGCACCGCATCAGCGTCGACCTGGGCCACGATCGAATCCACCTTGCCGCCCAACCGCCCCGCGGTCAACGACGGCCAGCGGGTCAGATTGGCCGCGATCAGCCCGTCCACCCGGGCCAGCACCTCGGGATCGGTGAGCAACTCGGTGCGCGAGACCACCGTGGCGAACGCACAGAAATCGATCTCCCCCGCCGCGAACAACGCACCCACCTTCGGCACCCGCTCGCGCATCGCACGCGCCCAGTGCAACTTGGTCTGCGCACGGCGCTGGCTGATCCGCAACCCCGCCGCCACCTCCGCAGCCACGGCCTCCATGGTGTCGATGGCCCAATCCTCGGTCTCCGCCGAGCGCGCCAACCGATCCGCGAACAACCCACCGATCGCCACCAACTGCGCCGCCGCCGCCTGATTCTCCACCCGCCCGGCCGCACAGATCCCCGCCATCCAGCCCCGAGTCTGCTCCGTCTGACCCGCCAGCGCCTCACGATGATCCATCACGCCGTCCATATAGGCGCGAAACCGCGCCAACTGCTCCTCGGAGTCGGCACTCCCCGAGATTGACTCGAACATGTGTTCGATTGTAGCAGAATCCGCCGACCACGCTCAGCGGCCCAGACGTAACCCCAGATCAGAGCCGGTCTTTGACTGCCGACGACAACCGTGAACCGTCAGCCTTCCCCTCGGCGATCCCGGTGGCGACCTTCATCACCTGGCCCATCTGCTTCATGGTGGGCCGATGCCCAAGCGTCTCGGCCACCTGGGCGATCGCGGTCTCCACGACGTCGACCACCTCGGCGTCGGTCAGCGGCGTCGGCAGATATGCATCGATGATGCGCGCCTCGGCGTGCTCGTTGGCGGCCAACTCACCGCGCCCGTTCTGGGTGTAGATCTCGGCCGCCTCGCCGCGCTTGCGGGACTCCTTGGCCAGCACCTTGAGCACGTCGTCGTCGCTGAGTTCTTTGGCCTGCTTACCCGAGACCTCCTCGGTCTGGATCGCGGCCAGCACCATGCGCAACGTCGCCGTGCGCAACTTGTCCTGCGTCTTCATCGCTTCGGTCAGGTCCGCCCGAAGCCGGGCTTTCAGTTCCGCCATACCTGAGACGCTAGACCTACGTTGAGAAATGCAGCGACCGCCTACAGGATGGACCCCATGACGAACGACGACAGCCGCTTCCTGCAGTGAGCACGCTGCCGCCTGGTTCCCCGGGAGGACCCCCGCCCGCCTACGGGCCACCGCCCGCCTACGGCCCGTCCCCGGCCTATGGCCCGCCCCCCGGTTACGGCCCGCCCCCCACCTACGGCCCACCGCCGGGCTACGCCACCCCGCCACCGGGCTACCAAGTCCCGCCGTTCGGCTACGGCCCACCACTCATCCCCGGTGCCGTCAAACCCGGCATCATCCCGCTGCGCCCCCTGACGCTCAGCGACATCTTCAACGGCGCCGTCGGGTACATCCGCGCCAACCCCAAGCCCACGCTGGGGCTGACCGCGGCAGTGGTGGTCGTCGTCCAGGTCATCTCGCTGCTCGCTACCCTCGGGCCGCTGACGGCCATCAACGACTTCGGATCCGGCCGATCCGAGGCGAAGACGGCCGTACTGGTCGCATACCTGGGCACGGTGGCCGGCAGCGCCCTGGTCGCCTGGCTGGGCGGCATCCTGCTCAGCGGAATGCTGACCGTGGTCGTCGGACGGGCGGTATTCGGATCCCCGATCACCGTCGGGGAGGCCTGGGCCAAGGTGCGTGGTCGCCTGCTCGCGCTGCTCGGACTGGCTCTGCTGGAGGCCGCCGGGATGGCGGTCGTCGTCGGGCTGGTGGTGGTGATCCTGGTCGGGGTCGGGGTGGCCGCCAATGCCGGCGTGGCCGTCCTGCTCGGCTTCCCACTGCTGCTACTGGTGCTGGTGTTGCTCGTCTACGCCTATACCGTGCTGATGTTCGCCCCGGTGCTGATCGTGCTGGAAAGAATGCCGGTGTTCGACGCCATCACCCGATCGTTCGCGCTGGTGCGCAACGGCTTCTGGCGGGTCCTGGGCATTCGTCTGCTGGCGAGCCTGGCGGTGGGCCTGATCGGCGGCGCCATCTCAGCGCCGTTCAGCATCGTCGGCGAGATCTTGACGATGGGCGGCACCGGCGTCACCGCACTTCTCGCCGGCACCACGCTGACCAGCATCGGCAGCGCCATCAGCCAGATCGTGACCGATCCGTTCCTGGCCGGCGTGGTGGTGTTGCTCTACACCGACCGGCGGATTCGTGCCGAGGCGTTCGACCTGGTACTGCAGTCGGGCGCCGCTGGTGGACCCGCCGCGGGGGCATCCACCGACAACCTGTGGCTGACCCGGCCGTTCTGACGAGAGCCAACCGTGCCCGCCATAGACATCGACCGCGATGCCGCCCACGAGGCAGCCCAACGCGAACTGAGCAAGCCGATCTACCCCAAGCACTCGCTCACCCAGGAGATCTTCGCCAAGATCACCGAGTTTTTGTTCCGGGTGTTGCAGAGGACGTCGTCGGTACCGGGCGGCTGGTTCACCGTCACCGTGTTGTCCATCCTGGTGGCGGCCGGCGTCGCCGCGGCGATTTACGTCGCGCGACGCACCATCCGCACCAAGCGGGGCGGTGACTACGAGCTATTCGATGCCGGTCAGCTGACCGCAGCGCAACACCGAGCCACCGCGGAAAGCTTTGCGGCCGAAGGAAATTGGACCGCAGCGATACGGCATCGGCTGCGCGCGGTGGCCCGCGAACTCGAAGAGACCGGGGTGCTCACCGCGGTTCCCGGCCGCACCGCCAACGAACTGGCTACCGACGCCGCCGCGGCGCTCCCCCGCCTGTCGGGCGAATTATCGCAGGCGGCAACCGCTTTCAACGACGTGACCTACGGTGAACGACCGGGCACCCAGGCGGCGTACCAGATGATCGCCGACCTCGACGACCACCTGCGCTCGCGCTCGGCCGTGAGCTCGACGGTGCAACAACCCGCGGCAACGAACTCGTGGGCGCAGATCCGATGACCGGGTCACCTCGCGGCGCGCCGGCCGACGCCACGCAAACACGACGCCCGTGGCGCGCAATCCTGCTGGGGCTGACCGCCATCGCGATCGTTGCCGCGATCACCACTTATCTCACGGCGCCCCGTCCGGGCGGCACGATGGACCCGGAAGCCACCAGCTCGTCCGGTGCCCACGCACTGGTGACACTGTTGCGCGACAACGGCGTCGAGGTCGTCGTCGCCGAAACCGTCGCCGACGTCGAACATGCGGCACGCCCCGACACGCTGTTGCTGATCGCCCAAACCCACTATTTGAGCGACAACGCCCTACTGGCCCGGCTGGCCAAAGTTCCTGGCGACCTGCTGCTGGTCGACCCCACCACGCGCGCCCGCACGGCGTTGACGCCGCAGTTACGCGCCGGTGGCGCGGACAAGTTCGCCACCGAACCCAATTGCACTTTGCCGCAAGCTAATCGAGCCGGATCGGTGAATTTCGGATCGAGTAACGGCTACCGGGCCCGAGGCCAACTGGACCTGGTCAGCTGCTACGGCGGAGCGTTGGTCAGCTACCGAGACGGCAACCGGACCGTGACGGTGGTGGGCAGCAGCCAATTCATGACCAACGACGGACTGCTCGAAGAAGGCAACGCCGCGTTGGCGATGAACCTGGCCGGCATGCGTCCCCGCGTCATCTGGTTCGCACCCCAGCACGCGGAAGGCCACACGTCGGCGCACGGCTCGATCATGGATCTCATCCCGGACAACGTGACGTGGATCGTCTGGCAGCTGTGGCTGGTGGTCGCGCTGGTGGCGGTGTGGAAAGGCCGGCGGGTGGGCCCGCTGGTCGCCGAGGAGCTGCCGGTCGTGGTTCGCGCGTCGGAGACCGTCGAGGGACGGGGCCGGCTGTACCGATCCCGGCGGGCCCGGGACCGCGCCGCGGAAGCCCTGCGCACCGCGACCCTGCAACGTCTGGTGCCGCGACTCGGATTGGGCCCCAACGCGACTCCGCCGGCGGTGGTGACCACGGTGGCACAGCGCAGCGGGGCGGACCCGGATTTCGTCCAGTACCACCTGTACGGCCCACCACCGAACAGCGACAGCGACCTCAGACATCTCGCTCTCGCGCTCGACGACATCGAAAGGCAGGTCACCCACTCGTGACACAACCGGATCCGGCACGCGAAGCACTGCTGGGATTGCGCAACGAAATCGGCAAGGCCGTGGTCGGACAGGAAGGGGTGATCAGCGGCCTGGTCATCGCCCTGCTCTGCCGAGGGCACGTGTTGCTGGAAGGTGTTCCCGGAGTCGCCAAAACGCTGATGGTCCGCGCCCTGGCCGCAGCCCTGCAACTGGAATTCAAGCGGGTGCAGTTCACCCCGGACCTGATGCCCGGCGACGTCACCGGGTCGCTGGTGTACGACACCCACACTGCGGAGTTCGCCTTCCGGCCCGGCCCGGTGTTCACCAACCTGCTGCTGGCCGACGAGATCAACCGCACCCCGCCCAAGACGCAGGCCGCGCTGCTCGAGGCGATGGAGGAACGTCAGGTCAGCGTGGACGGGGAGCCCAAGCCGCTGCCCGACCCGTTCATCGTGGCCGCCACGCAGAACCCGATCGAATACGAGGGCACTTATCAGCTGCCCGAAGCGCAGCTGGACCGTTTCCTGCTGAAGCTGAACGTGACGCTGCCCCCGCGCGACGCCGAGATCGCCATCCTCGGCCGGCACGCGCACGGTTTCGATCCGCGCGACCTGTCCGCCATCAAACCGGTGGCCGGTCCGGCCGAGCTTGCGGCCGGGCGGGCGGCGGTGCGCGAGGTGCTGATCGGCGACGAGGTGCTCGGTTACATCGTCGACATCGTGGGGGCCACCCGCTCGTCCCCGGCCCTGCAGCTAGGGGTGTCGCCACGCGGTGCCACCGCGCTGCTGGGTACCGCCCGGTCCTGGGCATGGCTTTCGGGACGCAACTACGTCACTCCCGACGACGTCAAGGCCATGGCCCGCCCGACGCTGCGGCACCGCATCATGCTGCGCCCGGAGGCCGAGCTCGAGGGCGCCACACCGGACGGCGTACTCGACGGCATCCTGGCCTCGGTCCCGGTACCCCGCTAGTGCGGCCACGATGATCCTGACCGGGCGCACCGGCCTGCTGGCGCTGATCTGCATCTTGCCGATCGCTGTAGCGCCTTGGCCGGCAACGGCTTTCGCTGTCCTGTTGGCGGTGCTGGCCCTCGTGGTGCTGTTCGATGTGCTGCTGGCGGCCAGCCCCCGCCGCCTGCGCTACCACCGATCACCGAACAGTTCGGTCCGGCTCGGCCAACCGGCACAAGCCGGCCTGTTGATCCACAACGACGGCAGCCGCCGTTTTCGCGGTGTGGTTCGCGACGCGTGGCCGCCCAGCGCGCGGGCGAACCCGCGGGTGCACCGACTCTCGATCGCGGCGGGCCAGCATCAGCAGGTGAGTACCGAACTGCGTCCCGTTCGTCGCGGCGACCAGCGTGCGACGGTGGTGACGGCACGGTCGATCGGACCGCTCGGCCTGGCCGGACGGCAGAGCTCGCAGCCGGCGCCGGGCCACGTCCGGGTACTACCGCCGTTCCTGTCCCGCAAGCATCTGCCCGCGCGCCTGGCCAGATTGCGCGAGATCGACGGACTGCTACCCACCCTGATCCGTGGGCAGGGAACCGAATTCGACTCGCTGCGTGAGTATGTCGTCGGCGACGACGTCCGCTCCATCGATTGGCGGGCCAGCGCCCGGCGCACCGACGTGATGGTCCGCACCTGGCGGCCGGAGCGGGACCGCCGCGTCGTCATCGTGCTCGACACCGGCCGGATGGCGGCGGGACGGGTGGGGGTCGACCCGACCGCGGGCGATCCGGCCGGCTGGCCCCGATTGGACTGGGCAATGGACGCCGCACTCCTGTTGGCGGCGTTGGCATCTCGCGCCGGCGACCATGTCGACTTCCTGGCCCACGACCGAGTCAGCCGAGCCGCGGTGTTCGGCGCGTCGCGCACCGAACTACTGGCTCAGCTGGTCGACGCGATGGCTCCGCTGCAACCCGCCCTCATCGAATCCGATTGGCGGGCAATGGTTGCCACCATATTGCGCAGGACCCGTCGGCGGTCGCTGGTGGTGCTGCTGACCGACCTGAACGCGACCGCCCTCGACGAGGGGTTGTTGCCGGTGCTGCCGCAACTGTCGGCCAGGCACCATGTGCTGGTCGCCGCGGTCGCCGACCCTCGCGTCGACCAGTTGGCGGCCGGGCGTTCCGACGCCGCCGCGGTGTATGACGCGGCGGCGGCCGAACGGTCCCGCAACGAACGGCGGGCCATCGCCTCCAGGCTGCGCCGCAACGGGGTGGAAGTGGTCGACGCGCCGCCGGCGGAGATCGCTCCCGGACTGGCGGACCGCTATCTGGCCATGAAGGCCACCGGGCAGCTCTAACCGGTGGGGACGACGTCGGGAGCGTCCTCGATGTCCCCCGTCTCTCCGGCGGCCACACCGCGGCGGCCGAAATAAACCACGTAGGACAGAAACGCCAGCTCGGCCAGCGCGCCGATACCGATGCGCACGAACGTCGGCAGCGGCGACGGCGTCACTAATGCCTCGATCAGGCCGGACACCAGCAGCACTCCCACCAGTCCGACGGCCACCGAGACGATCCCGCGTCCCTGCTCGGCGAGCACCTGTCCGCGCGGCCGATCCCCCGGCGAGATCACCGACCAGCCCAGCCGCATCCCGGCCCCGGCGGCCAGGAACACGGCCGTGAGCTCGAGCAACCCGTGCGGAAGCAGCAGACCCAGCAACAGTCCGCCCTTGCCGGCCGGGAACATCAGGCCGGCGATCACCCCGACATTCGCGGCGTTCTCGAAGATGATGAACGGGATCGGGAGACCCAACACGACCGACATCGCGATGCACTTGGCGGCCACCCAGGAGTTGTTCACCCAGACCTGCAGGGCGAACGCCGCGGCGGGGTGGTCGCTGTAGTAGGACTCGACGTCGTGGTTGATCAGTTCGTTGATCTCGGCCGGCGTCCCGACCACGGACTGCACCTCCGGGCTTGCAGCCACCCACCAGCCCATCACGATGGCGACGACGAAGAACCCCACCGCGCTGGCCAGCCACCAACGCCAGGAACGGTAGGCCACCACCGGAAACGACACCGTCCAGAACCGAACGAACGTACTGCTCATCGGAGCGTGGGCGCCCGTGACCGCGGACCGGGCGCGGGCGACCAGGCTGGACAGTCGACCGGTCACCACGGAGTCCGAGGACACCGACCGCAGAATGGAAAGGTGCGTGGAAACCCTTTGGTAGAGCTCGACGAGTTCGTCGATCTCAGCGCCGGTCAGCGAACGGCGACGCTTGATCAACTGGTCGAGCCGGTTCCAGGTGCCCTGGTGGGTCAGCAAGAACGCGTCGACGTCCACCCTGGGCAGCCTACCCATCGACGGCCGCAGGCCGACCGACGAAGCCTGTAGCGTTCCGTGTTATGTCGGAGGTGGTGACCGGGGACGCCGTGGTACTCGACGTCCAGATCGCACAGCTGCCGGTGCGCGCACTGAGCGCGATCCTCGACATCCTCGTGGTGGCTTTCGTCTACTTCGTCGGCTTGATGCTGGCCGCAGCCGCGATGTCGCAGCTGGACGAGGCCTGGATCGTGGCGTTCATCATCATCTTCACGGTGCTGGCCATGGTCGGCTATCCGGTCATCATCGAGACCCTGACCCGGGGCCGTTCGCTGGGCAAGATGGCGTTGGGGCTGCGCGTCGTTTCCGACGACGGCGGCCCGGAGCGGTTCCGGCAGGCGCTGTTCCGGGCGCTCGCCGCGGTGGTCGAGATCTGGGTGCTGCTCGGCAGCCCTGCGGTCATCTGCAGCTTGTTCTCGTCGAAGGGAAAGCGGGTCGGTGACTTGTTCGCCGGCACCGTGGTGGTCAGCGAACGGGGTCCACGGCTGGCGCCGCCGCCCATGATGCCGCCCCAGCTCGCGGGCTGGGCGGCGTCGTTGCAGCTGTCCGGGCTCAGTGCCGGTCAAGCCGAGGTTGCGCGTCAATTCCTTTCTCGCGCAATGCAACTCGATCCACAGCTGCGGGCGCGGATGGCGTATCGGATCGCCGCCGACGTGGTTTCGTGCATCGCGCCGCCGCCCCCACCCGGCGTGCCGCCCCAGCTGGTGCTGGCCGCGGTTCTGGCCGAACGGCACCGGCGCGAGCTGGCCCGGATGCAACCGGTCGCGGGGCCACAATTCGCGCCACAGCAATTCGCGCCACAGCAATTCGCGCCGCAGCAATTCGGGGGGCCGCAATTCGCGCCGCAGCCGCAGGCCACCGCCCCCCGGCCCGAGCCGCAGGCGCCGCCTACCGAACCGGACGGCGGCGGGTTCGCCGCGCCGAGCTGAACCTACGCGAAGCTAGAACTGCGCCACGCTGACCGCAAGATAGGCGACGTCGGCGACCAACAGCGCCAATCCGCCGAGCGGCACCACTACTCCTGCGCGCCGTTTGGCAGTGAACACCGAGGCGACGATCACCAGCAACGCCACCAAGGGTGGCCCGTAGAAAGCGGCGTCGAAGTTCAACCCGGCACCCAGATGCGGGCAGCGGCTCTCAGTGCAGGAATCGGTGCTCATCACCGCCCCCAGCGCGAACAGCATCACTATGGCGGCAGCAGGCACCGTGAGTAGGGCCAACACCCAGTTGACCCGGGTGCGGGCCTTGCCGGCGTCCCCGCCGGCCGGATCGGTGCCGCGGCTGGGACCGCGCTGCGTCGCCAGATCGCGATTGTTCCCAGTCATGGGTCAGGTGCTACCCATTGCGGGGGGATGCAAACTCGGCCTCGGGTGTGAAGTGAGCGCGTCGGCCGTGAACCCCGGGCGAGAAGACTCCATAAATCCCCTGGCCGCCCCACCCAACGCGGCAGCTACCCGCTCAACGCCACAACTTCATCACGCAACCCCGAGTCGCGCCGAACACGACAAACCGCGACGATGCAGCACCACCTGCGATGTTGCATCGCGTTAGTTTACGATATATCGTGATAGTCACCAACACATCGGAGTCGCCTCCCGCGCCTCCGCGCAACTTAGAAGGACTACCAACATGAACACCCCATTCACTCCTCCCTCCGGACCGTTCGGCACACCAGGATTCGGCTTCGGTGCCGGCCCCGCGCAGCGCCGCGCATTTCACGGCGCCCGACGACAGGCCCGGCGGGAATTCATCGAAAACCTCCGGGAAAACGCCGGCGGCCACGACGGGCCCTTCGGACCCGGCTTCGGCGGCCCCGGTTTCGGTCCCGGCTTCGGCGGCCCCGGCTTCGGCTTCGGCCGTCCTGGCTTCGGCGGCCCGCGTGGCGGCGGGCGCCGCGGTGGCCGCGGTCGCCGGGGCGACGTACGCGCGGCGATCCTGGTGCTGCTCGCCGAACGGCCCATGCACGGTTACGAGATGATCCAGCAGATCGCCGAACGCAGCAACGGAATCTGGAAGCCCAGCCCCGGCTCGGTGTACCCGACGCTGCAACTGCTCGACGACGAGGGACTGATCACCGCCAACGAAACCGACGGCAGCAAGAAGCTTTTCGAGCTCACCGACGAGGGCCGCGCCGCCGCGGAAAAGGTCGAGACACCGCCGTGGGACGAGATCGCCGAAGGCGTGGACCCGGCGCACCTCAACCTGCGCACCGCCGCGCGCCAGCTGTTCGGAGCCGTCGGGCAGTCGGCTCAGGCGGCAAGCACCGAGCAGCAGCAGCGCATCGTCGACGTGCTCAACAACGCCCGCCGCGAGATCTACGGAATCCTCGGCGAGGACTGAGTCCCGCAGCGAACAGCGGACCCTGGACCACGACGAACTCAGGACACGTCGACCCAGTTCAGGGTCCGCTGCACCGCTTTGCGCCAGCCGGCGTACCCCTCGGCGCGTTGCTCGTCGTCCCAGTTGGGCGTCCAGCGCCGGTCCTCTCGCCAGTTGGCGCGCAACTCCTGCGGACCACTCCAGAAGCCGACCGCCAGGCCAGCCGCGTACGCGGCGCCCAGCGCGGTCGTCTCGGCAACCACCGGACGCACCACGTCCACCCCCAGCACGTCGGACTGGATCTGCATGCACAGGTCATTGGCGGTGATGCCGCCGTCGACCTTCAAGATCTCAAGGCGCACACCGGAATCGGCCGCCATGGCGTCCACCACGTCGCGGCTCTGGTAGCAGATCGCCTCCAGCGTCGCGCGGGCCAGATGCGCGTTGGTGTTGAACCGCGACAGGCCGACGATCGCGCCGCGCGCATCGGATCTCCAATACGGCGCGAACAGGCCGGAGAACGCCGGCACGAAATACACCCCACCGTTGTCGGCGACCTGCCGTGCCAGGGACTCGCTCTGCGCTGCGCCGCTGATGATGCCCAGCTGGTCACGCAGCCACTGCACCGCCGATCCGGTCACCGCGATCGAACCCTCAAGCGCGTAAACGGGTTTGGCGTCGCCGAACTGATAGCAGACAGTGGTCAACAACCCGTTCTCGGATCGCACGATCGTCTCGCCGGTGTTCAGCAGCAGGAAATTGCCGGTGCCGTAGGTGTTCTTGGCCTCACCGGACTCCAGACACACCTGCCCGACCATCGCCGCATGCTGATCGCCGAGAACACCCGCGATGGGCACCTCGCCACCGATCGGACCGGTGTCCGCGGTGACACCGAACGGCTGCAGCGGAGACGACGGCCCGATCGTCGGCAGCATCTCGCGCGGGATATCGAACAGCAACAGCAGTTCGTCGTCCCAATCCAGCGTCTCCAGGTTCATCAGCATGGTCCGGCTGGCGTTGGTGACGTCGGTGGCATGCACGCCGCCCCGTGGGCCGCCGGTCAGGTTCCACAGCACCCAACTGTCCGCGGTGCCGAACAACGCCTCGCCACGTTGCGCGGCCTCGCGCACGCCGTCGACGTTCTCCAAAATCCACTGCAACTTCCCGGCCGAGAAGTAGGTCGCCGGCGGCAGCCCCGCCTTGCGGCGGATCACCGCACCGCGTCCGTCGCGGTCCAGCGCGGTGGCGATGCGGTCGGTGCGGGTGTCCTGCCACACGATCGCGTTGTAGTAGGGCCGGCCGGTCTTGCGATTCCACACCAACGTTGTCTCGCGCTGATTTGTAATACCCAGTGCTGCAATGTCTTTCGCGGTGATACCGGACGAGTTCAATACCGTCATCAACACCGAGACGGTGCGTTCCCAGATCTCGACCGGGTTGTGTTCGACCCAGCCGGCGCGGGGCAGGATCTGGTCGTGCTCGAGCTGGTGGCGCGCCACCTCGGCGCCGTCGTGATCGAAGATCATGCAGCGGGTGCTGGTGGTGCCCTGATCGATGGCTGCGATGAAGTCGGCGGACTCGGCCAACGAAAGTCTCCTAGGGGCTGGCGGGCGGCGCTGCATGTAATCGTCCATGATTGCTCATGTGGCCATAGACATCGAGGGTGACATCGAGCGGATGCCACGCGGGGGACCCGGCGCGTCGTGGCTGGACCGGCGGCTGGAGACCGATCGGCTGGAGTACATCGACCGCGACGACGTGGACCGCAAGAAGCGCGCCGCGATCCGCTCACTGGACCGGGTGGGACGACTGTTCGGCCTGCACAAGACCGTCGCACGAATCGTGCTCGACGAAGTCCGCGACGTTGCGGCGCCGCGGATCCTCGAACTCGGCTCCGGTCACGGCGCGTTGTCGCGGACGTTGCTGGCAATGCACCCCGAGACGCAACTGACCATCACCGATGTCGATCCCTCGCTGGTGGCCGCGATCGCCGCCGGGGACCTGGGCTCGCATCCGCGCGCCACCGTCCGCACCATGGACGCCACCGCCATCGACGCGCCCGACGGCAGTTACGACCTCGCGGTCTTTGCCTTGTCGTTCCATCACCTGCCGCCGGGGCGGGCGTCCCGGGTGTTTGCCGAAGGGACCCGCGTCGCGGACAAATTGGTAATCATCGATCTGCCCCGGCCGTCGCCGATCCTGCATATCGTGCGGTTGGCGCACATGCTGCCGCTGATGATGTTCCCGATGCCGCACGACGGCGTGATCAGCTCGCTGCGGTCCTACAGCCCGTCGGCGCTGCTGGCGCTGGCTCGGCACGCGGACCCAGCGATCGATGTCACACTGCGCGGCGGAAAAGTGTTCAACAGCACGCATCGCCCGCTACCACAGATCGTGATCGCCACCCGCGGACCCGGCCGGTTGCGCAGCGACCGGTAAACCTGTTGCATCGGCGGTGTGGGCGAGGAGATCAAACGCACCACGTATGGCCGCGAGCATCGGCGGGCATACCGGCGCAAGGTGCAACTGTGTCTGGATGTCTTCGAGACGATGCTCGCCCGGACCCCCTTCGATTTCGAGCACCCGCTCACCGGCATGGAGATCGAGTGCAATCTGGTGGATGCCGCCTACCAGCCCGCGATGTCGAACCGGATCGTGCTGGACGCGATCTCCGACCCGGCCTACCAAAGCGAATTAGGCGCCTACAACATCGAATTCAATGTCCCACCGCGGGTGCTGCGGGGACACACCGGGCTGGATCTGGAAGCCGAGGTCCGGGCCAGCCTCAACGACGCCGAGACCAAGGCCAACGCCGGCGGCTCGCACATCGTGATGATCGGGATCCTGCCTACGCTGATGCCCCAGCACCTGCACGACAACTGGATGAGCGAATCCAGACGTTACACCGCCCTCAACGAGTCGATTTTCAGCGCGCGCGGCGAGGACATCCCGATCAACATCGCCGGACCGGAACCGCTGAGCTGGCGGGCGGCCTCGATTGCACCCGAATCCGCTTGCACCAGCACGCAATTGCACCTGCAGCTGGCCCCGGACGACTTCGCCGCAAACTGGAACGCCGCCCAGGTGCTGGCCGGTCCTCAGCTCGCGCTGGGCGCCAACTCGCCGTACTTCTTCGGGCATCGGCTCTGGTCGGAGACTCGCATCGAACTGTTCGCGCAATCCACCGATACCCGGCCCGAAGAGCTGAAAACCCAGGGCGTGCGGCCGCGGGTGTGGTTCGGCGAACGCTGGATCACCTCGGTCACCGATTTGTACAAGGAGAACATCCGCTACTTCCCGCCGTTGCTGCCCGAGCTTTCCGACGAGGATCCGGTCGCCGAACTGAGTGCCGGGCGATGCCCGCGACTGTCGGAGCTGCGACTGCACAACGGCACCGTCTACCGGTGGAACCGGCCGGTGTATGACGTGGTGGGGGGCCGGCCGCACCTTCGGCTGGAAAACCGCGTCCTGCCTGCGGGCCCGAGCGTGGTTGACATGCTTGCGAATTCGGCGTTCTACTATGGTGCGCTGCGAACCATGTCCGAGGCCGCGCAACCGGTCTGGTCGCAACTCAGTTTCGCTGCGGCACAACATAATTTCCTGGAGGCCGCCCGGCGCGGCATCGAAGCCCGGCTGAGTTGGCCGGGTGTCGGGGAGGTCGGCGCCCGCGAACTCGTGTTGGACGTTCTGCTGCCGATGGCCCAGGAAGGACTTCGGCGGTGGGGTGTCGACGCGGAGGTGCGCGATCGCTTCCTCGGTGTGATCGAGGGACGGGCCAAGACCGGACGCAACGGAGCGAGCTGGCAGGTGTCCACCGTCGCTGCGCTGGAAGACGGCGGGATGACCCGGCCGCGGGCGCTGGCCGAGATGCTGCGCCGCTACTGCGAGCACATGCACGCCAACGAGCCGGTCCACACCTGGGATACTCAGCGGCTCAGCTGAATTCAGACGGCCAACTCGGCTCAGTAGTTCTGCAGCAGAATCCCGGCGAGATCGGAACCGATGTTGTCCAGCCCTGAGACAAAGTTGGCCACGGCGGCCCCCAAGAAGCCGATGTTGTTCAGGCCCGAAACCGCGCCGCCCAAGACCGTTATGCCTGAGGAATTCTCGCCGAAAACGTTGTAGCCCGACACTCCGGCAAGGCCCAACGGGTTACCTGTGAAGATGCCCGAGACATTGGAGCCGTTGTTGAAGAAGCCGGAGACGTTGCCACTCCCAGTGTTGAAGAAGCCAGAGCTGGTGACGATGCTGTCGGTCGTGTTACCGAAGCCCGGAGCCGGCGGAATCTCGAACTCGAAGAGCTTCTGGCTGGAGATGTGGATGGGCGGGATGTAGATGTCAGGCAGGTTGAAGGCGCCAACTCCAATGGGCGGCACCACGATGTCCGGCAACTGGAACGCCTGGGTAATGAGCTGCGGCAGGGTGAACTGGCCGAGCGCGATGGGCGGGATCCCGATCTGCGGCAGCGAGAACGCCTGGGTAAGCAGCTGCGGCAGGGTGAACTGGCCGAGCGCGATGGGCGGAATGCCGATCTGCGGCAGCGAGAACGGGGACGAAGTGAACTGCGGCAGGCTGAACTGCCCGATGCCGATCGGCGGGATGGTTACCGACGGTGTCTGGAACTGCGGCCAGCTGATCTGCGGCAGATCGAACGAGCCGAGTTGGATCGGCGGGATGGTCAGCGCCGGAGTCGAGAACTGCGGCCAGCCGACCTGCGGCAGGTTGAACGAGCCGAGTTGGATCGGCGGGATGGTCAGCGCCGGAGTCGAGAACTGCGGCCAGCCGACCTGCGGCAGGTTGAACGTGCCGAGCTGGATCGGCGGGATGGTCAGCGCCGGAGTCGAGAACTGCGGCCAGCCGACCTGAGGCAGATCGAAACCGCTCAGGCTGATCGGATTGATGGTGATCGACGGGATGTTGAAGCCGGACAGCCCGATGGACGGGATGATGTAGTTGCCGCCATTGTTGCTGATGTTGATGGTCGGCAACGTCATCGCCCCGATACCGATGCTCGGGAAGTTGAACGCGCCGATGGAGCCTCCGCCGATGCCCGTGGAGAAACTGAACGACTGGAGCTTGATGTCGTAGTTCGGGGCCAGGAAGTTTCCGGTGTCGAGGCTGAGCAGCGTTTGACCACCAGCAGTGCTGAACGGACTGATCGAGATCGACGGAATATTGAACCCTGGAACAGTTATCGTCGGCAGGCTCCACCCGGTGATAGTGACCAGAGGCGTTTGAATCGGCGGGATGATGATCTCCGGTAATTGAATGCCCGGAATCGCGATGGTCGGCGTGGTGATCGCCGGCAGGTTGAACCCACCGACGTGAATTCCTGCCGGCGAGGTGTAGGCCGGAACGGTGATCGACGGAATACCGATCGACGGCAGCCCGAAGCTGCCGATATTCACATTCGCCGGCGTCGTATAGGCCGGAATCGTGATCGACGGAATACCGATCGACGGCAGCCCGAAGGCGCCGATGTTGATGTTCGCCGGCGAGGTGTAGGCCGGAACCGTGATCGACGGAATACCGATCGACGGCAGCCCGAAGCTGCCGATATTCACATGCGCCGGCGTCGTGTACGCCGGGATGGTAATCGAGGGGATGGTGATCGCGGGTAGGTTGAACGCGCTCAATGCGGCGTTCACCGGAGAGGTAAACGCACCGATGTTGATCGGTGGAATGGTGATCTGCGGCAGGTTGAACGCCGTGAGCAAGCCCTGCGGCGACGTGAACGCACCGATGCTGATCGGCGGGACGGTGATCTGCGGCAGGTTGAACGCCGTAAGCAAGCCTTGAGGCGACGTGAACGGCCCGATGCCGATAGGCGGGACATGGACCTGGGGCAGATCGAAAGCCCCCAGCTGGATTGGGGAGAGGTGGATCGCAGGCAGAGTGATATCGGGCGTGGTGACGGCGACATAGACCCCGCCCTGCCGCACGCCAGTCCAGAAGAACCCGTTGTTCTGTTCACCGGTGTTGAACGCACCGGTGTTGTAATCGCCCCAGTTGGAATAGCCGGTGTTGGTGTTACCGATATTGAAGCTACCGGTGTTGTACGATCCCGGGTTGAAGTCGCCGCTGTTGTAATTGCCGGTGTTGTAGGTCCCGGTATTGCCGATGCCGGCGTTGAACGCTCCGGTATTGATGCTGCCCGAGCTGATAAATCCGGTGTTGGCCAGGCCTGAGTTACCGATGCCGGTGTTGAAGCTTCCCGAATTGAAGAGACCGACGTTCCCGTTTCCTGAATTGAAGAAGCCGATGTTGTTGGTGCCGGAGTTGCCGAAGCCGATATTGCCGGTACCGGAATTAAAGGCATTGAAGTGGAACTGGCCGGTCGACGTGTCGTAGTAGGCATTACCCAGACCCACCAAGTTGTTGCCGGAGAGGCCGAAGCCGATATTGAAGTTGCCGTTGTTGCCGAAGCCCTTGTTACCGGAACCGAAGTTCCCGTAGCCGATGTTGGACGTGCCCAAGTTGCCGGAGCCGACGTTCCAGCTACCCAAGTTGGCGCTACCGAAGTTGGACTGGCCGAGGTTTCCGTTGCCGATGTTGCCGTTGCCGAGGTTGCCCAAGCCGAGGTCGAACCCGCCGAAGTTCGCCCAGCCGAAGCTTGTCTGCAGCGACTCAGCCGCGGCCGGCAATGCTGCGACCGCAGCCGGCGCGGCGGACAGTTGAGTGGCGATACCCCCCACCAGACCCTGCAGCGACTGGGTGAACGGCGCCAATGCGGCGACCGCGGCCGACGCGCCGGCGTGATAGCCGAACATCGCGGCCACATCCTGCGCCCACATCGACTCGTAGGCGGCTTCGGCCGCCGCAATGGCAGGCGCGTTCTGCCCGAACAGGTTGGAGAGGACCAATTGCACGAAACCCGAACGGTTGGCCGCCACGGCCAGTGGATGCACCGTCGCGGCCACCGCCGACTCGAAAACACTGACCACCGCTTTGGCCTGGGCTGCCGCGCCGGAGGCCTGGGTGGCCGCCGCGCTCAGCCACCCCGCGTACGGTAGCGCCGCCGACGCCATCGCCGCGGACGCCGGCCCCTGCCAGGCCTGACCCGCCAGACCCGACGTCACCGACGTGAATGATTCAGCGGCAGTGGACAATTCGGCGGCAAGGCCATCCCAGGCCGACGCGGCCTCCAACAGCGGGCCGGCCCCGGCGCCGGTGAACAGGCGCAGCGAGTTGATTTCGGGTGGCAACACTGAGAAGTTCATCGAGCACCTTCCACCGGAGTCCTGGCGTCCTGCCAATACGACAAGGAGGTGGAGCGTGAGGCGCCCGTCCCTCCACTCCAATCCGTACCGAGCGAAAAGTTACTCCACACACGCCCAATATGACAGTAGTTAGAAGCGGTTTTTAAAACTTTCCGTACGGAACCTGTGCTCCAAACCGGGTGACGGTTTCGTCAATTAGCGACGGTGGCCGCTGTCGCTTCGATCAGCGCTTCGGCGAACATCTCCAAATCCGCGGCGGTGGTATCGACGTGCGGAGAGATGCGCAGCACGGGCGCAGTCAACTCGAGCGGCGCCCGCGGTATTCCGGCGAAAGTGGTCAGAATGCCGCGTTCGGCCAGCAACCAGGACCGCACCCCGTCGGGATCCGCGCCGTTTAGCGGCGCCAAAGTTGTTATAGCGCTAGGCTCTTCGACCTCCTCGACCACCGCCCAGCCCGGCACATCGGCCAGCAGCCGGCGCGCCAGCGCACCCAACTCGGCCAGCCGAGCCTGCACCGACTCCGGGCCGCCCGCCAGATACTCCCCTACTGCCACCGAAAACCCCACTCGCGCAGCGACATTGGCTTCACCGAAGCCGAACGGCACCGGCAACCGCGGCGTCAGCCCCGCCATCAGCTCGACCCGCCCCACCAACACCCCCACCCCGCGGGGCCCGGCGAGCCACTTACGCGAGGACGAATAGGTGACGTCGGCGCCCACCGCGCAATCGATCTGACCCAACGCCTGGGCGGCGTCCACCACCAGCGGCACGCCGATCTCGCGGCACAGCTCCGCCACCATCGCCAACGGTTGCACGGTGCCACGATGACTGGCCACCGGCGTCAAATGCACCAGGTCGGGCGGATTCTCCTGCAACTGCAGCGCGGCGTCGTCGAGCGCCAGCCGGCCGTCACCGAGTGTCGGCAGCCGGCGCACCTCGAACCCGTGCGCGCCCATCACGGTCAGGTTGGGACCGTACTCACCGGGTAGGCAGGCCAGCGTCCGCCGGTCGGCCGGCCAACTGCCCAGCAACAGATCCAGCGCATGCAACGATCCGGTGGTGAACACGACGGTGGCGTCCGGCAGGCCGCACAGGGATGCCACCGCGGCACAGCCCGCATCCAGGACCGACGCGGCCGCCTCGGCAGCCACGTAGCCGCCAACCTCCGCTTCGTGCACGGCGTGCCGGGCCGCCGCATCCAGCGCGGCGAAGCTCTGCCTCGAGCAGGCCGCGTTGTCCAGGTGCAGGCCGGCGAACTGCGGTCGAGCATCCCGCCATCGCTCGGCCAGCGGCGCACTCATTTCGCAGCCAGCGAAAGACCGAAGTCCCCGGCTTCGTCGGTCCACCACCGGGTCGCCTGCAGACCCACCTCGGCCAGTTCGGCGCGGACCGCGTCCGGCCGGAACTTGCAGGACACCTCGGTCAGCATCTCCTCGCCGGCCTCGAAGTCGACGGTCAAATCGAGCGCAGCGACCCGCACCCGCTGAGCGCGAACCGAGCGCAACCACATCTCGATGCGTTCCTCCACGGCGTTCCACCGGGCCACATGCTGGTAGGCGTCGACGTCGAAGTCGCCGTCGAGTTGGCGGTTGATCACCGCCAGCACGTTGCGGTTGAACCGTGCCGTCACACCGGCGGCGTCGTCGTAGGCCCGGACCAACCGTTCGGCGTCCTTGACCAGGTCGGTGCCCAGCAGCAGGCTGTCCCCCGGTCGCATCACGTCCGACAGCGTTGACAGGAACTCCGCACGCGGGCCGGGAGTCAGATTGCCTATGGTGGAGCCCAGGAACACGAACAGCCGGCGCCCGGCGCCGGGAATCTCGGCCAGGTGTTCCTCGAAATCGCCACAGACAGCCCGGATTTCGATGCCGGGGTATTCGCGCTGAATGGCCGCCGCGGCCGCGGCCAACACGCCGGCGTCGACGTCGAACGGCACGAATCCGCGCAGCGCCCCGCGGTCGCGCAGCGCGTCGAGCAGCAGCCGGGTCTTCTCCGAGGTGCCGCTACCCAACTCGACCAGGGTGTCGGCCCGGCTGGCCGCCGCGATCTCGGCGGAACGGGCTCGCAGTATGGCGGCCTCGGTGCGCGTCGGGTAGTACTCCGGCAACCGGGTGATCTGGTCGAACAGGTCGCTGCCGGCGTCGTCGTAAAACCACTTGGGCGGCAACGATTTCGGGGTCTGCTGCAGACCGACGAACACATCCCGCCGTAACGCGTGCAGGGCGGCGTCTTCGGCGAGGTGATTCGACAGTGTCAGCGTCATCAGGATCCTTTCGGCTTTCGGTCCAGCGGCGTCATCGTCACGCCCCCGTCGTCGACGTGCACCAGGTGGCGATCCGGGACGTCGGCCCAGGCGGGGTCGTCGTCGTAGGGCTCGCTGGCCAGCACCACCCCGTCGTCGCGGCGCAGGATGAACAAAGTGTCGCCCCAGGTAGTGGCGAGCAGTCGAGAACCGTTGGCCGCCAGGATGTTCAGCCTTGCCTGCGGGTCGTCGGCGCCGATGGCCAGCACGGTCTCGCCCAGTGCGTCCAGCCCCGCGGCGAAAATCGTTGCCGCCAAAACCGCGCTGTCACAAACGGACTCGGCCTCTCTGGTCAACGGCAGCACGGCGCGGTCGACGACACCGTTGTGCGACAACAGCCAGCGCCCGTCGGTGAACGGTGCGGTCGCGCTGGCCTCGAGCGGCATCCCGACGGTCGCGGACCGCACCGCCGCCACCACGCAATGACTGTGCAGCGCAGGGGCAATCGAGTCGAATGAGCTGTCACCCCACAGCGGGGCCGCGCTGCGCCAGCGACGTGGTGTGCCACCGTCGGACACCGGATCGAAGAAGCCCACACCCCAGCCGTCGGCGTTCATCAAGCCGTGCTTCTGCCGGCGCGGCGCGTACGACTGCACCCGCAGCCCCTGCGACGGATCGAGCACCAGCGAGGAAACTGCGACCCGCGCGCCCAGCCAGCCCAGGTGCCGGCACATCAGACCGACCACGCAAGGCGCACACCGGAAAAGATCTGACGACGGTACGGGTGATCCCAGTTGCGAAAGCTGGGCCGCAGAATGGCCGCCTCCACCGCCCACGATCCGCCCCGCAACACCCGGTAGTCGCCGTCGAAGAACGGCTGCGAATAGCGTTCGTAGATCATCGGCACGAATCCGGGCCACGGCCGCAACGGCGAGCTGGTCCACTCCCAGACGTCGCCCAGCATCTGCTCGGCCCCGTACGCCGACGCCCCGCAGGGGTAGGCGCCGACCGGGGCCGGGCGCAGTGCCGTACCACCCAGGTTGGCGCGGTCGGCGGACGGCTCGTCGGTGCCCCACGGGTAGCGGCGGCGGGAGCCGGTCGCCGGATCCCAGGCGCACGCCTTCTCCCATTCGATCTCGGTGGGCAACCGGGCACCGGCCCAGGACGCGTAGGCCTGTGCCTCGAAGTAGCTGACATGCTGCACCGGCTCGTCGGCGGGAATGTCCTCGACGTGACCGAACCGGGTCCGGGTGCCGGCGTTCCAGAACTGCGGGGCAGTCAGGCCAGCCTGCTCCCGGTGCTGCCAGCCGCGGCTGGTCCACCAGCGCGGCTGCGCGTAGCCGCCGTCGTCGACGAACTCGCGCCATTCAGCGTTGGTGACCGGCACCCGGCCGATCCGGAACGCCGGAACGTCGACGACGTGCGCGGGGCGTTCGTTGTCCAGCGAGTACGGCTCGTCGGCGAGGTCCACACCCAGCACAAAGGGGCCGCCCGGTACCAGCACCGAAGTGCCCTGGATCCCGGGTCGACCGGGCGGCAGGCCGGCGGTGTCCCGCAGCAGCGGTGGGCCCGTGCGCAGGTTGAGGGCCTGCAACATTGTTTCGCCGTGCTGATTCTCGTGGCTCACCACCAGGCCGAACTGAAAATCGTCGGCATCGGCCGGTAACGCGTCCAGGGCCTCGAGAGCGGCCGAACGAACGGTGCGGCAGTACGACCTCGCCTGGGCCGGGGACAGCAGTGGCAGCTGCACCCGGCTGGCGCGCGAGTGCACGAACGCGTCGTACAGCCCTTCCACCTGCGGGGGCAGCATCCCGGGCCGATCCGGATTGCCGCCCCGCAACAGCCACAGCTCCTCCTGCTGACCGATGTGCGCCAGATCCCACACCAGGGGACTCATCAACGGGTCGTACTGCCGCCGCAGTTCGTCGTCGCTGAAATCAACCAACCGCAAGGTGCGGTCGCGCGCCCGCTCCAGGTCGTCGGCAAGCCGCTGCCGTGCGATCACAGCTCCCCTACCGCTGCCCGGGCAACCGTTGCGGCGATGCCGTGCGCCACCACCCGGTCGGCGAAGTCATCCGCCGGGCAGCGGCCGGCTTCGACACCGGCGATCAACCGCTGCATCCCGTCTGCCAGCGACTCGGGCGCCCGCTCAGCCGCGATCGCCACACACCGGTTGGCGGCCGCCCACAACCGGCGATCACGCAAACCAAGCCGGGCCGCGGTGTCCCAGGCCGTGGCGACCGGCTCGACCGCCTCGGCCGCCAGGTCGGCGGCGACGGGGTCGTCGAGCAGGGTGGTCAGCATGAACACCAGCGCGGGCCAGATGGCCTCGGGCACGCTGTCCAGATAGCGGACCTCCAGCCACTGCCGCGGCCGGACCGGCGGGAACAGCGTGGTCAGGTGATACTCCAGGTCCGCGACGGTGGGGCGGCGGTCCCCGAGCTGCACCAGGCCGTCCACCCAGTCGGTGAACGCCACGTAATGCGTCACCGGCACGGCGTCGGGAGCGTGCACCAGCATCACCGGGGCCTTCAACGCGTACCGGGCCCAGTCGGTGCCGGGGTCGTCGCCACTGACGGCCAGGATCGGCCCGCAGCGCGCGGAATCCATCTGGCCCCACACCCGCTGACGGGTCGACTGCCACCCGGAGAACTCGCCGCTCAACATCGGCGAATTGGCGGCTATCGCGACCATCGTCGGCCCCAGAGCGTGGGCCAGCCGCACCCGGGCCGCCCAGCCCGCCCGCGGCCCGGCGTCCAGGTTCACTTGGATCGATGCTGTCGAGGTCATCATCGCCGCACCTGCTGCGCCGCTGTGGCTGGCGGCGAAGAACTGCTCCATGGCGCGGTAGCGAGCGCCCGGGTTGATCCGAGCGGGCGGCCGCAGCGGGTCCGCGCCTAGGAAAACCAAGCCGAGCCCGGCATCGGCGAATGCGGAGCCGAGCACCGCCTGGTCGGTGCGCATGGCCGCGATAGCCGGCAGCACACCGTCGGCGGGCGGACCCGAAAGTTCCACCGCGCCACCGGGTTCCACCGTTATGTTGCTACCGCCGGGCAGCCGGCGCAGCCATTTGATGACGTCGGAGATCTCGTCCCAACCCGGCCGGCGGCGGGGATCGGCAGGGTCGAAACAGTGCGCTTCGAGTTCCAGGCCCACCCTGCCCACCGGACCGTCGACCAAGCATCCTTCGGCGATGTGCCGGGCGGCGGCCGCCGAGCCGGTCAGCTCGGTGTCGATCAGTTCCAGCTGCGGCGCCGCAGCGGTGGTGGTGGCGATGCGTGTCATGTCACGCTCCCTCCGGGGCAGCTAGGCGCTGGGCGCGCAGCTATCGGAACGATAACCACCATCACTACATCTTGCAGATGGGTCCGACATATTCCCGTACGGTTTGGGTGCACGGGGTAGACAAGTACCCAATTTCCGGACCGTCTACTGGCTCGGCGCGGCCCAGCGGATCAGCCGAGGTTCGCCCGCACCCCCTCCTCGACCTTCTTGCCCAGATCGGGGTCGACGTTGCGCCAGTACTCGAACACCCGCGATAGCACCGGCTCCTTCACGCCCTTGGAAACATGGCCGATGATGTTGGTAGCCAACCGATCCCGGGCTTCGTCATCGAGCACTTCGCGCACCAGCGTGCCCGCCTGTCCCCAGTCGTCGTCCTCGGCGCGCAGCGTGTACGCCGAGCGGATCATCTCGCCGTCGGCAAACCAACGCACCTCGGCGGCACGGCGCGGATCCGCGTGCGGCCCGCCGAAGGAGTTCGGCGCATACACCGGGTCGGACACGTTCTTCATCCGCATCGCGCCGTCCTTGGAGTAACTGTTCACCTCCACCTTCGGCGTGTTGACCGGAATCTGCTTGTAGTTGGTGCCGAGGCGGGCGCGGTGCGCATCGGCGTAGGAGAACCCGCGCGCCAGCAGCATCTTGTCGGGGCTCAACCCGGTCCCGGGCACGATGTTGTTCGGTTCGAAGGCAGCCTGCTCGATCTCGGTGTGATAGTCGGTGACGTTGCGGTTCAGCGTCATCTTGCCGACGTCGATTAGCGGATAGTCACCGTGCGGCCACACCTTGGTGAGGTCGAACGGGTTGAACCGATAGGTCTTGGCGTCCTCGAACGGCATGATCTGGACCTTCAGCGTCCAGGACGGGTGATTGCCGGCCTCGATCGACTCGTACAGGTCCCGCTGGTGGTAGTCGCCGTCCTCCCCGGCCAGCCGGTCGGCCTCGTCCTGGGTCAGAAAATCGATGCCCTGATCGGTGATGAAGTGATACTTGACCCAGACGATCTCGTCGCTCGCGTTGATCCAGCTGTAGGTATGGCTGCTGTAACCGTTCATGTGCCGCCAACTCTTGGGGATACCACGGTCCCCCATCAGCCACGTCACCTGATGTGCCGACTCCGGAACCAGAGTCCAGAAGTCCCACTGCATGGTGTGGTCACGAACGTTGCTGGCCTGCAGGCGCTTCTGGGAGCGGATGAAATGCTGGAACTTCATCGGGTCGCGGATGAAGAACACCGGGGTGTTGTTGCCCACCATGTCGAAGTTGCCCTCGCTGGTGTAGAACTTCAGCGCGAAGCCGCGCGGGTCGCGCCAGGTGTCTGGGCTGCCCCGCTCGCCGGCCACCGTCGAGAACCTGGCGAGCATCTCGGTCTTGGTGCCCGGCTGGAACACCGCGGCCCGGGTGTACTGGCTGACGTCGTTGGTCACCTCGAACTGACCGAACGCGCCGCCGCCCTTCGCGTGCGGCTGACGCTCCGGGATGCGCTCACGGTTGAACTGCGCCATCTGCTCGATCAGGTAGTGATCCTGCAGCAGAATCGGCCCGTCGGGCCCGATGGTCAACGACTGCTCGTCGCTGGGAGCGGGGGCGCCCGCATCGGTGGTGGTGTAGCGCTCCGTCATCTCGCTACCTCCTTTAACTGGGCTGTGTTAACGGAAGGTCAAGAGCGGCACGGTATTTGACGACAGACGCGGAGCAACTCGCCGAATCCGGCCGACATCACTGGGTTACCCGTCAACCCCGCGCCGAAACGGCGCAGTCAGCGGCCCGGCGGGGTCGGGGGTGCGCTCGGGGGGGAAGTGGGCGACTGAGCAGGCCCGGAACTCGGCGGTCCGCCCGGTCCGCCCGGGAATCCCGGGCCCATGCCCGGAGGCGGCGGCCCTGGGAATCGGTACTGGTAGCCGGGGCCGCCGGGGCCCTCAGGTGCGTAGTAGCCGTGATGGTGATGCCAGTGACGGTGGTGGCAGCTTCCGCCCCACAGAAGTGCGGCACCGACCATGAACAGGGTCGACACGATGAAGATGGTGCCGGCGACGATCACCACCCACGCCGCTGCCGCGTAGAGCCGGGGGGGCTTTTCCCGGTAAGGCGGGGGCACGGGCTCGGCGTAAGCAGGCGGAGCTGGCGCGGCTGGCGGTGGTGCTGCATCACTCATGTCTTCGAGCATTGCTCAGCGCCGCGACGAGGTAAAGGGCTGCTACCGCAAAGTTGCCATGAATTGATGTAGCCCGGCGCTCGAGTGAGCGCCGGGCTATCGGTGACAGGTTTGATCAGCGGCCGGGAGCCGGGGACGGAGTGGCCGAAGGCGAGACGGACGACGGCACCTGGGCCGGCCCGCCCGGGCCGCCGGCGCCGCCGGGTCCGCCCGGACCCACTTCGGGGCTGCCGCCGCCGCGGAATCCGCTGCCGGGGAACCCGCCGTGATGCATCATCGCGTGCTTGTGGTGATGACCGTGGTGGTGGCCGCCGCCGTGCCCAGCCATCAGCCCCAGCCGGAAACCGGTGAAGAAGATGACCGAGACGACGAAGGTGATGCCGGCGACGATGGCGACCCAGGCGGCGGCCTTGAAGACCCTGGGTGTCCTGTGCTCGTGCACTTCGGTTGCCGGAGGCGTTGCTACCGCGGTAGAGGTCCGCGTGGTTGGGGTGTCAGAAATTTCGCTCATGACACAGATGATGGCGGGGCAACCAGTAGTGATCGCTATGGAGAACTTATGTAGCAGCTATGAGCGCGTGCCCGCTCAATAGGGCAGCCGGCCCACGTTGGTGGTGAGGATTCCCGCTACCCCGGTGCCGCTGTTGAACAAGCCCGACAGGAACCCGCTGGCATCACCAATCGGCAGGCCCAAGAACAGCTCAGAAATTCCGGTGTTGAAGAAACCGGACGTGAATCCGCTGTGCACCGAACCACCCGCCACCGAATTTCCGAAGCCAGAACTGCCACCGGTGCTCGGAGCCGGGCTGATGGAATTGTTGAAGCCGGAGACGAAATAGCCACTGTTGCCGTAGCCCGACACCGTCTCACCGGAGTCTGTGGTGACGCCGAATCCGGTGTTCACCGCGCCCGAATTCCACGATCCCGTGTTGATGTTGCCGGAGTTGCCGCTACCGGTATTTGCACCGCCGGAATTGCTGAACCCGGTGTTGGTGGGGCCACCATTGCCGAAGCCGGTGTTGAAACTGCCGCCGTTGCCGATGCCGGTGTTCACACTCCCGCCGTTGCCGAAGCCGAAGCTGCCGGCTCCGGAGTTCCCGAGGCCGATGTTGGCGGTGCCAGAGTTACCTATCCCCGCGGTATGGACCCCATATCCGCCGGACGTGTCGACACCGGAGTTGAAGATGCCGATGTTGCCCGAGCCGGAGTTGAAGAACCCGATGTTGTTGGAACCGGAATTCCCGAAGCCGATATTGCCGGTGCCGGAATTCAAGCCGGCGAGGACGAACTGGCCTGTTGCCGAGTTGTAGTACGCGCTGCCGACTCCGATCAGGTTGTTCCCGGTCAGCCCGAAACCGATGTTGTTATTGCCGGTGTTACCGGCCCCTTGATTACCGTTGCCGGTATTGCCGATGCCGAGGTTGTTGTTGCCGGTGTTGCCCAATCCGACGTTGTTGTTCCCCTTTGACGGGATCGGCGATAACGGCCCTCCGGCGCCCAACGGTCCACTGTTGCCCATACCGATATTGCCCGAGCCGATATTTCCGCTGCCGAAGTTGGCGCTGCCGATGTTGCCGCTGCCGACGTTGGCATCGCCGAGATTTCCGCCGCCGAAGTTGCCGCTGCCCTTGTTCCCGCTGCCGATGTTGGCGCTACCGGTGTTGCCGTTGCCCAGGTTGCCGGTGCCGGACTTGTTGCCGATCCCGACGTTGGGCAGACCGCTCAACAGGTTCTGCAGCACACTCTGCGCCGGGCTCAACTGCGCGGCGGCCGCGGACACACCGGTGTAGTAGTCGAACATCGCGGCGACATCCCTGGTCCACATCTGCTCATAGAACGCCTCGACAGTGGCGATTGCGGGCGCGTTGAACCCCAGCCAATTCGATCTGACCAACTGCACCAACGCATTTCGGTTCGCTGCAATCTCCAGCGGATGCACGATCGCCGCCCGGGCACTCTCGAACACACCGGCGACCGCATCGGCCTGGCCGGCCAACGAACCCGCGTGCGCCGAGGCGGCGGTCAGGAAACTCGCATAAGGCGCCGCGGCGGCGGACATCGCCGCTGCCGCCGGGCCCTGCCAGGCCTGACCGCTCAATCCGGAGACCACCGACGAAAAAGATCGGGCGGCGGAGTCCAATTCCTCGGCCAGACCCGCCCAGGACGCGGCGGCCTGCAACATCGGTGCCGATCCAGCACCGGTGAACAGGCGCAAGGAGTTGATCTCCGGCGGCAGAATCAAGAAGTTCACGAGTTGGACCTCCCCACGTGCGCCCGATCACGACGCCCTAACCCTATGAGGAAGATGGCGAGAAGGTTTGATATTCGTTTGAAAACCGTCTGAATTGTTCTACAACTGCGCAGCCAGCAGCTCCGCGATCTGGATCGTGTTCAACGCGGCGCCTTTACGCAGGTTGTCTCCCGAGATGAACAGCGCCAGACCACGCCCGTCGGGAACCCCGGGGTCCTGGCGGATGCGGCCGACCAACGATTCGTCGATGCCCGCGGCGGCCAGCGGGGTCGGTACGTCGACCAGCTTCACACCCGGGGCGCCGTCGAGCAGCTCGCGCGCCCGCTCCGGCGAGATCGGTCGGGCGAACTCGGCGTTGATGGACAGCGAGTGCCCGGTGAAAACCGGCACCCGCACGCAGGTTCCGCTGACCAGCAGGTCGGGAATGCCCAGGATCTTGCGGCTCTCCGAACGCAGCTTCTGGTCCTCGTCGGTCTCGCCGGAGCCGTCGTCCACCAACGACCCGGCCAGCGGCACCACGTTGAACGCGATCGGGGCGACGTATTTGCGGGGGGCCGGGAAGTCGACGGCGCTGCCGTCGTGCACCAGACGTTCCGCTCCGTCGATCACCGCGCGCGCCTGGGTCGCCAACTCCTCCACCCCGGCTACGCCGCTACCCGAAACCGCCTGGTAGGAAGACGCGATGAAGCGGGTCAGCCCGGCTTCCTCGTGCAGCACCTTGAGCACCGGCATCGCGGCCATGGTCGTGCAGTTCGGATTGGCGATGATGCCTTTGGGTCGGTTGTGCGCGTCGCGCTCGAAGTTCACCTCGGAGACCACCAGCGGCACGTCGGGATCCTTGCGCCACGCCGACGAGTTGTCGATCACCGTCACCCCGGCAGCGGCGAACCGCGGCGCCTGCACCTTCGACATCGCTCCGCCGGCGGAGAACAACGCGATGTCCAGGCCTGTCGGGTCGGCCGTCTCGGCGTCCTCGACCTCGATCTCCTGGCCGCGGAACGGCAGCTTGCGACCCTGCGAGCGGGCCGAGGCGAAAAAGCGCACCGACGAGGCCGGGAAGTCGCGTTCGTCGAGCAGCGTGCGCATCACCTGGCCCACCTGACCGGTGGCACCCACTACACCGATGGCGACCATTAGCGCCCCGTCCCCGCATACACCGTGGCCTGCTCCTCACCGCCGAGGCCGAACGCCTCATGCAACGCCACCACAGCCTTGTCCAATTCCGTGTCCCGGCAGAGCACCGAGATGCGGATCTCGGAAGTGGAGATCAGCTCGATATTGACGCCCACCGCGGCCAGGGCCTCACAGAACGTCGCGGTGACGCCAGGATGGCTGCGCATGCCGGCACCGATCAGCGACACCTTGCCGATGTGGTCGTCGTAGAGCAGCTGGGTGAAACCGATCTCCTCTTTGAGCGAGTCCAGTTTGGCCACGGCGGTCGGTCCGCTGTCGCGTGCGCAAGTGAAGGTGATGTCGGTCTTGCCGTCCTCGACCTTGGAGACGTTCTGCAACACCATGTCGATGTTGACGTCGGCGTCGGCGACGGCCCGGAACACCTTGGCGGCGTAACCGGGGATGTCGGGGATGCCGACGATGGTCACCTTGGCCTCGCTGCGGTCGTGGGCCACTCCGGTCAGGATGGGGTCTTCCATGGGTATGTCCTTGATCGATCCGACGACGACGGTGCCTAATTTGTCCGAGTACGACGACCGGACGTGCACCGGAAGGTCGTAGCGGCGGGCGTATTCGACGCAGCGCAGCATCAGCACCTTGGCGCCGCAGGCCGCCATCTCCAGCATTTCCTCGAAGGTGACGGTGTCCAGCTTGCGGGCGTTGGGGACGATGCGCGGGTCGGCGCTGAAGATGCCGTCGACGTCGGTGTAGATCTCGCAGACATCCGCGCCCAGCGCCGAGGCCAGCGCGACGGCGGTGGTGTCCGAGCCGCCGCGGCCCAGCGTGGTGACGTCGCGGGTGTCCTGGCTGACGCCCTGGAATCCGGCGACCAGAACGATGCACCCCTCCGCAAGCGCGGCCTGCAGCCGGCCGGGCGTGACCTCGATGATCTTGGCGTTGCCGTGCGTGCCGGTGGTGATGACCCCGGCCTGCGAGCCGGTGAAGGAGCGGGCGTGGGCACCCAGCGATTCGATCGCCATCGCGACCAGAGCGTTAGAGATGCGCTCGCCGGCGGTCAGCAGCATGTCGAGTTCGCGCGGCGGCGGGACCGGGCACACCTGCTGGGCGAGATCCAGCAGATCGTCGGTGGTGTCCCCCATCGCAGAGACCACCACGACGACGTCGTTGCCCTGCTTCTTGGTCTCCACGATCCGCTCGGCAACGCGGCGAATCCGGTCGGCGTCGGACACCGAGGATCCGCCGTACTTCTGCACGACGAGCGCCACTGTCAATTCTTTCGTTCGGATTGGCCGCACTGGGTGCGATCGAGTAAGCACAGAATACTTGGGGCGGCTCGGCACGGACGATCGGCTGTTGCGCACCTATCGGTGCAAGCTTATGGTGAGGAAGCCTTTCCGTCTCACTGCTTTGATGGCGGCCAAATTATGAGCGGCATCATTCCGCGGCTCTACTCGCCTGTCACCGGTCCAGCACCGGCCGTCACAGGTGGGACCGCTGGCACCGACTGTCCGGGATTGGTCGCCGAGCCCGCCGATAAATCTCCCGGCCGTGGCGTGCTTGCCGGTGCGTTTACGCTCCTCGAAGCGCTTGCTCAAGCCGACGACGGGTTGGGGCTCACCGCTCTGGCGCGCGTAAGTGGTCTGGCGAAGACCTCCGCGCACCGGCTCGCGGAGCAACTCGTCGAGCTCGGTGCCGCGCAGCGAGTCGGGCAGCGCTACTACGTGGGGCCACGGCTCGGGCGCATCGGCCAACACTGGCAGCCTGACCCCGAGCTGAGGAAAATCGCCCATGCCCCGGTGCACGACTTGGCCGTCAGCTCAGCGTGCGAAATGTCGGCGCTGGTCGTTCTCTACGGCGACAGACTGCGGGTGATAGCCGCCACGGCGCGGCGAGGCTGCACCTTCTACCCCGATGCGCTCGACCGAGAAACCGTGGCTCGCACGGCCGCCGGCCGAATCCTCTACGCAGTGCGACCCGGGGATCCCCCACCCCCGTCCTGCTGGAAGTCGCACGAATGGCAACAACTTCGCGAGCAGCTCCTCGATGTACGCGCGACCGTGTCCGACCTTCAGGACACAATGCCCGGGACCTGTTCAGTGTCGGCTCCGGTGCGGAACCGTCACGGCGAATGTCTGGGCGCGGTCTTCGCTCTCGAGTACGCGGCTGGCCCATCCCCGAAGCTCGGTGAACTGGTGCTGCGCACGGTCCGCCGGATCGAGGCCGCGTTGCCCTGAAGGACGGGCGGCGGTCCGCTGAGCGGAACGCTTACTTGTCTCATCATTGTGGCGGGTGTGGGGTGAGCAACCTCGGGGAACTGACATGGAGAACGCAGCCGACCTGGGCTACGAACTGCATGGCAAAGATCAACCGGAGCGCCGATCATGCCCTCTGAGGTACCGCCACCCCGAAAGAGGTCGGCCTACCCGAACACACCAGTGATCAACACCGCTCCTGGACCCGTGCTGATCACGGGCAGCGGATTCCTGCCCGGCCGCTCGGTGACCCTCCGGATCTTCACCACGGGCGAGGACGTCGTCGACTACCTCACCTACACCGCCGATCCGAACGGACACCTGTCTGCCGCCCTGCACGAGGCCGTGATTGCGGGCGAGGCGCAGATCACCGCGACCGACCATCGATTAGATCCGTACGGCGATGGCGGGTTGCTCTGGAGCAACGCCGTTGTCATCGCCCACCCCGGCCTGACTCAGGGCTAACTCACACGGTCCGCTGAGCGGACCCAAATGTTGCACGGCGACACGGCCTGGGCGCCCAATACCACTGGAGCTCGGAGCAACAGCCGTCCCAGGCGTCGCTGAGCTTCCCGAACAAGGGGGAGCAATATGCCATTACCTCTTACCTATCCAGGCGTATACGTCAATGAACTGCCGAATCCCGTGCGGCCGATCGTGGGCGTGCCGACGTCCGTTGCTGCGTTTGTAGGACTCGCCCCGCAGGGCATAGTCGACTACCCGTTCCAAGTGAACTGCTGGGCGGACTACGAGAACCAGTTCGGCGGCCTGGACAGCGATTGGCCGATGAGTTACGCCGTCTACCTGTTCTTCCTCAACGGAGGCGCTACCGCGTTGATCGTGCGCGCCGACAACCCAAGCGACACCACGAATTACTCCGTGGCCTCCCTCTCGCTGTCCTCCGACATCACGCTTCAGGCCAGCTCGCCGGGCGCCTGGGGAACCAACCTGTGGGCCACGGTCGATACCACGGCCCTAGTCAATCCGGCGGTCAACCAGTTCAACCTGACCATCCGGCAGGTGCAGCAATCGACCTCGGGAGCCCAGGTGGTGTCGCAGGAGGTCTACGCGGGGGCCAATCTGATCAAGGGCACACCTCAGTACCTGCCGACGCTGCTGGCGGGATCGCGACTGGTCACTCCCGCGGCGACAAATGGATGGACCAAGGCCCCCTCGAACACACCGAGCGGCACGTCCGTACCGGGCACGTCGACCCCGGGCGCACAGTTCGCGGCGCCGAAACCCGCAGCCCCAGCGGACCCCGCCGACGACGCCGATGCACAGCCTCCCGTCCCGCTCGGCGACCCCGCCAAGAAAACCGGTATCTACGCGCTGACGAAGGCCGATATTTTCAACATCCTCTGCCTTCCGGTCGATCCCGCGAACACCTACGATCCGACCACCATTCTTGAGCCCGCCGCCGCGTTCTGCGTGCCGCAGCGGGCGATGCTGATCGTCGATCCGCCGAAGGAATGGGCGTCGGTCGCCCCCCTCGACTTCCACGCCATCAGCACTAATCCACCGCTGACACCCAGCGCGAATGCGGCGGTCTACTACCCCAACCTCACGCTCCCCGACAACACCGGCGCCACCATCACCGTCGGGCCCTGCGGCGCGGTGGCAGGCGTATGGGCGGCCACCGACAGCGGCCGCGGCGTCTGGAAGGCGCCGGCCGGTACCGCCGCCGCCATCACCGGAATCACCGACTTCACCGCGCACATCGACGACGGTGAGAGCGGGACCATCAACCCGCTGGCGGTCAACGGGTTGCGCACCATGCCCGCAGCCGGGCCGGTGATCTGGGGTGCGCGAACCACAGTGGGCGCCGACCAGGCCCAGAACCAGTGGAAGTACCTGCCGGTGCGCCGGCTCGCCCTATTCATCGAGGAGTCACTGCGCCGCGGGACCCAGTGGGCGGTGTTCGAGCCCAACGCAGAGCCGTTGTGGTCGTCGCTGCGACTGAACGTCACCGCGTTCATGCAGGGCCTGTTCCGCAAAGGGGCGTTCGCCGGCTCCACACCCGCCGACGCCTACCTGGTGCAGTGCGACGTCAACAACAACCCCCCGGATCAGGTGGCTCTGGGCATCGTGAACGTCTTGGTGGGTTTCGCACCGCTCTACCCAGCCGAGTTCGTGATCATCAACATCCAGCAGCAGCAGCCCGGACAGTCGTAGGCCCAGGAGGAACGATGGCGGAGTTCAGTGTCAATGCCCAGC